>NZ_CP137852.1:1937500-3137500 GCF_033547095.1 Sediminicoccus rosea | reverse complement strand
AGGCGACGGCCAATGTCCAGGCGGTGGCCGCGGCGGCCGAGGAACTGGCCGGCTCCATCGCCGAGATCACCCGGCAGGTGACCGACGCCTCCGGCATCGCCGACCGCGCGCTGACCCAGGCGCAGCAGACCGATGCGACGGTGCGCGGCCTGTCCACCGCCGCCCAGCGCATCGGCGAGGTGGTGCGCCTGATCGAGACCATCGCCGCGCAGACCAACCTGCTCGCCCTCAACGCCACGATCGAGGCGGCGCGGGCCGGGGAGGCGGGCAAGGGCTTTGCCGTGGTGGCGGGCGAGGTGAAGAGCCTCGCCCTGCAGACCGGCAAGGCGACGGAGGAGATCGCGAGCCAGATCGGCGCCATCCAGACGACGACGGAGGGCGCGGCCCAGGCCATCGCCGGCATCGGCCAGACCATCCAGGAGCTGCACGCGATCTCGGCCGCCATCGCCGATGGCATGGCCCAGCAGGGCGAGGCGACGCGCGAGATCGCGCGCGGCGTGGCGCAGGCGGCCGCCGCGACCGACATCGTCTCGGGCGGCGCCCATGCGCTGAGCGGCGAGGTGGCCGAGACGGACGCCGCCGCCCGCGAATTGCGTGGCCTGGCCGGCGAGCTGGACGCCTCGGGCCGCTTCCTGCGCGAGGAGGTCTCGGCGCTGGCCGCCCGGCAGCGCCAGGGCTGAGTTCGTAACCTCCGCGGGCATCCCGGCGAACCCCGCAACACCCCGCATCTTCTGGAAGCGGGAGTCCCGCCCTATGTGTGGCGTGGAACAGGGAGGACCGGGTGATGGAACATGCGACCAGGGAATATGCGACCTTGGGCGGGGGCTGCTTCTGGTGCCTCGACGCCGCCTACCGGGATGTGGCGGGCGTCACGGAGGTCGTCAGCGGCTATGCCGGCGGCCATGTGGTGAACCCGACCTATGAGCAGGTCTGCGGCAAGAAGACCGGCCATGCCGAGGTGGTGCGGATCGGCTTCGACCCCGCCATCGTCACCTATGCCGACCTGCTGCGGATGTTCTTCACCCTGCACGACCCGACCACGAAGGACCGCCAGGGCGCCGATGTCGGCCCGCAATACCGCTCCATCATCCTGGCCGAGACGCCCGAGCAGATGGCCGTCGCGCGTGCCGTCATGGCCGAGGTGACGGCGGCCGGCATCTGGGGCGCGCCGCTGGTGACCGAGCTGGAGCCCGCCGGCGCCTTCTACGCGGCCGAGCCCGAGCACCAGAACTACTTCGCGCTCAACCCCTGGTCCGGCTATTGCCGCGCCGTGATCGCGCCAAAGGTGAGCAAGTTCCGCAAGACCTTCGCGGCACGTCTCAGCCGGGTGGGGGCCTGAGCCATGTTCTTCGGCAAGAAGACCCAGACCACCGATTTCCCGATCCAGCGCAGCGAGGCGGAGTGGCGCGCCGCCCTCTCGCCCGCCGCCTACAAGGTGCTGCGCGAGCATGGCACGGAGCGGGCCGGCACCTCGCCGCTCAACGCCGAGAAGCGGGCCGGCGTCTATCACTGCGCGGGCTGCGACACGCCGCTGTTCGACGCCGAGGCCAAGTTCGAGAGCGGCACGGGCTGGCCCTCCTTCACCAGCCCGATCGCGGGCAATGTCGGCGAGAGCGAGGACAACAGCTTCTTCATGCGCCGCACGGAGGTGCATTGCGCCGCCTGTGGTGGCCATCTCGGCCATGTCTTCCCGGACGGGCCGGAGCCCACCGGGCTGCGCTACTGCATGAATGGTGTTTCGCTGCATTTCAAACCGGAGTAATTCTTGCACGATCGCGCTATCGTCTTGAAATCTTCAGATTTCATGGGCTAAATGAGACTGTAACCTCCAGGCTCGAAAGCCCCGCTGCCATGTGGCGCGCCGTATTGCTGCTTCTCCTGACCGCCACGCTCAGTGCCCCGCCGGCCGCGCGCGCCGATACGGTCTTCGTGATCAACTCCGCCGATGCGTCCATGTCGGTGCTGGATGCCACGACGCGGACCGAGACGCGCCGCATCCCGCTGCTGCGCGAGGCGCATCACCTGGTCGTCAGCCCCGACGGGCGCGACCTGGTGGTGGGCGACAGCGGCGGGAACGAGCTCTTCTTCCTCGATCCGCAGACCGGCGAGATCCGCCGGCGGGAGCGGATCAGCAACCCCTATCACCTCGAATACAGCCCGGATGGGCGCTACCTCGTCATCGCCTCGCTGCGGCGGGATCAGATCGACATCTATGACGCGGCCACGCTCTCGCTGATCCATCGCTTCCGCCAGCCGGACAAGCCGAGCCACATCGCCTTCAGCCCCGACAGCCGCTTCGTCTACGTCACGCTGCAGGGCACGGGGCAGGTGGCGGCGGTGGACATGGCGACGCGCGCGACCCTCTGGATCCAGGATGTGGGGCCGGAGCCGGCCGGCATCATCTGGCATCGCGGGCGCCTCCTGATCGGGCTGATGGGCCGCACCGATTTCGTCTCGCTCGACCCCGAGACGCGCGAGGTGCGCCCCGCCTTCACCGTCGGCCGTGGCGCGCACAATGTCTTCCCCTCGCCGGATGGCCGTTTCCTCTACGCCACCTCCCGCGTGGACAGCCGGATCGCCGAGGTGGATGCGGCGACGCTGGAAGTCCGCCGCGTCTTCGAGGTGCCGGGCGGGCCGGACTGCATCGCCTTTGATTCCGATGGCCGCATCTATGCCACGCTGCGCTGGATCGGCCGCGTCCTGGTGCTTGACCCCGCGACGGGCGAGCAGGCGCAGATCCGCGTGGGACGCAGCCCGCATGGCATCTTCGTGATGCCGCGCCGCCCCGGCCTCGGCGCCGATTTCGCCTTCGCCGCACCGGGGGCGGTCAGCGGCAGCCGGCCCATGCCTCAGCCCGTGGTGGGCGGCGGCACCATCACCCGCGCCGCACCGCCGCCCATCGCGGGGGCCGCGCCGCTGCCGGGGGGCGAGATGGCGGTGCGCGTCAATGCGGGCCATCCGGCCAGCTACCCGGCTCGGCCCTCGCTGCGCTGATCATGATCACGCGCCGTGTCCTCGGGCTGGGCGCCGCCGCCTCCGCCGCGAGCCCCGCCGCCGCGCAGCTGGCCCGCCCGCCCATCGCGCGCGCCTGCGCCGGCACGCTCTACCTGACGATCGACACCGGCTGGTCGCGCGAGGCGGAGGTGATCGCGGCCAGCATGGCGCGGCACGGCGTCCGCGCCACGCTCTTCATCGCCAATGAGCCGACGCATCGCGGCGACCGCAACCTCGACCCGGCCTGGGCGCCCTTCTGGCGGGCGCGGGCGGCGGAGGGGCATGTCTTCGCGAGCCACACCTGGCGGCACTGGTATTTCCGCGGCGATCCCGCGCCAGGCCGCGTCACCTATGCCTCCCGCCGGAACGAGGGGCATGAGGTGCTGGACCAGGCCGGCCTCTGCGCCGAACTGGCGCGCCCGATCGAGGCGCTGCGCGCCATGGTGCCCGAGGCACAGGTGCTGCCGCTCTGGCGGGCGCCGGGCGGCATCGTCACGCCGGGCGCGGTCCGCATGGCGCAAGCCTGCGGCCTGCGCCACCAGGGTTGGACCGCCAATGGCTTCCTGGGCGACGAACTCGCATCCGACGCGCATCCCAATGCCGCGCTGCTGCGGCAGAACCTGAGCCGCATCCGCGCGGGCGAGGTGCTGGTGATGCATTGGGGCGTGCGCTCCCGCCGCGAGCCCTTCGGCCTCGTCTTCGACCAGCTTCTCACCGGCCTGCTGGAGCGTGGCTTCTGCTTCGCGCCCCTGCCGCCCGAGGGCATAGCCCGATGATCAGTGACGCCTATGACCGCCTCACCGGATGGCTCTTCGAGGCCCTGCTCCAGCCCCTGATGTATGAGCTGGGCCTGATGGACTGGGCCGACGAGGCCTTCCACTGGATGGACTTCTTCATCTTCGGCGTGATCCAGGTGATGGTCGTCGCCGCCGTCTGCCTGCCGCTGGAGCGCTGGCGCCCCGTCGAGCATTGGGAGAGCCAGCGCCGCGTCTGGACCGACGTGACCTACACGCTGCTCACCCGCCTCGGCATCCTGCCCATGCTGGGCTTCATCCTCTTCTTCGCCGCCTCCGCCCGGATCGAGGGCTGGATCGCCGATAGCGGCTTCGTGCCGCCCACGCTCGAGACCTTCCTGCCCTGGCTGCGCGAATGGCCGCTGGTGGCGCTGGCCTGCTACATCGTCATCCTGGATTTCGCGGAATACTGGCGCCACCGCTTCCAGCACCAGTTTGGCTGGTGGTGGGCGCTGCATTCCATCCATCACGCCCAGACGCAGATGACCTTCTGGACGGATGACCGCAACCACGTGCTGGATGACGTGATCGCCGCCGCCTGGTTCGGCATCATCGCCGTGCTGATCGGCGTGCCGCCCGGCCAGTTCCCCATCATCCTGCTGGTGCTGCGCCTGGCCGAGAGCCTCAGCCACGCCAATGTGCGCCTCGATTTCGGGCGGGTGGGCGAGCGGCTGCTGGTCAGCCCGCGCTTCCACCGCCTGCATCACGGCGTGCTGAGCGTGGGGCAGGCGGGCAAGAACTACGGCGTGCTGCTGCCGGTCTGGGACTGGATGTTCGGCACGGCGGATTTCAACCGCGCCGCCTATCCCCGCACGGGCGATCCCGGCGCGCCGCGCGCCTATGTCGCGGGCGGCTGGCTGGCCCAGCAGGCGGCGGGGCTGCGCGAGGTCTGGCGCGCCTTGCGGGCGAGGGGATAGGGCTGGACCCTTCGCTTCCTTCCCCAAAGCGTCGCACCGCCATATGGTGGCCCGAGAGACAGGACCCCGCACAACACCCCCATGAGCACCCCCGAGAGCCAAATCCCCTATGAGAGCTGGGCCGCCCGCGCATTGCGCGGCGTGGCGGTGGACGCGCTGGAATTCGCGGCCCGCGAGGGCCTGCCCGGCGAACATCACTTCTACATCTCCTTCCGCACCGACCATCCGGGTACGCAGATCCCGGCGCATCTCAAGTCGCGCTACCCGCATGAGATGACGATCGTGCTGCAGCACCGCTTCTGGGATCTGATGGTGGACCGCGTGGCCGAGCGCTTCTCGGTCGGCCTCTCCTTCTCGGGTGTGCCCTCGGTGCTCTCCGTGCCCTTCGGCGCGCTGACCGCCTTCCAGGACCCGCACGCCAATTTCGGCCTGCGCTTCGAGCCGGACGAGGCGGAGCCCGTTCCCGAGGCCGCGCCCGAGCCAGAGCCGCCGCCCGCCGCGCCGGCCGAGACGCCGCAGGTCGTCAGCCTGGACGCCTTCCGCCGCAAGCGGGATTAGCCAGGTCACCCTTTGGGCGGGATGACGCGGGCACCCGCGCGCGCTATGGATTCGGCAACAACAGGATGCCGAGGCCGCCATGCCGCTTGATGCTGATCACGCCACCCCCGCCCGCCCGCCGGGCTTCGCCTTCAGCACCATGTTCCCGCTGGCCGAGGACACGACGCCCTACCGCAAGCTGGATATCCCGGGCGTCTCCACCATCGAGGTTGAGGGCAAGAAAGTCCTCAAGGTGAAGCCTGAGGCGCTGGTGGAACTGGCGCGCGTGGCCTGCCATGACGTGTCGCACCTGCTGCGCCCCGCGCATCTCCAGCAGCTCGCCAATATCCTGAAGGACCCCGAGGCGAGCGCGAATGACCGCTTCGTCGCGCTCGACCTGCTGAAGAACGCGAACATCGCGGCGGGCGGCGTGCTGCCCATGTGCCAGGATACCGGCACCGCCATCGTCTTCGGCAAGAAGGGCCAGCGCGTCTGGGTCGAGGGCGATGAGGAGGAGGCGCTGAGCTACGGCGTGGCGCGCACCTACACCGAGACCAACCTGCGCTATTCGATGATGGCGCCGATCTCGATGTATGAGGAGGTGAACAGCGGCAACAACATGCCGGTGGAATTCTCCATCATGGCCGCCCCGGGTGAGCACCATGCCGACGAGTTCCACCTGATGTTCATCCTCAAGGGCGGCGGCTCGGCCAACAAGACCTTCCTCTATCAGCAGACGCGCGCGGTGCTGAACAGGCAGAAGCTGCTCGCCTTCATCGAGGAGAAGGTGAAGACGCTCGGCACCTCCGCCTGCCCGCCCTATCACCTCTCGGTCGTCATCGGCGGCACGAGTGCGGAGCTGAACCTGAAGGCGGTGAAGCTCGGCAGCACCAAGTGGCTGGATGGGCTGCCTGGCCGCGGCGACAAGTCCGGCCACGCCATCCGCGACCATGAGCTGGAAGCCGAGATCCACAAGCTCACGCAGAATCTCGGCATCGGCGCGCAGTTCGGCGGCAAGTATTTCTGCCACGATGTGCGCGTGATCCGCATGGCGCGGCACGGCGCCTCGCTGCCCATCGGCATCGGCGTCTCCTGCTCGGCGGACCGCCAGATCAAGGCGAAGATCACGCCGGAGGGCATCTTCCTCGAGCAGCTCGAGACCGACCCCGCGCATTACCTGCCCGAACACACGGATGACATCCTGGGCGGCGAGGTCGTGAAGATCGACCTCAACCAGCCCATGGACCAGATCCGCGCGACGCTGACGAAGTACCCCGTGAAGACCCGCGTCTCGCTCACTGGCACCATCGTGGTGGGCCGCGACATCGCGCATGCGAAGCTGCAGGAGCGGCTGGATGCGGGGCAGGGGCTGCCGCAATACATCAAGGACCACCCGATCTACTACGCCGGCCCCGCCAAGACGCCGGACGGCATGGCGACCGGCAGCTTCGGCCCCACCACGGCCGGCCGCATGGACAGCTATGTGGAGGCCTTCCAGAAGGCGGGCGGCAGCCTCGTGATGCTCGCCAAGGGCAACCGCTCCAAGGCCGTCCTGAACGCCTGCAAGACCTATGGTGGCTTCTACCTGGGCTCCGTCGGCGGCCCGGCCGCGCGGCTCGCGCAGGATTGCATCAAGAAGGTCGAGGTCCTGGAGTATCCGGAGCTGGGCATGGAGGCGATCTGGAAGATCGAGGTCGAAGACTTCCCCGCCTTCATCGTGGTGGATGACAAGGGCAACGACTTCTACGAAGGGCTTGAATGATGCTCGCCCTCCGGCCCAATTGCGAATGCTGCGATCGCGACCTGCCACCGGAGAGCCCGCTCGCCCTCATCTGCACCTATGAGTGCACCTGGTGCCGCGACTGCGCCGAGACCAAGCTCGGCATGACGTGCCCGAATTGCCAGGGCAACCTCGTGCCGCGGCCCATCCGCCCGCCCGCCATGCTGGCGAAGCACCCGGCCAGCACCGAGCGGAAGCACCGCCCCGAGCGCTGCGCGTGACGGGCTTCCGCTTCCTCATCGCGCTGCGCGAGCCGGGCCTCGGCCCGCTCTCGGACGAGATGGCGGAGCTGGACGGCGTCCCCGCAATCGGCCATCGCCTGCGCGTGCGCCTGCCCGATGGCACGGCCGATCTCTTCATCGCCGAGATCATCTGGTTCCATTCGCCCGGCGCGCTCTCGCCCTCGGGCCAACTCATCCTCACAGGACACCGGCCATGACCCGCATCCGTCTCTCCTCCGGTTCCCGCTTCGAAGAGGAAATCGGCTATTCCCGCGCCGTCGTGGATGGCGACGACATCTGGGTCTCCGGCACGACCGGCTACGACTACAAGACCATGACCATCGTGGATGACGTGGCCGCCCAATGCGACCAGACCTTCCGCAACATCGCGGAAGCCCTGGCCAAAGCCGATGCCACGCTGGACGATGTGGTGCGCGTCATGTTCATCGTGCCCCGCCGCGAGGATTGGGAGCCCTGCTGGCCCGTCATCAAGAAGCACCTCGGCAAGGCCCGCCCCACCTCCACGCTCATCCATGCCGGCCTGCAGACGGATGCGATGCGCATCGAGATCGAAGTCACCGCCCGCCGCCAGAAGAAGGCCTGAGCCCATGCGCTTTTCCGTGGACCGCCTGGATCACCTCGTCATCACCGTGAAGGATGTGGAGATCAGCGCCGCCTGGTACCAGCGCGTGCTGGGGATGGAGCGGGCGGAGTTCGGGCCGCATCGCCGCACCTCGCTGCGCTTCGGCGGCCAGAAGATCAATCTGCGCCCGGTGGAGGCCACGCAGGCCGAATGGTGGTCCGGCCCCGCGACGGCGCCGGGCGGGCAGGATCTCTGCTTCATCGTCACTGTCAGCGCGCCGCAGGTGGTGGAGCATCTGCACCGTTGCGGCGTCGCGGTCGAGCAGGGGCCCGTGCCGAAGGACGGCGCGCTCGGCCCCATCACCTCCGTCTATTGCCGCGACCCCGACCAGAACCTCATCGAGATTTCGACCTACAGCGATTGAGGGCCCAGGAAACCGATGCCCTGGCGCGGCGTTTGAGGGGCGACGCCCCTCAAGGAGAGACCCTCATGCGCACCGAAACCGACAGCCTCGGCAGCATCGAAATCCCGGCCGACCGCCTCTGGGGCCCGCAGACCGAGCGCGCGCGCGCGCTCTTCGCCATCGGCAGCGAGCGTTTCCCGCCGCTGCTCATCCGCGCCATGGGCCAGCAGAAATGGGCGGCGGCCGAGGCCAATGCGCGGCTTGGCGAATTGCCGCTGCACCTGGCCGACCCGATCCGCCAGGCGGCGAACGAGATCATCCAGGGCGCGCGGGACGAGGAGTTTCCGCTCACCATCTGGCAGACGGGCTCCGGCACGCAGACCAACATGAACGCGAACGAGGTGATCGCGAACCGCGCGAACCAGCTGCTCGGCCAGCCGCTCGGCGCGCGCGAGCCGGTGCATCCGAATGACCATGTGAACCTCGGCCAGTCCTCCAATGACAGCTTCCCGACGGTGATGCACCTCGCCGCCGCGCAGGCGGTGCAGTTCCGCCTCAGGCCCGCGCTGGAGACGCTGGCGACCGCGCTGAACGACCGCGCGGAGGAATGGGAGGGCATCATCAAGATCGGCCGCACCCACCTGATGGATGCGGTGCCGGTGACGCTCGGCGGCGAATTCATCACCTACGCGCGCCAGGTGATGCATGGCGTGGCGCGGCTGGAAGCCTGCATGCCGCGCCTGCTGCAACTGCCCCAGGGCGGCACGGCGGCCGGCACCGGCCTCAACCGCCACCCGGAGTTCGACACGGTGTTCTGCGAGGTGGTCGGCACGCGCATCGGCCTGCCCTTCACCCCGAACCCCGACAAGTCGGAGGGCATGGCGGCACATGACGCGCTGCTGGAGCTGCATGGTGCCATGAACACCGTCGCCGCCTCGCTCATGAAGATCGCGAACGACGTGCGGCTGCTGGGCAGCGGCCCGCGCGCGGGCCTCGCCGAACTGATCCTGCCGGAGGAGGGGCTCTCCAGCAGCATCATGCCGGGCAAGACCAACCCGACCCAATGCGAGGCGCTGGCCATGGTCTGCGCGCAGGTGATGGGCAACCAGGTGACGGTCACCATCGGCGCGAGCCAGGGCCATCTGGAGCTGAACACCTACAAGCCCGTCATCATCCAGGCCGTGCTGCAATCGGCCCTGCTGCTCGCCGATGCGGCTGAGAGCTTCGCCCGGAACATGGTGGCGAAGCTGGCACCCAACCTGCCGCGCCTCGCCGAGAACCTCGCCAAGTCGCTGATGCTGGCGACCGCGCTGAACCCGCATCTTGGCTATGACAAGGCCGTCGCCATCGCCAAGCTCGCCTTGCATGAGGACCTGACGCTGCGCGAGGCGGCGCTGCGCCAGGGCGTGGCGGCGGAGGAGTTCGACGCCTGGGTGCGGCCTGAGGCGATGCTGAAGCCCGCCTGACCATGCGCCACCTGCTCAAGCGCAGCCTGCGCCTCGCCGGCCACGCCACCTCCATCGCGCTGGAGCGGGAATTCTGGGCGGTGCTGGAGGGCGAGGCCGCGCGGCGCGGCGTCACGCTCGCCGCGCTGGTGGCCGAGCAGGACGCGGCCCGCACCGAGGCGGATCAGCCGTTGGCGAGCCGTTTGCGCGTCTTCGCGCTCGGCCTCAGCCAAGCCCGACCAGGCGCAGCACCAGACCCGCACCCGCCGTGACCCCCAGCACCGTCACCACGCCGAGCTTGAGGCGGAAGAGGCAGATGCCCGCCAGCACGGTGAGCAGCAGCGCCGCCGGCTGAAGGCTCCAAGGGTCGGGCCAGATGCCCTCCATCCGCGCGAAGAGAACACGCAGCGAGAACCAGAGCGCCAGGTTGGCAATGACGCCCACGACGGCCGCGGTCACCCCCGCCAGCGCGCCCTTGAGGCGCGCCATGTCATGCAGCTTCTCGATATAGGGCGCGCCCAGGAAGATCCAGGCGAAGCAGGGCAGGAAGGTCACCCAGAGCGTGAGCCCGGCCCCCGCCACGGCGCCCAGCGCGCCCGAATCCCGCCAGCCGGCGAGAAAGCCCACGAATTGCAGCACGAGGATGAGCGGCCCCGGCGTGGTCTCGGCAAGGCCGAGGCCCGCCAGCATCTCGGGGGCCGAGAGCCAGCGGTAATGCTCCACCGCCTCCTGCGCCACATAGGCGAGCACCGCATAGGCGCCACCGAAGGTGACCACCGCCATCTTCGAGAAGAACCAGCCGATATCGGCGAAGACGCCGCCCACCGGCATGAGAAGTGCGACCGGCCAGAGCCAGAGGGCCAGCGCCACCAGCCCCGCCCGGCGCGCCAGCGGCGCCATGGCGGCGATGCGGCCCGGATCCGCGGCCAGCGCCGCATCGAGCGCGGCCGGCCCGCCCTCGCGCGGCTTGCCATGCACGCCGGCCGCGAAGGCCTGGGGCAGGGCATAGCCGATGGCGGCGGCCGCCAGCACGACGACGGGGAAGGGCAGCGCCAGCACGAAGAGGGCGAGGAAGGCCGCGATGGCCAGCGCCCAGGGCAGGGCGCCCTTCAGCGCGCGCTTCGCCACCTTGATCAGCGCCTCCACGACCAGGATCAGCACCGCGCATTTCAGCCCGAAGAACAGGCCCGCGATCAGCGGCACGTCACCCAGGATGGCGTAGATGAAGGAGAGCGCCAGCATCACCAGCGCCCCCGGCAGCACGAAGAGCAGGCCCGCCGCGATACCGCCCTTCACCCCGTGCATCAGCCAGCCGAGATAGGTGGCGAGTTGCATGGCCTCCGGCCCCGGCAGCAGCATGCAGAAGTTCAGCGCGTGCAGGAATCGCCGGTCGCTCACCCAATGGCGCTCATCCACCACCTCGCGCTGCATCATCGCGATCTGCGCGGCGGGCCCGCCGAAGGAAAGGCAGCCGATCCGCGCCCAGACGCGCAGCGCCTCGGAAAAGCTCGGCAAGGCGCTCATGCGGGGTGTCCTGTCGGCGGGTGGCGGGGCGTTACGCCTCACCCGGCGCGGCCCTCCCGTCAAGCGGCACTTGCGGCCCGGCCCTCCCTGGCGAATGCTGCGCCCCTGGCCAGCACCCTTGGGGGAATCGCATGAACCTCGCCGGATTGAGCCTGCGCGACCTGGAATACATCACGGCGGTAGCCGAGCACCTGCATTTCGGCCGTGCCGCCCAGGCCTGCGGTGTCAGCCAGCCGACACTCTCCGGCCAGTTGCGCAAGCTGGAGGAGTTCCTGGGCGTCGAGATCTTCGAGCGCAGCCCGCGCGGCGTGCTGGTGACTCGCCGCGGCGAGGAGGTGGTGGCCCAGGCCAAGCGCATCATCAGCGAGGCGCGGCGCCTGTTCGAGGTGGTGCGCATCGGCGCCGAGCCGCTGACCGGCACGTTGCGCCTGGGCGTGATTTCCACCCTCGGCCCCTATCTCGTGCCCTTCCTGCTCAAGCCGCTGCGCGCCCGCTACCCGGAGCTGAAGCTGCTGCTGACCGAGGGCCACACCCGCGTGCTCGTGCGCCAGCTGGAGGAGGGAGAGCTGGACGCGCTGCTCGCCACCAGCCCGATCGGCGACAGCGAATTGGTGGAGCTGCCGCTCTTCCGCGAGGAGCTGGCGCTGGCCGTCCCGCGGGACCACCCGCTGGCCCAGGTGGAGGCGGTGAACCCCGACGACATCCCGGTGCCGGAGCTGATCCTGCTGGCCGAGGGCCATTGCCTGCGCGACCAGGCGCTGGAGCTCTGCCCGTCGCGCCTGCGCGAGGGCTCGGCCGAATTGCAGGCGGCGAGCCTGGAGACGCTGCGGCAGATGATCGCGGCCGGCAGCGGGGTGTCCTTCATGCCGCAGCTCGCCATCCAGGTGGGTGCGCTGCTGGATGACATGGTGGCCTATCGGCGCATCGCGGGCGGGCAACACATGCGCGACGTGGCGCTGTTCCACCGCCCCAGCTTCGGCCGCATCCGTGACATCCGGCTGCTGCGCCAGAGCATCGGCGAGATCCTGGCCGAGCAGAGCGCGGTGAAGGTGCACAAGCCCGGAGGGCGGGCGCGCGAGAGCGCCTGAGCGCCGTCAGGCGGCGGCCAGGGCCTCAAGGACCTCATGCAGCGGCCAGGATCCTGAGGGCCTCAAGCGGCGGCCAGCCTGGGCGCCAGGTGCTGGATCAGCGCCGTCGTGCAATCCGCCTGGTCCCGGCAGGCGCCTTCGGCGCGGGTGAGCAGTTCGGGCAGGCGCTCCGCATCCTGCTGGCGGGCGAGGCAGGCCGAGGCCTCGCGCAGCGCCACCGTCGTCTCCCGCACGGCTCCGGCGAGGCGGAGGACAAGATCGGCAAGCTGGTCCGCCTCCTCGCGGGGCAGGCTGGGCCGGCTGTTCACCAGGGCCTCGAAGAGCAGCGCGTCGGGCGAGGGGGATGAGGGGTGCAGGACCATGGCACAAGACTGCGCCGCCCCTGCTTGAGAAACCCTTAACGCCTACTCCGCGGCGGCTGCCAGCAGGCTCTCGCCGGGCTTGAGGCGCGTGAATTGCACCGCGCGCCAGTCGAGCTTCACGCGGCCCGCCTCCAGCGTCACGACCGTGTGGCTCAGGCCCTTCGCATCCTCGTCCGTCTGCGGGAAATCCTCGCGCCAATGCGCGCCGCGGCTTTCGCAGCGCGCCTCGGCGGCGGCGACGATGGCGCGGCTGGTCAGCACCAGGCTTTCCAGGTTCAGCCAATCCGCCCAGGAGAGGTTGAAGCCCCGCGCGCCATCCTTCACGCCGGATGCGCGCAACTCGGCCTCGATGGCATCGAGCCCCGATGCCGCCTCGGCCAGGCCCTTCGCATCGCGCAGGATGCCGGCCTTGTCCCACATGAGTTCCGCCAGCGCGTCGCGCAAAGGGTTGAGCGGGCGAGCGGGCTTGCCGAAGGGGGCCAGCGCCGCATCCTGCGCTGCGCGCAGCGCCTCCTCGTCAGGCGCTTCCAGCGCGCCGTGCTTCGGCACCCAGGCGGCCATCGCATCGCCCGCGATGCCGCCGAAGACGGTGGAATTGGCCACCCCATTGCCGCCCAGGCGGTTCGCGCCATGCACGCCGCCCGTGTCCTCGCCCGCGGCGAAGAGGCCGGGCAGCTCGGTGCTGCCATCGGCGCGGAAGACCACGCCGCCCATCATGTAATGCGCCGTCGGCACCACGGGCACGCGCCCGCCGGCCAGGTCGAAGCCCATATCGGCGCAGCGTTCCACCATGCCCTTGAACTGCTTCGCCACATTGGCGGGGCCAAGATGACCCATCTCGATCCAGAGCCCGCCCTCGGCGTTGACGCGGCCCGCCTGGATCTCGCGCTCCATGGAGCGGGAGACGATGTCGCGCGTGGCGCGTTCGCCGCGCGGGTCGTAATTGTGCATGAAGCGCTGGCCGTCGCCATTCAGCAGATAGCCGCCGGCGCCGCGCAGCCCTTCCTCGATGATGGTGCCTGTCATCCGCGTGCCGGGGCCGGCCAGCACGCCGGTCGGGTGGAACTGCACCATCTCCATGTCGCGCAGCGCGAGGCCCGCGCGCAGCGCCATCGCCATGCCGTCGCAGGACTTGTCGCCCGAGGGCGTGTGATACTTGTACATGGTGGGCCCGCCGCCGGTGCCCAGCAGCACCGCCTTGGCCTGCACGAAGACGAAGCCGCCCCGGCGGATGTTCAGCAGCAGAACGCCCGCAAGCCGCGATCCATCGCGCGAGCGGATGAGCGAGACGGCGCGGTGTTCCTCCAGCCGCTCGATCCCGCGCGCCCAGGTCTGCTCGGCGAGGCGGTTGATGATCTCGATGCCGGTCAGGTCGCCCTTGTGGACCGTGCGGTCGAAGGTCTGCCCGGCGAAGGCCTTCTGGTGGATGGTGCCATCGGCGTTGCGGTCGAAGAAGCAGCCCCAACGGTTTTCCAGCTCACGGATGCGGCGCTGCGCCACGGTGACGAGCGTCCAGGCCAGGTCCTGGTCATTCAGCCATTTCCCGCCATCCAGCGTGTCCATGAAATGGCGCTCCGCGGAATCCCCCGCGGCGAGGGCCACATTGTAGCCGCCCTGCACCATGCGCGTGCAGCCGGATTTCCCCAGCAGCCCCTTCACCGCGACGGTGACGCGGAGCTCGGGGTTGGCGGACTTGGCGTGGAGTGCCGCGAGCAGCCCGGCGCCGCCGGAGCCCAGCACCAGGATGTCGGTCGTGATGCGGTCCATCAGCCGGCTCCGAGCTTGGCGAGGACGGCGGCGCGCCGCGCTTCCACGCTGGCCTGCACGTCGCGGTAGAGGCTGCCGCCATGGCTGTCCATGCCGACGATGAGCGGCCCGAAATCCTTGATGGCGAAGCGCCAGAGGCTCTCGGGATTCAGGTCATCCATGTCCACATCCTCGATGGCGGCGATCCAGGTGGTCTCCAGCGCCGCGGCCCCCCCGATGACGGCGAGGTAGCATCCGCCCAGTTCCTGGAAGGCCTTCGCGGATTCCTCGCGCAGCCCGCCCTTGCCGATGATGATCCGGACCCCCTCGCGCTCCATCAGCGGGCGCGTGAAGCGCTCCATGCGGTCGCTCGTCGTGGTGCCGATGCACACGGCCTCATAGCCCGCCTGGTTGGTGCCGGAGGGGTCCACCTTGCGGACGTTCGGCGCGGTGTGGATCACCGCATGGCCGTTGAGGTCGAACCGCGTGCGGCGGCCGCGGTCGAACATGTGGATCTGCGTCGCATCGCGGATGCCGAAGAGCGTGTCCTGCAAGGTCACCGTATCGCCCGCGCGCAGCTTGCGGATGTCGGCTTCGGTGCAGGGCATGTGGAGGACGTGGTGGGCCATGATGCGCGCTCCTAGAATCCGATCACCACGCCCTCGGGCGTGAAGGTGGCGCTCGCGCGCCGCGCCGAATGGCACTGCACATTCACCGCCACCGGGTTCATCGTGATGTGCGTGGCCGCCACCTCGACATGCACGGCGAAGGCGGTGCTGTCCCCGCCCAACCCCTGCGGCCCGATGCCGAGCGAGTTCACCGCCTCGCTCAGCTCCACCTCCAGCTTCGCCCCCTCCGCATCCGCGCAGACCGAGCCGAGGGGCCGCGTCGCCGCCACCTTGGCGAGATGCATGCACAGGTCGCTCGTGCCCCCCACGCCCACGCCCAGGATGGTCGGCGGGCAGACCTTGCCGCCCGCCTTGATCGCCGCATCCACCACGAAGCGCTTCACGCCCGCGAGGCCATCCGCCGGGATCAGCATCTGCAGGAAGGACCCGTTCTCCGAGCCACTGCCCTTCGGGATCATCTCGAGGCGCAGGGTGCGCGGCGTCTCCACGAAATCAATGTTGATGACGGGCACATGCGCCCCGCAGGAGGTGTGCGCGTTCACCCGCGTGATGGGATGCACCACGGAACTGCGCAGCGGGTGCTCGCGCGTCGCGCGCTCGGTGCCGCGCGCGATGGCCTGCTTCAGCGCCCAGCCATCCAGCTCCACGTCGCGGCCGATCTGCACGTTGAAGATGGGGATGCCGGTGTCCTGGCAGAGCAGGTTCTCGGTGCGCTCAGCGACGGCGATGTTCTCGATCATCGTGGCGAGGACGGAGCGCGCGAGGCCGTCCGTCTCGCTCGCATCCAGGCGGAAGAAGCCCTGCTTGATGTCGTCGGGCAGGATCTTCAGCGCGCGGATGTAGAGGAGCTTGGCCGCTTCCTCGATCGCGTCCGGGGTCACGCGCAGCTTCTCGGGCGGGGGGATGACGGACATGGCGTTTCCTCAGAGGAGAAGGGAGAGACCGGAGACGAGCAGCAGGCTGAGCAGCACCAGGCGGAAGCCTTGCGCCGGCAGGCGCCTGCCTGCGCGCTGGCCGGCCCAGGTGCCGAGCAGCAGGGCAGGGACGGCGGTGGCGGTGAGCAGCATCGCCTCGGGCGTGAAGAAACCGGTGAAGGCGAGGCCGATGACGGTCAGCGCCTGCATGATGGCGATGAAGGGCTGCATCAGCGCCCGGGTGTCCTGCGGCGGCATGCCCTGCATGTCGGCCCACATGCCGACCAGCGCGCCCACATAGCCGCCGATGCCGCCCAGGATGCCCGAGGCGAAGCCGATCGCCGCGTCGCTCCGTGGCGTAGCGCGCGCACCCGGCGCCTTGAGCCGCAGGGCGAGGCGGGCGAGCGCCGGATTGGCCGGCAGGCCCGAGCCGAGGGCGAGCCGCAGCACCGCGATGCGTGCCAGCGTGTAGCCGGCATAGAGCACGAGCAGCGCGCCGACGCCGGCCACGATGGCCCGCGCCGGGCCCAGCGCAAGAATGGCGAGGCCCATCGGCAGGCCGAGCGTGGCGGTGCCGACATAGAGCCACAGCCGCTGCCAGGGGATGTGGTCGCGCACTGCCCAGGTGCCGATGCCCTGCACGATCAGGCTGCCCATCACCAGCACCGGCGCCACCAGCGCGGGGGCCATGAATTGGAGCAGCACGGCCGCACCCACCAGCACGAAGGCGAAGCCCGCGATGCTGGCGCAGAAGGCGGCGAGCAGGCTGCCCGCCGAGATAAGGAGCGCCTCAGCCCACATTGAGCAGGAACAGGATGCCGGCGGCGATGGCGACACCGGCCGAGGCCGCCACCATGTCCTTCTGCCGCGCCCGCCAGCCGAGGAATTCCAGCGCCATCACGCGCAGCCCACCGGCGAGATGCACGGCCAGCAGCACGACGAGGCCCCATTCGGCAAACTTGAACAGCGCATTGTCGGTCCAGCGCAGGAAGCCCTCCAGCGCCGCCTCGCCCGAGATGGCCTGGCCCAGCGCCCAGAAATGCAGCGGCAGGAACAGCGCCAGAAGCAGGCCCGAGACGCGGTGGATCACGAAGGCGACATAGGTCGGGTGGCGGCGGTCAGGCATGGTAAAGCCCCCAGGCCGCGCGGATGCCGAAACCCGCCGTGACCAGGCCGATGCCGAGCCAGAGCGCATCCACCGCGCGGCCGCGCAGCCCCAGCCACTCGCCCGCGATGTTCCGCAGCCCGATCGCGCCATGCAGGCCGGCACACAGCGCGAAGAGGACGTAGAAGCCGAACCAGAGCTCCGCGCCGCGCGTCCGCGCCAGGATCTCGGCCGCCGACAAGCCGCCCCGGATCGCCAGCATGATCGTCACCAGATGCACGATGACGGCGAGGCCGAGGAAGCCCGCCGTGATGCGTTGGATGGCCCAGAGCCGCGTGCCCGCCGCGCGCATCAGCGCCGCCCCAGCAGGCTGTCCCAGAAGATCGTCCGCTTCAGCCCGGCGATGGCCGAGGAGGGGTCGAGATTCTTCGGGCAGCGTTCCGTGCAGGATTGCGTGGAGTGGCAGGAATGGCAGCCGGCATCGCCGCTCACCGCATCCAGGCGCTCCTTGTTGCCGCCGTCGCGCACGTCATTCACCAGGGTCCAGGCGCGGTTCATCGCGGCAGGGCCAAGATAGTCCTGGTTCCAGGCGACGATGTCGCAGGAGGCGTAGCAGACGCCGCAGCCGATGCACTCGATGCCCGCATCCGCCTGCTGGCGCTTCTTGGAGGCCGGCGGCACCACGGCGAATTCCTCGGGCACCGCGCCATCGGCTGCATCCTTCGGCTGGAACTTGCCCCCGGCGCGCGCCCATTTGTCGAAGAAGGGCGCCATGTCGGTCGCGAGGTCACGGATCACCGGCAGGTTCGCCAGTGGCCGGATCTCCAGTGTCTCGCCAGGGCTCGCCACGCGCTTCACATGGGTGCGGCAGGTCCAGCGCGCGCGGCCATTCACCTCCATCGCGCAGGAGCCGCACATGCCGACGCGGCAGGCGAAGCGATAGGCCAGGTCCGGCTGCTGCTCGCGCTGGATCTGCGTCACCACGTCGAGGATGGTCTGGTTCTCGCGCGCGGGCACCGCGTATTCGGCGAATGCGCCGCCCTCGGCGTCGCCGCGCCAGATGCGGACCTTCAGATCGGCCATCGCTGTTCCTCCCGATGCCACGATCCTGCCCCGGTCTTGTATAAGACACAAGACCTGTGCAAGCTGGCCGAAAGGGCAGGAGACGCATCATGCAGCACGAGATCCGCGGCGCCGACATCCTCTGGGGCGCCTTGAAGAAGGGCGGCGTCACGCGCGTCTTCAGCCTCTCGGGCAACCACATCATGCCGGTCTATGACGCGGCCTTCGGCGAGGGCATCGAGATCATCCACGTCCGGCACGAGGCGGCGGCCGTGCACATGGCCGATGCCTGGGCGCGGCTGACGGGCGAGGTCGGTGTCGCGCTGGTGACCGGCGGGCAGGGGCATTCCAACGCCGTGGCCGGCCTGCCGACCGCGCTGGCGGGCGAGGTGCCGATCCTGCTGCTCTCGGGCCATGCGCCACTGAACGAGCTGGGCCTCGGCGCCTTCCAGGAAACGCCGCAGGTCGAGATGGCGGCCCCGCTGTGCAAGGCCGCCTGGCTCGCCCAGAGCACGGCGGGCCTTGCCGATGACATTGCGCGCGGCTTCTCCATCGCGCGCAGCGGCCGCCCCGGTCCCGTGCACATCTCCCTGCCGACCGACGTGGTGGAGGCCAAGGCCACGCCGAAGCTCCCGCAGGAAGCCGCCTACCTCGCGGCACCCATGCCGCTCGCTGCCGAGAGCGCGGCCGCCATCCTCGCTGCGATCGCGGGCGCGGAGCGTCCGCTCCTCGCCGCAGGGCCCGCGCTGAACACGCCCGATGGCCGGCGCGCCCGCGCAGCCCTGGAGGCCGCGCTCGGCCTGCCCATCGCCCTGATGGAAAGCCCGCGCGGCCTGGGCGACCCCTCGCTCGGCGCCTTCGCCGAGATGCTGGCGCAATCCGATTGCGTGGTGCTGCTGGGCAAGCCGCTCGACTTCACGCTGCGCTTCGGCCGCGTGCCCTTCGTGAGCGAGACCGCGCGCTGGGTGGTGATCGAGCCCGACGCGAAGCTCATGGCGCGCGCCGCGCAAGGGCTGGGTGGGCGCCTCGCGCTCTCCGCCATGGCCGCGCCGCTGGAGGCGATGGCCATGCTGGCCGCGCATGCGAGGCCGCATGCCAACACCGGCTGGGCTGCCGCCCTCGGTGAGGCCATCGCGCATCGCCCCAAGGCCTGGGAAGCGCTGGCCGGCAAGCCGGGGGGCCCCGTGCATCCGGCGACGCTGGGCGCGGCGCTCCGCCCCTTCATCACCGCGGACACGGTGCTGGTGGTGGATGGCGGCGAGATCGGCCAATGGATGCAGGCCTGCCTTTCGGCGCCCGAGCGCGTGATCAATGGTGTCGCCGGTGCGATCGGCGCGGCCCTTCCCTTCGCCGCGGCCGCCCGTGCCGCGCGCCCGGCGGGTCGTGTGCTCGCCATCTGCGGCGATGGCACCTTCGGCTTCCACATGGCCGAATTCGACACCGCGCTGCGCCATGACCTGCCATTCGTGCTGGTCGTCGGCAATGACGCGAAGTGGAACGCCGAATACCAGATCCAGGCGCGCGACTACGGCGCCAACCGCACCCATGGCTGCGAGCTCGCGCCCGGCACGCGCTATGACCTGGTGGTGAGCGGCCTTGGCGGCCATGGCGAATTCGTCGAGCGCGGCGAGGATCTTGCCCCCGCCCTCGAGCGCGCCTTCGCCAGCGGCAAGCCCGCCTGCGTGAACGTGCTGATCGAGGGCCTGCCGGCCCCCAATCTCCGCCGCGCATGACAACACTGGCGCGCGCGCCCCTTTACGCACGCGCCGAGCAGGAGCTGCGCGCGCGCATCGCGGCCGGTGAATGGAAGCCGGGCGAGGCGCTGCCGACCGAGGGTGCGCTCGCCGCGCAGCTCGGCATCAGCCAGGGCACGCTGCGCCGGGCACTCGGCGTGCTGGAGGCGCAGCGGCTGATCGAGCGCCGCCAGGGCATCGGCACCTATGTGACCCAGGCGACGAGCGAGCGCGCGCTCTTTCACTTCTTCCGCGCCGAGGCGCTGGATGGCGGGCGCCTCACCCCCACCAGCCGCCTGCACCGGCTGGAGCGTGCCCCGGCCACACCCGACGAAGCCCGCGCGCTCGCGCTGCCGCGCCGTGCGCGGGTGCACCGCTTCACGCGCCAGCGCTTCCTCGGCCGCAGCTCGCCCATCGTGGAGGAGATCGCGCTGCCAGAGGCGCTGTTTCCCGGCTTCACGCTGCCCATCGGTGTCGAACTCAGCGATGAGCTCTATGTCCATTACCAGCGCCACCACGGCATCACGGTGATGCGCGTGACCGAGAAGCTCGCCGCCATCGGCGCGCCCGCCGATGTGGCGGCGCTGCTCGGCCTCGCTGCCGATGCGCCGGTGATGCACATCGCACGCGTCGCGTATGACGTGATGGACCGCCCGGTGGAGCGCCGCCTCTCCTGGATCGAGACCGGCGCGCTGCGCTACGCGATCGAGCTCCGCTAGCCCTCTCGTTCCACGCGCGGTTTGGGATTAGCCTCCGCGCCGAATCCCAGGGAGCCCGCCATGAAAGCCGCCATCGTCACCGCAGAAGGCCTGAAGCTGCAGGAGGTCCCCGTGCCCAAGCCCGGGCCGGAGCAGATCCTCATCAAGCTGCGCGCCATTGGCCTGAACCGCGCCGATCTCGGCGTGGCGGCCGGCCACGCGCATGGCGCGGTGGGCGGCATCGGCGCCATCCCGGGCCTGGAGGCGGCCGGCGAGATCGTCGAATGCGGCAGCGCGGTGCCTGCGCATCTCAAGCCCGGCATGCGCGTCATGGGCGGCATGGGCGCCTGCTACGCCGAATACGCCGTCGCCGATTGGGGGCGCGTGAACCTGGTGCCCGACACCAACATGCCCTGGGAAGTGGCGGCGACGCTGCCGGTCGCGCTGCAGACCATGCACAATGCGGTCGTCACGCACGGGCTGTGCGGCCCGGGCTCGGCCATCATGATCCAGGGCGCCTCCTCGGGCGTCGGCCTGATGGGCCTGCAGATCGCGCGCCTCATGGGCGCCTCCGTCATCGTCGGCAGCTCGACCAATCCCGAGAAGCGCGCGCGCCTCGGCGAGTTCGGCGCGACGCTGGCGGTGGACACGAACGACCCCGCCTGGGTGAAGCAGGTGCTGGACGCGACGGGCGGCCGCGGCGTGGATTCCGTGGTGGACCAGATCAGCGGCCCGCTGGTCTCGCAGACGCTGGCGGCGACGCGCATCCTGGGCCGGATCATCAATGTGGGCCGCCTGGGCGGCGCCGTCGCGGACTTCGACTTCGACCTGCATGCCGCGCGCCGCATTTCCTATATCGGCGTCACCTTCCGCACCCGCAGCAACGAGGAGGTGCGGGAGATCGTCCGCCTCATGCGGCAGGACCTCTGGGCGGCGCTGGAGGCGGGCAAGCTGGCGCTGCCGCTGGATCGCGTCTTCCACCTGGACGAGGTGCATGACGCGCTGGCGCATATGAAAGCGAATGCGCATTTCGGGAAGATCGCGATGGTGACGGGCTGACCATCGGCGCCGCCTTGCCCCGGCATCGAAGTTGCCGATTGGCAGCCGGCCGGGGCAGGGGTTAACAAGACCTGACTCGCGGGAGTGACACCATGCTGCGCCTTCTGCCCCTCGCCATGCTCCTGGCCCTGCCGCTCTCGGCGCAGGCGCAGCTTGCCAACTACTGCAACGGCCGCCTGCAGCTGAACGACACGACCACCCAGGCCACGCCCTCTGGGATGGAATACTACGCCACGGTGCGGAACATCAGCGGGGCCGTGGTCTCCGCCAATGTGCTCTACCGGGGCGCGCTGACCGACAAGGTCTCCGGAAATCTGCGCTTCAATCCCGGCACGGCGACGCGCATCCGGCTGGGTCGCCAGACGCCGGGCAGCCCGCGCCTGCTGCAGAACCAGATCATCCAGGACCTGCTGGTCAACAATTGTTCCTGACCGGCAGCCAGACCTCGCTGCGGCGCAGGTTCGGGATGGTCCAGGGCGGGTCGTAGAACCAGGCGCCGCCCGTGCCGCTGGGAAGCCAGCAGCCGCCCTCGAGTGCGGCCGCGAGGCGCGCCTGCGCCGCCGCCACCGCCTCCGCGCCCGGCAGGCCCGAGAAGCGCAGCACGGCCAGCTCCGCCTCGGGCAGGGTCACGATCGTGATGCGCGGGTCGCGCGGGCGGGGCAGGGTGGCCAGCGTGTAGCGGGCCGGCATGAAGAAGCCGATGCGCCATTCCCCGGCGCCGCCGGATTGCGCGACCGGCGCTGTCATCCCGATCCGCTCGCTGCTCGCCGCGTTGCTTCCTTGGGCCACGGGGGCCGTCATGCCGATGCGCTCGCTGGCCGTGTTATCGCCGAAGATATAGGCGGCAAGCGGCCGGAAGGCGGCGCTGCGGGCGCTCACCTCGTCCCCCGTGACCGTCATCTCGGCCACGAGGCGCGGCGCATAGCGGCGGATCTCCACCTCGCCTGGGGCGGGGCCCAGGCGGGCGATCACGGTGAAGGGTGGTTCCTCGGTGCCGTCGCGCATGCCGAAGACGGAGCACGCCCCGAGGAAAGGCGCCAGTAGCAGGGGCAGCAGCCGCCGCCTCATCGTTCGAAGCGCAGCATGATGGCCACCCCCAATTGCACCGAGCTGAAGGTCAGCGCGCAGAAGAACCAGAGCAGCAACAGCGGCAGCGGGTGCTCGGAGGAGCGCACCAGCAGGCTGCCCAGGCCCAGCGGATCAGCCCAGAGGATCGCCGCCATGAACACGGCCGAAAGTCCCATGCCGATGCCGACATGGGAGAGGTAGAAGCGGAGCTTCGGCGTCTCAGTCACGCCCCGGGATGTGGCCCCGGGGCGGCGATGTTCAATCGGGCTGCATGCCGGTGCGGCGGATCAGCGGCGCCCAGCGCTCGGCATCCTCGCGCAGCTTGGCGGCCAGCGCCTCGGGCGGCGCATCCACCGGCTCGATGCCGAGCGCGGCCAGACGCTCCCGCACCTCGGCGATGCGCAGCACCTCGCCCACGGCCTGGTTGATGCGCAGCACCGTCGCGGCCTCCGTGCCGCGCGGCGCCACCAGCCCATGCCAGCCCGAGACGGCGATGTTGGAGACGCCGGCCTCGGCCAGCGTCGGCACGTCGGGCAGGGCGGCCGTGCGCGCGCCGGTCGAGACGGCGAGGCCGCGCAGGCGCCCGGCCTGCACATGTTGCGTGACGGCGCCGATATTGATCATCACGCCCTGGAGCGAGCCGCCCAGCAGGTCATTCACCGCCAGCGCGCCGCCGCGATAGGGCGCATGGGTCCAGCGGGTCTCGGTCGCCTGCTGCAGCTGCTCGATCAGCAGGTGGGAGAGGCTGCCATTGCCCGGCGTGCCGACGGCGATGGGCTGGCGGCGGCTGAGCGCCACGAAATCGGCCAGGCTGGCCGCCGGGAAATCCGCCTTCACCACCAGGATCTGCGGCACCGAGGTGACCTGTGCCACGGCCGCGAAATCCTCCACCGGGTCGAAGGAGAGGCGGCGGAACAGGCCCTTGTTGATGGACAGGCTGTCCGAGCCCGCGATCAGCGTCAGGCCATCCGGCCGGGCGCGGGCGCCCAGTTCATAGCCGATATTGCTGCCGGCACCGGGGTGGTTCTCCACCACGATGCTCTGGCCGAGCACGGGGCCCAGGTGGCGGGCGATGAGCCGGGCCACGATGTCCTGGCTGCCGCCCGGCGCCACGGGGACGATGAGGCGGATGGGGCGGTCGGCTTGCGCCCAGGCGGAGGTGGCCAAGGCGGAGGTGGCCAGGGCGAGGGCGGGGAGGGCAAGGATCTGGCGGCGGTTCATGGGGATCTGCTCCAGGCGTCGGGAAATACCCGGCGATGTCGTGGATTAAATACGTCAGTTGATCGTGAGATATGGAGCCAATCATCGTTCGTCAACGTGAAATGCGCCGCACCGTCGCATGATACCCCCGCGCCCCGCGCATTGCGCCGGGGAAACCCCTTGTTTCACGACACAACCGGGATGATATGCAACCGCCATGAACGCCATCACACCCGCACCCGTCCCGGGCCTCCTCGGCGCCATCGGGAACACGCCGCTCATCCGCCTCGGGCGCGCCAGCGCCGCCACGGGCTGCGAGATCCTGGGCAAGGCCGAATTCATGAATCCCGGCGGCTCGGTGAAGGATCGCGCGGCGCTCGCCATCATCCAGGGGGCCGAGGCACGGGGCGAGCTCCGCCCGGGCGGCGTCATCGTCGAGGGCACGGCGGGCAACACCGGCATCGGCCTGACGCTGGTCGGCAATGCGCGCGGCTACCGCAGCGTCATCGTGATGCCGGAGACGCAGAGCCAGGAGAAGATCGACTTCCTGCGCATGATCGGCGCCGATCTCCGGCTGATCCCGGCCAAGCCCTTCAAGGACCCCGGCAACTACGTCCATTATTCACGCCGGCTGGCGGAGGAATTGAACGCGGCCGACCCCGGTTCCGCCCTCTGGGCCAACCAGTTCGACAATCTGGACAACCGCGAGGGCCATCGCCGCACCACTGGCGCCGAGATCATCGCCCAGGCGGGCGGCCGGGTGGATGCCTTCACCTGCGCCTGCGGCACCGGCGGCACGCTGGCCGGCATTGCCCTGGCGCTGAAGGCGCATGACGCCACCACCCGCGTGGTGCTGGCCGACCCGATGGGCTCCGCCCTCTACGCCTGGCGCAAGACCGGCACGCCCGAGATGAGTGAGGGCGGCTCCATCACCGAGGGCATCGGCCAGTCCCGCGTGCCCGGCAACCTGGAGGGCGCGCCGATCGATGACGCGCTGCAGGTGACGGATGAGGAGGCGCTGGAACAGGTCTTCGACCTGACACTGCATGAGGGGCTGTGCATCGGCGGCTCGGCCGGCATCAACGTCGCCGCCGCGGTGAAGCTGGCGCGGATCATGGGGCCCGGCCACCGCATCGTCACCATCCTCTGCGACGGGGGCGCGCGCTACCAGTCCAAGCTGTTCAACCCGGAATTCCTGCGCTCCAAGGGCCTGCCCGTGCCAAGCTGGCTGGCATGACCCTCGAGATCATCGAACTCGGCCGCTCGATCCGGGAGCGGGACCCGGCGCGCCCCTCCTGGCCCGAGGTCATCTTCTCCTATCCCGGCCTGCATGCGGTGCTGTGGCATCGCCTCGCGCACCGGCTCTGGACGCTGGGCCTGCGCGGCCTGGGCCGCTTCACCTCGCATCTGGGGCGCATGCTGACCGGCATCGAGATCCATCCCGGCGCGAAGATCGGCCGGCGGCTCTTCATCGACCACGGCATGGGCGTCGTCATCGGCGAGACGGCGACGATCGGCGATGACGTGACCATCTATCACGGCGTGACGCTGGGCGGCCTCTCGCTCAAGGCGGGCAAGCGCCACCCGGATGTGCTGGACGGCGCCATCCTCGGCGCGGGGGCCCAGGTGCTGGGGCCGATCACCGTGGGCCGCGGCGCGCGCGTCGGTGCCAATGCAGTCGCCGTCGCCTCCGTGCCGGACGGCACGACGGTGGTGGGCATTCCCGCCCGTTGCTCCGGGCCCGACTGCCCCGAGGTGGTGACCGTGGGCTATGGCCTGCCCGCGCAGGAAATCGACCCGGTGGGCGAGCGGCTTGCCGCGCTGGAAGGCGAAATGCGCGCGCTGCGCGTGGCCCTTGAGCAGCGCCGCGCCAGCTGAGCGCGGCGCTGTGTGAATTTTGGGTAAACATCCCGCGAATCCCGGTCTATCGTCGCCGCCCCAGCCAGGAGATTTCACGCCCGTGACCACCCGCTTCACCCGCCGCGCCGCGCTGGCCGGCGCCGGCCTCCTGCCGGCCGGCCTCGCACTTCCCGCCCTCGCGCAGCCCGCCTGGCCGACGCGGCCCGTGCGCATCGTCGTTCCCTTCGCCCCCGGCGGTTCGGTGGACACCATGGCGCGCGCCATCGCCACCCGCATGGCCGAGCGCACCGGCCAGACGGTGACCGTCGAGAACCGCGCCGGCGCCAATGGCACGGTGGGCGGCATCGGTGTCTCGCAATCGGCGCCGGATGGCTACACGCTGCTCGTCTCGGCCTCGGTGCAGACCATCGCGCGCCTCGTCATGCGCGCCCCGGGCTACGACCCGCTGACCGACCTCAAGCCCGTGGCCCGCGTGGGCGAGGGGCCCTGCCTCATGGCGATCAACCCCAGCCGCCCGCAGACCACCATGGCGGAGATGGCCGCCGCCATCCGCGCCAATCCGCGCGAATGGTCGGCCGGCGTCTCGGCGCTCGGTTCCGCCGGGCACCTCGCCTCCATCGAGTTCGTGCGGCAGATCGGCGCCGACGTGACCTTCGTGCCCTATCGCGGCACCGCGCCCATCCTGGTGGACCTGCTGGGCGGGCGCCTCGGCTTCAACACCGACCCGATGCTGGCCATGCTGCCGCCGGTGCGCGCGGGCAGCCTGCGCGGCATCGCCCTCACGGCCCCGCAGCGCAGCCCCGCCGCGCCCGAGATCCCGACCACGGCCGAGGCCGGCTTTGCCAGCGTGGATTCGCATTCCTGGTGGGCCATCTGGGGCCCGCCGCGCCTGCCCGAGGGCATCATCGCCCAGATCAACGCGCAGGTGGAGGCGATCATGGGCGAGGAGGCGATCCGCAATCGCCTCACCGGCCTTGGCATCGTGCCGCTGTTCCAGGCGGGCGCGGCGCTGGACAGCTACATCGCGCGCGACTTCGACAAGGCGCAGACCCTGCTGCGCCTCGCCCGCGTCGAGCCTGAGTGACGCTCCGCGCAGGGCCCGGGTGACGCATCCGGGCTGCGCCCCCGCTCAGCGGAAGCGCAGCCCCTCGGGCAGGGGCGAGGCGAAGTAGCGGGCGTGGATGTCGGCCAGCGTGCCGTCCACCCCGCGCAGATAGAGGAAGATGTTCAGGAAGCGCTGCAAATCCGGCTGGCCGAGCTGCGTGGCGAGGCCATAGCTCCAGGAATGCAGCGGCAGTTGCGGCAGGATGTCGAGGTCCGGCCGCGCGAGGCGCAGGTCCCTCAGCTGCCAGTCATAGGTGACGGCCACATCGGCCTCGCCCATCAGCAGCGCCTCCACCGTCTGCGGCGTGCCCGGCGTGAAGAGCGCGATGGCGCCGGGCGGGAGCTGCGCATGCGCCATTTCCGCCGCGACCGTCCCCGCCGACATCGCCACCCGCCGGCCCACCAGGTCGCCCATCGATTCGAGGCGAAGGCCGGAAGGTGCGGCGAAGACCGTGTTCACCCTGCCATGCGGCATGGTGAAGGCGACGCGCCCGATCTGCGGCGGCGCCATCGGCAGGGCGGCTGCCAGCACGTCGCAGCGATCCTCCAGCAGCGCCTCCATCCGCTCGCCGGCCTTCAGCCGCACGAGGCGCAGGCGCAGGCCCATGTCCCGCGCCAGCAGCCGCGCGATCGCGACCTCGGAGCCATCGGGCCGGCCATCGGCGTCGAAGCCGCCCCAGGGCGGCGCGTCCAGCCAGACGCCGATGCGGACCACGCCCTGGTCCCTCACGCGGCGCAGGATGTCCGGCGGCGCCGCGGCCCGCGCGCCGCCGGGCGGTGCGGAGCCGCCCAGGGCGAGACCCGCCAGGGCCAGGAGGTGCCGCCGCCGCGGGCCGGGGGGCGCGCTCACAGCGTCCTCCGCCCGCCCAGGTCGGTGTCGAAGAAGGCGCGGTGCAGCGCCGGCAGCTCGCCCTCCTGCCGCAGCAGGTAGAGCAGCACGTTCACCGCCCGCACCAGGTCATGCTCGCCCGGGCGGAGGATGGCGCAGTGCCAGAACTCGCCCAGGGTGAAGCGCGTGGTGGCCTGCGGCACCAGCCGCTGGATCTCCCGCGCGTGATAGGTGGGCACGATCGCCGCCTCCTTCGCGCCGCGCGCCAGCGCCTCGGCCGAGGCCTGCCAGCTGGGGTAGATCACGGTCCGCTCCTCCTCCACGCCCGCCTCGCGCAGCGTCTCGGCGAAGGAGCGGCCCTCCAGGATGCCCACGCGCCAGGTGCGCAGCTCCGCCATGCCGCTCACCGGCTGCTCGCGCGGCGTGAGCACGACGAGCTGGAAGCGCATGATCGGGTCGCTCAGCAGGGCGCTCATGGCGAGCCAGGTGCTGGCGATGGCCCCGCCCAGCCCCAGGTCGAAGCGGCCCTGCTGCGACAGGCCCAGCATGTCGCCCCGCGGCACCGCGATGAATTCGGCGCGCAGGCCAAGCCCCTCCGCGATGCGCCGGCCGAGCTGCGGCAGGTAGCCGCGCAGGCTGCCGTCGCCACCGCGGGTAGCGGCGACCGTGCCCTCCACCTGCACGCCGAGGCGCAGCACGCCCGCATCGAGCACGCGCCGGAGCGAGCCGTCGGGCGCCGCCCGGGCCGGGGCGGCGAGGGTGGCCGGCAGGCCGGCGAGAAGGGCACGGCGGGCCAGGGGCGCGCGGAGCATGCTCAGTTCCTCGACCGCCGGAGGCCCGTCCAGGCCTCTGTCGCCAGGGTCAGGCCGGCCTGGGGTGCCAGCGTCCCCTGGCACATCGCCCGCCAGAGCGGGTCGGTCAGGGACTGCCAGTTGCCGAACCAGGGCGAGATCGTGTCCTTCGTCCGCACCGCATCGAGCTGCTGGCGCAGCAGCAGGTTGCCGCCCAGGCTCCAGCGCGTGACGTAGTCGATCACCTGCGGGTCCCGGTAGAGCGGCGTCGGGCAGAAGGGCACGCCGGCGCCGAAGAGCATGCGCTTGGCCATGGTGTATTCGCCCGTTTGGTCCCGCCCGCCGAAGGACTCCATGAAGGCGCTGGCGTTGCGCAGCCGTCGCAGATTGCCCGCCGCGGCGGAAGTGAGCGCGTACATCCGCACCCAGCCGCAGGTCTCGTGCCCGGTGGCGTCGCCGCCATTGGGCATGAGCGTGAGGTGGAAATTCCCCGCCTCGGCAAAGCGCGCCGGGTTGTTCAGGAAGCGCATGCGGTAGGTGGGCAGGATGGCGAAGGCATGCTGGCCCTGGCCGAAGGCCTCCAGCACGTCATCCTCGCTCGCATTCACCGCATCGGTGGCGACCACATGCTCATGCAGGATGAGGCGGGCCAGGAATTCCAGCGCGGCGCGCGTCGCCGGGCGCTGCGCCATCACCGGCTCGCCGCCTGCCACGAAGGCGCCGCCGAAGCTGAACACCAGGGTGGAGACGATCTCGATCAGCCAGGGGTCGGCGGCGAGCGGCAGGCCGAGCGGCGCCGCCGAGATCCCCCGCCGGCGCATCACCTGCGCCTGCTGCAGCATCTCGTTCCAGTTCCTGGGCGGCTCCGTGAAGCCCGCGCGCTGCAGGAGGCGCGCATTGTAGAGAAAGCTCATGTGGTCGCTGTAGTAGGAGAGCCCGTATTGCTCGCCGCGGTGGCTCATGCCCTGCACGCAGCTGACGCGCGTCTCGGGCGTGAAGCGCATCAGCGCCGCCACATCCTCGATCGGCCGCACCCAGCCGGCTTCCGCGAATTCCGGCAGCCAGGCGTCGGAGAGCCAGATCACATCGGCGGGCCCCTCGCTGAGCATGCGGGAGAGCAGCGCCGTGCGGTAGCTGCTCCAGGGGAAGTGCTGGTGCGCGACGCGCAGGCCGGTCGCCGTCATGAAGCTCGCGATCTGCGCGCGCAGCGCGGCCTGGATGGGCTCGGTGCTGGTCCAGCTGATGAAGCTGACGGTCTGCGGGTCGGCCGACTGCGCCAGCGCCGGCGCCGCGAGCGCGAGGGAGAGCCCGGTGCCCAGCAGGCTGCGACGCGGAAGGATCTGATGCGGCATCGGCGTCATTCCGGATAAGGCGGGTTGAAGGGGAGGCCCATCTCGCGGCGGAACAGGGCGGCGAGGCTGCCATCGAGCAGGAGTTGCTCGATGGCGAGGTTGACGGCGCGCCGCAGGTCATGCGCCCCGTAGGCGACGGCGCCCCCGAAGGCCGCGCTGGTGATGGCCTGCTGCACGCGCAGCCCCGCGCCCTCGAAATGGACGAGCGCGGAATCGGCCATGACCCGGGTGACGATGACGCCATCCAGCCGCCCCTCCAGCAGGTGCTCCATCAGGAGCCAGGGCGTGGCCACCGGCATCATGCTCGTCAACGCGCCGCGATCGGCCAGCGTCGGCGCCAGCACGGCGAGCGTGCCGAGGCGCATGGCGTCGAGCCGCGGCCGCGCGCGCTCGCCCTCTGGCGGGGTGCGGCCGAGAACGACCAGGTCCATCATGGCGTGTGGCGCGCAGAACATGATCTGGCGCAGCAGGTTGCGTGTCAGCGGCGGCGCGAGGGCCAGGTCCACCGCGCCCGAATTCAGGCGCTGGATGCCGTCGCCCGATTCGCGCGCGGGGAGGAGTTCCGCCCGGACGCCGAACTGCCGTGCGATCTGCCGCGCCAGGGCTTCGTGGAAGCTGTCGCGCATGCGCGGTTCGCCGGGGGCGGGCTGGGGCACGAAGCTGGCCGTCCAGTAGCCGATATTCACCCGCAGCACGCCGCGGCGGACCACCCCGGCGAGGGAGTCATCCACCGTCTGCGCGCTGGCCGCGGCGGGCAGCAGGAAGGCGGCGGCGAGAACGGCGCGGCGCGTGGCCCGTGCGACGGCAGGATCGGTGCCGCAGGGCTGGGGGGGCATCGTGGCTGCAACCTGCCTGCTCATCGCGCTCCCGCCCTTGCCCCTTTCCCCGACCGCGTTCTCTTGCGCATGGCCGCCTCCTGCGGAGCGGTCCGGGTGACTCGACGCCACACAGTGTGGGAGGTTGAAGCGCGCTGCGCGTTGATGCAACGCAAGTGTGATGATCCCGGTGCCGCATGCAGCCGCGCCCCCGGTGCCGTGCGAAGGTCACCATGGGCGCGAATTCGTTTCCTGGCATGGGTCTGGATGTGGTCTCGCCATGCGGATCATCGTCCGGCGCGAGTCCCGCATGCCGAAGGATCTTGGCCATCCTCGCTTGGGCGCCGGCTTCGCGGCGGGCTTCAGCGCACGAGGTAGAGCGTGAGCGCCGGGAAGATGCTGAGCAGGACGAGGACCACCGCCGTCGTCACGCAATAGGGGATGGTCCAGAGGAAGATCTGGCCGGGCTTCATCTTCGTCACCGCCGCCGCGATGAAGAGCGCGATGCCCACGGGCGGCGAGACGAGGCCCAGCACCAGGTTGATCGAGACCACCACGCCGAAATGCACGGGATCGATCCCGTAGATGTCGGTCGCGATGGGCAGAAGGATCGGCACGACCATGATGAGGCCCGGGATGCCGTCGATCACCGTGCCGATCACCAGCAGGATGAAGTTCACCAGCAGCATGAAGGAGACGGGGCCGGTCGCGATGGTCTGGATCCAGGCCGCGATGTCCTGCGGCACCTTGCCGAACGTCAGCACCCAGCCGAAGACCGCCGCCGTCGCGACCATGAAGAGCACCACGGCCGCGTTGCGCCCCGCCGCCAGCAGCATGCGCGGCAGGTCCCGGTCATGGAATTCGCGCGTGACGAAGCGGCCGATGAGATAGGCCGCGACGCAGGCGACGGCGGCACTCTCGGTGGCCGTCGCGACGCCCGTGGTGATGCTGCCGATGATGACCACCGGGATCAGCAGCGTCAGCGCGCCATCGCGCAGCAGGCGCAGGCGATCCCCCCAGCCGAGCGGCCGGGGGGCGGGGAAGGGGCTGACGAGACCCACGCAGAAGATCACGAGGAAGAAGCCCGCCGTCATCATCAGGCCCGGGATGATGCCGGCCAGGAACATGTCGCCCGTCGCCACCCGCGCCAGCACCGCATAGACGACGAACATCATGGAGGGCGGGATGATGGGGGCGAGCAACCCCGCCGAGGCGGTGGTGGCGACCGAAAAGCGGCGGTCATAGCCCTCGCGGTCCATCTCGGGGACGATGACGCGGCTCATGATGGCGATCTGCGCCGCGGCCGAGCCCAGGATGCTCGCCATCAGCGCATTGGCCAGCACGTTGATGTAGGCAAGGCCGCCGCGCACCGTCCCCACGAAGGCGCGGGCGAGGCCGATCAGGCGCGTGGTGATTCCCGCGCCATTCATGATCTCGCCCAGGATGAGAAACAGCGGAATGGCGAGCAGGCCGTAATTCTCGACGCCGCCGAACATCTGGATCGGGTAGGAGCCGAGCAGCACCTGGTTGTTGCTGGCGAAGATATAGGCCGCGGCCGAGAGCCCGAGCACGATGCCGATGGGCGCGCCGATGAAGAGCAGGACGGCGAAGGCGATGCCGGTGATCAAACCTCCGCCTCCTGGCGCTCGGCGAAGGCCTCGCCCGAGCGCATGGCGGCCAGGTCCTCCAGGAGGTTCGCGGTCGCATGCAGGGTGGTGGTGAGCGCGAACCAGGGCATGACCAGGAAGAAGGGCCATTTCGGCAGGTTCACCGTGGTCGGCCGGTCCATGTAGATGCCGTTGTAGTTCACCTCGAAGAAAGCCTGCAGGTTCCAGTTCTGCGCCACCAGGGTGGGCAGGTCGAACCACCACCAGCACAGCACCACCATCAGCACGCCGAAGCCCAGCACCAGCGCATCCACCACCACGCGCGCCGCGTGGCGCAGCCGGTCGGGCAGGGGGTCGGTCAGCAATGTCACCGCGAAATCCATGCGCTGGTGCACCAGCAGCGAGGCGCCGATGAAGCAGGCCCAGACCATGGCGAAGACCGCGGCCTCATCCACCCAGAAGAGCGAATAGTTGATGCTGCGGGTGACGACGTTGAGCAGCACGAGGCCGAGCACGAGGGCCATGCAGATGACCAGCGCGCCCTTCTCCAGCGCCGCGACGGCAAGGCTGATGCGCCGCATCACGAGGATCCGACGGCGCAGGAACCCGCGGTTCCTGCTGCGGGAGTGCGAAGGGGCAAGGCGCCCCCGCAGTCAGTCGAAGCCACCTCAGCCGCGCGGGAAGGCCGCGCGGAGCTGCGCCAGCGCCGGCGCGCGCGGGCCCCAGGCGCGGTCGAACTGCGCCACCGCATCGCCGAAGAATTCCGGCCCGGTGGGGCGGACCTGCATGTTGCTCGCGCGCAGCTGCGCCCCCTGGCGCGCCTCGCGCTCCGGCATCGAATCGCAGAGCGCGTCCAGCGCCTCGGTCATCGTGCCGCGGATCAGCTCGCGGTCGGCCGGTGCCAGCGTCCCGAAGACGCGGGCGGACATCAGGCCCACCGCCGGGAACATGAAGTGGTTGGTGAGCAGCATCGTCCGGCAGAGATCCTGGAACCGGTTGTTGATGATGCTCTCGAAATCCAGGTCCACGCCGTCGATCTGCCCGTTGGACAGCGCCTCGAAGATGGCTGGCAGCGGCAGCGGCGTGGGCGCCATGCCGATCAGGTTGAAGAAGTCGCGCGTCGGCGCGGCCGGGGTGATGCGCACCTTCTTGCCGCGCAGGTCGGCCAGCGTGTTCGTCACCTCGCGCGTGCTGATCTGGCGCATGCCGACCATGCCGTAGCGGAAGCCGACGCAGCCCGTCGCCTGCGGCAGGCCGTTGAGCAGGCCGAGCGCGATCGGGTGGCGGAGCATGCGAACCGCCTCCTCGATGTTGCGCGCGATGAAGGGGGCGAGCAGCGCGCCGAAGGCATCCACGCGGTTGCTGATCTCGGAGACGGTCAGCAGGCTGAGGTCGAGCGCGCCGGTCTGCAGCTGCTGCAACATCGCCGCCTCGTTGCCGAGCTGGCCCGAGGGGAAGAGCGTGACGGTGAAGCGCCCGTTCGAGGCATCGCGCAGCCGCGTGCCCCAGGCTGCCAGCTGCTGGTTCCAGGTGTGCGGCGGCGGCGTGATGAGGCCGAGCCGCAGCTCGCGCGGTGCCTGGGCGCGCGCGTGGTTGGCCGGCAGCGCAAGGCCGGCCGCACCGCCGCCAAGGGCGGCGAGGCTGGCGCGGCGGGTGATGAAACGCGTCATGGTGTCTCTCCGTCCCGGGATAAGGTCAGGCGTCTGTGTGCTTCATGCATGGCAGCATTGCAAGAAGCCGCGCGCTCATTCCACCTTGATGACGAGCTTGCCGAAATTCTCGCCCTTGAGCAGGCCGATGAAGGCGCGCGGCGCCGCGGCAAGGCCCGTCACCACATCCTCGCGCCAGGTGAGCTGCCCGCCGCGGATCAGCCCCAGCATCACCGCGCGGAATTGCGGATAGCGCTGCCAGCCATGGTCGCTGACGATGAAGCCCTGGATGCGAAGCCGCTTGCGGACGACGGGGCCGAGATTGGGCCCGGGCGGCGCGCCGGCGGCATCGGCGCCGGGGGCGATGTTGTACTGCGCGATCATCCCGCACATCACCATGCGGCCGAAATCGCGGAAGCGCGGGAAGACGGCGGCCTGCACATGGCCGCCCACATTCTCCCAATAGACGTCGATGCCGTTGGGGCACGCGGCGTCGAGCTGCGCTTCGAGGTCGCCGCGATGATCGAGGCAGTCGTCGAAGCCCAGCTCATCCTTCACGAAGGCGCATTTGGCCGCGCCCCCCGCGATGCCGATGACGCGCGCGCCGCGCGCGCGCGCGATCTGCCCCGCCACCTGCCCCACCGCGCCCGAGGCCGCGCTGATCACCACCGTCTCGCCCGGCTTGGGCTCGCCGATATCCTCGAGGCCGACCCAGGCGGTCAGCCCCGGCATGCCAAGCACGCCGAGATTGGCCGAGAGCGGCACCTCGTTCACATCCACCTTACGCAGCTTCGCGCCGTCCATGGTACAGAAGCGCTGCCAGCCCTGGCCGCCCATCACCGCATCGCCCGGCGCGAAGGCGGGGTCGTTCGAAGCGATCACCTCGCCCACCGTCGCGCCTTCCATCACGGCGCCGAGTTCGACGGGCTTGGCGTAACTCTTCGCGTCGCTCATCCGCCCGCGCATGTAGGGGTCGAGACTGAGGAAGCGGTTGCGCACCAGCACCTGGCCATGGCCGGGCAGCGGCACTGGCCCCTCGACGATCTCGAAATCGCCCTCCACCGGCTCACCCACGGGGCGACGCTTCAGCAGGACCTGGAGGTTGTACTCGCTCATGGCTCGCAGCCTTCCTCGCTGAGGAGCGCGCGGACCATGGCCTCGGTCACGCCGCTCTCGGTGAACACGTCGCCCGGGGCGCGCAGCAGCACGAAGCGCATCGCGCCGTCGCGCGCCTTCTTGTCGGCCCGCATGCGGGCGATCAGCCGCTCCACGCTGAAGCGGCGGGGCAGGGCGGCGATGCGGTTGGGCAGCCCCACCTCGCGCAGGTGCTCCCGCACCCGGCCCGGCATTTCCTGCGAGCAGAGGCCAAGGCGGGCCGAGAGCTCGGTGGCGAGGCCGAGGCCGATCGCGACCGCCTCGCCATGCAGCAATTCGCCGCCATAGCCGCACTCGGCCTCCAGCGCATGGCCGAAGGTGTGGCCGAGGTTGAGCAGCGCGCGCCCGCCCTCGGCCTTCATCTCGAACTCGTCATCCACGACGACGGCGGATTTCAGCCGGCAGCTCTCCAGCACCGCATAGGCCAGCGCCTCCGGGTCGCCCTGCATGGCGCGTGGGCCCTCGCTCTCGCACCATTCCCAGAGCGGACCCTGCAGCAGCCCGTGCTTGGCGACCTCGGCCCAGCCCGCGCGCAGCTCGCGCGGCGGCAGGGTGCGCAGGGTCGCGGTGTCGGCCAATACCAGCCGGGGCTGGTGGAAGGCGCCGACGAGGTTCTTGCCATGGCTCGTGTTGATGCCGGTCTTGCCGCCGACCGAGCTGTCCACCTGGGCCAGCAGCGTGGTCGGGCACTGCACGAAGGGCAGGCCGCGCAGCACGGCGGCGGCGGCGAAGCCCGCGAGGTCGCCCACCACGCCACCCCCCAGCGCGATGACGGCGAGGCGGCGATCCGCCTTGGCCGAGAGGATGCCATCCACCAGGCGCTCGAACTGGGTGAAGCACTTGCTGGCCTCGCCCGGCGGCACCAGGAACTCGCCGGCCACGGTGAAGCCCGCATCGGCGAGCGATTCGCGCAGCGTCGGCAGATGCAGCGGCGCGACCGACTGGTCGCTGACGATCACGGCGCGCCTGCCTTCCAGCCGCTGCGCCATCTCGGCGCCCGCGCGCCGCAGCACGCCCTCGCCGATCACGATGTCATAGGCGTTGCGGGAGAGCGCCACATGCAGCCGCTCGGGCGGGCGATGCGCGGAGAGAGCCTCGGCCACGCGGCGCGTGGTGACTTCGGGGGGTTCGTCGGAACAGAGCAGGGTCACATCGGCCTCGGCATAGGCGGGGTGGCGGGCGGCCATCAGGCGCTCCAGCACCTCGCGCGGGTCCTGGCCGACGAACATGGGGCGGTGGTCGCGCCCCGCCACGCGGCGCAGCAGGGTGGAGAGGCGGCATTTCAGCCAGAGCGCGGTTGCCCCGGAATCGCGGATGGCGGCGCGGGAGCGCGGGTCCACATAGGCGCCGCCGCCGGTCGCCAGCACGATGGGCTCGCCCGAATTGAGCAGGCGGGCGATGACGCGCCGCTCGCCCTCGCGGAAATGCGCCTCGCCATAGCGGGCGAAGATCTCGGCGATGGGGATGCCGGCGGCCTGCTCGATCTCGGTGTCGGCGTCGCGGAAGGGCAGGCCCAGGCGCGCGGCGAGGCGGCGGCCGATCGAGGACTTGCCCGCCCCCGGCATGCCGACCAGCACGATGCTGTTCTGCGCGGCGCGCGCGGCAGGGCCCTGGAGGGCAGCGCCTGGGGCGGAATCGGGCTGGGCGAGGTTGCGTGACACTGGGGCGAAGGCTAGCACAATCCATGAATCCTGCGAGGGGACGCCCCAGCCATCATGTTCCGCCGCCCGGTGTTGACGCTGTTCCTGTTGCTGCTTTGCGCCGGTGCGCTCGGCCTGCTGGCGCTCGGCGCTTTCCCGCCCGCGGTCACCACCGCCCCGGTGGAGCGCGTGCTGCCCAATGACCGCTTCCAGGTGCGCTGAGGGGGCGCCCCGCCCGTGAATCGCCATCTCGAGGCCTTCCTGGAGATGATGGCGGCCGAGCGCGGCGCCGCCCGCAACACCCTGGAAGCCTATCGGGCCGATCTTGAGAGCGCGCTGGCCTATCTCGAGGGCGACCCCGTGCTGGCGAGCCCCGAGGATCTGCGCGGCTGGCTCGGCAGCCAGTCCATCTATTCGGCCCGGACGCAGGCGCGGCGGCTCTCCTCGCTTCGGCAATTCTATCGCTTCCTGGCGCGCGAGGGCCTGCGCCCCGATGACCCGACCGAGTTGCTGGACGCCCCCAAGGCCCCGGCCCCCCTGCCCAAGGCGCTGAGCGAGGCCGAGGTGCAGCAGCTCATCGCCGGCGCCGCGAAGCTGCCCCCCGCCCAGGCCCCGGTGGCCACCGCTGCGATCGAGCTGCTCTACGCCTCGGGCCTGCGCGTGACGGAGCTGGTGACGCTGCCCGCCGGCATGCTGCGCGCCGAGGAACCACTGGTGACGGTGATGGGCAAGGGCCGGAAGGAGCGCCTGGTGCCGATCTCCCGCCGCGCTCGGGAGGCGGCGATGGCCGCGCAGGAGGGGCTGGTGCCGCGCGGCAAGGGGCGGCTTTCGGCGCGGAAATGGCTGTTGCCCTCACGCGGCGCCAATGGCCATCTGACGCGGCAGGGGGTGGGGCTGCTGCTGAAGCAGGCGGCCATCGCCGGCGGGCTCGACCCTGCCAAGGTCAGCCCGCACGTGCTGCGGCACAGCTTCGCCACCCACCTGCTGGCCCGCGGCGCCGATCTGCGGGCGCTGCAGACTTTGCTCGGCCATGCCGATATCGCGACGACGCAGATTTACACCCGCGTGCTGGAGGAACGGCTGCGGGCGGTGGTGGAGGAGCACCACCCGCTGGCGCGGGGCTGAGCCCTGTCGTCCAGGGTCCAGGCGCCGGCGACTGGAACGTGGCCTCGCCGCTGGCGCTGCCGTGTCACGCCCCGCCGGTGATGGGATTGGCTCGGGTCGTTCTCCTCCATGCCGGGTGACGCATGACGTGGCGTGCGGGAAGGGTGGCCGGGGAGCCTCCTACACCCAGGTCCCGCTTGCGTAGTCACGTGGCGTCTGGCCCACGAAGACCGGTTCACGGCCACAGGCCGCACGCAGGTGCCCCATGAGGCTCGCATGCGCGTTCTTGCGCGCCTGGAACTCCATTCCGATGATCTCGATGCCGTAGTTGAATATGTTGCTGGTCCAGAGGACCGGACGCCCCTCCCGCTGCGCGCTTGGCAGGGCGTTCACCAGCGGCTGCTGATCCCGCAAGATATCCGCCTTCACAAATGAAAAACGAAGCTGCCTGAACTTCATCCAGTGATCGACCCATCCTGCCTCGGAGCCGAAGCTGTTCTTGATCATGGATTGGTACGACAGATCGATATTCACATCGGTGAACTTGTTGGTCTTGTATTCGGATCTCAGCTCCTCAATCACCTGATTGGCGGTGTCGAGAAAGTTCTGGCCGTTCCAGTGCGCGATGAGTCGCTTCTTGAACTCGAGCGTCGCTTGATCCACGTCGTAGAATACGACTTCAGTGTCGGCGTTGAAGCCAAGCTTGTGCAGGATGATGTTGCTCTTGAAGCCACTGGCGACGAATACCGCCAGGCCGACAGCTTCGCCGCTCGGCGGCGGTATGTCGCCATTTCCTTCATTGTTGACGATGTGAATGCCGGATGGGCGGCTGATGCGGAAACGCTTTGCCACCGAGGCAATCCGCGCATCTTCAACCTCCCCCCGCTGGGACGTGTCCCGCAGGGCTTCGAGCATGGCGGCTGAATTCTTTTTCTGCGGGTAGCAGAAGAACTTCCTGCTCCGGAAGTCGGATTTGAAGTTGTCGAACGAGTATCCCAGGCCCGACATGTGGGAGATGAAGTTCCACCCCACCGTCTTTGGCTTCACCTGGATCGGTGGGCCTGAGGCAGGCGCCAGCCACAGCGGCGTGTAGTCATCATGGACATTCTCGTCGCTGCGCCGGACCGGCCGCACCGACTGCTCGGTCGTGACCGTGCCGCCAAAGATGGGCCGCCCATGCTCCTCCCATAGCCTTTTATTCAGCAGCATCACCTGATGATGAAGGCCAAAATAAACCTTGTCGTCCATCAGGTGACCGATGGCCGCAACTTCATCGTTCTCGACCATTTTGGCGAGTATATTCCGCGCAAGCGGAACATTCTGCGCGCTATAGGTGTGTCCGGAAGACTGGATGAAGCACCAGTCAGTCTGGCAGGCTAGAAGAATCTTTTCGATCGAATGGGAGTGATGGATCTCATTATACTTGGATCCCATGATTTTTGAAATGCTGTAGGCGGTGATTCCCGCGAGGCGGGCATCCAGCTCGTCATTCTGGAATTCATTGCGACGCCATATGGCGGCGGAAATCCGAGAAAAATCACCCATGGTTACCGGCGCCCCGAAGATTGATTTAAATCATGATAATTCTTGAGAAATAAATAAGGGAGAATGCATTCGGCGTCAACCATCCTCTGGGCGGGCGCGGCCTTGTTGTGTCCTCCTCCGTCCTTGCCTTGGGGCCGATCTGGGCTGGCTCGAGCGCGATCCCGCCGGCGGGGCAGCCGCCGTGGGGCGCCGCGCTGGCCCGGCTGCGAGCATCGCCAGATGCGCCACCCGAATGGCCCGCTCCGTCGCCTCAGGGGTGGGGGCGAGTGGGCGTCGAGTCGTCGCGGGATGCGCGGCGGCGCGAGGGCCTGGACGGATTGCGGGCGGCGGCCAAGGGCGCAGCCTCCGGCGCGTGCCGGGCGCGGCAACACAATCGGGCCGGCCCAGGGTCCGCGATTCGAGATCCAGGGGATGAGGCGCGCGTCACGGGCGCGGCGGCCGGGCCGTCCGTCGGTGACCGACAGCGCTGCGACGTGCGGGAAGATCGGGCCGCGCGCCAGCCCGGAAGCGGGCGCGGCTGTCGCTTGGCCTCGACGCTGGCGCGTCCCGCGCCAGGCTCGGTGAGAAGGCCCGAGGAGCCCTCGGCGCGGCCGACGCAGGCATCACGCCGCGGAACGCGGCTTCGGTGCCTGCAACCCAGCGGTGCCAGCGGCCGCCGGGCTGTGGTGCCGGCATCCTGAGGAGCCAAGGGGGATGTTCAGGCCTGGGTCACTGCCCGATGGCGGGAGAGCCCCCGCCATCGGCGCAGCGCCGGCGCGATCAGCTTCCGCGCGTCGTCCGCGGCACGCAGACGGCGTTCGAGCCGACATGCGGCAGGAAGCATTCGTCCGTCGGCCCGCGCAGATAGAAGCCGGTGGGCAGGTTCCAGGCCTGGGTGATCTGCACGAAGGCCAGCCCGCGATTGTCGTCCGTGCGCGGGCAGGGGCCGCCGATGCTGAAGGCCGGCGTGACCGGGCCGGAAGGCGAGGAGACGGGCAGGGTGCGCGCCACGCGGCCCTGCTGCAGCACGCCGCAGGAGGCCGCGCCAGGCAGCGACTGCAGCACGCCGTATTCGCCGAAATTGGCCGCGGGACGGATGCGGATGGGCTGCCCGGCGGCGATCTGCGCGTCGGTCGGGAAGGTGATGCGGTTGTTGGGCTGGACCGGCTGGACGGCCGCCGGCGCGGCGGCGGTGGCGGGCGGCGCCGGCGAATCGGCGGCACAGCCGATCAGGGCCAGCGGCGCGACAAGGGCGAGGGGGATCAGACGCATGTGGGGGTATGTCCGTGTGGCGAGCGGACCATCCGCGCGCCGACACGCAAGCCTAGGCGGGGTTCACCGCCCCGCTCAAGACATTCAGCCGCGCGCCTCGCGCACCAGCTGGCGCAGCCGGGCCGCGGCCTCGGCGCCCTTGCGGCAGTCGCGCCACATGGCCTCCGCCACGCGCTGATGCACCGAGACGGCCTCCTCCGCCGCCGTGATGCCGGCGACACCGGCCGCGGCACTCGGCGGGGCATCGGCCGGGATGGGGGAGGTGACGACATGCGCCCGATCCCGCCCGCGCAGCACCATGAAGGGGGCGGAGGGCTGGATTCCGGTGGCCAGGCCAAGCTGCAGGCCGATCGGCACCGTCTCCATGATCACGGCCATCGCCTCGCACTCGATCGCCGCCGCCTCGCGCGCACGGGAGCGCGAGGCCTCGGGGATGGTGAGGCCGCCGGCGACGCCCTCATTCAGGAAGGTGACGATGGCCGATTCGCTCAGCACCGCGATCACGCTCGGCCGCTTCTGCGTATAGAGCCGCTTGCGCGCGGTGAGCGCGCCCAGCGCCTGCTCGATCAGGGAGATGGCGACGGTGCGGTCGGGCCCGGCGGGAACGGCCTGGGTCCAGGCCTCGGCCAGCGCGCCTTCCAGCGCCTCGCCCGTGATCTGCCAGCAGAAGGCGCCGCCGACGAGCAGGACCTGGTCCGCCTGCTCCTCGAGGCCCCGCAACCGCTCCTGGAAGGCGGCGGGGCGGGCGAAATACTCGATGCCGATGCCCAGCAGCGAGAGCGGCGAGACCTTGAGCAGTTCCGCCAGGCGGCGGATCGTCTCAAGCTTGATGACTTCGCCCTTCTCGTAGCGATAAAGGGCGGCGCGGGAGACACCCAGGCGGGCGGCGATCTCCTCGGCGCGCATGCCGGATTCCATACGGTAGGCGCGGAGTTGTTGACCGATGTCAGCGAACTTCATGGGAATCTGCCTCGTTGCTCGGCGTGCTGCAACCACAGGGTGGTAAGGCTTTAAAGATACAACCTTTGCAAACGAGATCAAGCGTCATCACCGAAGAATTGCCTCAAAAAACGCGACAGGGCGGCAGTTACGCCGCGCCGCGCTTTCTGGCTAGATTGCCCGCATGAATCCAGATCTCCAGTCCCGACTCACCCTCTGGCGCCGCCATCTCCACGCCAATCCCGGCCTGACCCTCGATGAGGGCGAGACCGCGGCCTTCGTGGTCGAGAAGCTGAGGGAACTGGGCGTCACCGAGATCGAGACCGGCATTGGCGGGCATGGCGTGGTGGCGACGCTGCGCCGCGCGGCCACCGGGGCGGGCGGCAACCGCAGCGTGGGCCTGCGCGCCGACATGGATGCCCTGCCCATCCAGGAACTGGACGAGACGCTGCCCCATCGCAGCCGCAAGCCCGGCGTGATGCATGCCTGCGGGCATGACGGCCACACCACGGCCCTGCTGGGCGCCGCCGCCCTGCTGCTGGAGGACCAGAGCTGGTCCGGCACGGTGCGCCTCGTCTTCCAGCCGGCCGAGGAAGGTGGTGGCGGCGCCCGCCACATGATCCGGGACGGGCTGTTCCAGCGATTCCCGATGGACCGCATCTTCGGCTGGCACAATTGGCCGGGGCTGGAGGCGGGGCACATCGCCATCCATGAGAAGGCGGTGATGGCCGCCGGCTCGCGCTTCGACATCGTCTTCGAGGGCCATGCCGGCCACGCCGCCCTGCCGCACATGACGCGCGACCCCATGCTGGGCGCGGGCCATGCCATTGTGGCGCTGCAATCCATCGTGGCGCGCGGGGTGGACCCGCTGCAATCGGCCGTCGTCAGCGTGACGATCGCCGAGGCGGGTTCGGCCGGCAACCAGATCTCCAGCCGCGCCCGGCTGCATGGCACGGCGCGCTGGCTGGATGAGAGCGTGGGCGAGCTGATCGAGGCCCGCATGCGCGAGATCGCCCACGGCATCGCGGCCGCCTTCGGCCTGACCGCCGAGGTGGAGTTCCGCCGCGGCGTGCCCGTCACCGCCAACCATCCGGCCGAGCGCGAGACCGCCGCCGCGGCGGCCGCCAGCGTCACCACCATCCGCCGCGACCTGCCGCCGGCCATGACGGGCGAGGATTTCTCCTGGTTCCTGAACGAGGTGCCCGGCGCCTTCGTCTGGATCGGCAATGGCCCGGCCGATGGCGGGCGCGAATTGCACCACCCGGCCTATGACTTCAACGATGACGTGCTGCCGGCGGCCTCGAGCTACCTCGCCGCCGTCGCCAAGCGCTCCCTCGGAGGCGAATGATGCCCGATATCTCCCGTCTGCGCCGTTTCATCCAGGCGATGACGCGCCTGGCCGACCAGAACCCCAGCGAGGCGCGCTGGCTCGCCGAGGGCGAGGCCCTGCTCGCCGAACTCATCGCCCATGACGACTGGCTGCCCGAGGCCCTGGCCGAGCCCGGCCCGACCTACCGCCAATACCTGCTGCATTGCGACCCGCTGGAGCGCTTCTCGGTGGTCAGCTTCGTCTGGGGCATCGGCCAGCGCACGCCGGTGCACAACCACAAGGTCTGGGGCCTGGTCGGCATGCTGCGCGGCGCCGAGGTCAGCGTCACCATGCACCCCGAGCCCGGCCGCCCGATGCGCGAGGGCCAGGTGGACCATCTGAGCCCCGGCCAGGTGGTGGGCGTGGGCTCGGGCGAGGAGGATGTGCACTGGGTGGAGAACGCCATCCCGGACCGTCCCTCCATCTCCATCCATGTCTATGGCGGCAATATCGGCGCAATCGAGCGCCACACCTTCGACCCCGCGACGAGCGCGAAGAAGCGCTTCGTCTCGGGCTACACCAACACGGTGGTGCCCAATCTCTGGGACCGCTCGATGGAAATGACGGCCGGAGCCTAGGGGGGGGGCCACCCCCGCCGTGCCGAGGGCTGGGTTCAGCCCCCCGCGCGCCCCACCGGGACGACGCGGCAGCCGGCGGCCTTCAGCAGGATGTCCGCCACATCCACCGCCGGATTCTTCCAGACGACCGCGGCCACCCAGCCGAAGACCCCCCGCCGGATCTTCGTGTCCGGCTTGGGCGGGTCCAGCGCGGGGTCATAGGCGCTCCGGTTCCGCCCGGCCTCGAGGGGCAGCAGGTAGGGGTGCGAGCTGTGGCGGATCTCGCCGAACTCGATCAGCTTGAAGGGGTGGCCCAGCCCGGAGAGGATCTCGCCCAGCTCCTGCGTCGTGTGGTGCCAGGTGTGGCCGCTCCAATCCGCGAAGTACTTCTTCAGGCCCAGGCGGCGCAGCGTGGCCGCCTCGTCGAAATTGGGGCCGAGGATGAAGGCGAAATCGCGCGAGACGCGCACCGCCGAGGCGATGATGCGCTCGCCGGTCTGCCGGTCAGGCAGGTGTTCCAGGAAGTTCATCATGGTGGCGTAGCGGAAGCTGCCATCGGGCAGGTCGAGCGAGGTGGCATCGGCGACGAAGCCCGCATGGCCCGCCTGGGTGAGGCGCTGGATCTTGGCCGGGGAGATATCCACCCCGATGCCGCGCCCGCCAAAGGCGCCGGCGGCCCAGCTCAGCGATCCCCCCTTGGAGGCGCCGAAGTCGATGAAATCGTAGTCGGAGATGGGCTGGGCCGGCTGCGTCATTTAGAACTTTTCTTTCAAGAACAGTATTTTACGGCTCGTTCTTGATGTGTTGCAGCACATCGAAACCCTCGAAGTTCGGCGGCCCCAGCGTCAGGTTCCGGCTGCTGCCGGCGCCTGAATGGGCGCGGCGGAACTGCTCGGATTTGGTCCAGGCTTCGAAATCCGCGCGCGAGGCCCAGAGCGTGGAGGAGGTGTAGAGGATGTGGTCCGCGGCCTGCGGCCCGCGCAGCAGCTGGAAGCTGACGAAGCCCGGCAATTCATGCAGCCGGCTCTCACGGGTCAGCCAGACCTGCTCGAAATCGGCGGCGTGCTCGGGGATGACGCGGAAGCGATTGGCGGCGACGAACATGGGGGCATCCTGCTGAGGCTCAGGCGCCCAGCATGCCCCATCCGCGCGCCGAGGTCAGCGGTTGGCCGGACGGGCCTGGGCGACGCGGGTGGCGGGCTGGGCGGGGCGCTGCCCCGGGCGCTGCTGGGTGGCGCGGCTGCGCGGCGCGGCGGTGCGGCGGGAGTAGGAGACGGGGCGGATCATCTCATCCGCCGCATCGGCCAGGGTCGTGTTGGCCGGGCGGTTGTGGATGAAGCCGTAGGTCGGGTACTCGCGGCCGAAATTCTCGTTGCTCCAGCCCACCTGCACGCGCACCCGGGTCCAGGAATTGTCGGAGGAGACGTCCATCACCTGCACATTGCGCATCACGGTGCCGCGGCGGATGCCGGGGCCGCCCCAATTGGCGTGGTCAATCTCGATCAGGCGGGCGTTGATGACGCGGGAGACGACCGCGACATGGCCGGAGCTCATGCCCCCCGAACCCGGCCAGGCGAGGACGGAGCCCACCTGTGGGCGCTGGCCACGGGCATAGCGCCCGGCGGCATTGTGCCACCAGTCGCGCCCATTGCCCGAGATGTCCATGCCGGTGACCGAGCGCGCATAGGGCACGCATGTCAGGCCGCCGCCATAGTTGCCGGCGCGGGTCTGGCGCGGGCGGGCCTGGCGGTTGGCCTGGGTCGAGGCATTGCGGGGCTGCGACGCGGAAGTCCGCACATCCGACCGTGCATCCCCCCGCGAGGCGGAGGCCTGCGGCGCAAAGGGCGCTGCGCCGAGCAGCAGGCACATGGTCATGGTCGCGAGCTTCAGACGCATGCAGAACCCCTCCTGGGCGGTTGGAATGTTTCGCTGTGTTTCGGGGTATCGGGGCAGGGCGGGTCCGGCAACCTGGAATTGCGACACACGCTGTAATCCGGCGTGATTTGTCCACAGCCCCCCCGTGGCGACGCGGAAATCAGGATGATCTTCCTGCAAATGCCTCGATCGTCGGTTTTTGCCACAGTGTTGCGGCCGAAATGCCACACCGGATCGGATAGTCATGATCGGCGCGTCGCAGCATCGCCGCACCGCGCCGCAGTCACGCCACAGGCGCCCTGACACGAAAAAGCGCGCTGGCCTGATCAGGCCAGCGCGCTTCTCGAAGTATTGACGGACAGTGAATGGCTGCCCGTTGGAATTACTTGCAGGCGGTGATCATGATTTCCACGAGGTGGCGCGGATCGGCCATGTTCGCCTGCACGCAGGCGCGGGCCGGACGGCCGGCATCGCCCAGCCACTCCACCCAGACCTTGTTCATCGCGTCGCGGTCACGGATGTCCTTCAGCCAGATCTGCGCCTGCAGCAGGCGCGTCGTGTCGGTGCCGTTCGCCTCCAGCAGGGCGTTGATCTTGGCGACGACCTGGCGGGTCTGGCCCGTGATGTCCTGGCTCAGGTCATCGGCGGTGATACCGGCCAGATACACGAAGTTGTGGTATTCCACGGCACTGCTGAGGATCTGGTTGCTGCCGGTGCGGGTGATCTTGCTCATCTCGGGCGTTGCTCCTGGTGTTGCAAAGGCTGCACAGACTTAACGCAGCGGGCCGCCCGGCGGAAGGCGGCGGGGCGGCATTCCCGCATTGCGGCGCCGTGGCGGGCGGCGCAGAGTCGCCGCCACTCGTTCGGAGGATGCCGCATGCGATGCAAGACCGGCCTGATTCTCGCGGCCCTGGCCCTTCCGGCCTGCACCGCGCCGCCGATCATGCCGCCGCCCAGCGCGACGCTGACCCTGGGCGACGCCATGGCCCAGGCGGTGGAGGCCCTGGCCGCGACCCGCGCCGGGGCGGCGCGGCAAGGGGTGCGCGCCTGCGGGGCCGAGGTGGTGTTCCAGGTGATGCCGGCCGCGGCGCCGCAGGGTGTGCAACTCGTCCTCGCCCCACCCGACAGCCTGGAGGGCGCGAATTCCAGCAGCGTCACCCTGACGCTGGCCGGCGAGAATTGCGACACGCCGGAGCCCCAGCCCCGTGCGCGCGCCGCCCGACCGTAATCAGCCGGGGTTGATCAAGGCCCGGCCTCGCCGTGAGGGTGACCCGCCGCCCTGGTGCTTCCACCGCGGCGGATCATGCGCGGGCCGCCCTCAGGGAACCGCGTAGGCGCTCCCCGAGGCGGCGGCGAAGATCATCGTCTCGAAGACCGAAACGCCATGGATCGCCTCGTCCAGCGGCAGCGGATAGGCCGGGCCGCCGGCCACCGCGGCGGCGAAGGCCTCCAGCTCGGCATGCTCGATGTCGGTCACCGGGAAGTCGCGCGTCCATTCCTTGCCGTCCCGGCCGCGGAAGAAGAGCTGCTCATGCCCGCGCTGCTCGACCAGGCCATCCGTGCCGAAGAGCGCCACGCGCCAGTAGCGCGGGGCCAGCGCCAGGGTCGCGAAGGTCACCGTCGTCCCGCTGGCGAGCGTGGCCAGCATCGCCGTCGTGTCGTCGATCGTGGTGCTGACCTTGGCGTGGCTCAGCACCCGCACGTCGCGGAAGCGGCCGGCCAGGTTGATGATCATGTCCACCATGTGGATGCCCATGCCGCCCATGCCACCCAGCGGGCTTTCCGCGCGGTCGGCGCGCCACATCCCCTCCTTGTAGGCGAAGGCACCGGGGCCGCTGAACTGGCCCTCGACATGCAGCAGCGTGCCGATGCCGCCTTCGGCCACGATCTTCTTCATCTCGGCGACGGCGGGCAGGAAGCGGCGGTTGTGACCGAGCGCCAGGACCACGCCGGCCTTGCGGCAGGCGGCGACGGCGGCCTCGGCACTCGCCTTGGTGAGGGTGAAGGGCTTCTCGACGAAGACATGCTTGCCCGCGGCGGCGGCGGCGATCACCTGCTCGGCATGGATGCCATGGGGCGAGGCCAGGGCCACGGCCTGCACATCGCGGTCCGCCAGCACATCGGCATAGGTGGCGTGCAGGCGGATGCCCTTCTCGGCCGCGTAGTCACGCGCCTTGTCCAGCGTGCCGGTGGTGCCGGCGACGAAGCGGATGCCCGCCCCGTTCTTGCCCTGCACGGAATTGACGAGCGTGCGCCCCCAGGCGCCCATGCCGATGATCGCGGTGTTCAGCATCCGAACTTGTCCTATGTGGGATTCTCAAGATGTCTGGCCCAGCCGCGCATGCGTGTCACGCCCCAGAGCGTGACCAGCAGCGCCGCGCTGGCCGCGATCAGGGTGGGAAGCCGCATGCCGAACACCTCGCCCGCCGTGCCCAGCACCAGCGCGCCGAGGGCCGGGCAGGCGCGGGTGATGAGGCCCCAGAGCGCCAGCGTCCGCCCGCGCATCCGGGTCAACGCCGCCGATTGCGCGAGCGTCTGCACCGAGATCCCATGGATCGAGGCGCAGGCGCCATAGAGCGCGCCGCAGAGCACGGCGAAGGGAAACCATCCGGTGGCGACGAAGCCCATGGCGCACAGCGCCTGCACGCCGATGGCCACGACCGCGATCCGCGTGGTGCCGGCGAGCCGCCCGCGCGAGGCGACCCAGAGCCCGGCCACAAGCGCGCCGATGCCGATCGCCGCCGTCAGTAGCGCGAGCCCGGCCGCCCCCTGGTCGAAGAGGCGTTCGACATAGGGCGGCAGCACCTCCTGCACGCCGCGCAGCAGGATGGCGCTGATCCCGGCGAAGAGCAGGATCGGGCCAATGCCCGGGTGGTTCGCGGCATAGCGCACGCCCTCCACCGTTTCGGCCAGCAGCGACGCCTCGGGCGCGTGGCCCTGGATATGGGCGGGGTCCACCTTCATCAGTGGCAGGCTCGCCGTCGCCACCACATAGGCCGCGACATTGCAGAGGATGGCGGGCACCACGCCCCAGATCGCGACCATCGGCCCCGCGATGGCGGGCCCGAGGAAGCGGGCGACGTTGAAGGTGAGCGAATTGCAGGCCACCGCCGCCGGCAGGTCGGCGCGGGGGACGAGGCCCGGCATCAGCGCCTGGCGCGCGGGCTGGGCGAAGCTCGCCGCGATCCCGCCGATCACCTCGAAGACGAGGAGCGAAGTGATGGAGATCACCCCCGTCCAGGTGAGGATCGCGATGCCGAGCGCCTGCGCGCCGATCACCCCCTGGGCGATCATGGTCAGCTTCACGCGATTCATGCGGTCCGCCACGGCGCCCGCGATGGGGCTGAAGACGACGGCGGGCGCGAGGTCACAAAAGGCGACCATGCCGACCCAGAAGGAGGAGCGCGTCAGCTCCCAGGCCAGCCACATCACCGCGATGCGGTGCATCCAGAGCCCGGTCCAGGCGGTCAGGCTGGCCGAGAAGAAGATCCGGGCATCGCGGTGGGACAGGGCGCGGCCGAGCGCGCCGAAGGGTCCCAGCTCAGGAGCCCGAGCGGCTCCCTCGGCGGGGCGGGGTGGGGGCGGGCGTCGCGGCCGGGGTGGCGGCGGGGGCCGGCTGCACCGAGGGATCGGTCCGGGTGTTCAGGCGGATGCACTCGTTGATGCGCCGCTCGAACAGGTATTGCCGCGCCAGCACGTCGGTCTGGTTGGTCGAGGGCTGGCCGCCGAAGCCGGCGCCGAGACGGGAGGTGCTTTCATCCTCGCGCAGCAGCATGCCGCGGTCCTGGCGCTGGAGCTCCTGCGCCACCTGCACGCGGCAGGCCTGCACCACGGCCGGATTGGTCGCGGGGTCGCCGGGGCGGGGCGGGGAGAGAGTGGGCGTGTCGAAGCGGGGCAGGCCGGAATTGGGGGCGCCGCAGGCGGCGAGGAGCAGGACGGGCAGGAGCCAGGCGGCGCGCGGCATGCGGGAAAATCTTTCTTCAGGATGGGCGTCAGATGGGGGCATCAGGCCGAGACATGCGAAATGCTACGCCCCAGCATCGCACGCAATGGGCCATCCTCGAAACGCCCCGTGGCGTCGAGCGGTGCGCGGGCCGCGGCGGCGAGCAGGGCAGGGTGGAATTCCGCCCCCTCGGCCGTAATGGCGAAGAGGCCGCGCAGCCACTTGGCCCGGCCCAGTACCTCGACGAGCGCGAGCAGGCGCAGGCAGAGCGCCAGCCCGGCCAGGGAATCGAGCCCCTCGCGACGGGCCATGGCCTCGGCCCAGCAGGCGGCATCCGCATCGGTCAGCGCGATCTCCACGCCGTCCTGGAAGGCGATCAGCCGCGCCGGGCCCCAGAGCCCCGCCTCGGCGGAGGCGCGGGCCGCCTCCCAGGCGGATTCGAGGGCCGAGGGCCGCACCGCGGGCAGGGCGGAGGCGGCGACGCCGATCTCATGCCGCAGGGCGCCGGTGGGCAGGGCGGTGGTGGTGACGGTCACGCGTGGGCGCGATCAGTTCGCCGCGAGCTGCGCCTCGCGCTGCCCGGCCGAGCGGAGCAGGGCGGCCGCGAGGGCCTCGGCGAGGCAGGCATAGCCGCGGTCATTGTGATGCAGCCCGTCGGGCGCGATCACCTCGCCCTGGGGCAGCCCCGCCTCCTGCCAGCGGCGCATGAGGCGCGAGCGGGCGAAGAGGGGCACGCGCTCCTCCTCGGCGAGCGCACGCATCGCCGCCTCGAAGCGGGCATGGGCGGGCGCACCGAGGATGCGCGGGGCCTGCTGGTTGTCCATCAGCACGACCTCGACGCCCGCCGCGCGCAGGCGGCGCAGGCCCTGGCGCATCAGGTCGAGGAAGGTCGCGGGATCCCGCCCGAGCAGGACTTCATTGCCGCCGGCCTGCCAGATCACGAGGTCCGGGTCATGGGTCAGCACATCGGCCTCCAGCCGGGCCAGCATCTCCTGGCTGGTCTCGCCCGACTTTCCGGCATTGACGACGTTCAGCTCCACGCCCGGCAGCTTGCCGCGCAGCAGCGCCTGCAACTGGTTGGGATAGGCCGCCTCGGGCGAGGAGGCGCCCGCCCCCTCGGTGGAGGAGGAGCCGAGGGCCACGATGGTCAGCGGCTCGCCCGCATCGAGTTCGGCCTGGACGCCGAGCAGGGGCGCCAGCCTTTCGGTCACGGAGGGGCAGCCGGGGGCGGCCGTGCCGGATCCGGGGGCGAGAAGGAGGCTGAGCAGCAGGAAAGGGGGGACGCGCCGCAGCATTCGAGTCATATAGAACGCGATGACGCCGATGGCTACGCAAACCCGCAGCGGCCCCCCCGCAGCCCTGCCCCGCCCGGGGCGCGACCCGCGCGCCGACATCTGCCGCGGCCTCGCGCTCTGGATGATCGTGATCAACCATACCCCGGGCAATTGGTTGGGCGGCTTCACCCTCAAGAATTTCGCCTTCGCCGACGCGACCGAGGCCTTCGTGCTGCTGGCGGGCTATGCCGGCGCCTTCGCCTATGCCGGCCAGGCCGACCGCCAGGGCTGGGCGCCGGCGGCGGCCGCGCTGATCCGGCGCATCGGCAAGCTCTATGTCGCGCACATCTTCCTGCTGGTGGTCTTCACCGCGCAGGTCGGCTTCTCGGCGGCCACGCTGGACCGCGCCGCCTATCTGGACGAGCTGGCGCTCGACCCCTTCGCCGAGCAGCCCTACCGCACCCTGCTTGAGGCGCTGCTGCTGCGCTTCCAGCCGCATTTCCTCGACATCCTGCCGCTCTACATCGTGCTGCTTTCGCTGCTGATCCCGGGGCTGCTGCTGCGCGGCCACCCCTGGGCGGTGCTGACCCTCTCGCTCGCCCTCTGGCTCGGCGTGCGGGAGGCGGGGTTCAACCTGCCGCGCTGGCAGGAGGGCGGATGGTTCTTCAACCCGCTCGCCTGGCAGGTGCTGTTCGTGGCGGGGTTCCTGCTGGGCCAGGCGGCGCGCGGCGCGCCCTCCATCCCGCTGCCGCCGCGCAGCCCCTGGATCGCGGCGCTGGCGCTCATTGTGCTCGGGCTCGGCGTGCTCGGCATGATCGTCTCGGAGCACCTGCCCGAGACGATGGAGGAACTGCCGCTCTGGTTCTCGGATTTCCTCGTGGGCATCGACAAGACCTCGCTGCATCCGGTGCGCCTGCTCTCCATGCTGGCGCTGACCTATCTCGTCGCCGCCTATGTCCCGCGCGACTGGGCCTTTCTCCGCTCGCGCTGGGTCTGGCCCTTCGCCGCCATGGGCCGGCACAGCCTGCCGGTCTTCTGCTTCGGCATCCTGCTCTCCTTCGCCGCGCGCCTGCTGCTGGAGCAGTATGACGGGTGGCGGATGCAGGTGGCCGTGAACCTCCTTTCCTTTGGCGCCCTCGTCGTCATCGCCCTCATCGCCGACTGGGCGCGCGAGACGGTGCGCCCGAAGCCCGCCCCCAGCCCCGCCCCCCAGCCGCTTCCCGGGACAGCCTGACCATGCGCCTGCCTGCCCTTGCCGCCCTGGCCCTGCTGGCCGCGATCGCCGCCCCCCCCCCGGCCCGCGCCATCACCTGCGATGTCCCGCCCGAGGTGCTGAGCGCGGCCCGCCCGCTGCCGGCCACCGCCCGCGCGCTGCAGCAGGGCAGCCTGCGCGTGCTCATCCTGGGCTCGGGCTCCATCACCGGCCCCGGCGCCTCGGGCCCCGACGCCGCCTGGCCTGCCCGGCTCCAGGCGCTGCTGGCGGCGCGCTTCCCCGGCCGCTCGGTCGAGATCGCGCTGCGCGGCGGGCGCGGCATCACGGTGCATGACCACCAGGCCCTGCTGCGCGAAAGCCTCGCCGCCGAGACGCCCGCCCTGGTACTGTGGCAGGCCGGCACGGTGGAGGCGGTGCGCGGCCTCGACCCCGACGACATGGGCGAGGCGATGCGCCTCGGGCTGGAGCGCATCCGCCGTCGCGGGGCGGACATCATCATCCTCGACCAGCAGTATTCCCGCTTCCTCCGCGCCAATGCGAACATCGATCCCTACCGGGACAAGCTGCGCCTCGTCGCCGCCGCCTCCAGCGCGCCCCTGTTCCGCCGCTACGACCTGATGCAGCACTGGGTGGAGACCGGCGCGCTCGACCTCGAGCGCACGGCCCGGGCCGATCGCGGGGCCGCGACGGACCGGCTGAATGACTGCCTGGCGCGCGCCCTGGTGGAACTCATCGCGCAGGGCGTGGCCGAGGCGCGGTGAGGGCGGCGGGCATTTGCCGCCGCCGCCTTCCAGGCGGGCCGGCCGCGCGCTAGCCTCCCGCGCATGACCGATCCCAGCTCGCTCCCCGCCCTCCAGGCCGCCGCCAGCATTGCCGCCGGCCGCCTTTCCGCCACCGCCCTCGCCGAGGCCATGCTGGCCCGCATCGCCGAACGTGAGCCCGTGCTGCGCGCCTTCACCCATCACGATCCGGCGCTGGTGATGAAGCAGGCCGCGCGGGTGGATGCGGCGGTGAAGGCCGGCGCGAAGCTGCCGCTGGCCGGACTGTTCCTCGGCGTGAAGGATGTGATCGACACGGCCGACCAGCCCTCGCAATACGGCTCGCCCATCTGGGGCGGGCACCGGCCGCGCAGCGATGCCGCCTGCGTGGCCCTCGCCCGGCGCGCGGGCGCCATCATCGCCGGCAAGACGGTCACCACCGAATTCGCGACGCGCTTCCCGGGGCCGACCACCAACCCGCACCATCCGGGCCATACGCCGGGCGGCTCCTCCTCCGGTTCGGCGGCGGGGGTCGGCGCGGGCGTCCTGCACCTCGCCTTCGGCACGCAGACCGCGGGCTCCATCGTGCGGCCGGCGGCCTATTGCGGCGCGGTCGGCTTCAAGCCGAGCTATGGCGTCTTCCACCGCGCCGGCATGAAGGTGATGAGCGAGAGCCTGGACACCATCGGCCTGATGGGCGCGAGCGTCGCCGACGTGGCGCTGGGCATGACGGCGATGACCGGCTTCGACCACCACCTCCCCAAGCCCGGCCGCGCGCCCAGGCTCGCCCTGGTGCTGGCGCCGGGCCAGGCCGGCACGCCCGAGACGGCGGGGCTGATGGAATGCGTGAGCGAGGCCGCGCGGAAGGCCGGTGCCACCGTCACCGTGATCGCGCTCGGCGCGCCCTTCACCGACGCGGTGGCGCTGCACCCGCATGTGATGCACATGGAATCGGCCGAGGCGCTGGGCTGGGAAATCGACCATGCCCGCGCGCAGCTCAGCCCCGTCCTGCGGGAGAAGATGGAGTGGGGCCTGGCCGAGCCGCGCGCGAAGCTGGCCGAGGGCCGCGCCGCCTTCGCCGCGGCCCAGCTCGCCTTCAACGACGCCATCGCCGGCTATGACGCGGTGCTGACGCCCTCCGCCCCGGATGAGGCGCCCGCCGGCACGGACTACACGGGCGACCCGATGTTCAACACGCTCTGGACCTTGCTGCACACGCCCTGCGTGACGGTGCCCGTGGGCAAGGGGCCGAAGGGCCTGCCGCTCGGCGCGCAGATCGTGACGCGGCGCGGCGAGGATGCCGCCTGCCTCATGTGGGGCGAGTGGCTGCACGGGGCTGTCCATGGCTGAAATTCTCGTCGCCGGCGGCGGCATTGGCGGGCTTGTCGCCGCCCTTTCCCTCCAGGCGGCGGGCTTCACGCCGCGCGTCTTCGAGGCGGTGGCCGAGTACAAGCCGCTCGGCGTCGGCATCAACGTGCTGCCCCATGCGGTGCGCGAACTGACCGAGCTGGGCCTCGCCGACAAACTCGCCGAGACCGGGATCGCGACGCGCGAGCTCTGCTACATCAGCGCGCATGGCCAGGAGATCTGGCGCGAGGATCGCGGCCTCGCCGCCGGCTATCGCTGGCCGCAGTACAGCATCCATCGCGGCCTGCTGCAGATGCTGCTGGTGGAGGAATGCCGGCTGCGTGGCATCCCGCTGCACACGGGCCATCGCGTCGCGAGCTTCGCGCAGGATGCCGATGGCGTGACCGCGCGCTTCGAGAACGGCGCCGAGGCGAAGGGGGCCGCGCTGATCGGCGCCGATGGCATCCATTCCGCCATCCGCCGCCACTTCGCCCCGGGCGAGGGCGCGCCCTCCTGGCAGGGGGCGGTGCTCTGGCGCGCCACCACCATCGCCGCACCCTTCCTCACCGGGGCGTCCATGGTGCAGGCCGGGCATCACGACCAGAAATTCGTCGTCTATCCGATCCGCCGCCTGCCGGACGGGCGGATGCTGACGAACTGGATCGCCGAGATGAAGGTGGACACCTCCAAGGGCTTCAACCGCGAGGATTGGAACCGCGAGGCCGACCGCAACGCCTTCCTGCCGCACTACGAATCCTGGAACTGGGGCTGGCTCGACGTGCCCGGCCTGATCCGCGGCGCCGAGCGCGTGCTGGAATACCCGATGGTGGACCGCGATCCACTGGAGCGCTGGTCCGAGGGGCGCGTCACCCTGCTGGGCGATGCCGCGCACCCCATGTACCCGATCGGCTCCAACGGCGCCTCCCAGGCGATCCTGGATGCGCGCCAATTGGCGCTGCACCTGGCGCAGGCAGGCGACGTGGCGGAGGGGCTCGCGCGCTACGAGGCGGCGCGGCTGCCGCCCACGGCGAAGCTGACGCTGGCCAACCGCGCCCTCGGCCCCGACCTGATCCTGGAGGAGGTGCATCGCCGCGCGCCGGATGGCTTCACCGACCTGCATGCGGTGATCAGCCACCAGGAGTTGCTGGACACCGCCACCAACTACAAGCGGCTGGCCGGCTTCGACCCCGCGCTGCTGAACGAGCGCGAGAGCTGGAGCGTGACCCGGGCCTGACCCGGAGCATGACCCGCCCAGGTGGCGGCACTGCGGCGGCGGATCACCCTGCCGGCAAGGCCAGCATCGTGATCCCGCCGCAGCGGGTCACGCTTCAGGGGCCGGAGACCACCACGTAGACGACGTTGGTGCCGTCCATGTAGGGCTGCAGCCAGGCATTGCCGCAACGGAACACCGAACCGCCGCGCGAGCTGGGCTGCGAGACACAGCCCGAGGGCAGGCTGCTGTATTCCGCGCCGATGGGCAGCGGCGTCGGCCCGGGCCCGGGCACCGGGGCGGGCGGGCGTGCCACGGCCGAGGCGACCGCCGCACCCGCCACCGCGCCGACCGCGACGCCGGCCGCAACCGCGCCCGCGGAATAGCCGGGATAGACCGGCACCGGCGCCACCACCGCGACCGGCGGGCGCGCGACCGGATAGACTGGGCGCGCCGGATAGCCCGGCCGCACCACGTTCACGTTGTTGTTGTTCACCGTGACATTGCCGGCCGGGCCGCGCACGGCCGTGTCGCCATAGCGGTTGGTGGCCGCCGCATTGCCCTGTGGCCCACGCACCGCCGCATTGCCGCGCGGGCCGGTCGCGGCCACGCCGCCGCGCGGGCCTTCCGCCACCGCGCCACGCGGGCCGGCCGCATAGCCGCCGCCGCGCGGCCCGCTGCCGCTGGTCCAGGCCTGCGCCTCCGCGGCGATGCCGAGGCCGAGAAGGGCCAGCGCGAGACGCGGGAGGAGATGCGGGCTCATGGCGTGTTGCTCCGGGTCTGGGCTTCCCCGCGCGGGAGGAAGTCGGCGCGCGCGGCGTCGCGCGGGGGCGTGAAGGCGAAGGTGCCGGCGGGCAGGCGCGGGCGCAGGTTCCAGGCCGTGAAGTCGAGGATGGTGCGCAGCCGCTCGGGTCCAGGCTCCACGAAGGAGACGCGCAGCGGCAGCGCGCTCGGCGCCGCCTCCAGCCAGATCTCCCAATGGCCGCTGGGCCCGTTCAGCGCGAAGTGGTCCACCACCACGTCGCGGATGATGGACCGGCCGATGAAGCGGCCCGTCGTGCCGGCCGGCGTCAGCATGGCGTAGGGGTCGTCGGCCAGCAGGGGCAGGATGGGCAGCGTCACGCCCAGCCGTGCCTCGACCGCCTTCAGCGCCGTCTCGATCCCGCCCGAAAGCGGTGTCACCGCATAGACGTTCTGTTGGGTGTTGAGCGCGGTGAAGGCGCGCCCGTCATACCAGAGGCTGTAGCTGCCCATGTCGCTCCCGACGGCGGCATAGAGCCGGTCCGGTCGGGCGGCGACGACGGCGCCCGCGCCGCTCAACAGGATGGATTGCGCGGCGCCCGCCGGCGCTTCGCGCAGGGTGTTGAAGGTCAGCGTGAAGGCGGGGGCGCTGGTCAGAGTCGTCGCCATGCGGCGCAGGGCCGCGCTCACATCCTCCTCCAGTGTGGCGGCGGGCGGCGTGGTGACCGGTGCTGCGCTCGGCGCGGGGTCCGCGCAGGCGGCCAGCAGGGCGAGTGCGCCGCCGGCGAGGCCCCGCCAGAGAGGGACAGGCGATCTTGGCATCCGCGCACTTCCTCGTGTTGCTGCGATGGCATGTTCGCCCTGTTGGGCGCCCGGGTAAAGGGCCCTCGCTTTGGGCGGGCTGGCGCACAATGCGGCAAATCCGGTGCGATGGGCGCATTTCGCGCGAAGAATCCCGGTTGAGCGCGTGGCGCATGGGCCGCAGCCTCCGGTCACCCCCGGAGGAGATCCGCCATGAGCCTCACCCGTCGCGCCGCGCTTGCGGCCCCCCTCATCCTCGCTGCCGGCGCCGCCGCCGCGCAGTCCGGCCCGCTGACGCTGGCGCAGATCCGCGCCAATGGCAGGCTTCGCATCGGCTGCGAGGCGACCTACCCGCCCTTCACCTTCCGCGAGAGCGGCAACATCGTGGGCTATGACGTGGAGCTCGCGACCGCGATCTGCCGCAGCATCGGCGTGACGCCAGAGTTCATCGACACGCAATGGTCCGGCGTGATCCCGGCGCTTTATGCCGGCCGCTTCGACATCATCATGTCCTCGATGAGCTACACGCGCGCCCGGATGGAGCGCGTGGCCTTCACCATCCCCTATGCCGAGGCCGGGCAGTCGCTGCTGATCCGCGCGCGGGATGCGAACACGATCCGCAGCATCGGCGACATGGGCGGCAAGAGCCTCGGCGTGAAGCTCGGCTCGCCGGGCGAGACGCTGCATCCCCGCCTGGCCGAGCGCATGCGCGCCGCGGGCGGGCAGCCCTTCTCGGGCGTGCGCACCTATGACGACCATCCGGCCGCCTATCTCGCGCTGATGCAGGGGACGGTGGATGGCGTGCTGAACACGCTGCCGACGCTGGCCTATGTGATGCGCAGCCAGCCCAACCGCTTCGCCATCGTGCGTGGCATCGGCGCCGATAACTGGGCCGGCATCGCGCTGCGCCGCGAGGACACGGAGGTGCTGGCCTGGCTGAACGAACGCCTGCGCGCCATGCGCGCCGACGGCTCGCTGAAGGCCCTGCAGGAGAAGTGGTTCGGCCTCGAGTTCAACCTCCCCGACACCATCCCCGAGCCCGCGGCGTAATCCGGACAGGGAGGGTGAGCCCGCCCGCGCCGCGTCGGTCCACGCTCCAGGAAGCGCGCCCCCACAAGGGGAGCGCGCGCGCCGAGGATGCGAGGCGAGTAGCCGAGCCGCAAAGCTTCAGCTTTGCGACGCCAGGGCCGCGGACGCGGCCGTCCGGCGTCTGAGGGCACAGCAGAATGTATTTCGATTGGAATGTCGTCACCTATGCCGCGCCGCTGCTCGCGCATGGCGTGGTGATGACCTTGCAGGTGAGTGCCGTCGCCGCCGTGCTGGGCCTTGCCATCGGGCTGGCGGCCGGGCTTGCGTCGTTGTCCAACTCGGTGCTGCTGCGCGGCGTGATCCGCGTCTATGTCGAGTTCATCCGCGGCACGCCGCTGCTGATCCAGATCTTCCTGGTCTTCTTCGCGCTGCCCGTCATCGGCATCCGCCTGCCGGAATTCTGGGCTGGCGTCGTGGCGCTGGCGCTCAACGCGGGTGCCTATATCGCCGAGGTGGTGCGCGGCACGGTCGGCAGCATCGAGAAGGGGCAGAGCGAGGCCGCGCTCTCCATCGGCATGACGCGGCGCGGGACGCTGCTCTGGGTGCTGCTGCCCCAGGCCTGGCGCCCGATGGTGCCGGCCCTGACCAATGACCTGATCACGCTGACCAAGAACTCCTCGCTGCTCTCGGTCATCTCGGTCTATGAGCTGACGCGCGCGGGCCAGGCGATCATCGCGACGCATTTCGCGCCCTTCGAGATCTTCCTCCTGCTGGCGCTCTACTACTGGGCGCTGATCTCGGCGCTGGCCTATGTGTCGCGCCGGATCGAGCGGGCGCTGCCCTCATGGTGATGCGGCCCGTCCTGGTCGAGGCGCGCGGCATCACCAAGAGCTTCGGCCCGCGCACCGTCCTGCAATCCGTGGATCTCGACGTGCATGAGGGCGAGACGGTGGTCATCATCGGCGCCTCCGGCTCCGGCAAGACCACCTTCCTGCGCTGCCTGAACCGGCTGGAGACGCCGGATTCCGGCACGGTCCGCATCGCCGATGTGACCATCGGCCAGCGGTCGGACGGGCGCGCGGCGGAGGAGCGGGAACTGGCGCGCCAGCGCCGGCTCTTCGGCTTCGTCTTCCAGCGCTTCAACCTGTTTCCGCACCTGACCGCCGCCCAGAACGTGGCGCTCGGGCCGCGCCGCGTGCTGGGCATTCCCCGCGCGCAGGCCGAGGCGCGGGCTGTGGCCGAACTCACGCGGCTCGGCCTCGCCGACCACGTCCACAAGCGGCCCGGCCAGCTCTCGGGCGGGCAGCAGCAGCGCGTGGCCATCGCGCGCGCGCTGGCGATGGACCCGCGCGTGATCCTGTTCGACGAACCCACCTCCGCCCTTGACCCCGAGCTGGTGCAGGAGGTGCTGGACGCCATGCGCGCCCTGGCCGCCGAGGGCATGACCATGGTGGTGGTGACGCATGAGATGCGCTTCGCCCGCAGCGTCGCGCATCGCGCCGTCTTCATGGCGGATGGCCGCATCGCCGAGGAAGGCCCGCCCGCCCAGCTCTTCGGCGCCCCGCGCGACGAGCGGCTGCAACGCTTCCTGAGGCACCTGGAACCCGCACGCGATGTTTGACCTGCTGATCGAGGGCATCACCCTCATCCCCCGCGCCTTCGCGGCCCCCATCGAGAAGGCGGCGCTCGGCATCAAGGATGCGCGCTTCGCCTTCGTGGGCGCGGCCGCCGACCTGCCGCCGGGTGCCACGGCCACGCGGCATCTCAAGCTGAACGGGCACCTCGTCATCCCCGGCATGGTGAATGTCCATACCCACACCATCCTCTCGATGGTGCGCGGCGTGGCCGAGGATATGGGCTTCGCGCCCGCCTATACGCCCGGCGTGCCGCAGGGCCACATGGTGCGGGAGGATGAGGCGGTGGCCCTCGCCCGCCTCGGTGCGCTCGAGGCGATGCTGGCCGGCTCCACGCTGATCAACGACACCTACGTGCACACCGACATCACGCTGCCCGCCATGGCCGATCTCGGCCTGCGCGTGTTTTCCTGCAACCGCATCCATGACGTGGATTTCTCCGGCGTCTCCAAGGGGCGGTGGGAGCATCACCAGGCGATCGGCGAGCGCACGCTGAACCAGGCGCTCGGCATCGCGCAGCGCTTCCATGGCAAGCCCGATGCCCGCACCGGCGTGCAACTCGCGGCCCATGCGCCCGACACCTGTTCCACCCCCTTCCTGCGCGATGTGGCGGAGACGGCGCGGCGCACTGGCCTCAGCGTGCAGACGCATCTCAGCCAGAGCAAGGTGGAGGTGGCGCGCATCCAGGAGCGCGACGGCTGCTCGCCCCCCGAATTGCTGGAAGAGGTGGGGCTGCTGAATGACCGGCTGGTGGCCGCGCATTGCATCCATCTGAGCGAGAGCGACATCGCCCGTATCGGCGCGGCCGGCGTCTTCGTCGCGCATATCCCGAAGGGCAATGCGACCGGCGGCACCATCGCGCCCACGCGCCGGCTGGTGCAGGCCGGCGCACGCCTCACCCTTGCGACCGACAACATGCATGCGGACATGATCGAGATCCTGCGCTGGGGCCTCTGCATGGGCCGCGTGCAGACCGGCCGCGTGGAGGACGACTGGCAGCCCGAGCACATGCTGCATGCGGCGACCGAGGGCGGTGCCGCGGCCATGGGGATGGCGGAGCAGATCGGCCAGATCGCCGTGGGCTTCCGCGCCGACTGCGTGGCGGTGGACCTGCGCCGGCCGCATCTCGTGCCGCACAATGATCCGCTGGGCACGCTGGTCCATACCGGCATGGGTCGCGATGTCAGCCACGTCATCGTCGAGGGCGAGGTGGTCGTCGAGGATTTCCGCCCCACGCGCTGCGACCCGGAGGAGGTGATCCGCGCCGGTGCCGCCGCCTCGGCCGCGCTGTGGGAACGGGCGCGCGCCGGCCTCTGACCCTGGACGCATGCGCCTGGGCGGGCTTGTCTCGGCCCCGCAAGCCAGGGGAGGGGACGCGTGCCGCATTGTGACCTGCTGATCGAGGGCGTGACCCTCATCCCCTCGGCCTTCGAGCCGCCCGTGACCGATGCCCGCATCGCCATCGCGCAGGGCCGCTTCGTGGCGGCCGAGGCCGGCATGACGGCGGATCGCCGCCTGAACCTCGCGGGCCATCTCGCGGTGCCGGGCCTGATCAACACGCATCTGCACAGCGCGCTGGTGATGGTGCGCGGCACGGCGGAGGACATGGGCTTCGCGCCCTCCTACACGAAGGGCGTGCCCCAGGCGCAGATGCTGACGCCGATGGAGGCGGTGGCGCTGGCCCGCCTCGGCGCGCTGGAAGCGCTGCTGGGCGGCTGCACGCTGATCAACGACGTCTATGTGCATGCGCGCCACACCATGCCCGCCATCGCCGATCTCGGCCTGCACGTCTGGGGCTGCAACCGCCTGCATGACGTGGATTTCGACGCCGTGCTCGAGGGAAGCTGGGAGCATAGCCAAGCCATCGGCGCCGCCATGCTCGAGGAAGCGGAGGAGATGATCGCCCGCTTCCACGGCCAGCCGCGCATGGGCATCCAGCTTGCGCCGCACGCGCCGGACACCTGCTCCACGCCTTATCTGGAACAGTTGCGCGACCTCGCTTTGCGCCATGATCTCGGCCTGCAGACCCATCTCTGCCAGAGCCCGGCGGAGCTGAAGCGCGTGGCCGAGCGCGAGGGCTGCACGCCGGTCGAATTGCTTGCCCGCCTGGGCATGCTGCATGACCGGCTGGTGGCGGCGCATTGCATCCATGTGACGGAGGCCGACATCGCGGCGCTGGGCGCGGCGCGCGTGCATGTCGCGCATATCCCGAAGAACAACGCGGCGAGCGGCCGCTACGCGCCCACGCGCGCGCTGAAGGATGCCGGGGCGCGGATCACGCTCGCCACCGACAACCGCCATGGCGACATGGTGGAGGCGATGCGCTGGGGCCTCTGCATGGGGCGCATCCAGACCGGCCGCGTGGAGGATTCCTGGCAGCCCGAGCACATGCTGCACGCGGCCACCGAGGCGGGCGCCGCCGCCATGGGCCTGGGCGCGGAGCTGGGGCGCGTCGCACCCGGCATGCTCGCCGACCTCACCATCATCAACCTCGCGCGCCCGCATCTGGTGCCGCACAACGACCCGCTCGGCACGCTCGTGCACACGGGGCAGGGGCGCGATGTCAGCCACGTCATCGTGGGGGGCGAGGTGCTGGTCGAAGACGGCCGCCCCACGCGCTGCGACATGGCCGAGGTGATGCGCGACGGCGCCGCCGCCGCCGCCGCGGTCTGGGCGCGCGCCACCGGTTGACGCTGGGCACTCGCCCGGCCGACCTTGCAGGGGAATGCGAGAGGGAGCGGCAGCATGAAGGTGGCGGTGATCGGGCTGGGAAGCATGGGCGGCGGGGCCGCCACCAGCGCGCTGCGCGCGGGCCTCGACGTGACCGGCGTGGACCCCAGCGAGAAGGCCCGCAACGCCTTCGGCAACCGCGCCGTGGCCCGCGGTGCCGACCTTGATGCCGGGCAGGATGCGGTGCTGGTGCTGACGGTGAACGCCGCCCAGGCCGAACGCGCCCTCTACAGCGAGGAGGGGGCCGCGCAGCGCCTCGCCCCGGGCGGCGTCGTCATCTGCTCGGCCACCATGGCGCCGGCCGATGCGAAGCGCCTCGCGGCCGAGGCCGCGTCACGCGGGCTTCTGTATCTTGACGCCCCCGTCTCCGGCGGCGCGGTCGCGGCACGCGAAGGACGGATGACGGTGATGGCGAGCGGCAGCGACGCCGCCTTCGCCGCCGCCAAGCCCATGCTGGATGCGGTCGCGGGCCAGGTCTGGAATCTGGGCGCGGAGCCGGGGCAGGGGGCGGCCATGAAGGTGGTGCACCAGCTTCTCGCCGGCGTTCACATCGCCGCCGCCGCCGAGGCCATGGCGCTGGCGCTGCGCGCGGGGCTCGACCCGCACACCGTGTATGGCGTGGTGAACGGCGCGGCCGGGGCGTCCTGGATGTTCAAGAACCGCATGGCGCATGTGCTGGCCGGCGACGACACGCCGCTCTCCGCCGGCGACATCTTCGTGAAGGATCTGGGCCTGGTCGAAGCCATGGCGCGCGAATCGCAGCTGCCCGTGCCGCTCGCCGCTCAGGCGCTCCAGCTCTTCGTCGCGCAGCGCGCCATCGGCCAGGGCGGGCGCGATGATGCCTTCGTGCTGCGCGTCTGGCAGGCCATCGCGGGCTTCGCGCTTCCGGGCGAGCCGGGGGGCGCGGAGGCGCGCAAGCCGGAGGGCTGAGGGCGTTCCGGCGAAACGGAACAAAACCTGAAAACAGGGCTTGCGTTTACGATTTGTTCGTGTTTGCTTGCGCGCATGAGCACGACCTATCCCGACGCGGACAGCCTCCGCATCCCGCCCAAGCCGCGCATGGCCCGCGCCCAGCCGGTCAGCGCCATGCCCCTGCAACTGGCCGCCTCGGCCGTCTCGGCCTTCGGCCTCGCCTGGCTGCTGAGCCACCTGATCATCGGCTGATGGACCGGGGCCGCGCGCCATGCTGGACTGCCCCGCATGCGAAGCTGGCTTGTTCTCCTGACGCTGCTGCTGCCGGGCTGCGCCTATCTGCGCGGCGAGCCCGAGATCCTGGTGGCCCCTGATCCCGTGGTCTATCCGGCGCCGGCGCAATTGCCGCGCTACCTCCCCTGGATCGGCCCGCGGGCATGATTCGGGGAGCTTAAGTTTTGGATGTAAATCTCGTCTGACACTTGATCTGTCGGGCGGTACGCCGCACCATCTCAAAATGATCAACAGGCGGAAGAATCCTGTTCCCTGTCCCGACGCGTGCAATCCCGGCATCGCGGTGGCACAGGGCGGGGCCACGCGACGGGTGCTTCTCGCCACCCCATGGCTCGCGGCATTTCCCCTTGGCGCCGCCTCGGCGGAGGGCACGGATCAGGGCCTGCGCCGCATCCTCGCCCGGCGCGAGCTGCACGTCTTCGTCAGCCTCGGCGTGCCGCCCTTCGGTTTCCTGGATTCGATGGGGCAGCCGGCGGGCTTCGATGTCGCCATCGGCCGCATCCTGGCCGAGGGCCTCGGCGTCCAGCCAGTCTTCCGTGACGTCCCGCCCAGCGAGCGCGTCGGCCGGCTGCGCGCGGGCGAGGGGGACATCAGTGCCAACGTCGCCGTCAGCACGGAGGCGGCGCGCCTCGTCCTGCTCTCCTCGCCGGTGACGCGGGCCGACGTCGTGCTCGCATCCTCCGTGCGCCACGTCATGCGCCGGCCGGCCGAGCTGGATGGTCACGCGGTGGGGGTGCTGGGTGGCGCCGGGCTCGAGGGCTCGGTGGCCGAGACGCTCCCCGCCGGCACGCGCCTGCTGGTCTATGACACCCGCGCGGACCTCGCCGCCGCCACCGAGCAGGGCCTGGTCGAGGCGGTGGTGCTGCGCCGCCCGGTGATGACGCGCTTCCTCACCGATTACCCGCGCCTCGGCCTTACGCATCGTTTCACGCTCACGCGGCGCTGGATGTCGGTCGGTGTGCGCTTCGGCGAGCATGACCTGCTCCGCAGCCTGAACAGCCTCATCTTCCTGGCTCGCACCGGTGGCCGGCTCGCGGCGCTCTCCGAGATCATCCTTGCGACCCCGCAACCCGATTTGCCGAGTTTTTGAGAGCGACCCGGTTTTCGTTTGGCGCGCATTACAACCCTGCGTAAGTTTGAGATGATGCTTTTTGCTCGTCGTGCCCTTCCTGCCCTGCTCGGCGCCGCCGGAGTCGCGGCGTCGGCCCGCGCGAATCCGCCGGGCGGCGCACTCGGCCGCATCCTCGCGCGCGGGCGCATCCGGATTGGCGTCTGGCTGGAGGGCGGCCCCTACGGCTTCCGCAGGCCCGATGGCGCGCTCTCGGGCATGGAGGTCGAGACGGCGCGCGACATCGCCCGCAGCCTCGGCGTCGAGGCGGAACTCGTCCCCATGGCCTTCAGCCAGCGCTTCCCGATGGTGGCGGGGGGCAGCGTGGACATCGGCTGCGCCCTCATGCTGATCACGCCGCCGCGGCTGCGGCAGGTGGCCTTCGCCGCGCCGCATGGGGAGTTCAGCACCGTTCTCGCCACCACGCGTCACCTGGATGTGACGAGCCTTGCCGAGCTTTCGGGGCGGCGCATCCTCGCCCTGTCGAACGACATGCTGGGCGATGATCCGGGCCTGCCGCCCGATGCGGAAATCCACATCATCCCGAGCTATGATCGCGCCATCGCCATGCTCCATGCGGAGGAGGCGGCGGCCGTCGTCGTGGGCCTGACCACCTTCCGGCGGCTCGCGCTCGCCCATCCGGAGGAGCAGATGCGGATCCTCGCCCCGCTGGGGGAGTTCCGCTACGCCGTGGCGGCGCCCTTGGGTGAGCCCGACCTGCTGCGCTTCCTCAACACCTGGGTTTTCCTGCGCGACGAGGACGGGACCCTGGCCACCCTGTACGAGACGTTCTTCGGCGGTCCGCGTCCGGTCGTCGCGCGGCTGTGAACGCCGCCCTGCCTCAGCCGCAATCCGCGGAGCCGGGGCGGCAGACGACGCGCCGCCGCGCGGCCATGGTCGAGTCCTCGATCGCGGGGTCGCTCAGCACGAAGCCCAGGCCGAGGGCCGGCACGGCGGGATTCGCCAGGCCGAAGCTCTGCTCGGCCGCGAGGTCGGCCGTGACGACGACCTCCATGAAGGTGCCCTCGCTCGCATCGGGCCGCCAGCGCTGGCGCCAGACATGCCGGGGCATCCCGCGGATCTGCTCGGCCCAGCTTTCGGTCTGCAGGGGCGGGCCCAGGCCGTCCGAGGCGTTGCGGAACACCTCGATGACGTTCTGCGTGCCTGGCAGCGGCGTGAAGGCCTCGATCCGGCTGACGCGCGCGCCGCGGCTCGGGTCCATCATCAGGACGACGCGGATCGCGGGGCAGACCAGTGGCGCGCCGCTTGGCATGCAACCATCATCGGTCGGCACGGCAAGGATCAGGCGGCTCACGCCATTGGGCAGGGCGCGCGGGGTCTCGATGGTCAGCCAATCGGCCTTGCCGAGTTCGCGAAGCACCTCCTCCTCGGAATCATCCAGCTCGATCTGGCGCGCCACGCCCAGCAGGTCATGCGGGGCCGGCTGTGCCGCAGCGGGTGCGGCGATCTGGGGCACGGCCGCGGCCAGGCCGAGAATCACAAGGGAAGCAAGGCGCATGGAGGCCTCCGGGGCAGGTCGGACGATGGCGCATGTCCACCGTTCCGATATCCTTAGCATAACGCACCGGGCGTTTCATTGACTTATCACAAACATGAACAACGTGCATGATTTTGAGAGCGTGACCACGCCGTGCCGCCCCTCTCGCGCCGCACGATGATTCCAGCCGTGCTGGCTGCCGTCACGCTCGGAAGGGCGGTGCCGGCCAGCCCGCAATCGGATTGGCACGCTTTCGAGCGGCGCTTCGTGCTGCCCGAGGGCCGCGTGGTGGACAATGGCAACCGCAACGTCTCGCATTCCGAGGGCCAGGGCTACGGCCTGCTGGGTGCCCTGCGCGCCGGCGATCAGCCGACCTTCGACCGCATCCTCACCTGGACCATGAACAACCTGAAGCGGCCGACGGACAACCTCTTCGCCTGGCGCTGGCAGCCCGACACCCAGCCCGCCGTCACCGACCTCAACAATGCGAGCGATGGCGACATCTACATCGCCTGGACGCTGCTGGAGGCGAGCCGCGTCTGGGCCAACCCCGTCTATCGCCGCATGGGCCAGGCGATCGAGCGCGACCTGCTGCGCCGCTGCGTCGTGCAGGTCGGGCCGCGCTGGGTGCTGCTGCCCGGCGCCTATGGCTTCCAGAGCCGCCAGCGTGTCGTGCTCAACCTCTCCTACTACGCCTTCGCGCCGATGCGCGTGATCGCCCAGCACCTGCCCGACCCCGCCTGGGAGCGGCTGGAGCGCGACGCCCTGGCGCTGATCCGCGACAGCCGCTTCGGCATGTACCAGCTGCCGCCCGACTGGCTGGAGCTTCCGGCCGATGGCGGGCGCTCCGTCATGGCCAATGGCTGGCCCAAGCGCTTCTCCTTCGACGCCATCCGCATCCCGCTGAACCTTGTCTGGGCCGGGCTCGCGCAGGAATCGGCGGTGAGTTCGGCGGTCCGCTTCTGGGCGACGCCCACCCAGCGCGGCATGCCGGCCTGGGTGGACCTGATGACCAATGTGACGCCGCCCTACCCGGCGCCGCCCGGCATCGCGGCCATCGCGCGCCTCTCCGAGGCCGCGCAGGCGGGGCAGGGGAACCTCGCCCGCATGCCGCGGGTCGAGTCGGCGCAGGATTATTATTCGGCCGCGCTGGTGCTCCAGGCGCGCCTCGCCTGGCATGACCTTTCGCTGAGCCGGGCCGCGCCCTGAGGCGTCAGCCGGTCCATTCCACCCAGACGGGCGCGTGGTCCGAGGGCTGGTCCTCCGCCCGGGCCGCGACATCCACGGCCGAGGCCGCGAGCCGTTCGGCCAGCTCGGCCGAGAGCAGGGCGTGGTCGATCCGCAGGCCCCGGTTGGTCTCGAAGGCCGCGCCGTAGTCCCAGTAGGTGTAGGGCGCATCCGTCGGGTGCAGCGCGCGGAGCGCGTCGGTCAGGCCCAGATGCTCCAGCGCGCGCCAGCGGGCCCGGCTCTCGGGATGGACCAGCGCATCGGTGGGTGGCAGGGCGCCGGGGGCGAGGTCCCGCTCGGTCGGGCAGACATTGAAGTCGCCGAGGATGGCGAGCGGCGTGAAGGCGTCGAGCTGCGCGGCCGCCCATTCGCGCAGCCGGTCCATCCAGCGCCACTTGTAGGCGATGCCCTCGGCGCCGCCGCTATTGCCATTGGGCAGATAGATGCCAGCCGCGGTGATCCCCGCCGCGCGCACCGCGAGGAAGCGCGCCTGCGTGTCCTCGGGCTCGCCGGGCAGGGCTTCGGCGATCACCTCGAAATCCACGCGGCCGAGCACGGCCACGCCGTTGCGCCCGCCCGTCTGTCCGAGGGCATGGATGCGATAGCCGGTGCCGGCGAGTTCCAGCGCCGGGAACTCTTCCGTCTTGCACTTCAGTTCCTGCAGGAAGACGAGGTCGGGCTCATGCCGTGCCAGGAAGCGCGTGAGGTGCGGCACGCGGCGGCGGATCGAGTTCACGTTGAAGCTGGCGAGGCGCATGCCCCCTTGTGGCGGGCAGGCGCGCGGCGGGCAAGCGCCGCCGAAGGGAGCGCTTGAAGTGCGTCTCTATTTGGATCATCGTCTCTCAAGAGGAGCGATCGCGTCATATTCTCGGCAGAAGGCCGGCCCGCGTACTCCGCCATCCACGCGGCCGGCCCCGATTCGCCGAACCCGCGGCAGATGGGCCTGCTCCTCACCGCGACATTGACCTGCGTCTTCTGCGCCTTCGGCGTGGCGGCGGGCGTGGTGCTGGGAATGGTCTACCAGGCGCCATCCGTGACCGCCGTGGTGCTGGCGGTCTCGGTCGGCGGCGCGCTCACGCGACGGCGAAGCTGACGCCGCAGCCGCAGCCGCTCACCGCCTGCGGGTTCCGGACCACGAAATGCGAGCCGATCAGCGCCTCGTGCCAGTCGAGTTGCGAGCCGTCGAGGAAATCGAGCGAGACGGCGTCCACGAAGACACGCGTGCCGCCCAGCGTCACCACCAGGTCGTCCTCGCCCGCCGCATCCTCGAGCGCGAAGCCGTATTGCAGGCCGGAGCAGCCACCGGCCGAGACGGTCACGCGCAGGCCGGCCTCGGGCCGGTTCTCGCGCGCGGCGATGGCCGCGATTTCCTCGGCGGCGCGGGGGGTGACGTGGAAGGCGCGGGCGGGCTGGCCATCGGGCATGGGAATTCTCCTGGGATCCTATGTAGAGCCGCGGGTTCAGGATTTCCACCACCGTCGGGGCCTGATACCCCTTCCTCATGCAACCTGTGCTTGCCCGCTCGCTGGCCCCCTGGGCGGTGACCTCCTCGCGCGGTCGCCTCCATCCGGAGGCGGAGGATTCCCACCGCAGCCCCTGGCAGCGCGACCGGGACCGCATCATCCATTCCCGCGCCTTCCGGCGGCTGCAATACAAGACGCAGGTCTTCGTCTTCCACGAGGGCGACCATTTCCGCACGCGCCTCACGCACAGCATCGAGGTGGCGCAGATCGCCCGCAGCCTGGCGCGTCGCCTCGACCTCGACGAGGACCTGGCCGAGGCGCTGGCGCTCGCCCATGACCTTGGCCACCCGCCCTTCGGCCATGCCGGGGAGGAGGCGCTGGATGCCGCGATGCGCCCGCATGGCGGCTTCGATCACAATGCCCAGAGCCTGAAGCACGTGACGCTGCTGGAGCGCCGCTATGCCGGCTTCGACGGCCTGAACCTGACCTGGGAGACGCTGGAGGGGCTGGCCAAGCACAATGGCCCGGTCCGCCGCCCGGCCCGCTACCTCGCGGAATACAATGCGCGGCACGACCTGGAACTCGCCTCCCATGCAAGCGCCGAGGCGCAGGTCGCCGCCATCGCGGATGACATCGCCTACAACAATCATGACCTGGAGGACGGCATCCGCGCCGGGCTCTTCACCGTGGAGGAGGTGGCGGAACTGCCCATGCCCGGCGCGGCACTCGCCGCGGCCCGCGCGGCGCATGCCGGCCTGCCCGAGGATCGCGCGGCGCCCGAGATGGTGCGCCGGGTGATCGCCGCCATGATCAATGACGTGGCGGAGGAGGCGGCGCGGCGGATCACGGCGCTGGCACCGAAATCCGCCGCCGACATCCGCGCGGCACCCGCGCCCGTCGTCGTCTTCAGCGCGCGCATGGCGGAGGCCAATGCGGAGGTGCGCGCCTTCCTCTTCGAGCGGATGTACCGCCATTTCCGGGTGAACCGCGCCACGCAGAAATCGAAGCGGGCGCTTCAGATGCTGTTCCAGCTGCTGCATGGCGGGACGCAGATGCTGCCCGATGAATGGCGGCGCCGGGCCGGCGAATCCGGCACGCCGGCGGCGGCCGAGGTGGTCTGCGACTACATCGCCGGCATGACCGACCGTTTCGCGCTGGAGGAACATCGCCGCCTGACCGACCCGCACGTCGCGGGCTAGCCGGAGATCAGCGGGCCTTGATCCTGGCCCAGCGCGTCGCTGCCGGGCGGATGCACGTCTTCGGTGTTTCCATCAGGGATGATCAGGCCCGAGGGCAGGGCTGGCGCGGTCAGCGCGCCCCGCCGCGCATGTAGCGGCGCTCGGGCCGGTAGCCGATCCAGCGGCGGAATTTCTGCATCAAGGCGGCGAACATGGCGGCGGATTCCCTTTCGGCATCCCCGTTTTGGCGGCGTCTTGCGGCGGCTCTTGGCCCGATCCTGGGCAGCTTTGTGGCAGCGCCGGGTAAAGAATGGCTTGCCACCCCCTCGCGCTCGGGTCGCTCCTGGCCCATCTTGGGTGACAGAAGATCAACAATCCGAGGAACCCGACCCGAGATGACCACGCGCCGCACCTTGATCGCCGCCGGCCTCGCCGCGCCCGCCCTGCTGCCCACCGGCAGCCTCGCGCAATCCGCCTGGCCCGAGCGGCCGGTGCGCGTGATCGTGCCCTGGCCGCCGGGCGGCAGCACGGATGTGCTCTGCCGGCTGATGTGCGAACGCCTGCAGGCCATCACGGGCCAGTCCTTCATCATCGAGAACCGGCCTGGGGCGGGCGGCAATATCGGCGCGGACGCCGTCGCCAAGGCCGCGCCCGATGGCTACACCATGGGCCCGCTGACGCTGACCGTCTGGTCCATCGCGCAATTCCTCTATGCGCGCCTGCCCTTCGACACGGATCGCGATTTCCAGCCCGTCTCGCTGCATTGGGAACTGCCCAATGTCTTCGTCGTCTCCTCGGCGCATACGCCGGCCCGCACGGCGCAGGAGTTCGTCACCTTCGCCAAGGCGCGCCAGGGGGGCGTCTCCTACGGCTCGCCCGGCGTCGGCACGACGGCCCATCTGTGTGGCTCGCTCTTCGTCGCGCGCAACGGCATTGATGGCGTGCATGTGCCGTTCCGCGGCGCGGCGCAGACCATCCCGGCCATGCTTTCGGGCGATGTGACCTTCGCGATCGACAACCTCGCGAGCTATGTGCCGGTGATCCAGGAGGGGCGGATGCGGGCGCTGGCCGTGACCAGCGCCACCCGCCACCCGGCGCTGCCCGATGTGCCCACCATGGCCGAGGCGGGCATTCCCAACTTCACCGTGCAGTCCTGGTGCGCCTTCGGCATGCCGGCCGGCGTGCCCGCGCCTATCGTCGCCCGGGCGAGCGAACTGATGCAGCAGGTGGCCAATGAGCCGGCCACGAAGGAGCGTTTCCTGCGCACTGGCGCCCATGCCATCGGCTCCTCGCCCGATGGTGTCTGGGAGCGCGCACGGCGCGAGCGTCCGCTTTGGCAGGAGATGGTGCGCATCTCCGGCGCGCGCCTGGAATAATTCCGTCCGCGGCTTGGCGATCGCGGCCTCCCCGGCACAGAATTGCGCCGGGGAGGATGTGCCATGGAACGAGCTCTTCTTCTGTTGATCGGCGTGGTCCTGCTGGCGGGGCCGGTCGCCGCCATCTGGTATTTCGCGTTCGGCGCGTTGGGCATCACGTTGATGGTGGTGGTCATGGTTTTCGGCGGCGGCGCGCTGGCGGCGGGCTTCGGCTATTCGCCGCCGCCGCCGCAGGTGGACCCGAACGCGCCACCCCGCCCCCTGCCGGACCGCTATGACGGTGGCGGCGCAGGCAGCGCCGGCAATGGCGGGGGTGGCAACGCGGGGGGTGGCAACGAAGGCGGCGGCGGCGAGGGGAGCTGAGCCCGCGCCCGGCGTCTGGCGCCGCGCCGCATCTCCAGGCAAACTGCCGCTCTCGCCGAATCCGCGGCGAACAGCCGCGGCGCGCGGCGACCGAGCGCTTCGCCAGTGCGCCCTCCCTGCGGCGCGAAAGCCAAGCGCGCGGTGCGCGCGCCCGGCGTCTGAGGGCATGAATCATGAAATCACGCGCGGCGGTCGCCTGGGCGGCGGGCAAGCCCCTGACCATCGAGACGGTGGAGATCGGCGGGCCCAAGCCCGGCGAGGTCCTGGTCGAGGTGATGGCGACGGGCATCTGCCACACCGACGCCTACACCCTCTCTGGCGCTGATCCGGAGGGGCTGTTCCCGGCCATCCTCGGCCATGAGGGCGCGGGCATCGTCCGCGAGATCGGTGCGGGCGTGACCTCGCTGAAGGTCGGCGACCACGTGATTCCGCTCTACACGCCCGAATGCCGGCAGTGCAAAACCTGCCTCTCCCAGCGCAGCAACCTTTGCACCGCCATCCGCGGCACCCAGGGCAAGGGCGTGATGCCGGACGGCACGAGCCGATTCCGCTGCGAGGGCACGCAGGTCATGCACTATATGGGCTGCAGCACCTTCGCGAACTTCACCGTCCTGCCGGAGATCGCGCTGGCCAAGGTCCGCCCCGACGCGCCCTTCGAGAAGATCTGTTACATCGGCTGTGGCGTGACCACGGGCATCGGCGCCGTCATCAACACGGCCAAGGTCTGGCCCGGCGCCACGGTTGCCGTCTTCGGCCTCGGCGGCATCGGCCTCAACGTGATCCAGGGCGCGCGCCTCGTCGGCGCGGACAAGATCATCGGCGTGGACATCAACCCCGCCCGGCAGGAGATGGCGCGCCGCTTCGGCATGACGCATTTCGTGAACCCGGACGAGGTGGGGCGCGACAAGGTGATCCAGGCCATCCAGGACCTCACCGATGGCGGCGCCGATTTCAGCTTCGAATGCGTGGGCAACACGACGCTGATGCGCCAGGCGCTGGAATGCACGCATCGCGGCTGGGGCACCTCCATCATCATCGGCGTGGCGGCGGCGGGGCAGGAGATCTCGACGCGGCCCTTCCAGCTCGTCACCGGGCGCAACTGGCGCGGCACGGCCTTCGGCGGCGCGCGCGGCCGCACCGACGTGCCGAAGATCGTGGACTGGTACATGGAGGGGAAGATCGAGATCGACCCGCTCATCACCCATGTCATGCCGCTCGAGAAGATCAACGAGGGCTTCGACCTGATGCACAAGGGCGAGAGCATCCGCAGCGTCGTGGTGTATTGAGCCGCCCGATGGCCTGGCTGAACTCGCTCTTCGTGGATCACGCCTTCCTGCGCATCTCCTGGCGCAACTGGGGCGTGGTGGAGAGCGGGCGGCTCTACCGCTCGAACCACCCGCTGCCCTGGCAGATCCGCGAGGCGGCGCGCCGGCACGGCATCCGCAGCATGATCAACCTGCGCGGCCACCGCACCACCTGCGGCTCGGACGCGCTGGGGCGGGCAGCGGCGGCGGAGGTGGGGCTGGTCCACGCCGACCAGCCCTTCGAGAGCCGGGGCGCGCCGCACAAGGAGCGGCTGCTCAACCTGATCGCGCTCTACCGCAGCCTGCCGCAGCCCATCCTGATCCATTGCAAGTCGGGGGCGGACCGCACCGGGCTCGCCGCCGGCGTCTGGCACCTGCTGCAGGGGCGCGGCGCGGCGGCGGCCATGTCGGAACTCTCGCTGCGCTACGGGCACATCGCCGCGGCGCGCACCGGCATCCTGGACGCCTTCTTCGCCGAGTTCGCCGCGGCCGAGGCGCGCGGCCTCGATTTCGAGACCTGGCTCACCACCGAATATGACGAGGCCGCCCTGCGTGCCGGCTTCAAGCCGCAGCCTCTCGCCGCCTGGTTCACCGATTCGGTGCTGCGGCGGGAATAGGCGGCGTTCCGGCCGTGGCGCGTTTGCGTTAGCCTGTGGCCGCCCCTTGCAGAGACCGAGATCGCCCATGCGCCATGCCCAGCCCCGATGGACCCGCTTCCTGGCGTTGGCCGCCCTTCTCGGGACCGCAGCCTGCACGAGCCATTACGGCGAGGAGCCGCTTTACGTGCTGCGCGATTCGATGGGGCGCTCGGTCGCCATGGCGGGCGCCTCTCAGCTGGGCGGCGCCGCGCCCGGCACCACGCTGCGCGCCAATGTCGGCGGAGTGGAGCAGACGGTGATGGTGGGCGAGCGGGTGGGCATGGGGCCGGCCATGGCGCCCCGGCAGGCCGCCGCGAGCCCGATGGAGATGGCGGCGGCAACAGCCCCGGCCGAGCCGCTTCCGCCCGTCGCGGAGGTCCCCCTCCTGAGCGGCGTCACGAGCACGCCGCTCAGCCCGCCCGACGCGGCACCGCAGGCTGGCAGCACCACGACCGGCAGCACCACGACTCGACGCGCGCAGCAGGTCGCGGCCGGCGAGACGCCCACCGGCCGCCGGCGCGGCCCGCCGCCGCGCAGCGTCTCGCGCTCGGTGATGTGAGGCCCCGCGGCCACTGTGGCCGGAAAGTCGCGGTTGCGGCCGAAATACAACGCTGACCGCCGCAGGCGGGCTTCCACCTTGATTCGACGCTATTGCTGCCGCGGGACTTGGTGCTAGGCTTGTATCACGTTTGGGATGGTGGGCTGGAAAACCCTGCAGCTGGCCTTTTTCCCGCGTATCCATTGCCAGGGGTTGGGATGATGAGAGAAATGAAGAAAGCCAACAAGTTCCTTGCGCTGATCGCGGTTGCCGGCCTCGCCGCCTGCGCGCCGAGCGGCCCGCCCGAGGACATGTTCCCGCTGGTGGATTCGACCGGCACCACCGTCGCCATGGTTCGCGCCTCGGTCGTTCGCAACACCCCGCCCGGCACCGCCGTGCGCGCGAACATCAACGGCATGGACCAGCTCGTGACCCTCGGTCCGCGCGTCTCGGCCGGCGTCTCCGCCGGTCAGGCCGTGATCGTCGGCACGGATGGCACGGGCCGTCCGATCGTCGAGCACGTCGGCCCGGCGAGCGGCAGCTTCGCCCCCGAGGGCACGCCGGTCATCACCGGCACGGATGGTCAGGGTCGCCCGATCGTGACCTTCGTGCAGCCCGGCCAGCAGGCCCCGACCGGCACCGTCGCCGGCCCGCGCGGCAACCGCCGTGGCCCGGCCGTGGCCCCCGGCACGCTGCAGCCCGGCGTTGCGCCGGTCGTGAACCAGAACATCCCCGGCACCACCATCGGCCGGTAAGTGAATCCCGGCGCGGCCCCTTCGGGGGCCGCGTCCAGGCTTTGGGCCGCTTGCTCCCCGCGGGGCAGGCGGCCTTTTGCGTTTCAGGGGGCGGCGCGGGCGGCGATGCCCGCCAGGATGGCGCTGGCCAGCGGCGTTTCGCAGATCGTCGTGGCCTCGGGCGCCATGCGGTGGCGCCAATTGGGCCGCTCGCGATCCGTCCCGGGCAGGTTCACGCCCACCCGCTCCCCGGCCAGGTCCTCCGCCTGCAGCAGCAGCATCAGCGAGGGCGTGGCAGCCACATGGGCATGGATGGCGGCCGCCACCGCCTCGGGCAGGTTGGCCGCATCCTGGGTGGGCAGGCTGAGCGTCGCCAGCAACGTGACGCGCTCGGCCGCGCGCACGGCCCGCGCGGCGGCGGCGCCGGCCGCGTCCAGCAGGCCGAGCGCCTCGCGCTCCGCGATGTCCGCTCCCTCCCACCAGCCGGCCAGCGTCGGGATGTCATGCGTGGCGACGCAGGCGGCGGCGAGGCGGGGATAATCGGCGGGTGGGCGGAATTCCGGCCCCTCCCGCTCGAACCAGAGCACCCGGTAGGACAGGATGCGAGCCGCATGCAGCGCCTCGCGCAGGCCCTCGGGCACGGTGCCCAGATCCTCGCCCACCACGGCGCAGCGGGCGCGCTGGCTTTCGAGCGCGATCTCGCCCAGCGCCGCTTCGAAGGGCTGCGCGAGGTAGCAGCCCTCGCCCGCCGTGGCGCCGTCGGGCACGAGGAAGAGGCGCTTCAGCCCCAGCACATGGTCGATCCGCAGCGCCGCCGCGTGGCGCATGTTGGACCGGATCAGCGCGGCGAAGCCGGCATGGCCGCTGGCCTCGGCCGCGAGCGGATCAGGCGGCGGGATGCCCCAGACCTGGCCCAGCGGGCCGAGTGGATCGGGCGGCGCGCCGATGGAAAGGCCGGGCAGGAAGGCCATGTCGCCCGACCAAGCCTCCGCCCCATCCCCCGCCATGCCGACGGCGAGGTCGCGGTAGAGGCCGGCGCCGGCTGAGGCGGCCTCCGTCATCTGCCGGTCCGCCAGGAATTGCAGCCAGGCGTGGAAGCCCACCGCATCCGCCTCCGCCGCCTGCCAGGCGGTGATTCCGGCATCCCGCCCATGCCGCAGCCCGGCCGGCCAGCGCCGTGAATCGCTGGTGCCGTGCCGCTCGGCGAGGGCGTTGAAGGTGGCGAAGCGGGCGAGCGCGGCGCCCCCCGCCGCGCGGAACCGCAGGAAGTCGGGATCCATCCGATCGAAGCGCCGCCAGGCGGCCGCCAGCACGCGGCGCTTGGCGGCCCAGGCGGCGGGGTAGTCCACATCGCGCCCCGCGCGCAGGGCGGCGAAGAGCGCGGCCTCCCCCGCCGCCTCGGGCAGCGGCGACACGTCGATCAGCAAGGGTTCCAGGAAGCGGCGGTCGGAGGGCTGGTAGGGGCTGGCGCGCTCGCGCTCCACCGGCATCAGCGCATGGGGCGGGCTGATGCCGAGCCACAGCGCGCCCGCCCGCGCCGCGCCGCGCGCGAGATCCGCGATGGCGGTGAAGTCGCCGATACCCTGGTCCTGCGCATGGCGCAGCGCGTAGCTCTGCGCGGTGATGCCGAAGCGCGGCGCATCGAGCGGCAGGAAGCATTGCGCGGGGGCGGCGGTGATGCGGCAGAGCGCATCGCGCCAGCGCAGCAGGTGCCGGCCCTCGGGCAGGGGCGGCAGGGCGAGCCGGCCGCCCGCGACCAGCCCTTGGAATTCGCGCGTGCCACCATCCTCCAGCGTGAGGTGCAGCTCGGGCCGTTCCGGCAGGTCAGGGCCGGCCGGCAGGTGCGCGGCCTCGCCGGCGCGGGCCGGGTGATGCGGGGGCAAGGGCGGGCGGTGCCGGCGGCGGGCCAGGCTGTCCCGCGCCTGGGCGGCGGTCTCGGCCGGCAGGCGGAGCGCGGCGAGCACGGCGCGCAGCGTCGCTTCCGGCACCTCATGCTCGCGCCCCGTGAGATCATGCCAATGGGTCGCGATGCCGGCGGCCTCTGCCAGGCGGCCGAGCAGGGCCGGGTCCGCGGCCCCGGCGCGGCGGGCCAAGCCGTCCCGCGTCCGGGCGGGGCGCTCGGCCATCAGCAGCACGCTGCGCGGCGGCAGCGCGTCCGAGCCGCCGGGCGTGCTCGCCGCCAGCACCTCCCACCGGAAGCCCCAGCGCGGGCGCGGCGGGTGCAGGGCGCGGGCCTCATCACCGCCATTGAGGGCGATCGCCACGCGGTCCTCGCCCGTGGCCAGCACGGCCACCAGCGCGCGGGAGAGGCCCCAATCCGCGGGCCGCAGCGCGTGGCCCTCCGGGTGGCGCCATTCCACATCGGGCAGGCCGGTCGTGGGGCAGGGGGTGCCGGTCAGCGGCGCGGTCGCGTGCAGCGCGGGGTGCGTCTGCCGCGCCGCGATGAGGCGCGCGGTGTAATCCACCAATTCCTGGTCGAGCTTCCCCCAGTCGAGCCAGGAGGTCGCATTGTCCTGCGCATAGGCATTGTTGTTGCCCCCCTGGCTGCGCCCAGCCTCATCGCCCATGGCGAGCATGGGCGTGCCGCGCGCGGTCAGCAGCGTCGCCAGCAATGCGCGCACATCGCCGAGGCGGCGTTCCGCCAGCGCCGGGTCGGGCCCCTCGGTGCCATGGTTCCAGGAGTGGTTCTCGCCCGAGCCATCCCGCCCTTCCTCGCCATTGGCGAGGTTGTGGCGCTCCGCATAGGTGACGAGGTCACGGAGCGTGAAGCCGTCATGCGCCGTGATGAAGTTCACGCTGTCGGCGATGCGCTCCGGAAAGGCATCGGCGGAGCCGGCGATGCGCGTGGCGAGCGCGCCCAGCATGCCGGCATCGCCGCGCCAGAAGCGGCGCACGTCGTCGCGGAAGCGGTCATTCCACTCGCCCCAGCCGGCGGGAAAGCGGCCGAGCTGGTAGCCATCGGCGCCGATGTCCCAGGGCTCGGCGATGATGCGGCGATGGCGCAGCACGGGGTCCTGCCGGATGGCGGCGAGCAGCGGCGCATCCGGGTCGAAGCCATGCCGCGTGCGGCCCAGCGTGGTGGCGAGGTCGAGCCGGAAGCCATCCACGCCCGCCTGCTCCGCCCAATGGCGCAACGCGTCCATCACGAGGCGCAAGGGCCAGGGCCGGTCCAGCGCCAGCACATTGCCGCAGCCGCTCTCATTGTGGCCGAGGCGATACCAATGCGGCTCGCCCAGGCCGCGCAGGCTGAGCGTGGGCCCGAGCGCATCGCCCTCGCCCGTGTGGTTGAACACCACGTCAAGGATCACGCCGATGCCGGCGGATCGCAAAGCCGCCACGGCGGTCCGCACCTCCGCCATCCCGCCAGGGGCGAGGCGCGGATCCGGCGTGAGGAAGGCGACGGGGTTGTAGCCCCAGTAGTTGGTGAGGCCGAGCGGCGGCAGGTGCCGTTCGTCCACCCATGCGGCGACGGGCAGCAGTTCGACTTGCGTCACGCCGAGGCGCCGCAGATGCGCGATGGCCGCCGGGTGCGCCAGGCCCGCGAAGGTGCCCCGCTCCGCCTCCGGAATCGCCGGATGCAGGGCGGTGAAGCCCTTCACATGCAGCTCGTAGATGACCGCGGGCCCGGCGGGCAGGGGTGACCAGGGCGTGGCGGGCAGCGGCGCGGCGACCAAGGCGCGCGTGACATGCGGGCCGGAGTCGCCGGCCCCGAAGGCGGTGGGATGCAGGCGGAGCGGCCCCTCCAGCGCGCGCGCCCAGGGGTCGAGCAGCAGCTTGCCCGCATCGAACCCCGGGCCTTCCGCGCGCAGCCCATAGGCGGTGCCGGCCGCGATGCCCGGGACCACGCCATGGAAGACATCGCCCCGGCGATGCGGCAGCGGGTGCCGGGCCGTCTCGCGCGGGCCCTCGAAGATGCAGAAGAACAGACGCTCGGCGCCGGGGGCGGGGATCGCCACCTCCACCCCATCCGGGTGGAGGGTGACGCCCAGTTCAGCGGGCGCGGTCAGCGATCATGCCCCGGAACAGGGCGGCGTAGCGCGCGGCCGAGCGCGCCCAGGAGACATCGCTCGCCATCGCATTGGCCTGGATGCGGGCCCAGGCCTCGCCCTCGCGATAGAGGCCGATGGCACGTTCGATGGCGGCCGCCAGCATCTCCTGGTTCACGGGCGAGAAATTCAGCCCGGTGCCGGTGCCGGCCGCCACCGCCATCTCATTCGCGTCGATCACGGTGTCGGCCAGACCGCCCACACGCGCCACGATGGGCGGCGCGCCGTAGCGCAGCGCGCAGAGCTGGCCAAGGCCGCAGGGCTCGAAGCGGGACGGCATGAGGATGGCATCCGCGCCGCCATAGCAGAGCCGCGCCAGCCCCTCGTCGAAGCCGATGAAGCTGCCCACGCGGCCGGGCTGCGCGGCCGTCGCGCCATGCACGCGCTCCTCCAGCGCCGCCTCGCCGCTGCCGAGGATGGCAAGCTGCGCGCCATTGTCGAGGATGGCGGGCAGCGCCTCCAGGATCAGGTCCATGCCCTTCTGCCAGGCGAGGCGGCCGACGAAGCAGAAGAGCGGCGTCGCGGGCTCGATGGCGAGGCCCATGCGCGCCTGCAGCTCCGCCTTGTTGATGGCGCGCTTCGCGATGGCGGTCGCGTCGTAATGCGCGGGCAGGTGCGGGTCCGTTGCCGGATTCCACTCGGCCGTGTCGAGGCCGTTCAGGATCCCGCTGACATCGCGCCCGCGCCCGCGCAGCAGGCCATCCAGGCCCATGCCCCAGGCGGGCGTGCGGATCTCGGCCGCATAGCCGGGCGATACGGTGGTGATGCGGTCGCTGAACCAGACACCCGACTTCAGGTAGCCGACCTGCCCGAAATACTCGAGGCCGGCGGTGGCGAAGGCGGCCGAGGGCAGGCCCAGCAGGCCGAAGAGGTCGGCGCGGAACTGCCCCTGGAAGGCCAGGTTGTGGATGGTGAAGAGCGTGGGCACGCGGCTTCCCGCGAAGCGCAGATAGGCGGGGGCGAGACCCGCCTGCCAGTCATGCGCGTGCAGCGCGTCGAAGCCCATCGCATCGGCCGCATGCGCCGCCGCCCGGCCGAGGGCGGCGAAGCGGATGGCATTGTCCGGCCAGTCCATCCCGCCCGGCGCCAGATAGGGCGAGCCGGCACGGGCGAAGAAATGCGGCGCGTCGAGTGCCAGGATGTCCCGCCCCGCCGCCTCGGCCCGCACCAGCCGCGCCGGCGCGCCGAAGAGGTCGGCCAGATGCTCCACCTGCTGCACCGGGCCGAGGGCCGCCATCACGGCCGGATAGCCGGGGAGCAGCGTCGTGACATGGACGCCCTCGGGCGCCAGCGCCGCCGGCAGCGCGCCCACCACATCGGCGAGGCCACCGGTCTTGATGAAGGGAAACCCCTCGGAGGCGACGGCGAGAAGCTTCATGCGAGCCTGTCGAGCATCGCCTGGGTGATCAGGCAGACGCCCTTCTCCGTGCGGCGGAAGCGGCGCGCATCCTCGATCGGATCCTCGCCCACGACGAGGCCGGGCGGGATGCGGACATTGCGGTCCACCACGACATTGGACAGCCGCGCCCCCTGGCCGACATCCACGCGCGGCAGCAGCACCGCACCCTCGAGCCGCGCATAGGAGTGCAGGTGCACGCCGGTGAAGAGCAGCGAGCGCCGTGCCGAGGCGCCCGAGATGATGCAGCCGCCCGAGACGAGGGAGGAGATCGCCTCGCCCCGGCGGCCTTCGATGTCATGCACGAACTTGGCTGGCGGCACGACCTCGCCATAGGTCCAGATGGGCCATTCCTGGTCGAAGAGATCGAGCGGCGGGACGATGTCCGTCAGGTCGATATTGGCCTCCCAATAGGCATCAACCGTGCCGACATCGCGCCAATAGGGCGTGAATTCCTGGGAGGAGCGCACGCAGGAACGCTCGAAGCGATGCGCCGCGGCGCGGCCATGCTTCACGATGTAGGGGATGATGTCCTTGCCGAAGTCGTGGCTGGAATTCGGGTCCGCCGCGTCGCGCTTCAGCTGCTCGATCAGGAAGCGCGTGTCGAAGACGTAGATGCCCATGGAGGCGAGCGAGAGCTCGGGCCGGTCGGGGATGCCGGGCGGGTCGGCGGGCTTTTCGACGAAATCGGTGATCCAGGCGTTGCTGTCCACCGCCATCACGCCGAAGCCCTTGGCCTCCTCGCGCGGGACCGCCATGCAGGAGACGGTGACATCGGCGCCCTGTTCCACATGCTGCTGCAGCATGCGCTCGTAATCCATCTTGTAGATGTGGTCGCCCGCCAGCAGCACGATGTGGCGCGGCGCCAGGTCCTCGATGATGTCGATGTTCTGGTACACTGCGTCCGCGGTGCCGAGATACCAGTTGTTCTCCGACACGCGCTGCGAGGCGGGCAGGATGTCGAAGCTCTCGTTGCGTTCGTGGCGGAGGAAGTTCCAGCCGCGCTGCAGATGGCGGATCAGGCTGTGCGCCTTGTATTGCGTGGCGACGGCGACGCGGCGGATGCCCGAGTTGATGGCGTTGGAGAGCGCGAAATCCACGATGCGCGACTTGCCGCCGAAGAAGACGGCGGGCTTGGCGCGCCGGTCGGTCAGCTCCATCAGCCGCGAGCCGCGGCCGCCGGCGAGCACGAAGGCCATGGCGGTGCGGGCCAAGGGGGCGCTGCTGGGGGCGGCGTTCTGCACGCGATCAGACATGAGGCTTCCCGGACGTCGTTGCGACTCTGACAGGTTTTGGCATTTCCCAGGCCTCGGGCGCCAGATGGATTGTGCAGAGCGGCGGCAGGAAGACGCGCGCCGAGGCGGGCTGTCCGAAGGCGGGCGAGGGCAGGGCCTCCACCTGGCCGAGATTGCCCTGGCCCGAGCCGCCGAATTCGGCCGCGTCGCTGTTCAGCACCTCACGCCAGATGCCGGCCTGGGGCAGGCCGATCAGCACGCCCTCGCGCGGGATGGGTGTGAAGTTGCACAGCACCGCGACGGGCGGGCCGCCCTTGCCGTCGAAGCGCAGCCAGGTGAAGAGCGAGTGGTCCGCGTCATTCGCATCGATCCAGCAGAAGCCCCCAGGCTCCGCATCGGCCGCGTGCAGCGCGGGCAGGGTGCGGTGCAGGCGGTTGAGTTCGCGGATGAAGGCCTGAACGCCCTGGTGCGGGGCATATTGCAGCAGCCACCAGTCGAGCTCCCGCGCCTCGGACCATTCGGCCCAGGGGGCGAATTCCTGGCCCATGAAGAGCAGCTTCTTGCCCGGATGCCCCCACATGAAACCGAAATAGGCGCGCAGGCCAGCGAGCTTCTGCCAGGTGTCGCCCGGCATGCGCCCACCGATCGTGCCCTTGCCATGCACCACCTCGTCATGGCTGAGGGGCAGGATGAAGCGTTCCTTGAAGGCGTAGATCAGGCCGAAATTCATGAGCTGGTGGTGGTGCCGGCGGAAGAGCGGATCCTTCGCCACATAGCGCAGCGTGTCGTTCATCCAGCCCATGTTCCACTTGAAGGCGAAGCCCAGCCCGCCCTTCGCCACGGGGGCGGAGACGCCGGTCCAGTTCGTCGCCTCCTCGGCGATGATCAGGGCGCCGGGCGCCTGCTCGGCCAGCATGGCGTTGGTGCGCTGGAGGAAGCCCACCGCGTCGCGATTGTCATTCCCGCCATCCTCGTTCGGTGCCCATTCGCCGGGCCCGCGCGAATAGTCGAGATGGATCATGGAGGAGACGGCATCCACGCGCAGCCCGTCGGCGTGGTAGCGCTCCAGCCAGAAGAGCGCGTTGGAGGCGAGGAAGGCCTGCACCTCCTTGCGGCCATAATCGTAGATCGCCGTCTGCCAGTCGGGGTGCCAGCCGCGCCGGGGGTCCGGGTGCTCGTAGAGGCAGGTGCCGTCGAAGCGGGCCAGGCCATGCGCGTCATCCGGGAAATGCGCCGGCACCCAGTCGAGGATGACGCCGATGCCTGCCCGGTGCGCCGCGTTGATGAAGCGCGCCAGGCCGGATGGGTGGCCAAGCCGCGCGGTGACGGCATGCATGCCGATGGGCTGGTAGCCCCAGGAGCCGTCGAAGGGATGCTCCATCACCGGCATCAGCTCGATATGGGTGAAGCCGAGATCCGCGACATAGGGGATGAGGTCGGCCGCCAGCTCGTCCCAGTTCCAGAAGCGGCCATCCGGGTGGCGCTTCCAGGAGGGGGCGTGGACCTCATAGATCGCCATGGGCCGGGTGGCGGGGTCGCGCTTCGCGCGCGCTTCCATCCATGCGTCATCCGTCCAGGTGAAGTCGTCGATGCGCGCGACGACGCTGGCATTGGCGGGGCGGAGCTCGGCGGCGAAGCCGAAGGGGTCGGCCTTCAGCGGCAGCAGCGCGCCATCGGGACCGAGCAGCTCATACTTGTAGGCCGTGCCCTCGGTGATGCCGGGCAGGAAGATCTCCCAGAGACCGGAATCCACGCGCCGGCGCATCGGGTGCCAGCGTCCGTCCCAGCGATTGAACTCGCCCACCACCGAGACGCGGCGCGCATGCGGCGCCCAGACGGCGAAGCGCACGCCGGCGACCCCCTCCTGCGTGACGAGATGCGCCCCCAGCCGTTCATAGAGGCGGTGATGCGTCCCCTCGATCAGCAGGTGGTCATCGAGCGGGCCAAGACCGGGGCCGAAGGCATAGGGGTCCAGCACTTCGCTCGTCGTCGCGCCCTCGGTCACGCGCAGGCGATAGGCTTCGCCCAGCCGGACGCCGGGGATGAAGCCCTCGAAGAAACCCGCGGGGTCGCGGGGTTCCAGGCGCTGCGTGACGCCGGTGAAGCTCGCCTCCACGCTGGCCGCACCCGGCCGCAGCACCCGAAGCATGAGGCCGCCCGGCGCCGCATGGGGCCCCAGCACCGCGAAGGGATCGGCGTGCCGGCCTTCCATCAGTGCCGTCACATCGCCTTCGCTGGCCTGCATGAGGTCTACCCCGGCACGGGCACCCGCCAGATCTCCTGCGCGTATTCCGCGATGGTCCGATCGGACGAGAACCAGCCCATATTGGCCGTGTTGAGGATCGCCGATTTCTGCCAGGCGGCCTGATCGGCCCAGCGCTTCTCGACCTGGCGCTGCATGTCGAAATAGGCGTCGAAATCGGCGGTGACGAGGAAGTGGTCATGCTCGCGCAGCATGTGCACCAACTCGCCATAGCGGTGCGGATCATCCGAGGAGAAGACGCCGGAGGCGATGGATTCCAGCGCCTGCTGCAGCCGCGGCGAGAGGTTGATCGAATCCTGCCCGCGCCAGCCCTCGCGCCGGCGGGCGGCCACCTGCTCCGTCGTCAGGCCGAAGATGAAGATGTTTTCGGCCCCCACATGCTCCAGAATCTCGACATTGGCACCGTCCAGCGTGCCGATGGTGAGCGCGCCGTTCAGCGCGAGCTTCATGTTGCCGGTGCCCGACGCCTCCATCCCCGCCGTCGAGATCTGCTCGGAGAGGTCACAGGCAGGCACCAGCACCTCGGCCAGCGAGACGTTGTAGTTGGGCAGGAACACCACCTTCAGCCGGTCCCGGATGGTGGGGTCGCGGTTGATGGTGCGGGCGATGTCATGCGCGAGCTTGATGATGAGCTTGGCGCGGTGATAGCTCGCCGCCGCCTTGCCGGCGAAGATCTTCACGCGCGGCGCCCAGTTGTTGTGCGGCTGCGCGCGGATCTCGTTGTAGAGCGCCACCGTCTCCAGCAGGTTCAGCAGCTGGCGCTTGTATTCGTGGATGCGCTTGATCTGCACGTCGAACAACGCAGCAGGGTCCACGCGGATGCCCATCTGCTGGCGGATCAGCTTCGTCAGCGCCTCCTTGTTGGTGCGCTTCACCTCGGCGAAGCGGCCCTGGAAGCCGGCATCGGCGGCATGCGGCTTCAGCGCCGTCAGCGCCTCGGGCCGGTCGAGGAATTCGGCGCCGATGGTCTCGGTCAGCAGCTCGGTCAGGCACGGGTTGCACTGCTGCAGCCAGCGCCGGAAGGTGATGCCGTTCGTCTTGTTCGTGATGCGCCCCGGATAGAGCATGTTGAGGTCGTGGAAGACGGTCTTCTTCAACAGCTCCGAGTGCAGCGCCGAGACACCGTTCACCTTGTGCGAGCCGATGAAGGCGAGGTTGCCCATCCGCACCTTGCGGCCGTGATTTTCCTCGATGAGCGAGACCGAGGCGAGCAGGCCCAGGTCACCGGGATGCGCGGCGGCGATGGCATCGAGATGGACGGCGTTGATCATGTAGATGATCTGCATGTGGCGCGGCAGAAGGCGCTCCATCAGCGAGACGGGCCAGGTCTCCAGCGCCTCGGGCAGCAGGGTGTGGTTGGTGTAGGAGATGGTGCCGTGCGTCACGCGCCAGGCTTCCGGCCAGGGCAGCTTGTGATCATCGAGGAGGATGCGCATCAGCTCGGCCACCGCGATGGCCGGATGGGTGTCGTTCAGCTGGATGGCGACGCGCTCGGGCAGGGATTCGATGCCACCATAGACGCGCAGATGCCGCCGGATGAGGTCCTGCAGCGCGGCCGAGCTGAAAAAGAATTCCTGCCTCAGCCGCAGTTCCAGCCCCTCGGGGCTGTCATCCGAGGGGTAGAGGAAGCGCGAGATCGCCTCGGCGCGGACACGCTCGGAGAGGGCGCCGATGTGGTCGCCGCGGTTGAAGACGTCGATCTTCAGGGGGTCCGCCGCGCGGGCGGACCAGAGGCGCAGCGTATTCACATGCTTGCCGCGCCAGCCCACGATGGGCGTGTCATAGGCGACCGCGAGAACCGTCTCGGCCGGCTTCCAGACGTGATGCGTATCACCATCGTCATTCACCACCTCCTCGACCGTGCCGCCGAAGCCGATGCTGTGCGCGATCTCCGGGCGGGCAAATTCCCAGGGATTCTGGAATTGCAGCCAATCCTCCGGATACTCCTCCTGCCAGCCCTGGCGGATCACCTGGCGGAACAGTCCGTGGTCATAGCGGATGCCATAGCCGAAGGCGGGAATGGAGAGGCTGGCCAGGCTGTCCATGAAGCAGGCGGCGAGGCGCCCGAGGCCGCCATTGCCGAGGGCGGCATCCGGCTCGCAGGCGGCGACCTTGAAGGCATCCACGTCGAGCGAGGCGAGTGCGGCCCGCACTTCCGCCATCAGGCCGAAATTGGTGATGTTGTCGCGCAGCAGCCGCCCGATGAGGAACTCGAGCGAGAGGTAATAGACCTGCTTCTGCCCCGTGTTGTAGGTCGCCCGCATGTCGTTCAGCCAGGGCTCCACCACGCGGTCCCGGACGGCGAGCGCGGTCGCCATGAACCAGTCGCGGTCCAATGCGCCGGTCCGGCTCTTGCCGAGGTCGTAGGTGAGTTTCCGCAGGATGGCGTCGCGCATCGCCTGCCCATCGGGGCGGGGCGTGGTGATGTCCTCGGACGCGACCGGGGAGGCGGGGGGCGGAGCGGCGTTGGCGTCGTTCACGTGGGTCGCGGTCCTGGTTCCGTGGGCGGGGATCAATTCTTGCATGGATGCGGCGCCGGCAGGAAGCGCGGCGGTCAGCCCGTGCCGTATTCGGCGATGAAGCGCTCCACTTCGGCACGGTGGGCGGTGGTGCCGTCCCGGGCGCGCAGCGCGCCCGAGGCGCTGGCGAGGCGCAGCGCGTCCTCCATCGCCATGCCCTCCGCCATGGCCAGGGCGAAGGCGCCGTGGAAGACGTCGCCCGCGCCCGTTGTGTCGCGCGCCTCGATGCGGAAGGCCTTGGTTTCGCGCGGCGTGGTCTCGCCGCGCATGAGCCAGAGCGTGCTGTCCTCCCCGCGCGTGACGGCGGCCATGCGGGTGACGCCCTCCGAGACGGCGCGACGCAGCGCCTCGGGGATGCGCTGGCCCGGCGCGTAGTTGTTGAGGCCGGTGGCCGAGAAGATGGCATAGCGCACGCGGGGGACGAGATCGAGCAGCAGGCGCGTCTCGCTGCGCTCGCCATCCAGCACGGTCGGGATGTCGAGCGCCTCCGCGGCGGTCAGGGCGGCGGCCGCCCCCTCGGGCCAGCGCGGGTCGCAGAGGAAGGCGCTGGCATCCCGCATCATGTCGAGCGGCAGCCAGGCGGGGTCGGTGCCCAGCCCCTCGCCCCGGAAGCCCAGGATGGCGCGCTCGCCGAAACGGTCGACCAGCACGGCCGAGACGGGGCTGCGCGCGCCCGGGAAGACATGCAGGCCGGTCAGGTCGATGCCCTCCTCGCGCAGGCCCCCGGTCAGGAGCTCCGCATTGGGGTCGTCGCCCACGCGGCCCCAGAAGGCGGCGCGACCGCCCAACCGCGCCACCGCGATGGCCGCATTGGCCGCCATTCCGCCAATGGAAAGCTTGTAGCCCCGCGCCTGGGCCTTGGCCGGCGGCTGTGGCACGTCATCCACGCGAAAGACGTGGTCCGCCACGACATTGCCGAGGCAGATCACGAGGGGCGGGGAGGGGTGCTGCATCGCGGGAGGCTAGCAGCCCGCCGGGCGCTGCGTCACGGATTGTCGGTGCGGACCCGGCGCCGGCCACCACCGCCGGTTGGCCTCCCCGCGGCTTCGCGCTAAAGCGCCGTCACATTTCGCCTCAGGAGATACACGTGAGTCACACAGCCCCGCCCCAGGCCGCCGCCGCCACGAGTCTGCGCGGCAAGCGTGTGCTGGTGACCGGCGCCGGCGGCTTCATCGGCAGCCATCTGGCCGAGCGCCTGGTGCGGGAGGGGGCCGAGGTGCATGCCATGGTGCACTACAACGCCCTCTCCAGCTGGGGGAATCTCGACCTCGTGGCAGCCGAGGTGAAGCCCGAGCTGCGCGTGACGCTCGGCAACATCGAGGACAGCGACTACGTCGCACGCGCCTGCAAGGGCATGGATGTGGTGTTCCACCTGGCCGCGCTGATCGCCATTCCCTATTCCTACGTGGCGCCGCGCAGCTATGTGCGCGCCAATGTCGAGGGCACGCTGAACGTGCTGGAGGCCGCGCGTCAGCTCGGCGTGGGCCGCGTCATCCACACCAGCACCTCCGAGGTCTATGGCACCGCGCTGCGCGAGCCGATCGACGAGGACCACCCGCTGCAGGGCCAGTCGCCCTATTCGGCGAGCAAGATCGGCGCCGACAAGATCGCCGAGAGCTACTGGCGCAGCTTCGAGACCGAGGTCGTGACGCTGCGCCCCTTCAACACCTACGGTCCCCGCCAGTCGGCCCGTGCCTTCATCCCCACCATCATCTCCCAGGCCTTCACGCGCGACGAGATCCGCCTGGGCTCGCTCGACCCGCTGCGCGACATGACCTTCGTCTCGGACACGGTGGCCGGCTACCTGGCGGCGGCGACCACGCCCGGGATCTCGGGCGAGACGATCAACCTCGGCACCGGCTCCACCTATTCCATCGGCGACTTCGCCGCGCGCATCCTGAAGCTGATGGGCATGGACAAGCCCATCGTGCAGGAGGCGGCCCGCATGCGGCCGGCCCAGAGCGAGGTGGGCAAGCTCGTCTCCGACAACGGCAAGGCGCGCCGGTTGATGGGCTGGGCGCCGCAGGTCTCCCTCGATGAGGGGCTCCGCCAGACCATCGAGTTCGTCGGCGCGCACCGCCATCTTTACCGCACGAACAGCTACACGGTCTGAGCCGCGGGCGGGGAGCGAGACATGCAGGTCCTGGTGATGGCGGGCGGCCGTGGCACGCGCCTCGGCCCCTATACGGCCACCTTCCCGAAGCCGCTCGTCCCGATCGGCGACATGCCGATCCTCGAACTGCTGCTGCGGCAGTTCAAGGCGGCGGGCGTGACGGAGGTGATCCTCGCGGTGAACCACCTGCACCACCTGCTGCGCGCCTTCTTCGGCGAGGGCGAGCGGCTTGGCATGAAGATCTCCTACAGCCTGGAGGACAGCCCGCTTGGCACCGCTGGGCCGATCGGCCTCGTGCGTGACCAGCTGCAGGAGACCTTCTTCGTCAGCAACGGGGACCTGCTGACCACGCTCGACTTCGCGACCATGCTGGCCGCGCACCGCACCGCCGGCGCGGATGCGACCATCGCGAGCTTCCGGCGCGAGATGAAGTCGGAATTCGGCGTGCTCGAGACCGATGCCGAGATGCATATGACCGGCTATCTCGAGAAGCCGGTGCAGACGCACCTCGTCAGCATGGGCCTCTACGTGCTGCAGCGCGACGCCGTCGTTCCGCTGGTGACGCCGGGCGAGCGGCTGGACATGCCGGACCTGATGCGCGCGCTGGTCGCCGGCGGCCGCCGCGTCCTCTGCCACGCGCCCGAATGCTTCTGGCTGGATATCGGCCGCCCCGACGACTACGCCCAGGCCCAGGCCCTGTTCGATACGGATCGCGGCCGCTTCCTCCCCGACGGCGCGTGAGGGCGCTGGTCACCGGGGCGGGCGGCTTCCTCGGCCGCCATGTGGTGGCCCGCCTCGCCGAGGCGGGGATCTCGGTCGTCACGCTTGGCCGGGGCGATCCGGCGGATGCCGTGCCGGGCCGCGCCTACCGCATCGCCGATCTGGGGGATGAGGCTGCCGTCGCCGCCGTGCTGCGCGAGGCCGCCCCCGACCTCGTCTTCCACCTGGCCGGGACCGCCGCCGCCGAGCCGCTGGAGGAGACCTATCGCGTCAATGTCCTCTTTGCCGCGCGGCTCCTGGCGGCCGCCCGCCGGCTGCCGGCGCCGCCGCGCATCCTGCTCGCCGGCAGCGCCGCCGAATATGGCCCGATGGACGAGGCGCAGCTGCCGGTGAGCGAGACCGCCGCCTGCCAGCCGGTCTCCGTCTATGGCATCACCAAGCTCGCGCAGACACTGCATGGCCTCGCCGCCGCGCCGGACCTGCCGGTGGTGGTCGCGCGGCTGTTCAATGTGATCGGTGGCGGCATGCCGGGGCACCTCGCGCTCGGCGCCTTCGCCGCGCAGATCCGCGCCATGCCGGCCACGGGCGGTGTGCTCCGCACCGGGCCGCTGGCGCGTGAGCGCGATTTCGTGGAGGCGGTGCCGACCGCCACCCTCCTGCTCGACCTCTTGCGCGATTCCAGGGCCGAGGGGCGTGTGGTGAACATCTGCTCTGGCCGGCCGACCAGCCTGGCCGACCTCACCGCCGCGCTGGTGCGCGCCGCGGGCCGCCCGGTGGAGGTGCAGGAGGCTGCGGGCCGCGTCGGCAATTCCGACATGATCCGCCACTGGGGCTCGGCCGCGCTGCTGGAATCCTGGGGCTACCGCCTGGCACCGCCCGACGCGGACCGGGTTGCGGCGATGCTGCTCGGCTGAGCCGGGCTATTCGTCCTCGACCGGCCGCAGCCACCCGATCCTGGACCGGAAAAGGAGCGAGGGCGTCATCAGCGAATGCGTGTTGATCGTCCGCCGCACCATGGAATCCGGACGGACGCGGATCAGGTGCGCCGTGTCCGGCACGACGCGATGGACCAGGCCCGCCGCCGTCGTCTCGCAGTTCCAGCACCAGTCCTCGTAGCCCGACTGCTTGCCGAGATCGGTGCGGCGATAGGGGACGCGCTCATAGACCGTGCGCTCCGCGAAGCTGGGCGAGGTCCAGTGGTTGCGCATCCCGAGTACGACCCAGTCGCCCTCGATCGTCTCGCCATCCGGGTGCGGCAGCCATTGCGGCGCCGCATCCTGGCCGAAGAACAGGCTGGCCTCGGGATGCCAGACGGAGGGTTCGGCCGCGCGGATGGCGGCCTGGTGGGCCCGGAGGATCCAGCCCGGGCCCCAGAGGTCGTCCCCGTCCAGGAAGGTGATGTAGCGACCCTGGGCCTCGCGCACTCCCTCGTTGCGCGCGATGCCGAGGTCGTTCACCTCGGTCTGCACCACCCGCACGCCGGGATGGCCGGCGAGCACGTCGAGCGTCACCTGGTCCGTGCAGTCGGCCACGGCGATGAGCTCGACCTGGAGCCCGGCCGCGCGCGCCTGCCCCGCCGCATGGGCCATGCTGAGCAGCGAGGCGTGGGCCAGCACGCCCTCGCGATGGACGTTCAGGATCGCGGAGACGTCGGTCATGGCGCAGCGGTGTCCGGGCCGAGGAAGCCCTCCGCCGCCCGCCATGCGTCGAGCGGCCGGAGGTGCCCGCGCGCGCCGGCGGGCAGGCCGAGGGCGTCCGCCATGGCGGTCAGGGCCTGCATGTCGGCGGCGTAGCTCAGGGTCACGAAGGGCAGGCTGCGGCGGAAATGGCGCCGCATCATTTCGGCGGCGTCGCGCGTCGGCGCGTCGGTCCAGGCGAGGAACAGCCGCGCGTCCACGCGGAGATTGGCGCCGTGGCGGCAAATCGTCTCGCCGCCCGCGTGGCTGCCCCATGCCATGATGGCGGCGGGCCGGAAGGCGTTGAGCAGCGCGGCGACGACGCGCGCGCGCTCGGCCTCGTCCAGCCCGGGTGCCAGCGCGGCGAGCGAGCGCCAGGCGACGCGTGGCGGCAGATGGGTGCCGATCGAGGCCAGATGCCCATCCGTCTCGAGCACGAGCAGCGTCGGGTCGTCCGGCAGCGCGGCCAGCTCCGGCGCGGCATCCAGGTGGCCGACCAGCAGGATGCGGCGCGGCACGGTGTCAAGCGAGAGGTAGAGCGAGCGCCAGGTCAGCTCGGCCTGGCCAAGGGCGAGGGAGACGACGGGCAGCCGCTCGAGGGCCATGGGCAGGTCCGCCAGGTCGGCCTCGATCCCGGCCACCAGTGCGATCATCGCGCGCGCCTCGTCAGCGACGGCGGAGCGCACGAAGCGCGCGGGCGCCTCCTTCGCCTGGCGCCAGGCGTCGTCCCTGCGGGCCGGCTCGCCCGCGAAATGCCGGAGCGCGCCGCGCGCATCGGGCAGGGCCGTGCCATGGCGCGCCGCATGGGCGGCGGGATCAAAGCCTGGGGCGGGCCGGAACCCCTTGGCCTCGCCCTCCAGGATGTAGTGGAGCAGGGGGTTAACTCCCGCCCGTGCCACCTCGGGATATTGCGCCCGGTACCAGGCCACGTCGAAGAAGGGCGAGGGCGAGAGGCCGAGCGCCGCGCCGTGGTTCAGGAAATGGGTGGGCGCATCCATCCCCGGCGAGTCCGCGAAGGGATAGGCCGTGAAGTACCAGCGGTTGTGGAAATACGGGGAGGGATCCCGCCGCTCGGGCCGGCCAAAGAACAGGTAGTGGTGCAGCGGGTTGATGCCGGCGGCCGCGATGTCGGGATAGGTGCGGCAATACCAGCCCGTGTCGAAGAGCGGGCCCGGATCGCGCAGGGCGGTGAGGGCGTTGCGGCAGAAATCCTCATAGACGGAGACGCCCGGGGCCATCGCCGCACCATGCGTCGCGCGGTACCAGGCCGCGTCGAACATCGCATTGGGGTCGAGGCCCTGCTCCATCCCGGTCTCGGCGAAGTGCAGCACGGGGTTGGCCTGTGCCGCCGCGCCATGCCGCGCGCGGTACCAGTCCGGATCCACCAGCAATTGCGCGATCCTGCGTCTATCCATGGCGATGCGCCCGATGGTCGCGCGGCAGGAGTTCGGCCAGCGCCGCCGCGTAGCTGGTCAGCATGGCGCGCTGGTCGAAACGCTGCTCGGCATGGCGTCGGGCCTGGCCGCGCATGCGGTCGAGCGCCGCGGGGTCGGCCGCGGCCGCGGCGATGCGCGCGGCGAAGCCCGGCAGGTCCGCGGCGTCGCAGAGCCAGCCGGTCTCGCCCTCCATGACGAGGTCGGGCAGGCCGCCGACGCGTGAGGCCAGCACGGGAACCCCCATGGCCGCCGCCTCCATCACCACGGTGGGCCGCCCGTCGAGCCGCGAGGGAAGCACGAGAAGGCCAAGCGAGCCGAGCACCGGGGCCACCTCGGGCACCTCGCCCAGGAGCAGGAAGCGCCCCGGGGGAAAGCCCGCCCGGGCGATGGCGGCCTCGATCTCGGATCGCATCGGCCCGGTGCCGGTCATCAGGAAGGTCACGGGCAGGGCCTGGTCCACCATGCGGGCGATCTCGATGAAGCCCAGCGGGTTCTTCTCCTCCGACCACCGCCCCATGAAGCCGACGAGGAACTGCCCCGGGCGCGCGCCGATGCGCGCAAGGAGCCCCTCGCTCTTGGGCTGCGGGCGGAGCGCGTCGAGGTCCACGCCGCTTTCGATCAGCCGGATCCGGGCCGCCGCCTCGCCGGAATCGAGCAGGAATTGCCGCACCGCCTGGCTTTCCACGAGGTTCAGGTCGATCCGGTGGCGGTGGCGCGCATTGTTGGCGACATGGCCCACGGTGTTGAACAGCAGGTCCGCCACGCGGACCGAGGGCTGCGTCTGCTGGACCTGCGGGAGCAGCCCATACATGGCCGCGCTGCCGACGATCCAGACGATGTCCGGCGCCTTGGCCTCGATGAGGTGCAGCAGGAAATCATCGCGGAACTCGGGCGGGACGGCGCGCGGCAGGTCGAAGATCTCGCGCGTATGGGCGGAGAACCAGGGCGTGCTGTCGCCCAGCACCGGGTCGGCGGCGAGGGTCGTGACCACCACCACCCGCCAGCCCGATGCCGTCAGATGGCCGACCACGCCGCTCAGCAGCCGCTCCGCGCCGCCGAGGACGAGCCAGGGCAGGGCGAGAAGCAGCGTGGGCGGCCGGCCGGCAAGCGCGGCGGCAGACTGCGCGGCGCGCCGCCGCCGCCGCCGCTGCGGCGTCCCCTGGCCGGCATGCGCGGAATGCGCCATGTGGCTGGTCTCGGCCAGCGGCCAGAGCACGTCCATGTTGGCGCGCTGCACCAGCACGCGCTGCTGCCAGACGGGCAGCACGTCCTTCGCGTTGCTCAGGCTGCCGGGATGCACGCGATAGTGAAGATAAGGCGCGCGCGGCAGGTTGCGGATGCGCGCGCCGAGGGCCGCGAGGCGCACCCAGAACAGCCAGTCCTCGTGCACATGGCCGATGGCGTCGCGCTCGATGTCGCGGAACCCGCCGCTCGCCTCCCAGAGCGCGCGGCGGAACAGCGCGCAGGTCAGCACCTGGTTGCCTTCCAGCAGGTCGCGCAGCTCGGGCTGCTCCAGCGGGAAATACTCGCCCGCGTCCCCACCCACCCGGCGCAGCCCGCAGGAGACGACATCATAGCCCTGGCGCTCGATCAGGTAGAGCGCGTGCTCGATATAGGTGGGCGCCAGCGTGTCATCCGCGTCCAGGCAGCAGACATAGTGGCCGCGCGCCTGGCTGATGCCGAAGTTGCGGTTGGCGCCGGCCGGCTGGGGGGTGTCCTGGAAAAGGACCCGCACGCGATCCTGCGCCAGCCCGCGCACCGCCTCGCGTGAGGCGGTGTCGGTGGAGCCGCCCTCCACCACGATGACTTCGAGGTCCTGGAAGCTTTGCGAAAGCACCGATTCCACGGCATGGCCGACAAAGCGGCCGTAGTTGAAGGAGACGATGACCACGCTGACGCGTGGCGCGGTCGCCGCATCGAAGGGCGGGCGCGGGCGATGGCCGGTCTCCGGCTTCAGCAAGCGCGTCGTCGAGATCGTGTGGAAGAAGGCCTGCGCGTCCTCTGCCGCGCTTCCCGCCGGCTCGGCAAGCTTCGTCAGGGCGCGCAGCGGGACCGGCAGTCGCTTGAGCGCCGCCCCTCCGAGGCGCCGCGCGATTCGCGCGGCCAGGCGCCGCGCCCGCCGCACCAAGCCATCCCCCAGCCAGCGCAGCGCGCCCAGCGCGCCGGGCGGCGGCGCCGCCGCGCGCAGGCGGTTGAGCTCGGTTTCCAGCTCATCGTTGCGGAGGAGAAGGCGCGTGACCTCCGCCGAAGGGTCGGCGGATGCGCCCGGCATGCCCGCGCCAGACACGTTCCGCGAGGCAGCCGGCGGCCCGGACACCTCTCTTGGCCTGTCTGACGGTTCCATCGGCGCGACTTATGACGGAGGGGCCGCGGGACCACAAGCACAAGCGCCCTGTTGATTTTGGCACGGAATTGCCCGACACGGCGAACGCCGGGTCACGTGGCCGGTTGCCAGCAGACCGAACCATCTTCTGGATCGCGGAAGCTCCAGCCAAGACGAGGAACAGCCTTACGTGAACATCCTAGCCTGCCACCGGACGCGGCCTGTCCGGGGATGTCCATCCAGGGCCAAGCCCGTTCGTTCCGTCCGGTCATGCTTGGGGCAGGGAGCCGCGCGGCTGTGACCAATCCACCCACCTCGCAAGGCACCGCGGAGCTCGAATCGGCGCCCGCGCCCATCGCCGTCCTGCGCCCCCTGCTGCCCCCGGCGACCGACGTCCTGCCGTTCCTGAGCCGGATCGATGCCAGCCGGATCTACAGCAACTACGGACCGCTCTGCCAGGAGCTGCAGCAGGGCATGGCGCGCTGGCTCGGCGCCAAGGCGGGCACCGAGGGCGTACGCGTTGTCACGGCGAGCAGCGGGACGACCGCGATCGAGATCGCACTGCGCGCACGGGCCCTGCCCGGGCGGCGCTTCTGCCTGATGCCCTCGTTCACCTTCATCGCCAGCGCGCATGCGGTCTGCAATGCCGGGCTCGAGCCCGTCCTGACCGATGTGGAGGCCGACCGCTTCACCCTGACGCCGGCGCTGGCCGAGGCCGCGCTCGCGCAACTGCCGGAGCCGCCCGCCGCCGTGCTGGTGGTCAGCGCCTTCGGCGCCCCGCCCGACGTGGCCGCCTGGGAGGCCTTCGAGGCGGCGCACGGCATTCCCGTCGTCTTCGATGCCGCGGCCGCCGTCACCTCGCTCCGCCAGATCGGGCACCAGCCGCTCGCCGTCAGCCTGCACGCCACCAAGGTCTTCGGGATCGGGGAGGGGGGGGCGGTCATCACCACCGATGGCGCGCTGGCGGATCGCCTCGTGGCCAATACCGGCTTCGGCTTCGCCAGCGGCGAGCGCGTCTCCACCGAGCGCGCGGGGAACTACCGCATTTCGGAATACGCGGCGGCCGTGGGCCTTGCCACCCTGGCCGGGATCGACGCGAAGGAGCAGCGCCTGCTGCGCCTGGGCGGCCTCTACGCCGAGGCGCTGCGGAACTCGCCCTGCCGGCTGCAGCATGGCGCGGGGACGGAATGGGCGACCATGACGCTCAACGTCGTCATCCCGCATGAGCGCCTGGACCGGACGCTGCGGCAGCTCGACGCGGCGGGGATCCAGTGGCGCCGCTGGTGGGGCCTCGGCACCCACCACCACCCCGCCTTTGCCGACCTTCGCCGCACCGCCCTGCCGGTGACCGAGGACCTGGCGCCGCGCGTCATCGGCCTGCCCTTCTACGAGGGCCTGACCGAGGCCGAGATCGGCCGCGTGGTGGAGGCGCTTCGGTGAGCGCGCCCAAGCTCTCCTTCATCGTCCTGTCCTACAACTACCAGGACTACATCCGCACCACGCTGCGCAGCATCCTCGACCAGACGGTGCAGGATTTCGAGGTGGTGGTGGTGGATGACTGCTCCACCGACGCTTCGCGCGAGGTGATCCGCTCCTTCGGCGATCCGCGCATCCGCCTGATCGAGAACGAGCGCAACCTCGGCGGCGCGGGCAGCTACAACGTCGCGGTGCAGGCCGCGCGTGGCGAATGGCTCGTCAACCTGGACGCCGATGACTGGATCGCGCCCGGCAAATGCGAGCGCCAGCTGGCCGTCATCGCCCGCGACCCCTCGATCGACATCATCGGCGGCTGGGTCTCCGTGGTGGACGAGACGGGCGGCCGGCATGCCCGCGCCGAGGAGGTGGAGGCGCTGATCAACCAGGACTGGCAGCTCAATCGCGTCGAGACCTGGATCGGCCGGAACCCGCTCTGCCGCTCCTCCAGCATGGTGCGGCGCGCGGCGCATCTGCGCATCGGCCTGGATGACGCGGCCATGGTGCGCGCCCCAGATTATGAGCTCTGGACGCGCGCGCTGGCCCTGGGCTGCCGCTTCGCCCTGCTGCACGAACCGGACACCTTCTACCGCCTGCAGGCGCGCGGCGTGACGCATGCGGACCCGGTCGGGACGCTCTTCGAGATGTGCTTCGCGACCATCCGAAACCTCGCCCCCCTGGCCGAGCGGCGCTGCCTCTTCGAGGCGCAATCCGACATGCTGGTCTGGCTCGCGAAGAACCCCAACATCATCTCGGTCACGCCGCGCGAGGCCTCGCGCCTTGCCGCCTGCCTGCTCACCCTGCCGGCGCAGACCACCTACACCGCCTTCCGCGAGAGCTTGGCGGCGGATGAGCCCATGGCGATGCCCGCCGGCGCGCTCGACCGCCTCGGCCGCTTCGGGCTGCTGCACGGCAAGGCGAATGTGCCGGTCGGGCTGCTGGAGAAGCTCTACAGCGACCTCGACGCCTTCACGCAGGCACGTGACTACTGGCGCGGGCAATCCGAACTCTGGGAGCGCGAGGCCAAGATCCTGGCCGGCCTGGACGAAGTGGCGGACGGCCAGGGCGGCGGCAGCTCGCTGGCCCGCATGGGCGTGCTGGAGGCGGAACTCGCGCATGCGCGCTCCGAGCGCGATGCCTATCTGGCGGATCGCGACCGCTGGAAGGTCCGCGCCGAGGGCTGGGAGGCCTCCTACCGCGCCGGGCTCAGGCACCGGCTCAAGGCTTCACTCCGGGCACGGCTGGATGTGCTGCGCGGCCGGCGCAACAGCTCGTGATGCCCGCCCGGGCCGCCGCCCCCATCCCGATGACCCGCCCCGCCGCGCCCTCGCGGCCCGGCATCTGCCGAGACACCCGACATGGCTGAGCCCGCCCCCGCCGCGCGCGGCATCCTGGCCCTTTTTCCCTTCCTCGTGGTCGGCTCCCTGCCGGTCTCGGTGATGCGGGAGATGCGCGCACGCGGGCATGACGTGACCGTGGCCCGCTACCTGCCGGTCGCGCAGGGCTACACCATGGATCCGCTGGACGACTTCGCTGCCGAGGGCCGCCTGATCGACCTCTCTGAGGCGATCGGTCCCTATGGACCGGACCGTCTGGAAGCCCTCGTGGCCGAGCGCGACATAGGTCTGATCCTGCAGATCGGCAGCCCCTGGGCCTATTCGCACCTGGCGCGGCTGAAGGAGCGCCGGCCGGAGTTGCGCCTGCTCGACACGCTCTACAACAACGGGCCGCATTTCCACGCCTTTGCCCATTACGGCTCCTGCTATGACGGCGTGCTGGTGGAAAGCCGGGAGATGGTGCGCCTGCTGGAGGGCGGCCCGCATGGCGCCTGGGTCCGCCAGGTGGAGAGCGGCGTGGACATCTCCCGCTTCGTGCCGGCCGGCCGCGCGGCGCAGCCGCCGGCCCCGGAACTGGTGCTGGGCTATGTCGGCCGCATGTCGGCCGAGAAGAACCCGCTCGGCTTCATCACCCTGGCCGAGGCGCTGCACGCCACCCGGCCCGGCCTCAGCTTCATCATGTTCGGCGAGGGCGCGATGGCGGCCGAGGTGAAGGCGCGCATCGCGGCGAGCCCGGCGCGCGCGGCCATCACTTTCGCGGGCTTCGCCGACCACCCGACAACGGCGCTGGCGCAGATCGACGTGCTGGTGGTGCCCTCCGTCCTGGATGGCCGCCCGGCCGCCATCATGGAGGCCAATGCCTGCGGCGTGCCGGTCATCGCCGCCCCGGTCGGCGGCATTCCCGAACTGATCGAGGAAGGGCGCAACGGCTTCCTCTGCCCGCCGCGGGACGCGGCGCGCTGCGCCGCGCTGGTCGGCGCGCTGCAGGAGGACCCGGCCCGCTTCGCCGCGCTTCGCGAGACGGCCCGCCAGGTGGCCGAGGCGCGCTTCGACCGGCGCCGGATGATGGACGCCTACGAGGCCGCCTATCTGGACACGCTGGCCGCGTCCGCCCGGCCGCTTCCCTGCCTCGCATGACCCGTCCGTCCGGCCCCGGTCGTGTGCTGATCTTCGGCGCGGGCGGCCTGGGGCGGGAGGTGCTGCAGATCCTGCGCGACATCGCGGCGGCCGGCTTCGACGCCGAGCCCTTCGCCTTCGCGGTGGATCCGGGCCATCGCAGCGCCGCCACGCTGCACGGGCTGCCGGTGCGTGACGATGCTGCGGCGCTGCTGCGGGCCGATCCTGGCCTCTCGGTGGTGGTCGCGCTGGGCGACCCGGCGCTGCGCGCGGCGACCGTCGCACGCCTGACCGGCGCCCGCTTCGCCACGCTGCGCCATCCGGCGGCCTGGATCGGCGAGACGGTGACGCTGGGCGAGGGCAGCATCCTCTTCGGCCATGCCTCGGCCACCACGGATGTCGCGATCGGCCGGCATGTGCTGGTCAATCCCGGCTGCACCCTGGCGCATGACGTGGTGCTGGAGGATTTCGCGACGCTGGCGCCGGCTGTGGCGCTGGCCGGCGGCGTGCATGTCGAGGTGGGGGCGGATCTCGGCACCGGCGCGCGTGTCATTCCGCGCCGGCGGGTGGGGCGGGGCGCGGTGGTCGGTGCCGGGGCGGTGGTGATCCGCGACGTACCGCCGGCGGTGACTGTGGTGGGCGTGCCGGCACGGGTGCTGCGGGGCTGAGGAGGCCTCAGCCGCCGCGCCTCACCGCTTCTGCGGCATCAGCGCCTTGGCCTGCGCCTCCCAGGCCTCGGCCTGCTTCTGCCACCACTCCTTTGCCTCCGTCACCTGCTGGTGATAGGCGACGAGCCCGTTATAGGTCTCGAGCAACTGGGCATATTGCTCCGATTGGGCGGCCGCGCCGCGCAACTTCGCGATCTCGCGCAGCGCGCCGGTCCGCAGCGGGTCCACCTCGGCCAGTGCCCGGTAGAAATAGGCGCAGCCATGGCCGGCGCGCTCGAGCGCGGCGGCCGCATCCGGCGTGTTGAGCGCGCGATACAGCGCCTCGATTCCGAAATGGCGCGGCGCGGGTGCGGCGGCGCCGAGGCCGATCAGCGCCAGCGCGCCGGTGACGCCGAAGCCCTGCTCCAGATGGGCCGCCGCTTCGGGGAAGACGCGCAGGAACAGCGCGGGGTCCTGCTCCAGCCCGAAGTAGTTGCGCAGCACCTGCACGAACTCCCAGGCAACGCGCGCATCGGTGGCGGGGTTGCTGGCATGCATGTTGGCGCCGCCCGCACGCAGCCGGTAGGCCACCAGCGCCTCCTCGATCACATGGATCGGGAAGGCGAGGCAGAGCTTCACCCACATGTCGTAGTCCTGGGTCTGCCACAGGCAGGGATCGAAGACGCCGACGCGCTCGAAGCCCTCGCGCCGGACCATGACGGTGGGGGCGGAGAGCAGGTTCCCCTCGAAGAAGAAGTGCCGCAGCGCGGATTCCCGGGTGACACCGGCCGGCCGGTAATAGGGGAAGTCGCCCGCGATGGGCGCGCCGTCGTCATCCACAGGGGTCATCCAGGAGAAGACGGCGCCGAGATCGGGCTGCCGCTCGAAAGCCTCGACCTGGCGGCGCAGCTTGCCCGGCAGGTAAAGGTCATCGGAGGGCAGGAAGGCGAAATAGCGCCCGCGCGCCCGCGCCATGTTCCGCGCCGCCGTGACGCTCGGCCCGACATTGCGCTCGTTTCGGGCAAAGTGGATGCGCTCGTCACGCACGGCGAGGACCTCCTCCACCGTGCCGTCGGTCGAGCCGTCATCAGTGATGATGATCTCGAAGTCGCCGAAATCCTGGCTGAGCACGCTCTCCAGCGCGGCGCGGACATACTTCGCATGGTTGTACGACGGGATGCAGACGGAGACGATCGGCGTCGTGGCCATGCGGGCAGGCTCCAGAAAATATGACGCGGAGGGTTGGCGCATTTGCCGGGGGCGGGCAATAGGCCGATTTCCACAAGCGAACCGGCAAGTCATGATGATGTCCTGCGCAATAATAAACATGGCAATTATTACAAAGTGATGCAAATCCGAGGGGCAGCGGATTCTCCGCACGCGCCGCGCGCGGCGACGGACCGCGTCGTCTTTCTCGATGTCCTCCGGATCTTCGCCTTCGCCAGCGTGCTGGCCGGGCACAAATTCTACCCGGCGATCGAGGCTGCGGCGCAGGACCCCTCACTGCATGTCACGCTGCGCCTGATGGCGCAGATCCTCGCCCCCTTCGTGTGGGCGGGCGGGGCGGGCGTGATCGTCTTCTTCCTGGTCTCGGGCTACATCATCACCCAGGTGCTGCAGCGCGAGCGCGCGGGCGAATTCCTGCTGCGGCGCATCTTCCGCATCTATCCCCTCTACATCGCCGCCGTGCTGATCGAGACGCTGCTCGCCGCACTCCTGCTGGGCCAGGCCGTGCCACCTCTCTCGGTGATGATCCCACGCCTGCTCCTGATCGGCGACCTCTTCGGTACGCCTTATGCGCTGGCCGGAGTCGAGTGGACCTTGCGGCTCGAGGTCCTGTTCTACGCCATCATGGCGGCGCTCAAGGCGCTCGGCCTGATCGAGCAACCGAAGACGCTGCCCTGGATCTACCTCGCCCTCTCGGCGCTGGGGCTCTGGGCGGGGCCGATGCCCACGGCGCATGGCTGGAGCGATGGTTTCATCACGCTCTACCTGCCCTTCCTCTTCGTGGGTTCTGTGGCCTTCCTGAATGAGCGGCGGCTGATTGGCGGTGGCGCGGCACTGGCGGCCGTGGGTGGCATCTATGCGGGCTACCTGCTGGCGCTGCCGGGCATCAACCCGCGCGGGGCCAATTCGCATTTCCTGACCCTGGCCTGCCTGCTCTCGCTGGCGGTCTGGCTGATGCGGGCGCGGCTGCGGGGCGCGGCCTGGATCGTCTTTCTCTCCAACCTCACCTACGCAGTCTATCTCTTCCACAACTGGCTGTGGTCCTACCTTGAGGCGGCGGCGCGCGGCCTCGGCCTCGTGGGCGGGACGGCGGCGGGGATCACGCTGCTGCTCCTGCTGGTGATCTCAGCCATGGCGCACCGGGTGATCGAACAGCCGGCCATCGCGCTGGGCCGCCGCATCGCGGCGCGCCTGCAGGCCTCCGGCCGGGGGTGAGCCGCTACAGCTTCAACCGAAAATAGTCGTGCGCGACGGCGCGGCCGCCGAAGCCTTCCTTCTGCTCGATCAGCCCGTCATTCAGGTAGCGGCCCTGCTGCTCGGTGGAGTTGCCGAAGTCGAACCAGCGCTTCTGTGCGAACACCTCATCCAGCAGATGCAGGAAGATGCGGTCCAGGCAGCCCATGGCAAAGCCGTCCGGCGTGCTGGCGGCGTATTGCAGGTGCGCGACCTCATCCGCCTCGTAGATGACGACGCCGCCGAGCAGCCCGCCTGACGGGTCGCGCGCGGTAAAGAGCCTGATGTTCTGCGGGAAGCCCGCATGGAGATACTGGATCTCCTGCACATTGTGCACCGGCTTCACGTCGTAGCGCGCCTGCAGGTGACGATCGAGCAGGTCCCAGAAGAGCGGGAAATCAGTGTCCTCGGCGACGGTGACGCCCGCCTTCATCGCCTTGGCGGCGCCACGCCGGCGGCGCTCCTGCGGCGGCGGGCGGCGCGCCATGTCGATCGTGCTCAGCAGGTCGCGGCGGTAGAGCTCGGCGTCGTGGCGGAAGAGGGCGTAGCGGTCCTCCTCCGCCGGCAGGCGGTGATAGATGTGCGGGATGCTCTTGTAGATGAGCGTCTTCGCCCCTTGTGCCGCCAGATGCGCGCGCACCACGTCGAAGACGCGCAGCATCATCGGCGTGGTCATCCGTGACGAGACGATGAAGCCGCCGAAGGTGAGGCCGTTATGGCTCGCCACCACGTCCCCGTCGCGATGGGCGGGCAGCAGCGAGACGATCTCCTCGCCGCTGCGGATGATGAGCGAGCAGTCGGCGAAGCGGTCCGCATGGTAGTCCATGTAGCCGCGCAGCAGCAGGAAGGTGCCGTTCTTGCTGGTGCGGACGAACTCGTCCCATTCGGGCCTCGCGGCCGCGGTGTAGCGTTCGACGGTAAGGGGACGCACGGTGGCGGACATGTCGGTGTCAGTCGCTTTCGAGCACGGCGAGGCCGAGGCCGGTCCGGCCATAGCCATCGCCGTTGTAGAACATGTAGAGCGCGCCGCCGATCCGCTCGACGGCGCCGTAGCACAGCATCTCGCCATCCCATTCGCCCGGCGAGACATCGAGCCCGACTTCCGCGTCGCGCCGCGTCCAGGCCTGCCCATCGGACGAGGTGGCATAGCCCATGGCATAGCCGCGCGGTGAGCGCACGGCATACCACATCCGCCAATCGGTCGCGCCGGCGCGCACCACCCAGGGCCGGCCGAAGCCGATCTCCTCGCCCTCGGGCACCATCAATTCACGCCCTTCGCTGGGCCAGTGGATGCCATCCTCGGAGGTCGCGTAGTGCAGGCTGTAGCGCGGCTGCTTGCGGCCCTCGACGAAGTTGAAGCCCGCGCCGCCGATATACCAGGCCTCCCAGCCCGCTGCGTCGTCGCGTTTGCGGACATAGGGCGCGGTACGGAAGATCGGCTCCTTCGGGCCACGGTCGAAGACCGGCGTCACCGCCCAGCGCGTGAAATCCGCATCGCCGCGGGGTGCGGTCGCGAGCCCGGCGAAGAGCGTGTAGGGCACCTTCGTCTGCAGCTGGTAGCCATTGTAGTAGAGCCTGACCGAGCCATCGGGCAGGGTGACAGCGCTGCAGGGGTTCACGCCATTGTCGTCGAAATGGCCGGGCTCGCCGATGTCGAGTACCGGCGTCTCGGCCACGGCCAGCACGCGGCTCGGGTCGCGCGCATCCACGTCGATCCAGCCGACGCGCGAGACGATGTTCGCGTCGCAGACACCGAGCAGGAGGCGGATGCGGCCTTCCAGGTAGACCGGCGTCGCCAGCATCGCGTGGGACTGGGCCCAGGGCTGCCGCCCATCCGGCGCCCAGAGCAGGCCGAGCTTGCGCCACTTCATGCGGGTGGCTCGTCCCGCACGCGGAAGAAGCGCCGCGCCCCCACCTTGGCCGCCTCCTGCTCGGGTGGGCGGAACATCTGCCCCTCCTCGGTGTCGCGGGAGATGACGACGCCCTGGCCGATCCAGTTATCGGCGGCCACGCGCAGGTTGTTGCCGATCGCGACATTCACGCCGAGGAAGGTGTGGGCGCCGATCTCGCAGAAGCCCGAGACGACCACGTGCGAGGAGACGAAGACATTGTCGCCGACGCGGCTGTGATGGCCGATATGGTTGCCCGACCAGAGCACGACATTCTCGCCGATCTCGGTGAAGGACTGCACGACATTGTTCTCGAAGATGAAGCAATGCCGCCCGATGCGCGCGCTGGGTGCCACGAAAGCGGCGGGGCTGATGAAGGAGGCGAGGGGATAGCCCGCCGCTGCCACCTGGCGCACCAGCCGCGCGCGCAGCCGGTTGAGCTGGGTGTAGACCACGGCCACATGGGCATGGTGCGAGGCGGGCGGGTAGCGCGCCGGCAGTTCCTCCAGCGGCACTACGGGCAGGCCGCAGAGGCTATCCCGCCTCAGGAAGGCGCGCTCCACCGCGAAGGCGACGACGCGATAGGGACTGAAGGCGGTGAAGTATTCGTGCGCGACCTCGGCGAAGGCGCTGTCGCCCACCAGGACCAGGTCATGCCGCTTCTCGGGCGCGCTCATCAGGGCCTCCGCAGCAGGAGGTCTTCGCGCCGGTTTGCCATGGGCAGTTCGGGCGGCTGCGGCAGGACCCAGGCATCCACCCCGGCAGCCCGGGCGCGCGCGACGAGGGAGAGCAGGACGGCGTCATCCATCTCGCCCTCGCTCGGCTGGTTGAATCCTGGCACCGGGTCCTCGTCGCGGCCCGTGTAGTGCCGGTGGAAGGCGGCGCCCGCGGCGCTGGCGAGGAAGCGCCGCCGCATCGAGGCATTGGGCACGTCCCCGATCAGCATGGCTCCGCCGCCCGGCCGCAGCAGCCCCATAGCCGCATCCAGGAAGCCGAAGAGCGGGCCGGCCGCGAAGACGTAGTGCAGCACGGAATAACAGACGACCACGTCCACCTGCCCGCTAAGCCCGGCGAGGGCCGGGGCGCAATCCGGGAAGGGGCCCTCGATCTTGCGGATGAACGGGGCATCAGGCAGCGCCGCCAGCATCTCGGGCGAGTCCACCAGGATGATCTCGTGGCCCTGCGCGCGGCAGGCCTCGATGATGTGGGCCGGCAGATCGCTGCAGCCAGGGCCGATGTCGAGCACGGTCAGCCCGCGCCTGGCCTCCAGCGCAGGCAGCTTGGCGCGGATGTCGTCGAAGATCGCGCCCTCGCGCCCGGCCCGCAGGCTGTCTGGGAAGCCGATGCGCTGGTAACGGCTGAGATCGGCGCGCCCGGCGAGTTCGCGGAAGCCCTCGTAGCTGAGATCCGCGAAAGCCCTGGCCTGCCGGCGTTCTTCCTCATTCATCGAGTGTTTCGCCCGTCAGCAGCCAATGCGCGCGTAATTAGGCCAGCCACCCGGGCGCTGCAAGGCGGACCGCAGCCACCCGGTTGCCCCGCCGCGCCGCCCGGGTCCATGCTGCGCCCAAGACCTTCGGAGGGAGACGAGGCATGTTCCAGAACGGCAAGGCGCACCCATGACCGCGCCCCTGCACCCCGATTGCATCGCCCTGCTCGAACTGGTGAAGGCAAGCGGCCGCCCGCGCTTCGACACGATGGAGCCGCTCGCTGCCCGCGCCCAGTATGCGGCCGGCCGCAACGTCGTGCAGCCGCCCTCGCCGGATGTGGCGGAGGCGCGTGACCTGCGCCTGCCGAGCGGCGTGGCCGCGCGCCTCTATCGTCCGCTGGGCAGCAAGCCCGGCGAGGTCCTGCCCGGTCTGGTCTTCGCCCATGGCGGCGGCTGGGTCTTCGGCGACCTCGACACGCATGACCACCTGGCGCGCAGCCTGGCCAATGGCTCGGGCTGCGCCGTGCTGGCCGTGGATTACCGCATGGCGCCCGAGCACCCTTTCCCGGCGGCCGTGGAGGATGTGGCCGAGGCGGTGCGCTACGCCGCCGCGAATGCTGCCGCCCTCGGCATGGATCCGGCGCGCCTGGCGGTGGGCGGGGACAGCGCGGGCGGCAACCTCGCGGCCGTGATGGCGCTGATGTCGCGCGACGGCGCGCTGCCGCCGCTCCGCTTCCAGCTGCTGATGTATCCGGCCACCGACATGACGGCCACGCATGAGAGCTACGAGCGCTTCACCGACGGCCTGCCGCTGGTGGCGGCCGGGATGTACTGGTTCCGCAACCTCTACATCCCCGATGCGGCGCAATGGACCGACTGGCGCGCCTCGCCGCTGCGCGCCGCCTCGCTCGCCGGCACGCCGCCCGCCTTCGTGCTGACCGTGGGCCATGACCCGCTCTGCGATGAGGGGCGCGACTATGCGGCCCGGCTGGAGCGCGAGGGCGTGCGCGTCACGCATCTGCATGCCGCCGATATCCTGCACGGCGCGCTCACCATGTGCGCCATCGTCAAGCCTGCGCTGGAGCTGATCGAGACCGCGGCGCGCGCGCTGAAGGAGGGTCTGCGCGCGTGATGCTGGCCGCCAAGGTGGCGCTGGTGACGGGCGGCGCCTCCGGCATCGGCCGCGCCACCGCGCTGCGCATGGCAGGCGAGGGGGCGCGCGTGCTGATCGCCGACCGCGATGGCGCGGGGGCGGAACGCACCGCCGGGGCCATCGTCCAGGCCGGTGGCGCCGCGCGGGGCATCGCGGCCGACGTGACCGACGAAGCCGCGGTCGCCGCCATGGTGCGGGCCGCCGTGGAGAGCTTCGGCCGGCTCGATTGCGCCTTCAACAATGCGGGCGTCGCCCCGGCCGAGGCGCAGCCGCTGGCCGAGATCGCACCCGAGGAATGGGCGCGCGTACTGGGCGTGAACCTGACCGGCGTCTTCCTCTGCATGAAGCACGAGATCGCCGCCATGACGACGGGCGGCGCCATCGTCAACACCGCCTCCATCGCGGGCCGCATCGCGCTGCCCAAGGCGGGCGCCTATGTCGCGGCCAAGCATGGCGTGATCGGCCTCACCAAGGTCGCGGCGCTGGATCACGCGAAGGACGGCATCCGGGTGAACGCCATCTGCCCCGGCTATGTCGAGACGCCGCTTGCCAGCCGCGGCATCGAGCGCCGGCGCGAGGCGATCCTCGCCCGCGTGCCGCTCGGGCGCATCGGGACGGTGGAGGAGATTGCCGAGATGGTGGTCTGGCTCTGCTCGGACCGCGCTGGCTTCGTGACGGGCGAGGCCATCGCCGTGGATGGCGGCCACACGGCCAATTGAACAACGGGACAAGGGAGTTGAGCATGCGCTTCGAGAACAAGGTCGTCATCATCACGGGTGCCGCGAACGGGCTGGGGCTCGACGCGGCGGGCGGCTTCGCGCGCGAAGGCGCCAAGGTGCTGATGGTGGACCGCGACCCGCGCGGCGCGGAGGGGGCCGCCGCACTTGCCGCCCAGGGCCATGACGTGCGCTTCCGCCAGGCCGATGTGACGCAGGATGCGGAGGTGCGCGGCTATGTCGCCGCCGCCATGGAGGCCTGGGGCCGGATCGACTGCTTCTTCAACAATGCCGGCATCGAGGGCCATGTCCGCCCCATTGTCGAGCAGGAGGAGGCGGTCTTCGACGCCGTCATCGCCGTCAATGTGAAGGGCGTCTTCCTCGGCATGAAGCACGTGCTGCCGGTGATGCTGGCGCAGGGCAAGGGCGCCGTGGTGAACACCGCTTCCACCGCGGCGCTGGTCGGCTCGGCCGGGCTTGGCCCCTATGTGGCGTCCAAGCATGCCGTGCTCGGCATGACCAAGACCGCGGCGGGCGAGGTGGCGCGTGGCGGCGTGCGTGTGAACGCGCTCTGCCCCGGGCCCACCGACACGCGCATGATCCACTCGCTGGAGGAGCAGGCGACGGCGCGTGGCGCGAATGACGTGCCGGAGAAGTACATGGCCTCCATCCCGCTCGGCCGCTACTGCACGCCGGCCGAGGTGACGGCGATGGTGCTCTTCCTCTGCTCCGACGAGGCCTCGGGCGTCACCGGCGGGCAGTTCCAGGTGGATGGCGGCCGCACGGCCTGCCCTGCGGGCGCGCTGCGCTGATTTCTACGCCCTCAAGCGCCGGGCGCGCTTGGCTTCGCGCCGGCGCGGGCGCGCCTGCCGCGAGGGTGGTTTGGGCGCGTCCGCCGCCTTGCGGCCGGATAAGCTTGGGCGCGCCCGTGATGTCGGGCGCTTACTCGGCCGCCCGCACCTGCGCGGCGGGTGTGAAGGCGAAGCCCGGATAGCCCTGGGCGGCAATGTCGTCGCAGATCTGCCGGTAGGTGCCCACGCCGCCCACATAGGGCATGAAGAGCTGCGGCTTGCCTGGGATATTGGCGCCCATGTACCAGCTGTTCGCCTGCGGATAGAGCGTGCGGTGCGCCACCTCGTTCACATGCGCGACCCAATCCTCCTGCGCCTTCAGGGTGGTCTCCATGACGCCCTGGCCCTGGCGGCCCAGATGCGCCAGCGCGTCGCACACCCAGTCCACATGCTGCTCGATCGAGACGATCATGTTGGACAGCACCGAGGGGCTGCCCGGGCCAGTGATCAGGAAGAGGTTCGGGAAACCCGCCACCATCAGCCCCAGATGGGTGCGCGGCCCATCCGCCCAGGCCTCGCGCATCGCAACGCCATCGCGCCCGCGGATGTCGATGGCGAGGATGGTGCCAGTCATCGCATCGAAGCCGGTGGCGAAGACGATGCAGTCCACCGCGTGCGCCGCGCCGCCCGCCTCCACGCCCTCGGGCGTGATGCGGGTGATGGGGTGGTTCCGCACATCCACCAGCTTCACATGCGGCAGGTTGAAGGTCTCGTAATAGGCGGTGTCCACGCAGATGCGCTTGGTGCCGATCGGATGGTTCCGGGGGAGCAGGATCTCCGCCACCTCCGGGTCATGCACCAGACCGCGGATCTTCTCGCGCACGAAATCCGCCGCCGTGTCGTTGGCTTCCCTGTTCGTCAGCAGGTCGCTGAAGGCGGCCATGAAGGCGGTGCCGCCCGCCGCCCAGCGCCGCTCATATTCCGCGCGGCGCTCCGCCTCGGAGACACTCATCGCCGGCGTCTGGCTGAGGTTGTAGAGGATGCCGGTCCGCATACGCCGTGCCGCCGCGCGCTTCGCCGGGTAATCGCGCTTCCAGCTCTCGGCGTAATCCTCCGTCATCGGCCCGTTGCGCGAGGGGATGCTGAAATTGGGCGTGCGCTGGAACACCGTCAGCTGCGCCGCCTGCTGCGCGATGACCGGAATGGCCTGGATCGCCGAGGAGCCGGTGCCGATGATCGCGACGCGCTGGCCGGTGAAATCCACACCCTCATGCGGCCATTGGCCGGTGTGGTAGATGCGCCCCGCAAAATCCGCGATGCCCGGGATGTCCGGCAGCCGCGCCGCCGAGAGGCAGCCGGTGGCGAGGATCAGATGCCGCGCGCTGATCCGCCGGCCTGTATCGGTCTCGACCAGCCAGCGCGCCGCCGCCGCATCCCAGGCCGCCGCGACGGCGCGGGTCTTGAAGGAGATGTCCCGCCGGAGGTCCAGCCGGTCCGCCACATGGTTGGCATAGCGGAGGATCTCGGGCTGTGCGGCGAAGCGCTCGGACCAGTTCCACGCCTGCTGCAATTCCTCCGAGAAGCCAAAGGAATACTGCATGCTCTCCACATCGCAGCGCGCGCCGGGATAGCGGTTCCAGTACCAGGTGCCGCCGACGCCATCGCCGGCCTCCAGCGCCATGGCCGGGATGCCAAGGCCGCGCAGCTTGTGCAGCAGGTAGAGCCCCGCGAAGCCCGCGCCGATCACCAGCGCCTCGATCCGCTCCGGCTCCGTGTTCCCAGCCATCCGCGCCTCCCTGTGTTGGGCGCGATGATGCACCCCCGGGGGGTCGCTATGTCAACGCGGATGCGTCGCGCAGCACGGCTTCCGCCGCCGCCGTGTAGCGGCCATCCGCTTCGTGCAGGATGAGCCCGGGCAGCACTTCGTCCGGCCCCGCGCCCCCGCGCCGAGCCTGGATCAGGATGCGCTTGGCGGCCGTCCCGAGCCGCGGCCAGAGCGGGAAGAGACGCACGGCCCCGCACCCGGCTTCCCGCAGCTCGGCCGCCGCCTCGGCAAAGCGCGCGGCGGGCAGCACCAGGCTGAGCGTGCCCTTGTGCCGCAGCGGCCGCGCCATGGCCTGGATCCACTCGCCCAGCGGCGCGTCCTCATGCGCCGCCTGGCGGCGCCCGGGGATGGGGGAGGGGGTGCCGCCCGCCCAGTAGGGCGGGTTGGCAAAGGCGTGGTGCATGGGCGGCAGGTGGCGCAGTTCCCGCGCATCGGCGCTGCGGATCTCGGCCGGCCGCAGGTTCAGCCCGGCATTGCGCTGCGCGATGTCCACCAGAGCCGGGTCGCGATCCACCGCGGTGATGGCGAGCCCACCGACGCGGGCCGCGAGGCAGAGGAAGGCCGCACCCGTGCCGCAGCCCAGTTCCAGCACGGAGTCGCCCGGCCGGGCCGGGACGAAGGCCGCCAGCAGCACCGGGTCCAGCGCCGCGCGGAAGCCGTCGCGCGGCTGCAGCAGCTTGACCCTTCCGCCCAGCAGGGCGTCCTCGCTCAGGTTGCTATACACCGGCTTCCTTCAGCAGCCGCTGCGCGCGGGCCGCATCCTCGGCGCGGACGGCCAGCCGCTGCGGAAAGATGGCGAGGCCGAGCCCCGCCAGGTTGCGGTCCAGCAGCACCGCCTCGATCCCCGCATCCCGCAGGAGCGAGGCCAGGAACTGCATCCGGATCGGATCGGGATCGGCCGCCACCACTTCCATCCGCTGAAATCCTTGATTTCCCTTGCCTTGCCGCCATGTCGCCCTCTCGGTATCCTGCACAGCCCGGGCCGGGGTCAAGTTTCGACCTCGGGGGCTGGGCCAAAGAGACAGGGAATGTGCGCGTGGCGGGTGTGGTGCAGGTGAGGGAAGAGGGCGCGATGGGCGCCGACCGCGGCGAGGACGCGCTGGCGCGGCTGAACCGGCTGGTCGCGCAGGACCTCCAGGCCTGCAACACCCTCATCATCCAGCGCATGCAGAGCCCGGTGGCGCTGATCCCGCAGCTCGCGGCCCATATCATCGCGGCCGGCGGCAAGCGCCTGCGCCCGCTGCTCACCCTCGCGACCTCGCGCCTCTGCGGCTATGAGGGCGCGCGCCATGTGGCTCTCGCTGCCTGCGTCGAGTTCATCCACACGGCCACACTCCTGCATGACGACGTGGTGGATGAGAGCGCGCTGCGCCGCGGCCAGGCCAGCGCCAATGCACTCTTTGGCAACAAGGCGTCCGTCCTGGTGGGCGATTTCCTCTTCGCCCGCGCCTTCCAGCTGATGATCGAGGACAAGAACCTCGAGGTGCTGCGCATCCTGGCCGGCGCATCCGCCACCATCGCCGAGGGCGAGGTGCTGCAGCTCATCACCCAGAATGACCTCTCCAGCACCGAGGCGCAGTATCTGGAGGTCATCCAGGGCAAGACCGCGGCCCTCTTCGCCGCCGCCGCCCGCCTCGGCGCCGTGGTGGGGGACCGCCCGCAGGCCGAGGCCGAGGCGCTCGACGCCTACGGTAACAATCTCGGCATCGCCTTCCAGCTGGTGGATGACGCGCTCGACTACTCGGCCGAGCAGGCGCGCCTCGGCAAGACGGTGGGCGACGATTTCCGCGAGGGCAAGATCACGCTGCCGGTGCTGACCGCCTTCCACGCCGGCGACGCGGCGGAGCAGGAGTTCTGGCGCCGCACGCTGGAAGCGGGCGAGCAGAATGACGATGACTTCGCCGAGGCGCAGCGCCTGATCGCCCGGCATCGCGGGATCGAGCGCACCATCGAGCGGGCCGAGCTCTACGGCAACGCCGCGCTCAAGGCCCTGGAGATCTTCCCGAATGGCGAGGCCCGCGCGGCGCTGGCCGATGTCGTTCGGTTCTGCATCGAGCGCGCCCGCTAGGGGCGCGCATCAGGCCAGGCCCGGGAGACAACGGGCCGGCCGCACAGGGAGGAGTTGAAGATGGCACACACCACACGGCGCCTGGCGCTGGCCGGGCTCGGCACGCTGCTGGCGTCCCCCGCGCTGCGCGCGCAGCCCTGGCAGCCCAGCCGGCCCATCCGCATCATCGTCACCTACCCGCCCGGCGGCGTGAACGACATCGTGGGCCGCATCATCGCCGAGCCGCTTTCGCGCGAATTGGGCCAGCCCGTGCTGATCGAGAACCGCGCAGGGGCGGGGGGCAATATCGGCACCGTCGCGGCCGCCCAGGCCGAGCCCGATGGCCACACCATCCTCTTCGGCACCACCGCGCTCTTCGGCGTGAACCCGCTGCTCTATGCGGCGTCGTCCGGCGTGGATGCGGTGCGCGACTTCACGAGCCTCGGCATGATCGGGGAGGTGGCGAACATCCTCTCCGTCATCCCCGGCCGTGTGCAGGCGACCGACATGGCGGGCTTCATCGCCGAGGCGAAGCGCCGGCCCCTGATCTTCGGCTCGGTCGGCAATGGCTCCTCCTCGCATCTCTCGGCCGCGCTGTTCCTCAGCATGACGGGCATCGAGGCGACGCATGTGCCCTATCGCGGCTCCTCGCCGCTGGTCGCGGCCATGCTGGCGCGCGAGGTGGACTTCGGCTTCGACACCACCGCGACCTCGACCGCGCATGTCCGCGCCGGCGCGCTGCGCCCGCTGGCCGTGACGACGACGACGCGCGCGACCGCGCTGCCCGATGTGCCGACCATGCAGGAGGCGGGCCTGGCCGGCTACGACCTCGGCATCTGGTTCAACCTCGGCGTGCCGCGTCGCACGCCCGCCCCGGTCGTGGCCCGCCTGGCCGAGGCGCTGGACCGCGCCCGCAGCGCGCCCGCCACGCATGAGCGCCTGCGCACCGCCTTCGTCGAGCCGATGGCGCTGCCCTTCGCCCAGAACGAGGCCTTCATCCAGGCCAGCGCGGCGCGCTGGCAGGCCATCGCGCGGGCGGCGCGCGTTTCGATTGATTAATCCGCCCGCAGTGTTGCGCGATCGGACGCTGGCCTAGTCTCAAAAAATGAATCCGGGATCGTCCGGGGTTCGGTTGAGGTTCGGCCAGGAATGACAAAACGACGTGATCTTGCGGCGCTGGCCGCCGCCGCCGCCGCGTTGCGCGGCAGTTTCGGCCTGGGCAGCGCTCAGGCGCAGCCGCTCACCGGCACGCCCACCCCGCCGGCGTTTCGCTACACCACCCCGATGCCCCCGGGCGTCGCCTCGCCTGCCACGGTCGAGACGCGCTTCGGCCGGCTGAACTTCTTCGATGGCGTGCCGGACGGCCCGAGCACGGATGCGCTCTACGACAATCTGATCTTTCAGCAGGCGGTGCAGGCCTATCTGCTCGGCATCCCGGCGGTGAACCAGGCCTTCAACCGTGAGGCGATCCGCAGCTTCGGTCCCGACAACACCACCATCCCGATCTGGGAGCAGCTGGTGGACAGCCGAACCGTCGAGCTCACCGCGAACGACAACACGCCCTATACCTGGTTCTGGATCGACCTGCGCGGCGGGCCGCTGGTCATCGAGGTGCCGCCGCGCGTCCTCGGCATCATCAACGACATGTATTATTTCTGGGTGGCCGATGTCGGCCTGACGGGCGCCGATCGCGGGCGGGGCGGGAAGTATCTGATCCTGCCGCCCGGCTGGCGCGGGCAGGTGCCGCAGGGCTACACCGTGGTTCGGCCCAGGACCTTCGGCAACCTCGTCATCTGGCGCAGCTTCCTCGAAAATGGCGACCCGCGTCCGGGCGTCGCGGTGGTGAAGCAGCGCACCAAGGTCTACCCGCTCTCGCGCGCCGCCAATCCGCCGCGCCTGACTTTCGTGGATGGCTCGACGCGCCCCTTCAACATGGTGGGCCCGGCCGATTCCCGCTTCTGGGACCTGCTCAACACCGTCGTGCAGGAGGAGCCGCTGGAGGCGACGGATTCCACGAGCCTCGGCTATTTCGCCGCCATCGGCATCCGCAAGGGCCAGCCCTTCCAGCCCGATGAGCGCATGCGCCGCATCCTGGCCGAGGCCGCCGCCACGGGCGATGCCACGGCGCGCGCGCTCTTCTACCGGATGCGCGATCCCGAGGGGATCATCTTCAACGACCGCCGCTGGAAATACGCCTTCGTCGGTGGCTACAAGTTCGAGCGCCAGCCCGGCGTGCCGAATCTGAACGCGCGCTCCTTCTACTTCTTCGCCGCGACCGGCGTGACGCCCGCGATGGACACGAAGGTGGTGGGCGAGGGCTCGACCTATCCCTGGACGGCCGAGGACGCCAACGGCAACGCCTTCGACGGCGGCAAGACCTATCGCCTGCGCCTGCCCGGGCCGGTGCCGGTACGGACCTTCTGGTCCACCATCGTCTATGACACGCAGACGCGCTCGATGCTGCAGACCGACAACCGTTTCCCCTCGGTGAGCAGCCAGAAGCCCGATCTGCAGGTGAACCCGGACCGTTCGGTGGATGTCTGGTTCGGCCCGACGCCGCCGCCCGGGCGCGAGAGCAACTGGGTGCAGACCATCCCGGGCAAGTCCTGGTTCGTCATCCTCCGGCTCTATGGCCCGTTGCAGCCCTGGTTCGACCAGAGCTGGAAGCCGGGCGACATCGAGTTGCAGGGCTAGAAGCGGGGCGGGGCCGCTCCTGGCTCAGTTCAGGCGCAGTTCCAAAATGTGCCGCGGGTCGGGTTGCAGCTCGCCCCGCTCCACGCGCTTCACGATTTCGGTCAGCGCGGCATTGGCGGGCGTGGCAATGCCGAGCGGCGCGGCCTTCTCCACGATGAAGCCGTTGATGAACTCGATCTCCGTGCGGCGGCCCTTCACCATGTCCTGGCCCATGGAGGGGCGATGCGCGCCGCCGCCCTTCTGTGCCTCGGCGATGCGCTGCGCGTCGTAGAGCTTCTGCGCCTCCGCATCGCCCTCGCCGGCGCGGGCGATGATCTCAGGGTCGAAATGCAGGATCTCCTCCAGCGCATAGCCGAGCGCCTGGCCCACGCGGATCGCCTCGGCACCCAGCCGCGCGGTGAAGTGGCGCAGCGTGTCATCCAGCAGGATGTCCTTGCTGATGAGGCCCGTGCAGGCCGACATGCCATTGCCCATGCCGTTCGCGACGAGCTTGGACCAGCGCTCGCCCCAGAGGTTGTTCGTCACGGTCGTGCTGTCGGAAAGCGCCGTCAGGCGGCCCACTTCCGTCGCGCGGTCGGTGATCCGGCCATGCACCTCGCCCACGCGATAGACGGTGTGCGCGGCACCGCCCTTGCCCGAGGCTCGGCGGACATGGCCGGGCTCGCAGAGCTCGACCGTGATGGAGCTCGCGATGGCGCCGAGCGTGCGGCCCCAGCCCACGATGCCCGCGATCGTCTCCTCGTTCATGCAGTTCTGCAGCGAGACCACGAAGCCGCCGGGCGAGAGATATTGCTGGATCATCATCGTGGCCCAGGCGGTATCGTAGGATTTCACGCAGATGAACGCGATGTCGAAGGGCCTGCGTGCCACCGCCTGCAACTCGGTGAGGTGGACCGCCGTCACCGGCGTGGTGAACTCGGGCACGTCGCGGAGATGGCTGATGCGAAGGCCTTCGCGGCGCATCGTCTCGACATGCTCGGGCCACATGTCCACGAAGGTCACGTCCTCACCCGCCTGCGCCATATAGGCGCCGGCATAGCAGCCGACGGCGCCTGCGCCGATGATGGCGATGCGATGACCCATGTGCATGTCCTTCCCCTTGGAGCGGGGGAGGCTAGCGCCGTTGCGGGGGCAGGACGAGAGGGCTTTGCCCCCCTAGGACCTCCGGCGGGAGGCCAACTTCCTGCAAGTTGGCTTATCGGAGATGCAAGAACCAGAGGTTCTTTCCGGGGGGCTTGAGGGGCAGCCCCCCTCAGACCGTCAGCAGCTTGCGGACCTCGGCCTCGTCCAGCTCGCTTGTCCTGCCGGAGAGCGCCACCTCGCCGCGCACCATCACGGTGATGGTGTCCGCCAGGTCCCGAGCGAATTCGAAATACTGCTCGACCAGCACGATGGCGAAGTTGCGATCATGCGCCAGGTGATGGATCACCTTCGCGATGTCCTTGATGACATTGGGCTGGATGCCCTCGGTCGGCTCGTCGAGGATGAGCAGGCGTGGGCGTGCCGTCAGTGCGCGGCCGATGGCGAGCTGCTGCTGCTGCCCGCCCGAGAGGTCGCCACCGCGGCGGCGCAGGAACTGCCGCAGGATGGGGAAGAGGTCGAAGACCTCGTCGGGCACGGCGCTGCCGCGTGGCGCCGCGGCCAGCGCGGTCTCGAGATTTTCCTGCACGGTGAGGAAGGGGAAGATCTCGCGCCCCTGCGGCACATAGCCGATGCCGGCGCGGGCGCGCTCGGCCGGGCCCAGGCCGCGCATCTCATTCCCCTCCCAGAGGATGGAGCCGCCCTGGATCTTTTCCAGCCCGATGATGGAGCGCAGCAGCGAGGATTTGCCCACGCCGTTGCGGCCCAGCACGGCCGCAACCTGGCCAGGCCCGACCGAGAGCGAGACACCCCGCAGGCAGCGGCTGGCCCCGTAGGAGAGATCAATATCGGTGACTTGGAGCATCTGCCGCTACCGCCCCAGATACACTTCGATCACGCGCGGATCATTCTGCACATGGGTGATGGAGCCCTCCGAGAGCACGCTGCCCTCATGCAGCACGGTGACGCGGCTGCCGAGCGCCTTCACGAATTCCAGGTCATGCTCGACGACGACGACGCTGCGCGTGCCCGCGATGCCGACCAGCAGCGCGGCCGTCTGCTCCGTCTCGTGGTCGGTCATGCCGGCGACGGGCTCATCCACCAGGAGGAGGCGCGGGTCCTGCATCAGCAGCATGCCGATCTCCAGCCATTGCCGCTGGCCGTGGCTCAGCAGACCCGCGAGATCGGCGGCACGCTCGGTCAGGCCGATCTCCGCCATGGTACGCTCGATCCGCGTCCGCGCTTCGCCACGCAGCACCCAGCGCAGGCAGGCGATAGGCCCGCGCGGGGCCTTCAGCGCCAGCTCCAGGTTCTCGAAGACGGTCAGCGCGTCGAACACGGTGGGCTTCTGGAATTTCCGGCCGATGCCGAGATTGGCAATGGCGGCCTCATCCATCCGCGTCAGGTCGCGCCCGCCGAAGCGGACGATGCCGGAGCCAGGGCGCGTCTTGCCGGTGATCACGTCCATCATCGTTGTCTTGCCCGCGCCATTCGGGCCGATCACGGCCCGCAGCTCGCCGGGCTCGACGATGAGGGAAAGGTTGTTCAGCGCGCGGAACCCGTCGAAGACGACGGAGACGCCGTCCAGATAGAGGCCCGTGGTGGAATCCCCCTCGGGCAGGGCGACGGCGTTCATGGCTTGGCCCCCCCGCGGCGGCGGATCAGGCCGATCAGGCCCTTGGGCAGCAGCAGCGGCACGGCGATGAAGAGGCAGCCCAGCACGATCAGCCAGAGATCGGGCGCGACCGAGGTGAGCCAGGTCTTCAACGCATTGACCGAGAAGGCGCCCAGCACCGCGCCCACCAGCGTGCCGCGGCCGCCGAAGGCGACCCAGACCACCGCCTCGATGGAGTTGCCCGGGCTGAATTCGCTCGGGTTGATGATGCCCACCTGTGGCACGTAGAGCGCGCCGGCGAGCCCCGCGATCATCGCCGAGAGCACGAAGACGAAGAGCTTGTGGCGCGTGGTGTCGTAGCCCAGGAAGCGCACGCGGCTCTCGGCGTCGCGGATCGCGGTCAGCACGCGGCCGTATTTGGTGCGGGTCAGCGCGCCGCACATGAGGAAGACCAGGATCAGCGCGACCAGCGAGGCATAGAACAGGATGGCCCGCGTATGCCCGCTGTTGAGCGGCATGCCGAGCAGCTCCTTGAAGTCGGTGAAGCCATTATTGCCGCCGAAGCCCATGTCGTTGCGGAAGAAGGCGAGCATGAGCGCATAGGTGAGCGCCTGGGTGATGATGGAGAGATAGACGCCGGTGATGCGGCTGCGGAAGGCCAGGTAGCCCACGATGCCGGCCAGCAGGCCGGGCACGATCAGCGCCATCGCGAAGGCGAAGATGAACCAGTCGAAGCCCAGCCAATACCAGGGCAGTTCGGTGTAGCCGAGGAAGACCATGAAGTCCGGCAGCACCGGATGGCCATAGACGCCGCGCGGCCCGATCAGCCGCATCAGGTGCATGCCGATGGCATAGCCGCCCAGCGCGAAGAAGGCGCCATGGCCGAGCGAGAGGATGCCCGCATAACCCCAGGCGAGATCGAGCGCCAAGGCCAGGATCGCGTAGCAGATCCACTTGCCGATGATGCTAACCAGGAAGTCCGAGACATGCAGCGGATGTTCCTCGGGCAGCAGGTTCAGCAGCGGCAGCGCGGCCAGCACCGCGATGAAGCCGAGCAGGATGAGACGGCGCGTGTTCATTGGTCGGCCGCGCGTCCCTTCAGCGCGAAGAGACCCTTCGGCCGCCGCTGGATGAAGAGCATGATACCCACCAGCAGCAACACCTTGGCCAGCACCACGCCCGCATAGGGCTCCAGCACCTTGTTCACGAGGCCTAGGGTGAAGGCCCCGATGAGCGTGCCCATCAGCGAGCCCACGCCGCCGAAGACCACCACCATGAAGCTGTCGATGATGTAGCCCGTGCCGAGGTTGGGCGAGACATTGTCGATCTGGCTGAGCGCCACGCCGGCCAGCCCCGCGATGCCGGATCCGAAGGCGAAGGTCATCGCATCCACGCGCCCGGTGCGGATGCCCATGGTGGCGGCAATCCGCCGGTTCTGCACCACGGCGCGCATCTCGAGGCCGAAGCGCGTGAGGCGGATGGCGGCGAGTGTGGCCAGCAGCACGGCGATGGAGAAGAGGATGATCCAGGCGCGGTTCTGCGTGATGGCGACACCGCCGGGCAGGATCAGCGTGCCCATCATCCAGTCGGGGCTGATCACCTCGCGGTTCTGCGCGCCGAAGGTGAGGCGGACGACCTGCTGCAGCACCATGCCGACGCCGAAGGTGAGCAGCAGCGTCTCCAGCGGGCGGCCATAGAGGTGGCGGATCAGGCCGCGTTCCATCGCGGCGCCGATGGCCGCCGTCACGAGGAAGGCGGCGGGGATGGCGAGCGGCAGCGCATAGGGCTGCAGGGCCGGGATGTCCCGGCAGATCTCCTGCACGACGACCGTCACATAGGCGCCGATCATCACGAATTCGCCATGCGCCATGTTGATCACGCCCATCACGCCGAAGGTGATGGCGAGGCCGAGCGCGGCCAGCAGCAGCACGGAACCGAGCGAGAGCCCCTGAAAGAAGGTCTCCGCCGCGCGCCGCATCTGCAGGCGGCGGTCAATGGCGGCGACGGCCGTCTCGATCTCGGCGGTGAGGTCAGGATTGGCGGCGCGGGCGGCGAGCAGCAGGTTGCGCGCCTCGGGCGAGGAGGAGGCGCCGAGGGTCGCGATGCCGGCGCGCTTGGCCGCCTGTTCGGCCGAGGCGAGGCGCGCGCCGCCCAGGGCGAGTTCCATGCGCGCGCGGATATCGGCGCGCGGTTCCCGGGCCAAGGCGGCTTCGAGCAGGGGAATGTCGTCGGCGCTGCGGTTGCGCAGGATGGCATCGGCTGCGCGCAGACGCTCGGCCGGCTCGGGCGAGACAAGTTGCAGTCGGCCCAGCGCGCCGCGGAGTGCGACACGGACGCGGTTGTTGATGCGGATCAGCGAGGCCCCTTCGGGCGGCGCGGCGCCCTCCTGCGCCACGATGCGGCCATCGGCCATGCGCAGCAGGCGCGCATCGGCCAGCGCCTGGAGCAGGGGGATGGCGCGCGGATCGCCCAGGGCGCCCAACCGCTCCACCGTCTCCGCCTGCTGCGCGAAGCCGCCGGCCAGCCCCGGTAGCAGCGCGTCGAAATCCTGCGCGCGGGCGGGTGAGAGGAGCAGGACGAGCCCGAAGAATAGCCCCAGGCAGCGAAGAAGAAGTGACGGAAGCAAGATCAGGGGTGCCCTTCGAGAATCCGGCCGCAACGCAGTCGGCGCCGCCAAACCCACCGCGCCGCCGGGTGTTCCAGCGGCGCGGCGTAGCCCAGGCGGCGGAACCGCCGCCCGGTGCTTGAGGGCGTCAAGACATCACCGCCGGCGGTTGGCGTTTTCCGGGATGAACCGGCTCCAGTTCTCGGCCTGGATCGCGGTCGGCGTCTTGCTCACGATGTTGAACTGGCCGTCGGCCTGGATCTCGCCGATCATCACGGGCTTGGAGAGGTGATGATTGCGGAACATCTCCACCTCATAGCCGGAGGGCGCATTCACCTTCTGGCCGTAGAGCGCGGTCCGCACCGCGTCCACATTGGTGGTGCGGGCAGCGGCCACGGCCTGGGCCCACATCTTGAAGCCGATCAGCGTCGCTTCCATCGGGTCGTTCGTCACCCGGCGCGGGTTGCGGATGTAGTTGCGCCACATCGTCACGAACTCGGTGTTCGCGGGCGACTGCACCGACATGAAGTAGTTCCAGGCGGCCAGGTGACCGACCAGCGGGCGGGTGTCGATGCCGGCCAGCTCTTCCTCGCCCACCGAGAAGGCGACCGAGGGGATGTCCTCCGCCTTGATGCCCTGGTTGCCCAGCTCGCGGTAGAAGGGGACGTTGGCGTCGCCATTGATGGTGGAGACGATGGCGGTCTTCTTGCCCTCGGACGCGAAGCGCTTCACGCGCGCCACGATGCCCTGCCAGTCGCTGTGACCGAAGGGCGTGTATTCCTCCATGATGTCGGCATCGGGAATGCCCTTGGAGTTCAGGAAGCCGCGCAGGATGCGGTTGGTCGTGCGCGGATAGACATAATCCGTGCCGAGCAGCGCGATGCGCTTCGCCTCGCCGCCATCCGGGCCGAGCAGGTATTCGACCGCCGGGATCGCCTGCTGGTTCGGCGCGGCGCCGGTGTAGAAGATGTTGCGGCTCTCTTCCTCGCCCTCATACTGGACGGGATAGAAAAGCAGGCCGTTCAGCTCCTCGAAGACCGGCAGCACCGACTTGCGGGAGACCGAGGTCCAACAGCCGAAGGTGACGTCCACGCGGGAGACGGCGAGCAGTTCGCGCGCCTTCTCGGCGAAGAGCGGCCAGTTGGAGGCGGGGTCCACCACCACCGGCTCGAGCCGCCGGCCAAGCAGGCCGCCACGCGCATTCTGCCACTCGATCATCATCAGCGCGGTGTCGCGCAGCGCGGTCTCGGAGATGGCCATGGTGCCGGAGAGGGAGTGCAGCACACCCACGCGGATGGGCGCGGTCTGGCCGATCGCGGGCGCGGCCAAGGCCCCGACCATGGGGGCGGCCAGCAGCGCGCGGCGGGAGATCGGGGGCAGGTTCTTGGACAAGGCATCCTCCAGGGGACGTGGAAACGCCCTGGAACCTAGGGAGGGCCGATCCCCCAATTCCATGTCCTGGACATGACTCCCAGGAGAGAAATGACCCGATCAGGCAGCGAAATGCCGAATGTCCGTGCATGAGGCGCGGAACTGCCCAATGCACGATCAGCGGCGTGCTTCCTTGCGCGGCCGTGCCAAGGCCGCGTTCAAGAGGGGGTGACGACAGCCCCGTCAATGGCTGGGAGGCTGACCCGCCGCTGCGGTTTGCCCACCAAGGACGACGCTCTCCTAGCCCGGGAGGCAGAGAATGTCCTGGTGCTCCACCCGCGCCGAGAGCAGCCCGGCCTCGGCCTGGTCGGCCCGCGTCTCGGCCCAGGCGTTGATCTGCCCGGCCCCGCGCCGCTCATGCCGCAGCGCCGCCTCGGCATGGCCGAGGGCGAGTTCCAGCGCCATCTCGCGCGCCTGGCGCGGGATCACCCAGGGGCTCGCGCCGCGCAGCACGCGATAGCCATGGCTCGCGAAGATCCGCGCGATGGTGTCCGTCGCCGCCGCCCCCAGCGCCATCCCGCCGAAGCCCTTCGCGCGGCGCTGGTCCCGGGCGAAGCCGCGCGCCACCAGGGCATCGCCGGGGCAGGGGGGCATGAAGCGCTCGCGCCCCGTCACGTTCAGCGCGGCGTAGAAGGGCAGCTTGCGCCGGGCGAGCCCAGCCGCGAGACGCACCACCCAGGCCTCGGAGACGAGGTCGCAAAGCGCGCTGCAGGTCACCGCATCCACGTTCTGCAGCGGCAGGCCCTCGGGTGCCTCGGCGAGGTTGGTCAGCACGCCCTCGATGCGCCAGGCGCCCTCGGGCGCGTGCAGCAGCAGCACCTTGCGCTGCGGCCAGGTAGCCCGCCAGCCGATGGCATCGGCCGCATCCATCATCGTGTCAAAGGCGCGCGCCATCAGCGCCGCATCGGCATCGGCCATGACCCAGGCATGCGCACGGCCGACATAATGGCCTAGCCAGCGGGTGAGGCTGCCCGTGCCCGCGCCGAGGTCGAGGAAGCGCGGGCGGCCCTTCTCGTCCAGGTGCTCCATCAGGGCGCGGGCCAGATCCGCGTTGCGGGCCCGCGCGTCGAAGGGTTCGCGCAGCGAGAGCCAGTCGCCGTCGAACTGCTCGGTTTCCATTGCCTCATCCACGCGAAGCGGCCTCCAGCTCGGCCGCGAAGCGCTGGGCGCGGTCCTCCCAGCTAGGCAGGGCCTGGCCGGCCAGCCAGCTCGCCTCGGCCATCTGCGCGCGCAACGCCGGGTCGTAGATCGGCCGGCGCATCCCGCGGGAGAGGCTGTTGGCATCGCCCGGCGCCGCCAGGATCGCGGCGCCTGGCCCGACGAGGTCGGCGATGGCACCGCCGGTGCAGAGGATCAGCGGCAAGCCGCGCGCCTGGGCCTCGGCGGCGGCCATGCCATAGCCCTCGAACCAGGTGGCGAGCGCGAAGAGGTCGGCCGCCGCGTATTCCGCCTCCAGCGCCGCATCCGTGACGGCGCCGAGGAAGGTGACGCGGCCCGCGAGGCCCAACTCCTCGGCGAGCGCCCGCAGCCCATCGGCATGCACGGGGTCCGCCGCCGGGCCCGCGATGCGCAGGGCCCAGTCAAGGTCGGTGAGGCGCGACAGGGCGCGCAGCAGCACGTCGTGCCCCTTGCGCGGAATGAGCGAACCCACGGCCAGGATGCGCGCCCCCGGCCCGCCCGAGCCTTGGGCGCGTGGTGCGCGGTCGGTCCCGGGCTCCACCACGCCGATGCGGGCCGGGTCGGCGCCCAGCGGCGGCAGGCCCTTGGCGGTGTAGGGCGAGGTGGCGACGAGGCGGCCACAGGCCGCGAAGAGCTCGCGCTCCAGTGCCGCGAGTTCCGCCTGGTTCGGGCCGGGCTCGATGGAGGTGGGGTGGTGGATCAGCCCGACCGCGCGCCGCGCGGCAAGCCCGGACGCCAGCGGCGCGAAGGCGGGCAGGGCGAGCCCGTCGATCACGGCGGTTTCATCCGCGCCAAGGCCCGCCCAGGCTTCGCGTGCCGCGGTCATGGCCGCCTCATCCGGCATGGGGAAGCGCCCGGCGAGTTCCACCACGCGCACGGCATGACCCAGCCCGCGCAGCCCCTCCACCATCCGCCGGTCGTAGAGATAACCGCCCGAGACGGTGTCGAAGGGCCCGGGAACCAGCAGCGCGATCCGCATGATCAGCCGACCGGCCCCTCGAAGGCGGCCCAGGCCACATGGCTTTCGCGCAGCAGCACCTTGATGCCCGAGACGCCGGCGCCACCCGGCCCCATGCGCCCATCCTTGCAGGCGGCGGCCAGCAACCCATGGATGTGCAGACAGAGATATTCGGTGGTGGTGTTCTTGCCGGCGAAGACCGGCTCCTCGTCCAGGTTGCGGTAGTCCAGCGCGCTCAGGATCTTGCGCAGCTCATCCTTGGCGAGGCCGATGTCGATCAACAGGTGCAGGTCATCCAGCTTCGGCGCCCGGAACTCCGCCTCCACCACGAAGGTCGCGCCGTGCAGGCGCTGCGCCGGGCCGAACTCCGCGCCGCGGAAGGAATGCGCGACCATGATGTGGTCCACGACGGTGAGGCTGAACATGGGGCGGCGATCCTTCAGGTGTAGCGAATGACGGGGCAGAGCGGCTGCGGCGCGCCGGGCGGCGGGTCGAGCAGGGCAGGTAGGGCGGCGGGCAGATCTTCAAAGGGCACGAAGGGGCCGAGCAGCGCATCGAGCCGCGCATCCTCCAGCAGCGCCAAGGCCAGCGCCATCCGCTCGCCATGGCTGCGGCGGCCGCGCATGGCGGGGGAGACGCTGCCCACCTGCGTGGAGATCAGCTGCAGCCGCTTCTGGTGGAAGGCGGCGCCGAGCGGCAGCGCGGGCTCGGAATCGCCGAACCAGCTTGCCTCCAGGATGCGGCCTTCGAAGGCGGCGCAGTCGAGGGCGAGGCGCAGGCCGGCGGCGCTGGCGCTGGCGTGGATGATGAGTTCCTGGTCGCGCGGCGCGGCCTCGGGCGGGGCGAAATCGGCGCCGAAGCCGCGGGCCAGGGCGGCCTTGGCCGGGTCGCGATCCACCACCGTCACCGCGACACCGGGCAGGCGGGCCAACAGGAAGGCGCAGAGCAGGCCGACCACGCCCGCGCCGATCACCATCGCGCGTTCGCCCAGGCGGGGGGCCGCATCCCACATGACATTCAGCGCGGTTTCCATGTTGGCGCCGAGACAGGCGCGCGCATCGCTCACGCCATCGGGGACCAGCGCGCAGAAATGCACGGGGATGGTGAAGCGCGACTGGTGCGGATGCAGCGCGAAGACGCGGCGGCCCAGCCATTCCGTCGGCCCTTGCTCGACGCGGCCCACCGCCGCGTAGCCGTATTTCACCGGGAAGTTGAATTCGCCCTCCTGCATCGGGCAGCGCATCGCCGCGTGCTGGGAGGCCGGCACGCGGCCGTGATGCACCAGACGCTCGGTGCCGCGCGAAATGCCCGAGGCCAGCGCCTGCACCAGAAGCTCACCCGCGGCGGGGCCCGGCAGGCGCGCCGCGCGCAGCTCCGCAGCTCCGGGCGCAGTGTGCCAGAGCGCCTGGGCCATGCTCTCGCGCCGGTCACTCATGGCGCGGCCTCGCTCGGCGTGCGGCGGTCGAGGGCGATGTCGAAGAGCACATCGGGGGCGATGTCGTGGACGGTCCAGGTGAAGCGCATGCCCTGCTCGATGCGCCCCACTTCGGGCAAATCAAAGGCAGGCCGGCCGGAGCCCAGGATCATGGGCGCCACGGTCACATGCAGCCGGTCCAGCAGCCCGGCGCGCAGGAAACCCGAGACGGTCTGCCCGCCGCCCTCCACGAAGATCGTCCTGAGGCCCCGCGCGGTCAGGGCGTCCAGCAGGGCGGCGAGATCCAGGCCACCATCCGGCGCACGCGGCAGCAGCAAGGCCTCGGCCGTGCCATGGCGCGCGGGGCCGGGCTCGACCGTCGCCAGCAGCGTCGGCGGTCCCTCGCGGAACAGGCCGTAATCCGCCCCGAGCCGCCGTCCCGCATCAATCACCACCCGCACGGGCGAGGGGCCGGCGCAGAGCCGCGTGGTCAGCAGCGGGTCATCCGCCCGCACCGTGCCTGCACCCACGATCACCGCGTCGCACAGCGCACGCAGCCGGTGGGTGTGGCGCAGGTCCCCCGCGCCGCCGATCCATTTGCTGTTGCCCGAGCGCGTCGCGATCCGCCCGTCCAGCGTCTGCGCGAGACGGCCGATCACGAGGCCCCGCGCGGGCGGCGCCAGCAGCGGGCCGAAGAGCGCGGCAAGCGTGCTGGCCCGCCCTTCGCGCAGCGCGGTCCATTCGGGGTCGTCCTGAGCGGGCTCCATCGTCGCAGCGCATAGCGCAGCGCGCGCCCGCTGTCAGGCGGCCTCAGACCCGGGTGGCGAGCGCCATGGCGGCGGCCTGCACCGGCGGGCGGCTGCGCCCGGCGCGCCCATAGCCGGGGGCGGCCGCCAGCGGCCGGGCCGCGCCCGCGATGGTCTCGATCACGCGCGATTGCAGCGCGATCGCCGCCTCCAGCAGTTTCCGGTTCTCCTGCCCGAGGGTGGAGAGGTCGGCGGCCAGGGTTTCCGCCGCCGCGCGCAGCGGGCCCTCGGCCCGGGCCTGGGTGCGGCTCGCCGCCGCCGTCGCGGCGGCGAAGGCATCGGTCGCCTGCATCTTGCGGGTGGCGAGTGCGGCCGCGCGCGTCAGGTCGAGGGCGGCCAGCGCCTCGTTCTCGGCGCGCAGCGCCTCGGCCAGGCGCTCTCCGGCGGCGATGACGGCGTCCATCATGGGCGGGTCTCCTGTTCAGTGCTGGGGGTGGGATGGCGGGCCGCCTCCTGGAGGCGGAGCATGTGGCGCAGCACCATGTCCTGCAGGCCGATGCCCTGGCCCGAGCGCGCGGCATGGGTGGCGAAGGCCTCGACCAGCATGGGGCGCCATTGCGCCTCGGCCGCGCCGCCGCCGAAGGCGGATTTCGACGAATCCACCGTGTCGAAGGCGGGCTGCATGAGCTGTGCCAGCACCTGCGCCTCGAAGGCCTGGGCCGCCTGCCGCATGCGCGCGGGCGTCTGCGTGCCGCCGGAGGGCGGCAGGGAGGTGAGGGGGATCATCTATCGGACCTCCAATTCGGCCTGACCCGCGCGGCGGCGCCGCGGACGGCCAGGGCGCTTCAGGCAGTGCAGCCGCATCTCAACGCACCTCCAGCTCGGCCTGGAGCGCACCCGCGGCCTTGATGCTCTGCAGGATGGTGATCAGGTCGCGCGGGCCGACGCCCAGGCTGTTCAGCCCGCGCACCAGCTCGGCCAGTGTCACGCCGCCGCGCAGCACGCCCATGCGGCGCTCCGCCTGGTCATCCACCTCGATCTGCGTGCGCGGCACCACCACCGTCTCGCCCTGGCCGAGGGCATTGGGCTGGCTGACCTGCGGCGTCTCGGTGATGCGGATGGTGAGGTTGCCCTGCGCGATGGCGACGGTGGAGACGCGCACCTGCTCGCCCATCACGATGGTGCCGGAGGCCTCCTCGATGATGACGCGCGCCACCTGGTCGGGCGTGACCCGCAGCTGTTCGATCTGCGTGATGAAGTTCATCGGGTCGCGCCCGCCCAGCGTGAGCAGGACGGTGCGCGGGTCCACCGCGCGGGCCACGTTGCCACCGCGGCCATTGATGGCGGCGGCGATGCGCTGGGCCGTGGTGAAGTCGGGGTTGCGGAGAGCGAGGCGAATATGGTCCCGCCCGGCGAGGGTATACGGCACCGCGCGCTCGACGATGGCGCCCGAGGAGATGCGCGCGGAGGTCGGCACGCCGCGCGCGATGGAGGCGCCGGCGCCCCGCGCCGCGATCGCGCCCGTCGCCACCGCGCCCTGTGCCACGGCATAGACGGCGCCATCAGCCCCCAGCAGGGGCGTGACCAGCAGCGTGCCGCCCGTCAGGTTAGAGGCATCGCCGAGCGAGGAGACGGCAACGTCGATGCGGCTGCCCGGCTGCGCGAAGGCGGGCAGGTTCGCTGTCACCATCACCGCCGCGATGTTGCGCGTGTCCAGCCGCGCCTCGTTGTCGCGCGTGTTGACGCCGAGGCGCTCGAGCATGCCGACGAGGGATTGCCGCGTGAAGATCGCGGTGCGGAGGCGATCGCCCGTGCCGGGCAGGCCGACGACCAGGCCATAGCCGACCAGCTGGTTGTCGCGCACGCCCTCGACATCCGCGATGTCCTTGATGCGCACCGGCTGAGCGGCCGCGAGGGCCGGCCAGAGCAGCAGCCCAAGGCCGAGCAGAAGCCCCGGGATCTTCATCAGGCCGAAAGAAATTGCCACCACTTTCCCTGGCACTCCGCGCTGTTGCCGTAACGAGTTCGCCCTCACGCCACAGGGCAACCGGCATGCCAGCCCGGGGCGGCCCGGCGGTGGCAGGATCTGCCGGGCGAAGGCGGGGGCCGCCGGCCGGTCCCGGCAGAAAGCGCCGTGATGAGGAAAGGGTGAAGAATGTTGCCGCCGATCCGAGGACATCTCCCACAGAGCCAGCCGGCTGCGCCGCGCCGTGCCGCGCCGGGCCGCTTCCAGCTCCCCGCCGCCGCGGCCGAGGCGCAGCCGGCGGCTAGCCTCCAGGCCCCGGGAATCCTGGCGCTGCAGGCGGGCTGGAGCCCGGCCGACGCCGATGCCGCGGCCCAGCGCCGGGGTCAGGCGATCCTCAAGGAATTGGAGGGTCTGCAACTCACCCTGCTGGGGGGCGCAGCGGATCCGGCGCGCCTTTCCCGACTCGCGCTGCTGGCGGAGGGCGAGGCGGGTGCCGACCCCGTGCTGCGCGAAATCCTGGGCGAGATCTCGCTCCGCGCCCAGGTGGAACTCGCCCGCCAGGGCGCATGAAACCTGGGACAATCCGGTGAAATCGGTGGCCGGACATGCACTTGGCCCGATTAACCCCTTGGCGCGGCGATCGGCTTTCCCTATGGTCCGGACGCCTCGGGAATGCATCCGGCGTCGGGCCGGGCGCGCCACGAGGTGAGGTACAGGCTCATGGTCGTCACCCTGCCGTCCGATTATCGTCCATCAGAAGACGAAGAGTTCATGAATGCTTTGCAGCAGGAGTATTTTCGCCAGAAGTTGCTGCGCTGGCGCCACGAATTGCTCCGCGAGGCGGGTGCCACACTGAACTCCCTCTCCGCCGGGGGTATCACCGAAGCCGACCTGACCGACCGCGCCAGTGTCGAAACCGACCGGGCGCTGGAACTGCGCACTCGGGACCGCGCCCGCAAGCTCATCAGCAAGATCGATCAGGCGCTCGAGCGCATCGCCAATGGCACCTACGGCTATTGCGAGGAAACCTTCGAGCCGATCGGCCTGCGCCGCCTGGAAGCCCGCCCCATCGCCACCCTGTCCATCGAGGCGCAGGAGCGCCACGAGCGGATGGAGAAGGTGCACCGGGACGACTGAGCCGCCCGGCGTCTCAGGACGCCGGCCGGGCCAGCGCGAGGTCGCGCCCCCAATCGGGTGGTGCGTCCTGCATCTCCGGCCAAGCCTCGGCCGGAATCGGGGCCAATAGCCCCGCGTCATTTTCCGCGACGCGTCCCACCCGCGCCGCGACCGGCCAGAAGGCCAGTTTCTCATCTTCCAGCGGCCGGAGCAGCGCCATCAGCGCGGTGTCATCGGCCGTTCCCTCACCCAGCCAGGCCGGCCAGTCCTCCGGGTCGAGGATGGCGGGGATGCGCGGGTGCAGCCGCGCCTGCCGCCCGGCTGAGGCGCAGGTGATGATGCTGTAGGTCTTGAGCCAGCTTCCATCGGGCTGCTTCCAGCCTTCCCAGAGCCCCGCCGCCGCCATGGGCGCGCCGTTCCGCAGCGCAACGGCGAAGGGCTGCTTGGGCGTGGAATCCTGCGCCCATTCATAGAAGGCATCCATGGGCACGAGACAGCGGCGCCTGCGGAAGGCGTCACGGAAGCTGGGCTTTTCCAGCAGGGTCTCACCGCGCGCATTGATCATCCGTGCGCCCCCCGTCGCATCGCGCGACCAGTGCGGCACGAGGCCCCAGCGCAACACATCGAGGTGCCGCGTCCCGGTCAGCGGATTGTGGCGAAGGACGAGGCCGGGCTGCGTCGGCGCCATGTTCCAGCTGGCCGGATGGTTCGGCACGGGCGGCGCCGCGCCGAAATAGCGGACGAGGCCGGCCGGGTCGCGCTGGAGGACGTAGCGGCCGCACATGGCGGCGGTTCAGCGCGCGGTCTGCAGCCAGATGTCGGCCGTCTTCTCCAGGCGCTTCGCGGCTTCCTGGCTGCGGGCCACATCCTGCTGCGTGGCGGCGAGATTGGCGCGATACTGGTTCAGGCTCCCCTCCAGCCCCGAGACGGCGCCGCCCAGCGCCGCCAGATTTGTCCGGAACTCCGTGAAGGCGAGCTTCTGTTCGGCCAGTGCGTCATCCAGCCGGCGCAGGGCGGCGCGCAGGCGGTCTTCCGGCTTCTGGGGGAAGGCGAGGATCTCGGCCATCGGGGGTCTCCACGGTCCAGGTGTTAACAATTTTATAACACCGTCGCGATTTTAAGACAAGCTTTACTTTCACCGCCAGGACAGCCCTGGGTGATGGCGGAAACCCGCCCATCAATCCCTGGTTGCGTGGAACTCAGCCGGTAATCGGCGCCATCAGGCAAAGCGCCGCGCTGATCGAGAGCACCCAGCGCAGAACCAGATAATCCCCCGGCACCAGGCCGAGGCCGCGCGCCCATTGTTCCATGCCCGCCGTGCCCAGAATCGCCAGCGCCAGCAGGGGCAGCGCGAAGACGTCGGGCAGCAGCAATGCAACCCAGCCGAGCAGGGCGGGGATGACGCCCAGCAGCAGGCGCGCCGGACCATGGGCCGCTTCCTCAACCGGCGCGCGCAGGGCGAGGCCCCAATGCACGGCGCCCAGGAAGCTCAGGATGACGGCGCCATAGGCGATCAGCGCCCCCTCGGCGAAGCCCGACCAGGAATCGGGGGCGGCGAAGAAGGCCAGCGCGCAGCCGGCGAAGGGCAGGAGGCCAGCCAGGCCGAGCAGCCAGGCGGTGCGGCGAGTCGTCGTGTCCATGGGCCCAGAACTACCGCGCCCGGCCGGCGGCGCAAGTGAATCCTCCGCGCCGCCAATTTCCGGGCCGCCACTGACAGTGGGAGGCTTTCTGCCCTACATGCAGCCCCATGGGTGTCAGTCTCGAAATCATCTTCGTCCTCTTCCTCACGCTGCTCAACGGCGTCTTTGCCATGAGCGAGCTGGCGGTCGTCTCCTCCCGAAAGGGGCGGCTGCTCGCCATGGAGCGCCAGGGCAGCCGGGGTGCCGCCGCGGCCATCGCCCTGCAGGAGGACCCGCAGCGCTTCCTGCCCACCGTGCAGGTCGGCATCACGCTGGTCGGCATCCTGGCCGGCGTGTTCGGCGGCGCCGCCATCGCGGGGCCCTTCGGCGACTGGCTGGAGACCTGGCCCTTCATGGTGAACCTGGGCCATGAGCTGGCCTTCTTCCTGGTCGTCATGACCATCACCTACCTGAATCTGATCCTGGGCGAACTGGTTCCGAAGCAGCTGGCGCTGCGCAACCCCGAGCAGGTCGCCTCGGCGCTGGCCCTGCCGCTGACGGCGCTGGCGCGCTTCACCGCGCCCTTCATCTGGTTCCTCTCGCGCTCCTCCGCGCTGATCCTGCGGATCTTCGGGGCCTACACGCCGTCGGACCAGAGCGTGACGGAAGAGGAGGTGAAGGCCGTCGTCGCCGAGGGCGTGGAGGCCGGCGCCCTGGTGCATCACGAGCGGCAGATGATTGAGCGCGTCCTTCGCCTCGCCGACCGCCCGGTGCGCGCGCTGATGACGCCGCGCCCCGAGGTCGCCTGGCTCGACCGCAACGCAGCGCCCAACGAGATCGCGACCGCGTTGAAGGCCGAGCCGCTGACGCGCTTCGTCGTGGCCGATGGCCGCGTGGACAATGTGGTGGGCGTCGTCGCCGCGAAGGACCTGCTGGACCAGGTGCTGGAGGGCGGGCCGCTCGACATCGCCGCGGCGCTGCGCCAGCCCATCGTGATGCCCGACAGCCTCTCCGCGCTCGACGCACTGGAACGGCTGCGCACCGACAGCCTCGGCATGGCGCTGGTGCTCGACGAATATGGCAGCTTCGAGGGCGTGGTCACGGCCTCCGATCTGCTGGAGGCGATCGTGGGCGAGCTGGGCCCGGCGCCGGCCTCGGAGAAGCCCTCCGCCGTGCAGCGGCATGACGGCTCCTTCCTGCTGGATGGCATGATGGCGCTGGACGAGCTGCGCGACCGGCTGGATGCCTTCGAGCTGCCGCCGCAATCGGGCGCCTATCACACCGTGGGCGGGCTGATGCTCGCCCTGCTGCAGCGCATCCCGCGCGAGGGCGACCGCATCGCCCATGCCGGCTGGCGCTTCGAGATCGTGGACATGGATGGCCGCCGCGTAGACAAGGTGCTGGCGGTGCGCGAGGAAGCGGCGCCGGCCATCCCGGCGGAGGGCTGATGGACGCCCTTGGCGGCATTCCGCCAAGGGCGATCAGGCACCTATTCCGGCTTGATGTCGTGGTCGCGGATCACCCGCCCCCAGCGCTCGCGGTCCTGCGAGATCTGGCGGATCATGTCGGCCGGTGAGCCGCCGACGCGCAGCATCGCGTTCTCCTCGAAGCGGCGCTGCACCTCGGGCGCCATCATCGCGCGGTTCACCTCGGCATTGATGCGCTGGACCAGCGCCGGCGGCATGCCGCCCGGGCCCGCCACGCCGAACCAGTTGGGGATCACGAAGTCCGGCAGGCCGGTCTGCGACATCACCGGAAGCTGGGGCAGCAGCGGCGAGGCGCTGGCCGCGCCATAGGCGATGGGCCGCAAGCCGCCCGCGCGGATCTGCGCCAGATACTCCGGCATGTTGCCCCACATCACCTCGACGCGGCCCGCCACGATGTCGAGGATGGCGGGTGCGCCGCCGCGATAGCCCACCTGCTCCAGCCGCGTGTTGGTGAGCGACATGAAGAGCGCGCAGGAGAGCTGCTGGCTGGAGCCGGGGCCGACCGTGGCACAGCGCAGCGCGCCCGGCCGCTCCTGGGCCATGCGCCGCACATCCTGCCAGGTCTGGATGCCCGAGGCGGGCGAGGCGACGAGGATGTTGTAGACATTGGCGACATTCACGATGGGCGTGATGTCGCGGTCCGTGTCATAGGGCAGCCGCTGCATCTGCGGCAGCACCGCCATCATGCTCATCGAGACGAGCAGCAGCGTGTAGCCATCGGGCGCGCTGCGCGCGAGTTCCGCCGCGGCGATCGCGCCGCTCGCCCCCGTGCGGTTGTCCACCACCACGCGCCGGCCCATCTGTTGCGAGAGCTGTTCCGCCAGCACGCGGCCCAGCAGGTCGGACGTGCCGCCGGGCGCGAAGGCGTTGAGGAAGCGGATATCCCGCGTCGGATAGTCCTGCGCGGCCGCGGGTGCGGCCAGCGCGAGCAGAAGCAGCAGGATTCGCCGCATCATCATTCCTCCCTGAAGATACCCCCCGGTTGCTCCGGGATGGCTGTCCGGACAGCTTGTCAGGCCACGCGATATTTTTCCAGCACGGCGAGATCCACCTCGATGCCAAGGCCCGGCCCGTCCGGCACGCGGACGATGCCGTTCACCTGCACGATGGGTTCCTTCGCCAGGTGGTCGCGCAGCGGGTTCGGCGTCTGCTCAAATTCCAGCATGGGCGGCATGGGGCGGAAGGCGGGGGGCGTATCGGGCAGGGCGGCCAGGAACTGCACCGTGGCGGCGAGACCGATGGCCGAGCCCCAGGCATGCGGCACGCATTCCACGCCATGCGCGCTGGCAAGGGCGGCGATCTTCCGGCACTCGCTGATGCCGCCGGCCGCACAGGCATCGGGCTGCACGATGTCCATCGCCTTCTTCGCGATCACGTCGCGGAACCCCCAGCGGGTGAAGTCGTTCTCGCCGCCCGCGACAGCGAGGTCGAGCGCGCGCGAGACCTCGACATAGCCCTCGTGATCCTCGGGGCTGATCGGCTCCTCGAACCAGAGGAGGTCGAGCTTCTCCATCTCGCGGCCGAGCTTGATGGCCTGGGGCACGGTGAAGCAGTGGTTGGCATCCACGGCGAGCTGCACGCCATCGCCCAGCGCCTCGCGCACGGCGGCGATCCGGCGGATGTCGAGCTTGGGATCGCCCAGGCCGATCTTCATCTTCACCGCGCGGAAGCCCTGTTCCTTGTAGGCCAGCGCCTCCTCCACCGCCTCTTCCACCAGGCGGTTCATGTCGATGAAGTAGAGGCCCGTGGCGTAGGCCACGAGTTCCTTGCGATGCGCGCCGCCGATGAGCTTGTGGATTGGCTTGTTCACCGCGCGGCCCATCACGTCCCACAGCGCGATGTCGATGCCCGAGAGCGCGCAGATGGTCATGCCGGTCAGGCCGTAATCCTTGATCCGGTTGTAGAGGTCCTCCCAGATCACCTCCACGTCGAAGGGATCGCGGCCGATGACGCGGCTGCGATACTGCGTCTCGATGATGGTCTTGTTGACCATGGCCGGGCCGTAGCACTCGCCCCAGCCGGTCACGCCCTCATCGGTGCGGATCTCGACGAGACAGGAGGCGCGGGTGGTGTAGAGCCAGCCGCGCGCCGAGGTGAAGGGCTTCTCCACCTTGGATTGCACCACGTGGCAAATGACATCGGTGACCTTCATGCGGCCGTTTCCCCTGGGTGTTGTTGGGGGAAGGCTAGGAGGGCGCCCGAGGCGAGGCAAGGCGCTCAGAGGTTGAGGGTGAAGAGCCCCGTGGCCGAAAGCGCCTGCAGCATGATGAGCAGGCCCAGCGCTACCTGCGTCACGCCCAGCACGATCGCGAAGATCTGCAGCGCCGTCCCCGCATGCTTCAGGATGGTGTGCGCGGCCAGCATGGCGAGCCAGTTCAGCAGCAGGATCAGCCCGACCAGGCCCGCGATGACGAGCTGCGCCGCATGGTCGCCCTCCGCCAGGCTCACGAAGATGATGACGGCCGCGATGCCATAGGGCGTGACGATGGTCGGGAAGGCCAGCGGGTTGATGGCCAGCGCGAGGTCGGGCCGGGGCGCCTCGGCACGCGCGCCATCGGGCCGCTTGAACTGCTCGAGCAGCGTCTGTAGCGCCACGAGGAAGAGCACGAGCCCGCCGGTCAGCGCGAGGATGGGGATCGGGATATTGAAGTTGCGCAGCATCTGGTGGCCGATGCTGCCCGCCAGCACCAGCGCCGCGGCCGAGAAGAGGATGGCGCGCGTCGCGAGCTGGCGGCGGAAGGCTGGCTCCGTGCCGCGCGTCATCGCCACGAAGGGGCCCAGGATCTTCAGCGGCCCGATCATCAGGAAGAGCAGCGCGAAGATGCGCTGCGCCGGCACAGCATGGGTGAAGCTGGCCCCGGCATCCGGGGCGGCCGAGGCCGGCCCCGCCAGCAGCAGGCCGAGGAGCAGGAGGCGCCAGGTCATCACGCAGCCTCGCCCATCAGGGGCGCGGCCACCAGCTGTGCAGCTGCGCGTGGTTCAGGAAGAACTCGTCGCGCGGGAACATGTCGGTCAGCGGGGGTGCCACGCGGGGCGTCTCGGGCGTCCAGACCGTCACCTCGCCATCCACCAGCTTCGTGAGGTCCGCCGCGTCTGGATTGCCGCGCCGGGCGAAGGCCACGACCTCCGGCTGGCGGAGCGCCTCGAGCAGCGCCGCCTGGTCGAGCGGGATGGGCTGGTCGCTGCCGATCATCACATTCACCGGGCGCAGCAGCACGGCATGGGGGAAGGCGGCGGCGAAGGTATCCACCACGCGCCAGGTCGGCGCCCATTGCACATAGAGCCCGCCCGGCGCGAGGCGGCCGCGCACCTGCTCCAGGAATTCCGCGCTGTAGAGCAGGCCGGAATGCGAGGATTGCGGCCGGATGGCATCCGCCTCGATCACGTCATAGAGGCCCGTGCCGCGGGTCAGCGCGCGGCGGCCATCGCCATATTCCAGCCGCACGCGCGGGTCGGCCATCAGCGCGGCCACGCCGGATTGCGGCCGCTCGCGCGCGATCTCCTCCAGCGCGTCCAGCACGGGCTTGATCAGCTCGATCGCGCGGATCTCCCGCGTGGCGGGGTTCACCGTGGCGCCATAGGGCGTGCCGCCCGAGCCCACGCCGATGGCGAGCACGCGCTGCGGGTCGGGGTGGATCAGCGGGCCGAGCATGCCGAGCAGAATGTGCGTGTCGAGGAAGGGCACGAAGCCCTGGCCATGGCCCATGATGAAGAAGCGACCGGGCGCGCGGCCCTCGCCCTCGCCACGTTCTCGCCAGAAGGCGATGCCCGAGCGGTCCTCGCCCCAGGCGGATTCCACCTGCGGCGGCAGGCCATGCATGCGCGACCAGAATGCCTGGTTGCTCGGCACGGCGACGGCGATCAGCGCGGTGAGGCCGGCCAGCGCCAGCGTGGCTGGGCGGGATGCCTGCGCCTTCATCACCCAGAAGCCCAGCAGGGCCAGCGATAGGATGGCCAGCAGCAGCAGCGTGCCCATGGTGCCGAAGAGGTGGAAGGTCAGCAGCCCGGTCGCGATGGAGCCCGCCGCATTGCCCAGGATGTTGGCGAGCTGCACCCAGCCCACGCGGGCGCCGACGCTGGCGAGATCCTGCTGCACGGCGCGCTGCACGAAGGGGAAGGTCATGCCGATGATGAAGGAGGGCGGGGCGACCACCGCCACGATGATGGCGGTCGAGATGGCGATCTCGCGCGGGTTGAAGCGGTCGAAATCCACCGCCATCACGTCCTTCAGCGGCGACAGGCCCATCAGCCACCAGAGCAGGCCGAGCAGCGCCACGCCGAGGACGAAGCCCGCGCCCTGGGTCAGGAAGAAGGCGGGGCGGGGGTCCGGCATGTTGCGGACCATGCGGGCCGCGAGCGACATGCCGAGGCCATCGGCCAGCAGGAAGACGCCCAGCACGGTCGGGAACAGATAGGCATGATACTGCCCCACCTGGCCCAGCATGCGGACCCAGATGATCTCCAGCGCCACGATCACGTAGCCCGAGAGGAAGACCAGCAGGCACCACAGCGCGAGGCCGCCGAAGGGTTCGGCCGGGGCCGTGGCCTCCCGGGTGGGCGGCGGCGGCGCCTCGCGCGAGAGGCCGGGCAGCAGGGTGAGCGCGAGTGCCGCGGCGACCAGGTCGAGCCCTGCGGCAAAGATCAGGGCGGCCACGAAACCGAGGCTGCCCACGATGAACCAGCCGCCGATCAGGGCGCCGAGCCCCGCGCCCAGGGTGTTCAGGCTGTAGAGCGTGCCGATCCGCGTGGCCACGCTGGCGAGATCCGTCGCGACCGCCCGGGCCAGGAAGGGAAGGGAGGCACCCATCAGCGTGGTCGGAATGACGAGGCCAGCGAAGCAGAGCGCGAAGATCGCCGCCGGCTGCTCCACCGCGTCCGAGAGGCCGATCGCGATCAGGTCGTACAGGAAGAACTTGGAGAGCAGCGCGCAGACGGCCACGCCGGCCTCGCACAGCGCGAAGCCCAGCAGCGCCCGGTGCGGCGAGAGCCGGTCCGCCAGCTTCGCGCCGATGATGGAGCCAAGGCCGAGCCCCGCCAGGAAGGCACCCACCACCAGCGCGGCCGAAACGGTGTCGGACCCCGCGAAGACGCCCAGCATGCGCTGCCAGATGATCTGGCAGAGCAGGGCGGCGAAGCCCGAACAGAAGAAGGCGACCATCAGCCGTGTCATCGGCGGGCGAACTCCAGAAAACCATCCGCACCTGCCCGGGGCAGGCGGCGGCAATATGGCCGCTTCATGTCAGCCCCGCCATCCCGGGCCCGCCCCACGGGATGATTGACCGCGGGCCGGCGAGGGTTTCCCATGCGGGCAACGGAAAACACCGAGGGAGAGACGAAGATGCGCGCCTGGGCGATCACCGAGATGGGCCAGCCCTTGCAGGAGATCGAACTGCCCACCCCCGAGCCGCAGGGCGACGAGGTGCTGCTGGAAGTGACGCATGCTGGCGTCTGCCACTCCGACCTGCACATCTGGGAGGGCGAGTATGACCTCGGCACGCGGGGCAAGCTGCGCATGGCCGATCGCGGCCTGAAGCTGCCGCTGGCGCCGGGGCATGAGATCGTCGGCCGGGTGGTGAAATGGGGGCCGGGCGCCAAGGGGCAGGGTTTGAAGAAGGGGCAGATCCGCCTCGTTTTCCCCTGGGTCGGCTGCGGGCAATGCGCGCGTTGCAAGGCGGATGAGGAGAACCTCTGCGCGGTGAAGCCGCGCGCGCTCGGCGTGTACCAGAATGGCGGTTACGCCACCCATGTGCTGGCCACGCATTGGAAGCACCTGGTGCCGATTGACGGGCTCGACCCCGCACTGGCCGCGACCTATGCCTGCTCGGGCGTCACCGTCTATTCGGCGATCCGCAAGCTTGCTCCCATCGGCAAGACGGACCCGATCGTGATCATCGGGGCTGGCGGGCTCGGGCTGAACGCCATCGCGATCCTCAAGGCCATGGGCCACAAGCGCATCTGCGCGGTGGATGTGGACGAGGCGAAGCTCGCCGCCGCGCGTGAGCAGGGCGCCACCGAGACGGTGCTGGCCGGTGGCGACACGGCGCAGCATATCGTGCAGGCCTGCGGCGGGCCGGTGCTGGGCATCATTGACCTGGTGAACGGCAACAAGACCGCCATGGCCGCCTTCGACGCGCTGGCCAAGGGCGGCAAGCTGATCCAGGTGGGCCTTTTCGGCGGCGAGATGCGCGTGCCGCTGCCGCTCATGCCGATCAAGGCGCTGACCATCCAGGGCAGCTATGTGGGCAGCCTGAAGGAGCTGAAGGCGCTGGTGGCCCTGGCGCAGAAGGGCAAGGTGCCGGGCATTCCGATCACGCTCGAGAAGCGGGAGAACGCCAATGCCGCGCTGATGCGGCTGCGCGACGGCAAGGTGACCGGCCGCACGATTCTGGTCGCGTCGTGAAGCGCCGCGCCCTGCTCGCCGCGCCCGCGCTGCTGCCGGGCGCAGCCCTGGCCCAGGGGACGCAAGCCACGCGCCCGGTGACGATCACCGTGCCCTTCCCGCCGGGCGGCTCGACCGACGTCACCGCCCGGATCCTGGCCGAGCGAATGGCGGGCCCGCTCGGCCTGCCGGTGCAGGTGGAGAACCGGCCCGGCGCCGCCACGGTGATCGGCGCCGAATTCGTGGCGCGCTCGGCGGCTGATGGGCACACGGTGCTGATCGCCTCCGGCTCCACGCTGACGATCAACCCGCACATTGTCCGCAACATCCCCTACCGGGACACGGATTTCGCGCCGGTCACGCTGATCTCCACGCTGCCCTTCGCGATCGTGGCGCGCCCCGACGGGCCCGCGAGCCTGGAGGCGCTGATGGAGCGCGCCCGCGCCAATCCGGGCAGCATCACCTATGGCACCAACGGCCCGTCGAGCTTCAACAACATCGCGATGCTGCTGGTGAACGAGGCCTTTGGCGTCCGCATGCAGGATGTGACCTATCGCGGCGATGCCGCACAGGTGGCCGATTTCCTGGGCGGGCGGCTCGATCTCCTGATGGTGGGCGGCAGCACCGGCCTCGCGCAGCATCGCGCGGGGTCGGGGCGCATCCTGGCCTGGACCGGGGACCGGCGCATGCCCGGCAATGAGGAGGTGCCGCTGGTGGCGGATTTCCGCCCAGGCACGGTGGCGCAGACCTATTTCGCCCTGCTGGTCCCGGCCCGCACGCCAGCCGCCATGATCCAGCGCTTGAACGCCGCCGCGGTGCAGGCGATCCGCACCGATGATTTCCGCACGCGTCTGCTGGCCGAGGGCAGCTTCGCCATCGGCAGCAGCCCCGAGGAATGCGCGGCCTTCATGCGCGTGGAAGGCGAGCGCTGGGGTGCCCTGCTCCGGCGGATGAACATCACCGGGTAGGGGATGCCAGCGGCGGTCAGGTCATGACCCGGTGCGGGCTGGTCACGACCGGAACCGGGCCTTGAGCCAGGCGCCCGCCAGCTCCACCGCGCGATCGGCCGCGCCGACCCGGCCCAGCGCGCGCAGGAACCCATGCACCGTGCCGCGGAAGATCTCCGTCTCCAGTGGCACGCCCGCCGCGCGCAGCTTCTCCGCGAAGGCCAGGTTTTCGGCGCAGAGCACGTCCAGCTCCGCGATGTGCAGCAGCGTCGGCGGCAGCAGGGCGAGATTGCCGCGCATGGGCGAGGCGAAGGCCGAGGCGCGGGCAACGAGGTCCGGGCAATAGGCGTCCCAGTAGAAGCGCATCTTGGCGAGTGTCAGCCCGTAGCCATCGGCGAATTCCTCGTAGCTCGCCGTGTCCAGCCGGTGGTCGAAGACGCCGTAGTTCAGCAGCAGGCCGGCAAGCGGGATGGGCTCGGCCTGCTCAGCGTTGAGCAAGGCGAGGCCAGAAGCGAGGTTCGCACCCGCGCTGTCGCCGCCCAGGATGATGCGGCTGGGATCGAGGCCCAGTTCGGCGCCGCGCGTCGCCACATGGCGCAGCACGGCGTGGCATTCCTCGATGGCCTGGGGGAAGATGGCTTCCGGGCTCAGCGCGTAGTCGGGGCCGAGCACGGCGCAGCCGCTGGCCGCGGCGTAGCTCCGCATCAGCCGGTCATGGGTATCAATGCTGCCCCAGACCCAGCCGCCGCCATGCATGTAGATCAGCACCGGCAGGTTGGGGTCGTTGCTCGGGCGGTGGAAACGCACCTGCATGCGGCGGCCGCGGATGGGCAGCAGCAGGTCGCGGCTTTCGGCCATGACCGGTCCACCCTCGGAGAGAGGCACCTGCGGCCCGTCATTGATGCGGCGCGGCTCGTCGAAGGGCGCGCTGCGCGGCGGGTTGGGCAGCACGATGGGCGGGTAGCCCGCCATCTGCTGCGCCATATAGGCGGTGAAGGCCGCCATCTCGGGGTCCATGCGCGGGTCTTCGGCCATGGCTTTCGCTTCCTCTTGTTGGTTCAGGCGTCTGCGGCGTGATGCTTGAGCGCGGCTTCATCCCATTCCAGGCCCAGGCCAGGCCGGTCGGGCGGCAATGCGTTGCCATTCTCGACCCTCAGCGGCTCGCGCAGCAGGGCGCCGGCGATGTCGAGATGCTCCAGGTAATGCCTGAGCGGGCACACGCTGAGCAGATGCGCGCTCGCCTCGATGAAGATGTGCGACGAGAGCGGCACGCGATGTGCGGCGGCCAGCGCCATGCCGCGCAGGAAGCCCGTGGCGCCGCCCATCTTCATCACATCCGGCATGCAGAGGTCGGTCGCACGCGCCGCCAGGCTGCGCGCCATGCCCGTCACACCCCACCAGTTCTCGCCGCCCTGGACCGGCATCTCGAGCTGGCCGGCAAGCCAGGCCAGGCCCTCGTCATCCGTCACATGCAGCGGTTCCTCCATCCAGCGCACGCCCTCGGCCTGGAGGGCGAGGCCGCGCTTCAGCGCCTCCGGCCGGTCGAGGCCCTGGTTGTAGTCCACCAGGATCTCGACGGCGGGGCCCACAGCGTCGCGCAGGGCGCGCACCGTCTCGATGTCGCCAGCGACTGTTGGCGCACCCAGCTTGCACTTCACCGCGCGGAAGCCGTGTTCGGCCACGGCGCGACCGCCTTCCTCGGCCAGCATGGCCGGGCCCCAGCCGCGCAGGCTGCCATAGGCCGGGATGGGCGAGAGATCGCCGCCCCAGAGCCGCGCGAGGGGCAGCCCCACGCTCTTCGCCAGCGCATCCCACAGCGCCATGTCGAGCACGGAGATCGCCATCATCACGAGGCCTTCCGCGCCGAGCAGGCGGTTGGCGTTCAGCATCTCGTCCCAGAGCTTCTGCGGCGCCACCTCGCGCCCCACCAGCCCGGCGCCGAGGTTGCGCGCCAGCGCGGCCAGCGGGCCGAGGGCGGCCGGCGCATAGGCGAAGGCATAGGCGGTGCCGAGCGGCCCCTGTTCCGTCTGCACTTCGGCGATGACCAGCGGTGCGCGCGGAATGACGTTCAGGCTGTTGCGCAGCGGCGGATCAATGGGCGCATCCACGGCGCGGATGGTGATGGAGCGGATGGTGAGCGCGGTCATGGGGTCTCCTCCGCGAGCCGCACGAAGGTCAGCTCATGCTTGTTGTGGGCCGAATGGAACAGCCGCGCGCCGGGAATGGCCGCGAATTGCGCCGCCGCCGCATGGTCCGTCTCGCCCTGGAACTTCACCGAGCAGACCATGTTGCGCGCCACCTCCTGCCAGCGCGTCACCAGCGCGTAGAGCCGCGCCGGGTAGCAGATCACGTCGCTGAACAGCCAATCCACCGGCTCGGGCGCGAGGGCGAAGGCGCTCTCCTGCCGCCAGGTCACGTTGGGCATGGCCATGACGCGATCCTCCAGCGGGGCCTTGTCCACCGCCATGACGGTGGCGCCGAGCTGCGCCAGCGCCCAGCTCCAGCCACCCGGCGAGGCGCCGAGGTCGAGGCAGGTCTCGCCCGGGCCGGGGTGGCGGCCGATGCGCGTCAGCCCCTCCCAGAGCTTGAGATAGGCGCGCGACGGCGGGCCCTCGCGGTCCTCGACGAAGCGCGGCGCGCCGCCGGGGAAGGGCGAGGATTTGGTGGGCGAGGCGAGGATCGTCTCCTGCGTCAGCAGCGTCCAGCCGCCGAGATGCCCGGTGGGCGCGGGTTCGGGGAAGACGAGGGGCCGCGCCTTCACGGGAGGCAGCCGCTCCTCGATCAGGGCCGCGCGGCGATGGTGCAACGCGGGCACGAGGGACCAGTTGCGCTGGATGGCGCGCAGCCCATCAGCCGCGAGCTTCACCGAAGGGGCCGGGATCTCACGCGGGTCGTCCCAGATATCGAGCGCCCAGGCGGCCGGCGCCGGCGGGTCGGGCGAGAGGGCGAGGCGGCCATGCCAGGCGGTGACGCGCCGGCCGGAGAGCTCCAGCTCCTCGGCCAGCGGGCGTTCCAACCCCTCGTCGGCGAGATAGGCCGCGCGGATCATCGCCGCCACGCCAGCACGGCGAGCAGCAGCCACCCCCCGATCATCGTCATGCCGCCGATGGGCGCGACCGGCCCGAGCGAGACGCCCGTGAAGGCGCGCAGCAGCACCGCGCCGCTGAACAGCGTGAGGCCCAGAAGCAGGGTGGCCGCCACCGGCCCGCCGCGCGGCCAGAGGGCGAGGCCGATGAAGGCCGGCGCATGCCAGCCCAGCAGCATGGCGACGTTCTGCACCATGCTGCGCGAATCGAGGGCGACATGGGCGGCGATGGCGGCGAGACCCACGGCGAGGGCGCCAAGGAGCCCCGCCGCGCTGAACCAGAAGCGTTGCATGGCGTGAAGCTAGGCCGGCTTGCGCCCGCCCACCAGCGGTGCCGTCACCGCCGCCAGCAGCAGCCCCGCAACCCACCAATACTGCCAGACGCCATAGCTGAGCATGGCGATGACCAGCCCGGCGGCGAAGGCGCCGCAGGCGGCCGGGTTGCGGCAGGCGAGCGCGACCAGCGCCAGCAGCAGCGCCATCAGCGCGGCCCCCACCGCGCCCAGCTCCAGCCAGATCTGCAGGGGCAGGTTGTGCGGATGCAGCGGCAGCATCTGCTGATGGATGAACCAGTGATGCGCGTCATGCGCGGTCAGCCCGAAGGCGCTGCGCGTCTCCTGGCTGGTGCGCTCGGTGCCGCCCGGGATGGCGCGGCTGCTGTCCATGCCCCAGCCCAGAACAGGGCGCTCTGCGATACGTTCGGCCGTGAAGTCCCAGATCAGCAGGCGGTGCGCGGCGGAGAAGGGAACGCCGCTGACATCGCGGGGCAGGGCGGCGCCCAGCATCCAGGGCAGCGCCAGCACCAGCACCGCGACCAGGCCTGCGAGGCCAAGCCGCGTGGCGCGCGGCGCGATGCTGGCGGCGAGTCCCACCGCAAGGCCCGCGATGACGGCGAGCTTGGCGCTCTCGCCCGGCAGCAGCAGCGCCACCACGGCGCCGGAGACACCGAGCGCCACGCGCAGCCTGAGCGGCAGGCTGGGGGCGAAGACGGCAAGCGGCAGCAGCAGGGCGATCACCGACGCCGCGTTCTTCAGCCCGAAGGAGAGGGTCAGCGGCGCCTCGCGGATGCCGCGCACGGCCGCGCGCAGCATATGGCCCGAGAGGTCGTCGAACAGCGCCGCCGCGATACCGATCGCGAGCCCGATCGCTGCCGCGCGCGGGATGAGGGGCGTCAAGGGCACGCCGCGCAGCGCGTCCGCGGCCAGCACGGCCAGCGCCAGCGTGGCACCAAGGCGCAGCACGCCGTCCGCCACACGCCCAGGCTCGGGCGCCCAGAGGATGGAGACCGCCGCCCAGCCCAGCAACGCCATGGCGGGCCAGACCAGCATGGGCGGCACCGAGGGGCGCCAGCCCGCGCGCCAGCCTGCCAGGATCACGCCGCCAAAGGCCAGCAGCGTGATCGGGGCCAGCGTGCGGTTCTGCAGCACGATGATGAAGGGTGCGGCCGCCAGCGCCACCGCCAGCGGCCAGAGCCGGCTGCTCAAACCGCCGTGATGCTCTCGCGGCGCAGCTGCACCGTGAGGTCATCCAGCGCGCGGCCGAAGCGGTCCAGCATGTCGTTCACCTCTTCCGCCGTGATGATGAGCGGCGGCGAGAAGGCGATGCCGTCGCCCGGCAGGGCGCGCATGATCAGGCCATGGCCCTCGGCGATCTTCACGAGGCGCGGCCCGATCTTCACGGCGGGGTCGAAATTGGCGCGCGTTTCCTTGTTGGAGACGAATTCGACGGCGCCGATCATGCCGACGCCGCGGATCTCGCCCACCAGCGGGTGGTCGCTGAAGCGGCGGCGCAGCCCCTCCTGCATCACGGGCCCGACCTTCCGCACATGGCCCACCAAGTCCATCTCGTCATAGATCTTCAGCGTCTCGACCGCGACGGCGGCCGGCACCGGGTGGCCTGAGTAGGTGTAGCCATGGCCGAAAGTGCCCAGGCCCGCCGAGCCATCGGCCAGGCCCTGGAAGACGCGGTCATTCACCATCACGGCCGAGATCGGCAGGAAGCTGCTGCTCAGCGCCTTGGCGCAGGTCAGGATGTCGGGCTGCATGTTGAAGGTCTGGCTGCCCCAGTAGCTGCCGGTGCGCCCGAAGCCGCAGATCACCTCGTCGGCGACAAACAGCACGTCATGCCGGCGCAGCACCGCCTGGATCTTCTCGAAGTAGCCAGCCGGCGGAACGATGACGCCGCCGGCCCCCATGATCGGCTCGGCGAAGAAGGCGGCCACCGTCTCGGGGCCTTCCCGCACGATCATCTCCTCCAGCTCGTTCGCGAGGCGCGTGGTGAACTGGTCCTCGCTCTCACCCGGCAGCGCGCAGTGGTAGTAGTGCGGCGTGCCGGCATGAAGAATGCCCTGGATCGGCAGGTCGAAGAGCTTGTGGTTGTAGGGCAGGCCGGTGAGCGAGGCGGAGGCCACCGTCACGCCATGATAGCCCTTGATGCGGGCGATGATCTTCTTCTTCTCCGGCCGCCCGATGGCGTTGTTGAAGTACCAGATCATCTTCACGGCGGTGTCGTTCGCCTCGGAGCCCGAGTTGCAGAAGAACACCTTGCTCATCGGCACCGGCGCGCGCTCGATCAGCATCTCGGCGAGGTCGATCGCCGGCTCGTGGCTGCGGCCGGTGAAGGCGTGGTAGAAGGGTAGCTGGCGCATCTGCTTCAGCGCGGCCTGCACCAGGCGCTCATTGTCGAAGCCGAGCGAGGCGCACCAGAGGCCGGCCACCGTCTCGATATAGGCATTGCCCTGCTCGTCGAAGACGCGCACGCCCTCGCCGCGGGTGATGACCAGCGGCCCGTTCTTCTGGTGGGCGCGGGCATCCGTGTAGGGATGCAGGACGTTGGCGATGTCGCGGGCGGCGTTGGAATTGCGCGGCGGGGTCATGGAGGCATCCTTTGTGCTTCGCCGCAGTCTATCCCTCCCGGCGCTTCGCGGAAGGGGAGAAAGGGGGCAATATCCGTCTCATGACCGAGATCAAGCCGCATGCCGCCCATTGGGGCTTCTTCGACGCCGTGACGGAGGGCGGGCGCCTCGTTGCTGTGCGGCCCTTCGCGCGGGATCCGGTGCCGGCCTCTCTCATCGACTCCATGCCGGCCACGGTCCACAGCGCGGCCCGGGTGGACCAGCCCTATGTCCGCAAGGGCTGGCTGGAGGGCCGCCGCGCCGGCCATGCCCGCGGCGGCGATGCCTTCGTTCCGATGAGTTGGGACCGCGTGACGCGCCTGCTGGCCGAGGAGACCGCGCGCGTGCGGGCCGAGCATGGCGATGCCGCGATCTATGGCGGCTCCTATGGCTGGTCCTCGGCCGGCCGGTTCCATCACGCGAAGAGCCAGCTGCAGCGCTATCTCGGCCTGGGCGGCGGCTACACCACCTCGATCAACGCCTATTCCTACGCGACGGCGCAGGCGCTCATCCCGCATGTGGTCGGCACCAATGAGGTGGTGCTGGGCCGTATGACGGATTGGGCGGCCATCGCGCAGCATGCGAAGCTCATGCTCTGCTTCGGCGGGCTCGCCGCCAAGAACGGCTATGTCACCTCGGGCGGCGCCGCCATGACCTATGGGCCCAACATGCGCGCGGCCCGCGCGGCGGGGCTGCGCTTCGTCAACATCTCGCCCTATCGCGGCGACACCGAGGATGCCCTGGCGGCGGAATGGGTGCCGATCCGCCCCGGGACCGATGCGGCGATGATCCTGGCCATGGTCCAGCACATCGTGGCCCTCGGCCGTGAGGATCGCGCCTTCCTCGCCACGCATTGCGTCGGTTGGGACAAGCTGGCACCGACGCTGACCGACAGGACGCCCGAATGGGCCGAGGGCATCACCGGCGTGCCGGCCGCCACCATCCAGGCGCTCGCCGAACAATGCCTGGCACAGCCCACCATGCTCACCGCCGCCTGGTCGCTGCAGCGCGCCGACTACGGCGAGCAGCCCTATTGGGCGCTGATCGCGCTGGCCGCGGCACTCGGCAATGTCGGCAAGCCAGGACAGGGCGTGGCCTTCGGCTACGGCTCCTCCGGCGGCATCGGCAATCCGCGGCGGGAGATGCCCGGCATCTCGCTGCCCGCCACGCGCAACCCGGTCTCGCACTTCATCCCCGTCGGCCGCGTCACGGAACTGCTGGAACGGCCCGGCGGCACGCTGCACTACAATGGGCGAGACCTCACCCTGCCCGATATCCGCATGGTCTGGTGGGCCGGCGGCAACCCCTTCCATCACCACCAGGACCTCAACCGCCTGCTGCGCGCCTGGGCGAAGCCAGAGACCATCGTGGTGCAGGAGCCCTGGTGGACCGCGCTCGCCCGCCATGCCGACATCGTGCTGCCCGCCACCACCACGCTCGAGCGCAACGACATCGCCCATTCCTCGCGCGACCGCTTCGTGCGCGCCATGCACCAGGCGATCCCGCCGCAAGGCCTCGCGCGCCACGATCACGACATCCTGGCCGATCTCGCCGATGCGCAGGGCTTCCGTGCCCGCTTCACCGAGCAGCGGGATGAGGGCGCCTGGCTGCGCTTCCTCTACGACAAGTGGCGCACCGCCTGCGCCCGCCAGGGCTTCCAGGCACCCGATTTTGACAGCTTCTGGGCCGAGGGCCATGTCGAGATGCCGCCGATCGAGCCGCACGAGGCCTTCACCCAGTTCAGCGATTTCGCGGCCGACCCCGAGGCGAACCCGCTCGACACGCCCTCGGGCAAGGTGGAGCTCTTCTCCGAGACCATCGCGGGCTTCAACCGCCCCGATTGCCCGGGCCACCCGACCTGGCTCACGCCTCGCGAGTGGCTGGGCGCGGCGGCGGCGGATGAACTGCACCTGTTGAGCCAGCAGCCGCCGACGCGCCTGCACTCGCAGCTCGACCCCGGGCCCATCGCGGCGGCGGACAAGATCGAGGGCCGCGAGCCGATCCGCATGCACCCCGAGGATGCCGCCGTGCGCGGCCTGGCCGCCGGCCAGGTGGTGCGCGTCTTCAACGCGCGCGGCGCCTGCCTCGCGGGCGTGCGGCTTGATCCCAATCTGACGCGCGGCGTCGTCCTCCTCGCCACCGGCGCCTGGTTCGACCCGCTGGAGCCGGGCGTGCCTGGCAGCCTCTGCGTGCATGGCAACCCGAATGTGCTGACCGCGGATATCGGCACCTCCAGCCTCACCCAGGGCCCCTCGGCCCAATCCTGCCTGGTGCGCGTGGAGGCCTGGAGCGGGCCGCTGCCGCCCGTGCGTTCCTTCCATCCTCCGGTGATCGAGGAGATGCCCGCATGATCCACCGCCGAACACTCCTGGCCGCCCCTGCACTCCTCCCGGCGATCGCGTCCTTCGGGGCGGCGGCGCAGACCGCGCCCCTGGTGAAACAGGATGACACGGTCGGTGCCGGCCTGCGCCGCGGCGTGCTGATCCGTTGGGGGGACCGCGTGACCTTCGACGCGCCGCCCTTCGACCCGAACAATGTGGATGCCGAGGGCGCTTCCGCGCAGTTCGGCTGGGATGCGCGCATCGCGGCGCAGGTCGTCCCGCCCATGGCGGCCGATGGCGTGACGCGCTGCATCCTCGCCATCGCGCACCCAACGGTGGAGGCCGCCATGGCCTTCCCGGGCGGCGTGGACCGGCCGGCGGTGGCGGCGCAGATGCAGGGCGCCTCGCTGCTCAACCTCGAATTGCAGGCCGGGCGCTGGATCGTGGTGGATGGCGGCTTCCAGTCGCGCCGGCTGACGGCCTCCACCCTCTGCCGCGTCTCGGGCCCCTTGGCCGATCAGGTCGGTTCGTCCGTGCTCGGCGTGCTGGGCGTGAATGGCGGGGCGGCGACCCCCTGGGGCTCGCTGCTGCTGGCCGAAGGCGACCCAGCTCTCTGGTCCAGCCGCCTGGGCGGCCTGGATCGGCGCTTCCAGCGCGGCGAAGGCTTTGGCTGGCTCGTCGAGCTCGATCCGCTCGATCCGCAATCCATCCCGGAGAAGCGCACCGCCATCGGCCGCTTCGGCAAGGCGGATGCGGCGGCGGCGCAGGCGCGCGGCGGCCAGGCGGTGGTCTACGTGGCCGAGCGCGGGGCAGGGGGCTACCTCTTCCGCTTCGTCTCGGCCGGGCCGGCCAGCGGGCCGGATGCGCTGGACAGCGGCACGCTCAGCGTCGCCCAGTTGCAGAATGCCCGCATCACCTGGGTGCCGCTGCCCCAGGGGGCCGCGGCCAATCCGGTGGATGCGGCGCGCGCGGCTGGCGGCATGGCCTTCGATGCGCCCTCCAGCCTCTATTGGGACCCGCGCGGCAATCGGCTCCTCTTCTGCGGCGGCTTCGGCGTGCTGAGCTTCACCCCCGATGGCGGCGACCCAGCCGCCGCCGGCATGGCGGGCAACATGATCAACACCCAGGGCCTGGGCGCTGTGCAGACGGCCACGGCCGACGCGCGCGGGCGCCTGCTGATCGGCACCGACACCGGCGGGCCGGTGGGCACGCGGGCGCAGACGCTCTGGGCCGTGGACCCGGGCGGCAATGCCACCGCACTCTATGGCGCGGCGCGGGCGGCGGGCATCGGCAATGCGGTCGCATCGCCCGACGGCGGCACCATCTTCACCGTGGCACGCCGCCCAGGCGCCGAGCCGGGCGCCACCTTCAACCGTCCCTCCACCCGCTGGCCGGAATTCGAGCCCGGGATGCCGCCGCGCTCGGCGCTGCTTTCGCTCGGCCGATGATGCTGTGCCCATGCTCCTGAATGGCCCGAAGGTGCTGGGCACCATCACGCCCTCGGGCAACACGGTGGTGGAGGCGGTGACCCAGGCCTCGCTGCGCGATGTGCCGGGGGTGCTGCCCATCTTCGCGCGCATCCCGGTGCATGGGACGAGCGACCCCTTCCCGGACAGCTATGACCTGGAGGGCATGCTGCGCGCCGCCGAACTGCTGAGCCACGCCAAGCCCGGCGTGATCCTCTGGAATGGCAGCAAGGGCGGCGCCATCGGCCTGGAACATGACCGGGACCTCGCCCGGCGCATCACGGCGGCCACGGGGATTCCGGCCACCACTTCGTGCCTGGCGCTTGAGGCCGCATTGGCGGCACACGGGCCTGTGCGGATCGGCCTCGTCACGCCCTACAATGACGCCTACCAGGCGAAGCTCATCGCCGCCTTTGCCGCGCGCGGCTGGAACGTGACGGCCGAGGACCATCTGGGCCTCTCCGACAACCTCTCCTATGCGGCGACCCCGCGCGAGGTGATCGCGGCGCAGGCCGCGCGCGTGGCGCCGCATTGCGATGTGCTGCTCGGCTGGTGCACCAACTACCCGGTGCCGCTGATCGGCGAGGAATGCGCGGGCAAGCCGGTCTGGGATGCCACGCTGCTGGGCCTGCGCGCCGCCCTGAAGATGATCGACGCGTAATGCGGCATGATTGATGCAGGACCATCCTCGTTGTTGGAGGATTGGCCCATGCGTCGTCGTCAATTGCCCCTGCTTGCGGCACCGCTCTGCCTGCCCGCTGTGCAGGCCCGCGCGCAGGCCGCCTGGCCCACGCGGCCGGTGCGTATCGTCGTCTCCTTCCCGCCGGGAGGGTCCTCCGACATCACGGCGCGCGTGATGGCCGAGCATTATTCCGCCGCGATGAACCAGCGCTTCGTGGTGGACAACCGGCCCGGCGCGGGCGGCACGCTCTCCGCGCTGCATGTCGCGCAGCAGCCGGCGGATGGCTACACGCTCTTCCTCTCGAACTCGGCGCCCATCACCACGTCGCCGCCGCTCTACCCGCAGGCGGGCTATGACCCGATCCGCAGCTTCACCCATGTCACCTACATCGGGGCGGCCCCGGTCGCGATCGTCACCAACCCGCGCTTCATCCCGGCGACGGACCTGCCCTCGCTGGTGGCCTGGATGAAGGCGCAGCCGAGCCCGGCGAGCTTCGGCAGCTCGGGCACCGGCTCGGTCGGCCATATCCTGGGCGAGATGTTCCAGCGGGCGGCCGGCGTGCAGCTCACCCATGTGCCCTATCGCGGCAGCGCGCCGCTCCTGCCCGACCTGCTGAACGGCCAGGTGCCGCTCGCCTTCGACACCATGCCGCAATATGTCGAGCACTTCGCGGCGAACCGTCTGCGCGGCATCGCCATCAGCGCCCCCCAGCGCAACCCCATGGCGCCCAATGTGCCCACGACAGGCGAGGGCGGCTATCCGGCGCTGATCGCGCTGAACTGGGTCGGCATGTCCGGCCCGGCGGGCCTGCCGCCTGCGGTCGTGGAGAAGCTCAATGCCGAGACCCAGGCCGGGCTGCGCACCGAGATCGTGCAGCGCCGCCTGCTGGAGCACGCCATCTCGCCCACGCCGCTCGGCCCCGTGGAGTTCACGGCCTTCGCCCAGCGCGATGTGAACGAGATTGGCGGGATGATCCGCGCGCTGGGGATTACGGCCGGCTAGCGGATCACTCCGCCGCCTGCCGCATCGCGAGCGCGCGCCACACCTTCTCGGGCGTCACCGGCATGTCGATATGCGCGATGCCGAGCGCATCGCAGACGGCGCTCACCACCGCTGGCGGCGCCCCGCAGGAGCCGCCTTCGCCAGCACCCTTCACGCCGAGGTCATTGGACGGGCAGGGGACGACGTTGAGCCCGACCTCCAGGTGCGGCAGGTCAGCGGCGCGCGGCATGCAGTAGTCCTGGAAGGTGGCGGTCAGGAACTGGCCGCTCTCGTCATCATAGCGGGCATGCTCGTAGAGCGCCTGGCCGATGCCGGAGACGATGCCGCCATGGCACTGGCCATGCACCAGCATGGGGTTCAGCGGCACGCCCACATCATCCACCGCGGCGTAGCGCACCACGCTCACCATCCCGGTGTCGGGGTCCACCTCGACCTCGGCCACGTGGCAGCCATTGGGGAAGTTGCACTCGGTATTGCGCTTGTAGAGCAGCTCCTCATCGAGGCCTGGCGTCTCGTTCGGGATGCCCTCGGCGGAAGCGAGCTGCGCCCAGCTGATGGTGCGGTCGGTGCCGGCGATGCGGAACACCTCGCCCTCATGCTCGATATCCGCCTCGGCCGCTTCCAGCAGGTGGGCGGCGAGGCGCCGCGCCTTGGCCAGCACCATCTCAGAGGCGCGGGAGACGGCGACGCCGCCCATCTGCGAGGAGCGGCTGCCGCCCGTGCCGCCACCGGCGGGCACCACGTCGCTGTCGCCCTGGACCAGCTTCACCTTCTCGAAGGGAATGCCGAGGCGCGCATGCAGCACCTGGGCGAAGGCCGTCTCATGCCCCTGTCCATGGCTGAAGGTGCCCACATGCACCAGCGCCTCGCCCGCCTCGGTGATGCGGACTCGGGCCCATTCGGCCGGCTGCCCGCCTGAGGCCTCGATGAAGTAGCCGATGCCCCGCCCGCGCAGCTTGCCCTGCGCCTGGCTCTGGGCGCGGCGGGTGTCGAAGCCCTGCCAGTCCATCAGCGCCAGCGCCTGGGCCTGCGTCTCCTCGAAGCGGCCGCTGTCGATCTCGTTGCCCGCGCAGTTGATGTAGGGGATCTGCTCCGGCTTCACATAGTTGCGGTTGCGGATCTCGGCGGGCGTGATGCCGAAGGCCTTGGCCCCCTGGTCCAGCAGCCGTTCGATCACATAGGCGGTCTCGGGCCGGCCGGCGCCGCGGTAGGCGTCGGTCGGCGCCGTGTTGGTGAAGGCGCAGCGGACGTTGATGCTGACATCCTGCATGTCATAGACCGTGCCCTGGATGCGCCCGCCGGCGACGGTCGGGATGCGCGGGCCGAAGTCGAACAGATAGGCGCCCATGGCGGCGACCGTCTCGACCTTCATGCCGAGGATCTTCCCCCCGGCATCGAAGGCCATCTCGGCATGGGTCACATGGTCGCGGCCGTGCGGATCGCAGAGGAAGGTCTCGGTGCGGTCGGCGCGCCATTTCACCGGGCGGCCGATGCGCTTGGCCGCCCAGAGCACCATCGCGCTCTCGGGGAAGAGCTTGCCGCGCAGGCCGAAGCCGCCGCCCACGTCCGGGCTGATGACGCGCACCTGCTCCTTCGGCAGCTTGAAGATGAACTTGGCCAGGCTCTCGCGCACGCGCACCACGCCCTGGGTCGGGCTGTGCAGGGTAAAGTGGTTCTCCGCCGGGTCGTACTCGCCCAGCGCGACACGCGGCTCCATCGGGTTGCCGACCAGGCGGTTGTTCACCAGGTCCACGCTGACGGTCTTGGCCGCCTTGGCGAACGCGGCCTCGGCCTGGGCCTCGCGTCCGTTCGACCAATGCACGCAGAGGTTGGAGCCGCGCTCGGGCCAGATCACGGGCGCGCCCGCATCCAGCGCCGTCGCCGTGTCGGTGATGCTGGGCAGGATGTCGTAATCCACCTCGATCAGCTCGGCCGCGTCCTGCGCCTCTGCGCGCGTCTCGGCCATGACGATGGCGACGGGGTCGCCCACGAAGCGCACCGCCTCCGTCTGCAGGATGTGGCGGTCCGGGCACCAGAGCGGCTTGCCGTCCTTGCCCGGCACCTCGACCATGACGGGAAACAGGCCGAGGCCATCGGCCTTGGCGTCATGGCCGGTCAGCACCTCGATGACGCCCGGGGCGGCCTTCGCGGCCTCGGTGTTGATGGAGAGGATCTTCGCGTGCGCGTGCGGGCTGCGCAGCACCACCATCCAGGCCTGGTTGTCGCGGTTGATGTCGTCCGTGTAGAGGCCGGTGCCCGTCAGCAGCCGCACATCTTCCTTGCGCCGCACCGATTGGCCAATTCCGAACTTGTCCATCCGTCTCTCTCCTGGGGTTCCGCTCAAACTACTGGCGGAAGCGGCCGGGTGGAACCACCCGGCCGGCGATTCACCCCGGCACGAAGATGGTGGCGCCCCCCACCGCATCCGGCACGCGCCTGAGCCGTACCCCATAGGTGGCGCTGAGCAGCGCCGCGTCCAGCATCTCGCGCGCCGGGCCCGCGGCCAGCGGCACGCCCTCCCGCAGCAGGAGCACATGCGTCGCGTGCCGCGCGGCGAGGTGCAGGTCATGCAGCACCATCACCACGGCGGCACCCTCTGCCGCGCGCGCGCGGGCCACCTCCAGGATCCGATGCTGGTGCCGGAGGTCGAGGCTGGCCGTCGGCTCGTCGAGCATGAGCAGGCTCCGCCCGGGCGGCGTGCCGTGCAGCTGGGCCAGCACGCGCGCCAGCTGCACGCGCTGCGCCTCGCCGCCCGAGAGCGTTCCGTACCAGCGCTCCGCCAGATGCTCGGCCCCCGCCGCCGCCAGCGCGGCCTCCACCCCTGCGTCGCCGCCGCCCCAGGGGATGCGGCCGAGTGCCGCCACCTCCCGCGCACGGAGCGGAAAGGCCAGCGCGCTGGCCTGGGGCATGACGGCGCGGTGGCGGGCCATGCCGCGCGCCGGCCATTGCGGCAGCGGGCGGCCGAGCAGCCGGACCTCGCCGCCATCGGGCCGCAACTCGCCCGAGAGGCAGCGCAGCAGGGTGGACTTGCCCGCGCCATTCGCCCCCAGCACGGCCAGCACCTCGCCCGGCGCCACGACGAGATGCGGTACCTGCAGCAGAACGCGCCCGGCGCGGGTCACGCGTAGCCCTTCGGCGGAGAGGATCATCGCGTCGCCCTCTCGCTGCGCAGCAGCAGAAAGAGGAAGACCGGCGCGCCCAGCAATGCGGTCACGAGGCCGATCGGCAATTCGGCCGGCGCCACCGCGGTGCGCGCCAGCCCATCGGCGGCAGCCAGCAGCAGCGCGCCCATCAGGGCCGAGGCCGGCAGCACCCAGCGATGGCCGGCCCCCCCGGCCAGCCGCACCAGATGCGGCGCCACCATGCCCACGAAGCCGATCAGCCCCGTCGCCGCCACCGCCCCACCCACGGCGAGGGCGACGAGGCCAACCGCCCCCCATTTCAGCCACTCGACGCGGATGCCGAGGCTCGCCGCCTCGCGCTCGCCCAGGATCAAGGCATCGAGGCCGCGCGCCAGCAGGGGCGCGGCCAGCAGCAGCGGCAGCCCGGCCAGCAGGGTCGCGCCCAGCACCGGCCAGGTGGCGCCGGCGGCCGAGCCCATGGTCCAGAAGGTGACGTCGCGCAGCTGCATGTCGTCGGCCGCGTAGATCATCGCCGAGGTGCCGGCACCCGCGAAGGCATTGAGCACGATGCCCGCCAGCAGCAGGCCAGCGACGCCCACCTGCCGCTCGCGCAGCGCCAGCAGCAGGACGAGGGCGGTGACCAGCAGCGCGCCCGCAAAGGCGGCCATCGCCACGGCGTGCGGCCGCAGCGGGGCAGGCACATGCGGCAGCAGCAGGACGATCATCGTGACCGCCCCGAAGGCCCCGCCCGCCGAGACGCCGAGCAGCCCGGGATCGGCCAGCGGGTTGCGGAACAGCCCCTGCATCACCGCGCCCGACAGCCCGAGCGCCGCCCCGGCCAGCGCCGCCAGCAAGGTGCGCGGCAGCCGCAAACCCCAGATGATGGCGCCATCCGCCCCAAGGCCCGCGCCAAAGACGGCGCCCACAACGCGCCAGGGCGGGATGGGCACGGCGCCCACGCCGAGCAGCAGTGCAAGGATCATCAGGGTGAGGGCTGCCAGCAGCGGCAGGCGCCAGAGGGTCACAGCCAGGGGCGCTCCGGCAAGGGGGGAAGGGGAACGCCGCGCAGGGCAGAGGCCATGTCGCGCGCCGCATGGGCGCTGCGCGGGCCAAAGCCCAGCAGATAGAGGCTGTCCTGCGTATAGAGCCGCCCGGCGCGGGCGGCGGGCAGCAGGGCGAGCTGCGGCTGCGCCAGGAAGGCCGAGGGACCGCCGCGCGCCTCCACACTGTGCTGCGGCGCCACCAGCCAATCGGCGCCGAGCGTCAGCGCCGCCTCGGGCGAGAGCGGGCGATACCCCTCATAGCCCTCGATGACGTTGCGGATGCGCGCGAGGCGGAACATTGCCGCCGCCGCCGTGCCGCGCCCCGAGGCCTGCGGCGCGCCATTCCCGGCCGAGAGCAGGAAAAGCGCGCGCGGCGGCGGGCCACTCGGCAGCATCGTGTCCAGCGCCGCGAAATCCGCGGCCATCGCCGCCACGACCGGGTCGGGGTCGGCCCCCAGCGTCTCGCCCAGGGCGGTGATGGCGGCGATCAGCCCCTCCGCATCGGTGACGCGCGGCACGCCGATCAGCGGCAACCCCGCCGCGCGCAGCTGTGCCAGCACCGAGGGCGGCCCCGCCTCATGCGCGTGCACCAGCATGTCGGGCCGGAGCGAGAGGACGCCCTCGGCCGAGAGCGCTCGCTGGTAGCCGAGCTGCGGCAGGGCCCGCAGCCGGGTGGGGTGCAGCGCGGTGGAATCCACGCCGCAGATCCGCCCCTCCAGCCCCAGCGCGCAGAGCATCTCCGCGACCCCGCCGCCGGCGACGGCGATGCGCGGGGTCGTGGCATGCGCGAGCACGGGCGCGGCCAGCAGGCCGCTTGCAAGAAGCCGCCGGGTGATCAAGCCGCTTCCTCCCGCGCATGCGTCTGCGCCACGTCGCTCGCCAGGCGGCGCCAGTCCTCGCGCTCGGCCTGGCCGGGCTTGCGCGCGCCGAACAACATCGCGACCGTCTCGCCCGCCGCGTCCAGCAACTCGATGCTGGTGACCGCGCCATCTTCGGTGGGCTTCACGACACGCCAGGCCTCCGCCACGCCGGCCTCGCGCAGATGCAGGTTGAAGGCGGGGTCCAGCACGTTGAACCAGCCGGGGGTCGCAGCCAGCCGGCGCACCGGGCCGGTGTGGATCTGGATGGCGTTGCGGTTGCCAACGAAGACCATGATCGGCACTTCGCGCGCCGCAGCCAGTTGCAGCGTGGTGCGCGCGGCCTCGGGCGCCAGCGGCAGGGCCAGGTCCTCGCCGGCCAGGCGGAAGGCCTGGCGACGGCTCGCCTTGTGGCGGTTCAGCAGCCCGAAGAAGTCATGCGTGTCACGCAGCGCCAGCCAATCCGAGCGCAACGCGCGGCCATCCACCTCTGCCTCCGCCTTGGCCGTGGCCGGGGCGGGCGCGGCTTGCGGAGGTGCTGCCGCGGCCAGGCAGGTGAAGCGCTCCACCAGCGCGGCCCAGGCGGCGCGGTCGGTGTGCTCGGTCGCGAAGATCTTGTGCGCCGCCTCGCCATCCACGTCGAAGATCTGCAGCGAGGGGCGCTCACCCGCCACGGCGAAAGCATGCGCCCAGCGCCGGGTGAAGAGCCGCAGGTCGATGTCGGGCCCCGTCACCAGGATATGGCCGGGTCCGGCCGAGACCTCCTCGAAGCGGCCATGCCGCTCATGCACCGCATGCTCGTTGCGGGTGAGCGCCATGATGCCGCCGAGCGCGGGCAGGGCGGCGAAGAGGGCGGGCCAGTCGGGCCGGAGCGTCGTGCCGCCCTGGAGCGCGACCAGCGCGGCCTCCGTGGTGCCGAGGCGTTGCGCGGCGTCGCGGATGCGCAGGCGCGGCTCCTGGTACATCAATTCGGCATGGCGGGCGCTGAGATTCATGGTCTTGCTCCTGTGGGGTTGTTCAGTCGTCGAGGCGGAAGCGCACGGGCACCTCCACCCAGGCCTCGATGGGGCGTCCGCCTTCGGTGGCGGCGGCGAAGGCCCAGCCGCGCACCGCGGCCAGCGCGGCGTTGTCCAATTCGCCAAAGCCGGAGGACCGGTGCAGCCGAACCTCGCGCGTCTGGCCATCGGGCCCGACCAGCGCGCGGATCAGCGCGGTGCCGGCCATGCGCAAGGCGATGGCTCGCGGCGGATACGCAGGCGGCGTCGGCGGGTGCCGGTAGCGCGCCTGGGTGATGAGGGGGGGCGGCCCCGGGTTGGGCGCGGCGGCGGCGACGGGAATGGCGGCGGCCGCGGGTCCGGCCAGCGTCGTGGCCTCGCGCGGGACGCCACGGCCCATGGCCTGCGCCGGGCGTGGCGGGGGCCGGCGCGGCGCGGCTGCGGGGGGCGTGGGCGGGCGCGGAGCCTCGCTGCGGACGGGCGGCGGTGGCTCGGCCAGGGGCGGTTCCTCCGGGATCGGCTCGGCGGCCGGCGGGGGCGGTTGCGGTGGTGCTTCCGCAAGGGCCGGTGCTTCGGGAATGGGTTCGGCGGGCGCGGCGATGGGCGGCGGCGCGGGCTCGGGCGGCGCTTCGGCCAAGGGAGGGGGCTCGGCGATGGGTTCGGCGGGTGGCTGCTCCGCGTCCGGCGCGGCCTCGGCGAGGGCGGGTTCCTCCAATTCCGGCAGGCCCGGCGGCGGCTCCGCCTCGCCCGCGGAGAGCATCGCGAAGGCGACCGGGACCTCGCGCACCGCCTCCCGGCCAGGCGGGCCGCCGGGCGTGGCGCCGAGCGCGAGCCAGAGGCCCGCGCCCAGATGCAGCGCCAGCGAGGCGCCGGCCGCCCCGCCGGGCAGCCGCTCGGGCCGCGCCGCGCGCATTCAGAAGCTGGCCCGCAGCGCCACGCGGAAGTTGCGCCCCACCTCGGCATAGGCGGGCGTGGGCACGCCGTTCCAGTTGGACCGCCGGTAGGTTGCGTCCAGCACATTGTTCACACCGACATCGAGCCGCAGCGCCGGCGCGAATTCCGGCTGCCAGGTGGCATAGAGGTCCCATACGGCCGACGCGGCGGTGACCCGGTAGCTCACCGTATTGGGCAGGCGGTCCTGCGCGTCGTTCAGCGCGAGGCGCGTGCCGAGCGTCAGCCCCTGCTCCAGGAAGCGGTATCCGCCATTGAGCGTGAGGCGATGGGCAGGGATGGAGGCGAGCGGCGCGTTCGTCTCCAGGTTCGTGCCGCGCAGCGCGGAGGCGGCGAGGCGGGCGAACCAGAAGGGCGTGTCGTATTGCAGTTCCGCCTCGATGCCCTCGATCCGCGCCTCGCCGATATTCGCGCTGGTCGTGGTGGTGCGGCCGACCGTCTGCTCGATGAAGTTCTGGATGTTGTTGCGGAAGATGGCGAGGCGGCCGCGGATGCGGTCATTCGCGTTCAGCACGTCGCGGAAGCGCAGGTCCACGCCCGCTTCGATGTTCTTCGCCGTCTCGGGCTGGAGGTTGGGGTTGGGGACGAAGAAATTGCCCGGGAAGTGCTGCCCGCCGACATAGAGCTCGGTCAGCGAGGGCGCGCGGAAGGCCTCCGAATAGGAGACATAGGGCTGCGCCCAGGGCGTGGCCTGCCAAGCCAGGCTGACGCGGGGCGAGACGCGGCTGTTGTCCTGCGACTGTGCGCCGCTGCCGCGCTCCTGCTGGAAGCGGTCGAAGCGCACGCCGGGCAGCAGCGTCCAGGTGCCGAGGCGGATCTCGTCCTGCAGGAAGAGGCCCATGACATCCTGGTTTGCGCTCGGGAATTGCAGGCGGGGCAGGCCGTTCTGGTAGCCGCGCTGTTCGTCCTGATAGGCTTCTATGCCGGCCACCAGCGTGTGGCGTTCGGGCCCAAACAGGGTGAAGCGCGAGGTGTTCTGCGCCTCGATGCCCTTGGTGTTCAGCCGGGTGCGATCCTGCGCGAAGGGGGCGGCGATGCGCGCCTCGTTCAGCTCGACATAGTTGTTGTAGATCGTGACGCTCGGCTCCAGCAGCGGCATCGCCGGATTGGCGTAGCCGTAGCGGAGCGAGACGCTCTCCTGCAGCGTCGTGCGCTCGGCGATGCCGGTGGTGGTGGCCGTGTTGGCCGCGATGGGGATCTGGTTCGCGTTCTCGTAGCGGCTCGCATTGAGCTGGAAGCGGTGGAAGCCCGGGTTCCAGTTCAGCTTGCCCAGCATGTTCAGCACATTGTCGCCGCTGAACTGGATGATGCGATCGGCGCCGTCCCGGTACTGGCCGTTGCGGAAGCCGGAGGAGGCGACGAGGGTCGAGAAGTCCCCCGCGCGGGCGGCCATGACGCCGAGGCCGCGCGCCGAGGCGCCCTGCGACTGGTAGCCGGCCGAGAAGAAGCCGCCCACCGGCTGGGAGCCGAGGATCACGTCCTCAGGTTCGATCGTGCGGAAGGAGATGACGCCGCCCAGCGCGCCCGAGCCGTAGAGCGAGGAGGAGGGGCCGCGCAGCACGTCCACCTGGCGCAGCAATTCGGGGTCGATGAAGGTGCGGCCGCGATGGCCCGCGTTGAAGTTGTTCCGCACGCCGTCGATCCGCAGGACGATGCGCTCATCGCCCAGGCCGCGGATGGTGGGCTGCAGCGCGCTGGTGCGCGGCGCGCCCGAGATTTCCACGCCCGGCACGTCGCCCAGCAGATCCACCGGGGAGCGCGGCTGGCGCTGGAGGATTTCCTCCCGGGTGATGACAGAGATGGAGACGGCCGAATCGCCCGCCACCTGCGGCGTGCGCGTCGCGGTGGAGGTGACCGTGTCGAGCGGCGTGGCGGCCGGGGCCGTTGCTGGGTTCGTGGCGGCGGGGCTTGCCGTGGCGGGCGCGGGCGCTCCGGCCTCCTGCGCGAAGGCCGGCAGGACCAGGGCGGTGGTCAGCATCAGGGCGGATGGGAAACGGAACACGGCAAGGCCTTGCGGGTGGGTGCCATCGCCCGGCAGGGGGATGGCGCGCTGGCTTGCGGGACGCCCGCTCTGCGGGGCGGATCCGGGGCTGGCTGACGCGGTGAGACGGAGGGAAGGGGAGAGGGAGAGGCGGGAGAGAAAGAGACAGCAACTACTTGGTCAGGATGAGCTTTCCGCCGCGCGTCAGGCGCAGGCGATAGATGTCCTCCTTGTGATGGATCTCGACTTCGGGGCCGTCGCGGAACAGCACCTCGGCGTCGAGGCAGCGGCGGCGGGAGTCGCGGTCCGTCGGTCTGGGCGGGCGGAAGGGCGTGGGGTCATCGGTGTTCACCATGGGCTGATGCGATACCGTAAATGAGAATGACTCGCAAGTGCAGTTGAGGCCAGAGGGTGGAGTTCCGGCTTCCCCCACCCCCTGCTAGCCTCCCGCACGGAGGAAAAATCATGCGTTTCGACCTGCCCGATGCCCCGCCGCGCGCGGCCGAGTTGCGCCGCGAGTTGCGCGACTTCCTGGCCGAGGCCGGGCGCGACTGGACCCCCGACATCCGCGCGCGCTCCTGGATGGGCTTCGACCGTGGATTTTCCCGGGCGGTGGGCGCCCGCGGCTGGATCGGCATGACCTGGCCCGCCGCCTATGGCGGGCACGAGAAGTCGGGACTCGAGCGAATCGTGGTGCTGGAGGAGATGCTGGCCGCCGGCGCGCCGGTCGGCGCCCACTGGATCGGCGACCGGCAGTCGGGCCCGCTCATCCTCAGGCTCGGCACGGAGGAGCAGCGGCGGCGCATCCTCCCCGGTATCGCCCGGGGCGAACTCGCTTTCTGCATCGGCCTCTCAGAGCCGGAGGCGGGCAGCGATCTCGCCAACCTCCGCACCAAGGCGGAGCGCGTGCCGAATGGCTGGAAGCTGAACGGCCGAAAGATCTGGACCACCTTCGCCCACAAGAGCGACTACATGATCGCCCTCGTGCGGACCTCCCCCGCGCCGGAGGGCCGCTCGCGCCATGCGGGGCTTTCGCAATTCCTGGTGGACCTGCGCCTCTCGGGCATTTCCATCCGCCCGATCCGGGATCTCGTGGGCGAGGAGAGCTTCAACGAGGTCACCTTCGACGACGTGATGCTGCGCGAGGATGACCTGCTGGGCGAGGAGGGTGCGGGCTGGGCCCAGGCCACCTCCGAACTCGCCTTCGAGCGCAGTGGGCCGGACCGCTACCTCTCCTCCTACCCGGCGCTGGCGGCGGGCATTGATGCGCTCAACGCGGCGCCCGTGCCGGGGGCCGAAGCCACGATCGGCCGCATGGTGGCGCGGCTGAACACGCTGCGCGGCATGTCGCTCTCGGTGGGCGGCATGCTGGAACGCGGCGAATCTCCGGCGGTGGAGGCGGCACTGGTGAAGGATGTCGGCAATGTCTTCGAACAGGCGCTGCCCGAGCAGATCCGCAGCCTGATGGACCCCGAGGACATGCCGCCCGATTTGCGCCTGCTGCTGGACGACCTGGTGCAGCTGGCGCCCACCTTCAGCCTGCGTGGCGGCACGCGGGAGATTTTGCGCGGCATCATCGCGCGGGAGCTGGGACTGCGATGAGCGAGATGCGCGACATCATCCTGGAGCAGGTCGAGCGCCTGCTGGCCGACCAGGCGGGCGTGGCCCTGCTGCGGCGCGTCGAGGCGGGCGAATGGCCGGCCGGGCTCTGGGCCGAGATGGTCGAGCTGGGCCTTCCCCTGGCCCTGGTGCCTGAGGCCGCCTCAGGCGTCGGCCTGGGCTGGGGGGATGCCGCGGCGGTCTGGCAGGTGCTGGGCCGCTTCGGCGCGCCCGCGCCCCTGGCCGAGGCGATGCTGGCCAATGCCCTGCTGGCCGCGGCCGGGCTTGAGCCGCAGATCGGCTTCATCAGCCTCGGCACGCGCGCCACGCCCTTTGGCCGCTTTGCGCTGCATGTGGTGACGGAGGAGGGGCCCGGGCGCATCGCGCTGCGGCCGCGCGACAGCTATTTCCCCTCTGGCAACCTGGCGCGCGAACCGCGCGACATGGTGGAGCCGGGGGCAGCCCTGCTGGAGGGCCTCCTGCCCAATGGCTGGGGCACGCGGGCCACGCGACTCGGCCTCGCGCTCGTGCGGGCCGCGCAGATCTCCGGGGCGGCGCGGCAAGCCCTGACGCTGGCGGTGGATTGGGCCAATACCCGCGTCCAGTTCGGTCGTGCCATCGGCAAGTTCCAGGCGGTGCAGCAATCCCTCGCGATGGTGGCGGGCGATGTGGCCGCGCTTGATGTGGCGGTGGCCTCGGCCGCGCGTGCGGTGGACGCGCATGGCCTGGACGGCGCCGCCTTCGAGATCGGCTGTGCCAAGATCATCGCCGGCGAGACGGCCGAAAGCGTCGCCGCCAAGGTGCACCAGGTCTTCGCCGCGATCGGCATCACCGAGGATCATGAGTTGCACCACCTCACGCGCCGCCTCTGGGCCTGGCGGGACGAGGCGGGCAGCGCGGTCACCTGGTCCAGCGAGATCGGCCGCGCCGTGCTGGCGCGCGGCGGCGCCAATCTCTGGCCCGACATCACGGCGCGCGACGCCGCGGGCGCGCAGGCTTGAACCGGCCGCCCCACAACAAGGAACCGATGAATGAGTGACTTCCTCAAGATCGAGCAGGACGGCCCGGTCGTCACCCTCACGCTGAACGCGCCCGAGCGACGCAACGCCATCTCCGGCTTCGAGGATTGCGACGAGGTGGAGGCCGCCTGCAAGCGTATCGCGCGCGACGACGCCATCCGCTGCGTCGTCGTGACCGGTGCGGACCCGGCCTTCTGCGCGGGCGGCGACCTCAAGGGCATGCGCGACCGCAAGGGCATCATGGCGGCCGACAGCCCGGCCGTGATGCGCGAGAACTACCGGCGCGGCATCCAGCGCATCCCGTTGGCGCTCTGGGAGCTGGACGTGCCGACCATCGCCGCCGTGAATGGCGCGGCCATCGGCGCGGGGCTCGATCTCGCCTGCATGTGCGACATGCGGATCGCCTCCGACAAGGCGATCTTCGCCGAGAGCTTCGTGCGCGTCGGCATCGTGCCGGGCGATGGTGGCGCCTGGCTGCTGCCGCGCGCCGTCGGCCTCGCGATGGCGGCCGAGATGTCCTTCACGGGGGACCCGCTGAATGCCGAGCAGGCGCTGGCCGCGCGCCTCGTCAGCCGCGTCGTGCCGCATGGGGAATTGCTGGGCGCGGCGCGCGAACTCGCCGCGCGCGTGGCGAAGAACCCGCCGCAGGTGCTGCGCATGACCAAGCGCCTGCTGCGCGAGGGGCAGCACATGTCATTGCCCTCGCTGCTCGAGCTCTCCGCGGCCTTCCAGGCCATCGCGCATGAGACGGAGGATCACAAGGAAGCCGTGAACGCGATGATCGAGAAGCGCCAGGGCGTGTTTTACGGGAGATGAGCGGCATGATCGAGCGCTACCCCGACCCGGCGGTGCGCGTGCTGGACCCGGCCTTCAACGCACTGCGCCTGCCGCTGGCGGGGCTGGAGCGCCTCTGGACCGGCGGCCGCTGGGGGGAGGGGCCCGTCTGGTTCGGCGATCATCGCTGCCTCATCTGGTCCGACATCCCGAACAACCGGATGCTGCGCTGGTCCGAAAGCACGGGCCTGGTGGATGAGTTCCGCAAGCCGTCGAACAACGCGAATGGCAATACGCGGGACCGCGAAGGCCGCCTCGTCACCTGTGAGCACCTGACCGGCCGCGTCGTCCGCACCGAGCATGACGGGCGCATCACCGTCATCGCCGAGCATTATCAGGGCAAGCGGCTGAACAGCCCGAACGACGTGGTGGTGAAGTCCGATGGCAGCATCTGGTTCACCGACCCCCCCTTCGGCCTGCTCGGCTTCTACGAGGGCGAGAAGCGCGCGCCGGAATTGCCGCACACCAACCTTTACCGGGTGGATGGGCAGACCGGCGCCATCACCTGCGTGGCCGATGACGTGGACCATCCGAACGGGCTGGCCTTCAGCCCGGATGAGCGCATCCTCTACGTCATCGAAAGCCGGAGCGAGCCGCGCAATATCCTGGCCTATGACGTGGACGGCGCCAGGCTGCGCAACCGCCGCGTCCTGGTGCGCTGCGAGCCGGGCGAGACGCCGGATGGCTTCCGCGTCGATGTGGCGGGCAACCTCTGGTGCGGCTGGGGCATGGGCGCGCCGGGGCTGGATGGCGTGAAGGTGTTCAACCCTGCCGGCCAGCCCATCGGCTTCATTGATCTGCCGGAGCGCTGCGCCAACCTCGCCTTTGGCGGGCGCCACCGAAACCGCCTCTTCATGGCGGCCAGCAAGTCGCTCTACGCGATCTACACGAGCACCCAGGGAGCGCCGGGCGGCTGAGGGGCTGGCGCGCGGCGCGCATCGTGACACGATGCGCGCCAAGAACCCTGAGGAAGCGCCATGACCCAAACCCCCTACACCGTGGGCGACCTGGTCGCCGAATTCCTCTCACGCATCGGCGTGAGCACGGTCTTTGGCATCGTCTCCGTCCACAATATTCCGATGCTGGATGCCATCGGCCGGCGCAACGCCATCCGCTACGTCATGTGCCGCGGCGAAATGGGGGGCGCGCACATGGCCGATGCCTATGCGCGCGTGACAGGTGGCCTCGGCGTACTGTTCACCAGCACCGGCCCCGGCATGGCCAACAGCATCGGCGGCCTGGTCGAGGCGCGCTTCGCGGGCTCGCCCGTGCTGCACATCACCGGGCAGACGGCCACCAGATTCGTGGATCGCGACATGGGCACGGTGCATGACGTGCCGGGCCAGACCGCGATCCTCGCCGCCTCCGGCAAGGCCGCCTATCGCGTGCGGGCCGCCGGCGAGGCGCTGGGCGTGCTGATGCGCGCGGCGGCCGAGGCGATGACGCCGCCGCGCGGCCCGGTCTCGGTCGAGATCCCGATCGACCTCCAGCGCGCCGTCATCCCGCGCCCGGCCGAGCTGGATTCGCTCGCTCTCGCGCCGCCGCCGCCGCTGCCGCCGAGCGAGGCCGCGCTGGACGAGGTGGCCGAGATCCTGGCACGCGCGAAGCGGCCCATGATCTGGCTCGGCAATGGCGCGCGCGAGGCGGGGCAGGGGGCGCGGGCGCTGCTCGATCTCGGCTTCGCCGCCGTTTCCTCCTGGAACGGCCGCGGCATCATCCCGGAGGATCACCCGATGACCTTCGGCGCGCTGCACGGCAATGGCGCGCCGCGCATCCTGGGCTTCTACGAGGGCGTGGATGCCATGCTCGTGCTCGGCTCGCGGCTGCGCGGGCATGAGATGATGGAATTCTCCATGAAGCTGCCGGACAACCTCATCCATGTGGATGTGGATTCGGCGGCCAATGGGCGCACCTATCCCAACCGCTATTTCCTCCAGGGCGATGCGGAGCTGGTGGCGCAGGGGCTCGCGCGGCGCCTCAAGGGCCGCATCGCGGTCGAGCCGGGCTATGCCGCGGATGTGGCGCGCACCAAGGCGCTGGCCATCGAGGAATACGAGGCGACGCTTGGTCCCTATGCCTCCTTCGCGCGCCAGTTGCGTGCCGCGATGCCGCGCGACGCGCTCTGGGTGCGGGACATCACCATCAGCAATTCCACCTGGGGCAACCGCACCTTCGAGGTCTATGGCCCGCGTGATGCCGTCCATCCGGTGGGGGCTGCCATCGGGCCGGGCCTGCCGCTGGGCATCGGGGCGGCGATGGGGGCGGGCGGGCGCAAGACCGTCGCGATGGTGGGCGATGGCGGCTTCGCCATGAACCTGACCGAGCTCTGGACCGCCGTGCAGGAGCGCGCGCGGCTCTGCACCATCGTGATGAACGACCGCGGCTATGGCGTGATCCGGCACATCCAGGACGCGGTGGTGGATGGCCGCCGCTTCGGCGATGAGCTGCAGGGCCCGGCGCTGGAGCCCTTGGCCGCGCTGGCGGGTCTGCCCTACTTCCGCGTCGGCGCGGCGGAGGAATTCGGGCCCGTGGTCGCCCGCGCGCTGGCGGTGGATGGGCCCACCCTGATCGAGGTGGACATGACCGCGATCGGCGAATTCCCGCCCTATGCGCCCTACAACACGATGGGCAAACACGCGGAACGCGCGCGGCGCTAGGCGTCACGGGACGGGTGGGAGCGACGGCCAGGCCCGACCTCCCGGCGGGCCTGGCCGGCTGTTCAGGGATGTGAACATTCACGTTCACGGGCGTTGACGTGGCGTGACCGCGCTTAGAGTTCGATGCACCTAACACTCTGATTCAGAGAAATATTGGTGCTGGCACGGGCCTTGCCTCGCCGGGGGCGATGATGCCCGCACCGGATTCCGCCCTGCAGCTCCCCTTGCTCGTCGGCCTGGCCGCCGCTGCGCTGGCGGCAGCACTTCCCGCCAGGCGGGCGGCCATGGTCGGCGCCGCCGCGGCCACCTGCGCCTTCAGCGGCTACCTGCTGCTTGCCGCGGCGGCGCCGCTCTCGGTCGGCTTCTGGTCCGTCCCCTCGCTCGGCGTGGCGGGAGGGTTGCGGCTCGATGGGCTCTCGCTGCTTTTCACCCTGCTCATCACCGGCATCGGCGCGCTCGTGCTGCTCTATGCCGGGCGCTACCTGGAGGGCGATCCGAGGCTGCGTCGCCTCATCGTCCTGCTGCTGCTGTTCATGGTGGCGATGCTCGGTGCGGTCACCGCGGATGATGTCGTCACGCTTTTCATCTTCTGGGAGCTGACCAGCCTCGCTTCCTTCTTTTTGGTCGGCCACGATCATGAGAAGCCGGCCGCGCGCAAGGCCGCGCTGCAGGCGCTGCTGGTGACGGGTGGCGGCGGCCTCGCGCTGCTGGCTGGCCTGATCCTGGTGGCGATGGCGGCGGGCACCACCAGCCTCTCGGGCATCATCGCCGCGCGGGAGGTGGTGCTGGCGCACCCGGCTTCGGTGCCGGCCATGCTGCTGATCGTGCTGGGCTGCTTCACGAAGTCGGCGCAGTTCCCCTTCCACTTCTGGCTGCCGAATGCGATGGCGGCGCCGACCCCCGTCAGCGCCTATCTGCACTCCGCGACGATGGTGAAGCTCGGCGTCTACCTGCTGGCGCGGTTGAACCCGCTCTACGCGACGGAGGCGCTGTGGCATGACCTGCTGACCTGGGCGGGGCTGCTGACGGCGGCGACCGGCGCCCTGCTGGCACTGCGCGAGACGGACCTCAAGCGCGTGCTCGCCTATACCACCGTCACCGCCCTGGGCACGCTCGTCATGCTCATCGGCATCGCGCCGGACCTCTCGGCGACGGCGGCGGTGACCTTCCTGCTGGTGCATGCGCTCTACAAGGCGGCGCTGTTCCTCATCGCGGGCGTCCTCGACCACGAGACGGGCACGCGCGACGCCTCCGCCCTGGGCGGTCTGCGCGGCGCCATGCCATGGACCGCCGGAGCGGCGGTGCTGGCGGCCTTGTCCATGGCGGGGCTGCCGCCCTTCGTCGGCTTCGTGGCGAAGGAGATCGTCTATGAGGCGAAGCTCGCCGCCGGCGGCATGGCGCCCGTCGTCGCGGTCATCGGCTTCGCGGTGAACGCGGCGATGGTGGCGGTGGCCGGGCTGCTTTCCTGGCGCATCTTCTTCGGGTCGGTGCGGCCCACCCCGCGCGAGCCGCATGATCCGCCGATTTCCATGCTGGCCGGCCCCGTGCTGCTGGCGTGCCTCGGGCTGCTGGCCGGCATCGCGCCCTCCCTGCCGGGCGAATGGCTGGTGAACGGCGCCGCCGCCGCCATCCTGGGTCACCCGGCCGATGTGCCGCTGAAGCTCTGGCACGGCTTCACCCCCGTCCTCGCCCTGAGCGCGGCCACGGTCGGGCTCGGTCTGCTGATCCTGCTCGGCTGGGAGCGGCTGATGCCGCGGCTGCGTGGCCTGGTCCTGCTGGACCGCCTCGGTCCCTCGCGCGGCTATGAGCGGGCGCTGGCGGGCGTGATCGGCTGGGCCGAGGGGACGACGCGCGCCGTGCAGCACGGCAGCCTGCGCGGCTACATGCGCACCCTGCTGCTGGTGACGGCGCTGGCGCCGCTCGCGGTGCTGGCGATCCGTGGCGGCTTCGACCGGCCCATGGGCGGCACGCTCGATCCGCGCGCCTTCGCCTTCCTGCTCATCGCCGTCGGTGCGCTCGCCACGGCGCTGGCGCGCAGCACCTTGGCCGCCGTCCTCTCCACCGGGCTGGTCGGCTTCGGCACGGCCCTGGTCTTCCTGAGCTTCGGCGCGCCCGATGTCGCGCTCACGCAGTTCACGGTCGAGGTGCTGCTGGTGGTCATCCTCGCCACCGTGCTGCTGCGCCTGCCGCTCCGCGGCCGCGATGCGCGCACGCCCCGCCAACGCACCGGTGACGCCGCGGTGGCGCTGGCGCTCGGCGGCTCCGTCGCTTCGCTGCTGCTGGCCGTGCTGGCCTCTCCCTTCGACCCGAGGCTCGGCTCCTGGTTCGGCGAGAACAGCGTGCCGGCCGGGCATGGGCGGAACGTGGTGAACGTCATCCTCGTGGATTTCCGCGCGCTGGACACGCTGGGCGAGATCGCCGTGCTCGCCATCGCCGCCTTCGCGGTCCTCGCGCTGCTGCGCGGCGCGGCACGCCCCCTTGCGCCCAGGAATTGAGACGATGCCATCCTCCCTCATTCTCCGCGTTTCGGCGCCGCTGCTGCTCTGGGTGCCGATGGTCGTCTCGCTCTACCTCCTCGTGCGCGGCCACAACGCGCCGGGCGGCGGCTTCGTGGGCGGGCTCGTCGCCTCGGCGGGACTGGTCTTCTTCGCCATCTCGCGTGGGCAGGCGGCCGCACTCGCGGTGATGCGCGCGCCGCCTGCCGCCTGGTGCGGCGTGGGCCTGCTGGTCGCGGCGGGCAGCGGCCTGCTCGCCTGGCTCGATCCCTCGGCCGGCTACCTGACGCATCGTTGGTGGTTCCCGCAGATCCCGCTGACGCTGCCGCTGAACACCGCCTTCGTCTTCGATGTGGGCGTCTATCTCGTGGTGATCGGCACCGTCACGGCGATGGTCTTCGCCCTCGTGGCGGAGGAGTGAGCAGGATGGAAGCCGCCCTTGCCCTCACCATCGGTCTGCTCGTCGCCGCGGCCGCCTACCTGCTGCTGGCGCGCGACCTGCCGCGCGCGCTGCTCGGCTTCGTCCTGCTCGGCACGGGTGTGAACCTTGCCATCTTCGCGGCCGGGCGGGTTGGCGGCATGGTGCCGCCGCTGGTGGACCCGGGCGCCTCGGTGCTGGTCGCTGGTGCTGGGAACCCGCTGCCCCAGGCGCTGATCCTGACCGCCATCGTCATCGGCTTCGGCCTCGCCGCCTTCGCCCTGGTGCTGGTGATGCGGGCCCACGCCGCCTTCGGCAGCGTCTCCGCCGAGGAGATGGACGAGGCCGAGCGCCCGGACCATGCAGGTCCCCCGGCCGTCCCGGCGGCCGCAGGCGCGGGCCAGTCCGCTGCACGGAAGGAGGCGGCGTGATGCGCCAGTTCCTGCTCGTGGCACCCATCCTGGTTCCTCTGCTGGCCACCGCACTCACGGCGCTGCTCTGGTCCCGCCCGGCAGGCCAGCGCCTGGTGGGCCTCGCCGCCGCGCTGCTCATGCTGGCCGCGACGCTGGCCCTGCTGGCCGAAGTGCTCTCGGGCGGCATGGTCGTGGGGCAGATGGGCAACTGGCCCGCGCCCTTCGGCATCACCCTGGTGGTGGACCATCTCTCCGCCGCGATGCTCGTCATCACCGGCCTGATGGGCCTGGCCGTCGCCATCTACGCGATGGGCCCGGGCGCGCAGGAGCGGGACCGCGCCGGCTTCCAGCCGCTGTTCCACGCGCTGCTGATGGGCGTGGCCGGCGCCTTCTCCACCGGAGACCTCTTCAACCTCTACGTCTGGTTCGAGGTGATGCTGATCGCCTCCTTCGGCCTGCTGGTGCTCGACCGCACGCGCGAGCAGCTGGATGGCGGCATCCGCTACGTGATGCTGAACCTGGTCGGCACCACCGTCTTCCTGCTGTCGGTCGGGCTGCTCTATGGGCTGACGGGCACGCTGAACCTGGCCGACATGGCGCGCGTGGCGCCCACCGTGGAGAACCAAGGCGCACTGGCCGCGGCGGCGGTGCTGCTGCTGGTCTCCTTCGGGGCCAAGTCCGCGGTGTTTCCGCTCTTCAACTGGCTGCCGGCCTCCTACCACACGGCCTCCATGCCGGTGGCGGCGATTTTCGCCGCGCTTCTGACAAAGGTCGGCGTCTACGCCATCATCCGCATCTTCACGCTCGTCTTCGCGCATGACCACGCGCTGTTCGGGCCGATCATCGGGGCGGTCGCGATCGCGACGATGGTGGTGGGCGTCCTGGGTGCGGCCGCGCATTACGATGTGCGGCGGATCCTCTCGTTCCACATCATCAGCCAGATCGGGTACATGCTGGTGGGCGTGGCATTGATGACGCCGCTCGCGATCGCGGGCAGCGTGCTCTACGTCATCCACCATATCGTGGTGAAGGCGAACCTCTTCCTCGTCGCGGGCGCGATGCGGCAGATGGGCGGCTCCTTCGCGCTGGCGCGGCTGGGCGGGCTCTGGGCCACGGCGCCGCTCCTCGGTCTCCTGTTCCTGATCCCAGCGCTCTCGCTGGCCGGCATCCCGCCGCTCTCGGGCTTCTGGGGCAAGCTTGTCGTCATCCGCGCGGGGCTGGAGGCGGAGGCCTTCGTGCTGGCGGGCGTGGCGCTCGCCGTCGGGCTGCTCACGCTCTACTCCATGATCAAGATCTGGAACGAGGCCTTCTGGAAGGCCGCGCCCGAAGCCGCGCCCGAAGCCGCGCCGGCGCCCGGGTGGACGCGCGGCGAGCGCCTCGCGACCTTCGCGCCGATCGTGCTGCTCTGCGGCGTCACGCTGGCCATCGGGTTCTGGACCGAGCCATTCGCCGCCTTCTCCCTTGCCGCGGCCGAGGCGCTGCTCGATCGCGACGCCTACATCGCGGCCGTGCTCGGCCCGAACCCCCTGCAGCTTGCGGAGACCGCGCGATGAGGATCGCCCTCGCCTGGATTCGTGTCGGCGCCACCTTCGTGGTGGAGCTTGCGAAATCCACGCTCGCCACCATCCGCGCCGTGCTCGGCCCGCCGGAGCGCCTGCGGCCCGCCATCCTCGCCGTGCCGCTCGACATCCGCTCGCCCGGCGGGACGGTGCTCTTCGCCGACATGGTGACGCTGACGCCCGGCACCACGAGCCTTGAGGTCTCGGCCGATGGCCGGACGCTCTACGTCCATGTGCTGGACGCGCCGGACCGGGCGGCGGCGATCGCCGGCATGAAATCCACCCTGGAGGCCCGCGCGCGGGAGGTGCTGCCATGACCACCGGCTTGATTCCCTGGGCCGCGGGCCTCGCCGCCCTGATTGTCGCGCTGGGGTGCATCCCTGTTGTGCTGCGGCTGCTGGTCGGGCCCTCCTCGGCGGACCGTGTCATTGCGACCGACATGCTGGGCCTGCTCGGCGTCTGCTTCGCCGCGCTGGTCGCCGTCATCGCCGGACATGCCGCCTTCCTCGACATCGCCTTCGGCATCGCGCTCGTGGGCTTCCTCGGCGCCGTCGCCTTCGCACGGCTGATGGAGCGCGCGAGCGCCCCGCCGGCGCGGGAGCCCGCCGCATGAGGGTGGCGATCGAGGTCCTGGCCGCGCTGCTGCTGGTCGGTGGCGCCGGGGTGGTGGGGCTGGCCGCGCTCGGTGTCGCCCGGCTGACCGATCCCTTCATGCGCATGCACGCGGCGGCCAAGGCGGGCGTGGCCGGGGCGGGGCTGATGCTGCTCGGCGCCGGGCTTGCCTTCGGCACGCCGGCCGCGCTCCTGACCGCGCTCGCCGCCATCGCCTTCCTGCTGCTGACGGCGCCGCTCGCCTCCCATGCGCTGGGTCGCGCCGCCTATGTCGCGGGCGCGCCGCTGGGCGCGGCATCGGTGGCCGATGCCCTTTCGGGCGTCCTCCACCGCAAGGTCTTCGACATTGACCCGAGCCGCACCCTCCGGACCCGGACGGCGCGCGCCCCCAACCCCGAGGAAACCCCGATGAGCGCCATTCCGGAGTTCCGGCGGCCGGTCGATCCGGTCCTGCGTGACCAGCCGGGGGTCGAAGCGGCGGCCTTGCGGCGCATCCTGGTGTGCCTTGTCGGCGGGCCGTCGCAGGCGGCCGCGGCCACGGCGGCAATGCGCCTCGCGGGGCCTACCGGCGCCGCCGTCACCGGCCTGTCCGGCGTGGGGCTGGAGCCGCGGATCTGGCGCGGCCCCATGCCGGTGGGCGGCGCCTTCTGGGCGGATTGGCTCGCCTCCCGCAGCCGTGCCCGCCTGCGGGAAGCGGCAGCGGCCGCGCTCGGGGAATTCGAGACCGCTGCCGCCGCGCACCCCTCCATCCGCGCCGCGGCACGCCATGAGGAGAATTCGGCCCGCGAGATCGCGTCGCTGCTGGCCGGCCAGGATCTCATCATCGTGCCGGCCGGCATTGGCCCCCATGGCCCGGAAAGCGAGCCCGGCCATGAACTGGCCGCGGCGCTGGCCACAGGCAGGGTCGCGCCGGTGCTGCGGGTGCGGGAACTGCCGGAGACCGTCCGGGGTGTGGTGCTGATCGTGGGCGACGCCCCGGGGTCCGGCGCGCTGGCGGCGGGACTGCTGCGCAGCGGGCTCTGGTCCGCCGCCCCCATCTCGATCCTGCCCATCGGCGAGGAGCGGAGCAGCCTGCGCGAGATGGTGGAGGCCCAGGCCGAACTGCTGCGCGAGCATGGCCGGCGGGTCGCAGTCATGGCGCCGATCGACGCGACCGCCGCGCCGGAGGAGTTGCGCGCGCGCCTCGTCTTCTTCGATGCGGCGGTGGTTCCCTGCCTTTCCACGTGCTACGGCGGTGTCCTCGACAGCCTCCGGCACTGCGCCTTCGAAACGACGGCGCGGACCGTCCCGCTCAGTCTCCTTCCCTGATGCAGGAGGCTGGCTGCCGGGCGGGCGCCGGCGCCCCCAGGAGCCATCCGCGCGATGACGCCCGCGACCGACGATCCACCCCCGGCGAGCCGGCCGCGCCCCGTTCTGCCGCCTGGCCTGCGGCTGCCCGCGGCCGCCGGCCTCCTGGTCTTCGCGGTGGCGGTGGGCACGACGCAGATCGCGCTGCAGGCCACCAACCGGGAGGCGGACCGGCAGCTCCAGCAACTCGGCCGGGTCTATCTGGACGGGCTCGCGGCCAGCGTCCGGACAGGGCTCGAGGCCGGCGATCCGGACTATGTCGCGGGACGCTTCGGCCGCGCCTTCGGCGAGCAGCATGGCGTGGCTGAACGCGCGCTCTTCGCGTTTGACCCGGCCGGCCGCCTGCTGGCGCGGCATGGCGACCCGCTCCTGCCCGAGCCCGACCGGGCGCTGCTGGAGCGGGAGGGCTGGCGGATGGACCCTGTGGGCGGCGTCGCCTGGGCCGCACGCAGCGTGGAGGGGGCCTCGGGTTCCGCGGGCCGCATCGTCGCCGCGCTCGATATCGGGCCGATCCTGGCGGCGCGCGAGCGCCTTTCCTGGACGATCATCGTGATGGACCTGCTGCTCGCGGCGCTCTTCGCGTTGCTGGCCTGGTTCGTGCTGCACCGCCTGGGCCGGCCGCTGCGGCTGCTGGTCCGCGAACTGTCCGAGGGCGCAAGCCGCCCCCCCGCGCGCCTGCCCGATGCGCTGATCAACGCCGTTGATCCGCGCACGGCCCACGTGCTCGGCGCCTATAACCGCATGGCCGATGGTGTGCGCGAGCGCGAGCGGCTGGCGGCGGAACTGGCCGATCGGGAGCAGGCGGCGGCGCTGGGCCAATTGGCCGCCAATGTCGCCCATGAGGTCCGCAACCCGCTTGCCGGCCTCGCCACCGCCGTCTCCACCCTGCGCCGCTTCGGTGACCGCCCGGGGGAGCGCGAGGAGGCGCTCGCCTTTCTCGAGCGCGGGATCAACGCGCTGGAGCGCATCGTCAGCCGCACGCTGAGCCTCTACCGCCCCGAGCAGGACCACCCGCTGACCCGGGCGGATCTCGATGATCTGCGGCATCTGGCCCGCCCGGCGGCGGAGCGGCAGGGCGTGACGCTCGCCTTCGGGCTGGACCTGCCGGAGGGGCATCTCGGCACGGGCGCCGGTGGCGTGCGCCAGGTGTTGCTGAACCTGCTGCTCAATGCCTGCGCGGCGACGCCGCGCGGGGGCGTGGTCGGGCTGCAGGCGCGGATCGTGGAGGGCGATCTGCTGTGCGAGATCACCGATGAAGGCCCGGGCCTCGACCCTGCCGCGGCGGAACGGCTTTCGGGTGGCGGGGCGCCGCCCGAGACAGGCTCGCGCCGCCTGGGCCTTGGTGTCGTCGTCGGGCTGCTGGGCGATCTCGACGCCCGCGCCTCGGTCGCGGCGCGCCCGGGCGGCGGCACGGCCATCCGCCTCGTTATCCCCCTCGACAGGAGCCGGGCCGCATGACCACGCCCAAGGTGGTGCTGGTCGTCGAGGACGACCCGGTGATCGGCCCCGCGCTGGCGCATCGGCTGCGGCTCGAGGGCTATCGGCCGCGGCTGGCGGAGACGGGCGCCGCGGCGCTGCGCGAGGCACGCGCGCTCCGCCCCGATGCGGTGGTGAGCGACATCCGCCTGCCGGACATGTCGGGCGAGGAGGTCTATCTCCGCCTGCTGGCGGATCTCGGCGCACTGCCCGCCTTCTTCATGACGGCCTTCGGCGACGTGGCGCAGGCAGTGCGCCTCGTTCGGGCCGGCGCCCGCGACTACCTGACGAAGCCGCTGGATGTGGACCGGCTGGTGGAGGCGCTCGGCGCCGCCCTGGCGAGCGCACCGGCCGCGCCGTCAGAGGGTCGCGAGCCCGCCGGGCTTGGCGTCTCCGCTGCGATGCGCGGCGTGGAGGCCATGCTGCGCAAGGCGGCACGGGTGGATGTGCCGGTGGTGCTGACCGGCGAGACGGGAGTGGGTAAGGAAGTGGCCGCGCGATTCCTGCACGCCGCCTCGGCCCGCGCGGGGGAGCCCTTCGTGGCGCTGAACTGCGCCGCCGTGCCGCGCGACCTGGCCGAGAGCACGCTGTTCGGCCATGAGCGCGGCGCCTTCACCGGCGCCGCGACGCGCCAGTCAGGGCTGGCGGAGCGCGCCGGGGCGGGGACGCTGCTGCTCGATGAAATCGCGGAGCTGGCGCCCGAGTTGCAGGCCAAGCTGCTGCGCCTGGTGCAGGAGCGCGCCTTCCTGCCGCTCGGCGCGCCGGCCGAGCGGCGCTTTGCCGCGCGCCTCGTCTGCGCGACCCATGCCGATCTGGCCGCGCGTGTCCGTGCCGGCAGCTTCCGCGAGGACCTCTACTACCGGCTGCACGTGATCCCGGTGGAGATCCCGCCGCTGCGGCGCCGTGTGGAGGATCTGCCATGGCTGGCGGAGCGCCTGCTGTCTGAGGCCGTGGCGCGCTTCGGCCTGGGTGCCCGGCGGCTCTCGCCGCCGGCGGCGGCGGCCCTGGCCGACCACGACTGGCCGGGCAATGTGCGTGAACTCCGCAACCGGATCGAACGCGCGGTGGCCCTGGCGGAGGGGGAGGAAATCGGACCCGATGACCTCTTTCCCGAGAGCCAGCTGGAGCGGGCGGCCGCTGCTGCCGCGCCCATGCTCGGCGCCGCGATCCAGGGCGCGACGCGCCTTGCGGTGTCAGATGCCCTCGCGCGGGCGGGCGGCAACCGGGCCGAAGCCGCGCGGCTGCTCGGCGTCTCGCGCACCACGCTGTGGAAGCGCATGCGGGAGCTGGGTCTGACGGGCGAGTGAACGTAGCGGCAAGGGCAAGGCGCTTCGCGTGGGTCCCGGCAAGACGGTGTCGCGAATCCTGCGCATGGCCGGTGCGGAGGTGATGAGGGGTGCTCGGCGCTTCACCTGGCTGGGGCCGCGCAGGAACGGAAACGTCGGGGCGCCTTCGGCAAAGGCTCCTGACTTTGTCTCAAGTCTGGCGTCTAAGTGCTTGAATTTATGGTGGGCGCTACAGGGATTGAACCTGTGACCCCTACCGTGTCAAGGTAGTGCTCTACCGCTGAGCTAAGCGCCCGCCTGCCGAGGCGTACCGGTCAATGCGTCGGTGGGCGCAGTCTCTAGCGAAACCCGGCGCGCGCCACAAGCCACCCCCTGAGCGTTATCCTTGCACCAGTCCGGCGCGGCGCATCAGCGCGCTCAGCTTCATGCGCTCGGCCTGCCACAGCGCCTCCGCGGCCTCGGGCCCTGCGCTTACCGGGTCATTGCCGCTGGCTTCGATCCGATCGCGCAGCTGCGGGTCCCCCACCGCCGCGGCGAAGGCCTGGGAGAGGCGCTGGCGCAGCGCCATGGGCGTGCCGGGGGGCGCGAAGATCATCATCCACGTCGAAAGCTCATAGCCCGGCACCACCTCGCCGATCGCGGGCACACCGGGCAGGTTGGGCCGGCGGGCGGCGCCGGTCACGCCGATCACGCGCCCGCGCTCGCCTCGCAGCACGGGCGAAAAGCTGCTCTCGCTGATGATGCAGGCATCGATCCGCCCGCCCGCCACCTCGCGTGCCGCATCGGCGCCGCCGCGAAAGGGCACGTGCTCCAGCCGCACATCGGCGAGCGACTGCAGCAACTCGCCCATCAGGTGGCCAACATGGGCGATGCCGGGCGTGCCGAAGGTGACCTCGCCCGGGCGGCGGCGCGCCTCGGCCAGGAAGCCGGGCAGATCCTCGCCGGGGAAGCCCGCGCGGATGCCGAGCACATAGGGAGCGGCGGTCACCTGCGCCACGCGCGGCATGGCGGCATAGTCGAAGGGCAGGCTCCGGTTGGCGAGCGGACCGGTGATGGAGGTCGCGCCCTCCAGCAGCAGTGTGTGCCCATCAGGCTGCGCCTGGGCGACGAAGCCCGCGCCGATGGCGCCCGAGGCGCCGGTGCGATTCTCCACGATGAAGGGCAGGCCGAGATTCTCGGAGACGCGCTGCTGCAGGATGCGCGCCACTGTGTCCGCCACGCCGCCCGCCGAATAGGGGACGATGAGCCGCACCGGCCGCTCGCCCAGGGACTGCGCGGAGGCAAGGGCAGGGGTAGCCAACGGCAGGGCCAGCAGGGCGCGGCGTTGCATGGGTGTCTCTCTCCCGAAGTCCTGTCCGCACAGCAGAAACCGCCCCGCGCGCCCTTGCAAGCGAAAGCGGCGGCGGCACATCTCGCGGATGGAAAGCATCCCCCAGGCCATCGCGCGCAGCCTCGACCGCGCCACCTATGAGGGCTACCGCCTCGGCTTCGAGGCGGCGCGCGAGGAAGCGGCGCTGCTGGCCGAGCATGCGGGGCAGGGGGCGCTCGCCGCGCAGCTCCGCGCCATGCGCCCCCTGCCGGACCGGAGCGCCCGGCAATGAGCCGCGAGGGCCTGCGCGAATGCCCGCATTGCGGGGAGCCCACCATGGCGAACCGGCTGCCGGATGGAACGCTCGTCTGCTCCTGCGCCGCCATGCGGCCCTTGCCGGGTCCGCGCGCCGCTTGATAGCCTCGGCGCCATGCAGATCAGCGCCGCCGACATCCAATCCTACGCCGAGGACGGCGTCATCCTCCTGCGCGGGGCCTTCCGCGACTGGGTGAAGCCGCTCGCCGATGGCATCGAGGCGCTCATGGCGGACCCCAGTCCGCTCGAGCGCAGCTATACGCCGAAGGACGGCTCGGCGAAGTTCTTCCAGGATCTCTGCAACTGGCAGCGCATCCCCGAATTCCGCGCCTTCGTCTTCGAAAGCCCGGCCGCCTCCATCGCGGCGCAACTCATGTCCTCGCCGGTCGCGCGCTTCTTCCACGACCATGTGCTGGTGAAGGAGCCCGGGACCTCGATCGTGACGCCCTGGCACCAGGACAGCCCCTATTACTGCGTGGGAGGCCGGCAGAGCGTGAGCTTCTGGATCCCGCTGGACCCGGTGGGCCGGGACACCACGCTGGAATCGGTGGCCGGCTCGCATCGCTGGGGCGTGAACCACAAGCCCAAGCGCTTTGACGGAACCGACCTCTATGAGGGCGATACCGCGATCGAGATGCCCGACATCGACGCCCATCGGGCCGACTACCGCATCCTCGGTTGGGCGATGGAGCCGGGCGATGCCGTCGCCTTCGATTTCCGCACCGTGCATGGCGCGCCGGCCAACACCAACCGGCAGAATCGCCGCCGCGTCTTCTCTGCCCGCTGGGTGGGGCAGGATGCGACCTTCATTGACCGCAAGGGCCGCGGCTCGCCGCCCATGCGCCACCTGACGCTGCCCGACGGCGCGCCGCTGGATGGGCCCGATTTCCCGGTGGTTGCGCGCCTCTGAGGCAGTGGGCGGGCCGATTGCCTGCCACTTCATCCATCCGGGGCCGGAAACGGCCGGATTGGCGTGGGGAGGCTTGGCAGGCACCTGTCTCTGCTGTCACAATTTCTGACCCTTACCGCTGGAGACCTCCGAATGAAGCGCCGCATCCTCGCCCAGAACGCCGCAATCGGGGCCGCCGCCATCGGCACGGCCGCCCTCTCGGCTCCGGCGCTCAGCCAGGGCCGCATTGAGTGGCGCATGATCACCATCTGGCCGCGCAACCTGCCCGGGCCCGGCGTGGCCGCGCAGCGCTGCGCCGACCGCATCGGCGCGCTCTCGGGCGGGCGGCTCACGGTGCGCCTCTTCTCGGCGGGCGAGGTGGTGCCGGCCCCCGGCGCCTTTGACGCGGTGGCCGCCGGCACGGCCGACCTTTACCACGGCGTGCCTGCGTTCTGGGTCTCGAAGTCGCCCGGCATTGGCTTCTTCGGCAGCTTCCCCTTCGGCCTGACCGCCTATGAGCAGCAGGGCTGGATGATGCATGGCGGCGGCCAGGCCATGTATGACGAGATCTATGGCCGCTTCGGCATCAAGCCCTTCATCGTCGGCAATTCCGGCCCGCAATGGCTCGGCTGGTTCCGCCGCGAAATCCGCTCGGTGGACGACTTCCGTGGCCTTCGCTTCCGCACCACGGGCCTCGGCGCCGAGATGTTCCGCCGCGCCGGCGCCTCCGTCGTGAACCTGCCGGCGGGCGAGATCTTCTCGGCCCTGCAGTCCGGCACGATCGACGCCGCCGAATTCCTCGGGCCCTTCAGCGACGCGCCGCTTGGCCTGCACCAGGTGGCGAAGAACTACTATTTCCCGGGCGTGCAGGAACCCTCCTCGGCCGAGGAGATCGGCATCAACATGGCGCGCTGGAATGCTCTGCCGGATGACCTGAAGACCGTGGTCCGCATCGCCGCCATGTCGCTCCATGAGGAGACGACGACGGAATACGACGTGCGCCACCCCATCGCGCTGGCCGAGCTGGTCGCGCGCCAGGGCGTCATCGTCCGCGAGGCCCCGCGGGATCTGCTGATCGCCTTCGGCAACACCGCTGGCGAGATGCTGGCCGAATTCCGCAACCACCAGGATCCCCTGGTGAAGCGCATCGCCGACAGCTACGCGACCTTCCGCAACCGCAGCGCCAGCTACATGTCGCAGAGCTACGGCGCCAACTTCAACTCGCGCGCATTGCCGATCCGCTGGGGCTGATGCGCCCCCTGCTGGCGCTGGCGGACGGGATCGACGCGGTGTCGCGCCTGCTCGGGCGCGGCGTGAAATGGCTGGCGGTGCTGCTCGTGCTCGTCCAGTTCACCGTGGTCGTGATCCGCTACGCCTTCGGGTCGAGCTTCATCATGATGCAGGAGGGCGTGGTCTACATCCACGCCGCCCTGTTCATGCTGGCGATCGGCTACGTCTACCTGCTCGACGCGCATGTGCGGGTGGATTTCTTCTATGCCGGCTGGTCCGAGAAGAAGAAGGCCTGGACCGATCTGATCGGCGTGGTGGTGACGGTGCTGCCCTTCTGCTGGCTGCTGGTCTGGGCCAGCTGGGGCTATGTCTCGCGCTCCTTCATGATGGGGGAGGGCCCGATGGCGGTCGGCGGGTTGCCCTTCACGCCGTATCTCAAGGCGCTGATCCTGGTGATGGCGGGGCTGCTCGCGCTGCAATCCATCTCGGTCATGATCCGCGCGCTCGGTGTCATCACCGGTGCAACCGACAAGCTGTTTCCCTGGCGCCAGGCGGTGAGTGAAGGATGAGTCCCTCCGAGATCGGCTCCATCCTGGATGTGATGATGATGGTGGCGCTCTGCACCCTCATCATGATCGGCATTCCCGTCGTTTTCATCCTGACGGGCTGCGCCATCATCTTCGCGGGGCTGGGCATCCTCTTCGGCGCCTTTGATCCCTTCATGCTGGGCGCGCTCGCGCAGCGCGTCTTCGGCACGATGACGAGCGAGGTGCTGATCGCCATCCCGCTCTTCGTCTTCATGGGCATGATGCTGGAGAAGTCGAAGATCGCGCCCGAATTGCTGGAGGCGATGGCGCGGCTCTTTGGCTCCGTGCGCGGCGGGCTCGCCATCTCCGTCACCATCGTGGGCGCCTTGCTGGCGGCCTCCACCGGCATCGTGGGTGCGACGGTGGTGACGATGGGCCTGATCGCCCTGCCGGCCATGATGAAGCGCAACTACGAGCCGGGCTTCTCCTGCGGCAGCATCTGCGCGGCGGGCACGCTCGGCCAGATCATCCCGCCCTCCACCGTCATGGTCATCCTGGGTGAGGTGCTGGCCTCGGCCTATCAGCAGGCGCAGCTGGCGCAGGGCCTGTTCTCGATCCAGACGATCTCTGTCGGCCAGCTCTTCGCGGGTTCGATGATCCCTGGGCTGATGCTGGCCGGCATCTATATCCTGTACCAGGTCACGCTCTGCTACCTGAAGCCCGAGATCGGCCCAGCCATCCCGCAATCGGATCGCGACAGCGTCAGCGGCGGGCAGATCGCCCGCGCGCTGATCCCGCCCATCGCGCTGATCATCGCCGTGCTCGGCTCCATCCTAGGCGGCATTGCCACGCCGACCGAGGCTGCCGCGGTCGGCGCCGTCGGCGCCACGCTGCTCGCCGGACTGCGCAACAGCGAGGACAGCGCCTGGCCGATCTACCTCGCCGCGACCTGCGCCGTCGTGATGGTGGTGCTCGGCGTGATGTTCGACCTGCGCATCGGCCGTCAGGAGGCGCCACTCATGGACCGCATCGCCGTCTGGACGGCGGCGGTGCTGGGGGTCGGGCTCGCCTACGGCATCCTCGTCTCGCTCCGCCGTGCCTTCCGGGGCGGCATGCTGGGCCAGGTCTCGCATGCCACCATGTCGGTCACCGCGATGATCTTCGCGACGCTGATCGGCGCCACGCTCTTCTCGCTCGTCTTCCGCGGGCTGGGCGGGGACGAGATGATCCGCGCCGTCCTGGAGATGATCCCGGGCGGGAAGTATGGCGCGCTCGCGGCCGTGATGCTGGTGATCTTCATCCTCGGTTTCCCGCTGGATTTCGTGGAGATCGTCATCATCGTGGTCCCCATCGTCGGGCCGGTCCTGCTGCAGATGGGGATCGATCCGATCTGGTTCGGCGTGCTCATCGCGATGAACCTGCAGACAAGCTTCCTCACGCCGCCGCTCGGGCCCACCCTGTTCTACCTCCAGGGCGTATTGCCGCCGGAGGTGGATTCGCGCGACGTCTATCGCGGCGTGACGCCCTTCGTGATCCTGCAGGTAATCGGCATCCTGCTGGTCGTCCTGTTCCCGGCGCTGGCCACCTGGCTGCCGGATGTGTTGTTCTGATGCGCGATCGTTCAGCCTGGTTTCAGGCTTCGTGGCGCATCACGCCTGGCCTGTCGGAAGGAAGACGCCATGAAGCGCCGTGACCTCATCACCACCGCCGGAGCCACGCTCGGCGCCGCCGCATTGTCGGGGCCGGCCCTGTCCCAGCCCGCCCAGAACCGCACCCTGAAATTCGTGCCCCAGGCGAACCTGACCAGCCTGGACCCGATCTGGACCACCGCGAACATCACGCGCAACCACGGGCACATGATCTATGACTCGCTCTACGGCATGGATGCGGAGTTCCGCCCCCAGCCGCAGATGGCGGCCGGCCATGTGGTGGATCAGGACGGCAAGCGCGTCACGATCACACTGCGGGACGGGCTGAAATTCCATGATGGCGAGCCGGTGCGCGCGCAGGATGTGGTGCCCAGCATCCAGCGCTGGATGCGCCGCAACCCCTTCGGCCAGCAACTTGCGGCGGCGACCGACGCCGTCGAGGTGGTGGATGACAAGCGCCTCGTCTTCCGCCTGAAGAAGCCGTTTCCGTTACTCTTTGCGGCCCTCGCGCAGGTGTCGAACAGCCCGGCCTTCATCATGCCGGAGCGTCTCGCCCGCACCGATCCCTTCCAGCAGGTGCGCGAGGCCATCGGCAGCGGGCCCTTCCGCTTCAAGGCGGATGAATACAATTCGGGCAGCCGCGTGGTCTATACGCGCAACGCGGACTACGTCCCGGTCTCGAGTGGCACGCCAAGCCTGACGGCCGGCCCCAAGGTCGCGCATTTCGACCGCGTCGAATGGCACATCATCGTGGACGCCGCGACTTCTGCCGCCGCGCTGCAGACGGGTGAGATCGACTGGTACGAGCAGCCGCCGCCGGAAATCCAGATGCTGCTGCGCCGCAACCGCAACGTGAAGCTGGAGGCGATCGACCCGCTGCCGCTCACCGGCATCCTGCGCTTCAACCACCTGCACCCGCCCTTCGACAATAAGCGCCTGCGCCAGGCCATCCTGCCTGCCATCAACCAGGCGGATTTCATGAGCGCCGTGGTGGGCACCAATGCGGCAGACTACCGCACGGGGGTGGGCTTCTTCACGCCCGGCACGCCGCTCGCCAATGACGCGGCCATGGGCCCGCTGACCGGGCCGCGCAGCGTAGACCGCGCCCGCGCCCTGATGCGCGAGGCGGGCTACACCAACCAGCCCATGCGTCTGATCGGACCCACCGACATCCTCGCGCCCTCGGCCATGACGCAGGTGGGCGCCGACCTCGTTCGCCGCCTCGGCTTCAGCGCCGATATCCTGCTGACCGACTGGGGCACCACGGTGCAGCGCCGCACCTCGCGCGAGCCGGTGGAGCGGGGGGGCTGGAGCATGCTCTTCACCGCCTTCTCCTCCTTCGATTTCGCCAATCCGGCGGCGCATTTCCCGCTGCGCGGCAACGGCACCAACGCCTGGTTCGGCTGGCCGACCATCCCCCGCCTGGAGGAGCTGCGGGACGCGTGGTTCGACGCGCCCGACCTCGCGACCGAGCAGCGCCTCGCGCGCGAGATGCAGGTCGTGGCGATGGATGAGCTGCCCTACATTCCGGTGGGTGCCTACATGTCCACCACTGCGCTGCGCAGCAACCTGAACGGGCGCGTCGGCGGGCTTGCACTTTTCTGGGGCATCCAGCGAAGCTGAGACCTCTTGAACGGAGAACAGGGCGATGACACTCGGCAGGCGCGGCGTATTGGCAGGGGCGGCGGCGGGTGTCGTCGCCCCGCATGTGGTGGGCGCGCAGAGTTCGGCGGCGCGCACCCTCCGCGTGATCCCACAGGCCAATCTCACCAGCGTGGATCCGGTCTGGACCACCGCCGTGGTCACGCGCAACCACGCCTTCCTGATCTACGACCAGCTCTGCGCGCAGGACGCCTCCGGCGCGATCCGCCCGCAGATGGCCGAGGGCTGGAGCGTTTCGGACGACCAGCTCGCCTGGACCTTCACGCTGCGCGAGGGCCTCGCCTTCCATGATGGCGAACCGGTGCGCGCCCGCGACTGCATCGCCTCGATCAACCGCTGGGCGCGGCGCGATCCCTTCATGCAGGTGCTCTGGCCCGCCGTGGCGGAGATCACGGCGCTGGATGACCGGCGCTTCCGCTTCCGGCTGCACCGGCCCATCCCGCTGCTCACGCTGGCGCTGGGCCAGACGCAATTTCCCTGCTTCATCATGCCCGAGCGCATCGCGCAGACCGATGCGTTCCAGCAGATCCGCGAGACGGTGGGCAGCGGGCCCTTCCGCTTCATCCCCGGCGAGTGGAATCCTGGCCAGAAGGCGGTCTGGGCGCGCAACGAGCGCTATGTGCCGCGGCAGGAGGCGGTGGACGGCCTGGCCGGCGGGCGCATGCCGCGCGTGGATCGCATCGAGTGGACGGTCATCGTCGATTCCGCCACCAGCGCGAATGCCATCAACCAGGGTGAGCAGGACTACTGGGAATACCCGCTGCATGACCTGCTGCCGTTGCTGCGCCGCAACCGTCAGGTGGTGGTGGAGCAGCGACTGCTCGATGGCACCTACGGCATCGCGCGCTTCAACACGCTGCAGCCGCCCTTCAACAACCCGGCCATCCGTCGTGCCGTCGCCATGGCGGTGGACCAGCGCGACTACCTCCGCGCCGTCGCGGGCAATGACCAGGCCGGCTGGGGCGTCTGCGAGGGCGTCTTCACCTGCGACACGTCGCTCGCCAACGAGGCGGGCAGCGACATCTTCAAGACCCGCAACATCGAGCGTGCCCGCGCGGCCCTGCGCGAGGCGGGCTACAATGGCGAGAAGGTGGTGCTGATCACGCCGGGCGACTACCCGCAGATCAACGCGCTCAGCCTCGTCACCGCCGACATCCTGACCCGCATGGGCATGAACCTCGAAGTCGTCTCGACCGACTGGGGCACGCTGGTGCAGCGCCGCGCGAGCCGAGAGCCGGTGGAGCGCGGCGGCTGGAGCATCATCCACACCACCTCCTCGGGCCAGGCGCTCACGCTGCCGGTCTTCCATCTCTTCCTGCGCGCGAACGGCCCCAATGCCTGGTTCGGCTGGCCCGATGTGCCGGAGGTCGAGCGGCTGCGCGGAGAATGGGTGGAGAAGGGCGCCGATGCGGCCGAGGGGCGCCGCATCGCCGAGGCGCTGAACCGCGCCGCCATGCGCGAGATGTACTACATGCCGCTCGGCTACTACTGGCAGCCCAGCGCCTGGCGGCGCAACATCCAGGGCGTGTTCCGCGCGCCCGCCACCGTGTTCTGGAACATCAGCAAGACATGACCGAGATGTCCCGCCGTGCGGCCATGGCCGGCGCGGCTTCTCTGGTGGCCGCCCCGCGCCTGGCTTCGGCCCAGGCCAATGCGCGGCTGCTGCGCTTCATCCCGCAATCCAACCTGGCCAGCATCGATCCGGTCTGGAGCACGGCGGTCATCGTCCGCAACCATGGGCTCATGGTCTATGACCTGCTCTATGGCCTGGGCGCCGACTACCAGGTGCGGCCACAGATGGCCGAGGGCCACGTCATCAATGATGACGGGCTGACCTGGACCATCCGGCTGCGCGACGGGCTGCGCTTCCATGATGGCGAGCCGGTGCGGGGCAGGGACTGCGTTGCCTCCATCCAGCGCTGGTCGAAGCGCGACGTGCTGGGCCAGCGCCTGGATGCGCTGGCGGACGAGATCTCGGCGCCGGATGACCGCACGATCCGCATCCGGTTGAAGCGGCCCTGGCCCGGCCTCGCCTGGGCGCTGGGCAAGCCGTCCGCCAATATCTGCGCGATCATGCCCGAGCGCGTCGCGCGGACCGACCCCTTCACGCAGATCACCGACGCCACGGGCAGCGGGCCCTACCGCTTCCGCCAGGATCTGTTCCGGCCCGGCGATGTCGCCGTCTATGAACGCTTCGCGGATTACCGCCCGCGCGAGGAGCGGGTGGATTTCCTCTCCGGCGGGAAGCGGGTGAATTTCGACCGCGTCGAGTGGAAGATCATGCCGGACCCCGCGACGGCCGGCGCTGCGCTCCAGAACAACGAGGCGGATTGGTGGGAAACCCCGCTGCCCGACCTGCTGCCGCTGCTCCGCCGCAACCGCGAGATCGAGATCGGCGTGGTGAACCCGGCGGGCAATCTCGGCGTGCTGCGCTTCAACTTCCTGCACCCGCCCTTCAACGACCCCGCGGTCCGGCGCGCCCTGCTGCCTGCCATCAACCAGCGCGACTTCATGAATGCGGCGATCGGCACCGATCCCGCCCTCTCCGTTGTGCCGGCCGGCGTCTTCACGCCGGGCACGCCGCTCGCCAATGAGGCGGGGCTGGAGGTGCTCTCGGGCCCGCGCAACCTGGATGCGGCGCGTGCCGCGCTGCGTGCCACGGGTTACAGCAACCAGCGCGTGACGCTGCTTTCGGCGACCGACCTTCCGGTGCTGCAGAACCTGTCCGAGGTCGCGGCGGACCTGTTGCGCCGCGTGGGCTTCAACGTGGATTTCCCCGGCATGGACTGGGGCACGCATATCCAGCGCCGCACCAACCGCAACGGGGTGGAGCAGGGGGGCTGGAGCGCCTTCTGCACGACGTGGGAAGGGCTCGACGTCTCCGTGCCCGGCAGCCACCAGCCACTGCGGGGCCATGGCTCGGCCGCCTGGGCAGGCTGGCCCACCATGCCGCGCCTCGAGGAACTTCGCGAGGAATGGTTCACCGCGCCCGACCCCGCTGCCGCGCGCCGCGTGGCGGAGGAGATCCAGCGCGTGGCCCTGCAGGAGGTGCCCTTCATTCCGCTCGGCCTCGTGCGGCCGCCCCAGGCCTGGCGGCGCAGCATCACCGATGTGGTGCGGGGCGGGTCCGCGCTGTTCTGGGGCGTGCGCCGCAGCTGAGTGGCACGGGACGTGCAAGCGATATGGCCATGGGCGCGTGCCGGCGGGTGACGCTGGCGCGATGCCTAAGGCTGGTGCAGATATCGGTCAAGATGATAGCAGATGACCGGCACCACGCCGGGTGATCAGGGAGAACGGGTTGATGGATCGTAGAAGTTTCCTCCAGGCGGGCGTTGCCGCCACCGCGGCCAGCACCGGCATTGCGGCGCCGGCGCTCAGCCAGGGTGCCGCCGCGCGCACGCTGCGCTTCGTGCCGCAGGCGAACCTCGCCAATTACGACCCGATCTGGGGCACGCAGTTCGTCGTCCGCAACGCCTCGATGCTGGTGTGGGACACGCTCTACGGCATCGACAACACCTTCACGCCGCGCCGCCAGATGGTGGAAAGCGAGGAAGTCTCCTCCGACGGCCTGACCTGGACCTTCCGCCTGCGCGAGGGCCTGCGCTGGCATGATGGCGAACCCGTTCGCGCTCAGGACTGCATCGCCAGCCTCGAGCGCTGGATGGTGCGCGACGGCATGGGCCAGATGATCCGCGCGCTGCGCCAGGAACTGGTGGCGGTGAATGACCGCACCTTCCGCCTGCGCCTCTCGGCGCCCTATCCGAAGATGCTGCTGGCGCTGGGCAAGAACAACACGCCGATCGCCTTCATGATGCCCGAGCGCATCGCCCGCACCGATCCGTTCCAGCAGATCTCGGAATATGTCGGCTCCGGCCCGATGCGCTTCAACCGCTCCGAATGGGTGCCGGGCGCGCGCGCGACCTGGAGCCGGTTCGACCAGTACGTGCCGCGCAGTGAGGCGCCGAACTGGCTCTCCGGCGGCAAGCGCATGATGGTGGACCGCGTCGAGTGGATCATCCAGCCCGACGCCGCGACCGCCGGCGCCGCGCTGCAGTCGGGCGAGGTGGATTGGTGGGAGACCCCGCTGAACGACCTCATCCCCGTGCTGCGCCGCAACCGCAACATCCGCGTGGATGTGGCGGACCCGCTGGGCAATGTGGGCTGCTTCCGCTTCAACCACCTGCACGCGCCGTTCAACAATCCGAAGATTCGTCAGGCCGTGGCCTGGATCATCAATCAGCCGGACTTCATGCGTGCCGTGGTCGGCAATGACGACGCGCTGTGGAAGCAGATGAACGGCTTCTTCACGCCGGACACGCCGAACTACACCGAGGCCGGTGGCGAGATCCTCTCCCGCCCGCGCGATCCGGCGATGGCCCGCCGCCTGCTGCAGGAGGCCGGCTACAACAACGAGCCGATCACCATGATCGTGGGCCAGGACATCGCGGCGCTTTCGGCCATGGGCCAGGTGGCGAATGCCGCGCTGCGCGCGATCGGCATGAACGTGGACTACGTCGCGACCGACTGGGGCACGGTCGGTGCCCGCCGCGCGAGCCGCGAGCCGCGCGACCGTGGCGGCTGGAACGTGTTCTTCACCTGGTTCGCCGGTGCGGACTGCACCAACCCGGCCTCCTATCTCGGCCTGCGCGCCAGCGGCGACCAGGCTTGGTTCGGCTGGCCGAACGATCCGGCGGTGGAGGCGGGCCGCGACAAGTGGTTCGCCGCGACGACGGCGGCCGAGGAGAAGGCCGCCTGCGACGAGATCAACCGCGCCGCATGCCAGAGCCTGCCCTTCGTGCCGACGGGCTTCTATCGCGCCTATCAGGCGTGGCGGGGCAATGTCAGCGGCATCGTCGCTGGTCCGCTGCCCTGGTTCTGGGGCGTTTCCAAGTCGTGATCCTGCAAGGCCGGCACGGCTTGCGGTCTTTCCGCCGGGGCGTCACAAAGCGTCCCGGCGGAGCATGCACGCCGCGTTGGGGGAATATCTGAATGTGGGCCTATATCGTCCGGCGCGTGCTGGCGACCATCCCGGTCATGGCGGTCGTCGCACTCTTCGTCTTCTCGCTGCTCTATCTCGCGCCGGGTGATCCGGCGGCCGTCATCGCCGGGGACCAGGCGACGCCCGACGACGTGGAGCGCATCCGCGCTTCGCTCGGCCTGGACCGCCCGTATCTGGTGCGCTTCGGCGCCTGGGTATGGGACATCCTGCATGGCGACCTCGGCACCTCGATCTTCACCAACCTGCCGGTCAGCCACATGATCGCCCAGCGCATCGAGCCCACGCTCTCGCTGATGATCGTGACTCTGATCCTGGCCGTGTCCATCGCCGTGCCGATGGGCGTGGTCGCCGCCTGGAAGCAGGGGACGACCATCGACCGCGCGGTGATGGCCTTCGCGGTGCTGGGCTTCTCGGTGCCGGTCTTCGTGGTCGGCTACCTTCTTGCCTTCGTTTTCGCCCTGGAGCTCGATTGGCTGCCGGTGCAAGGCTATACGCCCTTTCGCGAGGGCTTCTTCCCTTGGATGGAGAACCTGATCCTGCCCGCGGTGGCGCTCGGCGGCGTCTACATCGCGCTGATCGCGCGCATCACCCGCGCCACCATGCTGGAGGTGCTGAGCCAGGACTACATCCGCACCGCCCGCGCCAAGGGCGCTGGGCAGCGCAGCATCCTCTTCCTGCATGCGCTGAAGAACGCGGCGGTTCCCATCGTGACCATCATCGGCATCGGCATCGCGCTGCTGATCGGCGGCGCGGTAGTGACGGAGAGCGTCTTCGCGATCCCGGGTCTCGGTCGCCTTACGGTGGATGCGATCCTGCGGCGCGACTATCCGGTCATCCAGGGCGTCGTCCTGCTGTTCAGCTTCGTCTACGTGCTGGTCAACCTGCTGATCGACCTTCTCTACACCCTCTTCGATCCGAGGATCCGCTACTGATGGCCGCCCTCTTCGCCTTCCGCGCGATGCTCCCGCTCCAGCCCTCGGAGGCCCGATGAGCACCACGACACTCCCGCCCGGCGTGGTGATCCCGCCCGGCCTCGCCATCGCGCAGCCGACGCAGGACATCCTCTCCAACGTGAAGCCGCGCCGCGGCTTCTTCGGCTTCCTCCGCCGCTACCCGACCATCGCGATCGGCGGCGGGCTGCTGTTGCTGATGCTCTTCGTCGCGGTCTTCGCGCCCTTCCTCTGGACGAAGGACCCGACGGCACTGGCGCCGGCGCTGCGTACCCGCGAACCGGGCGCGCAATTCTGGTTCGGCTCCGACATGCTGGGGCGGGACGTCTATTCCCGCGTCCTCTATGGCGCGCGCGTCTCGCTGCTGGTGGGCTTTTCGGTCGCCTTCTTCGCCTCGATCATCGGCCTGACCATCGGCCTGGTCTCCGGCTTCAGCCGGTTGGCGGACAGCATCATCATGCGCGTCATGGACGGCATGATGAGCATCCCGCCCATCCTGCTCGCCATCGCGCTGATGGCGCTGACGCGCGGCTCGGTGCAGAACGTCATCCTCGCCATCACCATCGCGGAGGTGCCCCGCGTCTCGCGCCTGGTGCGCGGCGTGGTGCTCTCCCTGCGCGAGCAGCCCTATGTCGAGGCGGCGGTGGCCTCGGGCACGCGAACGCCGGTGATCATCTTCAAGCATATCCTGCCCAACACGCTGGCGCCGCTGACGGTGCAGGCGACTTTCATCTGCGCGGCGGCGATGATCACGGAGGCCATCCTCTCCTTCATCGGCGCGGGCACGCCGCCGATCATCCCCTCCTGGGGCAACATCATGGCCGAGGGCCGCGCCCTCTGGCAGGTGAAGCCCTACATCGTCTTCTTCCCGGCCATCTTCCTCTCGATCACCGTGCTTGCGGTGAACCTGCTGGGCGACGGCCTCCGCGACGCGATCGACCCGCGCCTGGCGACCAAGCTGTGAGCACGACCCCCATGGCCGACAATCGCGACATCCTCCTGGAGGTGGACAACCTCCAGACCCATTTCCGTACCATGGACGGTGTGAACCGCGCCGTGGACGGCGTCAGCTTCCACGTCCGCTCGGGCGAGACGCTGGCCATCGTGGGCGAGAGCGGCTGCGGCAAGTCCGTCACCGCCATGTCGATCCTGCGCCTCATCCCGGAGCCGCCCGGCAAGATCGCGGGCGCCATCCGCTTCCAGGGCAAGGATCTGCTGAAGTGCTCGGACCGCGAGATGCGCGCGATCCGCGGCAACGAGATCAGCATGATCTTCCAGGAGCCGATGACCTCGCTGAACCCGGTGCTCACCAATGGGCGCCAGATCGGCGAGACGCTGCGGCTGCACCAGGGCCTCTCGAAGCAGCAGGCCGAGGATCGCGCAGTCGAGATGCTCAAGCTCGTCGGCATTCCGGAGCCTGGCCGCCGCGTGCGCGAGTATCCGCACCAGCTCTCGGGCGGCATGCGCCAGCGCGTGATGATCGCCATCGCGCTCGCCTGCAATCCGAAGCTGCTGATCGCGGATGAGCCGACCACGGCGCTCGACGTGACCATCCAGGCGCAGATCCTGGACCTGATGCGCGACCTCAAGCACAGCGTGGGGGCTGCCATCGTGCTCATCACGCACGACCTCGGCGTGGTGGCCGAGGTGGCCGAGCGCGTGGTGGTCATGTACGCCGGCAAGAAGGTGGAGGAAGCGCCCGTGGGCGACCTCTTCCGCAATCCGCGCCACCCCTACACGCAGGGGCTGCTGGGCTCGGTGCCCAAGCTCGGATCCTCGCTCACCGGCGAGACCTCGCGCCTCGCCGAGATTCCGGGCCTCGTGCCCAGCCTCAAGCAGAAGATCCCGGGCTGCGTCTTCGCGACGCGCTGCCCCGCCGTGACCGATCTCTGCCGCGCGGTCGCGCCCGCGCTCCAGCAGAAGGCGCCCGGCCACATCGCCGCCTGCCATTACGCCCAGGTCGAAGGTTCCGTCGCCGCATGACACATCCCGCACACGCGAAGCTCGGCGAGCGCATCCTCGAGGTCACGGACCTCAAGAAGCACTTCCCCATCCGGGGCGGGCTCCTCGGCTCCACCGTCGGCTATGTCTATGCCGTGGACGGCGTTTCCTTCCACATCAACAAGGGCGAGACGCTCTCGCTGGTGGGCGAATCGGGCTGTGGCAAGTCCACGGTGGGCAAGGCGGTGCTCCGCCTCTTCCCGCTGACCTCCGGCCAGGTGGTGCTGAACAACCGCCGCATCGACGACCTCTCCGCCGGCACGCTGCGCCCGTTGCGCCGGCAGATCCAGGTGGTCTTCCAGGATCCCTTCTCCTCGCTCAACCCGCGCATGCGGGTGCGTGACATTCTGGCCGAGCCGATCCGGAATTTCGGCCTCGCCAAGAACGAGGCCGAGGTGGATGAGCGCGTCGGCGCCCTGATGGACAAGGTCCGGCTGCCGCGGGACGCCGTGAACCGTTGGCCGCACGAATTCTCGGGCGGGCAGCGGCAGCGCATCTGCATCGCGCGCGCGCTGGCCGCCGAGCCCGACGTCATCGTCTGCGATGAGGCCGTCTCCGCGCTCGACGTGTCGGTGAAGGCGCAGATCGTGAACCTGCTGCAGGACCTGCAGTCGGAACTCGGCCTCGCCATGCTGTTCATCAGCCATGACCTCGCCATCGTCGAGCACATGACGCACCGCGTGGCCGTCATGTATCTCGGCAAGATTGTCGAGGTGGCGGACCGGAAGTCGCTCTTCGGCTCGCCCCGCCACCCCTATACGGAGGCGCTGCTCTCCGCCGTGCCGGTGCCCGTGCCAGGCGCGGTGCGCGAGCGCATCGTGCTGCAGGGCGACGTGCCAAGCCCGATCAAGCCGCCCAAGGGTTGTCGATTCCACACGCGCTGCCCCTATGCCTTCGACCGTTGCCGGTCGGAGGAGCCGGCATTGCGCGATGACGGTACCGGCCACCTCGCGGCCTGCCACCTGCATGACCGCCCGGCGGCGGAGAACCCGCTGTTGAACAAGGCGCCCCCCACCGCCTTCCGGACGGCCGACGCCTGAGCGGCCAGCCCCTCCGCTTCGTGGCCCGGACGCCACGAAGCCTTTTCGGGCGCCTCATCAAATGGGGCTTCTGGCTGATCACCCTGGCGCCGCCGCTGCTCATGCTCGGCACCTGCGCCGGGCTGCAGCGCTTCGTCTTCTCAGAGGATGAGGAGGTGGCGGCCGGCGCCATGATGTTCGGGGCAGGGGCCTTGGGCGTTCTCTGGGCCATCTGGCTGGTCGGCGTGCCGGTCATGGGCCTGCTGATGCTGCTCACCCGGGGCAAGCGCCTGGTCATCGAGCATCCCGCACCGGGGCCACGCCAACCTGACGCTTGACGCCTTGCGCGACATTCGCGAGGCTCCAACTCAACACAGTGCATGGACGGGGAGACGGTTGATGCCGCAGGTCACGCTTACGGTGAACGGCAAGACGCATACGGTCGAGGTCGAGGGCCGCACCCTCCTGGTTGAGCTGCTGCGCGAGAAGCTGCGCCTCACGGGCACCCATGTCGGCTGCGATACGAGCCAGTGCGGCGCCTGCGTCGTCCATGTGGACGGGCAGAGCGTGAAGTCCTGCACCACGCTCGCCGTGATGTGCGAGGGCGCCTCGGTCACCACCATCGAGGGGCTGGCCAAGGCCGATGGCACGCTGCACCCGATGCAGGAGGCCTTCCGCGAGTATCACGCGCTCCAGTGCGGCTTCTGCACGCCCGGCATGGTGATGTCCGCCGTGGACCTGGTGGCGAAGAACCCGCAGGGCCTCTCCGAGCAGGAGATTCGCGAGGGGCTTGAGGGCAACCTCTGCCGCTGCACGGGCTACCACAACATCGTGAAGGCCATCGCTGCCGCGCAGGATGTGATGCACGGCAAGCGCACGAGCATCGCCGCCGCGGCGGAATAACCGGTTTGCGGGCATAAGCGGCGCCAAAGCCGCGGCCCGATGGAGCGATCCCGCCGCGCATGCGGCGGGTGAATCGCCCCAGGAACAACGCAGGGAGGAGCTTGGCATGAACGTCGTCACGCCGTTCGAGGGCATTGGTGCGAGCGTCCGCCGAAAGGAGGATGTCCGCTTCCTTTCCGGTCGCGGGCAATACACGGATGACATCAATCGTCCTGGCCAGGCCCACGCCTGGATCCTGCGCAGCCAGCACGCGCATGCGCGCATCCTGAAGATCGACACCGCTGCGGCATCCGCCATGCCCGGCGTGGTCGCGATCTACACGAGCGCGGATCTCGCCGCCATCGGCGGGCTGCCCTGCGGCTGGCAGATCCACAACAAGGATGGCACGCCGATGGCGGAGCCGAAGCACCCCGTCCTCGCCGAGGGCAAGGTGCGCCATGTGGGCGACCCCATCGCCGTCGTCATCGCCGAGACGCGCTCCCAGGCGCGCGACGCGGGCGAGGCGATCCAGGTCGAGTTCGAAGTGCTGCCGGCGGTGAGCCAGACGACGGCAGCACTCGCCGCCGATGCGCCGCGCGTGCATGACGATGTGGCCGGCAACCTCTGCTACGACTGGCATATCGGCGACAAGGCGATGGTGGATGCGGCCTTCGCCGCCGCCGCGCATCGCGTGGTCTTCGAGACGACCAATCAGCGCCTGGTTCCCAACGCCATGGAGCCGCGCTGCGCCGTCGGCGACTATGACACCACGACGGGCGAGCACACGCTCTTCACCACCAGCCAGAACCCGCATGTGATCCGGCTGCTGATGGGCGCTTTCGTCCTGCAGATCCCCGAGAGCAAGCTGCGTGTCGTGGCGCCCGATGTTGGCGGCGGCTTCGGCAGCAAGATCTACCACTATGCCGAGGAGGCGATCGTCACCTGGGCGGCGGCCAAGCTTGGCCGCGCGGTGAAATGGACGGCCGACCGCACCGAGGCCTTCATGTCCGACGCACATGGCCGCGACCATGTGACCCGCGCCGAATTGGCGCTGGACAAGGAAGGCACTTTCCTCGGCCTGCGCGTGCTCACCCATGCCAACATGGGCGCCTATCTCTCCACCTTCGCGCCCTGCGTGCCGACCTATCTCTACGCGACGCTGCTGGCCGGCGTGTATTCAACGCCAGCCATCTATGCCGAGGTGAAGGCCGTCTTCACCCACACTGTTCCGGTGGATGCCTATCGCGGCGCCGGCCGCCCGGAGGCGACCTATCTGCTGGAGCGGCTGGTGGATGTCGCTGCCAAGCAATGCGGCTTTGACCGCGTGAAGCTGCGCCGGCGCAACTTCATCCCGACCAATGCCTTCCCCTACCAGACGCCCGTCGCCCTCCAGTATGACAGCGGCGATTATTTCTCGACGCTCGACCAGGCGCTGAAGACGGCGGACTGGGCCGGCTTCGAGGCACGCCGCGCCGAGGCGAAGCTGCGTGGGCGGCTGCGCGGCATCGGCATCTCGACCTATCTGGAAGCCTGCGGCATCGCGCCCTCGGCGGTGGTGGGCTCGCTCGGGGCGCGTGCCGGCCTCTACGAGGTGGGCGTGATCCGCGTGCATCCGACCGGCTCCGTCACGGTCCTGACCGGCGCGCACAGCCATGGCCAGGGTCATGAGACGACCTTCGCCCAGCTGGTGGCCGACAAGCTCGGCGTCTCCATCGCCAATGTGGACATCGTGCATGGCGACACCGCCAAGGTGCCCTTTGGCATGGGCACCTATGGCAGCCGCTCGCTCGCCGTCGGTGGCTCTGCCATGGAGAAGGCGATGGACAAGATCATCGCCAAGGGAAAGCGCATCGCGGCCCACCTGATGGAGGCCTCGGTCGAGGATGTGGAGTTCGACCGCGGCACCTTCCGCGTGGCCGGCACCGACAAGACGAAGACGCTGACGGATGTCAGCCTCGCCGCCTATGTGCCGCACAACTATCCGATCGACGAGATCGAGCCGGGGCTGGAAGAGACGGCGTTCTACGACCCGAAGAACTTCACCTATCCGGGCGGCTGCCACATCGCCGAGATCGAGATCGAGATCGAGACGGGCAAGGTCTCCATGGTGAACTTCACCGCGGTGGATGATGTGGGCCGTGTCATCAACCCGATGATCGTCGAGGGCCAGGTGCAGGGCGGCGTCGCCCAGGGCATCGGCCAGGCGCTGCTTGAGGCCTGCGTCTATGACGCGGACGGCCAGCTGATGAGCGGCTCGATGATGGACTACACCATGCCGCGCGCCGATGACCTGGCGCCGGTGAGTGTGGCCACCCACACCACGCTCTGCACCCACAACCCGCTGGGGGTGAAGGGCTGCGGCGAGGTGGGGGCCATCGGCTCGCCGCCTGCCGTCATCAACGCGGTGGTCGATGCCCTGCGCGATTACGGCGTGGAGCACATCGAGATGCCCGCGACAGCGCCGAAAATCTGGTCCATCATTCACGGCAAGACAGTCTGAGGAGCCCGACCATGTATGATTTCGCCTACCACAAGCCCTCCTCCATCGCGGATGCCGTGAAGCTCCTGGCGGCCGACCCGGACGCCAAGCCGGTCTCGGGCGGCCACACGCTGCTGCCGGCGCTGAAGCACAGGCTGAACAAGCCCTCGGCCCTGGTGGACCTCTCCGGTATCGCCGAGATGAAGGGCATCAAGCGGCAGGGCAACGCGCTGGTGATCGGCGCGCTCACGAAGCACGTCGAAGTGGCCAACAGCGCCGAGGTGAAGGCCACGATCCCGGCGCTCGCCTACATGGCGAGCCATATCGGCGACAACCAGGTGCGTAACCGCGGCACCATCGGTGGCTCCGTCTCCAACAACGACCCGGCGGCGGATTACCCGGCGGCGGTGCTGGGTCTGGGGGCGACGATCCATACCAGCAAGCGCAAGATCGCGGCCGATGACTTCTTCCAGGGCATGTTCACGACGGCGCTGGAGGAGGGCGAGATCCTCGTCGCCATCGAGTTCCCGATCCCGGAGAAGGCGGGCTACGCCAAGCTGAAGAATCCGGCCAGCCGCTACGTCATGGCCGGCGCCTTCGTCTCGAAGGGGCCGGCGGGCCTGCGCGTCGCGATCAACGGCGCGGGCCCCTGCGTCTTCCGCCAGAGCGACATGGAAGCGGCGCTGGGCCGCAACTGGTCGGCCGAGGCGGTGGCGGGCGTGAAGCAGCCGGCCGATGGGCTGAACAGCGACATCCATGGCAGCGCCGAATATCGCGCGCATCTGGTGACGGTCATGGCCAAGCGCGCGGTCACCGCCGCGGGCTGAGGCGATGGCGGCCGAGCAGTTCTGGCTCTTCCTGGCGGCCGCCACTCTCCTGGCCCTGTCCCCCGGGCCGGGCATGTTCTATGTGGGCGCCCGGACGCTCTCGGGCGGCCTGGGCGAGGGGCTCGCTTCCACCATTGGCACGGGGCTCGGCGGCCTTGTGCATGTTCTGGCGGCAGCCTTCGGTCTTTCCGCGCTGATCCTGGCAAGCGCCGAGGTCTTCACGGTGATGAAGCTGCTGGGCGGGTGCTACCTCGTCTGGCTGGGCTGGCGCTCCTGGCGCGAGGCCGGGGCGCCCATGCCGCTGGGCACGCCGCTTCCTGCGCTCGGCCTGTGGCGCGCCTTCCGCGAGGGCGCGGTGGTCGAGGCGCTGAATCCCAAGACCGCGCTCTTCTTCCTGGCCTTCCTGCCGCAATTCGTGGCGCCGGAGCGCGGCGACGTCATCGGCCAGTTCCTGCTGCTGGGCGGCATCTGCGTCGCACTCAACACGCTGGTGGATGCGGGCGTGGCGCTCGCGGCCGGGCGGGTGCGGGGCGAGCTTGGACAGCGGCCCGGTCTGCTGCGCCGGCTGCGCCAGGGCAGTGCGGCGCTGATCATGGCGCTCGGCCTCGGCGTGCTGTTGCTGCGGCGCCCGGCCGGGTAAGGCCGTGACCACTGAACGGCTCTACAGCGTTCATGACGCCGCCACCGAACAACTTGTCTGGAGCATCCGAGCCTTTCACGCAGCGTCATGGGCTGCTTCGATATCGCTGGCGAGCGCAGCAGAGGGCATCCTGCGGGGTGAGGCCTCGTCGGCGCGTTACGACATCTTCAAGAGCCTGATTGAGACTCGCGGCGACGAAGACGCGAGGCGATCCAAGCCGAACGATGCAATTCAATGGCTACGTCACGCTGGCCCGCGTGGGGCTGCCAAGGAATGGGGTCCCGATGACGCTGCGTTATGGATCACCGGTGCGATCACGCAGATGATGGAGGCCTTTCCCGATCAGCCGCTGCCGCCGGCAGCGCGGGAATTCTGGCTGGAACAGGATGTCCGCCTTCGAAGCGGTCCCGGCAACGGTTGCTCCCGGTAGGGCCCAAGCTAGCCCTGGATAGTCTAGCCGCGTAACATCTCCGGATGCAGCTCGACGATCCCGGCGTCATCGCCGAAGCCCGTGCCGTCTTCGACCGATATGAGGACGCGCTGATGAACAACCGCACCGAGGTGCTCGACAGCATCTTCTGGGCCGATCCGCGCACGGTGCGATTCGGCATCACCGAGATCCTCTACGGGATTGAGGCGATCCGCGCCTTCCGCTCCAGCGTGAAGGCCTATGCGAAGCGCGTCCAGCGCAAGGTCCACATCACCAGCTTCGGCCAGGACTTCGCCTGCACGCATCTGGAGTATGAGCGCGTCGGCACCGGGCTGATCGGGCGGGAGACGAAGATCATGGTCCGCCTGCCCGAGATCGGCTGGCGCGTGGTTTCGGCGCATGTCTCGCTGCTGACCAACAACGATCCGGGGCGGACGTAATGCACGTTGCCATCCTCGGCGGCGGCATCGTCGGTGCCTGCACGGCACTCGCCGCGCAGCGCGCGGGCTTCGCCGTCACACTGATCGAGCCGGAGGCCCCGGGCGGCGAACAGGCGGCAAGCTATGGCAATGGCTGCTGGCTCAGCCCGTCCAGCGTCGTGCCGCCCGCGGTGCCCGGTCTCTGGAGGAAGCTACCCAAATTCCTGAGCGACCCGCTCGGCCCGCTCGCGATCCGCTGGAGCTACCTGCCCAAGGTCGCGCCTTGGCTGGTGCGCTACCTGCTGGCCGGCTGGACCGAAGCGCGGGTGATGAAGACGGGGCACGCGCTGCGCGCGCTGGTCGCCGGCGCGCCGGAACTGCACGCGGCCCTGGCTGAGGAAGCCGGTGTCGGCCACCTGATCGAGCGGCGCGGCCTGCTCTACATCTATCCGAGCCGCGCGGATTTCGAGGCGGAGGCGCTGGCCTGGCGCGTCCGGCGCGAGACGGGCGTGAAGTGGCTCGAACTGAGCGAGGACGAACTCCGTCAGCGTGAGCCCGATTTGGACCGTCGCTACACCTTCGGCGTGGTGGTGGAGGAGGGGGGCCATTGCCTCAACCCCGGCGCCTATGTCGCGGCCCTCATCGCCCAGGCCGAGGCGCAGGGCATGAAGCGTGTCGCGGCGCGCGCGACCGGCTTTGTGATCGAGGGCGGCCGCCTCAAGGCCATCCGCACCGACCAGGGCGAGGTGCCGGCCGGCAAGGCGGTGATCTCGGCCGGCGCCTACTCGCGCGCCCTGGCGCGGGAGGCCGGCGATGACCTGCCGCTGGAGACCGAGCGCGGCTACCACGCCGTGATCGCCGATGCGGAGGCCGGGCCGCGCACACCGATGATGCCCTCGGACGGCAAGATGAGCCTGACCTGGACGGCGACGGGCCTGCGCGTGGCGGGCCAGGTGGAGATCGCGGGGTTGGAGGCCGCGCCCAACTGGAAGCGCGCAGAAATCCTGCGCGACCATTTGCTGCGCAGCTTTCCTGGCCTGCCGCGCGAGCTGCCGCCCGATCGGGTGAAGTTCTGGATGGGCCACCGCCCCTCCATGCCCGATGGCCTTCCCTGCCTGGGCCCGGCCTCGGCCAGTGCCGATATCCTGCATGGCTTCGGCCATGGCCATGTGGGGCTGGTCGCCGCGCCGCGCTCGGCCGAGCTTCTGGCGGCGCTGCTGGCGGGCACGCCCGCGCCCATTCCGGCGGCACCCTATTCGCCCCGTCGCTTCCGCTGAGTTTTTTGCGTGCATTTCCGAATCAGCGGTGGCATTGTTTTGGTCCGCCGGCCCAGCATCCCGTTTGGCTGCGAACACTAGCGTGGATTGAAGAGCGACGTGTCTGACGATTATGCGCCTACGGGCGGTGACACTGGCCTGATCGAGGCCAAGGTGAAGTGGTATAATGGGCGCAAGGGCTTCGGCTTCGTGCTCGGCCCTGATGGGCAGGATGTGTTCTTCCACGCATCCGCGTTGACGGATGCGGGCATCGAGCAGCCCGATACCGACGATATTCTGGTGTGCGAGATCGGTTCGGACCGGCAGGGCCGCCGCCTCGTCACCCGCATCACCGAGCTCAAGCGCGGCCCCGGCGGCGGTGCCTCGCGCGGTGGCTTCGGCGACCGTCCGCCGCGCCGCGATTTCGGCGGCCCCGGTGGCGGCTTCGGCGATCGTCCGCCGCGTCGCGATTTCGGTGGCCCGGGCGGCGGCTTCGGCGATCGTCCGCCGCGCCGTGATTTCGGTGGCCCCGGTGGGGGGGGTGGCTTCGGCGACCGTCCGCCGCGCCGTGACTTCGGCGGCGGTGGTGGTGGCTTCGGCGCCCCGCGCTCCGGCGGTTTCGGTGGCGGTGGTGACCGTCCGCCGCGGCGCAACTTCGACGAGGGCACCGGCCCCGTCTATCCGCTGAACGGCACCGTGAAGTGGTTCGACCAGGTCCGCGGTTTCGGCTTCGTGACGCCGGAAGATGGCGGCCAGGACGTGTTCCTGCACTCCTCCGTGCTCACCCGCGCCGGCCGCACCGACCTCGCGCAGGGCGAGAAGGTCTCGCTCGACGTGCGTGACGGCCAGCGCGGCCGCCAGGCGATCGGCATGAAGTAAGCCTCGCGCCTCGGCGCTGGCTTGGCGAAGGCCCCGCGAGTGATCGCGGGGCCTTTTGCGTTTCTTTACCCACCCGGGCGCAGCGTCCGGCCATGCGCATCCTGTTCCTCGCCCTGCTCCTCAGTTGGCCGGCCGCCGCCCAGGTGCCGATCTGCCAGGCGGAACGCGAGGGCATGACCGCCTGCTTCGATGGCCGCCTTTGCCGCTGCCGCTATCAGGCGGGTGGGCAGCTGACCGGCCGGCCGGATGGCTTCCGCTGGGATTGCGGGGCGCTCCGCCCCGATTGCCGCCCGGCGCCGGCCACGCTGCCGCAGCTCGATGCACCGCCCTGGCCGCAATACATCCCGCCACCACAGCTCTGGATCGAGCCGCGCCCGCCGCGCTGACTCCTCAACGCGGGGCGAGGCGCCGCCAGAGCGGGAGCAGGGCGGCGAGCAGCGTGACGCCGGCGCAGATCATCCCCGCCAGGACGGCTGGCCGCGGGCCGAAGGCGAGGTCCAGATTGGCCAGCGCGATGCGCCCGGCGGGCAGGTTCGAGAAGGCCGAATACCAGAGGTATTCGATCAGCACCCCGCCCAGCAGCGCGGCCAGGCTCAGCCCCGCCAGCGCCACGAGGTTCGTCTGCCAACGGGCGGGGAGGGCTCGCCAGCCGAGCAGCCAGACCAGCAATCCCGCCAGCACCACCGCGCGGGAAATGTCCGATTTCGACTGGATGAAGGCATGCAGCAGCCCAAGCAGCATGACCGGAAAAACCAGCCGGTGGAGCCGCTTCCAGCCGCGGCCGAGCCGCTTCATCCAGCCATCGGTGGAGGTCCAGCCGAGGATGACGAGGCCCATCAGCGCGGCGAAGCCGATGGTCAGATAGGCGCGGCTCACGATCTCGAGGCCGACGCGCAGCAGCCGCCAGTTCTGATCGCCGATATAGAGCACGAAGTGCAGCAGCACCCAGGCGAGCGCGCCCAGCCCCAGCATCCGCCGCAGCTGAAAGAGCCTGGGCCAGCCCAGCACGCGGCCGAGCGGTGTCACCGCCAGCGTCGCCACCAGCAGCCGGATGGCCCAGCGCCCGGTTTCATGGGTCGCAGCCTCCAGCGGCTCCGGGCCGAGCGCATCGGTGAGCCACAGTGCCAGCAGCCGCAGCGCGGGCAGCGTCATGATGAGCAGCGTGGCGATGCGCAGGGCGGAGAGGCGCCCGGCACGGTCCCGCCAGGGTGTGAAGCTCATGCGCCCCCCGGGGCCCAGCCGCGCGCCCGGATCTCGGCCGTGATTCGCGCTGTCTCATCACGGGCCGCGCGTGGCGGGGGCAGGGGGCCGCCCAGCCGGGCAGCAAGGCCGGCCGTGACCAGGCTTTCGATCATCGCCTGATGCCGCGCGCCGAGCCCGCCAGGATCGGCCACCAGGATCGGCGCCTCGGTCATCAGCGCCTCGGAGACCATGGAAATGGAATCACCTGTGACAACAAGCCGGTCGGCCATGGCCAACATGGCCAGATAGGGGTTCGCTCCAGCCCCGCCCCAGGGATACAGCACGTGGGGAAGATTTTTCAGGGCTCCTGCTACCGCCTCGGTCGCGGCGGTGCCGGTGCGGCGTGAGGCGGTGACCAGCAGGCTGGCGCCGAGGCCGGCGGCCTCCCGCGCGATGCCGGCGGCCCGCGCCGGGTCCATGCCCTCGCCGCGCACCGGCCCGCCCAGCAGCAGCGTCACGATGGGGCGCGGCAGCGCGGCGAATACGGGGAAGGCGGCGGGCGCCGCCGCCAGCGCCGCGGGCGTCAGGCGATGCGCGGCGCCCTGGATCACCAGGGTATTCGGGGCCGGGGCGGGGTGGTCATGCGCGCCCAGCACCAGCAGATCGAAATCATCCGCGCCGAAGCCCGGGCGCATCGCATGCACCGTCCGCGCGCCGCGCTGCCGCAGCCAGCGAGCCACGGGCGCGGAGCGCCGCCCGGCGGAGATCACCAGGCCCGGCCAGGGCGGCACAAAGGCCGTGCGGTCCGCGAGGCCCGCCAGTGTCGGCCAGGGCCAGGGCAGCCTGGCGAGCGGGCCGAAGCGCAGCGGCACAGGGCGGAAGGGAAGGCCCAGCCGCTCGGCAATGCCCAGCGCCTGGGCTGCCGTGCCCGCGCGCGGATCTTCCAGAACCCAGATCATGGACGGCGAACGCGCCCGGCGTTACGAGACGCCATCAGGATCGGAGTGAACACATGAGCGGCCATCACGCCTCGGATTGGGACAGGGACGCGGCACTGACCACGGCGCGCATCCTGCTGGAGATCAAGGCGGTGAATTTCCGCCCCGAGGAACCCTATACCCTCACCTCCGGCTGGAAGTCGCCCGTCTACATCGACTGCCGCAAGATCATCTCCTACCCACGCGCGCGCACCCGCATCTGCGACCTCGGCGTCGAGAAGATCAACCGCAATGTCGGCTTCGAGACGATCGAGAGCATCGCGGGCGGCGAGACGGCCGGCATCCCCTTCGCCGCCTGGATCGCCGACCGCATGAACCTGCCCATGGCCTATGTGCGCAAGAAGCCCAAGGGCTTCGGCCGCAACGCGCTGATCGAGGGCGATGTGCCGGTGGAGCGCGAGACGCTGCTGGTGGAGGACCTCACCACCGATGGCGCCAGCAAGATCCGCTTCGCCGAGGCGCTGCGCGAGGCTGGCGCCAAATGCGCCCACACCTTCGTGGTCTTCTACTACGGCGTCTTCCCCGGCAGCTTCGAGCAGATGAAGGCCATGGGCCTCTCGCTGCATCACCTCGCCACCTGGTGGGACGTGCTGGAGGTCTGCCGCGAGCGCGCCTATTTCCCCGAGGCCTCGCTCTCGGGCGTGCGCAAGTTCCTGGAGGATCCGGTGGCCTGGAGCCGCGCGCATGGCGGCGTCGGCAGCCTGGAAGAGGCGCTGGCGCACAAGGGCAAGGCGGGTTGATCCGCTGGCTTGTCGCGCTGGCCTGCCTCGCGCTTCCCGCGCTGGCGCAAGCCCAGCGCGACACGCTGACCATCGGCATCACGCAGTATCCCTCGACGCTGCACCCCAACATCGAGAACATGGTGGCGAAGTCCTATGTGCTGGGCTTCACCCGCCGTCCGGTCACCGCCTACGACGCTGACTGGCAACTGATCTGCCTGCTCTGCGAGACGATCCCCACCCTGGAGAACGGCCTCGCCGTCCGGGAGACGACGCCCGACGGCAAGCCTGGCCTGCGCGTCACCTGGCGCCTGCGCGAGGGGCTGCGCTGGGGCGATGGCACGCCCGTCACCACCGAGGATCTGCGCCTCACCTATGATGCCGGGCGCGAGGGTGCGACGGGCATCGGCCCCGCCGAGTTCTTCCGCTCCGCCTATGAATTCATCGCCGAGGACGCGCGCAGCTTCACCCTGCGATTCGACCGCGTGACCTTCCAGTTCGCGAGCCTCGGCGATTTCGCGCCCTTGCCCGCGCATCTGGAGCGCGCCCGCTGGCAGTCCGATCCGCGCAGCTACCGCACACGCACCCTGTATGACACGGAGCCCACCAATCCCGGCCTCTGGAACGGGCCTTACCGCATCGTCCAGGTGCAGGCCGGTTCCGCCATCACGCTGGAGCGCAACCCGCATTGGTCCGGCGCTGCCCCCGCCTTCCGCCGCATCGTGATCCGCACGGTGGAGAGCACCCCGGCGTTGGAAGCGCAGCTGCTGGCCGGCCAGGTGGACATGATCGCGGGCGAACTGGGCCTGCCGGTCGAGCAGGCGAGCGCGCTGATCCGCCGCACCGGCAGCCGCTTCCGCGCCGAATACCGCCCCGGCCTGATCTATGAGCACCTGGACCTGAACCTCGATGTCCCGGCGCTGTCGGATCGCCGCGTGCGCCAGGCGCTGCTGCTGGCGCTGGATCGCGGGCAGATCGTGGCCCGCCTCTTCGAGGGGCGGCAGACCGTGGCACAGACCAGCGTGAACCCGCTCGACTGGCCGCATGACGCGGATGTCCGCCGATATGGGCATGACCCGGCGCGCGCCGCCGCCCTGCTGACGGAGGCGGGCTGGACGTCGGGCCCCGACGGCATCCGCCGCAATGCCGAAGGCCAGCGCCTCTCCTTCGAGCTGCTGACCACCGCCGGCAACCGCTCGCGCGAGGCGGTGCAGCAGGTGATCCAGGCGCAGTGGCGGCAGGTGGGCGTGGAGGCGCGCATCCGCAACGAGCCGCCGCGCGTGCTCTTCGGCGAGACGCTCTCCCGCCGCCGCTTCCAGGGGGCGGCGATGTTCGCCTGGGTCTCGGCGCCGGAGAGCGTGCCGCGGTCGAGCCTCCATTCGGACGAGATCCCGCGCGCCGAGCGCAACTGGTCCGGCCAGAACTACGCGGGTTTCCGCAATGCCGAGATGGACGCGCTGCTCGAAGCCCTGCCGCAGGAGTTGGACCGCGAGCGCCGCCGCGCGCTGTGGCACAGGCTGCAGGCGATCTATGCCGAGGAACTGCCGGCGCTCCCGCTCTGGTTCCGGCAGGATGCACATCTCTGGCCGGCCTGGCTCGATGGCGTGCGGCCGACGGGACATCTCAATCCCTCCAGCCTCTGGGTCGAGGCGTGGCGGGTGCGCTGATGCTGGACCATGTCTCCATCACCGTGTCGGAGCTTGCGCGCAGCGCGCCCTTCTATGACGCGGTGATGGCGGCCCTCGGCGTGCCCTGTGTCTGGCGGGAGGCCGGGGCCATCGGGTATGGCGCGCGGGATAGCGGGGAGGGCTATCTGACGGTCCGGCAATGCCCGGGCGTGCTGGCTGATCGCCGGCATTGGGCCTTCCGGGCCCGGGATCGTGCGGCGGTGCGGGCCTTCCACGCGGCGGGCCTCGCCGCGGGCGGACAGGATGACGGCGCGCCCGGGCCGCGGCCCGAATACCACCCGCATTACTATGCGGCCTTTCTGCGCGACCCCGACGGCAACCGGGTGGAAGCGGTCTGCCACGCGCCATGATCCGGCTGCTGCTCTCGCGCCTCGCGCAGATCGCGGTGACGGCGGCCATCCTCTCCTTCTGCGCCTTCATGCTCATCGCCCTCATGCCGGGCGACCCGATCGACCTTGCCATCGCCGGCGATCCGCGCCTCTCGGCCGAGGATGCGGCGCGGCTGCGCGCGCTGCATGGGCTCGATCAGCCGATGATGGCCCGCTACCTCGCCTGGGCCGGGGCGGTGCTGGAGGGGCGCTTCGGCCATTCGCGCCTCTTCGCCCAACCGGTGGCGGCGCTCTTGTGGCCGGCGCTGCTGAGTTCCCTGGAACTGCTCGGCCTTGCCCTGCTGCTGGCGGCCGGGCTTGGCATCACGCTCGGCGCGCTGGCGGCGGTGCGGCCGCGGACGGCGCCCTTCGTGCAGGGCCTGGCGCTGGTGGCCCAGGCGGTGCCCTCCTTCTGGCTCGGAATCCTGCTGATCATCCTCTTCGCCGTGCAACTCGGCTGGCTGCCGGCGGGCGGCGAGGATGGATGGCAATACCTGGTGCTGCCGGTGGCCACGCTCTGCTTTGCCAATCTCGCCGCCTATGCGCGGCATGCCGCCGCCGCCTTCGCGGCCGCGCTGCAGGAGCCGCATATCCGCACCGCCCGCGCCAAGGGGGCGGGCGAGCGGCGCATCCTGCTGCACCACGCCTTGCCCAATGCCGGCGTGCCGCTGCTGACCATCGCGGCGCTCGATGCGGGCGCGCTGGTTTCGGGCGCGCTGATCACCGAGACCATCTTCGCGCGCCCCGGCATGGGCAAGCTGATCTACGACGCGGTGATGGGCAATGATTTCAACCTGTCGCTGCTCGCGCTGCTGGTTGTCGCCATCGTCACCATGCTGGCGACGCTGGCGGCGGATCTCGCGCAGCGCTGGCTCGACCCGAGGCTGGCGTGAGGGCGGGCCTCGTCTTGCTGGCCCTGCTGGTGCTGGCCGCGCTCGCCGCGCCGCTCGCCGCTGCCGCGCTCGGCCATGATCCCTTCCTGCCGGACCTCTTCAACCGCTTCGCGCCGCCCAGCGCCCTGCATCCCCTCGGCACCGACGAACTGGGGCGGGACCTGCTGCTGCGCCTGCTCGAAGGCGCCCGCGTCTCGCTGGCCGTGGGGCTGCTCGCGGCCCTTGCCGCGACGGTGATCGGCACGCTGGTGGGCCTGATGGCCGCCTGGCGCGGTGGCATCTGGGATGCGGTGCTGATGCGCCTGGCCGATGGACTCCTGGCGCTGCCCGCGCTGCCGCTGCTGGTGATCCTCGCGGCGCTCGACCCCGCCGTGGTGGGCCTGCCGCGCGGCGAGGCGGGGGCCGACATCCTGCGCATCGCCGTGCTGCTCGCCGCCTTCGGCTGGGTCGGCGTCGCGCGGCTTGTGCGGGCCACGGCACTGTCGGTGCTGGCGCGGGACTTCGTGCGCGCGGCCCGCGCCATGGGCGTCTCGGAAGGGCGCGTGCTGTGGCGCCATGTGCTGCCGGAACTGGCTGCCCCCATCGCCATCGCCACGGCGCTCGCCGTCGGCGGTGCCGTGCTGGCCGAGAGCACGCTGAGCTTCCTCGGCCTCGGCATCGCGCCCCCCGCGCCCTCCTGGGGGAACATGCTGGCCAATGCGCAGGAGCTGGTGTTCCAGGCGCCGCTGGCCGCGCTCTGGCCGGGCCTCGCCATCCTGCTGACGGTGCTGGGCTGCAACCTCGTGGCCGATGGCGTCGCGCGCTGGCGCTAGACTGTGATCAGCAAGGGTTGATCACAGTCTAGCCCTTCGCGGAGAGGCTGATTCACGTCTATGGTGTTTCCACCTTGGGCCAGTAGCGCCCGGTGAAGCGCTGGTAGGGGATGGCCGCGAAGTCGCGCAGGATCCCGGCCTCGGCCGCGCAATAGCGCACCTCCCGCGCGATGGGCGCGAAGGCCGCATAGAAATGCTGCGAGGATTTCACGACGACGAGGCGCTTGTCGTGCAGCGTGCAGCCCAGGCCGGTGAAGGCATCGGGGTGGAAGACCTGCTGCCGCGCGCTGGCGACGATGATGTGGAGGCCCCCGCCGCCGCTCGGCACCTCGATCCAGGCTGCGGGCCCCATCTCGCTCGTCCCGCCGGAGAGGCCCGATTGCACATGCCGGTCAGTCACCGCGTGTACGCGCACCATCAGGTCCAGCGGGTCGCCCGACATGGCGCCGCACTTGCCACCGAGCCGCAGGGGCATCAGCGCACCGGCGCCCGCCTCGCGCAGGAAGGAGACGGCGATGGGGTCCCAGAACATCCCGATCGCCGCATCGCGCACGCCGCGCGCCAGCATGCGCGCCAGCATGGCCGTGCAGTCGGAGGGGGCGCCGCCGCCCGCATTGTCCGAGGTCTCGGCCACGACGGTGGTGCCCGAGGGCGCGGCGAGTGCCGCGTCAATCGCCTCGTCCGGCGTGTCGAAGCGCTTGCGCGTCGTCTCGCGCAGCGCCCAGATCCGCGCGCCCCAGGCTTTCGCGGTGCGGGCCGCATGGTTCGCATCGCCATCGGCGATGGCCAGCATCTTCGCGCCCAGATGCGGCACGTCGCCCCAGGGGAAGCCATGCGCGAAGGAGAGGGAGAGGATCTCGCCCTGCGCCTCGGCCGCCAGCATGCCGGCCACGAGGCCCTTCATCGGCTCCACCGGCGTGTGCCACATGTTCAGCATGTGCAGCGGGTGATAGGCCATGACCGGCCGGATCTCCCGCCGTGCCGTGCGGAGCGCCAGGCGGAACAGGTCCTCCGCCCGCTCCGCCATGTCCACATGCGGGTATTCCTTGTAGATGACGACGAGGTCGGCGTTTTCGCGCAGCGTCTCGTCCAGATGGCAATGCAGGTCGAGCTCGACGCCGATCACCACCTCGGGCCCCACCATCTCCCGCACGCGGTGCACCAGGTCGCTTTCGCAATCCTCGTAGCCTTCCGCCACCATGGCGCCGTGCAGGTTGAGCAGCACGATGTCCACCGGCCCCGCCTGGCGCAGATCCTCCAGGATCATCCCGCGCAGTTCCTCATAGGCGCTGCGGATGGTGGTGCCGCCCGGCTGGGCATTGGCGGTGATGCTCTCCACCACCGCGATCCCCGCCTCGGCCGCGAGGCGCCGCCAGGCGATGAGCGGGATGTTGCCCCAGAAGGGCGATGCGCGGCTTCCCGCGTTGCGGCTGAACCCATTGCCGAGGAAGGCTTCCCGCCCCGTGGGCAAGGGCGAGAAGGTGTTGGTCTCGGTCAGCAGCGCCGCCATGAAGAGCTTCATCGAGCCCGGTCTCCTCAGCTCAGGGTGCCGACATGGCGCAGGAAGCTCGCGCGCACCGCCTCGGCATGGCCCTGCATCACATCCCTCAGGTGGGAGAGGCTCTGGATCTCCTCATGCACCAGCGTGCCCGCGCCGTGGCGCAGCGCCTCCTCCACCGTGACCGGCAGGCCGGGTTCCCTCCACTTGCCGACGGTGAGCCGCAGCAGGCCGAGCAGCGCGCGCCAGAGCCGTTCGGCCTGGATCAGCGTCGCTGCCTCGCGCTCCTCGATCAGCCCGGCGCGGCCCAATTCGCCAAGCACGAGCCGCGTCGTGCGGCGGAGCAGGCGCGGATGCTCCGCTGCATGCGCCACCGTCAGGGCCTGGGCGATGAACTCCACCTCCACCAGCCCGCCCGGCATGGCCTTGAGGTCCCAGGGGCCGTCGGCGGGCAATTCGCGCAGCATGCGCCCGCGCATCAGGGCGGCGTCCTTCAGCACGGCCGCCGCATCGCGCGGCTCGGTCAGCGCGGCATCCAGCGCGGCCTCGATGCGGCGCGTCAGCGCTGACGGCCCGGCGATCACGCGCGCGCGGGTCAGCGCCATGCGCTCCCAGGTCCAGGCCTCCTCGGCGTGGTAGCGGGCGAAGGCGGAGAGGCGGACGGCGACCGGGCCCTTGTTGCCCGAGGGGCGCAGCCGCATGTCCACCTCGAAGGCGCGGCCATCCCGGCCCGGCGTGGTGAGGGCCGCCACCACCTGGTGCGAGAGGCGGATGAAGTATTCCGAAGGGGCGAGCGAGCGCTGGCCGCCTTCGCTGCCCTCCGTCTCTGCCTCGTGCTCGTAGATGAAGATCAGGTCCAGGTCGGAATTGGGCAGCATCTCGCGCCCGCCGAGCTTGCCCAGCGCGAGCACGGCGAACTGGCCGCCCGGCACCCGGCCGAAGCGGCGGGCGAAGTCGCGCTCGACGGCGGGCAGCAGGGCGCAGATCGCGGCCTCACCCACCGCGCTGCGCGCCTCGCCGCTGGAATCCGCATCCATCCGGCCTTCCAGCTCGGCCGCATCCACCTCGAAGATCCGCTCTGTGACGAGGCGGCGCGTCGCTTCCAGCGCATCCTCCAGGTCCCGCGCCTCGCGCAGCAGGGCGGGCAGGGCAGCGAGCGGCTTCTCGCCAGGCGCCGCATAGCTGCCGGCGAGCAGCCCCTCCAGCGCCGAGGGGCGGCGGGCGAGGTGGTCGGCCAGCTGCGGTGCGGCGCCGAGCAACGAGGCCAGCCGGTCCATCAGCCGCGGGTTGCGGTGCAGCAGCGAGAGGAACTGCACCCCGGCCGAAAGCTGGCCCAGCAGCCGGTCGAAGCGGGCGATGGCGGCCTCGGGTTCGCGCTGGCGCCCGAAGGCGGCGAGCAGGGCGGGCATCAGCTCGGTGAGCAATTCGCGCGCGCGCTCGCTGCGCGTCGCGCGCGGGCGGCCATGGTGCCAGCCGCGCACCATGGCGGCGATGGAGGACGCCTCTCGGAAGCCGAGGCCGCGCAGGCTCTGCAGCGTCTCCGGGTCATCCTCGACGCCGGTGAAGACGAGGTTGCCCGCGGCCTCGGGCGCGGTCAGCCGGGGGGCCGCCTCGAAGAGGTGGCTGTAATGGCCCTGCACGCGGCGCTGGTGCGCGGTCAGCGCCTCGGCGAAGCCCGCCGTGTCCGGGTAGCCCATGAAGCTCGCGATGCGCGCCAGTTCCTCCGGTTCCTCCGGCAGGCGGTGGGTCTGCCGGTCATGCACCATCTGCAGCCGGTGCTCGGTGTTGCGCAGGAAGACATAGGCGTCGGCCAGGTCGGCGGCGGCGCGGCGGTCCATCTTGCCGGCGGCCGCCAGAAGGGACAGCGCGCCCAGCGTCGTCGGGTCGCGCAGCGCGGGGTCGCGACCGCCCCAGATGAGCTGGAGCACCTGCACGGTGAACTCGATCTCGCGGATGCCGCCACGCCCAAGCTTGACGTCGTGCCCGGCCACGGCAATCTCGCCCCCAGCGCCGCGTTCGGCCTTGTGCAGATGGATTTGCCGCTTGATGGAATGGATGTCGGCGACGGCCGCGAAATCGAGGTGACGCCGCCAGACGAAGGGGCGCAACTCCCGCAGGAAGGCTTCGCCTGCCGCACGGTCGCCAGCCACCGGCCGCGCCTTGATCATCGCAGCGCGTTCCCAGTTCTGGCCGAGGCTCTCATAGTAGGAGAGGGCCATGGGCACGCTCACGCAGAGCGGGGTCGCCGCAGGGTCTGGCCGCAACCGCAGGTCGGTGCGGAAGACGTAGCCCTCGCTCGTGCGTTCCTCCATCAACCGCACCAGGTCCCGCGCGATCCGGATATAGGGCGCCGCGCCGTATTCTTCGTGATAGGAAGCCCCGTCCGGGTCATGCAGCAACAAGAGGTCGATATCCGAGGAGTAGTTCAGTTCGCGCCCACCGAGCTTTCCCATGCCCAGCACGATGAGGCCCGAGCCCTTCGTGATCTGGCGGGGCTCGCCCTTGGTGCGGGCCAGCTTGATCTGGCCGCGTCGCGCGGCCTCCAGCAGCAGGTGGGCGCAGGCGAAATCGATGGTCAGGTCGGCGAGGTCGCTCAGCGCGCCGGTCACGCGGTCGAGCGGCCAGAGGCCGGCCAGGTCCGCCGCCGCCGCCACCAGCGCGCCCTGGCGCTTGGCCCGGCGCAGCAGGCTCATCACCGCCTCGCGTGGGGCAGCCGGGTCCGCCTTGGTCAGCGGCTCCAGCGCGCATCGCATGGCGTCCTCCGCGCCACGGTCGAGCAGGCGGAGCAGGCTCGGCGCCTCGGCCCAGCAGAGGTCGCTGAGATAGGGGCTGTGCGCCGCCAGCACGTCGAGCAGGGGTGCGGCATCCTCGCGCGCGGCCAGCGCCTGCTGGGCGGCGTCGCCCTCGGCAAGGCGCGCGCGGAGCAGGAGAATCGCCTGGGGATCGTAGAGGGGCCTCGTTTCGTTCATGCCACAGGGGAGACGCCGCGATGAGCGCGGGTCAAGCCCCGCGCCGGCACTGGCCGCTGGCGCTGCGCCTCGGTCTCGGCCTGCTGGCCGCGCTCCCGCTGCTGGCCGGGCTCGCGCTCGGCGTGTTCGCCTGGCGCCTCTCGGCCGACCCGGTGGCGAGCAGCTTCCTCGCCCGGCAGATCGAGGCGGGCGTGAACCTGCCCGGCCACCGGCTGCGGGTTGAGATCGGCCGTGCCACCATCGCCTGGCAGGGCTGGCACGGCGAAGGCGCGCCGATCGACATCCGCCTCTCCGACGTGATCCTGCGCGATGCCGCGGGGCGCGAGCGGGGGCACCTGCCGGAGGCGAGCGTCACGCTCGCCCTCGGGCCATTGCTGCGGGGCGTGCTGGCCCCCTCCAGCATCGAGATGCATGGGCCGAGCCTCACCATCCGCCGCGACACCGAGGGTGGGATCGCGCTGGACAGCGGCCCGGACGCTGCGCCGGCGGTTCCGGAAGCCGAGCCGCATGCCAGCCAGGAAGGCTTCGCCGAGATCCTGAACGACCTGATGCGCCCGCCGGAGGACCGGTTGCGGCACACCTCCTTCCGCCGCATCCGCGTGACCGGCGGGTCGGTCACGGTGCGGGACGAGCTGCTGGGCCTCGACTGGGCCTTGCGGGACCCGATCATGGACCTCCGCCGCCTGCCGGCCGGGGGCATCGATGCGGATGGCGAGGCGACCCTGCAGGTCAATGGCGTCGACATTCCGGTCCATGTCACGGCGAGCGTCGTGGGCGCGCCTCTGCGCTTCTCGGTCGGCTTCGACCTTCCGGTGCTGCGCCCCTCCGAGGTCGCCTCGCTGCTGCCCCCGCTCGGGCCGCTCGCCATCCTGAACGCCCCGGTTGCGATCCGCGCTTCGGCGGATTTCGACGCGGCCGGGCGTAACACCGGCTTCGGCCTGGCGCTGGCGGCGGAGGAGGGAGGGGATCTGCAGCTCACCCCGGGCTCGCGGCTGCCCTTCCAGCGGCTGACGGCGCGCATGGCCGGAACGGATACGCGCATGGCGCTAGAGGAAGCGCGGCTTGAACTCCCTGGTGGGCGGGGCGCGACGCTGGAGGCCGACGGCGATCTGCGCCGCACGGAAGGCGGCTGGGTCGGCGAATTGCGTGCCTCGCTGGACCGGCTCGACATCGCGGAGCTTCCCGCGCTCTGGCCGGCCGAACTGGCGCCTGAGGCGCGCGAGGCGCTGAGCGTCGCCATCCCGCGCGGCCTGCTGCGCGAGACGAGCCTGCGCATCGGCCTCGCCGCGGGCACCGAGCTGAGCGGCTGGCGCGCGACCGAGGGCCGCATCGCGGGCGGGGCGAGCGACCTGCGCCTCGTGCTGCCGGCCGGTGGCACGGTCGCGATCGAGAGTGCCAGCTTCCACGCCATGGCCTCGGCCGAGGCCATGGCGATCGAGACCCTGACGCTGCGCCTCCCCGCGCCCGGTGGAACCAGCACGGTGGAGGCCTCGGGGCAGGCACGTCTGGAAGCGGGGCGCTGGCGTGGCGGGCTCGACCTGGCGCTCGACCGCATCTCCCTGGCCGACCTGCCGCAGCTCTGGCCGCAGGGTGTGGCCGAGGGCGCGCGCGACTGGATCACCAGCAATATCACGGCCGGCGAGGCGAGCGGCGGCCGCTGGCGGATCGAGGCCGAGAGCGCGCCGGGCTTCGTGGATGCGGCACTGACCGGCCTGAGCGGCACGGCCGAGCTGCGGCAGACGACGGTCTATTGGCTCCGCCCCATGCCGCCCGTGCGCGGCCTGCAGGGCCGCGCGCAATTCGGCCTCACCGAGATCACCGTGCAGGCCGCGGGCGGGCGGCTGGACAATGCCGCGGGCCAGCCGGGTGGCATCGAGCTCAAGGCCTCCACGCTCCGCTTCCTGCTGCCACGGGGCGGCACGGCCAGCACGGAGATGGCGATCCAGCTCGCGGGGCCGGTCACTGAGACGGTGGCTGTGCTGCGCCACCCGCGGCTGCGCCTCTTCGAGCGCCGGCCCTTCCCGGTGCAGGCGGCCGGCGGCAGCCTGGAGGGGCGGCTCAACATCGCCTTCCCCATGGTCGCCCACCTGACGATGGACATGGTCCGGCTCGGGGCGGAGGCGAAGGTCACCAATGCGCGCTTCACGCGCCTGCTGCTGGAGCGTGACCTGGAGGAGGGCAGCTTCGACCTCGCCGTGGACATGGAGCAGCTGCGGCTGAACGGCAGCGCCACGCTGAACACCGTGCCGCTGCGCATCAATGTGGAGATGGATTTCCGCTCTGGGCCGGCCAACCAGGTGGTGCTGCGCGAGGCGATCACGGGCCGCCCCGATGCGCGCCGGATCGCGGAACTCGGCTTCGACATGGGGGCGCTCGTCACCGGCCCCATCGCGCTCGAGGTGCGGACGGAGCGGCGGCGCAACGGGCAGTACACGGTGAACCTGCGCGGCGACCTGCGTGATTCGGTGCTGGCCTTCCCGCCGCTCGGCTGGACCAAGCCCGCCGGCAGCCCCGGCCGGGCCGACGCCTCGCTGCGCCTTCAGGGGGACCAACTGACCAGTATCGAGGGCATCCGGATCGAGGCGCTGGAACTGGCCTTGCGGGCGCGGGCCGTGGCACGCGGCGGGCGGATCGAGCGCGTGGAGCTGCAGGAGACCGGCTTCGGTGCGAGCCGCCTGGTCGGCGATGCGCGCGCGCCCACCGCGCCGGGCGGCCCCTGGGCCATCTCGCTGCGCGGGCCTGTGCTGGACCTGCGCTCTGTCTTCGGCCCCTCCGGCCATGTCGCGGGCGGCGCGCGCGACGCGCAGGTGGTCGAAGGCCCGCAGCCACCCCTCGCACTCGACCTGCGCTTCGACCAGGTGATGCTGGCGCCCGGCCGCGATGTCTTTGCGGCCCAGGCGCGCGGGCGGCTCGATGCGGCGGGCGTGCTGCGCGAGGCGAATCTGCGGGCCCGAACCTCCCGCACCGCCGGGAATTTCGAGCTGGTGATGACCCCGCGCGGCGAGGCGCGGCAATTGCGCGGCTCGGCCGAGGATGGCGGTGCCTTGCTGCGGGCCTTCGGCCTGATCGGCACCATCGAGGGGGGGCGGATGCAGCTCAATGCGGAATACGCGGAATCGCGCCCCGGCACGCCGCTCACCGGCACGGCGGAGCTTGAGAGCTTCACCGTCCGCAACGCGCCGGCGCTGGGCAAGCTGCTCCAGGCCATGACCTTGTTCGGATTGGTGGAGGCGGTGCAGGGGGGCTCGGGCCTGGTCTTCAACCGGGCGGTGGTGCCGTTCAGCCTCTCGCCCAGCGAGTTGCGGCTGAATGATGCGCGCGCCTTCTCCGCCTCGCTCGGGCTCACGGCGCGCGGCCGGGTGCTGCGGGAGCGCGTGATCCTCGACCTCGATGGGACCATCGTGCCCGCCTATTTCTTCAACACCTTGCTGGGAAATCTGCCGCTGGTGGGCCGCCTGTTCAGCCCGGAGGCCGGGGGCGGGGTCTTCGCCGCTACCTTCCGCGCCCAGGGCCCGCCCGAGGATGCGGAGATCACAGTGAACCCGCTCGCCATCGTCACGCCGGGCTTTCTGCGCGGGATGTTCGGCCTGGCGGAGACAGGGCGCCCGGGGCGTTAGGGCTTCATTTACGCCGCGAGGCGGAGGGTGTGGGAACAGAGTTCCTTAACAATTGGATGCACCCGCATGCTTACCTCCCTTCGTTCCGTCCGCGCTCCTATCCTGGGAGGCTGCCTGCTGCTGGCGGGCCTCGCCATCATTCCGGCGAGCATCACGCTGCAAGGCTCCTGGCGGGAATGGATGGCGGCCGGCCAGGCGCTTCGCGTGGACCAGGCCGGGAACCGCCTGAACGAGGCGCTGTTCGAACTTCTGCTGGAGCGCGCGGCCAGCAATGCCGCCTTGGGCGCGAACAGCGCCATCGGCGCGGCCTCGCGCGCCACCATCGACCGCAGCCGCCGGCAATTCGACGCAAAGCTGAGTGAGGCGCGCGATGCAATGCTGCGGAGTGGCGCACCCGACGCCCAGCGCATGCTGAACGATCTGGAGCAGGGCATCACTCGCCTCGCTGCCCTGCGGCAGCGTGCGGACGCGGAGATGGCGCGCCCGCTCGCGGAGCGGCAGGCCGATTTCGCCGGTGGCGGCTTCTTCCGCGAGATGTCGGCCTTTGTCGAGCTGCAGCAGGGCATCTGGGCCCTTCTGCTGCAGCAGGGCGGCGCGATTGATCCCCTGGTGGCCCGGGTGAATGCCCTGAAGCAGGCCTCCTGGCTCGCACGGGACGCGGCGGGGCGGGAGCGCAGCACCGTCGCGAATGTGGTCTCCGCCAACCGGAGCCCGACCGGCGATGAGCGCAACACCATCCAGGCCTCCCGCGGGGCTGTGGACCTCGCCTGGCGCCTGGTCGCGGCCGATCCCTCGGTGCGGACCGAGGCCCGGCTGATGGCGTCGGTGGCCCTGGCCGAGGCGGAGTATTTCCAGGCCTTCCGCACGCTGTCCGCCGAGCAGGCCGAGCCCGGGCCGCACCGCCTGACGGGCCCGGTCTTCATCGAGCGCACGACGCCGATGATCGGCAGCCTGCTCGCGGTGCGCGATGCGGCGACGGTCGTGACGGAGGAGCAGCTGGCCACGCTCCTCGCCGAGGCTCGCGCGCGGGCCGCCCTCTCCGGCCTCGTGCTGTTGGGGGCGGTCCTCGGCCTGTTGCTCTCCGGATGGCTGCTGATGCGCCGCGTGCTGCGCCCGCTCGCCCGGCTCGAGGCGGCCACGGTGCGCCTCAAGGCGCGCGACTACGCGACTGCCGTGCCCGGCACCGAAGGCACCGATGAATTCGCCCGCCTGGCCCAGGGCCTGGAAGCGCTGCGCCTGGAAGCCGCACGCGCCGAGAGCCTCGACCAGGCGGCCGAGACCCAGCGCCTGGCCACGGAGGCTGAACGCCGCACCGCCCGCCTCGCCCTTGCCGAGCGGATCGAGGGCTCGATCGGGGGCGTGGTCAGCCGACTCGGCACCGAGGTCGAGACGCTTCGCGCCGCCGTGGACGCGCTGCGCGTGGGTTCCGACCGCACGGCGAACCAGGCGCAGGAGGTCTCGGCCAGCGCGGGGCAGGCGAGCGGCAATGTGCAAACCGTCTCCGCGGCGGCCGAACAGCTGGCCGCATCGGTCGGCGAGATCACGCGCCAGGTCTCCCAGGCGGCCCAGGTCGCCAGCCGCGCGCTCGCCGAGACGCGCCGCACCGACGAGACGATGCGCGAACTGACCGGCGCGGCCGAGAAGATCGGCGAGGTGGTGCGCCTGATCAGCGACATTGCGGGCCAGACCAACCTGCTCGCGCTCAACGCGACGATCGAGGCCGCGCGCGCGGGCGAGGCCGGCAAGGGCTTCGCCGTGGTGGCGAGCGAGGTGAAGAGCCTGGCCAGCCAGACCGGGCGCGCCACCGGCGAGATCGGCGCGCAGATCGGCGCGATCCAGGCGGCCGCCGGGGCGGCGGTGCTCTCCATCCAGGGCATCGGCACCGTCGTCGAGGAGATCAACGAGGTGGCCAGCGCCATCGCCGCGGCCGTCGAGCAGCAAGGGGCGGCCACCCGCGAAATCGCCCGCAACGTGGCCGAGGCCGCCGCGGGCACCGATGCCGTCTCCACCCAGATCCAGGCGGTGGGCGATGACATGGCCGCCGCGCAGGAGGCGGTCCTTCAACTCAGCGGCGGCACCGATGCCGTGGCCGGCCAGGGCGAGGCGCTCAAGGCCGAGCTCTCGGTCATGCTGCAGGAGATGCGCGCGGCCTGACGGCGCGCGGCTTCGCCGGTAAGCTCTCCCGGGATTCGGGAGAGCAAGCATGTTCGGTCAGTCCATTCGGCGCCTGGAGGATGATCGCTTCCTGCGTGGGCAGGGGCGCTACGTCAGTGATGCGGCGCCGCCGCCGGGCACGCTGCACGCCGTCTTCCTGCGCAGCCCGCATGCCCATGCCGGGCTGGGCGCGATCGGGCTGGACGCGGCACGCGCGGCGCCCGGCGTGCACCTGGTCCTGACCGGCGAGGATCTGCGTGCGGCCGGCATCGGCAGCCTGCCCTGCCTGCCCATCCTCGACGCCGACCAGCCCCTCATCATCCCGCCGCGCCCGGCCTTGGCCCAGGACCGCGTGCGCCATGTGGGCGAGGCGGTGGCTTGCATCATCGCCGAGAGCCGCGCCCAGGCCGAGGATGCGGCCGAACTGATCGAGGTGGACTACACCCCGCTCGACGCCATCAGCACGCCCGAGGCCGCCATCGCCCCGGGGGCCGTTCAGCTGCATGCGGTGGCGCCCGGCAACCTTGCCTTCCGCTGGCAGCGCGGCGATGCGGCGGCGGTCGCTGCCGCCATGGCGCGGGCCGCGCATGTCTCGACGCGCCACCTGCTCAACCAGCGCGTCACCTGCGCGCCGATCGAACCCCGCGCGGCGCTGGCCCATCAGGTGGATGGCGTGCTGACGCTGGAGCTGAACGGGCAGAACATGCACGCGATCCGCGCGCAGATCGCGACCGCGATGGGGATCGCGCCGGAGAGCATGCATCTGCACGCGCCCGATGTGGGCGGCGGCTTCGGCGTGAAGAACGTCGCCTTCGGCGAGCATGTGGTCCTGCTGCATGCCACGCGCCTGCTGGGGCGGCCCATCCGCTGGGTGGCGCAGATGGGCGAGGATTTCGCGGCCTCCGCCCATGGGCGCGGCATGGCGGCGACGGCGCGGCTCGCGCTCGATGCCGAGGGGCGCTTCCTGGCGCTGGAAGTGAAGTCCCTCTCCGAGCTTGGCGCCTATCTCTCCTCCAACGGCCCCTATTGCGCGAGCCATACGCCGGCCACCGCGCTCTCGGGCATCTATGCGATCCCGGCCGTGCATTTCGTCGCGGAGGGCGCCTTCAGCAACACCGCCCCGATGGAGGCCTATCGCGGCGCCGGCAAGCCCGAGGCGAACTACATCATCGAGATGATGATCGAAGCGGCCGCGCAAGATACGGGCCGCGACGCCCAGGTGCTGCGCGAGTTGAACGCCATCGCCGCGCTGCCGCACCGCTCGGCGCTGGGGCAGGAGATCCGTGACGGCGACTTCGTGGCGCGCCTCGTCGAATGCGCGGCCCTGGCTGACCGCGCGGGCTTCCCCGCACGCCGCGCCCGGAGCGAGGCGCAGGGCAAGCGGCGCGGCTTCGGGTTGACCGGCTTCCTGGAGACGGCGCGCGGCGCGCCCGGCGAATGGGCACGGCTGCGCGCCACGCCCGATGGGCTCGTGGAGCTCGCCATCGGCACGCAATCCAACGGGCAGGGGCACGAGACGAGTTTCCCGCAATACGTCGCCCATCTGCTGGACATCCCCATCGAGGCCATCCGCTACGTCCAGGCCGATACGGCGCGGGTCGTGCGCGGCAGCGGCCATGGCGGCGCACGCAGCCTTCACATGGGCGGCGAGGCGATGCGCCAGGCGGCAGGCGCGCTGCTGGCCCATGCGCGCTCGGTTGCCGCGCGGCTGCTGCAGTCCATGCCCGATGCGCTGCACTACGCGGCGGGGCGCTTCAGCCTGCCCGATGGCCGGGGCCTGACGCTGGCCGAGATCGCGGCGGAGGAGGGCGCGCTGGAGGGCGAGGTGGCGCATGCGGTGGACCTCGTCACCTTCCCCAATGGCGCGCACGCGGCGGAGCTGGAGGTGGATATCGAGACGGGCGAGGTGACGCTGCTGCGCTATACGGCGGTGGATGATTATGGCCGGCTGCTGAACCCCATGCTGGCGCGCGGCCAGGTGCAGGGCGGCGTCGCGCAGGGCATCGGGCAGGCGCTGATGGAGCGCATCGCCTATGACGCGGAGAGCGCGCAGCTCCTCTCCGCCGGCTTCATGGACTACGCCATGCCACGCGCGGCGGACCTGCCCGATTTGCGCGTCGAACTGCGCGAGGACCAGCCGACGGCGGCGAATGGGCTTGGCGTGAAGGGCACCGGGCAGGCCGGCTGCATCGCGGCCCCCCAGGCCATCATGGCCGCGATCCGCGATGCGGTGGGCGCGGATGTCCAGATGCCGGCGACGCCGGAGGCGATCTGGCGGGCGCTCGGCTCACGGAATTAATTGAATTCCGCCTTGATATTGCTACTCTCGGTAGCAGAATCTTCAAGGAATGCGTGTGTCCTGGCTTCGTGACTGGTTCGGTCGCCGCACGGCCTCACTGGCGGAAGCGCCGTCCCGCCCTCCGACGCGCGGCTTCGCCGAAGCGCCGCAGCCCTTCGGACGGACCCCGGCCACGCTTCCCTTCAGCTCGACCGGACCACAGGGCCATCGCGGCCGCATGCGGGAGAAGCTGCTGGAGCGCGGCCCCGATTCGCTGGCCGACTATGAAGTGCTGGAGATGCTGCTCTTCTTCGCCTTCAAGACCGGGGATACCAAGCCGCTCGCCAAGGCGCTGATCAACCAGCATGGCAGCTTCGCGCGGGTGATGGCCGCCCCGCAGGATGTGCTGCTCGCCACGCGGGGCCTTGGTCCGCACAGCGTGGCCGCACTGAAGCTTGTCCAGGCGGCGGCCCTGCGGATGATGCAGGCCGAGGTGGCCGAACAGCCCGTGCTGAACAACTGGGACCGGCTGCTCGAATATCTCACCGCCCGCCTCGCGCGCGAGAAGATCGAACAGTTCCGCGTGCTCTTCCTGGATTCGAAAAATCGTCTGATCGCCGATGAGGCGCAGGCGCGCGGTACGGTGAACCACACGCCCGTCTATCCGCGTGAGGTGGTGAAGCGCGCGATCGAACTGCACGCCACAGCCCTCATCCTGGTCCATAACCACCCTTCGGGGGACCCCACGCCGAGCCGCTCCGACATCGAGATGACGCAGCAGATCAAGGCGGCGGCGAGCCTGCTCGACATCACCCTGCATGACCATCTCATCCTGGGCCAGGGGCGGCATACGAGCTTCCGGCGCGAGGGCCTGCTCTAGCGCCTCAGTTGGGCGGCGTGGCGCGGCCCTCGCCCAGTTCGCGCGTCATCAGCACGGTGTCCACCCATTGCCCGTGCTTCCAGCCGGTGCCAGGCAGCAGCCCCGCTGGCTGGAAGCCGCAGGCGCCGTGCAGGCCGATGGAGGGCGCATTGCCGCTGTCGCCGATGACCGCGATCATCAGGCGGAAGCCGCGCGCGGCGCAGCGTGCGATGAGCTCCTCGAGCAGCGCGCGCCCGGCACCCTGGCGGCTGCCGCCGGGCCGGACATAGACGCTGTTCTCCACCGTGAACAGATAGGCCGGCCGAGCCCGGTAGAGACTGGCATAGGCATAGCCCACCACTTCGCCCGCATGTTCCGCGACGAGATAGGGATAGCCGCCCTGGAGGATGGCGGCGCGGCGGCGCGTCATCTCGGCGAGGTCGGGCGGGTCGAGCTCGAAGCTCGCGCGGCCATGTGTGACCCAATGGGCATAGATGGCGGTGATGGCGGGCAGGTCGGAATCGAGGGCGTCGCGGATCAGCATGCGCTGCCGCTTAAGGCCAGCGCCCCCGGGCGGGAAGCGGGACCAATCGCCCGCTTGTCCGCCTCAGGCGGTGGCGAGCAGCGCCACCCCGGCCGCGATCAGCGTGATGGCCGCGATCTTCTGGGCGCCCATCGTCTCGCCGAAGAAATACCAGCCGATGGCGGCGATCAGCACGTAGCTGGCCGCCGTGCAGGGCAGTGCCACGCTCATCGGGATGCGGCGCAGCGCCATGATGTAGAGCAGCGCGCCAAGCCCGTAGAAGCACAGGCCCAGCATGGTCTGCCAGCGCAGCATCTGGGCCAGGAAGCTGGCGCCGCTCAGCGCCTCGGCGCCGGCCTTGAGGAGCACCTGGCCGACCAGCGAGGAGCAGATGGCGGCGGCCAGGGCGCCCCAGTAGAAGCTCATTCGCCGTGCACCTTCTCGCGCGGCTCGATCACTTCGCGCACTACGCCCTGCGGCTTGCCATTGGCCGAGAGGAAGGCCCGGCCGACATATTCGCCCATCACGCCCAGGATGGTGAACTGCACGCCCGCGATCAGCAGCATGAGCATCATCGAGGAGGCCCAGCCCGAGGGCGTCTCGAAGAACAGCGCCTCGATGATCACGATGATGGCCACCAGGAAGCCCAGCATGCCCATCGCGACGCCCGCGAAGATGGCGAGGCGCAGCGGCAGCACCGAGAAGTTGGTCGCGAGGTTCAGCCAGAGCCGGACGAGGCGGCGCATGTTGTAGTTGGAGACGCCGTCGGCCCGCGCGTAATGCGCGACCTCGATCGAGGAGATGCGCTGCGTCACCTGCATGATCAGGCCGTCGATGTAGGGATAGGGGCCGGAATACTTCGTGACCTCGCGCACCACCATCGCGCTCATGCAGCGGAAGGAGGAGAGGTAGAGCCCCTTCGGCTTGTCCAGCAGGCTGTCCGCCACCTTGTTGGCGAAGCGGCTGCCGAGGTTGCGCCAGCCCTCATGCTCCTTCTTGGCGTAGCGCGTGTAAACCACGTCCCACCCGCCGAGCCGCGCATGGTCGTAGAGGCGGATCAGCTCCTCCGGCGGGTTCTGCAGGTCGTCATCCATGTTGATGACGTAGGCGCCGCGGGCATGGCGCAGGCCGGTCATCACCGCATTGTGTTCGCCGAAATTGCGCGCGTGCTCGATGTAGGTGAGCGGCACGGAGGCCGTCTCGGCAAGGCGGCGGCAGACGTCGCCGCTGTCATCCGGGCTGCCGTCATTCACCAGGATGATCTCGAGCCCGCCCGCGGGCTTGAGCTGCGAGACCGCCTCGACCAGGCGCCCGATGGTAGCCGCCCCGCGATAGACGGGCACGACGATGGAAAGGCCGACGGGATGGTCATTCATGGGCGTGCGGGGTCCAGGGGACGGGTTGCGGTGGCAAGCAGCGAGCCGCCGGCGGGGAAGCGCAGGCCGGCGCCGAGCAGCGCCGCCTCCAGCCGGCAGACGGAAAACAGGCTGGCATCGAGCCAGGGCGGAAAGGGTGCCACGTCGGAGGCGGCATCTTCGTCTCGTCGCAGCACCTTGCGCTGTACCACCATCAGCGGCAGCAGCAGGCTGTTCCAATGGCGGGGCGCCGCCTGCTCGAAGCCCGCCTCGGCGAGCACGGCGGTGGCGCGGGCGCGATCATAGCGGCGGGCGGTGTGGACGCGCCGGTCATGCGCCGAGCGCAGCCATTCATGCGCGGGCAGGTTCAGCACGAGCCGCCCGCCCGGCCGCAGCACGCGGCGGAATTCGGCCAGGGCCGCCGCCTCCTGCACCGCATCGTGGCAAAGGACATCGAGGCTAACGACGGCGTCGAACTGCGCGTCGGGGAAGGGCAGGGCGTTGATCGTGCCGGCTGCGACATGGGCGCCGGCCTTGCTGGCAGCGCGGAAGGCGGCGGCCTCGGCATATTCCAGGCCGAACAGTTCGGCCCCGGGATATGCCCCACGCAGCTTGGCCAGGAAGCCGCCCGTGCCGCAACCCGCATCAAGGATGCGGGCATGCTCCGGCAGGCCCGCGAGGGCGCGCAGCGCGTGGCCGTGCATGGCGCGATACCACCACATCCGGTCCTCGACCGCATCCATCAGATCATATTCGGCGGCGTCCATGCCGCGGTTCTGGACGCGCGACATGGCGCTTGCAAGCCCGGAACATGGCCAAGGGATGGCAGATGCGCGCAAAACCCGGTTGCGGCACGACGGCCAAGCGGGGAAGGATGTCCGGATGAGCTACCAGGACTTCCTCGGCCGCACGGAAACCCGTGAGGACCGCCTCGACCCCCGCCTGATCGAGGGTCTCGCCGCAACGCTGGACCGCCCCACGCCGGATGGGGATGTGCCCCCACTCTGGCACTGGATGCTCTTCCAGGATTGGCGCCGGCCCTCCGGCGTCGGGCCGGATGGCCACCCCAAGCGCGGCGGCTTCCTGCCGCCCGTGCATGAGCTGCCCCGCCGCATGTGGGCGGGCGGGCGGCTCGACTTCCATGCCAATGCGCTGCGCGCCGAGGACCGGGTGACGCGGCTTTCCACCATCGCGGCCATCTCGGAGAAGTCGGGCGGCTCGGGCAAGCTTGTCTTCGTCACCGTGCGGCATGAGATCACGGGGCCGCGCGGGCCCGTGCTGACCGAGGAGCACGACATCGTCTATCGCGGGACCGAAGGTGCGGCGGTTCGTGCGGCCGAGCAGGCGCCCGCCTTCGCCGCCGGTGCGCGGCTCGATCTCGTGCCCGATGCGCTCCTGCTGTTCCGCTATTCGGCGCTGACCGGCAATGGCCATCGCATCCATTACGACATGCCCTATGTGACCGGCGAGGAGGGGTATCCCGGCCTCATCGTGCACGGCCCGCTGCAGGCGACGCTGATGGCGCAGACCATTCTGGATGCGGCCCCCGGCCGGCGCCTCCTGCGCTTCGCCTTCCGCGGCAAGCGGCCCTGCTTCGCCGGCAACGCGCTTTCCGTCCTGGCGCGGGCCGAGGGCGACGCCGCCGTGGCTGAGACGCGCGACCACGGGGGCGCGACCTGCATGCAGGCCGAAGCCTTGCTTGGATAAGGACCCGCCAGGCCGATCAACCAGCGGCGAGGCCGCGGTGCGCGGCCTCATGCTCGCCGCCCTCGGCTATGCCATCATCTCCTTCGCGGATGCGGCCATCAAGTTTGCCCTGCCGGTGGTGGGCGTCGCGGGTGCGATGCTCTGGCGCGGCGGGGCGGGCGCGCTTTCCATCGCGCTGCTGACGCGCGGGCGGGGCCTCTGGCCGCGCAACAAGCGGCTCGTCTTCGGCCGCTCGATCATGCACTGCTCCGTCTCCATCCTCTGGTATTTCGTCTGGATGTCGGGCTTCGGCCTGGCGGACAGCTATGCCGTGGCCGCCGCCGCGCCGCTGCTGATGACGCTGCTCGCCATTCCCATGCTGGGCGAACGCGTGGGCTGGCGGCGCTGGACCTCCTGCGCGGTGGGCTTCTTCGGCGTGCTCTTCATGCTGCAGCCGGGCGGCGAGCTGTGGCGATGGGAGGCGGCGGTGCTGCTGGTCGCCGTCTGCGGCATGGCGCTCAGCCGCATCTGGACGCGCACGCTGGCGGCCACCGACACGCCGGCCTGCATCTCCTTCTGGCTGATGCTGACGCATATCCCCATGGGGCTGATGGTGCTGCCCATCGCGGCGCTCTGGCCGCCCGAGGGCTTCCCGGACCTCTTCCCGGTCGGCTGGATGCTGGCCCTGCTGCTCTTCTTCGGCGTGGCCAATGCGGCGGCGCACCTGCTCTTCGCGCGGGGCTTCGCGCTGGCAAACATCGCCTCTCTCGCGCCGCTCGAGTATTCGCCGCTCCTCTGGGGCCTGGTTCTCGGCTTCATGATCTGGGGCGAGGTGCCGGCCTGGACCACGCTGATCGGCGCCGCGATCGTCATCTGCGCGGGGCTCTACAACCTGCATCGCGAGCGCGTGCGGCGCTCGCAGGAAAGGGCGGAACGTGGCGCTCAGGCATGACGCCAAGCGCGGCGCGCTGCTGATGCTCGCCTCCACCGCGCTCTTCACCATGATGAGCGCGGTGGTGAAGCTGGTGGGCGAGCGCATCCCCTTCTTCGAGATCATGTTCTTCCGCAGCATCCTGGCGCTGCCGGTCGTCTTCCTGATCGTGCTGCGGATGGGCGGCGGCGCCACGCTGGTGACCCAGCGCTTCCCGCAGCATGTGATGCGCGCCATGACCGGCACGGCGGCGATGTCCTGCTCCTTCTTCGCGCTCACCGTGCTGCCGCTGGCCGAGCAGACGGCGCTGACCTTCACCACGCCCATCTTCGTCACGCTGCTCGCCATTCCCCTGCTGGGCGAGAAGGTGGGTATCCACCGCTTCAGCGCCGTGGCGCTCGGCTTTGTCGGCATCCTCGTCATCGCGCTGGGCAAGGGCGCCTTCATGGGGCCGATGGAGCCGTGGATCATCTTCGGCATGTTCGTGGCCGTGATGCACGGCGTCTTCTCCGCCGCCACCACGCTGCTGGTGCGCAGCCTTTCTGCCACTGAGCGCTCCACAACGATCGTCCTCTGGCAGTCCCTGCTGATGACGGGCTTCACGGCGCTGACGCTGCCCTTCGTCTGGGTCACGCCCTCGGGCCATGAATGGCTGCTGCTGCTGGTGATCGGCCTCGTCGGCGGTGTCGCGCAGGTCATGCTGACCGAGGCCTTCGCGAGCGCGCAGGTCTCCTCGCTCGGCGCCTATTCCTACACCGGCATTCTCTGGGCCGTGCTGCTGGGCTGGATCTTCTTCGGCGAGACGCCAGGGATCGCGACCTTCGTGGGCTCCGGCTTGATCGTGCTGGCGGCACTTTACATCATGCGGCGCGAGGCGATCCGCGCCGTGCAGAAACGAGGAACCCCGCCGTGAACATTCCCTTCCTGCGCGACGACCCGCTGGTGCATGGCCAAGTGGAAGTGATCGCGCCCGGCGTGCGCCGCGTGCTCTGCAACAATCCGGGGCCCTTCACCTATCGCGGCACCAACACCTACCTGATCGGCGGCGGTTCCTCCGTGGCCGTGCTCGATCCTGGCCCGGTGGATGCGGATCACCTGGGCGCGATCCTCGCCGCCACGGCGGGCGAGCGGATCACGCATATCCTCGTCTCGCACACGCATCGGGATCATTCGCCGGGTGCGGCGGCGCTTCAGGCGGCAACCGGGGCCGCCACCTACGCGCATGGCCCGCACGCCACGCCCGGCGTGGAGAGCGGCGACCACGCATTCCAGCCCGACCATCGCTTGCCGGAGGGCATCCCGCTGGAAGGCGGCGATTGGCGCGTGACGCCCATCTTCACGCCCGGCCATTGCGGTAACCACCTCTGCTTCGCGCTCGACGGCACAGGCATCCTGTTCAGCGCGGACCATGTGATGAGCTGGTCCACCAGCGTGGTCAGCCCGCCGGACGGAAACATGCGCGACTTCATGACGAGCCTCGCCAAGCTTCGCGCGCGGGAGGGCCAGGATACGCTCTACCTCCCCGGCCACGGCCCGAAGCTGCCCGACCCCATGCCCTTCCTCGACGGCCTCGCCGAGCATCGCCGCCGGCGCGAGGCGCGGATCATCGCGGCGCTGCGTGAGGGCGGCTTGATGGCGATCCCGGCGCTGGTCGGCCAGGTCTATGGACCACTCGACCCGAAGCTGGTGACTGCCGCCGGGCGCAGCCTGCTGGCCCAGCTCATCATGCTGGAGGAGGACGGTGTCGCCGCGCGCGAGGGCGAGGCCTGGAAGCTGGCCTGACGGGCAGAGGGGCCAGGTGGGGCCGACCGGGCCCCAGGATTGGGTGGGGGATATCACCCACCCCACCCAGTTTCACCACTCGGCGAAAGCAGAAAACGATTTCTTTGCAGTCTCTTGCATCTCTCGCCGGACTTGGCACGGCGGCTGCAAGGACTGATGCGCCGGACAATTCCGCCGGCCATCAGGAGACTTTCCCATGCAGAAGACCCTCATTGCCGGCCTGCTCCTCGGCGGCAGCGTTCTCATCGGTGCCTCGCTCCCGGCCCAGGCCGGCGTTACCCGCTCGATCATCGCGATGCCCGATGTCGTGGCCGCGATGGATGACGTGCACCAGGCGCGTGAGGCGCGCGAGGCCCCGCGCCGCGAGAACCGCCGCGCCGATCGCCGCAATGACCGCCGTCGTGCCGATGCCGAGCAGACCGTGGACAACGGGATCCAGCTGGTGCGTGAGGGTGGTTCGCGCCGGTCGCGTGGCCGGGACGGTCGCTGACACGCATCTCGGAGATGCGCCTTCCGGGACCTCTCTCACGCATCTGGCCGGCCCGCATCCTGGGCCGGTGGGTGGGAGGGGTCCTTTGGGCCCTGGGGCTGGCGGCTGGCCTGGCGGCATCGCCGCTGGGCGCCGCCGACCTCTACGTGAACATGACTCCCGAATATGCCAGCGGCCATTACGGCAACCCCACCCGGACCGTGGCGATCAGCGCGCCGCTCGACCTGCGGCTGGTCACGGACCGAAACAGCTTCACGCTGCGCGTCCCCTATCTCTCGGTGAACGGCCCCTCCAACTTCGTACCGCGCATCGGTGAAGTGGGCGAGGGGAGCGACCCCCGTGGCAGCGGCACCACACGCGGCCTGGGCGATGTGCGCCTGACCGCGACCCATGCGCTGCTCCAGGCCGGCGACACGATCTGGGAGCCCTATCTCGGCCTCGCGGCGCAGCTTCGCGTGCCGACGGCGGTTCCCGCCGGCCTCGGCAGCGGCCAGGTCGAGACCTTCCTTCGGGCGGACTTCGGCGCCAACATCTCGGAGACCCTCGCCTTCGATATCTCCATCGGGCGCCGCTTCGTGCCCTTTCCCATCCGTGGCGGCGGCGGTGCCGACTACTGGACCTTCTTCGGCAGCCTGGCCCTGGATGTGACCGACGACTGGACCATCGGCGTCTCGATGGACGCGCAGAACCGCGTGCCCGAGGCGAACCGCCCCGTGCTGGAGGCGGGCCTCTTCGTGGAGTACAGCCTGACGCCGGACCTCACCCTGGGCGCCTTTGCCTGGCGCGGCTTCACCACGGAGAGCGTGGACTACAGTTTCGGCCTTCGCTTCTCCTACCGCGTGCCGGTGCGCGGCGGTAGGCTCGCCCCATGAGCGCGTCCGCACACCCTCCCGCCCGGAGCTGGCGCCTGGCCGGCCCCTCCCTGCGCGGCTTCAACCTGCTGCGCTGGTTCGCCCTGCTGAGCCTGCTCTGCGTGCTGGTCTCCGGCATGGGCACGGCCTTCTTCCTCAGCCGCTTCCTCACCGAGCAGATGCTGGATCGCGATGCAGAGGTCAGCGCCGAATTCCTGGAGAGCATCGTGCGCGCGGAGCGGACCTGGTCCTGGTTCTCCACCCATGCCAGCGAGGAATCCAACCCGGCACTGGAGAGCTTCTTCAACCACGTGGCGCAGTTGCCCGGCGTGGTGCGGGCCAATGTCTTCGCGACCGATGGGACGGTGCTCTGGTCGAGCAACGCCTCGCTGATCGGGCGCCGCTTCGCCGGCAATCATGAGCTGGAGGCGGCGCTGCGGGGCCGCATCGTGGTCGAGGCAGGGCAGCTCCCCAAGGAAGAGCACGAAGCGCTGGAACGGGCCACGCGCTTCACGGAATCCTACCTGCCGGTCTGGGACGAGCAGCGGCAGCGCGTGATCGGCGTGGTCGAGATCTATCGCCTGCCGGATGCGCTGTTCCGCTCCATCGATGCCGGCGTACGTCTGGTCTGGATCGCCGCCGGGCTGAGTGCCGCGCTGCTCTACCTCGCCCTGTTCTGGCTGGCGGCCAAGGCGCGCGCGCTGATGGTGCGCCAGCAGCAGATGCTGCTGGAGGCCGAGGCTCTGGGCGCGGTGGGCGCGGTGGCTTCGGCCGTGGCGCATGGCATCCGCAACCCGCTTTCCTCCATCCGCTCCTCGGCAGAGCTGGCCTTGCTGGAGGACCCGGCGGGCGTGCAGGCCTGCCTCATGGATATCCAGCGCGAGGCGGATCGCGTGGAGCGCTGGGTGCGCGACCTGCTGCTGCAGGCGCGCGGCGAGGCGGTGGCACCCTCGGCCGTGGATGTGAACCAGGTGCTGGCCGAGAGCGCGCGGACCTTCATGGCCAAGGCGGCGCAGCAAGGCGTCGCGCTGCGCGTCGAAGCCGGCGCGCTGCGGCCGGTGCTGGCGGATGGCGGCGGGCTCGGTCAGGCGCTGGACAACCTGATCGCCAATGCGCTGGAGGCCATGCCCGAGGGCGGGTCGCTCGACCTCGGCACGGCGCTGGAGGCCGATGGCCGCCATGTGACGATCCGCGTGACGGATACCGGGACGGGCCTCTCGCCATCGCCGCGGGACAGCCTGTTCTTCTCGACCAAGCCGCGCGGCACGGGCCTCGGCCTCGTCCTGACCCGGCGAATCATCGAGCGCCATGGCGGCACTCTCGCCCTACAGCGCCGTGATGGGCCGGGGACCGAGGCCCTGATCCGCCTGCCTGTCGCGCTGGAGGGCTGAGGATGGGCCACGGCATTCTCCTGGTGGAGGACGAGGCGACACTGGCGCGCAACATCCAGCGCTACCTGGAGCGCGAGGGATTCGAGGTGCGGATCGCGGGCACCCTGCGCGCGGGCGAAGCGGCCTTCGAGGAATTCCGCCCCGACCTCATCCTGCTCGACCTCGCCTTGCCGGATGGCTCCGGCATCGAGCTGCTTGCCCGGCTGCGTGCCCGCAACCGCCAGGCGAAGGCGATCATCCTGACCGGCCATGGCAGCGTGCAGACCGCGGTCGAGGCGATGAAGGCGGGCGCCTGGGACTACCTGACCAAGCCGGTCGCGCTCGGCGAGCTCAAGCTGCTGGTGGACAAGGCCCTGGGCCAGGAGCGCCTGGAGGAGACGCTCTCCTATTACCGGGGCCGCGAGGCGCGCGGCAGCGGTGTCGCGGCCATCATCGGCGAGTCCCAGGCCATCGCCGACCTGAAGGCCCGCATCGAGAACCTGCTGGCGGCGGAGGCGGCGATGGCGCCGGGCGATGCACCGCCGCCCGTGCTGATCCGCGGCGAGACCGGCGCGGGCAAAGAGCTTGTCGCCCGCGCGCTGCATTATGATGGACGCCGCTCCGAAGGGCCCTTCATCGAGCTCAATTGCTCGGCCCTGCCGGCACAGCTGGTCGAGGGCGAGTTGTTCGGCCATGAGCGCGGCGCCTTCACCGATGCGAGGGAGCGACGGATCGGCCTGGTCGAGGCCGCGCATGGCGGCACGCTCTTCCTCGACGAGATCGGCGATCTGGATCACGCGGTGCAGGCCAAGCTGCTGAAGGTGCTGGAGGACCGCAGCGTCCGGCGGATCGGCGCCGTGCGCGAGCGGCAGGTGGATGTGCGCTTCGTCGCCGCCACGCATCGCCCGCTGGAGGAGCTGGTCCGCGAGGGGAAGTTCCGGGCCGACCTCTATTACCGGCTCTCCGTCGTGCCGCTCACCGTGCCGCCGCTGCGGGAGCGGCTGGGCGATGCGGAGCTGCTGGCCGCGCATTTCCTGGAGCTGCACGGCCAGCGCTACGGCAAGCCGCATCTCACGCTCGATGCGACGGCGCGAGCCGTCGTGGCGCGCCACGCCTGGCCAGGCAATGTGCGCGAGTTGCGGAACGCGATGGAGCAGGCGACGCTCTCGGCCGTGCCGGGGCAGGCGCTCGGTGCCGCCCATGTCGCCCTCGCGCCCCTGCCGCAGGCCCTGCATCCGCATGCCCCGGTTCAGTCCACGGTGACCTTGCCCGAGATGGAGTTGCAGACCCTGCAGCGCGCGTTGGAGCGGACCGGCGGCAATGTCTCCCGCGCCGCCCGGCTGCTCGGCGTGAGCCGGGATACGATGCGCTACAGGATGGCGCGCCACGGCCTCGGCCAGCCGGCGGTGGCCGAGGGTGAAGCCGGCGGTTAGGGAAGGGAGGGCGCCTGGGCCTAGGCGCGCTCCGGCCGCCGGCTATCGCGCCCCTGGATGCTGATCAGCTTTCGCCGTGCCCGCGCCTGCGGCGAGAGGGCGAGCCAGACGGAGAATTCCTCCAGGATCATGCCGGTGATCTTGGCGAGTGGCTGGGCGTGCAGCTCGCTCAGCGCGAAGAAGCGCACCTCCTCCAGCTCGCCCGAGCCGCGGATCTCGCCCTTGGCGTGCTTCGCCTCGGCCACCAGGAAGCGGGCATGGAAGCGCATTGGCCGGTCGGCGGGGGTGATGGCGCGCGTCAGGTAGTGCAAGGGGGCGAAGTCAGGGAACAGGCTGTCACGCCGCCCCTCGATCCGCCCCATCACGAGGCCCGCCTCCTCATGCAGCTCGCGAATGGCACAGGCGCAGAGCGCCTCGGCCTGGGTGGGGCGCGCGCTGATCTCCAGCATGCGCCGTGTGGTGGGCGAGAGGTCGCTCATCGGCCGCGCGTGATAATCGGCGAGGTCCACGCGCCCGCCCGGAAACACCAGCACGCCCGGCATGAAGCGCATGTCGCGGTGGCGGCGGCCCATCAGCACCTCGGTGCCGTTCGGGCCGTCGCGCCAAAGGATCAGGCTGGCCGCATCCTTGGGGCGTACGGCGCGGCGCGGCTTGCGGCCGCCGGCATCCGCACCGCCCGGATTGTCATCGGATCTAGTCAAGCGCGAAGCCGCGCGAGCGCAACCAGGTGCGAAAGCCGGCCCGCTCGGGCACGGAGAGCTGGCGCGCCACATTCTCCGTCCAGGTGCAGCCCTCCGGCGCGGGGCCATGGATCTCCGGGTAGCGCGGCTTGGCGCGGCCGCGGCGTGCGTCATAGGCGGCCAGCGCCTCGGCCTCGCCTTCCGTGGAATAGCGGTCGCGATGGATCACGACGGAGGGCGGCAGGCGCGCGCTCGGCTCGTTGCGCGCGGCGGGCCAGCCGAGGGAGAGGCCCGCGATCGGGAAGACGCCCTTGGGCAGCGAGAGCAGCGGCGCCACCTTCTCCATGTGGTTGCGCACATAGGAGATGGGGCAGGTGCCGAGGCCCGCCGCATCGGCGGCCGCGATGCACATGCCCATGGCGAGTGCCGCATCCACCGTCGCGTTCAGCAGCGTGTCCAGGTTGTCATTGGCATGCTCTCGCCCGGCGCGGTCACAGATGCCGCGGTTGCGGCGGATATCGGCGCAGAAGATCAGGAGGTTCGGGGCGTCCTTGATCCAGGGCATGGTGCCGATCCAGTCGGCGATGGCGGCGATGCGCGTCGCATCCTCGAGCACGACGATGGAATACTGCTGCATGTCGCTCTTGGAGGGTGCCGATTGCGCCGCGGCAAGCACGGTGTCCAGCAGCGGCGCGGGGATCGCGTCGGGCTTGAAGCGGCGCGTGACGCGGCGGTCCAGCAGCGCGCCCAGCGCGGGCGGCACCTCGGCCGGCGGGTCGAAGGGCATGTGGCCGTAGCGGAGTTCGATGAGGGAACGGGGATCGGTCATGCGCGCACCACCCAGGCATCGGCCACGGTCAGGCCCTCTTGATGGATCATCAGGGGATTGATCTCCGCCTCACGGATTTCCGGCAGGGCGGCCAGGCGCGAGACGGCGACGATGGCATGCACCAGGCCCTCCACATCGCCGCGCGGCAGCCCGCGCCAGCCCTCGATCACGCGCAGCGCGCGGACCTCTGCGATCATCTCGCGGGCCTCCGCCTCGTGCAGCGGAGCGAGGCGCAGCGCCACGTCGCGGTGCAGTTCCGCCAGCACGCCGCCCGCGCCGAGCAGGACGACGGGGCCGATCTCCGGGTCGCGCCGGAAGCCCAGGATGACCTCGGCCAGGCCCTTGGCCATAGGCTGGATGAGGAAGCCGTTAAGACGCGCCGCAGGGGCCGCCTTCGCCACGCTCGCCTGCATCGCCGCCGCCGCCTCGCGCAGGGCCGCGGCATCGGGGATGTTGAGGGACACGCCGCCAAGCTCGGTCTTGTGGGCGATGTCGGGCGAGAGGATCTTCAGCGCGACCGGGAAACGATGATCCGCCTCCAACTCCCGCGAATAGACGGTGCGCAGGCCCAGGGCAGCGAAGAGATCACGCGCATCGGCCTCGTCCGGCGCCTCCGGGAGCGCGATGTCCGGCAGCGCGACATGCGGGGCGGCGAGGGGGGCGCGCCAGTCCAGGAAGGCGCGCATCGCATCCGCCAGGCTCTCCGGCGTGCGGAAGGCGGGGATGCCGGCCTCGGCCAGCAGCTTCAGCGAGGCATCGGCCTGGGGCACCAGGAAGGCGGCGACCGGCCGCACATGCGGCGCGGCAGCCAGGATGCCCGCCACCGCATCGGCGGGCCGGAACTGCGCGGAGGAGCCGATGACGGGAATGATCGCATCCGTGTCGCCCGCCTTGTCCAGCGCGCGGATCGCGGCCTCGATGCGGTCGGGCTTGGTGCCGGCCAGCGTCATGTCGAGCAGGCGGCCATGGCCGTGCATGTTCACCGCTTCCAGGGCGGCGGAAGCGGTGGCGTCGGGCACGCGGGCCTCGATGCCGGCGACACCCAGGGCGTCCACCACCATTGCCCCGCCGCCACCGGTCGTGGTCAGCACGGACACCGCGCGATGCGGCCGAACGGCTGGACGCCGGCCGAGGGCGAGCGCGGGAAGCTCCAGAAAGCTCTCCAGCATCGTCGCGCGCAGGATGCCATGGGCGCGGAAGAAGGCTTCGGCGGCCGCATCCGAGCCCGCCAGTGCGCCGGTGTGGCTGGTGGCCAGCTCCGCCCCATAGGGCGAGCGGCCCAGCTTGTAGGCGATGAGCGGCTTGCCCGCGCGATGCGCCTTCCAGGCGGCATGGGCATAGTGCTGCGGCTGGCGGATCGCCTCCAGGAAGAGCATGACCGCATCCACGCCGGGGTCATCCACCAGCATCGCGGCGATTTCGCCCGCGCTCAGGTCGGCCTCGTTGCCGGTCGCGATCAGGTGGCTGAAGCCCATCCCGCGCGCGGCACCCCGCGACATGATGGCCCCGAGCATGGAGCCGGACTGGCTGACCAGGGCGATGCGGCCAGCGGGCAGGGAAGGGGCCTCCAGCGCCGCGTTCACGCTGACCGCGATGCGCGCCGGAATGTTGATGAGGCCCATGGAATTGGGGCCGAGCAGGCGCAGTCCGGCCGCCTTCGCCGCTTCCACGCAGCGCTGCTGGCGGGCCAGGCCTTCGGGCCCGGCCTCCGCGAAGCCATCAGCCAGGATGCAGGCGACCTTGGCGCCCTTGGCGGCGACGGCGGCGATCTGGCCTTCCACATGCTCGGTGTTGAGGAGGATATAGGCGAAGTCGATCTCGCCGGGGATGTCCTCCACGGTCGCATAGGCACGCTCGCCCAGGACTTCCGGCGAGCGCGGGTTCACCGGGTGCAGCGCGCCATCATAGCCATGCTTGCGAAGGTAGACCTGCGCCCGCGCGGTGAGACGCGCGGGGTCGCCCGAGGCGCCGATCAGGGCAATGCTGCGCGGCGCCAGCAACTCCCTCATGACGCGCGCGGTGGCCGCTGCGAGAAGCTCTGCCCGAAGACGCCCTCGGCGATGCGGTTCTTCATCACCTCGAGGCTGCCGCCCGCGATCATCCAGCCGCGCGTGCGTCGGACGCAGTATTCGATCAGCAGGTCCTTCGAGTAGCCGGTCCCGCCCATGACCTGCATGGATTCATTGGCCGCCATCCAGCCCGCCTGGTTGCAGGCATACTTGGCCATCGCGACCTCCTGCCCATCCGGCAGCCCGCGGCCGGCATTGATGGCCGCGCGGTAGAGCAGCAGCCGTGCACTGTCGAGCGCGACCCGCATCTCCGCGAATTTCCATTGCAGCCCCTGGAACTCCATGAGCTTGCGGCCGAACTGCGTGCGCTGCATGGCGTGATCGCGCGCCGCGCTGAAGCAATATTCGCCCAGTGCCAACGCCCGCGTCGTGTTGCCCACGCGCTCCACGTTGAAGCCGCCGATCTGCTTCTTGAAGCCGCCGGGGCCGAGCAGCACCATCTCGGGCGGGATGTAGACATTGTCGAAGTAGAGGGCGCACCACTCCTCGTCATTCATGTAGAGGCTGGGCTGGCCAAGGCGGAAGCCCTCCATGCCGCGCTCCACCAGCACCGAGCCGATGCCGCCCACGCCCGGCCCGAAGCGGCAATAGATGACGAAGACATTGGCCTCGGCCGAATTGGTGGTGAAGACCTTCTGGCCGTTCAGCCGGAAGCCCTCGCCGTCCGGCGTGCAGAAGGTCTTGAGGTCGGTCAGCGCCGAGCCCGCATCGGGCTCGGTCATGCCCACCGCCGCCACCGCCTCGCCGGCCAGAAGCGGCTTGAAGAAGCGTTCCTTCTGATAGGGCGAGGCATACTCGGCGAAGGTGCGGAAGGCGCCGAAATTGCCGGCCTGCAGCACATCGGCGCTGCGCGGGCAGACCTGGGCGATCTGCTCCATGGCCAGCACGGCATCGAACACCGTGCCGCCCGCACCGCCATCCTCCTCCGGCAGCATGATGCCGAAGAGGCCCTGATCGGCCATCAGCTTCGCGACATCCCAGGGAAAGCCCACGGTATGCGCGCGTTCCACCGCGCCCTTCGCCAGGTGGCGCTCGGCGAAGCCGCGCACCACCTGCTGGAAGGCTGCCTGTTCCTCGTTCAGCTGGAAATTCACGTCAGACGGGATCCCAGCTGAAGACGTCGCCCGAGCGCTCCATCGGCACGAAGCTGGAGCGGAAGGCCGGCAGCGCGATCTCGGCGATCTTCTCCGGCGTCCAGCCGCTCTCGCTGTGCACCGAGCGGATCGGCCGGTTCTGGCTGAACAGGAACAGCTCATGCATGCGCGGCGCGAAGATCTGGCCGGTCACTTCCTTCGCGGCGTCGGAGGCGAGGAAGACCGCGAGCGGCGCGTTCTTCTCCGGGCCCATCTTCATGATGCGCTCGACGCGCGCCTTCTGCTCCGGCGTCTCGGCCGGGATGGAACTGGTCATGCGCGACCAGGCGAACGGCGCCAGGCAGTTCGAGCGCACATTGTAGCGCTTCATATCCAGCGCGATGGACTTGGACAGCGCCACGATGCCGAGCTTGGCGGCGGAGTAGTTCGCCTGGCCAAAATTGCCGATGAGGCCCGAGGTGCTGGTGATGTGCACCAGGCTGCCGCTTTCCTGCTTGCGGAAATGCTCGGCCGCCGCGCGGCTGACGAAGAAGCTGCCGTTCAGGTGGACATTGATGACCGAGAGCCACTCCTCCGGCGTCATCCGGTGGAAGATCTGGTCGCGCAGGATGCCGGCATTGTTCACCACGATGTCTACGCGGCCGAAGGCATCAATGGCGGTCTGGACGATCTTCTTCGCGTTCTCCCATTCGGAGACGCTGTCGGTGTTGATGACCGCCTGGCCGCCCTTCTGCTCGATGATGGCCTTGGTCTGCTCCGCCGGCGTGGCCGAGAAGCCTTCGCCACCCAGCGACGCGCCGATGTCGTTGATGACGACCTTGGCGCCCGCCTCGGCCATGGCGATGGCGATCTCGCGGCCGATGCCGCCCCCCGAACCGGTGACGATGGCGACCTTGTCCTTGAGCATCATGGCGCTTTCCCTCCGTGCGATTGATTCGGCGCGAAGGCTAGAACGCCATGCGCCGGGCGGGAAGGTGGGCTACCGCGCCGATGCTTCGCACCGGATGACGCAAGCGTTAGACACGCCAGCAAGAACGAGACTGCCGGGGTTTTTCAATGAACGAGGTTGTGTGGCTGGCCGCGCTTGCGGCGGCAATGGCGGCGACAGGCCTTGTCTCCGGCACGCTGGCGGGGCTGTTGGGCGTGGGGGGCGGCATCGTCATCGTGCCGCTGCTGTTCAACGTCTTTCCGCTCTTCGGGATCCCGGAGGCGATGCAGATGAAACTCGCCGTCGGCACCTCGCTCGCCACCATCATCCCCACCTCCATCGTCTCAGCCCGCAAGCATCGCGCGACGGGCGCGATGGATGAGGCGCTGCTGCGCTCTATCTGGCTGCCGATGATGCTGGGCGTGGCGCTGGGCACGGCGCTTGCGGTCCACGTGCGCGGCGAGGGGCTGACGGCCGTCTTCGGCATGGTGGCGCTGCTGGTGGCGCTGAACATGGGTTTCACCGGCGTGGATTTCCGCGTGGCGGACAAGCTGCCCGAGGGCCCGCCGCGCGCCGCACTCGGCATGGGCATGGGCTCCGTGAGCGCCATGATGGGCATTGGCGGTGGGACGCTGGGCGTGCCCATCCTCTCCATGTTCGGCTACCCGATCCGCGCCGCTGTCGCGACGTCCAGCGTGTTTGGCCTGATCATCTCGGTGCCCGCCACCATCGGCTTCATCTGGGGCGGTTGGAACGACCCGGGCGTGCCGCCCTACTCGCTCGGCTATGTGAGCCTGGTGGGCTTCGCGCTGATCGTCCCCACCTCGATCATCGCCACCCCCTGGGGCGTGAAGCTCGCGCACACCATCCCGCCGATCTGGCTGAAGCGCGCCTTCGCGATCTTCCTGGCGGCAACGAGCCTGCGGATGTTCTACAGCCTCTTCACCTGAGGCGGGTAGCCGCCACGTCGTTCAGACGTGGAAGCTCTCGCCGCAGCCGCAGCGGCCCTTCTCATTCGGATTCACGAAGACGAAGCCCGCGCTCATCGCCTTCACCTCGTAGTCCATCATGGTGCCGATGAGGTAGAGGCTGGCCTTGCGGTCCACCAGGATGGAGAGGCCCTTGTCCGTTACGCGCTCATCGCCCGGGCCCGCCTCGTCCACGAAGCTCAGGTCGTAGGCCATGCCGGAGCAGCCCTTGGTCTTCACCCCGATGCGCAGCAGCTTGCCCGCCTCCGCCTTCTCGTAGAGCTTGCGCAGGCGCTCGGCCGCGCTGTCGGAGAGCGTCATCAGGGGCGGCAATTCGCGCTTGACGCGCGGGGGGGCGGTGGTGGTGCTCATCGCGTGTCTCCCTCAGAACATGTTGAGCGCAAGGCGAGCATCCTCGCTCATGCGCGACTGGTCCCATGGCGGATCCCACACGACCTCGACCTCGCAATCGGTGACGCCGGGGATCTGGCGGATGGCTTCCTCGGTCATGCTGGGCAATTCCTGCGCCGAGGGGCAGGAGGGGGTGGTGAGGGTCATCTCCACCTTCACCTTGCCGTCATCGCCGAGCTCGATCGCGTAGATCAGGCCGAGTTCGTAGATGTCCACCGGGATCTCGGGGTCGAAGACGGTCTTGATGGCGGTGATCACGCCCTCTTCCGTTACGGCGGGCAGCGACTCGCCCGCTGGGGTCCAGCTGCCATGGGTCGCGTTTTCACTCACTGCTGGTCTCCTTCACGCCCGCAAGGGCGGCGTCGAGGGCGCGCCACGCCAGGGTGGCGCATTTGACGCGGCTCGGAAATTTCTTGACGACGGAGAGGATGGCGAGGCGGTCCAGCTCCGGGCTTGTCGCATCCAACGCCTCGCCCCGCGCCATGCGGGCCACGGCCTGTCCCATCGCCCGTGCCTCGGCCGGCGACTTGCCGCGCACGAGTTCCGTGAGCAGCGCGGCGCTGGCCTGGCTGATCTCGCAGCCACGGCCCTGGAACATCGCCTCAGTGATGACCTGGCCCGCGAGGTTGAGCGAGAGATCCACGCGGTCCCCGCACATCGGGTTGTCGCCGCGGGCCGCGGCTGTCGGGTTCTCCAGCCGGCCGCGATGGATGGGCGTGCGGGCAAGGTCGCGCAGCACCTTGGAATACAGGTCCTGCAATTCCTCGAATCCCGCGGCCCCGGCGGACATCACGCAAAGAACCTCCGCGCGTCGGTCAGCTTCTGCGCGAGGAAATCGATTTCCTCCCGCGTGGTGTAGAGGCCGAAGGAGGCGCGGGTGCTGCCGCCCTCCAGCCCGAAGCGCGCATGCAGAGGCTCGGCGCAATGGCGGCCGGCGCGGACGCAGATGCCCGAGCGGTCCAGGTAGGTCGAGAGGTCATGCGGGTGCACGCCGTCCAGCGCGAAGGCGAAGACGCCGCCGCGGTCCTGCGCGGCGCCCAGCAGCGAAAGCCCCTCAACTTCCGTCAGCACGCGCATCGCATGGTCCACCAAGCCACGCTCATGCGCCTCGATCGCCCCCATGCCGATGGCGTTCACGTAGTCGATCGCCGCATGCAGGCCGACTGCCTCGATGATGGCGGGCGTGCCCGCCTCGAATCGCGCGGGGGCGGCGGCGAAGGTGCTGCGCTCCAGCGTCACCGTCTCGATCATGTCGCCGCCGCCGAAGAAGGGCGGCATCGCATCCAGCAGCGCGCGCTTGCCGTAGAGCACACCGATACCGGTGGGGCCGTAGAGCTTGTGGCCGGTGAAGGCATAGAAATCCACGTCCAGCGCCTGCACATCCACGGCGCGATGCACCGCGGCCTGGCTGCCATCCAGCATGACCCGCGCGCCCGCCTCATGCGCCATGCGAATGATCGTGGCGGCCGGCGTGACCGAGCCCAGCACATTGGACATGTGCGTGATGGAAACGAGGCCCACCGTGCCATCGGCCAGTTTGGCCGAGAGGTCGTCCAGGTCCAGCTCGCCGCTGTCGGTCACGCGGACGAAACGCAGCCCGATGCCGAGCCCCGCATCCCGCAGCATCTGCCAGGGGACGAGGTTCGCATGGTGCTCCATCTCGCTCACCAGCACGCATTGGCCGGGCTTGAGCATGCCGCGGCCGAAGCTGTGGGCGACGAGGTTGAAGGCGCCGGTGGCATTGCCGGTGAAGATGATCTCCTCCGGCTCGGCCGCGTTCAGGAAGCGCTGCACGGCACCGCGCGCGGCTTCGTGCGCTTCAGTCGCCACCTCGCTCAAATGGTAGGCGCCGCGATGGACATTGGCATAGGCCGTCTCCATCGCCCGCGTCATCGCCGCGATCACTTGGCGTGGCTTCTGCGCCGAGGCGCCGCTGTCGAGGAAGACGAGCGGCTTGCCGCGCACCTGCGTGGACAGGATCGGGAAATCCTGCCGGATGCGGGTGACGTCGAAGCTGGCCGCGACGTGGGTGTCCATCACGCGGCTTCCCGTTCCCACCAGCCCTCGGTGGCTTCGGCCAGCGCGGCCTGGGCAAGGGGGTGGGTGACGCCCTCGATCGCTTCCGTGAGGAAGGCCTGGACCAGCATGGCCCGCGCCGCCTCGGCCGGGATGCCGCGGGCACGCAGGTAGAACAACTGCGCCTCGTCCAGCGCGCCGACGGTGGCACCGTGGCTGCACTTCACGTCGTCGGCATAGATCTCAAGCTGCGGCTTGGCGTCGATCTCGGCGTCCTCGGAGAGGAGGAGCGCCTGGTTCATCTGGTAGCCATCGGTGCGCTGGGCCACCTGCCGCACCAGGATCTTGCCCTGGAAGACGCCGCGCGACTTTCCGGCCAGCACCGTCTTGTAGGTCTGGCGGCTCGCGCAATCCGGCGCCGCGTGATCCAGGTAGGTGGTGGTGTCGGCATGCTGGCCGTTGCCCGCGAGCTGCGCGCCATTCATGTGGCAGGCGGCCTTGGGGCCGAGCAGCGCCGTGTGGATCTCGTTGCGGACCAGCTTCGCCCCGGCATTCAGGGTGAAGTTGTCATAGGTGCCGCCCGCCTGCACCGCGGCGAGGACGGTGGAGAGCTGGAAGCCCGCGCGCCCCTCCCGCTGGATCCGCACATGGCTGAGCGTGGCGCCGGCCGCGACCTGGATCTCGAAGACCGGGTTGTGCAGGTAGCTCGCGCCATCGGGGCCGAGGCTGGTCTCGACGAGCGTGAGCGTCGCGCCCTCGCCGAGCCGGATCAGGTGGCGCGGATGGAAGGCGATGGCCCGGCCGGTGTGGCTGGCGAGGCTCAGCAACTCCAGCGCGTCACCCTCGACGCCCGCCGGCAGGTCGAGCAACAGCCCATCCTCGAAGAGCATGGTGTTGAGCGAGACGACGGGCAGCGCCTGCGCCAGCGCGCCGAGCCAGCCTTCCGCCTCGTTCAGATACGCGGCGAGTGGCCGGCACCAGGCGGGCAGGGTGGAGAGGCCGGCGGCGAAGCGCCCATCCACGAAGACGGCGCGGTAAGGCGCGCGCATGGGCGGCAGCACCGGGTGCTCGGCCGCCAGCGTCAGCGCCTCGGTGAACTGTGCCTGGGCAATGGGCGAGAGGTCGGTGTAGCGCCAGGCCTCCAGCTTGCGATGCGGCAGGCCAGTCGCGGCGAAATGCTCCGCTGCGGCTCCGCGCAGCGCCGCCACCCAAGGGGTACGGCCGCCGGGCAGGTGCTCGCGCAGCCCCGCGAAACGGGCGGAGAAGCCGCCGGGGGTCATGGCGTTCATGCCGCCACCTTCGCGTAGCCCTCCGCCTCCAGCTCCAGGGCGAGCTCGGGGCCGCCCGACTTCACGATGCGGCCGCCCATCAGGACATGGACGCGGTCGGGCGTGATGTAGTCGAGCAGACGCTGGTAGTGCGTGATGACGAGCGCGGAGAAGTTCGGGCCGCGCATGGCGTTCACGCCTTCCGAGACAATCTTCAGCGCATCGATGTCGAGGCCGGAATCCGTCTCGTCGAGGATGGCGAGCGAGGGTTCCAGCAGCGCCATCTGCAGAACCTCGTTGCGCTTCTTCTCGCCGCCCGAGAAGCCGACATTCACGTTGCGCTTGAGCATGTCGTCGCTCATCTGCAGCGTCTTCAGCTTGGCGCGGGCCAGCTTCAGGAAGGCCATGGCGTCCACCTCGGGCTCGCCCTTGGCCTTGCGGATGGAATTCAGCGCGGTGCGGAGAAAATTCGCATTGCCCACGCCCGGCAGTTCCACCGGATATTGGAAGGCGAGGAAGAGGCCAGCGGCCGCACGCTCCTCCGGCTCCATGGCCAGGATGTCCACGCCGTTGAAGGTGGCGCTGCCACCAGTGATTTCGTAGCCCTCGCGCCCGCTCAGCACGTAGGAGAGGGTGGACTTGCCCGAACCATTGGGGCCCATGATGGCATGGATTTCGCCCGTGGGCACTTCCAGGTTGATCCCCTTGAGGATCTGCTTGCCATCAATTTCGGCCGTCAGGCCTTCGATCTTCAACATGACTTAACCAACGCTCCCTTCGAGCGAAATCGCGAGAAGTTTCTGGGCCTCCACGGCGAATTCCATGGGCAGCTCCTTCAGGACCTCACGGCAGAAGCCATTCACGATGAGCCCCACTGCCTCTTCCTGGCTGAGCCCGCGCGAGCGACAGTAGAAGAGCTGGTCCTCGGCGATGCGCGAGGTCGTCGCCTCATGCTCCACCTTCGCGGTGGCGCAGCGGTTTTCGATGTAGGGCACCGTGTGCGCGCCGCACTGGTCGCCGATCAGCAGGCTGTCGCACTGCGTGAAGTTGCGCGCGCCGGTCGCCTTGGGGCTGATCTTCACCAGGCCGCGGTAGGTGTTCTGGCCCTTGCCGGCGCTGATGCCCTTGGAGACGATCGTGGACTTCGTGTTCTTGCCCACGTGCCACATCTTGGTGCCCGTGTCGGCCTGCTGGCGGTTGTTGGTGATGGCCACCGAGTAGAACTCGCCCACGCTGTCATCGCCGAGCAGCATGCAGGACGGATACTTCCAGGTGATGGCGGAGCCCGTCTCCACCTGCGTCCAGCTCACCTTGCTGCGGGCGCCGCGGCAGGCCGCGCGCTTGGTGACGAAGTTGTAGATGCCACCCTTGCCCTCGGCATCGCCGGGGTACCAGTTCTGCACCGTGCTGTACTTGATGGTGGCGTCATCCATCAGCACCAGCTCGACCACGGCCGCATGCATCTGATTCTCATCGCGCATCGGCGCGGTGCAGCCTTCCAGATAAGAGACGTGCGAACCCGCATCGGCCACGATCAGCGTGCGCTCGAACTGGCCTGTGCTCTTGGCATTGATGCGGAAATAGGTGGAAAGCTCCATCGGGCAGCGCACGCCCTTGGGGATGTAGACGAAGCTGCCATCGGTGAAGACGGCCGAGTTCAGGCAGGCGAAGTAGTTGTCGCCCGGCGGCACGACGGAGCCGAGATACTGCTTCACCAGCTCCGGATGCTCCTGCACCGCCTCACTGATCGAGCAGAAGATGATCCCTTCCTTGTGCAGCCGCTCCTTGAAGGTGGTGGCCACCGAGACGCTGTCGAACACCATGTCCACCGCGATGCCCTGCAGCCGCTCCTGCTCGCGCAGGGGAATGCCGAGCTTCTCGTAGGTGCGGAGCAGCTCGGGATCCACCTCGTCCAGCGACTTGGGCGCCACCTTGTTGGTGGGGGCCGCGTAGTAATAGGCGTCCTGGTAGTCGATCTTGGGATAGTTGACGGCGGCCCAGTCGGGCTCCTCCATGGTCAGCCAGAGCCGGTAGGCCTTCAGGCGCCACTCGAGCAGCCATTCGGGCTCGTTCTTCTTTGCGCTGATGAAGCGGACGATGTCCTCATTCAGCCCCTTCGGCGCGAATTCCATCGCGATGTCGGTCTCAAACCCCCACTTGTAGCCGCCATCGCTGGCGGCCTGGACGGTCTCGAGGGTCTCTGCAACGGCAGGCATAGGTGCTCCTACTCGGCGGCGACGAAATGGTCGGTGGTGAACGGAAGGCTGGCCCCGCAATTCCCGCCCGCCAGATCGGCGACGGAAATGCCGGCCAAGGCCTCGCGGATGGCGTGGTTGACGGGGTCCCAGCGGCCCCGGACAGGGCAGAGATGCTCGCTCTCGCAACCGCCCGTCCCGCCATCCACGCAGGCGGTGAGCGCGATCGGGCCATCGAAGGCGACGATGACCTCGGCCAGGGTAATGCTGCTGAGCGGGCGGGTCAGCCGATAGCCGCCCCGCGCCCCACGCAAGCCCTCGACGATCTCGGACTGGGCGAGGATCTTCAGCACCTTGGCGACGGTCGGCTCGGCCAGCCCGGTGCGGGCGGCGATGCCGGGCGCGCTCTGGAGCGGCGCATTGTCCCGCCCCATGCGCGACAGCACCACCACGGCGTAATCGGTCAATCTGGAGAGTTTCAGCACCGGCGTTCTCCTGCGGTGACGTTCAAATAGGACCAACCGCGTCCGGTTTCCAGTCCCCGCCGCGATTCCACCGGCATTATTTCCGCGCAATGACGGCAACAGGCCCCCCGCCATCCGGCCCCTGATGCTCGGCTCCGCCCGAGACGAAGAGGTCCGTCCGGCCCACCGCGGCCGCGATCACGCCGCCCACCAGCGCCCGGGCATGGCGTGTGGCATTGATGTCGCTGTCGTCGTTCATGATGTGGCGCAGGCCGCGGATGCTGCCGGTGCTCGCAGGCTCGGCCTTGGCCAGGACGGCCACAAGCCGCGCCAGGGCCGCCGGCGCCAATTGCCCGGGGGCACCAAGCCCCACCGAGGCCAGGGCGCGCTGCACCGCGCCGAAATCCAACGCATCGGCCATGACATCGTGCCCGATGATGAGATCCCCCGCCCAGGCCGGGCTGTTCCCGAGCACGATTACCTCGCAGCGCTCCAGCTCCACGCCGGCCGAGCAGCTGGCGCGTCCCGAATGCAGCGCCCAGTCTTCGCCGATCGCGGCATCCGACAGCGTGGCCTCATCCAATTCACCCAGCGCAAGCCCCACGCCCAGCGCCGCCGCTCCGCGCGAGAGGCCCATGGACGCATAGGTGTCGGATGTCGCGACATCCCGGCCGCGCGCGGCGGCATCCGCCACCTTGGCCGAGGTGATGAGGGGACACTTCACCTGGACGTAGTGGACCTCCCGCGCATCGGTGATGCCGGCATCGGCCATGGCGGCGCGCACGGCGGCGGCGGTGGTCCGGAGCTGGGCCATGCGGCCGATCTCCTCCGGCGCGAAATCCGGCGTGAAGCCGACCCCGATGGCCAGCGCGCCCGTCGCGGGTGCCGCCACTTCACGCACCGCCAGCACCAGGAAGTGCGGCGAGAGCCCGCCCTCGGTCCCGCCCGACATGACCAGCGCCACGCGCGCCATCACCGCCTCCGCCGTCGTGCCGAGCCGGGCGCCGAGCAGCCCGGCCAAGGCGCTGACGGCATAGGCGCGGGTGAAGTCGTTCACGCAGCCATTGCCCTCGGTCTTGCCGAGGATCGCCACCACTTCCTCCGGCCGCAGCGCGGCCGCCTCGAAGAGGGCGGCGATCTCTGACACATCGCCCGGGTGGCGCATCGGCACGCGGAAGGCGAGGGCTTGGCGGGGCATGGCGAAACTCCTGGGCGAAAGGCGGGCGTCCCTTGCCGCGCCCCGGCCCGCGACGCAAGCTGCCCAGGCTTGGAGAGGAGTCCGACCGCATGCCCAGCATCCGCACCGAGGATGGCGTTGACCTGCACTACATCGAGGCGGGGGAGGGCACGCCGCTGATCTTCGCCCACGAATTTGCGGGCGATGCGCGGAGCTGGGAACCGCAGATCCGCTTCTTCTCGCGTCGCTACCGCTGCATCGCCTTTCATGCCCGCGGCTATCCGCCGAGCAGCGTGCCCAGCAGCCCGAAATCCTACAGCCAGGACCGCGCGACCGATGACATCGCCGCCGTCATCAAGGGGCTGAACCTGGCGCCCGCCCATGTGGTGGGCCTCTCCATGGGTGCCTTCGCCACGCTGCATCTCGGGCTGCGCCATCCGCATCTGGCGCGCAGCCTGACGGCGGCGGGCGTCGGCTATGGCGCCGCCCCCGGCAAGCGCGCGCAGTTCCAGGCGGAGCTCGACGCCTCCGTCGCGCAATTGCGGGCCGAGGGCATGCAGGCCTTCGCCCACACCTATGCCCATGGCCCCACGCGCCTGGTCTTCGAGGAGAAGGACCCGCGCGGCTTCGCGGAATTCGAGGCGCAGATGGGCGAGCACTCGGCCGAGGGCTCGGCGCTCACCATGCTTGGCGTGCAGCGCGAGCGCCCGTCGCTCTTTGAACTGGAGGCCCAGTTCCGCCAGCTGAAGCTGCCCACCTTCATCATCGCCGGCGACGAGGACGACCCGACGCTCGAGCCCGCGCTCTACCTCAAGCGCACCATCACCAGCTCGGCCCTGCTGGTCATGCCGAAATGCGGCCACACCATGAACCTCGAGGATCCGGACGCCTTCAACCGCGCCCTGCTCGACTTCATCACGGCTGTGGATTCCGGCGCCTGGCGAGACCGCATCCCGGCCAGCATGTCGGGCGGCATCATCGCGGCAAAGCGCTGAGCATGGACGACGCCGCGGAGATCCGCGCCCTCATCGAGAACTGGGCGGTCTGGCGCGATGCCGGCGACTGGGCGCGCTTTTCCACCTGCTGGCATCCGGAGGGCCGGATGATGGCCACCTGGAAGCAGGGCACGGCGGCGGAGTTCATCGCGGCCAGCATCGAGGGATGGAATCGCGGCGTTTCCATCCTGCATTTCCTGGGCGGGCACAGCAGCGAAATCGCGGGCGAGCGCGCCATAGCCCAGACCAAGATGACCATCAGCCAGCGCGCGGAGGTGGAGGGCGTGCTGGTGGATGTGGTCTGCACCGGCCGCTTCTATGATTTCGTCGAGAAGCATGAGGACGCCTGGAAATTGCGGCTGCGCCAGCCGATCTACGAGAAGGATCGGATGGACCCCGTCGCGCCCGATGCGCGGCTTTCCCTGGATGCCGCGCTGCTCGCGCAATTCCCCGAGGGCTACCGGCACCTGGCCTATCTGCAGACCCGCATCGGCTATGCGGTGAAGCGGGACATGCCCGGGCTGAAGGGCGCGGAAGTGGAGCGCCTCTATGCCGATGGCGCCGCTTGGCTCAAGGGTGCGGCGCTGGCGCGCTGAGCGCCTCGTCCAGCAGGCCGAGCGTGGCCAGCGCGAATTCCATCATGTTGGGCCAGCGCTCGGCACGGCCGGTCTCTAGCGTGCGAACCAGCTCGACCGGACCGGAGATGGCAAAGCAGGTATGGCCCGCCGCATCGCCATAGCGGTTCCCGGTGGGGCCTGAGGCGCCGGTCTCCGCCAAGCCCCAGGTGGTGCCCATCCGCTCGCGCATGGTGCGGGCCAGCAGCAGCGCATAAGGCTCGCTGGCCGAGCGGAGCCCCACCATCTGCTCGGCCGTGATGCCGACCAGCGCGCCGCGCGCCGTGGTGGTGTAGGTCACCGCGCCGCCCATGAAATAGGCCGAGGCCCCGGGCAGGGCGAGGAGCGCGGCCGAGATCAGCCCGCCCGTGGAGGACTCCGAAACCGCGATGGTCTCGCCCCGCGCGCGCAGGCGCTCGCCCAGGCCCGCCGCGCGGTCCAGCACAGCCTGCATCAGGCCGCGCGCCGGCCGAAGATCCGGGCCATGTGCTCGGCCGGATAGGCGCCCGAGAACATCACCTGGCCGTCCAGGGCGAAGCTCGGCACGCCATTGATGCCGATGCGGCGGAACTGCGCGTCCTCGGCGCGGACTTCCGCATCACCTTCGCTGGAGGCAAGAAATTCCGTCGCATCCAGCTCGAGCGTGGCGGCGATGGCGGTGAGCGTCGCGTGGTCGCCGATGTCCTGGCCATCGTGGAAATAGGCCTGGAACAGGGCCTCCACCATCTCGTTCTGCTTCGTGCCCGCCCAGCGGATCAGGCGATGGGCGGCGATGGTGTTGGGCGTGCGGAGCATCCGGTCATGACGGAATTCCAGACCCACGGCGCGTCCGGCCTCGGCCACATTGGCATCCAGCTCCCGCCCGCGCTCGACGCTGCCGAACTTGGCGGCGCGATAGGCGGCACGCTCCACGCCTTCCACGGGCATGTCGGGGTTGAGCTGGTAGGGGCGCCAATGGATGGTGAAGGGCTGGTCGAGCATGGCCAGCGCGCGCTCCATCTGCCGCTTGCCGATCCAGCACCAGGGGCAGATCGCATCCGAGATGACATCAATGCGGCGTGGCTGTTCCATGAGAAACCCCGTTGTCGAGCGCCCCATTCTGCGCCATTGCCGGGCTCTCGGGTAGCGGGAGTTCGACGATGCGGACACAGGTGGGAATTCTGGGCGCCGGGCCGGCCGGCCTGTTGCTGGCACACCTGCTGCACCGAGCCGGGATCGACAGCGTCATCATCGAGGCGAAGTCCCGCCCCTATATCGAGGGCCGCATCCGCGCGGGCCTGCTGGAGCAGGGCAGCGTGGACACGCTGACCGAGGCGGGTCTCGCCGATCGGCTGCACCGCGAAGGCCTGGCGCATGACGGCATGGAGCTGCGCTTCAACGACGCCTCCCACCGGATCGACCTGCATGGCCTGACCGGCAAGCGCGTGACGATCTATGGCCAGCAGGAGGCGGTGAAGGACATGGTGGCCGCCCGCTTCGCCACTGGCCGCCCGCTGCATTTCGAGGTGGAGGACGCGGCGCTGCATGACATCGCGACCGACCAGCCGCGCATCACCTTCACCCTGGATGGTGAGATGCGCGAGCTGCGCTGCGACGTTGTGGCGGGCTGCGACGGCTTCCACGGCATCTCCCGCGCCGCGATGCCGCCCGAGGTGCTGCGCATCTATGAGCGCGTCTATCCCTTCGCCTGGCTCGGCATCCTGGCCGAGGCCAGGCCGATCAGCCATGAGCTGATCTACGCGCGGCACGCCGATGGCTTCGCGCTCGCCACGATGCGCAGCAACACCGTCTCGCGCCTCTATCTGCAATGCGCGCCGGATGAGGACCTCAGCCAGTGGTCCGATGCGCGCATCTGGGAGGGGCTGCACCAGCGCCTGGGCGGGGTGAATGAGGGCCCGATCTTCCAGAAGGGCGTCACCGCCATGCGGAGCTTCGTGGCCGAGCCCATGCGCCACGGCCGCCTCTTCCTGGCGGGCGATGCGGCGCACATCGTCCCGCCAACCGGCGCCAAGGGCATGAACCTCGCCGTGGCTGATGTGCGGGTGCTGGCCCAGGGCCTCACCGCCTTCTATCGCGGCCAGGGGATGGGCCTGCTCGACCGCTACAGCGAGATCTGCCTGAAGCGGATCTGGAAGGTGCAGCGTTTCTCGTGGTGGATGACCGCCATGCTGCACAAGTTCAGCGACAACGACCCCTTCGAGCACCGCGTGCAGGTGGCCGAGCTGGACTACCTGGTGAATTCCGAGGCCGCGCGAACCGGCCTCGCCGAGCAATATGTGGGGCTGCCCTATGACGTCTGAACCTCTCCGCCTGGGCATCCTGGGCCTTGGCATCATGGGCGAGCGCCTGATGCGCGCGGCGCTCGCGCATGACGGAACGCAGGTCACGGCCATCTGGGATCCCGGCCCCGCCGCCGTGGCGCGCCTCGCCTCCATCACGCCTGACATTATGATGAGTGCCGATGCGGCGTCCGTGATCGCGGCGAGTGACGCGGTCTATATCGCCTCACCCCCCGCCTCGCATATCGCGCTCGGCCAGCAGGTGCTGACGGCGGGCAGGGCGCTCTTCCTCGAAAAGCCGCTTGCCTCGGACCTGGTGGCCGCGCGCGGTTTCGTGGCCGGGGCGAGGGGGCAGCGCGCCGCGGTGAACTTCCCCATGGCGTCCTCGCCTGCCATCGCGCAGCTGCGCGCGTGGCTGCCGGAGATCGGGCCCCTCCAGCGCATCGAGATCACGGCCGCCTTCGCCGCCTGGCCGCGCGGCTGGCAGCAGGGCGCGGCCGCTTGGCTCTCCGAGCGCGCCGAGGGCGGCTTCACGCGGGAGGTGGTGTCGCATTTCCTCTTCCTGGCCCAGCGCCTGGGAGGGCCGCTCCGCCTCGCCCAGGCTCGGGTCAGCTACCCGCCCGGCACGGGGAGCGAGACGGCCATTGCAGCCCGGCTCTCGGCTGGAGATGTGCCGGTGAGCATTTCCGGTGGCGTCGGCATCACTCTGGCCGATGACCACAACATCACGCGGATCCAGGGCAGCAAGGGGGCAATCCGCCTGCGCCACTGGTCATTCGCCGAGAAGCTCGCCGCGGATGGCACCTGGCACGCGGCACCCGACGCGCTGCCCAATGAGAAAATGCGGCCCCTGACCCTGGGCGGCCAGCTCGAGAAGCTCGCCGCGCTGACGCGGGGCCATGCGGTGGACCTCGCCACCTTGGAGGAGGCGCTCTCGGTGCAGGAGATCGTCGAGGGGATCCTCGCGGCATGACCCGCCCCATCATCATCACGGCGGCACTGACCGGCGGCGCCGACAGCACCGGCGCCTCGCCGCATGTGCCCATCACGCCGGCCCAGCTCGCGAGCGAGGCTCTGGCCGCCCGTGCGGCAGGTGCGGCCATCGTCCACATCCATGTCCGCAACCCCGAGACGGGCAAGCCGTCGCGCGATGTGGCGCTCTATCGCGAAACCGTGAAGCGCATCCGCGATGCGGGCAGCGACGTGCTGATCAACCTCACCACCGGCCCCGGCGCCAGCTTCGCCCCCGGCGAGGACCCCAACGTGAACGCCCGCGCGCGCGGCATGGCGACGCCGGAGGAGCGGGTAGCGCATGTGCTGGAGCTGCGCCCCGACATCTGCTCGCTCGACATCGCGACGATGAATTTCGGGCCGACCGCCTTCGTGAACACGCCTGCGCACCTGGCCGCCATGGCCGAGATGATCCGCGCGGCTGGCGTGAAGCCCGAGCTGGAGGTGTTCGACCTCGGCCATGCGGCGCTGGCGGCGGACATGGTGAAGCGCGGCCTCTTCGAGGCGCCGCCCTGGTTTCAGCTCTGCCTCGGCATTGCCTGGGGCGCGCCGGCGACGACGGAAGCCATGCTGGCGCTGAAGCAGATGGTCCCGGCGGGCGGCATCTGGTCCGCCTTCGGCATCAGCCGCGCGCAGTTCCCCATGGTGGCGCAGGCCGTGATCCTGGGCGGGCATGTCCGCGTCGGGCTGGAGGATAACCTCTATATGGCGCGTGGCGTGCTTGCCGAGGGAAATGCCCCGCTGGTGGCGCGCGCGCGGCGGATCGTCGAGGAGCTTGGCGAGCATGTGGCCACGCCGGCCGAGGCGCGGGCCATCCTCAAGGGCGGCTGAGGCGCCTACTTCGCGCGCAGCAGCCACATCAGCGCGCCGCCAGCGACCAGCCCCCAGAAGGCGGCACCGATGCCCGCCACGCTGAGCCCGGAGGCGGAGACCACGAAGGTCACGATGGCGGGCACGCGCAAGGCCTCGGAAGACATGGCGGCGGTCAGCGCGCCGGCCAGCGAGGCGAGCAAGGCAAGGCCGGCGACGGCCTGGATCAGCAGGGGTGGCGCCGCCGCGACCACCGCCGCCGCGACACCCGCCACCATCGCGAAGCCGAGATAGCCGAGGCTCGCGACCAGGCCTGCCACCCAGCGCCGCTTCGGGTCCGGATGGGATTCCGGCCCGGCGCAAAGGGCGGCGGTGATGGCGGCCAGGTTCACCAATTGCCCGCCGAAGAAGGCGCCGAGGAAGCTGCCCCCGCCGGTCACCAGGAACACCGAACGCATCTCGGGCTTGTACCCGTTCGCCTGCAGCACCGCGTAGCCGGGCAGGTTTTGCGACGCCATGGTGACGAGGAACAGCGGCAGCGCGATGCCCACCATGGCCCCCCATTCGAAGCCCGGCGTCACCCAGACGAGGCGCGGCGGCTCCCAGCTGCCCGCACCCGGCAGGCCCGGCCCCAGCAGCAGGGCCGCGACGGCAACCAGCACGGCCGCCGGCACGGCCCAGAGGCGGTTGACGCGCAGCATCACCGCCCAGGCCAGCACGACCGGCAAGGCCAGCCAGGGCAGGGCACCGACCGCGCGCACGGGGGCGAGGCAGAGGTCCAGCAGCACGCCGGCCAGCATGGCGGCCGCGATGGGCGGCGGGATGCGCTCCACCGCCCGCGCGAAGGGCCGCCAAAGCCCGGCCGCCACCAGCAGCAGCGAGGCCGCGAGGAAGGCGCCGACGGCCGCCGCGAAGCCGCCCTCCGGCGCGCCCGTTGTCACCAGCAGCGCGGCACCCGGCGTGGACCAGGCGATGGAGACGGGCATGCGCCAGATGATGGAGAACCCCGCGCCAAGCAGGCCCATCAGCAGGCAGAGCATGATGAGGCCGGAGGCTGCCTGCTCGGGCGTCGCCCCCATCGCGGCAAAGCCAGCCAGCACGACGGCAAAGGACGAGGCGAAGCCGACGAAGGCGGCCAGAAGGCCGAGCAGGATGGGTTGCAGCATGCGACCTACGGCGAGAGGCGGATGGTGGCGGTGACCTGCGTGGCCTCGCGGCCGATGCGCAGCATCCCGCCCGCGCGCCAAGTCTCCAGCAGGTCGCCCCAGTGGCGCGACAGGGGGTGGCCCGACTGGCCGGTGCCGATGATGGCGAAGCTCGCATCCGGCGCGCCGAGATCGGCCACGAAGCGCAGCCCTGCGCCATGCATCGCCTGGTAGGGCTCGGCGCCGCTGCCGCGCACGGATTGGCGTTGCACCGTCTCGCCATCGCCGCCGACCGGCGTGCTGAGGCCGATCAGGCGGTTCACGCCGGGGATGAAGCGCAGCAGCGGATGTTCGAAGCGCGCCAGATGCGCCTGGCCCCAGCGCCATTGCGCCGGGTCCGCCCCGAAGAGCGTGCCGAGTTCAGCGACTGATTCTGCCAGCGCCAGCGCTGCCATGGCCCGGCAATCCCCACCGCACCACCAGCCCGCCTCGGGCGCGGTGAGCAGGAAGCGCAGGAATTCGGGCGTCCCGCGCGCCTCCGGCACGCGCGCCTGGCGCAAGGCGAGGGCCGGCATCCGCCGGGCAAAGGCGTTCCAGATCAGCGGTTGCGGCAGGCCTGGCGCCATCTCGCCATCCCATTCCGCCAGCAGCGCCTGCGCCTGGCCGAGCGGGCCCGTGCCGCGCGGCAGGCTGTTCAGGAAGGGCAGGCTTTCGCGTGCCAGCAGTGAGAGCGTGTCCATCTGGATCGCGGCGAATTCGGCCGGGCCCTTCACCGGGTCGGCCGCCAGTCGCTCATGGATGCGGCGGAAGCGCCAGTCGGCATACCATTCGCGCGAGAGATGCACCGCATGCCCCTCGGGGCTCACGCGGTTGTTGGCGTTCACCAGCACGCCGCTCTCGGGATTTTCCACATGCGGCAATTCGTCGAAGGGCACGAAGCCCTGCCAGGGCTGGTCGCCCGGCACGGGCAGGCTGCCGTCGCCGCTGGCGCGGATCGGCGTGCGGCCGGTCAGGTACATGGCGATGCCACCCGCGCGGTCCGCAACCATGAGGTTCTGCGGCGGCGATGTAATCAGCGCGGCCGCCGCCCGGGCATCGGCGATGCTCCGCCCCCGGTTCAGCATCAGGAAGCCGCGGGCGGAGGTGTCGCCCGGCTCCAGGTTCGCCATGCGGACACTCAGCAGTCGCCCGTCCAGCCGCGGTGTCTCGTCGAGGTCGGAGATGACGGGGCCATTCGCAGTCTCGCGCACCGTCAGCGTCACGGGCTCCGCGCCACGCACGGCGATGATCTCGGTGCGGGTGCGCCGCACATCGGCCGGCGTCTCCAGGAAGACGTCCTGCGTATCGGAATGGGTGGTGGTGAAGCCCCAGGCGAGATCGGCATTGCGGCCGATGATCACGAGCGGCGTGCCCGGCGCGGTCGCGCCCGAGAGGATACGCCCATCCGCCAGCTCGATCCGCGCGAGGTACCAGAGAACGGGCGCGCCATAGCCCAGATGCGGGTCCGACGCGAGGAGCGGCGCGCCCGAGGCGCTGCGCGAACCGGCCACCGCCCAGGCATTGGAAGCGGAGGCGGGAAGGGGAGCGTCCACCCCGAAGACGGGCAGCGCGGCCAGGATGCGCTCCACGCCCGGCAGCGCCGCGACATCGGGCCGCCCGGCGCTGCGGTCGGCGGGCCAGAGTTCCCAGAGCCGCTCGGGCGGCAGGCGAGAGGCCAGGCGCGCGCGCTCCAGCTCGGTACGCCAATTGCCGGAGAGCCAGAGCCCCATCACCTTGGCCCAGAGCAGCGAATGCTGCGGCTGCCACGGCTCGGGCGGGCCGAGGGCGAGGAATTCGGGCGCGGCGAAGCGCCCGCGCTCGGCGATCCAGGCATTCACGCCCACTGCATAGGCTTCGAGCAGCCCGCGCGTCTCGCTGTCCAGCGCCGCGAAATCCGCTTCGGCCGCCTGCCTGAGGCCGAGCGTGCGGCTGAAGCGATCGAGCCGCAGCATGGCGCTACCCGCGACTTCGGCGAGGCGCCCTTCGGCACCGCGCCGCATCATCTCCATCTGGAAGAGCCGGTCCCGCGCATGGAGGTAACCCATGGCGATGGCCGCATCGCGCTCGCCAGCCGCTTGGATGCGCGGCAGGCCCGCCTCGTCCAGCGTGATGCGGACGGGGGCGGACAGGCCCTGCACGCGAAGCTCCGTCGCGTCCGGCGGCAGTGTCCACCAGACGGCGCCGAGCAGGCCCGCGGGCACAGCCAGCACCAGGAGCAGCAGCCCCAGCAGCAGGCGGCCAAGCAGGCCGGTCTTGCGGCGCCGGCGCGGCATCCTATTCCGGTTCGATCCCGGCGCCGCGGATCATCTCGCCCCAGGCGGCGATCTGCTCGACGACGAAGCGGTTCAACTCCTCCGGCGTCGAGGTGAAGCCATCGAATCCCAGCTCGGCCATGCGGGTCCGGTATTCGGGCCGCGCGCCGATGCGCTGCATGGCGGCCGAGAGCGTGGCGACGACCTCGGGCGGCAGGCGGGCCGGGCCGAAGAGGGCGGCGAAGCTCTGCAGATCGAAGCCGGTCAGCCCCACCTCGTCCAGCGTCGGCACGTCGGGGATGAGGGCGGAGCGGCGCTTGTTGGTCTGTCCCAGTGCGCGCAGCCGGCCGTCCCGGACATGGCCGAGGGTCGGCGTCAGATCCACCACGATGGAGGTGACGCGCCCGGCCAGCACATCGGTCAGCGCGGGCGGCGTGGAGCGATAGGGGACGTGCAGCATCTCCACACCCGCGAGGCGCGCGATGGTGGCGCCCGCCACGATGCCAGTGCCATTGCCGCTCGCGTAGCTGATCTGGCCCGGCCTTGCGCGCGCGAGGGCGATGAACTCCTGGAAGTTGCGCGCCGGGACATCGGCGCCCACGGTCAGCCAGAAGACGTATTGGCCGAGGCGCGAGATCGGCGTGAAGTCGGCGATCGGGTCGTAGTCCAGCCGCTTCAGCAGCCAGGAATTGGCGCCATGCGTGGTGTTGGTGGTGACGAACAGCGTGTGGCCGTCCGGGGCGGCGCGCATGGCGGCCGCAGCGGCGATGGTGCCATTCGCCCCCGCGCGGTTGTCCACCGTGATGTTCACGCCAAGCTCGGCGCCCAACATCTGCGCCAGCACGCGGGCCACGGCATCCGTGCCGGAGCCGGCCGCGAAGGGCAGGATGAAGGTGATCGGGCGGCTCGGCCGCCATTCGATCTGCGCATTCGCAATGGTGGGGGCCGCGAGGCTCGCGGCGAGAAGGCTTCGGCGTTGCAGGGTCATGTGTTCCTCCCGGGTGGCGGTTATTCCGCCATCTCCATCTCGGCGATCGCAAGGATGGTGGCGAGGCTCGCGCGCATGCCGCGCAGCGAGCTCTCGGTCTCCACGTCGATCCATTCCTCCAGTGAATGGGCCCGCCCGCCCGTACCGCCCGAGCCGATCCGCAGCGCGGGGATGCCGAGGCTCATCGGGATATTGGCGTCCGTCGAGGACCATTCGAAACTGGGCTGGTAGCCCTCCGCCGCGACGGCGGCCGAGGCCAGCCGCGCGATGGGCGAGCCATTGGGCGTGTGCCCGGCCGGACGATCGCCGACGGGGACGAGATCCACGGTGATCGTGCCCTCGCGCGCCGCATTCTCGGCGGCGACGGCGGCATGGACGCCGTCCAGGAACTGCTTTTCCAGCCGCGCGAGCTGCTCGGCGCTGGCGGAGCGCAGGTCCACCTCCATGGTCACCGTCTCGGGGATCGCGTTGATCGAGGTGCCGCCCGAGACGACGCTCACGCAATGCGTCGTCACCGGCTCGCGCGGGACCTGGATGGCGCCGAGGTGGCGGGCGGCGTCCGCCATCGCATACATCGGGTTCACCATCCCGAAGGCGGCATAGCTGTGGCCGCCGGGGCCGCGGAAGGTGACGCGGAAGCGGCGCGAGCCGATGCCGCCCGTCACGATGCGATCCACATCCGGGCTGTCCACCGTCAGGAAGGCGCGGATGCGCTCGCGCTTCGGGTGATGGGCGAAGAGGTGCCGGATGCCGCGCAGATCGCCCAGCCCTTCCTCGCCGACATCGCCGACGAAGAGGATGTCATGCCGCGTGCGCAGCCCCGCCGCGTCCATGGCGCGCAGGAAGGCGAGATTCACGGCCAGGCTGCGCGTGTCATCGCCGACGCCAGGGGCGAAGAGCTTCGTGCCCTCGCGCCGCACACGCACATCGGTGCCGGCGGGAAAGACGGTGTCCAGATGGGCCGCGACGACCAGGATGTCGCCATTGCCGAAGCCGCGACGGAGCCCCATCACATTGCCCACCTCGTCCTGCGCGCATTCCTCCAGGCCATGGGCGCGCAGCATGTCGAGATAGGCGGACGCGCGCTTCTCCTCGGCGAAGGGTGGGGCTGGGATTTCCGTCAGGGTGATGATGTCGGCCACGGTGCGGTCATGCTCGGCGCGCATCACCTCGCAGGCCTTCCGGTAGCCGGCATGGGCGCGGATCGCCGCGATGATCTGGTCTGTCGTCATGCTCAATGAACCCGTGCCCCGGAAAGTCGAACCAGTTCGCGCCAGCGTGGCGCTTCGTCGGTGATGAAGCGTTGCGCGGCCTCGGGACTGTCCGAGACCACGGCGTCATAGGAGAGCGGGCGGAGCGCCGCGCGGAAGGCTTCGTCGCGGCCGATGCGGGTTAGTGCAGCGAAGAGCCGCGCGCGTTCGCCCCCCGGCGTACCTGCGGCGAGCATGATCATGTTCCAGCTGCGGATGTCGAAGCGCGCCAGCGCCGGCACCTCACCGAAGCCGGGCACGTCGGGCAGGAATTGCAGCCGCGCACGCGAACTCACGCTGAGCGCGAGGAGCCGCCCGGCCGCCACCTGGGGCGAGAGCAGGGGCGGCAGGTCGCAAAGCCCGTCCACCTCGCCGGCCAGCACGGCCTGCATCGCCTCGCTGCCGCCGCGATAGGGCACATGCAGGAACTCGACGCCTGCCCCGGCGGCGATCGCGGCCAGCGCCAGGTGCGAGACGGTGGCGACGCCGGTGGTGCCGATGCGGATGGCGCCCGGCCGCGCGCGGGCGGTGGCCAGGAGGTCGGGCAGGCCACGCCAGTTCTCGCGGCGCGCCGTCTCGGCATTCGCCACGCAGAGCACGGCAGCATCAGTGATCTGCGTCACCGGCAGCAGGTCCCGCATGGCGTCGAAGGGCATGGAGGGTTGCAGCAGGGGTGCCGCCAGGATGCTGGCCGCACCCACGATGCCGATGGTGCTGCCATCCGGCGCCGACTTCGCCACCGCATCTGCGCCCACCACGCCGCCCGCGCCCACGCGGTTTTCGACGATGACGGTCTGCTCCAGGAGAGGCGTCAGGCGGTCCGCCAGGATGCGGCCCAGGCTGTCCACCGCGCCGCCGGGCGGGAAGGGGACGATGACGCGCAGCGTCCGCCGCTGCGCCTGGGCGACGGCCGGCACCGCAAGGCCCGCCGCGAGGAGCATGCGCCGCTTCATGCGAACTGCCTCTGCGTGGCGAGCTTCGCGGGGATGGCGCCGCGCCGCGCCGCCTCGGCCCAGACCGCCTCGATGGCCGCGCGTCCTCGCCGCGTGATTGCGGCGGCGTCGCCGCGGAGAAGCTGCCGGTCCCGGACGCGCGGGACGCCCGCCGTGATCACGGTATGCGCGTCGCTGCCCTGGCCATTGGTGAGCAGCGCGCGCAGCGGATTCCAGACCGGCTGGTAGCGCGGGCGGGAGAGGTCGAAGATCACCAGGTCGGCGCGGCTGCCGGGCGTGAGGCGGCCGAGATCGGGGCGTTGCAGCGCATCGGCCGCGTCGCGCGTGGCGGCCGTCAGTAGGCGTTCGGCGCTGCCTAGGCCCGCCACACCGGATTGCGTCTTGGCCAGCACGGCGGCGGCGCGCAGCTCATCCACCATGTCCAGCGTGACGCCATCCGTGCCGATGCCAAGGCGCACGCCCGATTGCAGGAAGCGCGCCAGCGGCACGCCACGGCCCGAGCGCGCGAAGCCCAGCGGGCAGGAGGCGATGGTGGCGCCCGCATCGCGCACCATCGCGATTTCCTCATCGGTCGCGAACATCGCATGGCCCAGGATCACGCCCGGCCGCAGCAGCCCGCAATCGGCGACATGCGCCACGCTGCCCTTGCCTTGCGCGGCCTTCACGGCGGCCACCTCCATCGGGTTCTGCGCGCAATGGATGGAGACGATGGCGCCCAGTTCGCGCGCCGCCGCATCAATCCGGCGCAAGAGCGCGGGCGAGTTGCTGTCCGGCCCATGTGGCCCGAAGCCGATGGAGGCCAGACCATCCGGCCCCCGGTGCTGCGCGGCATGCAGCCGCATGACGAAGTCGAAGCTGGCCTCGCTTGCATCCGCGCCGCGCCAGGCGGGCTTGCCATCCTCGTCCATGGCGAGGTTGGGCTGGGTAAAGAGATAGGGGCAAGACCAGCTGCGCAGGCCGAGGGCGGTCGCGCGCGGGACGAACTGGTGCTGCTGCGGCCGCCAGATGTCGAGCATCGCGGTCGTGCCCGTCATCAGGCATTCCAGCAACGCCATCTCCACCGCATCACCGATGGCGTCCGGTGACATGATCTCGGAGACGAGGTCCCCCAAAGGCATCAGCAGGGAGAACAGGATGTGCCCGGGCAGGTCGCCCGGCTGGATGTCATCAGCCAGGCCCCGGAACAGCGGCGCGGAGAAGGCGTGGTTGTGCAGGTTGATCAGGCCGGGGGTGAGCAGCCCGTCCGGCACCTCGATGCACTCGGCATCGAGGCCCGGGCGTTCGCCCACGATATCCGCGATGCGATCGCCCTGGATGATGAGATGCGCCCCCTCCCGCAACCCGGTCTCGGCGCACCAGAGCCAGCGGGGGGAGAGGACGATCATTCAGACGACCCGGTTCACGAGGTCGCTGCGGCCGGCCTGGAGGCGCTTGATGTTCTCCATCATCAGGTCCAGCACATTGTCCTCGTAGGCGCAGGTCTCGCCCGCCGTGTGCGGCGTGAGGAAGGCGTTGGGCAGCGTCCAGAGCGGGGATTCCGGCGGCAGCGGCTCGGTCGCCATCACGTCGAGGCCGGCGCCGCGGATGGTGCCGTTCCTGAGAGCGGCAATCAGCGCCTCCTCATCGGCCACCTTCCCGCGCGCGCAGTTGATGAGGTAGGCGGTGGGCTTCATGGCGGCGAGCGCAGCGCCGTTGATCAGCCCCGTCGTCTCCGCCGTCAGCGGGCAGACCAGCACCACGAAATCGGCGCGCGGCAGGATCAGCGGCAGCGCCGCGGTGCCGTGCACCTCATCCGCGCCTTCCGCGCCAGAGGCCGGGTTGGCGCGCACGCCGATCACCGTCATGTCGAGCGCCTTGAGCACGCGGATCACCCGCTTGCCGATGGCGCCCATGCCGACGACGATCGCCGTCTTGCCGTTCAACTCGTCCTCGCGCTGCGTGAAGTCGCCCTTCATGCCGGACCAGAACTTCTTGTGCTGGTCATCGCGCGCAATGAAGAGCTTGCGCGTGATGCCGAGCATCAGGCTCACCGCATGCTCGCTCACCGCCGCCGCATTGCCGCCGGCGGCCGAGGCCAGCGCGATGCCGTGCTCCTTGAAGGTCGGGCGGTCATACTGATCGGTGCCGGCCGAGAGCGACTGCACGAATTTCAGCCGCTTGGTGAGCGTGGGCAGCGTGTTGCGCCAGAAGCCGCTGACCACCAGCACATCCGCCTCGGGGATGCGGGCCTGAAGTTCGTCCAGGCTGCGCACCTCGAAATGCGGATAGGGCGCGCCGCGCGCGGCAAAGCGGTCGGCGCAGCGATAGGCCACATGCGCGAAGCAGATGGTCGGGTTGGCAGGGAACTGGCTCATGCGGCGGCTTCCTCAAGAAAGACCTGGACGGCCTGGAACAGCGCGCCACGGTTGCGCTCCATCCACATGCCATGCGTGCCCTCGCCCAGGATGACGAGGCGCTTGCCGGGCGAGGCGGTGAGCAACGGGAACAGCGTCTGCGCCATGTAGGGCGGCGTGTCCTGGTCCCATTCGCCCAGCACCAGCAGGGTGGGGGCGGTGATCTTGGCGGGGTCGTAATAGGGGCGCCCGGCGGACCAGTATTCGCGGCCATCCGCCACCACGCCGTTCGGCGCGCGCAGCGCGGGCGGGTTGCGGCGTAGCCCCTCGGGGTCGGTCGCCCAGGTCACACCCGCCCAATGCTCGAACCAGCCGGGCGGCACGAGGCCGGCGCGATGCGCCTCGGGCACACCGGCGCCACGCCGGGCGCGCGCCTGCTCCTGCGTGACGAAGCGATAGGCGCCGATGGTCCCGCCCTGGTCCACCAGCGAAGGCGTCTGCCGGTTCCAGATCGGCGCGTAGAGCACGAGGCGCTCCACCACGGCCGGATTGTCGGCGGCGAAGCGGCCCATCAGGGCGGTGCCCCAGGAATAGCCGAAATGCACGCATTTCGGGATGGAGCGGCGGCCGCGCACGAAGTTGGAGACGCTCAGGATGTCGGCGACCGCCGTCACGCCGCGCACCAGCGGCGGATTGGCCTCGGGCGGCTGGGACATCTCGGGCGGGCGGGTGCTGCGGCCATAGCCGCGGATATCCATGCACCACACGTCGAAGCCGCGGCTCGCGATGTAATCCATCCAGGAAAGGCCGCCGAGCGGCAGGTCAAAGGCGGTGTGTGCGGGATAGGTCGCGCCATGCACCATGATGATGGTGCGGCCGGGTGTGAAGCTCGTCATGCTCTCCGGCCGCTTGTTGCGGACGAAGAGCTCGATGCCGGCATCGCTGGCCGGCACCATGAATTCCTCGGTGACGATGCGCGCGGCTTGCGCCTGGGCCTGCACCGGGATCAGCGGCGCGGCCAGTGCGGGGGCGGCGAGCAGGACACGGCGTTGCATGCGGAAGTCTCCCTCGGGGTTGGGCAGAGACTAGCCAAGCCCGCGCCTCTCCGCGAGGGGGCCTTATTTCTCGCAGCGGATGAACAGCGTGCTGCGATGCGCGATCTCACCGACATCCGCCGTGGCGCGGTCCGGGCCGCTGCTCTCGGCGAGGCGCGGCTCGACGCCCGCGCGGCGCGCGAAGGCGAGTGCGGCCTGGCCCTGGATGGCGAAGTTCACGTTCTGCGCGATGTCGCCCGTGCGGCGGCTGACGGCCTGGGCGTTGAGCTTCGAGACAACGACGCCGACCACATGGCCCTGCATGTCCACGAGCGGCCCGCCCGAATTGCCCGGCTGCACCTCGGCGCTGATCTGGTACTGGTTCGGGTTGTCGCCGATACCGCGCAACCCGTTCACCTCGCCCCGCGTGAGCTTGGGGTCGGAGCTGAGCAGCCCGGCCAGGGGGAAGCCGTAGGCCACGACGCCCTCGCCACGGCGCACGGCCGGCCCGCTGCGGAAGGCCAGTGCCGGGCCGACCAGGCCCGGCACGTTCAGCAGCGCCACGTCGAGCTGCGCGTCCATGCGCGCGGGCGGGGCCGCCGCCAGCCAATGGCCCGAAGGGGTGCGGAGCAGGACGCGGTTGCAATTGTCGATGACGTGGTGATTCGTCATCACGCGCTCATTCGCGACGAGGAAGCCCGTGCCGGTCGAGACCTGGCGCGCTTGCTGGTTGGGCTGCGCGAGCGGCGTCTCGCGGCTTGCCGGGCCAGCCATGGGCAGGGGGCGCGGCGGCGTGGGCGCGGCTGGGCGGGTGGCGTTGGCCAGGTCGATGTTGCGGTTCACGCAGATGTCCTGGTCCCGCAGCACCGCCTCCCGCCCGTCGTTCAGGACGAGGCGGAGGTCGAAGCGGCAGCCGGCATCGGCCGCGGGGTTCACCCGGAAGCCGCCGCCCTCGGTCAGCGGCCGGTCGGGACGCAGCAGGTTGCCGCCCCAGTCGCCCTGGCCGCCGCGCGGGCTGCGCACGGCATGCAGTGCCGTGGCATCGGTGCCCGTGCGGTTCACCACCCGGAACCCGGACGGCTCCGCCGCGTTCTGGGCCCAGGCGGGGGCGATGATCCCTGGCGCCGGGGCGGCCAGCGCCAGGAGGGAGGCGAGGGGGATGATGGCGATGCGCATGATTCGCGCATGTGCCTAGCTGTTTGCGCCAGCGCAAGGTCTGTTCCCCTTGACCCTGCCACGATGGCAATCGCCACCTCGGAGTCATGATGGACCGTCACACACCCCTCCCGCGCCTCACCCTGCCCATCGCGGGCATGAGCTGCGCCTCCTGCACCGGCCGCGTAGCCCGCGCGCTGGAGGGGGTGCCCGGCGTCGCCGGGGTGCAGGTGAACCTCGCCACCGAATCGGCCGAGGTGGTGGGCAGCGCGGAACTCCCCGCGCTGGACGCGGCCTTGCGCGGCGCGGGCTACGCGCTGCGGGAGCAGGTGCTCGAGCTGCAGGTGACGGGAATGAGCTGCGCCTCCTGCGTGGGGCGTGTGGAACGGGCGCTTCAGGCGGTGCCGGGGGTGCTGGCGGTCGCCGTGAACCTGGCCAGCGAGCGCGCGACCCTGCAGGTGCTGGCAGGGACGTCCATCGATTCGCTGGAGGCGGCGCTGGGCCGGGCCGGCTACGCCGTGGCCGGGCAAAGCACGGAGGCACGCTTTCCGCGCGACAAGGTCGAGCTCCTGGCGGCGGGGCTGCTGGCGGCGCCCTTCCTGATCGGCATGCTCGGCATGGCGGTGGGGCGGGACTGGATGCCCGGCGGCTGGTGGCAGCTGGCGCTCGCGACGCCGCTGCAATTCGTGCTGGGCGCCCGCTTCTACCGCGGCGCGCTGGGCGCGCTGCGGGCGCGCACCGGCAATATGGACCTGTTGGTGGCCCTCGGCACCAGCGCCGCCTATGCGCTCTCGGTCTGGCAGCTGCGGGGCGGCCATCACCATCTCTATTTCGAGGGTTCGGCCCTCGTCATCTTCTTCGTGCTGCTGGGCAAGCACCTGGAATCGCGCGCCAAGCAGGCGACGGCGGGCGCCATCCGCGCGCTGCTCGATCTCAAGCCCCGAACCGCCATGCGGCTCGAGGCCGGGCAGGAGCGGGAGGTGCCGGCGGCGCTGCTCAAGCTGGACGACCTCGTCGTCATCCGCCCAGGCGAGCGCGTGCCGGCCGATGGCGTGGTGACGGAGGGCGAGGCCGGCCTCGATGAGAGCGCCCTCACCGGCGAGAGCCAAGCCGTCGCCAAGGCGCCCGGATCGGCGCTTTCCACCGGCACGGTGGTGCTGGACGGTCGCCTGGTCATGCGGGTGACGGCCATCGGCGAGGAGACGGTGCTGGCGCGTGTCGCGGCCCTGGTCTCCGCCGCACAGGCCAGCAGGGCGCCCATCCAGAAGCTGGTGGACCGCATCTCGGCCGTCTTCGTGCCGGTGGTGATCGGCATCGCGCTGCTGAGTTTCCTCGGCTGGTGGCTCGCCGGCGCGGGGCTGGAGGCCGCGATCATGCATGCGGTGGCAGTGCTGGTCATCGCCTGCCCCTGCGCGCTCGGCCTCGCCACGCCCGCCGCCATCATGGCCGGGACCGGGGCGGCGGCCCGCGCCGGCATCCTGGTCCGTGACGCCGAGGCGATCGAGCGCGCAGCCGGCATCACCCGCGTCGCCTTCGACAAGACGGGCACGCTGACCGAGGGCAAGCCGGTGCTGGCCGCGCTCTACGAGATGGAGGCTGGCGCGCTGCGCCTGGCTGCAGCGCTCCAGGCGGGCAGCGAGCATCCGTTGGCCCGCGCCGTGCTGACCGCCTATGGCTCGGCCCACCGCGCGCCCCCGCCGCCGGTCGCCGCCTTCCGCGCCCTGCCCGGGCGTGGCGTGCGGGGCGAGGTGGAAGGGCGGGCGCTCAGCCTCGGCTCGCCCCGCATGCTGGGCGAGTCGGGCGCCACGCCCGATGCCTATCTGGCGGCGGCGGCCCAGGCGGAATCCTCACAGGGGCGGACGCTGGCCTGGCTGCTGGAGGAGGGGCAGGTCCTCGCCCTGCTGGCCTTCGAAGATGCGGTGAAGCCGCATTCCGCCGAGGCGGTGGCCGCGCTGAAGGGCATGGGCCTCAGCGTCACCGTCCTCTCGGGCGACAGCCCGGCGGCGGCCGAGGCGCTGGGCGCGCGGCTTGGCCTGGCCGAGATCGAGGCCGGATTGCTGCCGGCCGACAAATCCGCCCGCATCGCCGCCTGGCGCAGCGCGGGCGAGCGGGTGGCGATGGTGGGGGACGGCGTGAATGACGCGCCGGCACTGGCCGCGGCCGATCTCGGGATCGCCATGGGAACTGGCACGGATGCGGCGATGGCGGCCGCGGGCGTCACGCTGCTGCGCGGCGACCCGGCGCTGGTGCCGCAGGCGCTCGAGCTGATGCGGCGCACGCGCGGCAAGATCCGGCAGAACCTGTTCTGGGCCTTTGCCTACAACGCCGCGGGCCTGCCGCTGGCGGCGCTGGGTGGATTGTCACCGGCCTTGGCGGGAGCGGCCATGGCGGCCTCCTCCGTGTCGGTGCTCGGCAATGCCCTGTTGCTGGCGCGCTGGCGCCCAACGGGCCAATTGAGGGAGAAAAGCAAATGAACATCGGCGAAGCGGCCGCGGCGAGCGGTGTCAGTGCCAAGATGATCCGGCATTACGAGACGCTCGGCCTGATCACGCCGCTCAGGCGCGCCAACAACTACCGCGCCTACACCGAGCAGAACGTCGCCGTGCTCCGCTTCATCCGCCATGCGCGGGACCTGGCCTTCCCGCTCTCCGAGGTGAAGCGGCTGCTGGCGCTCTGGCAGAATGACGGGCGGCAATCGGCCGAGGTGCGCCGAATTGCGCTCGGCCACGTTGATGCGCTGGAGGAGAAGGCGCGCTCGCTCAAGGCCGTGGCGGATTCGCTCAGGCATCTGGCGCAGTCCTGCCAAGGCAATGCGCGGCCGGAATGCCCGATCCTCGACCATATGGAGGGGAAGGTCGATGCCAGTGCTTGAGATGAAGGTCAGCGGCATGAGCTGCGGCCATTGCGTGCAGACGGTGACCAAGGCCATCCAGGCGCGGGATGCGCATGCCCGGGTGCAGGTGGACCTCGCCGAGGGCCTGGTGAGCGCCGAGACGATGCTGGACCGCGCAAGCGCGATCCAGGCCATCGAAAGCGAGGGCTACAAGGTCCTGCCCTGCACGCGGGACTGAGCCGCGCCGCGACGAGGACGCCATCATGAACTGGCTCTACCTGCTGGTCGCCATCCTGGCCGAGGTGGCGGGCACGCTGGCGCTGCGCGCCTCGCAGGGCTTCACCCTGCCGCTGCCTTCCGCCGTGGTGGTCCTGGGCTACGGCGTCGCCTTCTATTTCCTGTCGCTCACGCTCACCGCCATCCCGATGGGGATCGCCTATGCCATCTGGTCGGGCATCGGGATCGTGCTGATCTCGACCGCAGGCTGGCTGTGGTTCGGCCAGGCGCTCGACCTGCCGGCGGTGCTCGGCATCGGGCTGATCGTGGCAGGTGTCGCCGTCATCAACCTCTTCTCCCATGCCACGCCGCACTGAGCGCGCCGCGCACATGAAAAAACCCGGCGGATCGCTCCGCCGGGTTTCCCATGTCCTGGGCCTTGTGGCCGAGGCTCAGCCCTGGTTGCGGTTGCCCATGAAGGACAGCAGCAACTGGAACAGGTTGATGAAGTTCAGGTAGAGGCCCAGCGCGTCCATCACGCTGCGCTTGCCGGCTTCATCCGTGCCCTCGGCGTAGGAATACTCGATGTAGTCGTTCTTGATGCGCTGCGTGTCATAGGCGGTGAGACCGCAGAAGATGATCACGCCGAGCACCGAGATGGCGAAGGCCAGCGCCGAGGAGGCCAGGAAGATGTTGACCAGCGAGGCGAGGATGATGCCGATCAGGCCCATCAGCATGAAGCTGCCCATCTTCGTCAGGTCCCGCTTCGTCGTGTAGCCGATCAGGCTCATCGAGGCGAAGGTGGCCGAGGTGATGAAGAAGGTGCTGGCGATCGAGGCACCCGTGTAGATTACGAAGATGTTCGCCATGCTGGCGCCCATCACGCCGCAGAAGGTCCAGAACAGGGCCTGCGCGGTGGTCTTGCTCATCCGGTTGATGCCGAAGGAGAGGACCAGGATGAAGGCGAGCGGCGCGAACATCGCGACGTAGCCAAGGATCGTCGGCGCGGTGGCGAGGCCCCGCGGCGTGCGGACCACGGTGTAGAACAGCTCCGAGAGGCCGGTATTGGCCACCGCATAGGCGACGATCGCCGTCACCAGCAGGCCGGAGGCCATCCAGTTGTAGACGCGGAGCATATAGGCGCGCAGACCGGCGTCGATCGCGGCGGCGTCCACGCCCGCGGTCCGGCCCCAGCCTTGCTGGCCGCCCAGCGGCTGCGTCCAGCGCGATTCGGGTTGCAGTGCCATGAGTTCAGTTCCTCCAGAAGGACGAGACGTGGGGCCTCCGCCCCGGATGGATAGGATATGGAACTTCTGTAATCAGATTCAATCCAATTCGGAAGTCCCGGCGGGCTTTGTCATTCGTTACGCAGGAGCGGCGCGGGGCGGACCCTGAGCGCCATGGCCGTGCCGGCATAGCCGAAGGCGAGCACGAGGATCATGCACCCCAGGACCGTCAGCGCCAAGGTGCCGGGCAGGAAGACCCATTCCTGGCGCATGATGCCCACCACCACGCCCCAGGCCGCCGCCGTGCCGGCGAGGGCCGCAAGGATGCCGGCAAAGCCGCCCAGCACGCCAAACTCGACCAGGAAGGCCCGCAGGATCTGCCCCCGCGTGGCGCCCACCGTCTTCAGCAGCACCGCCTCCCGAATGCGGCGCTGCTGCCCGGCGGCCACGGCGCCCGCCAGCACCAGGGCGCCGGCCATCAGCGTGATGGAGCCAACCGCCGTGAGCGCCGTGCCGATGCGGCCGAGCAGGATGCCAACCTGCTCCAGCGCTTCCCGGACGCGGATGCCCGAGACATTGGGCAGGGCATCGGTGATCCGCCGCAGCAGGTTCTGGTCCTGCGCGGGGTCCCCCCGGACGGTCGCGATATGGGTATGCGGCGCGGAGGAGAGCAGCCCGGGCGAGGCGATGAGCGTGAAGTTCATGCCGAGCGACCGCCACTCGACATTGCGGAGGTTGGCGATCTGCAGATCAATGTCGCGGCCCAGCACATTGACCGTGATGGTGTCGCCGAGGCCGATGCCCCAGCCGCGTGCGAGGTTTGCGTCGAAGGAAACGAGCGTCGGCCCGTCATAATCGGCCGCCCACCATGCGCCCTCGGTGATGCGCGTGCCGGCGGGCGGGGTCGCGCTGTAGGTCAGGCCGCGGTCCCCGCGCAGCGCCCAGGCGGTCTCGGGCGTGGCCTGCACCTGTTCGGCCGGCACGCCGTTCACGGCGGAGATGCGGGCGCGCAGGCTTGGCACGCGGCGCACCTCGTCCACGCCAGGCGTCTCGCGCGCCAGGGCGTCGAAGCGGGCCACCTGGTCGGGCTGGATGTCGATGAAGAAGAAATTGGGCGCGCGGGCCGGCATCTCGTTGCCGATGGCGGAACGGAGGTTGCCCTGGATCTGGGCGATGGCGGCAAGCGTGGTGAGCCCCAGGCCGAGGGCCACCAGCATGATCGGTGTCGGCGCCCCCGGCCGGTGCAGGTTGGCGAGACCAAGCCGCCAGGCCGGGCGGCGGATGCCGCTCAGCGCGCGCGCGCCGGCCATCAGCCCCCAGGCGCCGAGGCGGAACAGCAGCATGGCCGCCGCCGCGCCGCCGCAGAAAGCAATGGCGAAGAAGCGCTGCTCGGCCGTCACGATGACCAGCGTAACCAGGGCGGCCGCCGCCAGGGCATTGGCCAGCCCGACGCCCCAGCCCGGCCAGAAGCCGCCGGCGCCCAGCACGTCGCGGAAGAGCGCGGCCCCCGGGATGCGCCCGGCCCGGCCGAGCGGCCAGAGCGCGAAGGTCAGCGCCGTCAGCACGCCGTAGAGGGCGGCGAGCAGCAGTGGGGCCGGATAGAGGCCAACCCGCGCCGGGACGGGCAGGGTGCCGCTCAGCGCCGTTGCCGCCAGGGCCGTCAGCCCCCAGCCGGCCACGAGGCCGATCAGGATGCCGAGGGCGGCCAATGCCATGACCTGGAAGAGATAGGCGGAAAAGATCGCCGCCGTCGGCGCGCCCATGCAGCGCAGGGTCGCGATGGTGCGGCTGCGGGCGTCGAGCCAGGCGCGCACGCCGGTCGCGACGCCGATGCCCCCCACCAGCAGCGCGGTGAGGCCGGCCAGCGTGAGGAAGGAGGCGGCGCGGTCCAGGAAGCGGTTGACCCCCGGCTCCGCCTGGTCCGCCCGGCGGATGCGCCAGGGTGCGGTGGGGAAGGCGGCGCGCAGCTCCTCGCCAAAGGCGCGGGCCGAGACGCCCTCCGGCAGGCGGATGCGATATTCGTGGGTGATCATGCTGCCCGGCTGGGCAAGGCCGGTGGCGCGCAGCTGGTCCAGCGGGATGATGGCGCGCGGGCCGAAGACGGTTGGGGTGGCGACGCGGTCCGGCTCCTCCGCGATGCGGCCGGCGAAGCGCATGCGTGCCTCGCCCAGCCGCACCTCATCCCCGGGCGCGAGGCTGAGGCGCTCGGCCACCGAGGGCTCGGCCACCAGGATCGGGCCTTGCAGCGGCTGAGCGGGGTCGAGCGTCAGCGCGCCATAGAGGGGATAGCGCCCGTCGGCGGCCTTCAGCTCCACCAACGTACGCTCGCCATTCGGGGCGATGAGCATGGCGCGCAGCAGCGCGACCTCGCTGATCACGCCGCCGCGGGCCCGGACCCAGTCCAGCGCCTCGGGGTTGGCTGGCTCATAGCCCGCGCGGATTTCGAGGTCGCCGCCCAGGATGCGGGCGCCATCGGCCTGCAGCCCCGCATTGATGCCCGCGCGCAGCGTGCCGACGGCCGCGATGGCGGCTACGCCCAGCGCCAGGCAGGCCAGCACGATGCGCAGGCCCTTCACGCCGCCGCGCAGCTCCCGCCGCGCGAGCTTGAACCCGAGAGCAAGGTTCCTCATTCGGCGGCCAGGGGCAGGGCGGCGGTGTCGCTGGTGATGCGCCCGTCCTCGATGCGGATCTGTCGCTCGCAGCGCGCGGCGAGCGCCGGGTCATGCGTGATGAGGATGAGGGTGGTGCCGTATTTGGCGCGCAGGTCGAAGAGCAGGTCCATCACCGCGAGCCCCGTGGCGCGGTCCAGGTTGCCGGTCGGCTCATCCGCCAGGATCACGCGGGGCAGGGCCACGAAGGCGCGGGCCACGGCGACACGCTGCTGCTCGCCGCCCGAGAGCTGGCCGGGATAATGGTTCAGGCGATGGCCGAGGCCCACCGCCTTCAGCGCTGCCTCCGCCCGGGTGAAGGCGTGCTCGTCGCCCGCGAATTCCAGCGGGATCGCCACATTTTCCAGGGCCGTCATGGTGGGGACGAGGTGGAAGGACTGGAAGACGATGCCCACCTCCTCGCGCCGGAAGCGGGCCAGCTCATCCTCGCTCATCCGCCCGAGTTCGCGCCCCGCGACCGTCAGGTACCCGCCCGAAGCGCGCTCCAGACCGGCCAGCAGCATCAGCAGCGAGGTCTTGCCCGAGCCCGAGGGCCCGATGATGCCGACCGCCTCTCCCTCGCCGATCTCGAGGCCCACGCCCTTCAGGATGTTGACCCGGCCGGCCGAGCCCCCCACTTCGAAGGTGAGGTCGCGCGCCACGATGAGGGGCCTGACGGAGGGATTTGGGGCATTGTCCATGGTGGTCGCATATGGGCGGCGCGCTGCGCTGCAAAAGGGCCTGTTGCTTTTTGCCACGGCCGGCGCCGGGCCCGCCTTGGCGCAGGCCGGGTTGCCGGCAGGGGCGCCGGTGCGGCTGCTTGCCCTCGGCGACTCGCTGACCGCGGGCTACGGCCTGCCGCGCGGCGAGGGTTTCGTCCCCCAGCTCCAGGCCGCGCTGGTGGCGCGTGGGCGCCCGGTGCGCGTGCTCGATGGCGGCGTCTCGGGCGACACCATGGCGGGCGGCGCGGCGCGGCTCGACTGGGCCATGGCGGACCGGCCGCAGGCCGCGATCGTGGCGTTGGGCGGCAATGACGGACTGCGCGGCCTGCCTCCCGCCCGCATGGCGGAGGCACTGGAGAGCATCCTCTCCCGCCTCGAGGCGCGCCGCATCCCGACGCTTCTGGCTGGGATGCATGCGCCGCCCAATCTCGGTGCCGATTACGGCCGCGCCTTCCATGCCGTCTTCACCGAGGCGGCGACGAAGCGGCCGCAGGTGATCTTCGTGCCTTTCTTCCTGGAAGGTGTCGCCGGTGACCGCGCGCTGAACCAGGCGGATGGCATCCACCCCAACGCGCGCGGCGTCGCGGCGATGATCCGCCACATGCTGCCCGCCACGGAACAACTGCTGGACCGGGTGCCGCCTTCCCCGGCAGGATAGTCGCGCGAATCCGGGAAGGGGGCTTGGCCCATGCGTCTCTTCGTCGCTCTCGAGCTTCCACCGGAAGTGAAGGATCGCCTCGCATCGCTGGCCGGCGGCCTGCCCGGGGTGCGCTGGGTCCGGCCGGAGAATTACCACCTGACGCTGCGCTTCATCGGCGAGGTGCCGGGCCATCTGGCCGAGGAACTCGACCTCGCGCTCGCTGCCATCCGCGCCAAGCCGTTTCCGCTCAGCCTCTCGGGCCTCGGCACCTTCGAGAAGGGCGGGCGCGTGCAATCGCTGCATGTGGTGGCCGAGCGCACGCCCGGCCTCGCGCATCTGCAATCGAAGATCGAGACGGCGCTGCAACGCTCGGGACTGCCGGCCGAGCGCAAGCGCTTCGCGCCCCATGTCACGCTCGCCCGGACCGAAGGGGCGGCGCTGCCCAAGCTCGCGGGCTTCATCCAGGCGCACAACCTCTTCCGCACCGAGCCTGTGATGGTGGAGCGCTTCGTGCTCTATTCCTCCCAGCTCGGGAAGGAGGCGGCGGTCTATACGCCTGAGGTCGAGTACGACCTGGCCGCTTGAGGGTTTCGCCGGGCGGGCCTAAACCCTCCCACGTGTCATCCTTGCGATCCCTGTTGATCCGCCTCCTCGCGGCCGTGCTGCTCCTGCAGTCGGGCGTGGCGGTCGCGCATTGTCTGCGCGGCATGGGCGCGGGCGAGGGGATGCTGGTCGAGATCTGCTCGACCGAGGGTATGCGGACCATCCGCCTCGATGCGAATGGCGAGCCCGCGGCAGACCACGCGCCGGGGGGCGAGAGCGGCTTCTGCCCGGCCTGCCACGGCCTGCCGGCGGTGGACCTGCCCGCGCCGCCGCTGCTCTCCACCCCCGCCTGGCTGGGCGAGGCCGTCAGCTGGGCCATGGCGCCCGGCGATGGCTGGCTGCCGCCCGCCCGCGCGCCGCCCTACACGACCCGCGCGCCACCCGTCATCGCCTGAACACCCCGCCCGCGCGCCCGGCCAACCGGGTGCCGCGCCTGTTCACGCCTTGCCGGAATCCATCCATGTCCCTCTTGCGTCGCGCGCTGCTGAGCGCGCCCCTTTTGGCCACGCCCGCCCTCGCGCAGACCGAAATCCGCGCCCACCCGGATACCGTGGTCACCGCAGCCCCGCCGCCGCTCACCTCCGAGAGCAACAACGAGGCGCGGCTCAGGCTCTGGCTCAGCCCGGGCAACAACACGGTGGTGCCCGCCTCCGAATTCCGGGACCGCCCGGGCGTGCTCTCCATGCGGGACATGTTCGAGTTCACGCCCGGCGTCTTCGCGCAGCCGAAATGGGGCGAGGATTCGCGCCTTTCGATCCGCGGCTCGGGCATCGCGCGCAACTTCCACCTGCGCGGCGTGCGCGTCTTCCAGGACGGCATCCCGATCAACCAGGCCGATGGCAGCGGTGACCTGCAGGAGCTGGACCCGACGAGCTTCCTGCGCGCCGAGGTGTTTCGCGGCGGCAATGGCTTCGCGCTCGGCGCCAACACCCTGGGCGGCGCGATCAACTTCGTGACGCCCACGGCGCGGCAGCAGGAAGGGCAGGGGGTCACCTTCCGCCTGGAGGGCGGCAGCCGGGGCTTCGTGCGTGGCAACACCCAGATGGGCGGCGTCAGCGGGCCCTGGGATGGCTGGGTCAGCGGCACGATGCTGAACCAGGATGGCTGGCGCAACCATTCCTCGGGCAGTGCCGGCCGGATGAACTCGAACGGCGCCTATCGCTGGGCCGAGAATGCCGAGACGCGCGTCTTCTTCACCTACAACGCCATCCAGCAGGATATCCCGGGCACGGTGACGCGCAATTCGGCGACGCAGACGCCGCGGCTGGCCAACCCGACCAATGTCCAGCTCAACTACCAGCGCAATATCGAGAGCTTCCGGCTGGGGACGATCACCGCGATCCGCCCCAATGCGGAGACGCTGGTGGAGATGGGCGGTAGCTTCGTCCAGCGGCAGCTCGACCATCCGATCTTCCAGTACATCGACAACCACACCAACGACTTCAACCTCTTCGGGCGCGTCACCTGGGACGGCACGCTGGGCGGCTTCCGCAACCGGCTGGTGGCCGGCGTCAACGCGGCCTGGGGCACCAATGACAATCGCCGCTTCGTGAACCTGAGCGGCGTGCGCGGCGCGCAGACCTTCGCCTCCTGGGATACCGCCTCCACCACCGACGCCTATGTCGAGAACAGCTTCTATGTGCTGCCCGACCTTGCGCTCGTGGCCGGGCTGTCGGGCGGGCAGGCGGTGCGGCGCAGCGAGAACCGGCTGAACGCGGCGCTCAGTGGCAGCGGCGAATGGAACTTCCTCAATCCGCGCGCCGGCCTGCTCTGGCAGGCCACGCCCAATGTCCAGGCCTATGCGAACGTCACCTGGTCTACCGAGCCGCCGACGCTTTCGGACCTCGTGGCCCTGGTGCCGCTGGGCGGCTTCCGCCTGCTGGCGCCGCAACGCGCCATCACGGCCGAGATCGGCACGCGCGGCACGGTGGGCGACTTCACCTTCGACGGCGCTTACTACTACAGCTGGCTGGACAACGAGATTCAGCTCTTTGCCGGCCAACAGCCGGGCACCAGCTTCGCCCGCAACGCGGACAAGACGGTGCACCAGGGCGTGGAGCTCGCGGCCAGCTACGTCGCGGGGCGCAACGTGTTCACGGCGCAGGATTCGATCACGCTGCGCGGCGCCTACACCTTCAGCGATTTCTTCTTCGACAACGACCCGATCTTCCGCAACAACCAGCTCCCCGGCGTGCCGCCGCATGTGCTGCGGGCGGAGGCACGTTATCGCCATCCGTCGGGCTGGTGGATCGCGCCCAATGTGGATTGGGTGCCCGAGGGCTTCTACGTGGACAATGCCAATACCCGCCGGACCGACAGCTACACGCTGCTCGGCCTGCGCGGCGGTGCGGACCTGATGGACGGCCGCCTCGGCGTCTTCCTCGAGGGGCGCAACCTGGCGAACAGCCGCTTCATCAGCTCCGCCTCGGTCACGCCCATCGCGCTCGGCAATCCCGCGCTCTACGAGCCCGGCATCGGCACCACCGCCTATGCCGGCATGCTCTACCGCTTCTGAAAGGAATGACGCCAATGAAGCGCTTCATCACCCTGATGCTGGTCCCGGCCCTGGCCTGGGCGACGCCAGCCAAGGCGCATGTCGTGATCGAACCGGCGGAGGTCGCCGCGCATTCCTACGCGAGGCTCGCCTTTCGCGTCGGCCATGGCTGCGGCACGGCCGCCACCATCGCGATCGAGGTGGCGTTGCCCGAGGGGGTTTCCATGGCGCGCCCGATGCCCAAGCCCGGCTGGGACATCGCCATCGAGAGGCGCCCCCTGGCGCGCCCGGTCTCGAGCGGACATGGCCTGGTGCGCGAGGCGCCGGCCAGCATCGCTTGGCGCGGCGGCCCGCTGCCGGATGCCCATTATGACGAGTTCATCATGATGATCCGCGCGCCCGACCAGCCCGGCACGACCCTGGTCTTCCCCGTGGTGCAGCGCTGCGAGGGCGGCGCGCAGCATGCCTGGGTAGAACTGGCCGAGCCCGGCCAGCCTCGCCCGCGCAGCCCCGCGCCGATGCTGCGGCTCGGTGCCCGCTGATGCGCGCGCTGCTCGCCATGGCGATGCTGCTCGCCACGCCCGCCATCGCCTGCGACCCTGACGAGATGGAACGCGCGATGACCGAGATCTGCAGCGCCGCCACCACTGGCGCCGCCGAGGCGGTGGAAGCCGCCCTGCCACTCGCCCGCGCGCAGGAGGCGGCCTCGCTGCAATCCCAGCTTAACAGCCTTCGGCGCATCTGCGCCGAGGGCGACCCGGCGGCCGCGGCGCGCGACGCGGCACGGCTCGCGCGCGTCGCCGGCCGGATCGAGGCGCGGGCCGAACAGCCCCGCCCAGCATCTTTCTGAACCCCAACTCAGGAACCCAAACCATGACCCATCGTCGCCACCTTCTGCTGGCCACCGCCCTGCTGCCGCTGGCCGGCCCCGCCCTCGCGCAGGACCGCGTGACCGAGCTCGGCCCGCTCCGCATCGTGAACCCCTGGACCCGCGCGGCGGGGCAGGGGATGCAGGGCGGCGGCTTCCTCGTCATCCGCAACACGGGCGCGACGCCGGACAGGCTCGTCTCGGCCAGTTCGCCGGCGGCGGGCCGCATGGAGCTGCACACCCATGTCCGCGACGGCGATGTGATGCGCATGCGCCCCGTGAACGACATCCCCGTGCCCGCCAATGGTGAGGTTTCGCTCCAGCCCGGCGGCCTGCACCTGATGCTGATCGGCCTGACCCAGCCCATGAACGCCGGCCAGACCATCCCGGTCACGCTGCGCTTCGAGCGGGCGGGCGAGGTGACCATCCAGCTCGCCGTGCAGGCGGCGGGCGCGCGCTCGCCGGGCCATCATCGCCACTGATCCAGGCTTGCCCGGCCGGGCGCGCGCGTCTAGGTGAAGAATTGTTCATGTTCGGGTGGTGGAGTGCCGCCCGGAGCCCGATCCGCGCGCCCTTCCTCAAGCCTCGTCCCGGAATGTCCCGATGCCCCGCCTGCTGCCCTTCGCCATCGCCATCTTCATGCTGACCCCCTTCCTCCTCTGGGGCGGCTTCTATGCCGCGGGGATGCGCGGCGGGGTGGAGGCCTGGCAGTCACCCATCGGCTGGGTCCTGCTGGCGACCTCGCTGCCGCTGGCCGGGCTCTTCTGGATCCAGAACCTGCGGCAGCTCGGCAATTCCATGGGGGCGGCCTCGCGCCTTGGCCTCGCTGCGCGGCTGGCGGCGCTGCTGCCCTTCGCCATGCTGGGGATCGGCCTCGCGGGCGCGGCCTGGCTCTGGTGGAGCGGCGAGGGCGTGGCGCTGGCGGTGATCGCGCTGCTGGCGACGCTCGGGCTTTCGGTCTTCGCGCGCCGCGCGGCCGAGGCCGCAGTGGAGCCCGGCTTCACGCCCGCGCCACCGGCCGCGGACCAGCGCGCCGAGGATGAGCTGGGCCGGGGCATCCTGCTCTTCTTTGCCAATGTCGCGATGGCGCTGGCACTCCTCGCCTACTACGTCACGCCGCAGGTGCTGCTCTGGGCGCTCGCCGCGCTGGTGCCCATCGCCTTCGTCCTGATGATGCGCCTGGCCTGGTGGGCGACGGAGGGGGGCCAGCCGGCGCCGGGGGCGCAGCCGCCGGCCGCCCCGCCGGCCCGGCGGCCCGAGGCCCGGCCCGCTGATGGCCTGCGCCAGGCCGCCTGAGGCGGCGGCCCTTCCACCACGCGTCCCGGGCTGTATTCTGCCCGGGCCGATCAGGGAGAGCGGGCATGAACATCCAGGCGGCGGAGGCGACCACGCCCCTGCTCACCATCTCAGGGGCGCGGGCCACCATCCGGCTGAACCGGCCCGCCGTGCACAACCGCATCGAGCCGGCCGACCTCGTGAAGCTCGGTGAGCATTTCGCGGCGGTGGAAGCCAATCCTGAGATCCGCGTGCTGGTGCTGACCGGCACGGGCAAGTCCTTCTCCTCCGGCTACCACCTGGGCGACATGGCCGAGCGCCCCAATGCCGATGTCACGGCCCGCGCCGATGCGCCCTCCTTCGAGGGTGTGGCCGACCAGCTCGAGCGGCTCAGGGTGCCGACCATCTGCCGGTTGAATGGCGGCGTCTATGGCGGCTCGACCGACCTCGCCCTTTGCTGCGACTTCCGCATCGGCGTGGACACGGCGGAGATGTTCATGCCGGCCGCGCGCCTTGGCCTGCACTACTACCCCTCGGGCATGATCCGCTATGTCAGCCGCCTCGGGCTGAATGCCGCCAAGAAGCTCTTCCTGACGGCCGAGAAGATCCAGGCGGCGGAGATGCTCGCCATCGGCTACCTGACCGAGATGGTGCCGGCCGCGGAACTCGATGCCCGCGTGGATGCGCTGGCGGACCGCCTTGCCGCCATGGCGCCGCTTGCCGTGCAGGGCGTGAAGCGCAGCCTGAACGAGATCGCCCGCCAGGAATTCGACGTGGAAGGCGCGATCGCCCGGGCCAAGGCGAGCCAGGCGAGCGAGGACCTGCAGGAGGGCCTGCGCGCCTTCCGCGAGAAGCGGGCACCGGTCTTCAAGGGACGCTGAGGGGGCGCTGAAGAAGGCGGCATTCCGCCCGCGCCATGCGCGGCGCGTGTGCGGCCACGGCAAAAACAGCGAATCCATTGGCTGCCAGGGCTGCCAAACGGGCCTATAAGCGGCGCAGCATCTCGGCCGGGACTTATCGCGCGCATGTCCATCCACGCAGCCCTCACCCATCGCACCAGCTATCGCTATGACCGGCCCGTGGCCCTCGGGCCGCAGACCATTCGGCTGCGCCCCGCGCCGCATGCGCGCACGCCCATCCTCTCCTACGCGCTGAAGATCGAGCCCAAGCCGCACTTCATCAACTGGCAGCAGGACCCGCAGGGCAATTTCCAGGCGCGCGTGGTCTTCCCCGAGCGCGTCACGCATTTCGACGTGACGGTGGACCTGATCGCCGACATGGCGACGATCAACCCCTTCGACTTCTTCCTGGAGCCGGAGGCCGAGCACTACCCCTTCGCCTACGACCATGTGCTGGACGAGGAGCTGGCACCGTTCCGCAAGCTCGCCCCCTATGGCCCGCTCTTCAAGTCGCTGCTGGCCGAGATCCCGCGCGAGAAGGCGCGGATGGTGGACTTCCTGGTCTCCATCAACCAGCTCGTGCAGTCGCGCATCTCCTACATCGTTCGGATGGAGCCGGGCGTCTGGGAGCCGGAGCGCACGCTGGGCGAGGGCCGGGGCTCCTGCCGCGACTCCGCCTGGCTGCTGGTGCAGGCGCTGCGGCACCTGGGCTTCGCCGCGCGCTTCGTGTCGGGCTACCTGATCCAGCTTGTCGCCGATGTGAAGCCGGTCGAGGGGCCGGAAGGTCCGACGTCGGATTTCACCGATCTGCACGCCTGGGCCGAGGTCTACCTGCCCGGCGCGGGCTGGGTCGGCCTCGACGCCACCTCCGGCCTGATGGCGGGCGAGGGGCATATCCCGCTGGCCGCGACGCCCGAGCCCGCTTCCGCCGCGCCCATCTCCGGCATGGTCGAGAAGGCCGATACGGAATTCGAGTTCGACATGCACGTCACGCGCATCGTCGAGACGCCGCGCGTCACCAAACCCTACACGGAGCAGCAGTGGGCGGCGATCCGCGCCGCCGGCGACCGCGTGGACGAAGCGCTGCGCCGGCAGGACATGCGCCTGACCATGGGCGGCGAGCCGACCTTCGTCGCGGCCTCCGACCGCGAGGCGGCGGAATGGAACACGGATGCGCTGGGCCCCACCAAGCGCGCCTATGCGGGGCGCCTGCTGCGCCGCCTCATCCCGCTCTGGGCGCCGGGGGCGGTGATCCACACGGGCCAGGGCAAGCAATATCCGGGCGAGCCGCTGCCGCGCTTCGCCCTCTCCGCCCATTGGCGGCGGGACGGCCAGCCCATCTGGCGCGACCCCACGCTGCTCGCCTCCGATGACGACACGGATGACGCGACGCATGTGGCGGCGGCGCATTTCGCGGCGAGCCTGGCCGAGCGGCTGCAGGTCCCGCCCGAACTCGCCACCGCCGCGCATGAGGACATCCACTACTACCTTTGGCGCGAGAGCCGCCTGCCGGCGAATGTCGTGGCCGAGGACAGCAAGCTGGCCGACCCGCTGGAGCGCAAGCGCTTCGCGCGGCTCTTCCGCGGCGGGCTCGCGACGCCCACCGGCACGGTGCTGCCGCTGCGCCGTGTGGTCCAGGGCGGCCAGCGCCGCTGGCAGTCGGGCCGCTGGTTCTTCCGCGACGATACGCTCTTCCTGACCCCGGGCGATGCGCCGATGGGCTTGCGCCTGCCGCTGACCTCGCTGCCCTGGATTGATCCGGCAGAACTCGCGAAGGAGCTGGACAGCCCGGCCGATCCCTTCGCGCCCGAGACCGAACTGCCGCTGCTCGAACAGATCCGCGCGAGCTTCCGCACGCCGGGCACCGGCGCCGATCCCTATGCGCTCCCGGCCGACCAGCGGCCCACGCCGCAGCCCGCACCAGAGATCGGCTTGGATGACCCGGCGCAGGTCCGCACCGCGCTCTGCGTCGAGCCGCGCGGCGGCATGATCCATGTCTTCCTGCCGCCGCTCTACGCCGCGGAGGACTGGCTGGAACTGATCGCGGCCATCGAGGACACGGCGGCCGAGACCGGCCGCAAGGTGATCATCGAGGGCTATCTGCCGCCCGAGGATTCCCGCATCCAGCATTTCTCCATCACGCCCGATCCCGGCGTGATCGAGGCCAATATCCACCCGGCCGAGTCCTGGCCGGAAATGGTCCAGCGCACCGAGCAGCTCTACGAGGAGGCGCGGCAGATCGGCCTCTCGACCGAGAAGTTCATGCAGGATGGCCGGCATGTCGGCACCGGCGGCGGCAACCATGTGGTGATGGGCGCGGCCCGCGCCGAGGATTCGCCCTTCTTGCGCCGGCCGGACCTGCTGCGCAGCCTCGTCTCCTTCTGGCACAACCACCCCTCGCTGAGCTTCATGTTCAGCGGCCTGTTCATCGGCCCCACCAGCCAGCACCCCCGCGTGGACGAGGCGCGGATGGATGCGCTGCGCGAGCTGGAGATCGCCTTCGGCGAGCTGGACCGCATGGGCGGCAACCCGCCGCCCTGGATGACCGACCGGCTGTTCCGCAACATCCTGGCCGACATGACCGGCAACACGCACCGGACCGAGTTCTGCATCGACAAGATGTATGACCCGAACTCGGCCAGCGGCCGCCGTGGCCTGGTCGAGTTCCGCGCCTTCGAGATGCCGCCGCACGCGCAGATGAGCGCGGCACAGATGCTGCTGATGCGCTCGGCGCTGGCCGCCTTCTGGGACCAGCCCTACCGGCGTTCGCTCGTGCGCTGGGGCACCTCCCTGCATGACCGCTTCATGCTGCCGCATTACGCGCGCGAAGACCTGCACGGCGCGCTGGAGGAGCTGGGGCAGATGGGCTTCGGGCTCGACCCCGCCTGGTTCGCGCCGCATGTGGAGTTCCGCTTCCCCAAGATCGGCGAGGTCAATGTCTCCGGCATCAGCCTCGAACTGCGCGAGGCGCTGGAGCCCTGGCATGTGCTCGGTGAGGAACAGGCGGCCGGCGGCACCGTCCGCTATGTCGATAGCAGCGCCGAGCGCGTGCAGGCGCGCGTAACCAACTGGGTGCCGGAGCGCTTCCTCCTGGCCGCGAACGGCGTTGCCGTGCCATTGCAGCCCACCGGCCGCGCGGGCGAATTCATCGGCGGCATCCGCTTCAAGGCCTGGGATCCGCCCTCGGCGCTGCACCCTTCGGTGCGCGCCCAGGCGCCCCTGGTGCTGGACGTGCAGGATCGCTGGACGGGCCGTTCGTTGGGCGGGCTCTCGCACCACGTCGCCCATCCGGGTGGCCGCGCCTATGAGGATTTCCCGGTCAATGCCAATTCGGCCGAGGCGCGGCGCCGCTCGCGCTTCTTCGCCCATGGCCATACCCCCGGCGCGCGCGTCGTGGCCGAGCCACGGCCGAGCCTGGAGCATCCCTGCACGCTGGATCTGAGGGCCTTCGCAGGTGCTTGAGCTTCTCGCCGGCGGGCCTGATGAGATGGTCTCCGGCGAGGGGCGCATCCGCCCGCATTGGCGCGGCGTCATGGGCGTCGTGGGTGGCCTTGGCCGCGCCGGCCTCGCCGAGCGCGGTGAGAGGCTGGCCCGCGCCATGGCTGATGACGGCGTGGCCTCGCTGCTGCCCGGCGCCTCGGGGGCTGCGCTCTGGCGGCTCGACCCGCTGCCGCTGCCCATCCCGGCGGAGGAATTCGAGGCGCTGGCGGCGGGCATCACCCAGCGCGCCCGGCTGCTGGATGCGATCCTGGCCGATCTCTACGGCCCGCAGGACCTGCTGACGAGCGGCCAGATCCCGGCGCCGCTGATCTTCGCCAGCCCGGCCTTCCAGCGCACCGCGCGCCGCAGCAAGGGCCCGCCCCGGCGCCCCCTGCTGCATCTCTACGCCGTGGACCTGGTGCGCGGGCATGATGGGAAATGGGCGGTGCTGCAGGACCGCACCGGCCTTGCCTCGGGCCTCGGCCAGTTGCGCGAGAACCGGCGCCTGATCGGCACCGCCATGCCCGAGATCGCCCGCGCCACCCAGCCGCGCAGCATCTCGCCCTTCTTCGAGCTCTGGCAGGAGGCGCTGGGCCGGCTCGGCCCGCACGGCATGAACGACCCCGCCATCGCGCTGCTCTCGCCGGGCACGCGCGATCCGCATTGGTTCGAACACGTGGTCCTCTCGCGCGAGCTGGGCTGCGCCCTGGTCGAGACCGGTGACCTCACCATGCGCGGCGGCGCGCTCTTCCTGAAGACGCTGAGCGGCCTGCAGCCGGTGGATGTCGTGCTTTCGCGCGTGGATGCCGCCTCCCTCGACCCGCTGGACCAACCGGAGGCGCCGGCGGGCAGCGGCGTGCCGGGCCTGCTGGATGCGGTGCGCCATGGCGCGCTCACCCTCTTGAACGCGCCAGGGGCGGCGCTGGCCGAGATGCCGGCGCTGGGCGCATGGCTCGGCGCATTGGCACCCAGCATGCTGGGCGAGGCGCTCCAGCTCCCCAACCTGCCCACCCATTGGCTGCCCGATGCCGCCACGCCGACGCCGGCCTTGCCCGAGGGCCATGCCCATTGGGTCTTCCGTCCGGCGGGGCAGGGCAGCGCCTCCGAATCCCTCGAGCGGCCAGGGCAGGGGGCGGTGGCCGCCATCGCCCTGCCGCCCCTGCCGGTGGCCCCCGCGCTCGAGGGCGGCGCGCTGACGCCGGCCCCCTTCATCCTGCGGATGTTCGCCGTCTCCGACGGTGCGTCATGGCAGGTTCTGCCCGGCGGCATCGCCCGCCTCGTCACCCCCGGCGCCAAGCTCACCGGGCGGCTTCCGGGCGGCGGCTGGTGCAAGGATGCCTGGGTGCCGGCCGATCCCTCCGAGGCGATCATCGGCCCCGCCGCGCAAAGCGGCCCGCCGATTGCGATCCGCCGCACCGCGGGCGCCATCCCCTCGCGCGTCGCGGACAACCTCTTCTGGCTTGGCCGCTATGTAGAGCGGCTGGATCGCGCGGCGCGTCTGATGCGCGCCACCATCACCCGCCTGCGGCGCGGCGCGCCCCTGCCGCGCGAACTGGCCGAACTCGGCACCCTCGCCACCTGCCTGCGCGAGGCGCAGCTGCTGGATGAGGAGGCGCGGCCCAGCGCCGGCAACCTCGCCTCTCTCGCCAATGCGCTGGAAGCGGTAGGCCGGCCGGCGGTGCGCCAGCTCCAGGGCACGATCGGCACGCTGGTGGAATCGGTGCGCGATCGCCTGACCGCCGACATGCACGCGACGCTGACCCAGACGCTGCGCGCGGCGGAAGAGGCGTTGGACAATTCCGCGCCCGAACTGCCCGACCTCGCCCGCGCGCTGCTGCCTTCGCTGCGCTTCGCCAATGCGGTGGCGGGAATCGCCTCCGAGAACATGGTGCGCGGCGGCGCGCGGCTCTTCCTCGAGCTCGGCCGGCGGATCGAGCGTGCCATGGCGGTGGCGAGCGAGGTGGCGGTGGCGCTGGACGCGCCCGCCCAGCGCATCGAGGCCGGCCTGCGCCTCACGCTTGAGCTCTGCGACAGCGTCATCACCTATCGCAGCCGCTACCTCGCCGTGCTGCAACCGGCCCCGGCGCTGGACCTCGTGCTGGCCGATGCCTCCAATCCGCGCGGCCTCGCCTTCCAGCTGGAGGCGATCGGCACCGCGCTGCGCGAGCTTTCGGGCGAGGCCGAGGCCGAGACGGCGCGCGAGCTGCGCCGGCTGCTGGCGGAGGCCGAGGCGATCACGCCCCGGCTGCTTGCGGCGCCCGATCAGGCCGAGGCGGCGACGGCCGAGCTGCCCGCCCTGCTGCGCGGCATGGCGGGCGAGATCGCGACCCTCTCGGACCAGCTCTCGCGGCGCTATTTCGCGCTGCTGCCGCCGGCCCGCGCCGTGGGCGTGGATATGGGCGAGGCGGCGATCCTCACGGCCTGATCGCCAGGCGAGCGAAGGGGGGCGGTAGGCGCGGCGTCGCCCATCCGTCACAATGGGCCGGATGATCTATTGGCTTCGACACCGCACCGCCTATGGCTACGCCCAGACGGTGGATCTGGCGGCGCATCTGCTGCATCTGAAGCCCCGTGCCCTTCCGGGCCAGCGCGTGATTTCCGCCAGGCTGACCTGCACGCCCCGGCCGGACCACCACACCGAGACGCATGACCATTTCGGCAATGCGGCGACGCGCCTCTTCCTCGTCGCCCCGCACACCAGCTTCGAGGTGACGGCGGAAAGCCTGGTCGAGGTGGATTTCGCCCCGCCGCCTCCCAGCGCCGAAACCCTGCCCTGGGAGCAGGTGGCGGCCGCGGCGCACGGCGTCGAGACGGCCGATTTCATCCTGCCGACGCGGCATGTCCCCCTGCTGGCCGAGGCCACCGCCTATGCGCGGACCTCCTTCCCGCCCGGGCGGCGCGTGCTGGAGGGGCTGCTCGAACTGAACCGGCGCATGCGGCAGGATTTCGTCTTCCAGGCGGGGGTGACCAGTATCACGACACCCATCGCCGATGTGCTCCGGGACCGGCGCGGCGTCTGCCAGGACTTCACCCAGGTGATGCTGGCGGCCCTCCGCGGGCTTGGCCTGCCGGCACGCTATGTCTCGGGTTATGTGCGGACCCGCCCGCCGCCGGGCCAGGTGCGGCGGCGCGGGGCGGACCAGTCGCATGCCTGGGTCTCGGCCTGGATGGGACCGGGCCAGGGCTGGGTGCAGCTTGACCCGACCAACGGCATCGTGGTGCGGGACGAGCATGTCATCCTCGCCTGGGGGCGAGATTTCTCGGACATCTCCCCGCTGCGCGGCGTGCTGCTCGGCGGCGGCGACCACCGCCTTTCGGTGAGCGTTGATCTGGAGCCGGAGGGCGAGGGCTAGCCCGGCAGCGCGGCGGCGCCCTCGAACCGGGCGGCGATACCCGCGCGCTCCGCGGCGCTCATGTGCAGGCCGAGCTTGGTGCGGCGCCACAGAACATCCTCGGCGCTGCGGGCCCACTCGTGGCGGCGCATCCAGTCGAGCTCCGCCTCGGTCAGGCCCGCGCCCAGGCTCTGCCCAGGCTCCCGCCCCTCGAAGACGCGCGGTAATTCGCCGCCATGCGTGCGAACGAGGCGCGGGATGGAGACCGGGTCGAGGAAGGGCAGCGCGCGCGCCATCTCGGCCGCGAAGGCCTCGCGCGTCTTGCCCCCGAGATCGCCGCCGGGAAGCGTGGCGCCGGCCGTCCAGGGCGTGCCCTCACGGCCCAGCGCCTTGGCCACGCGGCCGGCCGCTTCCTCCGCCAGGCGGCGGAAGGTGGTGATCTTGCCGCCATAGACGCTGAGCAGCGGGGCGGCGCTTTCGTCCAGCTTCAGCACATAGTCGCGCGTGACGGCGGATGGGTCGTCCGCGCCGTCGTCAAACAGCGGGCGCACGCCCGAATAGGACCAGACGATGTCGGCCGGTGTGATCGGCCGGCGGAACTGGCGGGAGACGGCGGCGCAGAGATACTCCGCCTCCTCCGGCGTGCAATGCGCGGTGGAGGCGTCGCCCTCATGCGGCACGTCGGTGGTGCCGACCAGGCTGAACTCATCCTCATAGGGGATGACGAAGACGACGCGACGATCGTCATTCTGCAGGATGAAGGCGTGATTTCCCTCATAGAGGCGCGGCAGGACGATGTGGCTGCCGCGGATGAGGCGCACGGCGCCGGGCTTCTCGGCATGGGCGGAATCGAGGGCGCGCTGAACCCAGGGGCCGGCTGCGTTCACGATGGCGCGCACGCGGATGCGCTGGCCCTGGGCGTCGGGGCCGCGCAGCGTCACCTCCCAGTGATGGGCGTGGCGCGTGGCGTCCTCGAAGCGCGTGCGGGTGCGGATGTCGGCGCCCCGCCGCTCGGCGTCCAGCGCGTTCAGCAGGACGAGGCGACTATCCTCCACCCAGGCATCGGAATAGGCGAAGGCGTGGGTGATCTCGGGCTTGAGGGCCGCGCCCATCGGGTTCTGCGCGGTCTGGAAAGCCTGCGCCCCGGGCAGCGAAACGCGGCGGGCGAGGTTGTCATAAAGGAACAGGCCGGCGCGGATCATCCAGCGCGGCCGCATCTCGGGCCGGTGCGGCAGCACGAAGCGCAGCGGCCAGATGATGTGCGGCGCCATTTTCAGCAGCACCTCGCGCTCGCCCAGCGCCTCGCGCACCAGGCGGAACTCGTAATGCTCAAGGTAGCGCAAGCCGCCATGGATGAGCTTGGAGGAGGCGGAGGAGGTGGCCTGCGCCAGATCCCCCTGCTCGGCCAGGATCACGGAATGGCCGCGGCCCGCGAGATCGCGCGCGATGCCGGCGCCATTGACGCCGCCCCCCACCACCAGAACATCGAATGCCTGCATCGCCACCCGGTCAGATCAGCTTGGCGCGGATGCGCGTGACGAGGATCTCCGCCACCACGACCACCGCGAGGATAGCCAGCAAGATGGTGGCAACCCTCTCCCATTGGAAGAAGTTGATCGCGTCATCCAGCACCACGCCGATGCCGCCCGCGCCGACCAGGCCCAGGACCGCGGATTCGCGCACATTGATGTCCCAGCGGAACAGGGCGATGCCCCAGAAGGCCGGCTGCACCTGCGGCCAGACGCCCTTGAGCATCCGGTGGCCCCAGGGCGCGCCGCTCGCCTCCAGCGCCTCGATCGGGCCGGGGGCGGATTCCTCGATGGCCTCGGCCAGCAGCTTGCCGACGAAGCCGATCGACCGGAAGGCGATGGCGAAGGTGCCCGCCGCCGGCCCGGGGCCGAAGACCGCCACGAAGATCAGCGCCCAGACCAGGCTGTTCACGCTGCGCGAGGAGACCAGCAGGAATTGGGCGAAGGCGTTGAGAGCCGCATTGCGGCAGATGTTGCGCGCGGCCAGCAGCGCCACGGGGATGGCGAGCGCCACGCCCAGCACCGTGCCGAGGCTCGCGATGTGCAGCGTCTCGATCATCGCGGCATGGACCGAGGGGTAGTAATGCGCGAGGTCGGGCGGCCACATGCGGATCAGCAGGTCCGCCATCTGCTCCGGCGCATCGGCCAGGAATTCCGGGATGATCTCGATGGAACGCACCGCCCAGACCAGCGAGGCGATGGCCGCGAGCCAGAGGAAATATCGCAGCAGGCGCTCGCTGAAGGAATGGCGCACCCATCGGCGGGGCAGGGGCAGGGTCGCGCTCATCGCAGCGCCGCCCGGATGCGGCCCGAGACGACTTCGGCCAGGAAGATGAGCGCGATGATGCTGATCAGGATGGCGCAGACGAAGTCGTAGTCGAAGCGCTTGAAGGCCGCGAAGAGCGTGCCGCCGATGCCGCCCGCGCCGACGATGCCGACCAGCGTCGAATTGCGCAGGTTGGAATCCAGAAGGTAGATGCCAAAGCCGATGAAGCGGGACGCCACCTGCGGCACCACGCCATAGATCAGCACCCCCGCCGCCGAGGCGCCGGAGGCCCGCACCGCCTCCACCTGCTTCATGCTGATCTCCTCGATGGCTTCGGCGAAGAGCTTGGCGATGAAGCCCATGGACGCGACCGTCAGCGCCGCGACCCCGGCCAGCGCGCCGAACCCCAGCGCCTTCACGAAGACGATGGCCACGATGACGTAGTGCAGCGACCGGCAGACCGCGATGAAGCCCCGCGTGGGGGCGGCGAGCCAGACCGGCGAGAGGTTACGCGCGGCCATGAGCCCCAGCGGCAGCGAGAGCAGGATGCCGATCGCGGTCGAGAGGATGGCGATCTGCAGGCTCTCCAGCATGCCTTCCACCAGCAGGCCCCAACGCTCGAAATTCGGCGGGAACATGCGGGCCAGGAAGCGCTGTGCCTCGCCCATGCCATGCAGAAGGCGCTCGCCGGTGATGCCGAGCTGGGCGCTGGCGTAAAGGATATAGGCGATGCCGAGCGCGGCCCCGATCCGCAGCGGCCAGTTGGGCGGAAAGGGGTTTCGCGTGCTGGCGCTCACAGCCAGTCCTCGCCGCCATAGATCTCGCGCAGATGGTGGTTCTCCAGCGCCTCGGGCGGTCCGTCGAAGACCACCGCGCCGCCGGTCATGCCGATGATGCGGATGGCGAAGCGCTTGGCGAGATCCACATTATGGATGTTCACGATGACGGGCACGCCCGCCTCGCCGGTCAGCCGCGCCATCAGTTCCATCACCTCGACGGCTGTCTTGGGGTCGAGGGAGGAGGTGGGCTCATCGGCCAGCAACAGGGCGGGCGACTGCATAAGCGCACGCGCGATGCCGACGCGCTGGCGCTGCCCGCCCGAGAGCGCGTCCGCCCGGCGCGTCGCCTGATCGGGCAGGCCCACCGCATCCAAGAGGGCGAAGGCGCGCGCGATGTCGGCCTCCGGGTACTTGCGCAGCCAGGCGCGCCACAGCGGCACATAGCCGAGGCGCCCGGTCAGCACGTTCTCCATGACGGAGAGGCGCTCGACCAGGTTGTACTCCTGGAAGACCATGCCGATGCGCCGCCGCGCCTGGCGCAGGGCGCTGCCGCGCAGCTTCGCCAGGTCCTCGTCGCCCATCAGGATGGCGCCCGCAGTCGGCTCCACCAGGCGGTTGATGCAGCGCAGCAGCGTGGACTTGCCGGTGCCGGACGGGCCGATGACAGCGGTGATGCCCTGCGCGCCGATCTCGAGGTTGATGCCGCGCAGCACCGGCCTTCCAGGGGTGTAGGATTTCTCCAGCCCCTGGATCTTCAGGATCGGCGCGGCACTCACTGCGGGCGGGCGGCCGGGGCCGGCGTCGCGGGCTGCTGCTGCTGTTGCTGGGCGGCGCGACGGCGGGCCTCGGCCTCCAGCTCGCGGCGACTTTCCTGGTCGAAGGCGGCGCGGGTATAGGGGGCGTTCACCGCATCCGCCACCGCGCGCACCGGCGCCCATTCACGCTGGTAGGTGGCGGGCCAGAAGCGATCATTGCCGCCGAGGTCGCGCGACATCGAGGCCGGGAAGCGGAAATCGTAGAAGCACTGGCGGATGCGCGCCGCAAGCTCCGGCTGAAGGTCATGCGCCAGGGCGAAGCTGCTGGTCGGGAAGGGGTCGCTCTGCCAGATGGTGCGGAGATTGGCCGCCTGCACCTGACCGCGCGCCACCATGCGGTTGTAGACATCGCTCGCGACAGGCGCCGCGTCGAAATCGCCGGCGTTCACGCCCATCACCGAGCGGTCATGCCCGCCCGAGAAGAGCACGCGGTAATCCGTATCCGGCGTGACGCCGGCCGCCGGGAAGAGCGCGCGCGGGGCGAGGTTGCCGGAATTGGAGGTGGCGGAGGTGTGGGCCACCCGCTTGCCGCGCAGATCGGCCAGCGTGCGGATGTCGGAATTGGCGCGCGTGATGACGACGACGCGATAGCTCTCGAACTCGCGCTCATTGCCCTTGATGGCGAAGGGCACGGCGCCGGCGAGGTTCACGGCGAAGGCGGTGGGGCCGGTCGAGAAGCCCGCGATGTGCAGCCGGCCAGAGCGCATGGCCTCCACCTGCGCCGCGTTGCTGGTCACCTGGAAATACACCACGCGCTTGCCGGTGCATTGGGTCAGGTAGTCGAGCAGCGGCCGGAACTGGCTGGCATAGAGGGCGGGGTCTTCCACCGGGGTATAGGCGAAGACCAGCGTGCTCGGGTTGCGCAGGCGGGCCGGATCGGCCGGCGCATCGGCGACGAGGTCGCGATTCTCGTCGCAATACGCGTCGTCCAGCGCGCCGCGATGCGAGCAGGTGGTGCCCTGCGCGGCAGCGAGGCCGGGCAACAGCGCGATGGCGGCGGTGGCCAGAAGCATCCTGATCATGACGGTTCGTTTCCCCGGTTTGCGAAACGACAGGCCGTGGCGCACGCCACGATCTGCCATCTGATTTTTCACATAGCGCCCCGGGGTGGCGCTGTCAGCGGCCCTCTTCAGGCATGGCCCACGGGCCCGAGCGAATCGAGGCTGGTGGCCCGCACGACGGAGGCGAAGAGACGGAGCGCATCGGGGCCGCCACGGTCGCGCAGGGCACCGTCCTCCATTTCGAGGGCGAGGAGCTCCGCGTGCTCGGCCAGTGTTTCTGCCGCGCGGCGCAGGGCCTCGCGCGCCAGGACAAGCTGCAGCTCGTCCGGCATGTCCTTCCAGTCGGAGGGCGGGGGCATGGGAAAGGTCATCCGCTTGCCCGCCCTTCTGGCGGTGGGTTTCGATCCCGGAACCGTAGATGGAGTCGCGTTAACAGAGCCTTGCGGCTCAGGTGAAGCGCGTGCGGACCTCGCCCAGCCCCTCGAAGGCCACTCGCACCTCGCAGGGGCCGTCCAGCCAGATGGGCGGCGTGACGGAGCCGAGCCACACCACCTGGCCCGCCTTCAGGCCGCCGAAGACCTCGGCCGCACCCGAGCCCGCGAGCCAGGCCAGCGCCTCCATCGGGTGGCCCAGCAGGTCCCGCCCATGGCCACCGCCCTTCGAGGCGCCGTCCACGAACAGCTCGCCACGCATGGCGCCGAGGTCGAGCTTGCGCCAATCCGCCGCCGGGCGGCCGAGCACGCCGGAGGCATGGAAGACCTGATCCGCGATCAGCGTCGGCGTGCCGAGCTCGGCGAGATCGCCATAGCGCTTCTCGACGATCTCGATGGCGGGAAAGACCTCGGCCACGGCGGCCTCGGCTTCGGCGCGGCTCGTCGGGCCGAAGGGCAAGTCACGGCCGAGGCGCACACCCACCTCGCATTCGACGCCGACCGCGATGAAATCGGCGAAGGGCGCGGTGAAGCCATCGGCGTTCAGGCTCGAGCGCGGCACGAAGCCGGCTGCCGGGTGGCTGAGGCCGAGATAGGCCTGCATCTGCTTCGTGGTCGCGCCGATCTTGAAGCCGGCTGGCGGGACGGCGCCCTGGGCCTCGGCCACCTCGCGCTGCACGCGGTAGCCCTCGGCCACGTCGCGCGGCGCGGCGGCGCCGAGGGGGGCGAGGACGCGCTTCGCCTTCCAGGCGGCAAGGATCAGATCGGCGGCTTGGCTCATATTTTCACTCCCGGGCGAGTTCGTAGAGGGCGACCGCGGCGGCCGCCGAGACGTTGAGGCTTTCCATGCTGGCCTGGATCGGCAGGCGCACCAACTCGTCGCAGGTCTCGCGCGTCAGGCGGCGCAGCCCCTCGCCCTCGGCGCCCAGCACCAGCGCGACGCGGCGGCCGGTGAGGCCTGATTGCGCGAGGGTGACGGGGCCGGCGGCCTCCAGGCCCACGACCCAGAGGCCGGCCTTCTTCAGCTGCTCCAGCGCGCGGGAGAGGTTCACCTCGCGCAGGATGGGCACGACCTCGAGGGCACCGGAGGCGGCGCGAGCGAGGGCGCCGGTCTCGGGCGGCGCGTGGCGTTCCTGCACCACCAGGGCCGCGGCGCCGAAGGCGGCGGCCGAGCGCAGGATGGCGCCGACATTGCGTGGATCGGTCACCTGGTCGAGCACGAGGACGGGGCCGCTCGTGCCTTCCAGCAGACGTTCCATGTTGGGCGAGGCGAGGGGCTCCGCCATCAGCGCGGCACCCTGGTGGATCGCGTCGGGCGGCAGCATGGCGTCCAGCCGGTTGCGCTCCACCAGTTCGGGCGCGATGCGCCAGGGCGGCGAGAATCGCTCGGCCAGCTCCTGCTCGGCGCCGCGCGTCACCAGCAGGCGGCGCAGCCGGCGGGCGGGGTTGGCAAGCGCGGCCGAGACCGCGTGCAGGCCGTAGAGCCAGACGCCGCCCTCATCGCGCGCCGGGCTGGCATCCTGGGGGCGGGGGCGGTGTCGGTTCTGGCGCATCCGCCCATGAAGCCCGCGCGGCGCCCGCTGGCAAGCGGCGTGGCGCTGGCCTAGATAAGGGACGGTGCGCCGGGTTAGCTCAGGGGTAGAGCAACCGCCTTGTAAGCGGTAGGCCGTCGGTTCAAATCCGACACCCGGCATTCCCCTTGCGCCCCCGGCAGCGCCCCCTCCGGGCCAACCTTCCCAAGCCGATCCGGGCGCGACACATTTCCTCACGCGCCGCGGTCAGGTCCGGCATGCGCCTGTTACAATCAAGGCCCATCTTCCCCTCAACGGAGCGACAGTCACGCCGCCTCCCGCAACTGGAGAAGATCACAATGAAGACCGCAGCGACCCTCGGATTTGGCCTGGCCCTGCTCGGCGCCGGCGCTGCCCTGGCCCAAACCGCCACCCCGCCCGCCGCTCCCCCCGCCGCCACCGATGCCCGCCCCGACCGAGGCCCGCGTGGCGACCGGGGTGCGCGGATGTTCGAGCTGGTGGACGCGAACCGCGATGGCCGCGTCACCTGGGAGGAATCCTGGACCTTCGTGACCACCCGGTTCAACACGGCCGATACCGACCGCAGCGGCGGGCTGACCATCGAGGAATTCGCCACGATGCGGCTGCGCGCCGCCGATGCGCCGGCGCCGCGGCCGGAATATGCCGCGCGGGCCGAGCAGATGCGCGGCGCGATGTTCCGCGCGCTGGATGCGGACCGCAACGGCCAGGTCACGCTGATCGAGATCCGCCCGATGGCGGAAGCCCGCTTCCGCGCGATGGACGTGAACGGGGATGGCGCCGTGGCGCGGGATGAGCTGCCGCAGCGCGGCCAGCACCATCATCGCGGCCCGCGCGGTGACGCGCCGGCTACGCCGCCCGCCCGCTGAGCGGAAGCCGTTCAGCGATCAGGAAGGGCTGACCCGGGGCGGCCTGCGTGAAGACGCAGACCGTCCCGACGACGCGGGGCTGCTCCACCAGCCCCGCGAAATGCGCCTCCGCGAGCGGGCGGATGCGCGACGCTTCCTCGGGCGGCAGGCGGTGCGTCAGCGTCACGTGGAACTGCCATTCCTCCATCACATAGGGGTAGCCCCAGCGGGCCAGCAGCACCTCATGCGTGGGCGTGAGCTTCGCCTTGCGGCGGCGCGCCAGCTCCTCCTCGGTGGGAGGTGCGCGATGGTGATCGAGGGCGGAGACCGCCGAATCCGCGAACGCGTGCAAGCTCGGGCAGGGCGCGGTCTCGCGCAGGGCGAGGAAGCCCTTGAGGTCCTGCACGGAGAGCGGGGGCAATTCGAAGGGCGCAATGCTCGCGGCCCAGCGCGCGGCATCGGCCATGAAGGCCTGGTAGCCGGTGGAGAGCCGGAAGGGCGGCTTCAGCGTGGCATGCAGGCCATAGCCGCGCGGGTCGCTCGTGATTTCGGCAATGCCCGGGATGGCGGGTTGCTGCACGCGCGCGGCAGTCTCCGCGTCGCGGCCAAGCCAGGCGCTGCCGGCGGCGTGCAGGGGGTCGTCCAGTTCGGGCGCCCAGTAGATGGCGACGCGCATCAGATCACGCGTTCCCCGGCGCGCCAGACCTGCCGCACCACCGGCATCGTGCCATGCCGCGTGACGCGGACGAGATCGGCGCGCAGCCCGGCCTCCAGCCGCCCACGGTCATTCAGATTGCACATGGCGGCGGGTGCGCGGGTGATGGTGGCGATGGCCGCTGGCAGGCCGATGTCCGGCGCGATGAGGAAGGCGGCCTCGATCAGCGCGGGCGGGACATAGTCGCTCGCCAGCACATGCACCGCGCCGGCGCGCACCAGATCCATCGCGGCGACGTTGCCCGAATGGCTGCCGCCCCGGACGATGTTGGGCGAGCCCGCGATGACGCCGACGCCGATCCGCGCCGCCTCGATGGCGGCTTCCATCGTTACGGGGAATTCGCTGACGCGGATGCCGTCCTCGGCATTGCGGCGCACCTCGGCTGCATCCTCGTCGTCATGGCTGGCGAGCGGGATGCCGCGCCCGGCGAAGCGGTCAATGACGAGGCGGCGCTGCCGCTCGCGCAGCTCGGCGCGCTGGGCCTGGAGCTTGAGGATGCGGACCTCCACCTCAGCGTCCGTCATGCGCGTCTGCTTGATGCGCATGGCGCGGTAGCGCGCGAGGTCCCGGTACTGACCGACGCCGGGCGAGTGATCCATCAGGCTCACCATCGCGACCAGCGGGTGGTCGGCCACGCCCTCCAGCAGGCCCGGCATGTCGCGCGCGGGCAATTCACAACGCAGGTGGAGCAGATGCTCGGCCTTCATGAAGGGCTGGCCATGCAGCGCCGTCAGGTCGCGCACCCCGTCATGGAAGGTCTGGTCGCGCCCCTGGTCGAAGCCGAGATCGCCGAGGCAGAGGGCATCCAGCACGGTGGTGACGCCGGCCGCCGCGCATTGCGCGTCATGCGCGATGAAGGCGGAGCGCGAGGGCCAGCGGGCATTGGCACGCGGCTGCACCTGGCGCTCGAGGTTGTCGGTGTGCACATCCACCACGCCGGGGATGAGGATGTCCCCCTCGCAGTCCAGGGCGCTGGCGTGATGGGCACGGCCGGGCTGGATCTCGGCGATGCGGCCGTCGCGGAGGACAAGCGTGCCCTCCATCTCCGCCTCGGGCAGGACGAGGCGGGCATTGGTCAGGACGGTCTCTGCGGTCATGCGGCGTCTTCTAGCGGAAGGATGTCATGCGTGCGATCCGCCACCCGGTCCCGCACCTCGATGTCATGGAAGATTCCCACGAGCGCCGTGCCGCGCGCCTTGGCCTCGGCGATCAGGGCGATCACCACCTCGCGATTGGCGGCGTCGAGGCTCGCCGTCGGTTCGTCCAGCAGCAGGATGGGGGTGTGGGGGGCGAAGCCGCGGGCGAGGTTCACGCGCTGCTGCTCGCCGCCCGAGAAGGTGGCGGGCGGCAGGCCGTGCAGGCGGGGTGGCAGGTTCAGGCGCGTCAGCAAGGCAGAGGCGCGCGCCTCGGCCTCGGCGCGGGGCATGCCTTGCGCCTGCAGCGGCTCGGCCACCACGTCCCGCGCGGAGACGCGGGGAATGACGCGCAGGAACTGCGAAACATAGCCCAGCGTCTCACGCCGGATCTCCCGCACCAGCCGCGCATCGGCGGCGGCGAGGTCCACCTCGGCTCCCCGATGGGCGAGCCAGATCTGGCCGGCATCCGTACCGTAATTGCCTTGCAGGCAGCGCATCAGCGTGGACTTGCCCGCACCCGATGGCCCAGTGAGGGCGACGCATTCGCCCGGCATGACGGTCAGCGCCTCATCGCGCAGCACCTGGAAGCCGATGCCGCCCTGCAGGTGCAAGGTGAAGCCCTTGGCCAGACCCTCGATCCGGATCGCGGGCCTCATGCCGAGAGCACCGAGGCGACCAGCAACTGGGTGTATTCGTGGCGCGGGTCATCCAGCACGCGGTCGGCCAGGCCCTCCTCCACGATGCGGCCCCGCCGCATGACGATGATGCGATGCGCCAGCAGGCGGGCCGCCGCGATGTCATGCGTGACGAAGAAGACGGCGAGGCCAAGCTCGGCCACCAGCCCCCGGATCAGATCCAGCAGCCGCGCCTGGACGCTGACATCGAGGCCGCCGGTGGGTTCATCCATGAAGACGAGGCGCGGTTCGGTGACGAGGCAGCGGGCGATCTGCAGGCGCTGCTGCATGCCACCCGAGAAGTTGCGCGGCGCCTCGTCGATGCGGGCCGGGTCCATCTCCACGCGGGCCATCCAGTCGGCCGCCGCGGCACGGATGGCGGCATAGTTGCGCCCACCCGCCGCCATCAGCCGCTCGCCGATATTGCCACCGGCGGAGATGCCCATCCGCAGACCGTCGCGCGCATTCTGGTGCACGAAGCCCCACTCGCTCCGCATCAGGCGGCGCTTGGCGGCCTCGCTCAACGCGCCAATCTCCTGGCGTAGGCCGGATGCGTCGCGGTAGAGGACCTGGCCCGCCTGAGGCGCCGTCATGCCGGCCAGCACCCGCAGCAGGGTGGATTTGCCAGAGCCGCTCTCCCCCACGATGGCGACGACCTCGCCCGGGTGGATGTCCAGGCTCACGCCGTCCAGCGCGCGCACCGCGCCGAAGCGGAGGTCGAGGCCGGAGGCTTCCAGAAGCGGCGCGCTCATCGGCCCTGGTTCTCCGCGCAATGATCGGTGTCGGAGCAGACATAGATTCGCCCGCCCTGGTCGTCGGCGATGATTTCATCCAGGTAGCTGGTGGTGCTGCCGCAAGCCGAGCAGGCGTGCGGCGCCCGCATCGGCCGGAAGGGATGGTCGTCGAAATCCAGGCTTTCGACGGTGGTGTAGGGCGGGACGGCGTAGATCTTCTTCTCGCGCCCCGCGCCGAACAGCATGATGGCAGGCGAATTGTGCAGCTTCGGATTGTCGAAGCCCGGGATGGGCGAGGGTGACATGAGGTAGCGGCCCGCCACCATGACCGGGTGGTTGTAGCTGGTGCCGGCCTCGCCCTGGCGGGCGATGTCCTCGTAGAGCTTCACCTGCGCCAGGCTGTAGTCGCCCAGCGCATGCAGCCGGCGGGTTTCCGCGAGGCGTGGCTCCAGCCGGAAAAGCGGCTCGGGCATCGGCACCTGGAAGACCATGACCTGGCCCTCGGTCAGCGGGCGCTCGGGGATGCGGTGGCGGGTCTGGATGATGGTGGCTTCCGCCGTGCGGGTGGTGGTGGCGATGCCGGCGACCCGCGCGAAGAAGGCCCGGATGGAGACGGCGTTGGTGGTGTCATCCGCCCCCTGGTCGATCACCTTCAGCACGTCGCGCGGCCCCAGGATGGCGGCGGTGACCTGGATGCCGCCCGTGCCCCAGCCATAGGGCAGCGGCATCTCGCGCGCGCCGAAGGGGATCTGGTGGCCGGGGATGGCGAGCGCCTTCAGGATGGCGCGCCGGATCATCCGCTTCGTCGCCTCGTCCAGATAGGCGAAGTTGTAGGCGGCGTCCCGATGGTTGAGGGGCGGCATCGCGTTCATGCCTGTTCCTCCCAGCGGGCGCGGATGCTGCGGATCTTCTCGAGCTCGCTCTGGAAATCCACATGGTGCGGCAGCTTCAAGTGCTCCACGAAGCCGGTCGCCTCCACATTGTCGGCGTGCAGCAGCACGAATTCGGCCTGCTGCGCGGGGGCGGTGGCGTCCTCGCCGAGATCGGGCGCCATGAGGGCGCGGTCCACCAGTGCCATCGCCATCGCCTTGCGCTCGCCATGGCCCATGGTGAGGCCGTAGCCGCGGGTGAATTGCGGCGGTGCCTCGGCGCTGCCGGCGAACTGGTTGACCATCTGACATTCGGTGACGGTGATGTCGCCGATCGAGATGGCGAAGCCGAGCTCGGGCGGGGCGAGCACCACCTCCACCTCGCCCATGCGGAGTTCCGCGACGAAGGGATGCGCGTTGCCGTAGCCGCGCTGCGTGGAATAGCCCATGCCGAGCAGGAAGCCCTCATCGCCGCGCGCCAGGGATTGCAGCCGTAGCGCACGGGGCGTCGGGAAGGGCAGGGGCTCGCGCGTCAGATCAGGGGGCGGCGCGCCGTCATCCGGCGCATCGCGCGCCATCAACCCCTCGCGCGCGAGGAGTTCCGTCACGCGCGGCATGGGGCCAGCGGCGGCCTCCGCCTCCTGCGGGGCTTCGATGCCCTCGGCGGCGAGCGCGAAATCGAGCAGGCGGTGCGTGTAGTCGAAGGTGGGACCCAGCACCTGGCCGCCCGGCAGGTCCTTGTAGGTGGCGCTGATCCGGCGCTGGACGCGCATGGCGCCCGTATCCACCGGCTCGCAGGCGGCGAAGCGGGAGAGGGTGTTGCGATAGGCGCGCAGCAGGAAGGCGGCCTCGATCAGATCGCCGCGCGCCTGCTGGATGGCGAGTGCGGCAAGGCCGCGGTCGTAGCAACTGCCCTCCGCCATCACGCGATCCACGGCGAGGCCCAATTGCTGCTCGATCTGCTCGGGCGTGAGCGCGGCCAGCGACTGGTCGCCGCGCCGGCGCTCGGCCAGCCAGGCATGGGCGGCCTCGATCGCGGCCTCGCCGCCCTTCACCGCGACATACATCAGCGGTCCTCCGTGATGCGCGTGGTGCGCGGCAGGGCCGCGAGGCGGGTGTCGGTGCAGAGGACGACATCCACGCCGCGCGGGAATTGTGCGCGGTTCGCGGCCCATTGCGCCGCGAAGTCATCGGGCAGCCCCGCCACGGCCAGACGGTGACCGTGCTGGATGCCCGGGCCGGTCAGCCGCCAGCCGGCGCTGTCATCCAGGGCGGTGACCTGGACGATCAGCGTGGCGCTGTCCTGCGGCGCCTCGTCGCTGCCGGCGTCGAGCGCGGCGAGCAGCGGCATGCCGCGCGTCGCCAGCAGGAATTGCGCGCGCAAGGGCTCGGCCACCAGCGGTGCGCCGCTGTGGAAGGCGATCCATTCGCGCACCTCGCCCTCGGCATCGGTCCAGAGCGGCGTCTCGGCATCGGCCAGCGTCAGCAGGGCCGCGGCGGCGGCGGGGCAGAGGCCGGGCGGCGGCTCCTGCAGCACGGCGCAGCGCTGGATGCGGCCCGGGCGGGCCATGGCGTTCATCAGCGCCGAGAAGCCGGCCTGTGCGCCGAAGACGGGGTCTGCGAAGCCGGGCCTCATCGCATGGCCGCCAGGGTGGCGAAGCGGACTTCCGTGGCGGCGGCGCGGCGGGCGGTCAGCGCCGCCGCCTCGCGCTGGCGGGCATGCAGCGGCTGGACCACCTGCTCGATCAGGCGGGCCTGCCATTCGGGCTGCTGCAGGCAGGCATCGAGCAGGGCGGCGCGCTCGGCCGCCGCGCGATCCCGGCCGAGCCGCCAGCAATGGCCGAGCGTTCCGCCCTCCAGGCTGACCGAGCAGCGGGTGATCGTCGCTTCGCCGAGGTTGAAGGCCGCGCCATCCCCGCCGGCGCGGCCGCGCAGCATGGTCAGGCCGATCTCGGGGCCGCGGATCACGCGGTGCGGGGGCAGGGGGGGCATCAGCCGGCTCAACTCCTCACCGCTGGCGCGGGCGAGGACGGCCATCCATTCGGGGCGGGTCATCATTTGTCTAGACAGCTATACATCCGTCCCGCTAGGGTCAAGTTGCAATTGCCACTCCGGAGCGCCCGTTTGGTTGAAACTTCCGTGACGTTCGCAAGCCCCGCGCTCGACCGCGGCGCCGGCATCGCGCTCTGGCGCCAGATCGGTGCCGCGATCGAGGCCGCGATCCGCGAGGGCCAGCATGCCCCCGGCCAGCGCCTGCCGACTGAGGCCGAACTCTCGAAGGCTTTCCGCGTAAATCGCCATACCATCCGCCGCGCGATGGAGGAGTTGGAGACGCGCGGCATCGTGCGCGTCGAGCAGGGGCGCGGCAGCTTCGTGGCGGAGGATGTGCTGGACTATCCGCTGAACGCACGCACTCGCTTCAGTGAGATCATCCGCGCGCAGAATCGCGAGCCCGCGGGCCGGGTGCTGCGCCTTGCCGAAATCCCGGCCGAGCCGCGCGTGGCCGAGATGCTGGAGATCCGCCGCGGTCGTCTGGTCATCCTGGCCGAACGGCTGGCCATGGCCGATGGCCGGCCGGTCGCCCTTGGCGCGCACCACTTCCCGGCGCATCGCTTCCCCGACATCATGACGCGCCTGCAGGAGAACCCCTCCATCAGCCACGCGCTCGCGGCTTGCGGCGTGCCGGATTTCCGCCGGCGCATCACCCGCATCACGGCCCGCATGCCGACGGCGGAGGAGGCGGAGGTCTTGCAGCAATCGCGCAGCCGCCCGGTCCTGGTCGCTGAGGCGGTGAATGTGGATGGCAGCGGCAAGCCGGTGGATGCGACGGTGACGCGCTACGCCGCCGGGCGGACGCAGATGGTGGTGGAGTCCTGAACATGGCCTGGAACATCACGGGGGGCCGCGTGCTGCGGGGCGGCGCGCTCGGCGGGGGCGACGTCGCGCTGGCGCAAGGCCGCATCGCCGACGGGGCGGCGGCGGCGCGCCGCTTCGACGCGACCGGCCTGCTGGTCATGCCCGGCATCGTGGACATTCATGGCGACGCGCATGAGCGTGCGCTGCAGCCCCGCCCCAATGTTGATTTCCCGGCCGGCTTCGCGCTGCGTGACGCGGCGGCGCAATGCCTCGCCGCCGGCATCACCACGGCCTATCTCGGCGTCACGCTGTCCTGGGAGCCGGGGCTGCGCTCGCTTCCTGCCTTCCTGGCCACGCTCGACGCGCTGAAGAGCCCGCCGCCCGGGCCTGAATTGCGCGTCCACCTCCGCTTCGAAGCCGATAACTTCGCGGCCGAGGCCGATGCGCTGGCCGCCATCGCGGCAGGCCAGGTGCATCTGCTGGGCTTCAACGACCACACGCCCAGCATCGTGAAGAAGCTGAAGAACCCGAAAGAGCTCGGCAAATATGCCGGGCGCGCGGGCGTCACCGAGGCGGAGCTGATGGCCTTGGCCGACGCCGCGATGAGCCGGCGCGCCGATGTGCCGGCGATGCGCCAGCGCATGGCCGGGGCGGCGCAGGCCGCCGGCATCCCCATGCTCAGCCATGATGACGCGACGCTTGCGGATCGCGCGCTGTTCCGCGCGCTGGGCGCCTCCATCTGCGAATTCCCGATGGCCGAGCCGGTGGCGGAAGATGCCCGCGCGGCGGGCGAGGCGGTGGTGATGGGCGCGCCCAATGTCGTGCGCGGCGGCAGCCATCTGGGCTGGGCCAGCGCGGCGCCGCTCGCCGAACGCGGCCTCGTCACCGTGCTGGCCAGCGACTACCACTGGCCCGCGCTGCTAGCGGCCCCCTTCCGCATGGCGGCGCGTGGTGTGCTGGACCTCGCCGCCGCCTGGGCGCTCGTGTCGAGCAACCCAGCCGATGCGCTGGGCCTAGCCGATCGCGGGCGCATCGCCGAAGGCCTGCGCGGCGACATCGCCGTGGTCACGCCCGAGGGCGCGCTGGCCGCCTGCTTCGCGCAGGGTGAACTGGCCTGGATCGGCCCCGGATTCGGCACGCGGCTGCATTGATCGCCCGCGCCCTGCGGCGCAGACTGCCACAGCCAATGCCGCTTCTGGGGCCAAGGAACGCACCATGCTCGAATGCCAGCGCGACGCCTTCGACATCCCGCGCGATGTCGCCTATCTCAACGCCGCCTCCTGGAGCCCGTTGCCGCATCCGGTGCAGGCGGCAGGCCAGGCCGGCATCGCGCTCAAGGCGCGGCCCTGGGGCATCACGGGCGAGCACATCGCCCGCCAATGCAATCGCGCCCGTGCGGCCGCCGCGCGGCTGATCAATGCGTCGCCCGAGGATGTGGCGATCATCCCCTCCGTCTCCTACGGCGTCGCCGTCGCCGGGCGCATCCTGCCCATCCCGGCCGGCCATCGCGCCCTCGTTCTGGGCGATGACCATTCCTCGCCCGTGCTGGAGTGGCTGCAACGCGCGGCCGAGGGCGGCTTCACCGTGGAGACCATCGCGGCGCCCGCCGATGGCGACTGGACCACGGCCGTGCTGGAAGCGATCCGCCGTCCGGGGGCCGCGCCGCTCGCCCTCGTGTCCATCTCCTCCGTGCATTGGGCGGATGGAGGGCTGATCGATCTCGGCGTCGTTGCGGCGGCGCAGCGCGCGGCGGGGGCCATGCTGCTGGTGGATGCCACGCATCACGCGGGCGTGCTGCCGCTGGACGTGGCGACACTCGACCCCGACGTACTCATCTTCCCCACCTACAAATGGGTGCTGGGCCCCTATGGCCGCGCCTTCCTCTACATCGCGAAGCGCCACCAGGACGGCGTGCCGCTGGAGCAGACCGGCTCCTCCCGCCGCCGCGTCTCCTCCGAAGCGCGGCCCTACATGGCCGATCTCGGCTTCACGGATGGCGCCAAGCGCTTCGACATGGGCGAGCGCGACCATGTGATCGGCCTGGAGATGGCGGCCGTCGGCATGGAGATGATGGCCGATTGGGGGACTGATGCGATCAGCGCTCGGCTTGGCTGGCTCACCGGCCTGCTGGCCGAGGGGCTGGCGGGCATGGGCGTGCAGATTCCCGCCCAGGGGCTGCGCGCGCCGCATGTGCTGAGCCTGGGCTTTCCCGGCGGCATGCGTCCCGGGCTGATCGAGGCGCTCGCCGAGCGCAACGTGCATGTGGCCCCGCGCCTGGGCCGCATGCGGATCAGCCCGCATGTCTACAATGATGAGGCTGATGTGGCGGCCTTCCTCGACGCCTTCCGCAAGCTGGCGTGACGCGCATGGATGCGTTCTCCGCCCCGGGCCGCTTCTGGAAGGGCAATATCCACACCCATACCAACGCCACGGACGGGGCGCTCGGCGCCGCGGAGGTCTGCGCCACCTATCGTGAGGCGGGCTACGACTTCCTGGCCATCACCGATCACTTCCTGCCGAAATACAGCTTCCCCATCGTGGACACGCGGCCGTTCCGCACGCCGGGCTTTACCACGATCCTGGGCGCCGAGCTGCACGCGCCGGCGACCGCGCTGGGCGAGATGTGGCACATCCTGGCGGTCGGCCTTCCGCTGGATTTCCCGCCGACGCCGCCCGAGGAGACAGGCCCCGAGCTGGCCGCGCGGGCGATCGCAGCCGGCGCCTTCGTCGCCATCCCGCATCCGGCCTGGTACGCGCTGACGGTGGAGGATGCGCGGACCCTGCCAGGCGCCCATGCGGTGGAGGTCTACAACCACACCTCGCAATTGCGGACGGAGCGCGGCGACGGCGTCTACCTCGCCGACCAGCTTCTGGCCGAGGGGCGCATGATCAACCTGATCGCCGTGGATGACGCGCATTTCAAGTCGCCCGACGCCTTTGGCGGCTGGGTGATGGTGAAGGCCGAGGCGAATGAGCCGGAGGCGCTGCTGGCGGCGCTCAAGGCCGGGCATTTCTATGCGACGCAGGGCCCGCTGATCCATGACATCCGCTGGGAGGCGGATGCGGTGGAGGTCACCTGCTCGGCCGCCGCCAGCATCATGGTGCTGGGCCGTGGCTCGCGCGCCGACCAGTCGGTGGGGCTGTGCCAGACACGCGCGCGGCTCTCGCTCAAGGCACTGCGGGGCGGCGGCTTCGCGCGCGTCGTGGTGGCCGATGCGGCCGGGCGACGGGCCTGGTCGAACCCGGTGCGCCTCAACGGGTGAGGTTCACGCAGGCCCGTGATCAACCCCGGCCGACGAGAGCCTAGAGCCAGACGGCGCCGAGGCTGAGCGACAACACGCCGGAGAGCGTGATCGCGAAATCGGCCCCGCCATCGCCATTCACGTCGCCTTGCAGCACCTCGCCCGAAAAGCGCAATTGCCTCGCCACTGAGGTGAATGCGGCGTCGCCGATCCAGAGGAACGCCTGGTCGCCGGCCACCCCCGCATGCGCGTCGATGCGGCGCAGATCGAGGCGATCGCCCTCGACCGCGCTGAAATCGGTGATGACATCGCCATTGGCCTCGGCGGCGCTGCGGAACACGAACTGATCCTTGCCGAGCCCACCGGTCATGCTGTCGGCGCCCAGGCCACCTTCCAGCCGGTCTCCGGCACCACCGCCGATCAGCGTGTCATTGCCGCCAAGTCCGTAGAGGCTGTCGCTGCCCTCGCCGCCATCGAGGATATTGGCAACCGCATTGCCATCCAGCCGGTTGGCCGAGGCGTTGCCCGTGCCGTTGATGCTGCCCGTGCCTGAGAGGCTGAGCCACTCGACATCGGCGGCCAGGGTGAAGCTGACCGAGGCCAGGACGCGGTCGTAGCCGGCATCGGCCTCCTCGAACACGACGTCGAGCGTGTCGTTCACGACATAGGTGTCGCCATCGATGCCGCCCGACATGCTGTCCGCGCCCAGCCCGCCATCCAGCAGGTCCGCGCCACCGCCACCGATCAGCGTGTCGTTGCCCGCGCCGCCATAGAGCGAGTCGGCCTGTCCGCCCAGGAAGACGAAGTTGAGGTCGCCATCATCGAGGGTGTTGGCGCCTGCATTGCCGTCCAGCCGGTTGGCCAGCATGTTGCCCGTGCCGTTGATGTCGGCCGTGCCGGAAAGGGTCAGCCGCTCCACGTCCGTGGTCAGGCTGTGGGTGACCGATGCGATGACCTGGTCGTACCCGGCATTGAACGCTTCGACGACCACATCGAGTTCATGATCCACGATGTAGGTGTCGTCATCGGCGCCGCCCGCCATGCTGTCCGCGCCGGTGCCGCCGTCGAGCAGGTCATCGCCCGTGCCGCCGTTCAGGGTGTCGCTGCCGGAATAGCCGTAGAGCCTGTCATCCCCGCCGCCACCAGCGAGGCTGTTCACGCGGGAATTCCCATCCAGCCGGTTATCCAGGGCGTTGCCCGTCCCGTTCAGGTTGACGTTGCCCATGAGGCTTAGCCGCTCCACATGGTCACCCAGCGTGTAGCTGACGGTGGAGAGGACGCGGTCATAGCCACCATTGGCCAGTTCCCGCGCCACATCGCCGGCATTGTCCACGTTGAAGACGTCGTTGCCGGCGCCGCCCACCATGCTGTCGGCGCCGACGCCGCCGTTCAGCGCGTCGATGCCGGCCCCGCCGATCAAGGTATCGTTGCCGGCCTCGCCGTTCAGGATGTCGTTTTCGTTGCCGCCATCCAGCGAGTCATTGCCATCGCCGCCAAAGATGACGTCGTTGCCGGCAGAGCCGGTCACGCTGTCATTGCCGTCATCGCCGAGCAGGCGGTCTTGGCCCGCGCCGCCATCCAGCGAGTCATGGCCATCCCCGCCGGAGATGGTGTCGTCCCCGACCACGCCGGTCACGGTGTCGTCGCCATCGCCGGCGTTGATCACGTCGGCGTCGCCCTCGGTGAAGCTGTCATCGCCGGCGATCAGGTCGTTGCCGCCGAGGCCGTTGATCACATCGGCCCCGGCGAAACCATTGATGCGATTGGCGAGGCTGCTGCCGTTGATAACATCGTCGCCATCCGTGCCGTCGAAGCTCTCGGTCACGCGGGTCAGCGCGGCGATGATGCCGGTTCCGGAGCCGTCATTGCCGCCTTGCGCCACCAGCGCCATGCGGCCATCGGTGAAGCCTACCAGCGCCGCAACATCCGCCGCCGCGGAAGAGCGGATCGTGTCGCCTGGCGCGCGCGTGCCATCGGGCAGGAAGGTGGTAAGGATCGTGCCCGTCGGCGAACCATCGGAGACCAGGCGCCGGCTCCAGGAGACGGCAAAGCCGCCATCGCCCAGCACCGCGATGGAGGGCCAGAGCTGGTCTTCCGCACTGAGGACGAAGGTGTCGCCCCCGCCGATGTATTCGCCCTGCGGCCCGCGGACGATCACCACCAGCTTGTTCTGCTCGTTGGCGGTATTGCCGGAGTCGAAGGCGATGACGACGTTGCCGTTGGGAAGCGCCGCCGTGGCGATGCGGCTGTCCACATAGGCGCCAACGGCGTCACCAATGATCGGCAGGCCCTCCCGGAGGAGTGGCGTCCCATCGGGATTCCAGTAGCGGTAACCGACGATGCCGCCTTCGACGGGGCGTGATGTCGAAATCCCGGGGATGGCAATGCCGGGCGGGCCCTCGGCGCCCTCGGCCACCACCACGATGGTGCCGTCGGTCAGCACGGCCACGCTGAGCTCGCTCACCCCCCGATCGCGCTCGATCGCGTTGAAGGTGGTGAAGCCGGGATCAGCGGCGCCGGCATTGGTGAAGCCGGCCACGAAGGCAGGCGAATTAGCCGGGGTCGCGTCGCCGGAATAGGCGACGACATAGCCATCGGCCCGCGCGGCGATGCTGACCGCGCCCCCAGCGATGGACGCGCTGGCCAGCGCGAGCGGCGCCGCCACGGCCGCCCCCGTGCTGCCATGGACCACGGCGGTCCAGTAGGTGGTGGTGCCACCCGCGTGCTCGGCCCAGGCCAGGGCGACATTGCCGTTCGACAGCAATGCCATGCTGAGGCCATAGAGATTGGCCGTGCCGCCCACGATGTCTGTGATGGCGCCGGGCACCAATGCCCGGGTGGCGGCGTCGAAGATACCGAACTGGATGGTCTCGCCGGTGCCGCTGCTGTTGCTCACCCAGGCCGCCGCGAAGCGCCCAGAATCGAGCGCCACTCCCGCCGGACCGCCCTGCACGCCGGCCGTGATTCCCGCGCCCTGGTTATTGAGAAGCAAACCGTTGGAAATATTGGACAGTTCGTAGGACGCAGACGGAGGGGGCACGAGCGTTTCCTTAGAATTTAAGGATCATTCAATGGAAAGTTTCTCCGCCGCGCAAGAGGCGCGTGGAATGCCTTGCCTGCCGCCATGCGCGCTACCCACGGCACCTCATCGGCCCGTGGTCGCGGCCCCCGCCATACGCCGCGGAACACCGCTGAATGCCGGCGCGGGCCGCGCAATGTCCGGACACATGCGGGGCTGCAAAGGTGCCCGTTTTGAAACGATAGGGAAATCTATCGGTAAGCCCGACGCTCGTTCGCACGGCGTGCGGAGCGCGTCCTGGCGGAGGAGGTGCGACTCGGTACAGGCGGTCTCTAGGCTGGAGCCTTGGAGACCAGGGCGACGGGATGACCGGTGCCCGCGAACGAAGCATGCGGGGTAGAGCGCATTACGCTGCCCTAAGCTGCTTCGACGGTGAGGCCCGCGGCCTTCCACTCCGGGAACCCGTCTTCAAGGCGCCGTGCCTGGAAACCGCAGCCGCGCAGTGCCTCAACAGCATCGAACGACAACACGCAGTATGGTCCGCGGCAATAGGCGACGATCTCCTTTTCGCGTGGCAGCGCGAGCATGGCCCGATTGAGCGAGGCGAGAGGCACGTTGATGGCGCCCGGAAGGTGACCGGCCGCGAATTCATCCTCCGGACGCACGTCAAGCACGACGACGTCGCCCGCCTTCAGCCGGCCGACCAAATCCTGCCGCGTCACGGCTTCGAGGCTGTCGCGGGCGGAGAAGTAGGTGGCGACGATCTGCCGCACCTCCGCGATGTTCCGTTCCGCGACGTGGCGCAGCGCAGTCATCAGTGCCAGCACCGCCTCATCCTTCAGGCGATAGACCACGTGCCTCCCCTCTCGCCGCGTCTCGACGAGACCGGCACGGCGGAGGTTCTGCAGGTGCTGTGAGGTGTTGGCAAAGGGCTGGCCCGTTCGCGCAGCCAGGCCTTCGACCGTGCGCTCACCCTGGCCGAGGAGTTCCAGCAGGTCGAGCCGATGTTCGTGGCCGAGCGCACGCGCCACGGCGGCGAACTGGGCCAGAAGGCGCTGCTTGGGGGAAGCGTCACTGCTTGACACGGGTGCGGTCTCATTCCTACGTTCAACGGATTAGTTGAATGATGAGCGGTCGCCATGGCCGCGTCAACCAGGATCGGTCGCAATGGACAGCCTGCTCGCGAACGAGCCTCTCATCCGCTTGGCGGTCTTTGCCGGTGTGCTGGCCTTGATGGCCGGCCTGGAGGCCCTCTTTCCGCGCCGGCAGCGCGCAGCGGGACGCTGGCTGCGCTGGCCGAACAACCTCGGCGTCGTCGTGGTGGACAGCCTGATCGTGCGCATCCTCTTCCCGACCGCCGCCGTCGGCATCGCTCTCGCCATGGAGGGCCGCGGGGTGGGGCTGCTGCCCTGGCTCGGCATGCCGCAACCGCTCGCGATCCTGCTCGCGATCGTGGTTCTCGACTTCGCCATCTACCTCCAGCACGTGATGTTCCACGCGGTGCCGCTGCTCTGGCGGCTACACCGGATGCACCACGCCGACCTGGATTTCGACGTGACGACGGGCCTGCGCTTCCACCCGGTCGAGATCGTGCTCTCCATGGTCATCAAGCTGATGGTGGTGGTCGCCCTCGGCGCACCGGCGGTCGCGGTGCTGATCTTCGAGGTGCTGCTGAACGCCACCGCGATGTTCAACCACGCCAATCTCCGCCTGCCTGGCTGGCTCGACCGAGCACTGCGCTTGGTGCTGGTCACGCCTGATATGCATCGCGTGCACCACTCGGTGGTCCCGCGCGAAACGAACAGCAATTTTGGCTTCAATCTGGCAATCTGGGATCGGATCTTCGGCACCTACCGCGCCCAGCCCGCAGCCGGGCACGACGCCATGACCATTGGCATCCAGCAGTTCCGCGACCCGCGTGAGCTCCGTCTCGACCGCATGCTGACCCAGCCGTTGCGCGAGGACGACCGCGCCTATCCGCTCGGCCGCCGGGAAGGCGCGTCGTGACGGCGGCCGTATCGCGCTGGATGCTTGCGGCCGCACTCGCCACGGCTGGCGTCGTTGCCTTCAGCCTGCGCGATCAGTTCGATTTGCCAGCACTCGAGGCGGCGGTCGGTGGCCTCGGCGCCTGGGGCGCGTTGGCTTTCGCCGCCCTATTCGCTACCGGGACGGTGCTGTTCCTTCCAGGCTCGATCTTCGGCCTCGCCGGCGGCGCCCTGTTCGGGCCGTTCTGGGGCACTGCGGTCAACCTCGCGGGCGGTACGCTCGGCGCGACGCTGGCCTTCCTGGTGGCGCGCCATCTCGCCGCGGATTGGGTGGCGCGACGAGCAGGCGGACGGCTCAAGCAGGTCATCGAAGGCGTCGAGGCAGAGGGGTGGCGCTTCGTTGCCTTGGTACGGCTGGTGCCGGCGGTGCCGTTCAACATCGCCAACTACGCTCTCGGCCTGACCCGCATCCCGCTCGGGCAATACGTGCTGGCCACCGCCATCAGTATGCTCCCCGGGACCGCCGCCTATGCCTGGCTCGGCCATGCAGGGCGCAGTGCGCTCGCCGGCGGCGACGAGGCGGCGATTCGCTACGGCCTCCTCGGCCTTGCCGCACTCGCGGCCATCGCCCTGCTGCCGCGATTGATCCGGCGCGTCCTCACCCGCCCAGCGGCGGCGGTGCCAGAATGGACCGAGCCCGCGGCGCTCGCCGAGGCGATTGCCGGCAGTGATCCGCCGACTGTCATCGACGTCCGAAGCCCTGACGAGTTCACGGGGCCGCTCGGCCATATCCCCGGCGCGATCAACCTGCCGGTCGATGCGCTGGTGGCGGATCCGGGTCTCACAGGTGCCGCGCGCGATCGGCCAACGGTTCTCGTCTGCCTCACCGATCGCCGCTCTTCCAGGGCAGCCGCGATCCTCCTCGGTGCGGGCCATCAGCGGCTGACGGTACTGCGGGGCGGCATGAAAGGCTGGAACGCAGCCGGCCTCCCGGTGGGAGGCACCACCGTACCAGCCGAAGCAACACCGCGGGAGAAACGCGCATGAAACCCCTGCTCATCATCAACGACCCGCCCTATGGCACGGAGCGCTGCTACAACGCGCTGCGGCTGGCGAGCGCCCTGCTCAAGCAGGACCCAAGCATGGCGGTCACGGTCTTCCTGATGGCCGATGCGGTCGGCGCCGCGCGCCGTGGCCAGAAGGTTCCGGAGGGCTACTACAGCCTGGAGCGCATGCTGAAGCGCGTGGTCGTCAGCAAGGGCAACGTGCTGCTGTGCGGCACCTGCATGGATGCCCGCGGCATGACCGATCAGGATGTCATGGACGGTGCGCGCCGCAGCACCATGGACGAACTCGCAGCAGCTACCATCGAGGCCGACAAGGTGCTGGTGTTCTGAGCGGGGCTGGCTCCGCGCCGACCCCTACGGGACCGGATGCCTATCGCGTCTGGCGCACCTCGTCGCTCGGCCGCATCACCGATGCGTGCGAGGCGGCGGCAATTGAGCCGATGATCGGCGATGTCGCGGGGCTGGACGTGCTGGACATCGGCTGTGGCGACGGCAGGCTCGCGATTCAGATGGCACGCGCTGGGGCGCGGGTGGTCGGGATCGACCCGGATGCGGCGATGCTGCGGGCCGCAGGCGACGAGGCAAAGGCCGTCGGCGTCAGCCTGGACCTAATCGATGGGCGGATCGAGGCGTTGCCGCTGGCCGCCGAACGCTTTGACGTCATCACCGCCGTGACCGTGCTCGGCTTCGTGCGCGACGAGACGCTGGCATGGCGTGAGATGGCCCGCGTGCTGCGCCCGGGTGGGCGGCTTGTGATCGGCGAACTCGGCCGCTGGAGCCTTTGGGCGGCGCGCCGCCGTATCCGTGGCTGGCTCGGCTCCAGGCTCTGGCGGCATGCGGCCTTCCACTCGGCCACGGATTTGCGCCGCGCGGCAGAGGGTGCGGGCCTGGTCGTCGAGGAGGTTCGCGGCGCCGTCTTTCATCCGCCCAGTGCGACCCTCGCCCGGCTGACGGTTGGTGCGGATGCATGGTTGGGGCGGCAGACCACCTTCGGAGCCGCCTTCATCGCCTTGCAACTTAGCAAACCACCTTTGCCCGCGCATTCGCACTGATCACATCGAGGACGACGCCAGCATGGCCGAAGCACACCAGACCCGGAACGTCGCGCTCCTCGCCACCGCGCAGGCACTGTTCCAGACCGCCTCCGTCCTGGTTATGACGGTGGGCGCGTTGGCGGCATCGCGCATCGCGTCGGAGCCTTGGCTCGCCACCGCGCCGATCGCAGCCATGTTCCTCGGCACCGCGGCAGCAACCTTTCCTGCTTCGCTGCTGATGGCCAAGTGGGGCCGCCGCGCCGGCTTCATCCTGGGTGCCGTCTTCGGCGTGTTGGGGGGGCTGGTGGGCGCGGTCGGAATAGCGCTCGGCTCGCTCATGCTGCTGTGCCTCGGCACGCTGCTGATAGGCGCATATCAGGGCCATGCGCAGTTCTATCGCTTTGCCGCGGCCGAGGTAGCGGACGCATCCTTCCGCCCGCGAGCCATCTCCTATGTGCTTGCCGGTGGTGTGTTCGCAGCCATCGTTGGGCCGGAACTGGGCCGACTGGGCGGGCCGTTGCTCGCGGTGGAGTTCACCGGCTCGTTCCTGCTGTTGGCCGTCGTCAGCCTGCTCTCCGCGGGGCTGTTGCTGGGTCTACGCATTGCGGCTCCGGCGGCGGCGATGACTGGAACCGTGGTTGAGCCGGCTCGCCCGCTGCGTGCCATCGTCAGCCAGCCTGCCTACCTGATCGCACTGTTCGGCGCGGCGACCGGCTATGGCGTCATGATCCTGGCCATGACGGCGACACCGCTTGCCATGCTGCAGCACCAGCATGGGATCGGCGACGCAGCACGCGTCATCCAGGCGCATACGCTGGGGATGTTTCTGCCATCCTTCTTCACGGGATCGCTGATCGCGCGTTTTGGGGTATTGCGGATCATGCTGACGGGTGTGGTCATTCTTGCCGCTCATGTCGGCATGGCGTTGACGGGGACAGGGTTCGGCTCGTTCCTGGGTGCTCTGGTGCTGCTCGGTGTCGGATGGAACTTCCTCTACATCGGTGGAACAACGCTGCTCACCGAGACCTATACGCCGGCGGAACGGGCGAGCGCCCAGGCGGCGAATGACCTGACGATCTTCGCAGTCGGCCTCGCCTCCTCGCTCGCCGCCGGCGCGCTACTGCAGCAGCTTGGCTGGCAGACCTTGAATGCGGTGCTGCTGCCTTGGCTTGGCATCGCAGCGCTGACGATCCTTTGGCTGGCGGTGTCGCGCGCAAGGCAGGCGCGGCAGGCAGCGTGAGTCCAAGCCCACGCGATGATGCGAGCGATGGGTCCGGCGCAACGAGCCCCCGTCACGGCACCCGCCGTTTCACCACCCCGACCGACAGCGTCGCCGCCCGCAGCGGCGGCTGCTGGATGCCGTCAGGACGACGCCTGCCATACCCCCGAAATGTCCAGACCCTGAACACCATGGCGAAACACAAGAATCGAGCAATCCGCCACGATCGGGTCATGCGGGGCCATGACCTCGCCTCCGGCCCGATGGTCAGAGCCTGGGTACGTGATGAGGGTGCACACGTGCCCTCGGAGACACGTGCGGCGCGCTGTACCGGCGTCAGAGGCTGAGATGGACGGCGCCAGCACTCAGGTCCTTCCCGTCGCCATCATCGGCGGCGGCCTCGCCGGGCTGCAGGCCGCGCGGCTGCTGCACGAAGCGGGCATTGGCTTCCGCATCTTCGAGGCGCGCGACCGGCTCGGCGGCCGCATCCTTTCGACCGATGCGGCGGGACGCCCCGCGGAGGACGGTTTCGACCTTGGTCCGTCCTGGTTCTGGCCCGGCATGCACCCGGCCATGGCGGTCGCGTTGGCGCCACTTGGCCTCACCGCTATCCCGCAACACGACGAAGGCGATGTTCTCGTCGAACGCCTGCCGAACCGCCCGCCGCAGCGCTTCGCCGGCTCCCGGCAGGAGCCCCGCTCCATGCGGCTTGCGGGCGGTACAGGCGCGCTGGTGCGCGCGCTGGCCGGCGGCCTGCCGGAGGGCTCCATCCAACTTGCCTCGTGGGCCACGCGGATCACCCTCGACGGCGACCACGTCCGACTGACGCTTGGGCAGACTGACGGCGGGAGTGACAGCGTCCTCGCAGCACAGGTGATTGCCGCGCTGCCACCGCGGCTGCTGGAGGCGAGCATCGCCTTCGAGCCAGCTATCGATCCCGCCATCCGGTTGCGTTGGCGCGAGACGCCGACCTGGATGGCGCCGCACGCGAAGTTCGTCGCCGTCTATGATAGCCCCTTCTGGCGCACCGCCGGCCTGTCCGGCATGGCGCAGAGCGGTGTCGGCCCGATGGGCGAGATCCATGACGCGACAACCGCTTCGGGCGCGGCGGCGCTGTTCGGCTTTCTCGGCATCGACGCAGATCGGCGCCAGGCTGCGGGCACGGCGCTGCTGACCCGCGCCTGCCTTGATCAACTCGTGCGGCTGTTCGGAGACGAGGCCAGAAGTCCCGTGGCGACGCTGCTTATGGACTGGACCGCCGAGGTCTTCACCGCGACCGCGGATGACCGGCGCGGCGGGGCCCATCCCGTGCCGCAGCGCGGGCCGTGGGTAAGCGGCTTATGGCGGGAGCGCCTGTCGCTCGCAGGGAGCGAGACCAGCGCGACCGACCCCGGCTACCTTGCGGGCGCGATGGATGCCGCTTCTCGCGCCGCCGCGGAGGTGTTGCAGCGGATCGCCGTGCCTGGCCGTGCCGCGTAGTGAGGGAGACGAAGGCACGCCCCGGCATCACGGCACTCGTCGCTTCATCACCCCCACCGACAGAGTCGCCGCTGCCAAATCGAACGTCGCGGCAGAGATGTTTCGCGCCATCACCCGCACCGTGTTGTTCGACCACACGGCGGCATCGAGCTCGATGAAGCGCGTCGACGACACCAGCGACGCCGTTGCCAGGTCGCCGGCCCGTGCCCCGTTCACCGTGACGTCGATGAGCGACGTCGCGCCCGGTGCCAAGCTCGGCAGGTCCCACGACACCTCGGCCGCGAACTCCCTTCGACCTGAGCCAAACAGCGCCCCGGTCAACAGCGGCGTGCCGTTCAGCACGCCGGGCGCCGCCTCCGGCAGCCCGTAGAGCCGGAGCGACTGCAGATCGATCGGCCCATCGAAGCCGATGACGCCCACCTGCGCATAGGCCACGGCAGCGCCGACGCGGATGGTCTGCCGCCGATTGAAGTTGGCATCATCCATCGGCGCACCGGCGTTCCACCCCTTCGCCGGCCCGTTCCACTGCATCGTGGTGATCGAGGCCAGCACGTCCCCCGCGATGTCCTCGCGGACGTTCCCCGCGCCGTCGAACACGCGCACGAACAGCCGCCCGCCCGAGGCGCCGCTCGTCAGCCAATGCGCCAGGGCGAATTCTTTCGCCTGGGAGGTGTCGAGCATCCACCCCAGCCCGCGGTTCGCCGCCAGCGACACCGCGCGATCGGTCGGCGTGAGGTCCGTCAGCCCGTTGAAGCAGAAATCCGCCATGAAGGTCGCGGTGGTGGTGGAGGTGGCGATGGTGATCAGCCCCTCGACACCCACCTCCGTCGCCGACTGCCGCAACGCCGACGCACGCGTGTTCGGGACCCCGGCCAGGAAGCGCTGGAATCGCGACGCCGGCGCACGATGCCGGTTGATCACCGCATTGCCGCAGCGATTGGCCGTGGCCGTGTAGTCGATACCGACCAGGTAGGTGTTGGTCCAGGCGATGTCGTACTCGCAATCCTGCGCCCCGGCCGTGTGCCGCGCCGCCAGCGGCGAGCAGGCCTCCATGCGCATGTTGCGCGCGATGATGGCAGAGCCCGAGGTCTGGTTCAGGAAGGGAATGGCGATGTTGCTGCCGGCCTGGCGCAGTTCGAAGTTCGGCGCGTCGAAGACGTGGCGGTTGTGGTTGGTATAGGCGCCGGCCTCATTGCCAAAGCGAACCCCAAAGCGGTCCTGCGCGGCATTCACCCCCGTCGCCTGGGCGAAGTGCCCACCGTAGTAGCGGATGGAGGTGTTCCAGGCCGTGGCGGTGGCGCACCAGATATCGAGACCGATGCGGTTGTTGACGATGCGACCGAGCGTGAAGGTGCTGTCCTCGACGCCACGCCCATCGCCCAGCGTGCGCATGCCGATGGTGAAGCCTTCCACCCGCCGCAACTCAATCTGCGAGGCATCGACGTTGCGCACGGTGATGCCGATATCGGCCTCGGAGGACCAGTCCGACAGCGTCTGCCGGATCACGTTCAGCCCCGTGTAGAGCTTCTCGGCGTTGCGGATGGTGCCGCCATCGCCCAGCACCAGCACGGAGGTGGGGGCGGTGCCCGTGTAGCGGATGGTCCCCTGCATGATCAGCCCGCGCGCGCCGCCCGGCAGGGTCACGGTGCCGGACACGTTCCATGTGCCGGGCGGGATCATCGCGAACTTCTGGTCCGCACCGGCCCGATCGAAGGCGGCCTGGATGGCGGTGCGATCATCGGCCACGCCATCGCCGAGCCCGCCGAAGTCGTTCGGCAGCACCGCCTCGCGGTCGCGGAGGTACTTCGCGAAGTCGCTCTTGTTCAGGTTGGCGTTGAGGACCAGCAAGTCGTCGATGCGTGCCGGCATGGCATTCTCCGATCAGAGGGCGGTGGCGGTGACCGGGCCGGCGAAGGCGGAGACGTTGCCCTCGGCCGAGACGCTGCGCAGCCAGTACCAGCGGGTCTGGCCGGTGGTGAGGCCGGTGCGATCCCATGGGAGTGCGGTCGGCTCGCTGGCCAGCTTAGTCGCGGCGGCGAGGCTGGCGCTGCTGGCTTCGAAGACCTGCAGCCGCACCGCATCCGCGGGAAAGCCACCCGACAGGCGCACACCGCCGGCGATGCCCGTTGCGGCCAGGCCCGAGGTAGCGGCGGGCACCAGCGCCTCGCGCCAGCCCGACACCGCCCCGCTGCGCGCCTGAGCGCGCACGCGAAAGGCGGTGGGCTCGGTCGTGGGGATGGCCACGGCGGTGGCGCCGAAGCCCCCTGCGTAGCCCTGCCAGACCGCCACCGAGGCAGGCCGGAACTCGACCTCGTAGCCCGCGAGATAGGCGGAGCCCACTGCGGACCAGGACAACGCGATCGCCGTGAAGGTCGTGCCGAGCGGCGTCTCCACCAGGATGGCCGCCGGCGCGGCGATGACGCCGGGGTTGGGCAGCACCACCGAGGGGTTCTGTCCGGTGGCGCGCTCGTCGACTGTCGGGTTCCACGCCCAGACGGCGGGATCCTCCTCGGCCAGTTGCAGGTTCACCCCGCCATCCGGCGCCAGCGCCCAGCCCGTCACGCGAGCGGGAAAGGGCGTGAGCCGCTCCAGCGCCACCGTCACCCCATCCCAGGGCCGCAGCCGGAGTGCCGAGAGGTTGGCCTGCATCGCCACCTCGCGCTGGCGTCGGTTGCGCTCCAGCTCGATTTTCATCAGGCGCTGAACCGTCGCCGCCGAGGTGGTGAGCGGGAATTCCATGTCCCGATAGATCGCCTCACCGCCATCCTCGGTGACGTAGTTGCTGGCGAGCAGCGGTGGCGCATCGGTCGGCTGCCAGGCGGCGGCCGGCTCGACATAAACGGCGCGCACCCCGTTGAAGAGATCCCGCCGCGGGCGGGAGCCGACGATGGTGACGTCGCCCCGCAGGTCGTCGGAGGTGAGTGTCGCCGCCGGCAGCGCTGGCGCGCCCGCATGGATGTAGAAGCGCCCTCCGCTCACGACCAAGGCGCCGGCCATAGCGGCGACGAGCTTACGGGTGATGGCGATCTTGCCCTCGCCCAGGGTGACGGCGCCGTTGACAGTGTAGCGCCGCTCGGCGGTGCCATCGCGCCGGCCCATGATCTCGTCGCAGATGTTGGCCGCCGCCATTAATGCCGGCAGGTCGATATCCGCCCAGGCCGCGCGCCACCCAAAGGGCGAGGTCAGGTACCAGGCCAGGCACAACGCCGGATTGTCGGACCAGCCGGTGGCGCCGGTGCGCGGGTCGAGGATGGTGTCAGCGCCCTCTACAATGGCGGACAGGCTGGGCGCGCCGGAGGGGAAGGCCTCGGGCCGGAGCTTGAGGCGCACGGTGAGATAGGCTCGCCCCTGGCCACGATGGGCGGCGGTCCATTGGCCACCGGTGTCTGCCACAAGATTGGCATTGGCGGCCTGGCCGGGATCGCCCAACGCGCGGTCGATGCGCAGCAGACCGGCGAACTTCGCGTCGGTGGAGGCGGTGCCGTTGAGAAAGACCTCGCCGATTGCGCGGACGCGATGGGCGGCCAGCACCACGACGACGTGCAGGAAGCCATCGGCGCGGCCCTCGTCATCGGTGGCGGAGTGCAGGAACACGACGGGGCCGGAGGTGCGGCAGCGGCCGAAGACGATCTGGTGCTCGGTGATCGGCTGGCGGAAGGACTGGGTGCGGCCGGCGCCGGGCGTGCGCGGATCGAAGCCCGAGCCCGGCCCGGTGTCGGTCCCTGGCGTGACGTTGGCGCTCCGGGCGGCGGAGGGTGACTTGGGGCGGAAGACCGCGGCCCCCACGGCGGAGACCACCAGGGCGGCGCCGGCGGCCGCGACGGCGCCCAGGACGCCGCCGCCAATGACGGCCGAGGCGGCGGCCCCCGCGGCCGCGGCGATGAAGGGGATGGCGACGGGCATCAGCCAACCCTCCAGGCGATGGTGCAGGCGGTGATGGGCAGGCGCAGGAGGCCCGCGGGTCCGACGAAGGCGGCGCGGCCGGCGTCCAGCACGACGCCGAGGCGATCGGGATCAGTGGCCAGCACCACGTCGCCAGCGCGGGCGAAGGGCACCGGCACGCGCGGGTACCCCGCTGTGTCGGCCATCTCCGCGAGCATGGGGCGGTGCTGCCAGGATGGTCGCAGGCCCGTGCAGGCCGCCACCGCCGCCAGGGCGAAGCGCCCGCAGTTCCAGCGCACCGCATCGAAGGGCCGATGCTCGGCTGCCGTGATCAGTGCCGCCAGCCGCTCGGGCCAGTCGGGCAGCCGGCTCACTGGTTCGGCAGGCGGATCTCCGCCTCCTGGAGTGCCGGCACGAACTCGAAGAACCGGTCGCCGGGATACTCGGCCTGCTGGTCGGCATCGGTGTAGCGGCGCACCTCTGCCCGCTCGAGGTCCACCAGCCGGCTCTCGCAGGCCAGCGCCACGGAAGGCTCCGCGCCGTCCGTGACCTCCATCGTGTCCATCAGCCCGGCCCAGAGCGGGAACGGGTCCGCGACGAAGGCGCCCTGCGCATCGAGCAGCGCGCCCCACAGCGTGACGGGCCGCAGGCGGTAGCTGCGCTCGGCCAGGGCGATGTCCACCACCTCCTGCGGCACGGGCGACAGCGCCAGGGTGAGCCGCACCGCGCGCAGCTCGACGGTCTCCTCGACATCGGAGATGGCGCCGATGCTGCCCGCGCCCTCGAATACCTTCCCCGCCCAGTCCAGCGGCCCGAGCCCGGTCCAGACGCGAAAGGGGCCGGCGGCGAAGTCGAGTTCCACCAGCACGACCGGCGTGGCGACCGGCGCGGTGGCGGCGGAGGCCGCCTGGTTGCTGAGGCGTGGGGTGCCGGACATCACAAAGCTTCCTCGAGGCGGATGGTGACCGCGGCGAAGGGGCCTGGCCGCGTTGGGTTCGCCGCCTCGTCATCCGAGACCAGCCGCATCGGCACGCTCGGCAGGGAGAGGACCAGCGGCTCGCCGACCACCACCGCCGCGCGCAGCGGTGGCGCAATGGCAACGGTGGCGGTGCCGGCGCCCGAGGCAGCGACCGCGGCGGTGGCGATGTAGAGCCGACCGCCGAGGCCGATGTAGTCGCCGGCGCCGACCGCCACCGTGCTCGGCCACCAGCCCTGCGTGACGATGGACAGCGCCCCGCGTGGCGCACCCGCTGCCAGGGAGGGATTGCCCGACCCCACCACCAGCCCGGTCCCGTCCGTGAAGATCGTCGCGTCCGAGAAGCTGTATGGCCCGGTCGGCACATCGCCCTGGCTGCGCGGATCGCCGGTGCGGTACTCCCGCCGCCAATCCCAGATGCGCACCGTGTTGGCCGAGCCGGCGAGTGCCGCCAGCAGCCCGTCCATCACGCCCGCCTGCACGCGTCCCAGCGGTTCAAAGCTGGCCTCCGCCACCCAGCGCGCGCCCTCGCGCCGCAGCACCTGCGTGGCGCGGGTGACCGGCGAGACAAAGCGCAGGGTATTGTGCTGCAGATAGAAGCTCAGCCGCGACGGGCGCAGCGTGGCGGGCCAGGCGTATTCCGTCATGGCTCTATCCCCGCACGATAGAAGTGGCGCTGCCGCCGCGGCGGATGGCGTCGAGCGTCGCCGCACTCGCCTGGCGCACGATCTGCGCCGAGAGCACGCGCAGCCGTGCCTCGACGCCCGCATCGGCACCGCGCGCATCAATGGTGATGCTCTGGTTGATCACCGGCCCACCGGGCGCCATGCCGTTGGGCAGCACCGTGCCGCTGCGGTTCGGCACGAACCATTCGGGGCCGCGCTCGCCCACGATGTAGGGCTGGCCGCCCGCCACCGGGCCGCCCTCGGCGCGGAACAGCCCGCCCAGCGCCGAGCCGATCCCCGAGAAGATCGAGCCGAAGTCAAAGCCGGCCAGGCTGGAGGTCACCGCCGTGCCGAGCGGCTCGGTGATGGTCCGGCGGACCACGATGCGGGCGATGTCCTGCAGGATGCCCTGCAGCACCTTGGAGAAACTCTCGCCCTTGATGATTGCGTCCTCGAAGGCGGAGGAGAAGGTCAGGCCGAGTTCGCGCGCCGTGTTGCTGGTGCGCTCCGTCGCCTGCTGGACGCGCTGCTGGCTGCGCTCCAGCTCCTCCAGCGCGGCATTGGCCTCGCGCGAGATGGTCTCGTCCGGGATGGGCTGGCCGATGCGCTCGGAGCGCTCGACCAGCCGGCCGAGGGTCTCGAGGCGCCGGGTGTAGCGCTCCTGGGCGTTCTCGTTGTTCTGGATCAGCCGCTCGCGCTCGCGGATGATGTCGTTGATCTCGCGCTCGGCCTCGCGGTCGGGGCGCGGGATGGACGCCACACGTCGGGTGGTGCCCTCGATGCGGCGCAGCGCCTCGTCGCGCTCGCGCAGCGCCAGGGTCTCGAGGCGCGTGCGGTCGGCGGCGGTAATGCCGCCGCCGGCCTCGGCCTCGCGCAGGCGGCGGACGCGGTCGTCGTATTCGCTGTTGATGCGAAAGCGGTCGTCGAGTGCCTTGCGCAGTTCCTCGGCATCAGCGGCGGTGCGGCGGCGACGGGCCTCGGCGGCCTGGCCAGCCGCGGCCTCCTGCTCGGTGCGCTGGCGCTCGCCGGCGGCCTGCTCGCCGCGGGTGATCTCCTCCTGGAGTTCCGAGTACTGCCGGCGCAGCTCCTCCAGCCGGGCGGCGCGATCGACGCCGGCCTGCTGCTGGGCAGTGCCGACCAGGCCGCCACGGATCGAACCACGACGCGGCTGGGAGCGCAGGCTGTCGCGGCCGTCGCTCTCGGCCTCGAGACGGGCGATCTGGGCGCGCAGCGCCTCGGCCTGGGCGCGACGGTCGGCCTCCTGCTCGGAGGGCAGCAGCAGGCCGGAGCCGCGGCGCACGCCGTCCAGCACGCGCGCGGCGCCGGACAGCGCACGCGCCAGGGCGTTGGACAGGCCGATCGCCTGGTCGAGCCGGGCGAGGAACTGGTCAGCGGCAGCGGTGAGCTGGCCGAAGGCGCGGCCGACCGAGAGTGGCGCGCGCTCAAACTCGCCGTTCAGTCGCTCGACGGCGCGCAGCAGTGCGGGGAAGACCGTGTCGGCGGTGAGCTTGCCCTCGGAGCCGAGTTTTCGGAGCTCGCCGATGGAGACGCCGAGCTCGCGGGCCAGCGCCTGCGCGAGCGTCGGCAGGCCTTCCAGGATCGACCGGAGTTCGTCGCCCTGCAGCGTGCCCGACGCCAGGGCCTGGGCCAGCTGCTGGGTGGAGGAGGCGATCTCCTGCTGGCTCGCACCCGACGCGATGGCGATGCGCTGCAGGCCGCCGACCAGCGTGGCGACCTGGTCGGAGGTGGCGCCGATTTCGCGCGCCGCGATCGAAAAGCGGGCGAAGGCGTCCACGCTCTCGCGGACGGCGACGCCGGTCTGCAGGCTGTCGCGGTACAGCCGGTCGTAGATCTCGCCGGCACGTTCGACGGAGCCGAGCGCGGTGTTGAGCCGCCCCATGGACTGGGTGAGCGCGTCGCCGGCGACGACCACGGCACGGAGCCCGGCGGCGAGGCCAGCGATCTGCACGCCGCGCACGGCGACGTCGAGCAGGTCCAGCGCGCGGGAGGCACGGTCGGCGCCGCCCTGGATGCGTTCCAGGCTGCGCTGGCCGGTCTCACCGACCTCGCGCAGCTCCTGCTTGACGCGGGCGGCGTCGTCCAGCGACAGCCGGACCGAGACGCGGCGCGTGCTATCCGCCATGCGTCACGCCTCCTGCGTCGGTGGGGTCGTCAGGGTCCGGGGGGATCCGTGCGGCGAGCGGCGCTGCCGGCGGCGAGGCCCATGCGCAGGGCGAGCAGCAGTTCGGCTGCGGCCCAGCCGGTGGCGCCCATCTCGCGGGCGGTGGTCAGCGCTGCCGGCATGTCGAGGTCGAGGCCGGCCATGGTCGCCGTGGCGCAGGTGGTGCCGGCGGCCCAGGCGGCGGCGCCCTCGACGCTGGCGGGGGCGTGGACGGCGTAGGGGCAGGCGAGGCCGCAGTCGCGATCGAGAGCCGCGCAGCCTCGGCAATAGTCAGGGCCCTGGCCGAAGTGCCATTCGGCCCGAGCCCTTAGCCGTTTCCCTCCAGGGCCACGGCGGCGACGGGGCCGGTGGAGCGGTCCCAGAAGGCGGCGGCCATCTCGTCCATGTCCATCAAGCGCTCGACGGCCTCGGGCGAGAGCGGCAGCGGCTTGCCGGCTGCGTCGCCGACGCCCTCCCAGGCGGTGACGGCGTGGCGGGCCAGCGCCTTGACGAGGAAGGCGAAGGCCAGGCCGCGGGCCATGTCGGGGTCGATATCCGCCTCCGAGGCCCGCAGCGCGCCGAGACGGCGTGCCGAGCCGGCCTGGGCGGCGGCCATGACGGCGGTGGTGACCGGGCGGATTTCCACGCGCACGCCGCGCGGCAGGTCGAGCCAGTACGGCTCGACCGGGAGGTCGAGGGTGAGCATGGGATTCTCCATCAGTGTGAATTGGGAGGCACTCGGTGCGGGACGACAGACCCGAGCGGCGAGGACTTTGAGACTGTGTCGGGATCTCGGCGCAGTGCCACTCAGGAACGAGCAACGGCGCAGCGCCAAACCATCCAGACAGACGACGCCGGAGGCGGGATTGGCCTTCTTGACGGGCAGTCTGAGGTACCCTGGCGGGCTTGATGCACTCTGACAGCGCTGGGGGGGCAATTTGGCTAGGTCCCCTGCCAACCCGCCTAGCAAATCGAATGGGCTCGTGGACTTCGGATTCCGATGAGGGCATGTTGGCAAGATGGAGGAAACTAGACCTTTTCGGTTGAAGTACGTCGGCTCGCGCTTCGAGGGGCGCCGGATGCCGTTGGACGTTCTCCCTGACCTCCCCGCGTTTCGCGATCTTCTGGTTTCTTATATCAAAGAGGCATGGTTGGAGGCTCACGACGACCGGGAGAGGGTGCCGAAAGGCTTCGTTAAGAGCCTCAAGTTCGACCTAGTGGGCATTGATGATGGCAGCGCAGTCCCGGTTATCGAATGGGACCAAGACAATGCGCAGCGCCAGCTTCCCGACTTCAAAGACGAGATGGAGATATTGGTCGAGGCTGCCTACGACAAAGCTGTTGCGCTGATCGGCGGGTCGGCTGATGCGACTGTCGGGGAGAGACTAGCTCCCGTTGAACTTCGAGCGCTCAACACCTTCGGTTCGAGCCTGCTTCCGGACGAACGAATCGAGTTCGTCGGTCGCGATGATGCTCAAGGCAATGTTGTTTTTCTCGATGCCGAGCGTCGTAAGCGTCTTCTCACCCGCGGGCGAGACTCCTACGAGGCTAGGTTCGACTCTGTCGGGAAGCTGCTTGGCTCAAACGTGGACGAAACGGGCACCGATGGGCTTGTCATCGTTAGCACTGCTGAACATGGCACCCTTCGGCTCTCACTAGCCCCCGACAGGGTCAAGGACGAGTTCGACGGCAAGATTGATGCAGACGTCCAGTTCCGCCTCATGATCGAATTGGACAGGGCCGACCGTTTCCGGAGTGTCTCCGAGGTACTGGAGATCGATTTAATCAACACGAAGGTGGTGGCCGACCTACAACGGTGCCGCGACCGTATCGGTGTGCTCGCATCGCTATCTGACGGCTGGCACGATGGCGCTGGCAAACGGCCGACACCGGAGGCTGTCGCCGTCGGCCTGCGCCTCCTTGCGCGTAACCCTCGCCTCGCAGGGAGCTACCGCATCTTCCCCACCCATGCAGGCGGCCTGTTGTTCGAGTTCCCCCAAGGCGGTTGGGATTACTCCATCGAGATTGCGCCTGGAGGCCAGGGAGAGATCTACGGCGTGGAATCCGCAGGCGATGGGGAAATGGAGACTGGCGTGCTGGACGTGGATAGCGAGGCATTCCAGCGGATGTTTGACCAGGCCGCAGGAGGCCGCTGGTGAGCAGCGACGAGACGACCCCGCTGCCAGGGCAGAGCGAGCCTACGAAGCCATCCGCCCCTGCGGCAATGACTGATGCGGATGAGGTGTTGTTTCGGCAAGTGCACCCCTCCCTGTTTGACGGCGATGAACCGGCGAGCTCTGCATTCATGCCGAATGCCTCGGACGAAGGGCAGCTCTCGGTTGATCGTGAGGCCGTGACGACGGCGCAGGCCGCTCACGATCTCTACGTAGGGAACGGACTGAAATCCGGAGGCACTTATGGCGTGACCACGGGCGAGTTTGGTGCGCATGACCTCCAATGCTACCCAGATCCGGTTGAGGCGTCTGGCAGCCTCAAGGCCAATCCGGCACATGCCCGTGTAGACTTCGGTGCTTTGGGAAATAGCAAACGAAAGACGGTGGCGAAGCGCCTCAAGATTTGCGCATTGAGCCGGGGGGTTCTCTACAAGCCCTAACCGCGTCCGCAGCAGCCAAATCTTGTCACTTGGACGACCAGCGAGGCGATATCGACCACCTGTTGCTGGCCCCCCTCGCTATCGATGTGCCATCGCCCCTCGGGCTCACGCATACTCCGTCCCCGCCTGCTGGTTACGCAGCACCGCCGTCATCATGCGCGTCGCCGTCGCGTTGAACGCGGCCCTGAAGTCGAAGCTTGCCTCCACCCCGGCCGGCCCCTCGATCGGGGTCTTGGCCAGCGCGAGATAGACCTCGTGCAGCGTGATGGTCAGGCTGCGGTTCGCATCAATGGTGAAGGCCAGCGCGAATTCCGCCGAGGTACCGGCCTGTGCCTGGGCGAGGAGCGTCGTGTTCTCGAAGCGCACGGTGATCTGGCCGGTGCAGCGGGCGATGCCGGGATCCACGCCCTCGACGCGACGATCGGCGCGGATGGTGCGCACCGCCTCCATGCCGTTGGCGTAGGTGAGCCGCGCGCCGGTGACCTGCGCCAGCGCCGAGCCGCCGCGCGTGATGGACCCCTGGGCCTTGTTGAAGGCGGTGTAGGCCGCGCTGGTCGGCGTGCCGCCTGACGTCGCCCCCGTGCGCACCGAGCCCTGGCCCATAAGCCCGAAGGTGGCCGTCGCCGCGCCGGTCGGCGTGAAGTCCAGTTCCAGCGTGTCGGCGCGCACGCCCGTGCACACGTCGAAGCTGGGCACGTCCGGATAGCCGATCTCCATCGCGTTGCTCGGCAGCGCGGCGGCACCCGAGGCGAAGGTGTGGATGAAGTTGGTGGTGCCGATGGTGGTCGGGGCGCCGAGCAGCAGCCGCAACCAGTGGCCGATGTTGACCAGATCGACCGGAACCACCGCCTGGCCGGCGACCGTGACCGTGTCGAGAAAGGGTGCCGCCGGATCGCGGTTGCTGCCGACGCCGATCACGTCCGCATCGAGCAGCGGCTGCTCCGCGCCGAGATCGCAGGACAGGAACGGCATGCGCCGCCAGTTGCTGCCAGGCGCGGTGCCGTAGGTGGTCTCGGGCAGCATGAGCAGGCGGCAATTCGCGCCGATGGCACGGGGCATGGGCTTTCTCCTGGAGGGGGATCAGGCCAGCGGCGAGCCGGCAATGGTGAACCACAGGGTGACGGGGATGGCGGCGGCGCGGGCCGCGGCAGCGCCTTCGAACTCGACATCCTCGAAGGACGCGCTGCCGGGCTGTGCCCATTCGACGGCACCGCCGAGGGTGCGGTTGGCGGTGGTGGCAGCGGCGACATCGACCAGCAGTGCGTCGAGCAAGGTGGTGCGCGCAGCGGGTGTTGCGCCCGCGACCGTGATCTCGACCTCGGCGCGATGCTCGATCTGCCAGGCGAGTGGTGAGAGGATGGGGGTCTCCTCCACCGTCTCGCCGTCGCGGACCACCACGAGCCCGCCGGCGGGAATGCGCTGCGGTATGGTCTCGCCGCGGAGCACGACCGGCGCCGGGTTCCTGGCCGCCAGCGACGTCACAAGCCGACTGTGCAGCGCCGCGATGGCAGTCTCGCGCGCGCTCATGCTGCCCGTCCGCTCTCGCGTTCCCAGGCCGCCACGAAGCGGCCCGGCAGGCGTCGTAGGCCGCGCTCGGCGGCGCCGCGCACATCGAGCCGCTTGGCGAGCTTCACCTGGGGCAGCAGCAGGAACATCGGCACCATCCCCTGCGCGAGCAGCCCGCGGGCCCAGGCCTCGCGCCCCTTGCGATTGGCGGTGCCGACTTCTGTCACCCCGCCCGCCACCAGCCGGGTCCGGCGTCGCCGGCCGGTCTGCTCGCCCTGGCGTAGCGGCAGGCACCAGACGAAGCCTCGGCCCGACTTGAACGGCCGCAGGAAGGCCTGACCGGACGCGACCATCTGCGCCGGCGTCACCCGCATGCCCTTCTCGCCGCGGCCCCGGCGCCCACGCGCGGCATTGAAGCCGGTCGGGATGGCGAGGAACTTCCGCCCACCCTTGGCCCGGATCAGCGCGCCGCGCTCAAAGGCGTCGATGACATTCGGTACCTTGGTGAAGACCAACCCCGCAGGCCGCAGCGACTGCCCGGACCGCGGGAAGATCATCGACCGCCAGGCATTGGCGATGCCGCGCGCGTTGCCCGAGAAGGCGGTTGTCACCTGGCGCCGCAACTCGGCCTTCACCTGGTCGGTCTCGGCACGGATCGCGGTCATGGCCGCGCGCTCGCCAGCGCGGACCTCCTGCGCCAGAACCTGACGCAGGTCACCCACGATGCTGGCGCCGAGCCGCATGGCTTACGGCCCGCCCAGTCGACGATTCAGCACGCGCAGCAGTAGGTCGTGCAGCGCGGCATAGCCGAGCGTGCCTGCGAGCCACGCCACCGCGAAGAGCCACCAGCCGTCGAGCTCGAAGGCATGGGCGATGAGCCAGGCGCCGGTGCCGAGGCTACCGCCGGCCAGGGCGTGCAGCAGATAGGCTCGGGTCAGCAGCGGCCGGTCGGTGGAGGAGAAGCGCGCCATCGCCCCGAGCGCGCCGAGGGCGCCAGCGAGCAACGCCTCGCCGATGATCGTGCCGATGCGTTCGGGATCGATCATGGCGGCGCTCCTATCGGCGGCAGAAGACGCGCCAGGCGATGCCGGCGGCGTCCCGCTCGGCGTGCTGGACGGTCAGGGTGTCGGCGCCGAGGGTGAAGGTGTCGTCCGCCTCGACCGCGGACAGCACGGAGATGGCCACCGTCAGCACGGCGCTGGCCTGGATGACGCTAGTGCTGAAGGCGTCGCCGAGCCGGTCCGGGGCGCTGCGGACCACGCGGAGCAGGACCGGCGCCCCGGTCCCACCCGCGCGATAGGTCGCCTCCGTGCCGATGTTCGGATCCGCGGCCAGCGTGTCCATGGCCGCGGCGAAGGCGCTCACGCTGGCCGCCGCAGCCGCCAGGCGAGCACGCCCAGCACCGCCGCGGCGATGACCGCGATGGCAACGGCCGGTGCCAGCGTGCCCAGCGCCTGGATCGCTGGGGCGGCCTGCGCCACCGCGGTGGCGATGCCGGCCGCACCCACCAGCACGGCACCACGCCCGGTGCCGGTGACGGCCGCCACCTCCCGCAGCGTTACCGGCGCGGCCGGCGGGACCCCGGCCAGGGTCAGCGCGCGATCGATCACCGTGGCCGGATAGGTCAGACCAGCGCACTCATGGTGGACGATGGCCTCGACCAGCGGGCGCAGGTGCTCGTGCCGATGCAGGTCGATCGCATCATCCGGCCCGACGCCGATCCGCCGCGCCACCACCGCGATATAGGCCGCGGTGTCGTTCTCCACCTTCGGCGCCCAGCGTTCGATGATCGCGCGCGGCGTGCGCAGCTTGTGCCGGTCCTGGTAGGTGACCAGCAGGGCGGCGAGCGCCCGGATCCCGAACTCATGGCTGGTGAAGCGGCAGAAGCGCCCATCCGAGGGCGGATCCGCCAATCCCTGCCAGGCATTGGCCGCGACGTGCTCGATGTTCCCCGGGTTGCGGTTGCGATAGCCCCGCGTGGCCTTGGGATCCATCGCCTTGAGAACCGGGCTCACGTGCCGAGCGCCGGCACGCGGTTGAGCCACACCCGGACGGTGGTGTCCGCGGCCAGCGCCGCCAGGCTGGCGATGCCGACCTGGAAATTGCCGGTCGCGGTGGTGGTGATGCGCCGGTTGGTGTTGTCCCAGAAGACGCGGGCGCCGGCGGTGATGGCCAGCGCCGGCTCCTTGGTGATGTCGAACACGCCCTGGGTGGCGGCCTCGATGATGGCGTTCTGCGCACCATCGACCGCGGCGACGCCGAAGAGCGCGCCGACCAGGACGCCCTGGCCGGAGAGAATGCCGCCCGCATAGGGCACGGCGATGGCCAGGCTGTTGCCCGGCTGGACGTAGTTGCGCATGGGGATGGGAGCTCCTCAGAAACACGAAGGGCGCCCGATTGGGCGCCCCGCGTATCGTCATGGTTGTGGGAAAGAGCGGGGATCAGGTGCCCGGGTTGAACCAGGCGCCGCGCCAGTCGATGGCGCCGACGCCGAAGTCGAAGATCACCGAGACCTCGACGCCATCCACGCCCTGGACGTTGCCGGTGGTGACCTGCGGACCCTCGGCACCATTGAGGTAGCCGTAGACGTAGACGGGTGCCGCCATCGGGTCCGAGAAGAGGTACCAGCGGTTGTTCGGGATCAGCGGCTCCACCAGCGGCTGCACGAAGCCGGCGTAGACGTTGGCGTTGCTGGTCTGCGTCGCCTGCACCGAGACAGTCAGCTGCCGAGCCGCGAGCTCCTGGTTCGGCCCGACCAGAAGGCGCATCTGGGCACCAACCGCGATCGGCAGGCCGTCGAGGGTCTTCTGGCGCATGACCGCGGCACGGCCCAGCGCCAGGTTCGGCAGGTCGAGCGCGGTGCCGGCGCCCGCCTTGTTGGCCCGCGCCGCCGCCGTCCCGAACACCGCCGCAGCACCGGTGATGAGCGTGGGTCCGTCGCCATTCGCCGCATTCAGCAGCTGGTAGGCGGTCGCGTTCTCGAAGTCGGCGACGCGCCGGCCGATCATGCTGGCGAAGTCGGTGAAGGCGCCGAGGTCGTCGTTCACCAGCATCTGGCGCGTGACGCGGATGCGCCGCGCGAAGGTCTGCAGGAACACGAGCTCCTGGCTTTCCGACATGGTGCCCGCCTGGATCTCGCCGTTCTCGGAGAGCGCCACCAGGTTCGGAAAGTCGCCCACGCGCAGATGGCGGTGCGGCTTGAAATCGCGGAAGTCGCGGCGGAGGAACAGCGTGCGGTAGGTCGGCTGCGCCGGCGCATAGGCCGCGAGCAGCATCTTGTTGGCGGCGGCCGAGAGCAGCGCGGGGAAGTCGCTGGTGGTGTGGAAGGCGCGCTCGGCCAGGATGGTCGGGTTGCGGGGGATGTTCCGCTCGCCCCGGGCGCGGAGCAGTTCGCCCATCATGTCGGAGGGGCGCCAGCCCATGAACTCGACGTGGCGGCCGGCGCCGGGGCCCGTGCTGGGCGCCTGGTAGCCGGGCATGGAGCGGGCGGCGAGTGCCTCGGCCATGGCGTCGAGCAGGCTGGCCGGGTCGTCCTGGCCGGGGCCGGCCTCGGGGCGCGCCGGCAGGGAGGGGCGCGGCGCGCTCTGGGCGAAGGCGTCCCACAGGCGGCCACGCAGCACCTCGGGCGAGATGCGGTCGCGGATGGCGGCCTCGCGCATGGCGTCGAGCATGTCGGGGGTCACCAGGCCGCGGGCGGCGGCCAGCACCGGCTCATAGGCGGCGATGCGCTCGACGGCGGCGCGGTCCGCCTCGGCGCGAATGGCCTCCAGGTCGGGAGTGGGCGGCGCGGCACGGGTCGGCTCGGGCGGGGTTGCGGGTGCGGTGGTCACGGGGCTCTCCTGGGGCGTATGTGCGATGGCCGGCGCGGGCGGCGCCGGCGCGGGATCCGGCGAAGCCGGCGTCGTCTCGGGCATGGTGGGTTCCTCGGGGATGGTCAGGGCGGGTTCGATGGCAGTGGCGGGGGTGCCCTGGTCCCCCTCGCCACGGATCACGGCCAGGCCGTCCACCGGGACGGGCACGATCGAGATCTCATAGGGCTCCCAATCCACGGCGCGGTGGATGGTCTGGCCTGTGGCGGCGTCCTGCCGTGGGTCGTAGCGATGGACGCGGTAGCCGACGCTGACGGATTGCAGCGTGCCGTCGGCCACGCGCTGCCAGACCGGCTCCACGTCGTCGGCGCCGCTGAATTGGAGCGTGGCGTAACCGCGGCCGGCCTCGAGGCGGGCTGCGGTGACGCGGCCCAGCACGTCGCGGGTCCCGGCACGGCGGTGGGTGTCCAGCACCGGAGCGCGGCCGGAGCGCAGCGCGTCCATGCGCACCGCCTCCGGCCGCATGTCGAGCTCTTCGAGGATCGGCCCATAGGGGGGCACGAAGTTGCGGGCCCGGGCGCCCGTGCTCCACACCACCTCGACGGTGCGCGCGGCGCGATTGACGCTGACGGGCGCGGCCAGGGCACGGCACGCCGTGATCGACTGCCCAGCGGTGGGAAGTTGATCGGGCAAAGGCGTGGCCTCCGGCGCGGGGAGGTCCCCGCCCGGTTCGATCGGCTCTGTCATGAGGCGTTCTCCTGGGCAGCGCCGATCAGGGCGCGGCGAAGCCCTGCGCGTTGACGTAGACCTGCGCGCCGGTCGTGATGCAGGCGACGTTCATCGCCGTGGCGGCGGTGCCGCGCAGCGGCGTGGGAAAGGTGATCTCCACGGGCGCGGCCATCGCGGCCGGCAGCAATTGCCGCCAGATCACCGTGGCGCCGTCCTTGATCACCATCTCGGTCGCGATCGTCGCGTGCGCATTGCGGATGTCGATCGAGGTCACGTAGTTCCGGATGCCGGCCGCGGCCGCCGCCCGAAGCACCACGTCGGTGGTGTTGATGATCCCGCCCGCGGCGGCGGCATACTGCCAGTCAGCCTCAGGGATCGCGTAGGGTTTGGTCACTAGCGCGCCAATCAGCGTCGCCAGCAGATCGACGCCGCGCGCCGTGGTCACCGCAACAGGGTTGGCCGAGTAGCCGGTGGCGGCCAGGACCGGCACGGCGCCGCTGGTGTTGCGCGCCTGACCACCCACGGGCGTGACGGAGGGCGGGATGGTGCTGAGCACGTTCACGCCCAGCCCCTGGCCAGCGACCGACTGCCCTCGGCCCGCCGTGATCTCCGTCGTCAGCTCAGCATAGTCCGCGATGGTGACGAACTGGACCTTGATGTCGGTGTTCGAGGCCGGTGCGAGATTGCGCGAGATCGAGGCCCAGCCGGTGTTGAGATAGGCGCCGGTGAAGGTCGAACCGACCAGGTCGAAGCTGTTCGCGTCGATCACCGTGATGGTGAAGGTGCCATTTGCCCCCGGCACGCCCGAGACGTCGGCGACCGTCACCACATCGTTCGTGGCAAAGCCATGCGCCGCGCGGGTGATGCGCACCGCGCCGGAGCCGTTGTTCGCCACCGCCGAGACGCCGCTGATGAACTGCCGGTTCCGCACCCGGATCCGGAACCGATACAGCGCATTCGGCTCGGGAATCTGCTGGTGGCGAACATAGGAGTTCGAGCGCGCTGCCGTGGTGTCGAGCAGCCGGCCGTGGAAGTAGCACTCGTCGTTGGTCGGCTCGATCTCCAGCACGGACCAGCCCGCGGGCGCCGTGGTCGGGATAGTGCTGCCCGAGGCGCTGCCCAGGCGCGGCGCGCCCTCGCTCCCGACCTCGTAGTTGGCGAGCGTCGGGCTGGCGCCATCCAGCCGCCAGGCAGCGGCGCTGCGCCCATCCGGCTGGGCGGTGGTGGGATCGATGCTGACGAGCTCGAGCCACACCGACTGGCCGACGATGCGCTGGCTCATGTTCACCGCCACCATGACCCGGAGCGGGATGGTGAAGGTGGTGCGGCTGGTGAGCGTCAGCTCGTCGTCCAGCGTGGTGCCGGTCGAGATGGTGACTGCGCCATCGGCCACGGTGTGGGTGATGCCGCCGCCGGTGGCCGCCACCTCCCACCGCGCCGGGTTGATCTCGGTGCCATTGAAGCTGTCGCGGAACTTCTTCTGCATGCTCTTGATCTTGAGCATGTCGTCGGTCCAGTCGTAGGCGCCTGCGATCATGGCTGTGCTCCTGGGGCAGCGCCCGCATCCGCGCGCGGCGATGCGGCACCGGTGGCGGCGATCTCAATGGCGGCCAGCTGGGCTGCGTCCTGCGCGGCGCCCGACTTCGCGACGCGGCGGGGATCGCTGTCGAGCGAGAGACCGGCCTCGTCGAGCAGGGCGTTGGCCTCGCGGATCATCTCCACCACTTGGCGGAAGTCGTAGCCGAAGGCGCCGACCGCCTCGGGCTGCGGCACGAAGCCGGCGCGGACCTGCGCGATCAGCGCCGTGGTGTCCTTGAGCGGATCGATCATCTCGTGCGCGGGTGGGACGTGGGAGAGACCGTCCGGCACCTCAGCGCCCCACAGCCCGAGCAGCGCACCCTGGGCGTGGAAGCGATCGGCGATCGGCCGCACGAGCATCGGGATCAGCATGCCGTACTGCACCTGCTCGCAGAGCCGGCGGAACTCGATCTTGCCGGCCCGCAACGACGAGTAGTTGGCCTGAGTGAGGTCGCCGGCGACCTGGTCATAGGTCAGGCCGGTGCCGACCGCGGAGGCCTCCAGCGCGCGCCGTGCGAAGGCCGCGTGCGATCCACCACCAGATGGATTCACCACCTCCACGGATCCCATCCCGCGGCGATACAGGATCATCCCCGGCTCAAAGCTCTCCACCGTGCGGCCCTGGGCGTCGCGTAGCAAGCCAGAGGCGGGGCCCGTCATGGCATCGTCGCCATCCTCCGAGACCACCGCCGCCAGGCACGCCTCAATCTTGGCCTTCATGAGCAGGGCTGCCTCGTAGTCGCCGAGGTCGCGCAGGCGGGTCAGCACCGGGGCGAGCCATGAGACATCACGCAGCTGGCCGGGGCGGCGCTTGCGGTAGATGTGCAGCACGTCGCGAGCCGCCACGCGCTGGCTGCTCAACCAGGTGGCGCCGCCCGGCAGCACCCAGGACGCGCCGGGATGCACGCGGTGCAGCCAGTAGCCGACCGGCTCCCCGGCCTCGCCGAGGCCGATCCCCTGCAGCGTGGGGACGCCGTCGATGACGCCCTGCCGCGCCGTGTCGAGGTGGTCGCTCTCCAGCACCTGCAGCCGCAGGCCGATCGGGTTCCCCGGCGTGATGTCGGCGGGGAGCAGCCGGACGAAGCATTCGCCGCTCTCGACCACGGCCCGCATCACCAGCGCCTGGAGGCCATAAAGGTCGAGCCGTCCCTCGGCATCGCAGGCGGTGCTGTCGGACCAGCGGCGCCAGGCCTCGGCATGGGGCTTGTCCGGCCAGCGGCTGGTGATGCCCGCGCCCACCGCATTGCCGGTCCAGAGATCGACGATGCGGGCGGCATAGGGGTCGTTGCGGACGGCATCGCGGGCACGGCGCGCGACGGTGGGTGCGGCCGCACCGACCTCCGCCGTGGCGCTGCCGCCCGACGCGGCCCAACTCGAGGCGCGGCTGTCCTGCGCGGCGGCATAGCCCCGCAGCGCGTGCCAGGCATCGCGGATGCGCCCCATCACTTGCTGCCCTCACGAGAGAAGCTGGCAAAGGTCACGTTGGGACGGCGCGCGGCGGCGTTCTCCGCCGCGTGCAGCACCGACAGCGCTCGGCCGAGCTCATCGAGGGAGCGGTATTCGACCGTTCGACCATCGAAGGTCACGCGCGTGGTGCCGCCGGTGAAAGCCGCAGCGAGCACGGCGGCGCGCGTGCCAGCGGGCTGTGCCAGCGCCCAGGCGAGGACGGTCGGGTCCATGATCGTCCTTCCTTCAGCGAAGCCAGCCGGTACGCGGCGCGAGCCAGCCCCGCGGGCGCTGGGTGTCGAATGGCGGCGCCGGCGCGGGCGCGGCCTGCGACGTCGGCGATGGAGGAGCGACATTCCCAACGGCGGGAACCTCGCTCGGCCGCAGCGGCGCGTCAGCCGCTTCATCCCGCAGCCGTGCCCAGAACTGCTCTCCATAGCGATCCGCACCGAGCAGCCAGAGCGCCGCACGCGCCAGCACGGCGCAGTCCAGCGCCTCGTTCCGCTCGCGCAGCTTCGCCCATTCCTGCCGTGCGAAGCCGCGGCGGTCCTTCGTCGTGCGCAGCTGCTCGGCGACCAGCTGCTTGACCCATTCCACCTCGACCGCGCGCGGCAGATGCACCCAGCCGGGCGGCCATTCTTCGGCGTCGCCGCGGCCGAGCCAGAGCCGGCGATAGAGGTCGGCTTTCCAGGTCGAGACTGAGACGGTCCAGAGCTTGAGGCCGCGGCGGAGCTTCTGGCCGTTGACCAGGGCATCCACCGGCGTCGGGCCCTGGACAGGCTGCGCCCGGTTCCAGCCGTCGATGCCCTTTGTCGGCGCGATGCGCGGATCGCGCAGCCGGCGCAAATGGCCATAGACGGCGGCGGTGTCGCGGCCGCCCGTGTCGACGCAGAGCCGGGCGATGCGCATCGCACCGCCACCGTGCCGGGGCCAGTCGCGCGCCAGGAGCTTCGCCAGTTCGTCCCACGGCTCGCGATCCCGCGGGCTGCCAGGGATGACCACGTGGTCAACGAGCCAGGACGAGAAGCCCTCGGCCCAGCCCCAAACGTCGCATTCCAGGCGGTCGTCCTGCACGTCGACGCCGGCGGTGAGGACCAGCGCGCAGAGCGGGACCACGCCCATTGCGAAATCTTCGCGCCGCTCGACGAGCCGCTCCCAATCCGGCGCCTCTCCCTGCTCCTGCCAGGTTTCGCCTAGGACCGTGTTCTTGAAGGTTTTGATGTCCTCGGGCTTGCCCTGCGCCGCCTCCCAATCCCGCGCAATCTGCTCCCAGGACAGCCAGCCCACCGGCGAGTAGAGCGCCGAGATGTGGAAGCCGATGGTGTGCGGGTCCTGGCCCTCGGCCGTCGCGCGCCACTCGCCGCCCCCGAGCATGGCGGTCTTGTCGTGCTCCTGCATCGGGTGGTCGCAGGCGGTGCAGTGATACCGCGCCGTCTCCGGCGCGCCCTTCTCCCAGATCAGCCGCTCGAAGCGCAGCCACTGCATCTCGCCGCACTCGGTGCAAGGCACGAAGAACCGCCGCTGGTCGCTGGCGAGATACTCCCGCTCGATACGGCTGCGGCCGGCGATGGTGGGCGTGCTGACCAGGAAGGCCTTGCGCCGCCAGCCGAAGGTGCGGGCGCGGGCCTCCGCGAGCGCGATCGGATCACCCTCGCCGGCGACATCGCCGGGATAGGCGTCCACCTCGTCGAGGAAGAGGAACCGCGCCGTCATCGAGCGCAGCCCGACCGCGCTGTTGGCCCCGGTCAGCACCAGGATGCCGCCGGGGAATTCCTTCGACAGCATGGTGTTGCCGCTGTCGCGCGCACGGGCTGGCGCGACCCGCTCCCGCAGTGCGGGCGTTTCCTCCAGCAGCGGGTCGATGCGCTGGCGCGAGAAGCGCTTGGCCAGTTCCACGGTCGGCTGCACCGCCAGCGCCGGTGCTGGCACGTGGTGCATGATGTAGCCGAGCCAATTGTTGCCGCTCTCGGTCGCGCCGACCTGCGCACCCTTCATGAACACGACGCGCCGGGCGGGATGCACCGCGGACAGCGCGTCCATCACGTCCTTGAGGTAGGGCGTGCGGCTGGTGCGCCACGGGCCCGGCTCGGCCGAGGCGCGGCTGCCGAGCATGCGATGGCGCTCGGCCCACTCCGACACGGTGAGCTGCGGCGGCGGCCGGAGCATGGCGCCGACACGCCTGCGCACATGCTCACGGCTGCGGAGCCCGGTCCCCTCCGAGGCCTGCTGGATCGAAGCGATCGGCCGCCTCCGTCAGCAGGTCGTTGATGTGGCTCTGCAGGATGGTCTGCAGCAGATGCGGATCGACGCTGATCTCGGCGGCGATCAGGCCGGAGACGCGAGCCGGCCAGTTCAGTAGCGCGTCGCGCATCGTGCTGCCGATCTCGTCGAGCGCGGCATTGGCCTCGGTGACATCGACCAGCCGTCGCTTGGTCTCGTCCAGCGAGAGGCGCTGGGCTTCCACCTTCAGCGCGAGCTGCGCCACTTTCAGCCGGGCGAATGGCGTGCCCTCGGCGCCGGCGCCGCTGGCCAGAGGTGAGCGGGCGGGATCAGCGGTCTCTGTCAGGCGGCGGCGGGTTTTGTCGATGTCCCACTGGCCGTCCGGCTCGCGGGCGATGCGGCCCGCGCGTTCGGCCTTGTGGATGGCGGTGTCGCTGACGCCGAGGCGACGGGCGGCCTCGCGCGTGGAGGCGGTGAGTTCCGGCATGGCGGCGACCTCCCGCCGCACGTGATGGTCATCACGAGCAAGGGCCCGCTACCGTCCGGCGGCGAGCCCTCGACGTGTCCGGCTCCGTGGTCAGGCCGGCAGGTGGTAGATGGTGAAGGAGCCCTTCGCGCCCGTCTTGTTGGGGCCGACCATCCGCTCGCGCGACTTCACCTCGACCGCGTGGCCCTTCTTCTTCAGCCCCGCGAAGAAGCCGCGGACCGTGTGCTGCGCCCAGCCCGTCGCCTCGGCGATCTGTGCGACCGTGGCGCCCTCGGGGCGGCGCAGCATCGCCAGCACCTGCTCCTGCTTGGTGCCCTCGCGCGGCTTGCGTGGCGCGGTGGCGTCCCGTGGCGTGCGGGCGGGCTTGCCGGCTAGCAGGGTGCGCAGGGCTTCCATCGGCGCGTCAAGGGCGCCGATCATGTCGCCCTCCCGGTTTGCCTCGTCATCCCAGGCGGCGAGGATCGCCGCGGCGGTGTCGCGCAGGCTGGCGCGGGGCGTGGCGGCGCGTGCTGCGAGGGCCTGGTCGAGCAGGGTGACTTCCTCCGCCAGGGGCGCGGCCTGGGTGGCTTCGGGCGGCGGGGTGCCCTCACCCTGCGGCGCCGAGTCCTCCGCGCCCGTCGTCGCCGTGTGGGGCACGCTGCCTTCGATGCCCGAGCAGTCGGGCTCGCCGGCCCCCGCGTCGCCCTCGTTCGGGTCAATGCCGATCGCGCGCAGCCCGTCGTCGGTGATGCGCGCCACGATCCAGGTGCCTTCCTCGTCCTGGCGCCAGCCCAACCCGACGAAGTCCCGCGGGGCGTTGATCTCGGTCAGCAGGTTGTTCTTGATCAGGCTGCGGAAGACCGCGTTGCGGGCCGCGGCCGGCAGGGCCTTCGGCGCGCGCGCGAGGCCCATCTCGTGCTGCGCGGCGGCGCTCAGGATCACGCGCTGGGTGTCGGAAAGCTGGGTCATCGTGGTGGTCTCCGGTTCCGGGTGCCGACCATCGGCCCCTACTGCCGGGAGCCCCGCCGGCGTCGCCGGTCGGGGCGGTGCGGGAGGGACCCGCGTCAGAGGGCGTATTCGCCGCGGCGGAAATGCTGGTCCGCGATGTCCTTCAGCTTTGCGGTTGCGTCCGAAAGCCAGGCGGCTTCGCCCCAAAGCACCGTCTCGGGATCCGCGCCGAAATGGTCCTCGCTGGCCTGGGTGAGTTCGGCGAGGAGAGCGTCAAATTCGGCCTTCGTCGCGAGGAAGGCGGCCAGGCTGCGTTCCTGGTTGCGGGCGGCGCGGGCTTCGCGGTCGGTCATGGTCGTCTCCGTCGTGGTGCAGGGCATCCCCTGCGTGTGACGGACCATTCGCGCTGTGGCGCGCACGAGCCAAGCAAGATGCAGCGTCGTGAGATTGCTATGATTCGGCGGTCTGGATCACATCATGATCGACGATGCCGCGGGCCGCGGCGACATCGGCAAAGATGCGATCATCACCCTCCAGAACCGCGGCTTCGCCGGTCGTCTCCTGCCAGCGGCGCACGATGACGTCGGCATAGGCAGGGTCGATCTCCAGCAGCACGGCGCGCCGCCCCGTGCGTTCGGCGGCGATCATCGTCGTGCCCGAGCCGCCGAAGCAGTCCAGCACCGTATCGCGCGGCTTGCTGCTGTTGCGGATGGCACGCTCGACCAGCGCCACCGGCTTCATGGTCGGATGGAGGTCGTTCCTGGCCGGCTTGTCGAAGTGCCAGACATTCCCCTGGTCGCGGGCGCCGCACCAATAGTGCTGCGCGCCAGCCTTCCAGCCATAGAGCATGGCCTCGAACTGCTGGTGGTAGTCGGCGCGGCCGAGGGCAAAGGTGTTCTTCGCCCAGATGATGGTGCTGGACCACTTGCCGCCCGCCTCCTGCCAGACGCGATGCAGCGTCGGCCACTCGGACGAGGACATGCAGACGTAGCAGGCGCCCTTGGTGACCGAGAGCAGATTGGCCAGCGCCGGCCGCAGGAACTCGGGAAAGCTGCCGCCGAGCGCGTCATTGGCAATGGTCATCTTGGCGGCGGTGCCGCCCTCGTAGGCCACGTTGTAGGGCGGATCGACGAAGCCCATGTCGGCGAGGTGGCCAGCGCCGAGCGCGCGCTGCACGTCCTCTATCCGGGTGGCATCGCCACACAGCAACCGATGCTCGCCGCAGCGCCAGAGGTCGCCGGCGCGCGTCACTGGCACCACCGGCGGCGGCGGCGCCTCGTCGGCATCGTCGCCGAGACCGGCATCGGCCGCGGCCAGCAGCCGGTCGAGCTCCATGCCGGAGAAGCCGAGCACGTCCAGGTCGACCACCGCCTCGTCGCGGATGCGGGCGATCTCCGCGGCCAGCAGCGCCTCGTCCCAGCCGGAGTTCAGCGCGATCTGGTTGTCGGTCAGGCGCAGCGCACGCGCCTGCGCCGGGGAGAGATGGCCAAGCCGCAGCACCGGCACGGAGGCGAGGCCCAGCTGCTTCGCGGCCATGACGCGGCCATGGCCGGCAATGAGCACGCCCTCGGCGTCGACCAGCACGGGGTTCACGAAGCCGAACTCGGCGATGGACGCGGCGATCTGCGTCACCTGCGTCGGGGAATGCGTGCGCGCGTTCTCGGCGTAGGGAATCAGCGCCACCACCGGGAGGGCGGAGACGACGAGATCAGGCTGCATCGGCGGTGACCTCCTGCCGCATCGCGGCGACGGCGTCATAGTCGCGGCCATCGTCCGCCAGCGTCACGGGCAGATCGGGATGCAGCATCCGCCAGCGGGCGATCGCCAGATCCACATACGCGGGCGCCAGCTCGATCGCCCGCACGCGGCGGCTGGTGCGCTGGCCGGCGAGAATGGTGGTGCCGCTCCCGCCGAAGGGCTCGAAGATGATCTCGCCCTCGTCGGTGTAGGTCCGCATCAGGAATTCCGGCAGCACCACCGGGAACACCGCGGGGTGCTCGGTCTCAATGCCGCGGCCCTTATGGCGGGTCAGACGCAGCACGTTGTCAGGAATCCGGAAGTCCTGCACCGGCAGCCCGGCGTGCTGGTACTCGGAGATGGTGCCGTCGGCGGCGCGCAGTCCGCTCCCCTTGTTCGGCGTGCCGGCCCATTTGCAGGGGACGATCTTGTTCGCCTGCCGGGCCTGGCGGTTGAAGTGGAAGACGAACTCGAAGGCCGGCGCGAGGCGCCCGTTCCAGTCTCCCGGCAGGCCAGGTCCCTGGTCCCAGGTGTAGAGGCCGAAGCGGCGCCAGCCGCGGCCGCGCATCCAGTCGAGCCAGCCCGACCAATAGGGGATCCATTCGCTGTCGCGGTGGATCAGCCCGAGGTTCACCAGCACTTGGCCATCGGGCCGCAAAGCCGCGTCGAGATGTTGGAACACGCCCTGCATCAGGGCGTCCCAATCGGTGCCGCCGCCGGTCGTGTAGTCGCGCTGGTTCCCATAGGGCGGCGACGTGAACAGCAGCGCGGCGCGGTCCTCGCCCATCACGCGCGCGACGCTGGCGGCGTCGGTGCTGTCGCCACACAGCAGGCGATGCTCGCCCAGCAGCCAGAGGTCGCCCGGGCGGGTGACGGCCTGGCGCGGCGGCTCCGGATCGGCGTCGGCGGGATCGTCCGCCGTCTCCTCCGCATCCGCCGCACCAGTCGCGTCGCCCCCCTCGGCGGGATCTGCGGACGGAGCCTCGGGCGCGTCGCCGTCGGACACGGCATCTCCAGCCGCCGCGACGATGTCCGCGAGCTCATCCGCCGAGAAGCCGAGCGCGCCGAGGTCGATGTCCGGCGCCGCCTGCACCGCGGCGAGCGCATCACGCAACAGCGCCTGGTCCCAGGTCGCGTTCTCCGCGATGCGATTGTCGGCGAGGCGCAGCGCCTCCTTCTGCGCGGCGGACAGGTGCCGCAGCACGATGACCGGGACCTTGGCCATGCCGAGCGCGGACGCGGCCTCGAGCCGCCCGTGCCCGGCGATCAGCACGCCGTCCTCATCCACCAGCAGCGGGTTGGTGAAGCCGAACGCCAGCATGCTGGCCTTGATCTGCTCCAACTGCGCGGCGCTGTGCACGCGCGCGTTGGCGGCATGCGGGCGCAGCTCCGCCACCGGACGCAGCAGGATCTTCGCCGCCATCCAGGGGAGCGTCATCGGGCCATCCGGTTTGCAGGTGGTTTGCAGGGCAATGGCCCGGCGTCGGTTTGCAGCTAACGATTTGAAGCCGCGGGCGAAGGCTGCAAACCGCAACCCATGTTTTCGGCCTGGCGCTAGCGATGTTGCGCGCTTCCGCCCCCCGCATACAGCGGGGCCAGGAAGGAACCATCGGCTCGCGAGCCACAGTGGCCGATCAGCGGACGAGTGGCTCGGGAGCCACTGGCCGCAGCCGCAATTCAACGACTGTCGAGAGATTACCCGATGTGAGTTTCAGGCATCAACGCGACATTCTTTCGCTGGCTTACCTTCTTCTTCGCTTTCAGATCAGAGGGCGTCAGCTCGCCGATCCAAGGCGGAGCAGAGCATGCTCCAGGCGATGGCACGTTGGGCACAGCAGCTTGAAGTCCGCGAGCGTCGTTACGCGGCGTCCTTCCTCCAAGGGATGAAGGTGATGCACATCCAGCAGGCTTCGCGGTTTGATGCCGGTGCCATTGGCCCGGATGACGGGATCAAACGAACAATCGTCGCAGCGCAGCGTCTTGACTTTCTGCCGATCCTGAATGAACTTTTGAGCCAACCACGCCGCTCGGCGGCGGACCTTAACCCATTGCTCTTTGGTCATCCCTTCGATTGCGTTGTCGCCGAGCTCGCTGTCGATGTGCCGACTGATTCGTGTCTCGATTTCGCTCCGCTCGGCCGCTGCAATATCTGCCTGGATCCCGATCCACGCATTCGCCGTCGGGCGAAGCAGGATTGGTAGCGAAGAAATGGCACGTCGTTCTTCGTCATTGAGTGGGCGCAGCGTGGCTGACGGATGCGCGAAAACGCGCTGCATCGCGTCGGGCCCCAGCACGTCACGAGCAAGCGGCTTCGTTGGAATTTCGTAGCTCTCGACGATCGGGAACGCGACTGACCACCGTCGACGCCTACCATCCTCATCCCACATGTCCTGCATGCGCTCGTAGTCAGCATCCCCAAGGATACTTTTGAGGGAAAGGGAGGACGATCTGAGCCGGTGGACAGCGACAAGCCGCCCCGCAACTGCGGCGTGTTCAGCGCGCTCGGCCAGATAGCGCGGGTCTGCGAGATATGCGGGCTTAGGCGTACCGAAATTCAACGTGATGTATTCAATGACGTATCCATTGCCTGCCTGGGACGAAATTGTCGCTTGGCATCGTCCAGGCGCATCTGGGCCGTCTCCGGCTGGTGTGAAACCAATCCAGTGAGACGCGACCAACCAGTCCGCCTTCGCTGCGGTGACTGGGGCAGGCAGATCGGCGATCGAGTTCGCGGGCATCTCGTCCAATGGCAGTTTGCTACGGAAACGTAGCGGCGTGAGAGGCCGCGGGGAAGTTCGGCTCCATCACGCGGCGCGTCCCCGCGACACCAAGCCGTAGTGCGCCGCCAGCACGCTGAGGGCCGCGACCAGCATCCCCTGCGCCTGCGTCGCCGGCACCGTCCGGCCACCCCAGCCCTGCCGCATCGCCCATTCCCTGACTGAGCATTCCAGGCCGACAACGTGCCAGACGCAGCTCCCGGCGGCGCTGTCCGAGCCGCCGAGCACATCCATGGCGGATGCCACCCTGTCTCTAGCTGCGATCTGCTGTTCCGTGATGCAGTCGCCTCCGCCGCCTACGATCCGGATCAGCGGCACGGCACGCAGGCCGTCCAGCATCGCTGACCGGAACTGCCGCCGGAAGATCCCGCCCGCCTCGAACATCTCGGCGGTGATGGTGCCGTTGGCCTGCATGGCGCCCAGCGTGTCCACGGCGCGGCGATGCTGCACCAGGCTGCCCGTCTCGGGATCCGCGTCTCGGATCGGCTCGCCGAAGCCGCCATGCTGAAGCCGCCACTTCGAGGGGCCCATCGATTCCTTCTGCTTCGTGGTCTTCGCCTTCCGCTTACCGGCCATGAGTCTTCTCCTGCTGCCGTGGGCCCCAGCGGCGCACGGCTTCGTTCTGGACTGCCTGGCGCAGCCAGGGATCGGTGATGTCCTCGACGTGCAGCGAGACGACGCCGTGCTGCAGCCAGACGCGGCGGCGCAGCATTTCCATCTCAGGCACGGTGGTTGCGCTGCGGCTTCCGCGGTCGAGGGACGAGCGGGGCGGCAACGGCGCGCCAGGCGTGCTCATGCCGGCCTCCCCCGACCGTGCCCTTGAAGAGTGGTGAAGAGTCGAGGGGGTGAGAGGGGTCTAACTATCTGATCAATATAACTATTCAATTCTTCAAACTCTTCAAAGGGTCTCTCTCCCCCGCACCCCTGCCCGGGCGTCTGCATACGCCCGCGTGAAAAGTTGAATTGTTGAAGAGTCCCGTTTTCTGCGGGTTTGCGCGCGTCATGCAGCATCACTCTTCAAGCCCTCCTGCGGTTCGGTGGCGATGATCCAGCTGGTGCCGGGGCCTGACGCGTTCTGCGTGACCTCGATCGCGATCTGCTTGCTGTCGAGCAGCGTGGCGATGGCGTCCTCCCGCTCGGCCTTCGAGAGGAACTGCGTCTTCCGGACGAAGGCGCTGCGGCTGATCCGGCCGGCCTTGCGGATCACCTCCAGGACCTTCTTGATGCGGGAATGCGCGGGCGTGTCGGCGACGAGACGCTCTGCTTCGCGCAGCAACGTGCCGATGCAGTGCTCGACCAGCGCCGAGGCCCAGGTTACGTCGCGGGCCTCGGTGATGGGCCGGGCGGGATCACGACTGACCGCGGCGATCATCGCCAGCTTCGCCGCGTTCTCGGCGTATCTACCGAACAGGGCGGTGGCGTAGGTGCCACGGTGCGACCGCAGGAGATCGGTGGCTTCGCGCCGCACGCGAGCCATGGCCGCCTCGGCGTCCGCGGTCAGCGGCACGGTATAGGCGTGGATCGGCGCCGAGGATTCCATGGCGTCGGCGATGTTCCCGCCATGGCTGTGGCCGGGCACGCCGCGGGCGATCCCCTGCAGCGCCGACACCAGCGCCGGCGGCGGATCCATCGGCGCCGGAGTCTCATTGCGCTCCGGGTAGTCGTCGTCGGTCAGGAAGACCAGGAAGCGCGCGATGGAGCCGTCCGCCAGCGCGCCACCTTCGAGCGCCGTCCACAGCGGGCCCGGGACGGTGACGCCCCAGATGCAGGCGCAGGGCTGCTCGATGGTGACGCGCGGCCGCGCCTTCTGGTCGGCGTATTCGGCGCCGATGTAGGGCTCGGCCGCCGAGGTGTAGAGCTTGGTGAGTTCCGACCAGATGGCCGCCTTATGGGCCGGCGCGCGCGCATTCAGGACGAGCTTCAGGAATTGGCCGAATTCGTCCACCTGGAACAGGCGGGCCGGATGGCGCTGCAGCGACGTGAGCAGGCCCGCCGAGGAGGCGAGATCCTCACCACCGAGGTAGCGGTCCAGGCCTGCCGCATAGATCGCCCGCTTGGCGCAACGCCGGGCATGGTCCTTGCCGCCGCCGCTGTCGGCGATGCCGATGGCGTAGACGTTGCTGCGCAGATCGGTGGGCGTGCGATACCGGCGACCGGCGATGGCGCCGACCAGGCAGATGGCGGCACCGAGCGAGAGAAACGGCTGCGGGCTGACGGCGCTGGCCGTGGCATAGTCCACGAACATGCGCAGCGTGCCATCGACCTGCAGCAGCTCGGGCGGCACGCGATACGGCTTCGGCGGCGGCGCGATCGGCAGCGGCGCGACCGCGACCTTCGCCAGCAGGCCCGCCGCGGGATGCGGCTGTGCCGCCTGCTCGGCGGCAGTTCCGTTCAGCGTCAGCGCGGGATCCGGTACCCAGCCGCGCTGCTCGGCCAGCCAGTAGATTTTCCCTGCGCCGACGCTGTGCGGCCGCAGCGAGGCCCAGCGGCGCTCGGGGGTGTCCGATCGGCCGGACTGGCCCGACTTCCCGGACCGCCGCGACCAGTCGAGCCAGAGGTCGCGCCCCTCCTCGCCGATCGCGGCCTTGATGGCGGCGCCGACGGTGATCCACTCGTTGCCCGGCAGGTCGTCATTCGGCAGCCAAGCCAGCGCCGCGGCGATGGCGTCCCGCGTGCCCTTCGGGTCGCTGGGGCCGCGCCAGGTGCTGGTCGGTGCGTCCGCCAGGATCGAGTTGACCCGGACCTCATCCGGCACGAGCTGCCAGGCCGCGTCCAGGAACGTCGCGCAACTTGCCTCGTCCACCACCGACAGCCGGGAGAGCGGCATCTCCACCAGGCTGTCCTCCGGCCATTCATAGGGGCGGCCGGTGTCGGGGTGGACGGCATAGGCCACGAATTGCTGGCCGCGCGCCAGCAGCTCGAGGGGGTGGCGCTTCCGGCCTGCGAAGGGCGTGGCGGCGCGATAGACGAGCAGCCGCTTCGGGGCGCGGCCGATGCGCAGGCAGGGGGTGTCGCCGAGCATCGCCGTGGCGAGCTCGGCGATCTGGATGGCCAGCGCGCCGTCCAGGATGTCGATGTCGATGCCCACCACGGCGCCGGTCGCGATGCCCACGCCGCAGCCCGGCCAGCGGCGCCAGATGTCCACCTCGAAGGATTTCGTCGGCCGGTCGCAGTGACGCGCCCAGTCGGGATAGGGCGACCATTCCCCGCCCGTGAAGCGCCCTGGCACCTTCGTGCCCGGCATGATGGGGATAACGGAATAGCCATTGTCGACCAGGCGCTCGCCGTAATCGGCCATGAAGGAGGGAGCATCCGTCATTCGTTGCCACGCTCCTGTGCGGCGATCGCTGCGTCGCAGGCGCGCTCCAGCCGCAGGATCTCGGGATAGAGCGCCGCAATCTGCTCGGCAGCGCGCTGGAGCGCCTGGCGCGCCCGCTCCAGTTCGGCGTGGATCCCGCGCGCGGGGCCACGAATGTCTGATGCGAGGTCGCCAAGGTGGTGCGCAGCCCTGGCCCAGGGCGGTTGCTTCGCGCGTGGACGATACGGCTTGCGCGGCGCCGGAGCGTTCTTGGTCGCGAGGCCGGCCCGGACCTTCTCCATGTCCCAGGCGCCACTTGGCTCACGCGCGATCCGTCCGGCGCGTTCAGCCTTCTGGATCGCGGTGTGCGAAATGCCGAGCCGGCGCGCCACCTCTCGGGCAGAGGTAACGCTGCTCATCGGCAAGCACCCGCGGCGAGCGGCGGCGCGGAGTGCCGGCCCTGATCCAGCCGGCGCGCAAGCTCGTCCTGGTAGGCGGTGATGATCACCTCCAGCAGCGTCAGCCACTCAGCCTCGGTCAGCACCGCGAGGTCGGTCTTGCCGATGCTCTCCAGGTACTCGCCCGCCATGGGGCTGGCCGCCGCGATGGCGGCAATCTCGTGCTCGTCGGGATCAACCACGCCCCACCTCCGGCAGAGCGCGCTCATGCAGCGCATGGAGCAGGCGGGAAGCGGCTCGCTGGTCCGCACGCGCGGATCGAACCAGCCAAAGCCGCGCGCGGTGCGGAGACGACAGGCTGCGCATCTCACACGAACCTCGCGGCGGCGATCTCGGTGTACTGGCCGGCCGGCCGCACCTGGATCGCGATGGGACGGCGCAGCTGGTCGAGCTGTGCCAGCGCCTCATCGACCGTCACCGGGGGCGGCAGATTGCCGGCGCGGCGCCGCCACCAGCCCACCGCCTTGTCGCGCGGGAAGCCAGTGTGCTCGAAGCACACCCATTCGCTGTGGCGCGCGAGGCCGCATTCGTAGGTGACGCGCAGCGACGCCGGCTTCCCGGGCTTGTCGTGGCGCGCATAGGTGATGCCGGTCACGTCGCACCAGGCCGCCTGGATCTGCGTCGAGAGCAGCGCGTTCGACGCCGCCTGCGGTGCGACCTTCACCACGGGCGGCGGGAACTCGTGATCACACTCGATGCAGTGCCGCGCGCTGGCGTGGTTGATGGTCTGGCACTCGGGGCACACCTTGATCGGCGCCTCGCCATCGCCGGCAGGTTCCTTCTTCCGGCCATCCACCGTGTCGATCGGACCGTGCCGCGCCGTGTTGCCAGCGAAGTCCAGCACGAGGCAGTCATCCTTGCCCTCGGCGAGGCGCGTGCCGCGGCCGACCATCTGGACGTAGAGGCCCACGCTCTTCGTGGGGCGGAGCAACGCGATGAGGTCCACCCCCGGCGCATCGAAGCCGGTGGTCAGGACATTGGCGTTGGTGACGCACCGCAGCCGCCCCGCCTTGAAGGCCGCCAGGATGCCGTCCCGCTCCGGCCCCGGCGTGTCGCCGGTGACCGTCTCGGCGGAGATGCCATGCTCGCGGATGGCGTCGCGGACATGGCGCGCGTGCGCCACGCCCGAGCAGAACACCAGCCAGGAGCCGCGGCCCTCGCCGTGCTGGACGATTTCAGCCACCGCGGCGCGCGTGACCTCGTCGCGATCGACCGCCGCCTCGAGGTCCTTGGCGATGAATTCGCCGCCGCGGGTGCCGACGCCGCCCACGTCGAGCTGCGTCGAGGTCTGCTTCGGGACGACCGGGCAGAGATAGCCCTGCTGGATCATTTCCAGTACCGGCACCTGGAATGCGATGTCGGTGAAGAGCCGATCCTTCCCCTCGTGCAGCATGCCGCTGTCGAGCCGGTAGGGCGTGGCCGTGAAGCCCACGACCTTCAGCAGGCCCGCGTTGATCTCGTTCAGCTGCGCCAGGAAGGAGCGGTACATGCCACTGTCGCCGCGGCCGAGCAGGTGCGCCTCATCGATCAGCACCAGGTCACAGCGCTGCACCTGCCGCGCGTGGCGGTGGATGGACTGGATGCCGGCGAACAGGATCTGCGCGTGGATGTCGCGGCGGGACAGGCCGGCCGAGTAGATGCCGGCCGGCGCCTCGGGCCAGGCGCGCAGCAGCGCCATGAAGTTCTGCTGGATCAGTTCCTTCACGTGGGTGAGGATCAGCACGCGGGTGTCGCCATAGGCGGCGATCGCCTCGCGCGTGAAGCCGGCAATGCAAAGGCTCTTGCCGGTGCCGGTCGGCATCACGACCAGCGGGTTGCCGCTGCTGGCCGAGAAGTAGTCGTAGAGCGCCTCGATGGCGGCGCGCTGATAGGGGCGGAGCGACAGGGTCATGCCGCCACCCCCATCGCCACGGCGTCGACCTTGCTGAGCCAGCGCCCGCCCACATCGCAGCCGGTGCAGATCAGCTCGGCGATGTGCGGCCCCTTGCCGGGCCCCACGCGATAGATCGTGGCGCGGCAGATGCGGCACGGGAGGTGCGAGACGACGTCGGGCGGCGCCGCGGCGGGCACGCCGTCACGCCATTCGGTGCCGTCCGGCAGCCGATAGCTGACCCAGTCCTCGCCCGCGTCGATCTGCTCGGCGGCCACGAAATCCGGCAGATAGAGATGCGCCGCGCAGCCTGCCTCCTGATCGCGCCGGCCGAGAGGGGCGTGGTGGCGCGCGCAATGCCAGTCGCCACCCTGCGCGGGCGAGGCATGGAGGCAGGACCGGCAATGCCGCTCCGGTGCCGCGCCGGAATGGCAGATGGCGTGGTGGTCGCAGAAGCGGCACTGCCACCAGGCGGGATCCTGGCTGATGCGGGCCGGGGGCCGGGCCGCGCCAATGATCCGCTCGGCCTTGGCCAGGATGCGCAGGCCCGCCTCGGCATCGTGGCGGATGCGCTCCTGGTAGAGCTCGTCCGTGTCCTTGCAGACCGCCAGGTAGAAGGCCCGGTCGAGGCCGGCGAGATGCATGTAGGCCTGCATCTGCGCCCAGTGCAGCGGCTTGGAGGCGGCGACGCCCTCGGCCTTCAGCTTGGCGAAGGACTTGGTGCTGTGGGTCTTGAACTCGCAGACGTGCCAGGTCGCCGGCGCCTCGGGCAGGCCGATCGCCACTGCGTCCATGCTGCCGCCGAAGTGGCCGGAGGCATCGCGCAAGTTCCACTGGCGCCCCGATGCGGGATCCAGGTCCAGGACCGTCACGCCGATGCGGCGCAGGTCGGCGACGAAGCGGGCCTCGGCCAGATTGCCGGTGTCGAACAGCCGCAGCAGCCGGCCGGTGTGGCGCGCACGCGTGGCCCAGCGGAAGGAATACCAGATGGCCCGCTCGCATTCGGTGCCGATCAGCGAGGCGCCGAGATGTGCGCGATAGCCGTTGTCCGCTGCCGCCTCATAGGCTGCGTAGATGGCGGTGACGGTGGGGGACGCGGGCGGAGGAAGGGCAGCCATGACCTGATCCTGGTTCGAGGGAGGGAGGCCGGCAGGCGGGCTGCCTGCCGGCTGGTGATCAGGCATTGCGGCGCCAGGGCGGGGTCGCTGCCGCGCCGGTGCGCGCAGCGGGCGGAGGTGCCGCGGCGGCCGGGCGGGGCCCCGGGGTGGCAGGGCGCGGGGCGGTGGCGGTGGCCGCGCCGGCATTGGCCGCCGAGTACCCGGCCACCTTGTTCCGCGCCTCGCGGTAGACGCCGTACTTGTCGTTGCCGGCCGGCTCGACCTTCAGCGTCACGATCAGCGGCTTGAAGTGCAGCTGCTCGCTGTCGCTGACATGCACCTGGCCGACCGCGTGGCAGATGGCCGACAGCGTGCGCTGCGCGATCTCCACCGTCTGTTCGTTGCGGTTCACCAGGTTCAGCTGGTCGAAGATCTTCCGGCGCACGGAAGGGCCTTCCAGCACCTCGAACACCAGCTTGAGGAGCTGCCCATCGCCGGCCTTGGTCGGCAGCATCTCGCTCTCGATCAGATGCGCGAGGTATTTGCCGGGCGGCATCACCTCGAGCGGGACGGCGGGGGCGACTTCCGTCGCGTCAAAGGTTCCATTGAGGGATGCCATGGGTCAGCTCCGGGCTTCGGTGGTGGAGGCGGGGGCGGCGCTGGGCGGCGCCGCGTAGAAGGGGATGCCGGCGGCGAGCTCGGGCCAGGACAGCGGCAGCGTCTCGGCCAGACCGAAGCGGTTCTTCGCGAGGAAGGCCGGCCGCTCGGCGGTGTGCAGCAGGCGATCACCGCCGCTGACGCCGCGGACCACCTTCTTGTTGAAGCCGACATCCGACTTCAGCGTGCTGACGCGATAATTCGCGAAGAGCACGGCATCGACATGCTCCTGCACCAGAGCCGAGGCACTGCGATGCAGCTTGGGCTGGTACCGGTCGTAGGGTTCCGTCTCGGGGCTGTCGAAGCGCTTGATCTCGGCGTGGGCGATGAGGATCACGCCCATGCCGCGCTCGTCGCGCAGCGCGTTCACGCCGTCGAGAAAGCTGCGCCAGGTATCCAGCGCGGCGAGATACCCCTTGCCGTAGCCGAAGGACTCGATGTCCGGCTGGTTGTGCGTCTGCGCCGTATGCCGCCACACCAGCGGCTCCAGCCAATCGAGGCTGTCCACCACCAGCGTCTGGAAGTCGTGCGGCTCGGAGTAGAGCGCGCCCAAAGCCTCCATGATTTCATCGAAGCTGCGCAGCAGCCCGAAGGTGGTCGCCTCGATCCGGCCGAGGCCATCCTCGGTCTGCAGGATGACGGGCCTAGGCGAGGCGGCGGCGAACTCTGTCTTGCCGACACCGGCCACGCCGTAAAGCAGCAGGCGCGGCGGTGAGAGGCTGGTGCTGCTGCGCAGGGATGCGAGCGAGATCGCCATTAGTTCGACTCCTGCTTCGCGGCGCGGGGCTTGGCCTTGATGACGTCGACCTTGATGTCGCCGCCGGCGCGCGCGACGACTTCGGTGAAGCTGTCGAGCGTCGGCTCGAAGGCGGCGACGTCCTTCGCGCGGGCGACGGCATCGCCCTGCAGCGGGATGACGACCTGGATGCGGAGTTCGTGCGCCATCACGCGGCGTCCTTCTGTTCGAGGGTGTAGGAGGGGCGGCCGGTGGCGACGGTGCGTGCCGGCTCGAACACCGCACGGATGCGCGGAGGCCAGGCCGTGAAGCGGCTTTCGGGCACGCGGATCTCGGTGGTGACGTAGTCCGCGGGGTCCTCGCCCCACGCCACGATGGTGGCGACCGCCGCGGCCAGCTTCGGCTGGTCCCACGCCGCCTTCTTCGGGAGGTCTGCGACGACCTCGAAGGCGTCATCCGTGATGCGGACACGGCCGGTGTCCTTGCCCTCGGCACGACGGGCCGCGGCGGCGGGGGCGCCATACCGGGCGTGCAGCGCGTCGTGCAGCAGGTCGGCGAGGTGCTTGGCGTCGGCCTTCAGCGCCCCGACCTCTTCCAGCAGGAGCGCCAGATGATCGACGGGCATGCGGGCGGCCTGCGCGGCGTCCATCTCGCGCAGCTGCGCCAGAGTGGTTCGGTTGGTCATGGTGGTCCCGTTCAACGAGGAGGTGCCCGGCTGGATGGGCGATGCAGGCGGCCGGGCGGGCGCGGGCATCGGCATGGGGGTGGCGCTCATGGGATGGTCGCCAGCTCGGCCAGCCAAAGGAGCGCGATGAAGCCGCCGGCCAGCAGCGCGCCGCCGGCCAGGGTGCGGAGCGCTTCGCCGATGGCGTGCACGCGGCGGGCGGTGCGCGGGCTCACGGCGTCGCCCCGGCGATGGCATCGGCCGGCGGCAGCGGACCTTCCTCGGCCTGGCGCGCGCGGTGGGCGCGCTCGCGATCGGCATCGGGGTCCGTGCAGCGCACGCTGCGGCGCGCGATTTCGATCCAGACGTGCAGCGGCAGCACCACCATGGGCGTCGCGCGGTCACGCCAGAGGAACAGCGCGTCATTGCCGCCAAGCCAGCGCTCCAGCGTCTTGAAGCCATCGCCTTCGCCGCGCGCCTTGACCTCGGCCTTCACCGGCTCTGGGCCGCGCACGTAGAGATCGACGTCGGCGCCATTGCCGCGATACCGCACGGCACCGGAGAGCGGCACGCGCTCGGCGCGCAGGCCGCATTTCACGTGGATGTCGACGATGGCGCGCTCGCGGCGCAGGCCCTTGTCGCGGGAGGATTTGCCCATGGCCGGTCTCACGCCGCCTGCCGGTGGGGAACCGGGGCGCGCATCTTCGCCTGCGCCGGCTGCGGCGCGCTGGTCGCGTCGCGGGTCTGTGCCGCCTCGAAGGTCTCGATGTCCTCGAGGCGATAGGCCACGCGCCCACCCAGCTTCAGGAAGGCGGGCCCCTGGCCAAGCCAGCGCCAGCGCTCCAACGTGCGGGGGCTGAGGCACCAGCGGCGCGCCACCTCCGCCTGCGTCAGATGCTTCACTGTCATCGGTGTCTCCCTCGCGCTGGTTCGAACAACCGCGGGGAAGATCGCTTCAGGACAGGGAGAAGAAGGAGGTGGGGTTAGGGAGAAGAAAAGGGAGAAATCGGCCTACAGGTCGAAGCCCCAGGCGCCCTTCGCCGAGGTGAGGTAGGGCTTCAGGAGCTTCCACTTCACGCCACCAAAGTGCCGGTGCAGCGTTCCATGGTCGGTGAGCTCGCGGATTGGCACGCGCCTGCCGGCATAGAAGCCGTTAACCAGCTTGCGGATGGCCTCGATGTGGTCGTCCGACCTGAAGACGATTGGTTCGCCGCCGTGGATGCGCAGGCGTGTTCCATCCGGCGATAGGTCCAGGGGGCCCGGAGCGGCCGCCACTGCCACACCCCGCATCCGGGCGTCGAGGATCTCGCCGCTCACGGCCAGGCTATCCGCCGCGGCCAACACGTCGCGGATCGGCACCAGGATCGTGCCAGGCAACGTCACCTCGCGAAGGCGAGCGGCGCGACTGCTGCAGAGGATGATGACATCCCGCGGATAGGGCCGTGCCAGCAATGCAGCCGAGACCTGGGCCCGCACCGCGGCGTGCCACAGGCGGCGCGCGAACCATGTCTGGACACGCGCCGGGCGCTTGCCCAGGCGGGCATCGCCGATCTCCCAGAGCAGCCCGTCGATCAATGGCCGCAGCAGGCGCGTGGACGGCAACGCCAGATCATTTGCGACCGCGGCGAGGGTGTTGGCGATTTCGACCCGATACCGGACCAGCCGCGCAGCCGGCACTGCAATCAGGCCGCCGGACGGGCTGAAGCATGCGAGCCCGCCCGCCTTCTCGGATCGAATCAGCGTCACCGGCGCGTCGTCGTGATCCGAGAGCGATGCCGAGACGATCTCGTGACCGTGGGGCACCAGCAGCCCGCTGGCGCGCAACATGCCAACGGGGCCGGGCGACATCTCCGCCACGGCCCCGTTCAGGAAGGGCTCCTCCAGGTCCAGCACCTCGAGGAGCAGCGCGACAGCCTCGGCGGAGAGCCGGGGCGGTTCGTCAGACATCCCGCAGCATCCGCCAGCGCTTCAGGTACTTCTCACCGACCAGGCGCTCGCGGTCGGTACGGTCCTTCAAATCGCAGCCCTTCGGCATGGAGATGGTGACCGGCAGCGTGCGACCGCCGCGTACCCCCGGCGTCGCATGGAACTTGATGGTGAAGCGGACCTGCGTGACCTTGTAGCCGCCGGCCAGCGGATCACTTTCGCCAAAGCGTGCCTCCGCCATCTGCCAAATGCTGCGCTCGGCACCGCGCATGCATTCCAGCGTCACGCGCTCGCCCTGCGTCTCGTAGGGCATCAGCCGAAGCAGCGTGACCTTCACGGACTCGATGTTGTCCTCGACGTCGTGGGGGAAATCGAAGGGCTGCAGCAGGTGGTCCAGTGAGTACTGGCGGATGGGGATGCGGTCGCCCTGGAACGGGGCACCCAGCATGTGTTCGGCGAACAGGCGCACCAGGTCTTCGCGGGTCTCCCGCGCCTGCGCCACCACCTCGATGGTGCCGGAGGCAGGCTCGTAGGTGATGGCCGCCTCGACCACCGGGCGGAAGGGAAGCCGGTCCAGCTTGCCGTTGACGAAGGCGCGGCGGTCCCCGGCGCGGCCTTCGCGGTAGATGGCGACCTGGATCAGCTCCGCATGCTCCCCTTCCAGCGACGGGCGGGAACGGTCGCAGATCTCCACCTCGACATGCTTCGTGTCGAAGTGCGTGGCGATGGCCGCCTTGAACGCCGTGTAGGGATCGCCGTCGCGCGGGACCGTCAGGCCGGGCAGGCACTCGAAACCATCCCACATGCGGCCATAGCGGCGGTCATCGGCGTAGCGGACCTCCTCCGCGTGACCGAAGCCGGCGGGGTCCTTGAGGAACATCCAGAGCGCCCGGGCATGCCCGTTCTCCAGGGAGTCGAGGGCCTCGGCGGAGGCCGTGATCGAATAGAGCGCGGCCTGACCGGGCTCGTCCGCCATGGCACCCACCCGATCGGCGTCGTTCATGACGCGCAGACGCTCAGCGTCGTCCATGGCGTCCACCGCCCGCAGCAGGGGCGGGACCACTTCGTTCGCGGCGCCCTCCCACACCACATCGGCCGGCAGGACCGCCTTGATGGACATGAAGTAGGCATGGAGCGACGCGGGCGGCGTGCTCCGGATGAAATCCGGGACTGTCGGCACGGGGGGTCTTTCGATCAGGGGGACGCCAGCCAATCCGGCGCTCCGCTAATCGACGTATCAAGACTCGGTGTGCGGGCACAAGCGAAAAGATACGCACAGGAGCGTAGTCTTGTCGGCTTAGCCGAACAGCGTGGGGGGGCCTTCTGAATCGGCCAGGAGACCGAGTTTCCGCAACCGAACCTGCGCCGCCTCGGCCGAGACCTGGAAGCTGGCCATGATGTGCCGCTCCGCCTCGGCGGCCGGCGGCGTGCCGATGACGGCAGCGCCATGGATCCCCCGGTCCCGGAGAAGGTCCCCAACCGCCCGGCGCACCTGCTGGGCCGGCATGAGGATGGCACCACTGACGTAGCCGGCCTGCCATTCGAGCCAGTCGAACTCAGTGGTCCCCATCATGCTGTCGCGCTTGCAGACGGTCCGCGGCTCGGCACGTGCGGCCTCGAACATGTGCGGCGGCGCGGCGAACACGTGGTCGAACACGGCGCGGTGGTAGAAGGCGTGGCCCAGTTCATGCGCGAGGGTCGTCCGGAGGCGATTCTGCCGGTTGGCCTGCTCGGTCAGCTGGGCGGAGATCAGGATCTGCGGCAGCTGGCCGGGCAGGAAGCAGGTCATCCCCTCGACGTCGTCGCCCTCGTCGGAGAGGTCGGCATACTGGTCGAGGCTGCTGCTGTGCTGCTCGACCAGGACCGTGAGGTCATCGGTGGAGAGCGGGAAGCGGACCTCGCCATGACGCTCCTGCAGGAAGGCCGTGACCAGCCGCTCGCAATCGCGGTCGATCTCCGCTGCACGCAGGAAGAGCCGCTGCGGAAAGCGCCCTGACTTGTCGATCGACCAGCTCGCCACGCATGCAATCCTATTTCGAGAGGGCTTTCCGGAACGCCTTGAAGGCCCTGACCCTGGTCGCCGAATCGGTCGCGGCGGCGCGGAGGTCCTCGGGGATCTTGCCGGCCAGCACGAACAGGTCATCCGCATCCACGGATAAGGCCCGGGCGAATTCTCTGATCAGCTGGTCGGAAGTGGGGCTGCGGCGGTCGTGCTCGATGTCGTTGAGGTACTGCGGCGATATCGAACCCGAGCCGTCCTCCTTCTGGACGGCGGCAGCCAGGTCCTTCTGGCTGATCCCCTTCTTCTTCCTGGCGGCAATGATGGCCTGTCCCAGGGTGGTGGTTGGCGTTGTCATCGCCCTTGCATCCGGCGAAATCCTTGCCTGTGGCACTTAGCGGAGTGGCGTAGTCGGCGCTTGACTCCTACGTCAAGCTGCGAAGCTGGACGTGGCGCAGGATTTAGCTTCCGGGATGAGCCCCGGCGCCGGAGGCGATTCGCGGCGCCGCGACCGACGTTGTGCGAAAGCTGGCCTGGCGACGCCCTACGCGGGATTTCGCAGCCATGCTTTTGTTCCCGCGGGCCTTCTCTAAGAGATTGTTTTCGCTGTTCTTCTCGGTCGGGCGACACGATCTTGCCTCCCAGCCATGCCACCGAACCCCTCCAATCCCCACCTCCCGCCGCACCTCCGCGAGGTCTGCAGCATCCTGGCCGCCGGCCTCGTGCGGCTGCGCAGCCGCGCTGCCGAGGAAGCTGCGCGCGAGGCTGCTGACCGCGGAGACCATGCCCTACACTTCCTGGCCCCCCAGCGCGTGGATGCGAACCGGACCAACCGGAGACCCGCATGACACGCGCCACCAAACCAAAACCCGGCACCCCGCCGGTGCCGACCATCCCCGCCATTCCGCCGGCCGACGTGCTGGGCCGGCTGGCGGCCCTGAAGACCACCGCCACGCCGGACCTGAAGCAGCAATGGCGGGAGCTCTTCGCAGCCGAGCCGCCGCCCTACAATCGGCGCTTCCTGGAGAGCCGCCTGGCGTATCGGATCCAGGAGCTGGCCTATGGCGGCTTGAAGCCGGAGACGGTCCAGCGCCTCGAGGCCTTGGGTGAACAGCTCGACGGCGGTAATCCCGTCCTCCGGCGCATCCGCGGCGACGACAAGCCGATCGCCGGCACGCGCCTCATCCGCGAGTACCAGGGCGTCGAGCACAGCGTCACCGTGCTGCACGACGGCTACGAGTATCAGGGGCGCCCCTACCAGTCGCTCTCCTCCATCGCGCGCGCCATCACCGGCACGCGCTGGAATGGCTGGCTGTTCTTTGGCCTCAAGAACCGGAGGGGCACGGCATGAAGCGCAAGCCAGCCGCCGAAGCCGCGATGCCGGCCACGGTCAGGAAAATCCGCGCCGCCGTCTACACGCGCAAGTCGAGCGAGGAAGGGCTCGAGATGGAGTTTAACTCGCTCGACGCGCAGCGCGAGGCGTGTGAGGCCTACATCACCAGCCAGCGGTCGGAGGGCTGGGTGCTGGTGCCGGACCGCTATGATGATGGCGGCGTCTCTGGCGGCACGCTGGAACGGCCTGCGCTGCGCCGCCTGCTGGCGGACATCGAGCGCGGGCTGATCGACGTGGTGGTGGTCTACAAGATCGATCGGCTGTCGCGCGCGCTGATGGACTTCGCCAAGCTGGTGGAGGTGTTCGACGCGAACAGCGTGACCTTCGTGTCCGTGACGCAGTCCTTCAACACGACCACCAGCATGGGGCGGCTCACGCTAAACATCCTGCTCAGCTTCGCCCAGTTCGAACGCGAGGTCATCGGCGAGCGCATCCGCGACAAGGTGGCGGCGTCGCGGGCGCGCGGGATCTGGATGGGTGGCTTCGTGCCGCTCGGCTACGACGCGCGGGATCGCAAGCTGCTGGTGAACGACGCCGAGGCGGCGCTGGTGCGGCGAATCTTCGAAGGCTTCGTCGAGACGGAATCCGGCACCAAGCTTGTGCAGGCACTGCGTGCCGAGGGCGCCACCACGAAGCGCGGGCGCGCCTTCACCAAGAGCGACGTCTATCGCGTGCTGAGCAACCGCACCTATCTCGGCGAGGCGATGCACAAGGGGAAGTCGCACCCCGGCGAGCATGCCGCCATCGTGCCGCGGGCGATGTGGAACGCGGCGCACGCCCTGCTGGCGATCAGCCCGAAGACACGCGCCAATCGCACCCGCTGCCAGACGCCTTCGCTGCTGCGCGGGCTGATCTTCGGGAGCGACGGGCGCGCCATGTCGCCCACCCATGCGCGGGGGCGCCGCGGGCAGCAGTACCGCTACTATGTCAGCCAGTCGGTGCTGAAGGGCAGCGCCGCGGACGGGCCGACCATCGCGCGCATTTCGGCCGCGGAAATCGAGGGCGCGGTCATCGCTCAGGTCCGGGGGCTGCTGCGCCAGCCGGAGGTGGTGCTGGGCGCCTGGCGCGCGGCGCGGGCCTCGGCGCCGGACATGACGGAGGACGAGGCCCGGCTGGCGCTGGAGCGGCTGGACCCGCTGTGGGAGGAGCTGTTCCCCGCGGAGCAGGCGCGGATCATCCGCCTCCTGGTCGACCGGGTGGACATTGGGGCAGGCGGCGCCGACGTGCGGCTGAAGCTGGAAGGGCTGGCCAGCCTGGCGCGGGACCTGGCGACGCCGGCCGAAGCAGCGAGGGCGGCAGCGTGACCGGCGCGGCGCAGATGCTGACGGTACGGGTGCCGCTGGCGGTCCGGAAGCAGCGGGGCGGGCGGAAGCTGATGATCGCGCCGAACAGCCCGGCGAACCGCGGCGCCTCGGCTTCGGACACTACGCTGGTGAAGGCGGTGGCCCGGGCGTTCCGGTGGCGGCGGATGATGGAGGCGGGCCGCTACGGCACGATCAATGAGCTGGCGGCGGCCGAGAAGATCAACTCGTCCTATGTGTCGCGCCTACTGCGCCTCACGCTGCTGGCGCCGGACATCGTCGCGGCGATCCTGGATGGGCAGCAGGCGGATGGGATGACCCTGCCGGGGCTGATGGAGCCGTTTCCGGTGGAGTGGGCGAGCCAGCGATTAAACATCGAAGGAAAAACAACAGCCTAGAGACCTGCCAGGGGGTCGATATCATTGCCGGAGGGAGGAAACGTATCACGAACAAGCGCCCCATGCAGGCAAGCCGGATAAAATATCGCCATCCATAAAAAGGAAGGATTGATTTTCCGATCCTGGCGTCCTAGATAATCTCCATCAGGACGGAGGCTGGGCATGGCTAGGACACGACACATCGGGCGGCGAATGTCCCAGCGCGGGATCAAGCAGGCGCTCGTCGACCTCACCCTTCAATTTGGAGAGGATGCGCAGGACAAATGCGTCCTCGGGCGGCGGGGGCTCATGCAGCTCATCGATGAGCTTCGCGATCTGCAGCGCACTGCCATGCAGGCGCTCGATAAGGGGGGCGTCATAGTCGTGCAGGCGGACGGCGCCCTGATCACCGCATACGACGTCGACTCCTTTGACCGCGGCCGCATCCATGCACGCTGATCACCAGCTCACCTCGCCGTCGGGGCAGATGGAGCTGATCCGGACCTTCCAGCACGAGCTGCAGCGCGCCGCAGCCGAGAGTGGTCAGGATCTAGCGTCACTTGTTTTGACCGTGGCGCAGATGCGCGTTGCGGCGCGCCTGCTTCCTGTGTCTGGCCCGAATGCCATGGGCTTCCTCGACATGGAGAGGGAGCTGACGGCCCCCGACTGGCAAGCGATGCTGGACCGTTTGCCTGCCGCATGGCCCCAGGCTTGGCGAGCGCCGGGGGCGACATTTTCACCGGTATCCCAACCTCTTCCGCCAGGTCACCTCGAGCGACTTAGGCGCCTCGCGCTCGCCACCCATGTCAAGAAGGGGGAGGCGGCAGATGCGGTGTCGCCGATGCGCGGCTGGATTCGGCGCGCCCTCCTGGCCGCCAGTGGCGACCGGGCCCTGTCCGCCTCCATTGCCAGCTTCGAGCTTTGCCAGCTCATCGCAACGGCGATCGACCCCACCGAAGCGCAGCACGTCTATTGCGCCTATGGGATGACGGCCATCGTCGCTACGCACATCGCCGAGACCCGAGGCGTCCAGGTCACCCTCGATGTTGAGGAGGGCTGGCTTGCAGGCATCTGCGCATGCATCGCTGTCGCCGATGATCTGCCGCTGATCGTCCGGGAACGCGACCCCTTAACCGAGCCAGCAAACGTAGATCAGGAGCTGTTCGCGGAACAGGAAAGCTACGATGCCGCGATCGTTTTCCCGCCCGTTGGCATGCGAAGCCGCGGCGAAGATTACCGAAGCCTCGGCACCAACCTCCCGCAGCCCGGCGTGGCAGAGGGGCAGTACGTGGCGCTGGCGCTGGCACGCGGCCGCCGCGCCGCTGTGTGCCTTCTCCCGACTGGTTTCCTCTTTCGCACGACCAAAGCGGATCAGGCGTTCAAGGAGCAGGCCATTCGGCTCTTCGGCCTGGACGCGGTCATTAGCCTGCCGAGGGACGCGTTCCCCTCGTCGTCGTTGATCCAGGTCGCAATGCTTGTTTTCCGCCCGAAGGCCAAAGTCCATCCGTGGATGCGCCAGCAGCAGCGCGTCCTCATGGTCGACGGGCGACCGGAGCGGGAGCGGGATAAGTCGCGGCCATCCACGATCGGTCGCTTTTCCACCATTCGGGACCTCGCTGACATCCTGCAGCACCACACTGAGACCGATTTCTCCGTACTGGCTTCTGCCGACGAGATCGCCGGGCACGACTTCAATCTCTCCGTCGAGCGCTACGTGCTCGATTCAGAGGCCCGCCGCATGCGTGACCTTCTGGCAAACGCCGAAGCTGTGCCGCTCGAAGACGTGGCGGAGATCAGCCGTCCGCAGGCGCTGCTGGTAGGCCGCGATCGCGCCGGCCGCGAAAGCCGCGAAACTGATGTCTCGGACAGAAGCGACGGCGTGCTGCTTGAAGTCGGGGTCGGCGACATCGACGACGCCGGCGTGGTGCGCATGCCGACGACGTCGGTTCCTGCCAGCGATGAACTTCTCCAGCGCACCAGGCGCGCGAGACTGGAGCCCGGCGATGTGCTGATCGTCATCAAGGGCAGCGTCGGAAAGGTCGGCTTCGTGCGCGACATCCCCGATGGTCCCGCCTGGCTCGCCAGCCAGAGCTTCGCCATCCTGCGGCTTCGTCGACGTGGACCAATCATCGACCCGGCCATCCTGTTCCGCTTCCTTTCGTCCTCCATGGGCCAGGTGACGGTGCAGAGCCTCAAGGTCGGCTCGGTGATCTCCGGACTGCAGATGGCAGACCTGCGACGCCTTCCGGTGCTGGTGCCATCCGCCGAGGCGCAGGGCGCCATCGCAGCGCAGATGAGTGCGATCTTCGACATGCAGGAAAAGATCCAGGAGATGCGCCAACAGCTGATTCAACGACAGAAGACGATTTGGCCCGAGATGGACGCGGCCACTCCAGAAAACGCGATTTACTCGGGAGGTGCATAACCGTGCTCAAGCTCACCATGGGAAAATTCAGCGATCGGTATGCAGTGGGATACGAGAGTCCTATCAACGGCCTGATTCATTGCGAGATGGCGGCATGAACATCAACGGCTTCATTTGGAGCATCGCGGATGACGTGCTCCATCATGTTTACGACCGCACCAAGTATCGCGACATCATCCTGCCGATGACGGTCATCCGGCGCTTGGACGCGGTGCTCGAACCCACCCGCGCCGCCGTCCTGGCACGAAAAGCAGAGCTCGACGCAGCCGGCGTTCCGGAAGCCGCACAGGGTCCCGCACTCGATCGTGCGGCCGGTCAAGCTTTTCACAATCGCTCGCCCTTCACCCTGCGCCAGCTTCTGGCCCGACCCAACCCCGAGACACAGAAGGCCGACTTCGAGGCCTATCTGGACGGCTTCTCCGAAAACGTCCGGGAAGTCCTCGCGCGCTTCAAGTTTCGCGAGGAGCTCGGGCGGCTTGCCGAGCATAATCGCCTTCATGCGTTGATCGAGAAATTCTGCGATGAGCGGATCAATCTCGCCCCAACGCCGGTCCGAGACGATCAGGGCCGAGTGCGTCTGCCCGGCCTCGACAACCACACCATGGGCACGATCTTCGAGGAGCTGCTCCGTCGCTTCAACGAAGATTACAACCAGGGCGCCGGTGAACAGTTCACGCCACGCGACATCGTGGAGATGATGGCGGAGCTGGTGTTCCGCCCCGCTAAGGATCGCATCGGCGACGGCACCTATCTTCTCTATGATGACGCCTGCGGCACCGGTGGCATGTTGACGGTCGGCGAAGCCAAGCTGCGCGAGCTCGCCCGCAAGGAGGGGAAGAAGACTGAAATCCACCTCTATGGCCAAGAACTGAACCCCGAGACCTACGCCATCTGCAAGGCCGACCTCCTGCTGAAAGGCGAGGGCGAAGAAGCCCGCAACATCGCCTTCGGCTCGACCCTGTCCGCCGATGTCCACGGCCGAAACGGGCTGAAGTTCGACTTCATGATGGCCAATCCCCCGTTCGGGACAACCTGGAAGATCGACCTTGCGGACATGGGCGGCAAGGCCGCCGCGAACGATCCCCGCTTTGTGGTCGAACATGAGGGGCTGGCCAACGAAGACGATCGGCTGCGCCTGTTGCCGCGCGTGTCGGACGGCCAGCTCCTCTTCCTCGTCAACAAGCTGTCCAAGATGAAGGACACCCCGCTCGGATCGCGCATTGCCGACGTTCACAACGGATCGGCCCTGTTCACGGGTGAGGCCGGTTCAGGCGAGAGCAATGTCCGCCGCTGGATCATCGAGAACGACTGGCTCGAGGCGATCGTCGCCTTGCCGCTCAATATTTTCTACAACACCGGCATCGCCACCTATGTCTGGGTATTGAGTAACCGCAAGGCTGAGGCCCGTAAGGGCAAGGTGCAGCTCATCGACGCGACCAAGTGGTTCCGACCGCTCCGTCGGAATCTGGGCAAGCGCAATTGCGAGATGACCGCCGAGCACATCCAAGCCGTGCTCGATGCCTATGAGACGATGGAGACGAGCGACACGTCGATCGTGCTGCCCAACTCGTCCTTCGGCTACTGGAAAATCGTCGTCGAGCGCCCGCTGCGGCTCCGCTCGCGCTTCACGCGGGAGGCGGTGGACGCGCTGCGCTTCCAGAGCGGGCACCGCGCTCTGCGCGAGGCGCTCCATGCCGAGTTCGGCGATGCGCTGTTTGACGATTTCGCCAGCGTCGCTGAGCGGCTGAAGGCGCATCTTGACCCGCCTGAGCCGGAAGGCGAGGAGGCCGCCGAGGGTGAGGAAGAGGCGAGCGCGGACGGCGAGGACGCAGCTGCCGAGACCGAGGACGCCACGCCGAAGCTGCCGCGCAAGACCATCAAGAAGCTACTCGACGCTGGCACCTGGGCACGTGATCGTCGCCTGCACCGCGCTGCGGAGCGGCTGATGGCACTTATTGGCCAGGCCGAGCATGACGATTTTGCCGCGTTCGAAGCGAAGCTTGCCGCTGTGATCAAGGCAGAAAAGCTCGCGCTGAAGCCCGCTGAGGCGCGGCTGATCGCGCGGGCGATGAGCTGGCGTGCCGCAGATGCCAAGCCGATCGTCAAATCGGTATCGAAGAAGGCCGCCGATCCGCACGGCGGGCTCTTCGCGGTCACCATGAAAGGCAAGCCGGCGGTGGTAGCCTACGAGCCGGACAAGGCGCTGTCGGATACCGAGATCGTGGCGTTCGACGAGGCCGGCGGCATCGAGGCGTTCTTCAAGCGCGAAGTGCTGCCCCATGCAGCTGACGCCTGGATCGACCGTGACAAGACGAAAATCGGCTATGAAATCTCGTTCGCGCGGCACTTCTATAAGCCTAAGCCTCCGCGCCCGCTCGCCGAGATCAAGGCCGAGATCGACGCGTTGGAACGCCAGACTCAGGCACTTCTCGACGTCGTGCTTGTCGAGGCTGAGGCATGAGCACGGCGCTGAGGCCATACTCCCAGTATCGGGACAGTGGCGTCGACTGGCTTCCGCGGGTGCCGACGCACTGGGAGGTGGTGCGTAACGGACGCCTTTTTGCCGAGCGCAACGAGACAGGCTTTCCCGATCTGCCCATTCTGGAAGTCTCACTGCGGACAGGAGTTCGCATTCGTGACATGGAGGGCGGACGCAAGCAGCAGATGGCGGACCGCGCCAAGTACAAGCGCGCGGCCCAAGGCGATATCGCCTACAACATCATGCGGATGTGGCAGGGCGCCGTGGGTATTGCGCCCTGCGACGGGTTGATCAGTCCCGCCTATGTCGTTGCGAAGCCATTCGATGGCGTCGATTCACGCTTCTACACTTATTTGTTCCGCACATCCGCCTACATGCGCGAGGTCGATTTCGCCTCCCGGGGGATAGTCCCCGATCGTAATCGGCTCTATTGGCAGTATTTCAAGCCAATGCTGTCGCCCGCCCCCCCTCCCGAAGAGCAAGAGCGGATTGCCGATTACCTCGACGCCTACACCACTCAGGTCCAGCGCCTCATCGCCGGTAAGCGCCGCATCATTGCCGCGCTGATTGAGCGAAAGCGCTCGATTATCACGAGCCGTCTCTACGCATTCGGCGACGCGGGGCTTTCTCCAACCCCTTGCAACTCGGATTGGCCATTGCGTGCCATTAAGCGGCTTGCGAGCGTATCGTTCAGCAGCGTCGACAAGCATACCTACGAGCATGAACGGCAAGTCCGCGTTTGCCACTATGTCGACGTGTACAAAAATGACAGTGTCGGACCTGCCACGCCATTTCGCGAAGGTTCTGTAACAGAATCTGAGTATGCCAGCTACTCGCTGAAGGCTGGTGACGTTCTAGTAACTAAGGATTCCGAGGATTGGAAGGACATCTGCGTTCCATGCCTCGTGACTGATGATATCCCTAACGCTGTTTGCGGATATCATCTAGCGATCCTTCGACCAAACACAGAGCATATCTCCGGTGATTATCTTTATTTTGCTCTGCTAGCTGCACCCACAACATGGCAGTTCCACAAGACCGCTACCGGTATCACGCGGTACGGCATCGGAAAGAACGAAATAGGGACCGCCGTAATTCCTTTACCAGCGCGAGTGGAGCAGGGCGATATTTGTCGTATGCTCAATGAAGAATTGAGGTCGATCGATGCGGCCAAAGATAAGGTCGTACGAGAAATCGACCTCATCGTCGAATACCGCGACAGCCTGATTGCCGCCGTCGTGACGGGACAGCTCGATGTGCGCAACGCCGTCATACCCATCGTCGAAGGTGACCTGTCCCATGACGCCGCGACCGGCGCCGAAGAACTGGAGGATGCGCTCGATGCGGTCGACTGATGTGAGTGAGGGCGGACTGGAGGCGCTGATTGTCGCCGCACTGACCGGCACGGGGGTGCCTATCGTGCACGCAAGGCCCGACGTCACGGACGGGCGGGCACCCTCTGCTGCCCCTGATTGCTATATCGAAGGCCATCGCGACGACTACGACCGCGTCCACGCGCTCGATCTCGTCCAGCTGATCGCCTTCCTCCGCGCTACCCAGCCCGAGTTGGTCGGCACGCTCTCGCTGGACTCCGACGGCCCCCAACGCCGCGGCTTTCTCGCCCGGATCCGCGACGAGATCACCAATCGCGGTGTCATCGACGTCCTCCGCTCCGGCGTCCGCCATGGCGCGCACGCGGTGACGCTCTATTTCCCGCTTCCTTCACCCGGCAACTCACAGGCCGAGACGCGCTTTGCCGCCAATCGCTTCTCTGTCACGCGGCAACTCGGCTACTCGCAGGATACTGCGCGACGCGCGCTCGACCTGGGCCTGTTCGTCAACGGCGTGCCGCTTGCCACCTTCGAGCTGAAGAACAGCTTGACCGGCCAGTCCGTCGCCCACGCCGAGGCGCAGTACAAGACGGACCGTGACCCCAGGGAGCTCATTTTCCGTTCCGGCCGTTGCGCGGTTCACTTCGCAGTCGATGACCGCGAGGTGCGGATGTGCAGCCACCTCGCCGGCCAGAAAAGCTGGTTCCTGCCGTTCAATCGCGGATGGAACGACGGCGCTGGAAACCCGCCCAATCCCGGGGGCATCAAGACCGATTACCTTTGGCGCCAGGTGCTGGCCAAGCGCAGTCTCGCCGATATCATCGAGAACTTCGCTGGAATCATCGAGGAGCGGGACGCTCGCGGGCGGGTCACCGCACGTAAGCCGATTTTTCCTCGCTACCACCAGCTCGATGTCGTTCGGGCGCTTTGCGCTAACGCCACCGAACACGGCCCAGGCAGGCGCTACCTGATCCAGCATTCTGCCGGCTCCGGCAAATCCAACTCCATTGCTTGGACTGTGCACAAGCTTGTCGGGCTGGAGCGCGCAGGCGCGTCGGTTTTCGATACCGTCATCGTGGTGACCGACCGCCAGGTGCTCGATAAGAACCTGAAGGATACCATCGGTGGCTTTGCGCAGACCGCACGCCTGATGGGCCATGCCGAGCGATCCGGCGACCTCCGCACCTTCATCGAAAGCGGCAAGAAGATCGTCGTCACGACGGTGCAGAAGTTTCCCTTCATCCTGGACGATATCGGCAGCACCCATCGCGGTCGCCGCTTCGCCATCGTGATCGACGAGGCACATTCCAGTCAGGGCGGGCGTTCGGCCGGGGCGCTGAACACGGCACTTGGCGGCAGCGCCGCGGACGACGAGATGACGACCGAGGACCGCATCCTCGCCATCATCGAAGGCCGACGTATGCTGGACAACGCCAGCTACTTCGCTTTCACCGCGACGCCGAAGAACAAGACCCTGGAGCTGTTCGGCGAGCGCTATGAGGCGGACGGGGTGGTGAAACGTCGCCCGTTCCACCTCTACTCGATGAAGCAGGCCATCGAGGAGGAGTTCATTCTCGACGTTCTGAAGCACTACACGCCGGTATCAAGCTATTACCGCCTCGCCAAGACGGCGGCTGATGACCCCGAAGTCGATGTGTCCCGCACGCTGAAAGCCTTGCGCCACTACGTCGAAGGGCATGACCACGCGGTCGCCACGAAGGCCGGAATCGTCGTCGATCACTTCCTCGACCAAGTGATTGCCCGGCGTAAGGTCGGCGGCGAAGCACGCGCAATGATGGCTGCAGACGGCATCGAGCGGGCGATCGATTATTGGCGGGCGATCAACGCAGCTCTTGCTAAGCGCGGCTCACCCTACAAGGCGATCATCGCATTTTCCGGAAGCGTCGATGACGCAGGCCAGCAGCGTACGGAGGCGTCGTTTAACGGATTTCCGAGCAGCGATCTGGAGGAAAAGTTCGACGCCGACCCCTATCGATTCCTGGTCGTCGCGGACAAATATCTGACCGGGTTTGATCAGCCTAAACTGTTCGCGATGTACATCGACAAGACGCTTGCCGGCGTCAAAGCGGTGCAGGCGTTGTCACGGCTCAACCGCTCTCGGCCGGGGAAGACCGAGCCGGTCGTGCTGGACTTTCGCAATGATGCCGCCGTCATCGAAGCCGCGTTTTCGGACTTTTATCGAACGACAATCCTCTCGGGCGAGACCGATCCCAACAAGCTTCACGACCTGAAACGTGGTCTCGACGAGGCAGGCGTCTACACTGACGCCGACGTCGAGGCCCTAGTCGCACTGTTCCTGCAAGCGGCGCCCCGCGACCAGGTGGACCCCATCCTCGATGCATGCTCAGCGCACTACGAAGGGCTTCCGGAAGACGACCAGATTGCGTTCAAGGGTGCGGCCAAGGCGTTCGTTCGGACCTATGCCTTCCTCGGCGCGATCCTGCCGTATGCCGTGCCCGAATGGGAGAAGCTATCGACTTTCCTAAAGCTACTGATCCCGAAGTTGCCAAGTCCCACGAGCAACGAAACGCCGGTCGACGTGCTCCAAACGATCGACATGGACAGCTATCGGGTCGAAATCGAGGCGGCCATGCAGATCGCCTTGGCAGACGCCGATGCGGAGATCGAGCCCGTTCCCACGGGTGCCGCGGGCGGCCGCCCGGAGCCAGATGTCGACCAACTCAGCAGCGTGATTCGTGACTTCAATGAACGCTTCGGCGCCACGGAGTTTCGGGACCAAGACCGTGTCACCCGGTTCCTGTTTGAGGAGTTGCCAGAAAAGATTGGCGCAAACGGGCGAGTGCAAAATGCGCTGCGGAATAGCGACAATCAGAACGCGCGCATCGAACACGACCGGGCCGTCGATGATGAGCTGCTAGGCAGCCTAGCCGATCACACGGATCTGTATGCACTCTACAATACGGACAAGTCGTTCAAGGCGTGGCTGCAAGAGCGGCTGTTCACGGCTGCTAAACGGGCTCAGAATCGGACGCCGCCCGCAGCATGACCGTCACCGTCCAGATTCTGTTCGATCAGCCGCAGCACGAAATCGCCTCGCTCCTGCGCGACCGACTCACCCGCTGTCGGTCAGCTTCCCTGGTAGCGGGCTTCATGACTTCGGCGGGAATCGAGGCCATCGCTGAACCCCTTCATAGGGGTCCTGGCAAACTGACCGCACTGGTCATCGGTGCAGGCACCTACCAGGCCTTCCAGGCTTTTGATGGCCTCCTGGATGCGGGAGTGCCGCCAGACCGGTTGCATGTGCATCTCGGGTTCAGTGGACCGAGCGGAGGCAGGGACAATCCCTTCCACCGCTACCGCCCCATGCTGCACAGCAAGGTCTATCTTTTGGAGATGGCTGACGGCACGGCGTCGGCGTTCGTTGGCTCACACAATCTGACTGGCTTCGCTCTGCTCGGTTTGAACGGCGAGGCTGGGGTGCTGATCGAGGGCGGCGTCGATGAACCGGAATTTGTCGCGCTCCGGCGCCATATCGCCGAGTGCGTTGCCCAGGCCACCGCGTACGATAGCGATTTGAAGGAAGCCTACGCTTGGTGGACCACACAGTACGTCGAGGGACTGAAGGTCGAGATTGGACGTCCGCCCTCCGATACGGAGAACAAGCAGACCATCGTTGTCCTCGCGGCCCGCGCATCGGGACCACTGCCGAAAATTGGCGACGTTATTTACTTTGAAATGTCGAAGGCACTCATGGAGTTCAACTCCCTTCGACCCGAGGTGCACATCTACGTCTTCGACCCGTTACCCGCTACGCCGGCTGTGGCATTGCTTCAGCTTGACTCTGCCAAAGCGAAGCTCGTCTGCGTGATTGACGGGCTACAGATGGAGCGCGGCGGAGTTGAGCTCCTTGCAGATTTCCACATCGACAATCGCAGGCAGCCTGATCTCAAGCCCGCGACGCGGCCGTTTCGCCCAAGGCCGGCACCTGGAATGCAGCAGGTCAGCGTTCGTGTCCAAGGCAGTATCCCCGGTGCATTTGAGTATCTGTTCGACCGAGGAAAAGCCGAGTGGGCGCCGGTCTATGACGATGCTCTGGTCCCTTCACGCATCGACGGGGGGCAGGAAGTCACTGTGCCAGCTGATCTCTTGCCGCGGGTAGGGCAGCGGTGGCTGCGCGTCCAGGGGCTCCAGCGTGTCGGCCCCGCCGCACAGGAGGCAAACCAGTTGGTGTTGTGGGACGCTGACCCTTCATCAGGATCGTTCATTGTGTTTTCGTGGCGCCGCCGCCGCGGCGGTCAGCGGGGTACTGAACGCGCAGGGACCGGCCGGCCGCCGGGGGACTGAAACGATGGCGATGCCTGATTACCAATCCCTCATGCTGCCGGTTCTCGAGATCGGCGCGAAGGGTGAGTCCTCGGTTCCTTTGGCAGCCGACGAGATTGGACAGCGCTTTGGTCTCACCGCCGAAGAACGCGAGCAAATGCTCCCCAGCGGAAAGCAGCGGATCCTGCACAACCGGCTGCACTGGGCCAAATTTTATCTGACCAAGGCAGGTTTGCTCGAAAGCCCAAAGCGGGGCCGCTTTGTGATTACCGATGCGGGCAGAAAAGTGCTCGCCAGCCCGCCGCCAGAGCTCAATACGAAATACCTACTGGCAATCCCGGCCTTCCGCGACTTCTACCGCGGCGAGGAGGAAGCCGGTGCCGCCCATCCGGTCATGGAGGTGGAGCCACCGGTCGCGACACCCGAAGAAGTCGTTGACGCTGCCCATAAAGCCCTTCAGGCGGCACTGCGCGATGAACTCTTGGGAAGAATCCTGCAGAATAGCCCTGCCTTCTTTGAGCAATTGATCGTCGAACTTCTGGTGGCCATGGGCTACGGGGGATCGCGTCTGAATGCTGCGGAGCAGCTCGGCAAGTCCGGTGATGGCGGCGTCGATGGCGTGATCAATGAGGACGTCCTCGGTCTCGATCGGGTCTATGTGCAGGCCAAGCGGCACGCGCCTGGCAGCACCATCGGGCGGCCGGAGATCCAGGCATTTACCGGTAGCCTCGTCGGCCTCGGCGCCTCGAAGGGGGTCTTTGTGACGACCTCCGCGTTCTCGGCCCAGGCCATCGACTTTGCATCGAGGATCCCGCAGCGCGTGGTGCTGATCAACGGGAAGCGCTTAACCGAACTGATGGTCGAGCACGGTGTCGGGGTGCGAATCAGCCGAACCGTTGAGTTCAAGCGTCTCGACGAAGATTTTTTCTCGGAGGAGGAGTGATCCGCCCGACCGGCCGTACCGAAGTGTTCGCTCTCGCAGTACGGATTTCGGGCAAGTGGGGTTCGAACCACGGCAAGCGCCGAGCGCGCTGAAACGGGCCATTTACCTAGGTTTTTGAGTTCCGTACTAAATCGGCCAAGTCAGGAGGTCCGGAGAGAATTGACCTCCGGAGAGCGATTTTCCGCCGTCTCCGCGTCCTGCTAGTCAACAGGTCCGCCCCGAAAACCCCAGGAAATCTGCCACTCAGCGCGGCGGTCGGTCAGGCGGAGAGTGCGGCTCGCATCGGAACTGGCGGACAGGGTGGGCTCCCAATGTCTGCCATAAGCATTTGAATTACTGTCGTAAGATGGATTTTTGTCGGTCAAAACCCATCGTTTGACCCCAGAAAAAATAATCCGCTTGCCGGCTGAAAAGGTCCGCCAAACCCATAGGGCCGGGCGGATGGTCGCGCCTCAATCACCTTCGCCGCGCAAAGGTATCCGACCATCCAAGATCCGACGCCGCCACTCATCGCACGCCGCTTCAACTCGTGGGCTCAAAGGATCGTCTGGCGAAAGGAAGGGGCGAGCCAAAACGTCAGCCAGTTCCGGCAGCAATTCAGGCGAGCGCCCCAGCAGGTGTAGAACGATGACCTTCAAGGCGACGACCTCGCCCGCAACCGTGTGCCTGAAGTCGTCTTCCATTAGCGCCCCTCGCAGGTGTGAGGAGACAAGGCTAGCAGATCGCCCCCGCCCTCAGCACGTCCCATCCGCATAGCACAGGACGAACACCTCGGCCGTCTCAGGCAAGCCATTCGCCCGGCGATAGGCCGCCGCTTGTGCCTCGGCCGAGACGCCCGGCTCCTGCCACAGCAGATGCAGCCCGCCCGCCGCGGCCTCCTCCAGCTTCTCCAGCCGCTTCAACATCGCATCGAGGCCCTTCATGTGCCGCCCTCCATCGCTGCCAGGTGATCCCGCGCGGCCACCAGCTCGGCCGTCCGCATCCAGGCGAGGGGCCGCTTCACGCCATTGGCGCGCAGCTCGGCCACCCATCGCGCCAGGTCCCGCCACACGCTCGCCGGCCATGCTGCCACGGGCGCGTCAGGCACCCAGGACGGGCGAGGGGCCAGCACTTCCGGGGTTGCTGCCTCCAGCCGATCGAGCCGGCGCAGCATGCCGTCGAGGCCCTTCATCGGCCCGCCCCCCGGATGGCTTCCAGCCGCTCCAGCCGGGCTTCCATCTCGGCCATCTGCGTGGCGTCACGATGCGCGGCGAGCAGCCCGGCGATAGCCGCGCCCTCCTCGGGCGAGAGCTTGCCCACCGCGACCTCGCGCAGCACCGCCGCCGCCGCATCGGCCGCGTCCTTCGCCGTCTCCAGCTTGCCCAGGTCGAAGGTGACGGGGCGGCCCTTCCGGGCGGGCCATAGGCGCGTCAGCAGCACTTCCGCCGCCCGCACATCGCCGCCCTTCGCCTTCTCGCAGAGGGTCTGCATGATCGCTTCCGCGTTGTCCTCGCCGATCTGGTCGAGCAGCTTCAATGCCGGGTGCTTGCTGCCCGGCGGACGGCCCGGATTGCCAGGCTGAAACCGCCCGCGCTGGTCCCGATACTCGGCCGGATTTTCGGGGCAGGTCGCCCCGTCCAGAACATCATCCATGGTCAGCTCCTCTCCGCGTGTGACGGGTGTGACGGGTCTCCCATTTCAAGCGTATCGGGCGCGCACACGCGCACGCGCGGAACGTCGATAAGGGGGAACCCGTCACACCCGTCACAGCGCCCCTCATCAGACCACCCCTCGATCGGAAGGGAGGAGGCGCACGCCCACGAACATGGCGCCCTCCCTGGTCCGCCGCTTGGCGTGGTGTTGCTCCATCGCCGCCGAAAATGCCTTGTTGGTCCCTGGGTTCTCGCCCCGGTCCTTCGTCCAGGCGGACCAGTCGCGGAACAGCGCCGCCGATGCCGTCAGGGTGGCAGGCTCGATCTTGCACCGCTCGGCCAGCCATTGGCCGAGAAGGTCTTGCTCCGCGAAGTAGTCCGCCGTGGTGTCCCGGACGATCTCGGGCATGCCCAGGCCCTCGCGCTGCCAGGCGAGGCACCCCTGGACAGCCCAGGCGAGGATGCCCGGCATCTCCTCCTTGAGGCGTTCGGGCAGCGTGTGGTCCGGGTGGGTTGGCTTGAAGGTGAGGGGCAGCAGGTGGAGGCGCCGCCGCATGGCGTCGTCCGGGTTGCGGATGACAGGCCGGTGATTGCCGACCATCACCAGCTTGAAGACGGGCGTGAACTCAAAGAAGTCGCCACGCATGAAGCGCGCCGCGATCTTGTCGCCACCGGTCAGCGCCTTGACCCGCGCCTCGGCCAGCACCCGGCCCGCCTCGGTCTCTTGCGCCACAACCAGGCGCGCGCCACGCAGCCCGGCTAGGTCGGTCGGGTGGCGATCGTGCTGACTGGCCATGAAGGTCTCCATGGGCGCGGTCGTGGCATAATCCCCCATGACGCCGGCCAGGGTGTTGACCATCACGCCCTTGCCATTGCCGCCCGGCCCGTGGGGAACGAGGAACGCATGCTCCCGCGTGGTGCCGGTCAAGATGTAGCCGGCCCACCGCTGCAGGTAGGCGACAACGGTCGCATCCCCTTGCGTGATCTCATCCAGGAAGCGCAGCCACCGGGGGCAGGTGCCGGCGGGCGTGGAGCCCGTCACCTTGGTGAAGTGGTCGGATTGCCGGTGCGGCCGTAGCTCGCCCGTCCGAAGATCCACAACGCCACCGGGGGTGTTCAGCGCCCAGGGGTCCGCGTCAAACAGCTCGGCCTCCCGGACGTGGCGCGGGTCGGATCGTGCCATGCGCTCCACCGCGGCGACCTTTTGCGCGCTGGCGATGGCCAGGCCCTTCTCGTTGCCGGCCTTGCCCTCGAACTGCGCCGCATGGGCATGCTCCCGGCACACCCGGCGCACCATGTCATAGACGGCGAGTGTCTTGTCCTTGGCCCAGCGCGCCCCGTCCCATCGCAGCCAGTGGCCCCATTCGGGGACGTAGAGCAGGTGCGCGTGGTGCCGATCGGTGAAGGACCAGGCGATATCGTCATCCGAGAATGAGACGGTCCCGCGCTGCACGCGCGCCTTGGCCTCATCCAGCGCCAGGTCTAGGCCGCTCGGCTGCAGTTGCTCCTTGGCGCGCAACCAAGCCTCTCGCACGCCATCCATCAGCGGGCCCGCCCTTCGCCCGTGGCGCGCCGCAGCGCCGCCCGCGCGTCCCGCATGGTCTCGAAGGCGAGGATCACCACGCCTTCGTGCTCCAGCGCATCCAGGGCGATGACCTCGCCCATGGCATTGGGCCAGTCCCGGCCTTCATCGTGCGTCAGTAACGCATGGGTCTTGCCGCGGCCTGCCACCACACCCTCGGGCCGGGCCATCGCCACATCGTCACCGATGCAGACCATATGCCGGTAGGGCTCGGGCTTCGGCAGGATGTGCAGCCGGATCACCTTCCCGCGCAGCGCCGCCGCGTCGAGTTTCTCAGCCATTTCGGAATGCCCTCCGGTGCTGGAATTGTGTCTGCGTAACAGACCGATGGAGTGTGAGGCTCACATGCGGCCATAGGTTCAGTGTCCGGGCGTCATCCCAACTCGGCCGCAAATGCCGCAGCGCAGCGCGGAAAGCCTGCCCGGCTTCATGGGTGGAATGCCGTCCTGCCAAGCGGGTGCGGAGGATGATCCTACGGCCGCGCATGGGTGTCCTGTCCGTTACCGCCCCCATCGGCAGCCGTGACGCGGCGGTAGAGCGCCAGCACTCGGCCCATGCCCGACGCGGTGATCTTGCCGCGGATGCCCAGCACCGCCACCAGCATGGCCCGCTCGTCCAGGGTCAGCCGGTCGCCCGCATGGATGAGGAGCCAGCGCGCTTCGCGGCGTGTGGCGTTGGATTGCTCGCGCCAGATGGCGGCGCATGCGCCCGGTCGGCTGGCATGCTTGGGCGCGGCCTTGGGGGCGTTTGGCGTGGGGAACATCATGCGATCGCCCACAGGTCGCGCAGGAAGCCCTTGACCGCATCGAAGGTGGGGAAGCTCGCGCCCACCTCCTCGCCGCGTCGCAGGACGACGCCGGCCAGCGCCAGGTCGCGCCGCGCCACCGGCTGACCCGCGCTCCGAAAGCCCAGGCGGGCCCGCACCGGGCGGACCAGCAGGCCAGGGGCCGAGACCGTGACGTAGAAGGGATGGGCGAAGGTGTCGCGCCAGACGATGGCTTGCAGCGCCGGCCCTTCGCCTCGACCATGGGCGGCGAAGATGCGCGTGAAGACCGCGCCCTCCATCGGCTCCTGCACGGGGGCGTTTCGCCATCCGGCCGGCGGGATTGGGGGGCTGGACAGTGGGTTTCCAGCCACCGCCGCCACCGGGGCAAGGTTTTCCCTGCCACGCGGGCGCGAGTTGGGCGGATGCCTCGTCCGCATCATCAGACATCCATCCCGCTTGAAGCCCCGCGCGAATTGGCGAAGTGGAACGACTTCCGTGCGCTGCCGCGCGTGCCCCGCGGCATCTCGGCAAGCGCGTAGCTGCCGGCCGTCTGCGCCGCCTGGGTCAGGCCAGAGATGAGCGTGCTGGTAGCAGACGCGCGGCCAGCGGCGAGTGTGCCCGCCGCCCCGGCGCTGGCATTGGCCAGCATGCCTTGGACGCTCGCATAGGCGTCCGCCATTCGAGCCCGCCCGCCGGTCCGGGCGTTGTCGATCTCGGTCAGGCCCGCAATGCGCGCCGCTCGGGTGCCGGTCTCGCCGCGCAGCACCGCGTCCGCCAGCAGGTTCCGCGCCCGCGTGCCGAACTGCTGCACCTCCAGCGAGCCTTCCAGCCGCGTCGCCGCGCCCTGCATGGTGAGGTCGTTCACCCGCATGCCGGTGTTGTGCCGGATGGTCAGGGCCTCAAGCTCTTCTTGTCCGGCGCTGAACGCCAGCACCTCTAGCGGCGAGCCTTCCATGGTCACGCCCGACGCGCCGTAGCGCGCCCGCTGGTCCGCCAGGATGAACTGCGACCGCAGCCGGCGCCGGGCCTCCTCGGCCTCGCCGGCCGCCGCCGTGGCAGCCGCTGCCGTGTCGAAGCGAAGCGCGTTACTCTCGGCAATCCGCATGGTTGCCGCCGCGGTCTCGTTGATGGCGTTCACGTTCAGCAGCGCGGCCGTCCGCTCGGCCTCGGCATTGAGCCCCGCAATGGCAATGCTGCCCTCGGCATTGGCCCGCGCGGCTTCCTCGGCTGCCGCAGCGTTGGCCCGCGCCGCCTCGATCTGCATCTGCGCGTTGGTCAGGGCCGCGGCGAAGGAGTTGGCCGCGGCGTCGCTTGCCGCCCTCATCTGTCCCTGTGCGGAGAACACCGAACCGCCGACAGAGGCGCCAGCGGAGACGGCGGTGAGGGCGGTTGCCGCAGTCACGCACATGGCTGCTTGCCCTCGCCGGCGGCGATGGTGGGGGCGGGCATCGGCAGGCCGACGCGGGCCAGATCGGCGCGGGCATCGGCAGCGAACCGGGTGAATGGGCAATCCGGCATCACCGTTGGGGACGGGATGGCCAGCAGCCCGCGGAACGCAAAGCCCAGCGTCGCCGTGATCCGATCCCGCAGGTTGATGCGGGTTTCCATCGGAAGTTGGCCGGCCAGCGGCAGGGCCTCCAGGCGGGAGAGGACGCCCGTCAGGGCCTGGACCGCCGAGACCACGCCCCCCAGCTCCGTGGCGCCCTCAGCAGCGAAGGCGTCGAACGCAGCCGCCGCTTCCGCCCCCTTCGCCTCTAGCGCGGCACGCTCCGCGCGGGCCGTTTCGGCAGCCTCGCGGCGATGAAGCGCATCGCGAGCGCCCTCAAGCCCCTCGATCTCTGCGCGGATGGCCTTCCGGTCAGCGTCGAGGCGGGCCAGCGTCTCATGGTCCGCGCCGTCGAGGTTGGCTTCCTGCCATTCCGCGATCTTCGCCGCCTCTTTCGCCGCCAGCGCATCAATCCGGCCGCCGATCTGCTGCGCCAGGCTCACGACCGGCGCGGCCTCGGTCAGGATCTTCGCCGCAGGGCGGGGCATAGCGGGGGGAACATCAAGCAGCGAGCGCGGCTCGTTCAGGGTCGCGGGTTCCATGGTGTCTTCCTGCTGATTGGTGGCGCTCATCGGGCGATCCCCCGCTTGCGGGCCTCGGTCGCCAGGTGGCGGACCATCCAGGCCGAGTTGCCCAGGCCGGTCTCGGCCAGGAAATTGCGAAGCTTGGGGTCACGGCTGACCAGGGCCTTCGCGGCAGCCAGCGCGGCAGGCGCATCCTTGCCCAGCGCGCCATGGACGACGCGCAGCCCCTCGGCCTGTGCGTCGCCGCCGCGGGCCTCGATCTGCTTCATGCGGCTGGCGTCATCCCAGGCCGCGCGGAGGAGTTGGGCGGGGATGCGGTAGGCTTGGCTGGCCTGCACCAGCGCCGCGCGCGTCTCCTTCTCGCTCACGTCAGCCCAGCCGCCCACCGTGGCCTCAGTGAGAGGCGCGTCCATCGGGTTCGGGGTGGAAGCCCGGGCCGCAGCCTGGATCATGACCTGCGTGCGGGCGGCTTCCCCTTGCTCGGCCACCGCCGCGCGCAGCGCGAGGGGCGACGCTTGCACGTCCGGGGAATAGACCTTGACGGTCGCCTCCTTCGTCACGGTATCGGCCTTGAGCAGCGCGGCCGTTGCGATGTCGCCGCTCATGCCGCGGTCGCCTTGCGATCGGACAGCATGTGCGCGGGCGGCTGGCGCTCAACCCAGCGGCCCCAGGCGTCCACGCTCAACAGCGTGGCGCGGCCGGCCTTGATGAGGAAGCCAGGCCGGCCGGCGGCGATCTCATCGGCGTGGATGCGGCGAAGGGTGTTCTCGCTGATGCCCGTGACGCTCCGCTGAACCGGAAGGCCCACCGTCCGGGGGCGGTGCTCCACGGCATCAGCTTTGTCAGCAGCGGGCTCGGCGGCCACGATGGAAACCCGCACGGGCGGGCGACCTCGCGGGCGGGAAGGGGTGTCGGATTGGGGATGCATGCTCTTCCTTTCCAGACGCTGCCAGGGGGCAACGACGAGGAAAGGAATGGCAAAAGCGCCCGCAGATTGGGCGTGCGGCTTATTCGGTCCTATTTGTCACAGGAGGGCGCGGCCATGGCCACGCCTCAGCGCCGAGGGCAGCCGCAAACTCGGCAATCACATAGTCATGGAAGGCCCGCTTCTTCTGGTAGCCGCGGCGGATGGCCTGAAACAAAGCGCGCCGGCCTTCCGGGTCGTCCCAGTCCATCCCGCCAAACACGTCCCGCCGCTTTCCGTAGCCGGGAAGCTCGCCGCCGTTCTCAGCGAACCATGCGGCCCAATTCTCGGCGACTTCGCGCGCGGCAGTCTCGACAGGGAGGCGGCTTCCGAGGGTTGCGACCGCAGCCGCTTGCCGGTGCAGAAAGGCCCACACCAGTGGATCCCGATTGAATGTGACAGCCCCGGCCGGCTTGCCTTGCCGACGCTTCGGCATATCAGCCACCAATGACTTCGCTAGCTCGCGCCGCTCATCCTCGGACAAGTGCCGCCGCGCCAGATCGGCCAGGCCCTCCACCGTGACGATATCCGACGCGCCACGATGGGCCGCATTGGGGGTGGGCTCAGTCAGCAGCGCCGCAGCCCGCCGTTTCTGTGCTGATACGGAGGACGCTGCCTCCGCTTCCCCGTCCGGGGCCTTCGCCTTTGGCATGCCGCGCCGCCCTACAGCGTGGGCCCAAGGCCGGGCAAAAGCCGCTCGATATCCTCGGCCATGCTTCGCGCCACCAGCTCGTCATCGCTCCCGATGGAGTGCCCGCCGTTATCGTTCAGCGTGTAGCAGATGCGAGCAGCCTTCACGGCGATGCCAAGCAGGGTGTCGGCCGGCGTCTCGGCCATGGTGGTGAGCACCGCGGTCAGACGGTCCAACGCCTCATCAATCGCGGCGTTCGACAGATCGGCCGTCGCGTTGCAGGCCACACCATGCGCTGCTTCCGCCGCATGGCTCTCGGCCAGCAGCGCCACTAGGCGCGCGTCGTTGCCGGTCGCGGGCGGGGGCGTTCGGGTGGCATCAGCCAGCGCCCGAAGGGTAGCGAGCGCCCCGCCGGCCATCCCTTGCCCGCCTTGGCCTGCGCTATTCGGCATTCCAGCCTCGTTCATGGTCGTCTCCATGCTCGCGGTCAGGCGGGCCAGGGTGTTCCAGCACCCGAACCCGCCGCCCTCAGATGCCCGGAACCGCCGGGCGCGGATCTCGTCAGGCCACCACCGCTGCCACCGGGCGCAGGGGCACCACCTCGCCGGGCTCGCGGTCGCAGAACGCGGCCCATTCATCCATCAGGACGCGCCGCTTCTCGAAGGCATCGCCGCGCCGGTAGGACGCTTCCACCTTGTTCTCGATCGTGTGCGCCAGGGCCATCTCCACCACCTCGCGCGGATGCGCCGTGGCCTCGCCCGCCCAATCGCGGAACGTCGAACGGAACCCATGGGCCGTGATCTCGCCGGCCTTCATCCGCTCCAGGGTCTTGAGCATGGACATGTTGCTCAGGCCCTTGCCCTTGCGCTGGCCAGGGAAGACGTAGCCATCGCCCTCCTCAGGCTTGAGGGGCAGCATGGAAGCCAGCAGCGCCAGGGCAGGGACGGAGAGGGGGACGCGATGCTCCTTCTTCGCCTTCATCCGCACGCCCGGCACCGTCCAGACGCCGGCCTGCAAATCAATCTCGGACCACTTCGCGCCGATGACCTCGCCCGTCCGCGCCGCGGTCAGGATGGTGAACTCCAGGGCCCGCGCGGCGGTCCCACCTTGGGCGCGCAGCCGCTTCATGAAGGGGGCGATTTCCTGCCACGGCAGCGCCGCGTGGTGCTTCACGTCCTTCGCCACCTTGCCGAGAAGCAGCATGGCCAGCTTGGGGTCAGGCGTGGGGTTTATGCCTTCCAGCCAGCCCTGTGCGGAGGCAAAGGCGAAGATCATTTCGACGCGCTGCCGCACCCGGCGGGCCGTCTCGCGCTTCGTCGTCCAGATCGGCCGCAGGATCTCCAGCACGTTCTCGCGCGTGACCTGCCCCACCGCCTTCTCGCCGATCTTGGGGAAGACGTAGGTTTTCAGGCTCGCATCCCATTGGGCGCGGTGCTTGGGGTTCCGCCAAGCGGTGCCATGGGTGGCGATGTAGGCCTCGGCCGCTTCCTTGAAGGTCTTGCCCGAATGGTCCGCCTCGGCCTTCGCCGCCCGCTCGGCCTTGCGCTGGTCAATCGGGTCCACCCCATCGCGGAGGAGGCGCTTTGCGTCCGCGGCCCGGTCCTGGGCCTCGCGCAGCGTGACGCCACCGCTGCGCCCTTCCAGGTCCACCGGCCCTAGGCCCATCTCGCGCAGCTTGCCGGCCACCGTGAACCGGAAGGCCCAAACCGCCACGCCAGGCTTCTTCACCATGAGGTAGAGCCCGCCGCCGGCGGCATGCTTCCCAGGCTCGCCTTTGGTCAGGAGAGACTTCGCCTTCGCCACCGTCAGACCCGCCGCCGCCTTAGCCATGGAAAAGTGTCCTCCCAATCCCATAGTTTGACCCCATAGCTTTATGGGTCGCTGTGGGTCAAGCGGAATGCGAAAGGGGGTCCGAAGGGCCGGAAAATCGGCCTCTTTTGAGGTAAATCAGCGATTTATGGGGCTATGAGGGGGTGTCGTGAGGGAAGGGCTGGCGGACAGGGTGGGATTCGAACCCACGGTGGAGTTACCCCCACGGCGGTTTTCAAGACCGCTGCCTTAAACCACTCGGCCACCTGTCCGGATGCCGCTTCGTCGCGCGGATCGCGCCCACCCGTCAATCACCGTCCGCCCTTCACCGCGCGCTGAGGAAGCCCTTGGCGCCCGCGCCCAGCACGCGCGGCAGGTGGGTGTAAATATAGCGGCAGCCGCTTGCCAACACCTCAGGCAGCGTCTCGGTGGTGGCGGGCATGCCGGGCGTCATCCCCGCGGCGCGGATGCGGGCGAGCGTGGCCTCGATCGCGGCCGCGACCGGCGGCGCCTTCGGATTGCCGGGATGCCCCATGGATTGCGAGAGGTCGGAGGGGCCGATGAAAAAGACATCAATGCCCGGGACCTTCAGGATCTCCTCGGCATTGGCGATGGCCTCCTCGTGCTCGAGTTGCACGCAGACCAGCGAATGCGCGTTCGCCTGCGCGGCGAAATCCGGCATCTTGGCACCCATCCCCCAGCGATCCGGCCGCGTGCCGGCCGCCATGCCACGGCCGGCACCGGGGCCGAACTTCACGGCGGCGACGGCACGGCGCGCATCCTCCGCCGTGTTGATGTGCGGGATCTGCACGCCCGCCACGCCGCGGTCCAGGATCTGCTGGATATCGGCCGCCGAATTGCTCCGCGGCCGGCCGATGGCGGTGATGCCCACCGCATCGGCGGCCATGCACATCAGTTCCACATCGGCGAGCGAGAGCGAACCATGCTCGCAATCCAGCAGCACCCAGTCGAAGCCCGCATGGCCCAGCATCTCGACGATGGGCGCCGAGGGAAACATCAGCGAGCAGCCGAGTGCCGGCTTCCCCGCCGCAAAAAGGGCCTTCATCCTGTTGGTCATTCCACGCTCCCGGTGGCCAGCGCGCGCGCCCAGCGCGGCCAGCCCAGCTCATTCGCGCGGCGTGCCGCCGCGTCCCAGTCATACTCGAGCGCGAGCAGTTCCGCCCCCCAACGGCCATTGTGGCGCGTGAGCACCGCATAGCGCGCATGTGGCGAGCGATGCTCCAGCCCAGCCGCGGCCGGGGAATCCGCGAAGACCGGGCAGCCCACGCTGCCCGGGTTCAGGATCATGCCGCCGCCCGGGCCCGTCACCACCGCCTGCCGGTGCGAATGGCCGCACAGCACCACGGGCGAGGCCGCCGCTTCGCCCAGGCGCTCGGCCAGGAGGGCGCGGCGGGCGGGGGCAAGGCGTCCGTCCTCCGTCATTTCCTCCAGCAGATAGGCGCTGTCATCGGCGGGCGTGCCATGCACCGCCAGGATGTCCGGCGTGAATTGCAGCGTGGCGGGCAGGGCGTGCAGGGTGGCGCGCTGCGCCTCGGTCAGCGCCTGGCGCGCGAAGAGACCCGCGGGCGGCATCTGGGCGTCCGGGCGATCCACGATCCAGCGGTCGTGATTCCCGCGCACCGTCGGGATGCCGAGATCGGCCAGCAGTTCGAAGGTCTCGCGCGGCCAGAGCGGGCCGGCCACGCAGTCACCCAGGTTGATGGTGGCATCCACGCCCCGGCTCGCGAGGTCCGAGAGCACGGCCTCCAGCGCCATGAGGTTGCCGTGGATGTCGGAGATGACGGCGATGCGCATCAGAGGTTCCGCCGCTCGGCACGCAGCGTGGTCAGGCCGATGCCCGTCGCCTCGAAGCCGCCATCCACGGCGATGACCTGGCCGGTGATGTAGTGGGACTGGTCGCCGCAGAGGAAGAAGATGGCCGCCGCCAACTCACTCTCGAGGCCGTACCGGTTGAGCGGCATGGCGGCGTGGTAGTCGGCGCGGATCTCGGGGGTATGGACCGCCTTGGCCATGGCGGTGTCCACCGGCCCGGGTGCGACCGCATTCACGCGGATGCCAAGGGAAGCGAGCTCGACGGCCTGCTGCTTGGTCAGGTGCATCAGCGCGGCCTTGCTGGTGCCATAGGCGACGCGCAGCGTGGAGGCACGCAGGCCCGAGATGGAGGCGATGTTGACGATGGCGCCGCCGCCGCCCTCGGCCATCAGGGGCGCCGCCGCCTGCGTCATCAGGAAGGGCCCGGTGAGGTTGACGGCGAGGACGCGGCTCCAATCCTCCTCCGTCGTCTCCAGCAGCGGCTTGAAGATGGCGATGCCGGCGTTGTTCACCACCGAATCCAGCCGCCCGAAGCGCTCGCGCACGCGGCGGATGGCCTCGGCGACGGCCGCCGAATCCGAGACATCGCAAAGGAGTTCGAGAACGGGCGAGGGGAGGGACGCCACCCCGCTCGCCAGCACATCCGGATTCACGTCGAGGAGGGCGACCTGCCAGCCCTCCTCGAGGAAGCGACGCGCGGTGGCGAGGCCGATGCCCCGCCCGCCCCCGGTGACGAGGGCGACGCGCGCGCTCATTCGCCGGCGAGGCGAAGCGCGGCCTGCGGCGCGCCGAGGCGCATCAGTCCATGCACATCCGGCGCGGAAGCGAGGCTCACGACCGCATCGGCCAGCGCCTTGGCGCCCTCGGCGCCGAGCACGGCATCGGCCAGGCCATGGAACTTCGCGCGCAGCTCGGCTTCAGTCAGGAAGTTCGCGGGCTCGCCTTTCGGGACCACCACCTTCTTCACGAAGACCTGGCCGCGGGCGCGGATGGTGAGCTTGCCCGACATGTTGGCCGGGAACTCCGCCTGGATCTCGGGGTCTTCCTCGCAGGTGATCTTGGGCATGAGGGCGCGCAGCTCGGGCGCATCCATCTTCGGGTAGCTGTCCCATCCGAAATGGCCGTGGGCGAGGGCGCAGGCGACGACGAAGGGGCCGGAGAACTGGCCGTCCACCACATTCTTCGGGTGCTGCTTGTAGGCCAGTGGCGCGCCGACCAGCAGCATGCCCTTGTTGGGCAGGCCCATGGTGACGCTCTCGATCTCCTCGGCCTTCAGCCCGTGTTCGGCGCGCAGCGCCAGCGCCGCATCCACATTGGCATGGCCGTAGCGGCAGGAGGGATAGGGCTTCACCGCCGTCTCCATCAGCTCGAACTCGGTGCCCAGGTTGCGGATGGCGCGCTCAGGGTTCGGATTCGGCGCATAGGCGCGCAGGAACCCGGCCTTGCCCTCAAGCGCCTCGGCAGCCCCGCGGAAGCCCTCGCGCGCCAGGAGTGCCGCGGAGAGGCCGGCCATGGCCGCCCAGCCCACCTGGAACCGCTTGGTCCAGGCCCCATTGGCGAGGAATTGCAGGCTCCCGGCCGATTGGCTGAGGGCGATGCCCAGCGCATCGGCGATCTGCGCCTCGCTGAGGCCAAAGACGCGGCCGGCGGCCGCCGCCCCGCCGAAGACGCCGCAGGTGGCGGTCGGATGGTAGCCGCGGTCGTAATGGTCGCCGCCCGGAAGCGCCACGGCCAGGCGGTTCGTCACCTCATAGCCGGCCACGATCGCGGCGATGATGTCCTTGCCCGAGGCGCCGCAGATCTCGGCGGCGGCGAGGGCCGCCGGGATGACCGGGGCGCCCGGGTGCAGGGTGCCCGCGGCATGCGTGTCGTCGAAATCGAGGCTGTGGGCGAAGGCGCCGTTCAGCAGCGCGGCCCCCGCGGGGGACCAGCGGCTGGTCTCGCCGAAGACGGCGTGGTTGCCGTGGGCGAGGCCCATCGCCCGCGCGGCCGCCATCAGGGGCTGGCTGCTTTCGGCATCATGCCGGCCACGGACGATGTTGCCGAGCAGGTCCAGGATGAGGAAGCGCGTCCGCGTCTCGACCTCGGCCGGCAGGTCCTCATGGCGGATATTCGCGGCATAGCGGGCGAAGGTGGCTGTCACGGCGGTCATGGCGTCATCCTCAAGGCGGTTTTGGCGATCAAACCATAGCCCTACCGAACCGACCAGACGCCATGCGCCGTGGCGATGGCGGACCGCCGCGCTTCCGCGTTGCGGCGGGGGGCTGGAAATGGCACCAAGCCTGCATGTTGAAGCGTCGTGTCCTGCCCGCTGGATTCTTGGCACTCCTGGGCTCCCCGGCCCTGGCCCGCAACGCAAGGGGGCAGGGGAGCTTCGAGGCCTTCCTCGATGGCGTCCGCGCCGAGGCACGCCGCGGCGGCGTGCGGCCGGCCACGCTGAACCGGGCCCTGAGCGGCCTGCGCCCCAATGAGCGCGTGCTGGAATTGGACCGCCGACAGGCCGAATTCACCCAGACCTGGCCGCAATACCGCGATGCACGCCTCTCTCCCACGCGGGTCGAGGCCGGGCGCCGCGCCTATGCCGAGAACCGGACCCTGCTGGAGGGCATCCAGTCCCGCTTCCGGGTGAGTGCGCGCGTCATCGTCGCCATCTGGGGGATGGAGACGAACTACGGCGGGTTCACCGGCAATTTCAACGTGATCGAGGCGCTCGCCACGCTGGCCTGGGAAGGCCGACGGGCCGCTTTCTTCCGGGCGGAACTGCTGGCGGCGCTGCGCATCCTCGATGCCGGCAATGTCAGCTTCGAGCGGATGCGCGGCAGCCATGCCGGCGCCATGGGCCACCCGCAATTCATGCCGACCAGCTTCGAACGCCTCGCCGTTGATTTCGACGGCGACGGACGGCGGGACATCTGGGACAGCAAGGCCGATGCGCTCGGCTCCATCGCCAACTACCTGGCCCGCAACGGCTGGCGGGAAGGGGAGGTCTGGGGCTTCGAGGTGCTGCTGCCGCGCGGCTTCGACACCGCCCTGGCCGACCACCGGCAGCCCCGCGCCATGGCCGAATGGGCGCGGATGGGCGTGGTGCGGGCGAGCGGCGGCGGGCTGCCGGGCAGCCCCGGGGATTGGGCGATCGTCATTCCTGGGCTTTCGCGCGGGGATGACCAGGCCTTCGTCGTGGGCGCCAACTTCATGGCGATCCGCCGCTACAATCCGTCCAACTTCTACGCGACGGCTGTAGGATTACTGTCGGATCGGGTGGCGTGAGGCTTTTAATCCTTGGGCTTTTGGTCCTGGCTGGCTGTGCGGCCCCGCCGCAGCCCCAGCCGAGATACTTCCTGGGCGAGCCCTACCGCGCCGGTGGCCTCTGGGCCTACCCCAAGGAGGAATTCGCGCTCGATGAGAGCGGCATCGCCGCCATCATGCCCCGCGCCGAGGGGCTGACCGCCAATGGCGAGGTGCGGGACGCCAACGGCATGGTCGCCGCGCACCGGACGCTTCAACTGCCCGCCATCGTCACCGTCACCAACCTCGACAATGGCCGCTCGCTCCGCCTTCGGGTGAATGACCGCGGACCGAGCCAGGCGGGGCGGGTCATCGCCGTCTCGCCGCGGGCGGCGCAGCTTCTGGGGGCGGCAGGGCCGTTCCGCGCGCGCATCGTGCTGGACGGCAACGCCTCCCGCGCGGCGATCGAGGGGCTGGCGGGCCAGGCGGCGCCGCTGCCCATCGCGACGGCGCCGGTCGGCCGGGTGGAGCGCGAATCGCTCGCCCCGCCCGAGGGCGCGCGCGGCGCAGCGCAAGTCGCCCCGGCCGCGGCCCGCACCATGGCCGAGGCCGCCGGCCCGACCGCGCGTGAGCCCGAGCGCCTGCCGGAGCAGGTGATACCGGGCGTGCCCAATCCCGGCCGGATCTGGCTGGAGGCAGGGCGATTCTTCCGCCGCGACCTGGCCCAGGCCCAGGCGGCGCGCATCGGCGGCCGCGCGGAACCCTTCGGCCCGCCCGGGCGGCAGCAGCAATGGCGCGTGCGCTCCGGGCCCTATTCCAGCATCGCCGAGGCGGATGCGGCGCTCGCCCGCGCCATCGCCATGGGCCAGCCCGACCTGCGGCTTGCGGTGGAATAGAGCCGCGGCGTATTGCCTGCACTCGTCGCCGAGGGAATTGAGATGTTTCGCCGGACCATGATCGGGGCCTCCGCCGGGCTCGGGCTTGCCGCCCCGGCCCTCGCGCAGAACCGCCCCCCCGCCCAGCCGCAACGCCAGCAGCCCGCCCGCCCGGCCGGACCGCCGAGTTCACCGGCGCAATCGCCCATCGGCCCGGTGGACACCATCGCGCGCTCGGTCCTGCTGGTGGATTTCGAGACCGGGGCCACGCTGCTGAACAAGCAGGCGGATGAGCGCATGCCGCCCGCCTCCATGTCCAAGCTCATGACGATGTATGCGGTCTTCGATCAGGTGAAGTCGGGCCGGCTGCGAATGGACCAGTCGCTCACGGTGAGCGAGGCCGCCTGGCGCATGGGCGGCTCCAAGATGTTCCTGGAGCGCGGCAGCACGGCCACGGTGGAGGAACTCTCCCGCGGGGTCATCATCCAGTCGGGCAATGACGCCTGCGTGGTCTTCGCCGAGCACATCTCCGGCTCCGAGCGCGCCTTCGCGGAGATGATCACGACGATGGGCCGGCAGATCGGCCTGACCTCCAGCACCTTCCGCAACGCGACCGGCTGGCCCGACCCCGAGCACCGGATGACCGCGCGGGACCTTGCCACGCTGGCCCGGCGGATCATCGTGGACCATCCGGAATTCTACCGCTTCTACAGCGAGCGCAGCTTCCGTTGGAACAACATCACGCAGGAGAACCGCAACCCGCTGCTGGGCCGCGTCGCCGGCGCCGATGGGTTGAAGACCGGCCATACGGAGGAGGCGGGCTACGGCCTGACCGCCAGCGTCCGGCGTGGCGAGCGTCGGCTGATCCTCGTCGTCGGCGGCCTGCCCACCATGCGGGCGCGCGGCGAGGAGGCGGAGCGCCTCATGGAATGGGGCTTCCGCGAGTTCGACAATGTCGTCCTGTTCCGCGCGGCCGACACGATCGAGGAGGTGCCCGTCCATCTGGGCGAGCGCCGCACCGTGCCGCTGATCGGCGGGCGCGAGGTGGTGGCGACCGTCCCGCGCGGCTGGCGGGACAGCCTGCAGGCGCGCATCCGCTTCGAAGCGCCGGTGCCGGCCCCGGTGGTGAAGGGGCAAGAACTGGGCCGCCTCGAAATCTCGGGGCGCGGCGTGCCGCCGATGGCATTGCCGCTCTATGCGGGTGCGGATGTGGAGCGGCTGGGTCTGCTGGCGCGCATTCCCGCGGTGATCGGCCGGATGATGGGTGGCGGGACTTGAATCCCAAGTTCATCACGCTCGAGGGCGGTGAGGGCTCAGGAAAGACAACCCAGGGAAAAAATCTTGCCGCCTGGCTTGCCGCTTCTGGGTATTCCGTCCTTCGCACCAGGGAGCCGGGGGGATCCGCGGGGGCCGAAGCCATCCGCGGACTGCTGCTCGGCCGTTCGGGCTGGGACCCCGTGGCGGAAATGGCGCTGCATTTCGCCGCGCGACGCGAGCACTGGGCCCGCAGCATCCAGCCCAGTCTCGCCGCCGGCAGCTTTGTCGTCTGTGACCGCTTCTTCGACAGCACGCTGGCCTATCAGGTGGCCGGGCAGGGGGCGCCGCGCGCGGCCTGGGAGGGGTTGCGGGCCGTCACCCTGGGTGATGTGGCGCCGGACCTCACCCTCTATCTGGACGTGCCGGTGGCGCTTGGCGTGTCGCGCGCGATGGAGCGAGGGGATGCGAACCGCTATGACCGCCTCGGCCTCGAATTCCATGAGCGGATCAGGCAATCCTTCCTGGCACAGGCGGCCGCCGAGCCAGGACGTTTTGCCGTGATCGACGCCTCGGCCCCCCTCGCCGCCGTCACCGAGGCCGTGATCGCCACCACGCGCGCCAGGCTTGGCTTGCCGTGATCCTGCCGCGCGGGAATCCCATCCTTGCAGGCCATGAGCAGGCGGCGGCCAGCCTCGGCGCGGCTGCGCGTTCAGGCCGGCTGCACCATGCCTGGCTGTTCTGCGGGCCGCCCGGGATCGGCAAGGCGACGCTGGCCTATCGCTTCGCGCGCTGGCTGCTCGCCGGCCAGCCGCCTGGCGCGGAGCCGTTGCATGTTGCGGAGACGGACCCGGTCTTCCGCCGCGTCGCCGCCGGCAGCCATCCCGACCTCATGGTGCTGGAACCCCAGGCCGAGCCTGGCAAGCGCCGCATCATCAAGGTGGACGAGGCGCGCGAGGCCCGCGCCTTCCTGAACCTCACCGCGGCCGAGGGCGGCTGGCGCGTCGTCATCATGGATGAGGTGGAGGCGATGGAGGCGGCCTCCGCCAACACCATCCTGAAGACGCTGGAGGAGCCGCCGCCGCGCACCGTCCTGCTGCTGATCACGGCCTCGCCCGGGCGGCTGCTGCCCACCATCCGCAGCCGTTGCCGGCGCCTCGACCTCTTCGCGCTTGAGGATGCGGCGATGGAGCGCCTGCTCGGCGAGTGGCTGCCCGACCTGCCGCGCCTGGACCGGATGGAGCTGATCCGCCTCGCCGAGGGCTCGCCCGGGCGGGCGCTGGAACTGGCGCAGGGGGAGGGGGTTGAGCTGGCGCGCCTGGCCGATGCCACCCTGCAGGACCTGCCGCGCGGCCTGGCCGCCCATGCGCTCGCCGACCGGATCGCGGGGCGGGAGGCGGCGCTGGCCTTTCCGGCCTTCTTCAACCTGCTGCTGCGGGGCCTCTCCCAGGCGGTGCGCGCCGCGGCGCGCGGCGAGCCGGCCGCGCCCTGGCTCGGCCAGCGCCCGCTCGCCGAATGGGTGGAGGCGGCGGAGGCGGTGGCGAAGCTGGTGCAGGAGACGGAACGCCTCTCGCTGGACCGCCGCCAGGCCGTCCTGGTGGCCATGGACAGCTTGCGGGGACGCTAGAGGCGCTTCATAGGTCAGGCATGAGCCCGATCTACCTGACCACCCCGATCTATTACGTCAATGACAAGCCGCATATCGGCCACGCCTATACGAGCCTGGCGACCGATGTGCTGGCCCGCTGGCACCGGCTGGCGGGGCGGGAGGTCTATTTCCTGACCGGCACGGACGAGCATGGCCAGAAGGTGGAGAAGGCCGCGCAGGATGCGGGCGAGGACCCGCAGGCCTTCACCGACCGTGTCAGCCAGGCCTTCCGCGACCTCACGGTCACGATGGGCTTTTCCAATGACGGCTTCATCCGCACCACGGAGAAGCGCCATTACGAAGCCTGCCAGGCGCTGTGGAAGCGCCTCGTCGAGCGCGGCCAGATCTATCTCGGCGCCTATGAGGGCTGGTACGCGGTGCGCGACGAGGCCTTCTACGGCCCGGACGAGCTCACCGAGCGAGATGGCGTGAAATACGCCCCCTCGGGCGCGCCGGTGGAATGGGTGCGGGAGCCCTCTTATTTCTTCCGACTTTCAGCTTGGGCCGACAAGCTACTGAAATACTACGAAACCAACCCTGATTTCATCGCCCCGGCCAGCCGACGGAACGAGGTGATCAGCTTCATCAAGTCGGGACTGTCGGATCTCTCCATCTCTCGCACTTCGTTCCGCTGGGGCGTGCCGGTGCCGGGGGATGACGCTCATGTGATGTATGTCTGGCTCGATGCCCTCACAAACTACATCACGGCCTTGGGCTATCCTGATGAAAAATCGGAACTTTGGAAGTTCTGGCCGGCTGATGTGCATTTCGTCGGCAAGGACATCCTGCGCTTCCACGCCATCTACTGGCCGGCCTTCCTGATGGCGGCCGACCTGCCGCCGCCGAGGCGCGTCTTCGCGCATGGCTGGTGGACCAATGAGGGGCAGAAGATCAGCAAGTCCCTCGGCAATGTCATTGATCCCCTGGCGCTGGTGGAGGAGTTCGGCCTCGACCCCGTGCGGTACTTCCTGCTGCGCGAAGTGCCCTTCGGCCAGGATGGCGATTTCGCCCGCGGCGCGCTGGTGAACCGGCTGAATGGCGAGCTGGCGGATGTGCTGGGCAACCTCGCCAACCGCACCCTCTCGCTCATTCAGCGCAATTGCGAGGGGAGGCTGCCTGCGCTGGCACCGCCAGCCGATGCCGATGGCGTGCTGCTGACGCCGCTCGGGAGCATCGCCGAGACAGTCGGCAAGCTGCTGGAGAGCCAGCAATATCATCTGGCGCTGGAAGAGATCTTCGCCCAGGTGCGCGGCGCCAATGGCTATATCACCGTGCAAGCGCCTTGGGCGCTGAAGAAGACCGACCCGGTGCGGATGACGGAGGTGCTGCGGCACCTGCACACCGCGCTGCGCGCCTATGCCACCGTGCTTCAACCCTTCATGCCTGGCAGCATGGCCGCGCTGCTCGACCAGCTTGGTGTGCCGCAGGATGCGCGCAGCCTCGCCGCCCTGGCGACACCGCTGCCCGAGGGCCATGCGCTGCCGCCGCCCTCGCCCTTGTTTCGCAAGGTTGAGAACGCCGGATAAAATATTGATGATCGTAGATTCTCACTGCCACCTGGACTATTTCTCCGAAGCCGAGATCGAGGAGATTCTGGCGCGCGCCACCGCCGCCGGCGTCACGCGCATGGTCACCATCGGCACCTCCGTCCCGCAGGCCGCCGCGGTTCGCGCCCTGGTGGAGCGTTTCCCGCAGGTCTGGGGCACGGTCGGCGTCCATCCGCATCGCGCGGCCGAGGGCGTGATGCCAAGCGTCGCCGACCTCATCGCGCTGGCGGACCATCCGCGCATCATCGGACTGGGCGAGAGCGGCCTCGACTACTTCTACGACAAGTCGCCGCGCGACGTGCAGCAGGAGGGCTTCCGCCGCCATTGTCGCGCCGCCCGGGAATCCGGCCTGCCGCTGGCCATCCATGCGCGCGAGGCAGATGCGGACATCGCGCGGATCCTGGCCGAAGAGCGGGCAGGGGGCGCCTTCCCCTTCTTGCTGCATTGCTTCAGCTCCACCCCACAACTTGCTGATCAGGCTGTAGAGATGGGTGGCTATATCTCCTTCTCAGGCATCCTGACCTTCCCGAAATCCACCGAGTTGCGCGAGGTCGCGGCGCGGTTGCCGCTCGACCGGCTGCTGCTGGAGACGGATTCGCCCTACCTCGCGCCCGTGCCGCTCCGCGGGAAGCGGTGCGAGCCCGGCTACACGGCCCATACCGCCAGGGTGCTGGCGGAATGCCGCGGTGTCAGCCTCGAGGAGATCGGGCGCATCACCACCGAGAATTTCCTGCGCCTCTATCCCAAGGCCGCATGACGGCCGCGCTCAGGGTCACGCTGCTCGGCACCGGCCCCTCCCAGGGCGTGCCGGCGGTGGGCGGCCCGGACGGGACGGGCCTGTGGGGCGAATGCGATCCCGGCGAGCCGCGCAACCGCCGCATGCGGACCTCGGCCCTGGTGCAATCCGCCGATGGACGCGCCTTGCTGGTGGATGCGGGGCCCGATGTCCGGGTGCAGCTCATGGGCGCGCGGGTCACGCGGCTGGACGGGCTGCTCATCACCCACGCCCATGCCGACCATGTCGCGGGCCTCGATGAACTGCGGGCGGTGAACCGCTCCATGGGCGCGGTGCTGCCGCTCTATGCCAGCGCCGCGACGCTCGAGGAGCTGAGGGCGCGCTTCGGCTATGCCTTCCTGGCGCCCACCGGCTTCTTCTACCGCCCGGTGCTGGACGGGCAGGTGGTCGCACCTGGCCGATCGGTCACCCTGGGCGGCTTCCATGGCGAACTGCTGGACATGGACCACGGGTCCATGCGCAGCCTCGGGCTGAGGATCGGCCGCTTCGCCTACACGACGGACGTGATCCGCATGCCGCCCGACAGCCTCGCACGGCTTCACGGCCTCGACACCTGGGTCGTCAGCTGCATGCAGCCCGGTGACCAGAACCCGGTGCATGCGGGCCTAGACCAGGTGCTCGCCTGGCAGCGCGAGATCCGGCCACGGCGCACAGTGCTGACGCATCTCGGCGACCGGATGGATTACGCCCGGATTTCGGCCCGACTCCCGGAAGGGGTCGAGCTCGGCTTCGATGGCCTGACCCTCGAGGTGCCCGGATGAGCCCATCCACAGGCTTTTCCCCAGGCCTTTTATTTCCATAATAAAGATTATGCGACAATTCCACCTGTGCATAACCGGAGCTGCCCGATGACCGACCCCGCCGACTCCTCCCCCTCGGGCATGCGGGCCCTGCTCGATGTGATGGCGCGGCTGCGCGATCCGGCGACCGGCTGCCCCTGGGATATCGTGCAGGATTTCGCTTCCATCGCGCCCTACACGGTCGAGGAAGCGCATGAAGTGGCCGATGTGATCCAGCGCGGGCCGGACCCCGCGGCGCTCCAGGACGAGTTGGGAGACCTGCTGCTACAGGTCGTCTATCACGCCCGCATGGCCGAGGAGCGCGGCTGGTTCCGCTTCGAGGATGTGGCGGCCGGCGTCACTGCCAAGATGATCCGCCGCCATCCGCACGTCTTCGGCAGCGCCGAGATCGCAACCGCCGAGGCCCAGACCGAGGCCTGGGAGGTCCAGAAATCCGCCGAGCGCGCATCGAGGGCGGAAACCGGCGTGCTGGCCGGGGTGGCCACGGCCCTGCCCGGCCTGACCCGGGCGGCCAAACTGACCCGCCGCGCCGCCCGGATCGGCTTCGACTGGCCCGATGCCGGCGCCGTGCTGGACAAGCTGGACGAGGAAGTGGCCGAGCTGCGGGCCGAGCTCCCGGCCGCCGAGCCCGCCCGCCTGGCCGATGAAGTGGGCGACCTGCTCTTCGTTCTCGCCAACCTGGCCCGCAAGCTCGACCTCGACCCCGAGGGCTGTATCCACCAGGCCAATGCGAAGTTCGAGCGCCGCTTCGGCGCTGTCGAGACCGCGCTGGCCGCCCAAGGCCGCAGCCCGGCGGATGCGACGCTGGAAGAGATGGAGCAGGAATGGATTCAGGCCAAGCGGCGAGGCCTATAATCCTGGGACATCAGTCCTTGCGCCAAGGCAAGGGTATGAATTCCTCATCATCGCCCGGGACCCGCGCAAAGCGGTCCGCTGCCCAGTCCGCTTTCGCCTGCTCAATCAGCTCCCGCCGGGAAGAGACGAAGTTCCAGAAGATGTGCCGCGGCCCGTCCATCACGGCGCCCCCCAGCAGCAACAGGCGCGCCCCCTGCCCTTCGGCCCGGATCGAAAGCCGGTCCCCTGCACGGAACACCAGCATCCGCCCGGCCTCGAAGACTTGGCCCGCCACCGTGACGGTGCCCTGCACGACATAGGCGCCGCGCTCTTCATGGCCGTCCGGCAGGGGGCAGGCCGCACCCGGCGCCAACTCGAGATCGGCGTAGAAGAGCGGCCAATGCGTCTCGACCGGGGCGCGCAGCCCCCAGCCCTCGCCCGCCACCAGGCGCAGCCGCGCGCCCCCATCGGCGATCATCGGCAGCGCCTCGGCCGGATGGTGCGCGAAGCTGGGCGCCGTCTCCTCCAGCGCGGCCGGCAGCGCCGCCCAGGACTGGATGCCGAAGAGGCGGTTGCCGTGCGCCCGCAGCGCCGGGGCGGTGCGTTCCGAATGGGCGATCCCCTGCCCGGCCGTCATCCAGTTCAGCGCCCCGGGCCGGATCGGCTGTTCGGAGCCCAGGCTGTCCCGGTGCAGAATCTCGCCCTCGAAGAGATAGGTGACGGTGGAAAGCCCGATATGCGGGTGGGGCCGCACATCCAGGCCCTGGCCGGTGAGGAACTCGCCCGGGCCCATCTGGTCGAAGAAGATGAAGGGGCCGATCATCTGGCGCTCGCGCGCCGGCAGGGCACGCCGCACCTCGAAGCCGCCCACGTCATGCGCGCGCGGCAGGATCACGCTCTCGATCATCCCTGGAACCCCTATCTCTGGCCGGGCCATTGCCCGCCCGAGGCGGGCGGGCCCTTGGCCGCGAAGAGGCTGCCGCCATAGCCCGCGGCTTCCGGGATGCGCAGCAGCGTGCCGCCCGCGCCATCAGGCAGCGGCTCAGGCATCACGGTAACGATGGGTGTGGTGCGGGCCGCCGCGATCGCCTCCTCGGCCGCGCGATGCCGCGCGAGGCGCTGCAGGTTCAGGCGCGTGGCGAAGACCAGGGTCCGCCGCCCGCCATCGGCTTCCGCGATGGCGATCTCGGGCCGGATCCAGACGGCTTCCACCGCCTCCCGCCCGTCATGGATCGCCTCTTGGTCCTCGGGCGCATGGGCCAGGAAGAAATGCGTATCGAAGCGCTTGGGGCTGTGCGCCGGCGTGATCCAATGCGCGAAGGGCGTCAGCGCCGCATGGCTCGGCCGGACGCCGCGTGCGTGCAGATGGGCCAGGAATTCGCCCTCGGGCGGCAGTTCGGGACCGGGCGGATGCGCCAGCAGAATGCCCGATTCCTCCCAGGCCTCACGGATGGCCGCAACCCGGAAGGCGCCCAGCGGATCGTCGGGCGGCGCCAGGGCCGCATCCGTGGTCTCGACACGCCCGCCGGGAAAGACCAGCGCGCCAGAGGCGAAATCCACCTCCCGCGCGCGGGCGACCATGAGGACTTCGAGACCCTCCCTGCCGTCGCGCAGCAGGAGGATGGTGGCGGCCGGGCGGGGCAGGACAGGTGTGCTCATGCCCGGCAGTGAAGCGCAGCCCGCGCCGGCCGGCTACTCCGCCCGGATGTTCCCCTCGCGGATGATGGGCAGCCAGGTGTCGTATTCGCGGCGGATGAAGGTGGCGAACTGCTCCGGCGTGCCGGGCACCACGGTGCCGGCCTGGGCGCGGAACACCTGCTCCTTCACCTCGTTCATCGTGATGATCTTGGTGAAGACCTCGTTGATGCGGGCGACGAGGCCCGGCTCCATCCCTGCCGGCGCCACGATCCCGTGCCAGACGGCGGTGTTGAAACCGGGCAGCGTGTCGGCCAGCGCCGGAATGCCGGGTAGCGCGGGCGTCCCGCCGGGCGTGCTGATGGCGATCGCCTTCGCCCGGCCCTCGCGGATCATGTTCAGCCCGGAGGAGACGGTCGGGAAGCCGAACTGCGCATCGCCGCGGATCAGCGCCGTCACCATCTCGGCGCCGCTGCGATAGGGCACATGCACCATCTTGAGGCCGGCCCGCTTCAGGAAGAGCTCCATGAAAAGATGGCTGCCATTCCCGTTGCCGGCGGAGGAGAAGGTGAAGCCATCAGGGCGGGCGCGCGCCGCGGTGATCACCTCGGCCGCCGTCGTCACCGGCACGGAGGGGTGGGCCATCAGCACGCCCGGAAGGTTCACAAGGTGCACGATGGGCGTGAAGGCCGTCATCGGGTCATAGGGCAGGTTCGGGTAGAGCAGCCGGCCGATCGCATTGGCGCCGACATCGGACATCATGAGCGTGAGGCCATCCGGCCGCTGCTGCGCCACGAAGGCGCCGGCGATGGTGCCGCCCGCACCCGGCCGATTCTCGACCACCAGTGTCTGCCCGCCGGTGTGCTCACCGAAGCGCGCGGCCACCGTGCGGCTCAGCGTATCCACCGCACCGCCTGCGCCGAACGGCACGATCAGGCGGATCGGACGGTCCGGCCAGGGGCTCTGCGCGAGAGCCGGCGCCGCCAGCAGCGTGCCGGCAGCGGCGAGGAGGTTCCGGCGAGGGGTGGGGTGCATGGACGTATTCTCCCGCTTGGCCCATGGATGCGCCCCGGGCCTTCTTGACCGGGGCTTTGCCCTGCCCACTCTCTGCATGCAAGCATGGCATCGCGCCGACATGAGGATTTCGCCTTGACCTGGTCACTGCTCGCGCACGAACCCGAGACCGGAAGCTTCGCGGTGGCCGTCACCACCTGCGCGCTGGCCGTCGGCGCCTCCTGCCCCTTCGTGCGTGCGGGCGTGGGCGCCGTCTCCACCCAGTCCATCACCAACCGCTATCTTGGCCCCGCCGTGCTCGACGCCATGGCCCGCGGCCTCTCGCCGGCCGCCGCCATCGAGGGCGCGCTGGTGGGTGATGACGGCAAGAACCTTCGGCAGATCCACGCCATCGACAGCCACGGCCGCAGTGCCGCCTGGACCGGCCAGAACTGCGTGGAATGGGCCGGCGCGCGCTCGGGCACGGGCTGGTCCATCGCGGGCAACATGCTCTCGGGCGAGGCGGTCATCGCCGATACGCTGGCGAGCTTCCTTGCCCGCCAGGAACTGGCCCTGCCCGAGCGCATGCTCCAGGCGCTGCAGGCGGGCGAGGTGGCGGGCGGCGACAAGCGCGGCCGGCAATCGGCGGCCCTGAAGCTGGTCACCACAGAGGATTTCCCCGACATCGACCTGCGCGTGGATGACCACGCGAATCCGCTCGATGAGCTGGAGCGCCTGCTCAAGCTCTGGCGGCTGACGCGCGCCCCCGGGCTGCGCAACCAGCCGAGCCGCGCCCACCCCTCGGGCAGCACCAACATGGATGCGATCGAGGCCAATTGGCGGCGGCAGGGCCTGGATCTGAAGTTCCGGCGCTAGACACGTCTCCGCAAGCACGAAGGCTCCCCATGGACATTTCCGCCCCCCGACCTGCCACCGCGCAGGAAGCCCTGGCCCTGCGCTACGGCGCCGACGCCATTCCCGCCGCCGGCCCCTGGAACGACCACATCGCGCTGCTGCTCTCGCACCGCTCGGTGCGCGGCTACCGGCCGGATGCGCTGCCCAAGGGCACGCTGGAGACGCTGGTCGCCGCCGCGCAATCGGCCGCCACCAGCTCCAACCTGCAGACCTGGTCCGTGGTCGCGGTGCATGATCCGGCGGCGCGGGCGGCCATGGCCAAGGCCGCCGGCAACCAGAAGCACATCGAGCAATGCCCGCTTTTCCTCGTCTGGTGCGCCGATGTTTCGCGCAATGCGCGGCTGGGCCAGGAGGAGGGTGCGGAACTCCCCACCCTGCCCTATCTCGAGACCTTCCTGGTCGCCGCGATCGACGCCGCATTGGCCGCGCAGAATGCGGTGGTGGCAGCGGAATCGCTCGGGCTTTCCACCGTCTATATCGGCGCGCTGCGCAACGACCCCGCGCTGGTGACGGAACTGCTGGGCCTGCCGCCCGGCGTCATGGGCGTCTTTGGCCTCTGCGTCGGCTATGCGGCGCCCGGCGTGACCAGCGAGGTGAAGCCGCGCCTCGCCCAGCCCGCCGTGCTGTTCCACGACCGCTATGACGCGGCGGGTGAGCCGGCGCTGCGCGCCGCCTATGACGCGAAGATGGCGGAGTTCTCCAGGCGCAACGAAATGGCCGCGACGAGCTGGAGCCAGCGCGTCATCGCCCGCATGGGCAAGCTCACCGCCATGGGCGGGCGCGACAAGCTCGCCGACGTACTGCGCGCGCTGGGCTTCCCGCTGCGCTGAACCTGCCTACAATTTCACTCGCCAAAGCGGGGCAAGGTCGCAACACTCCCTGAAAGACTTCAGGGAGAGAGCGGCGTGCAAGTGACCGACCGGATCACCGGCGGCGTGCTGGTGGCCTTGGGTGCGGCGGCGGCCTGGTTCGGCTCCCGCCTGCCGGCCGTGCCCGGCCAGGATATCGGCCCCGCCGTCTTTCCCATGATGATCGGTTTCGGCCTGATCGCCTGCGGCGCGCTGATCGCCTTCGGCATCGGCCAGAGCTTCGAGGCGCCTGAGCCGGCCGAGCCTTCGGGCGCGCCCAGGCCGCGCCTCGGCGCCATCGGCGTCATCATCCCGCCGGCACTTCTGCTCTTCTACGTCCTCGCCTCCGAGACACTGGGCTTCCTGTTGACGGCGGCGATCATGGTGCTGGTCGCGGGCCTTGCCCTCGGCTCGCGCCTGTCCATCGCCATCCCGGTGGCGCTCGGCGCGCCAGTGCTGGTGCACCTCGCCTTTGCCAAACTGCTTCGGGTGCCCCTGCCCGAGGGCCTGATCCCGGCGCCCTGGTAGATGGAGGCGCTGCTCGAAGGCTTCCGCCTGGTGATGGCGACGGATGTGCTCATCGCCATCTTCGCCTCCGCCATCTACGGCCTCGTCGTGGGTTCGCTGCCGGGCCTCTCGGCCACCATGGCGACCGCGCTGCTGGTGCCCGTCACCTTCTGGCTCTCGCCCATCGCGGCCATCGCCACGATCATCACGGCCTCGGCCATGGCGATCTTCTCGGGCGACATCCCGGGTGCGCTGCTCCGCATCCCCGGCACGCCCGCCTCCGCGGCGTATACGGACGAGGCCTATGCGCTGACCCGCAAGGGCCAGGCTGAACTGGCGCTGGGGGCCGGCCTCTGGTTCAGCGCCATCGGCGGCATCGTCGGCACCATCTCGCTCATGCTGCTGGCCCCCGCGCTGGCCGAGATCGCCCTCTCCTTCTCGACCTATGAGTATTTCTGGCTGGCGCTGCTCGGGCTGATGTGCGCGACGTTGGTCGCGCGCTCCTCGCCCATCAAGGCCATCGCCTCCATGCTGCTGGGCCTGCTCATCGCCTGCATCGGGATGGAGAATCCGGCCGGCACGCCGCGCTTCACCTTCGGCATCCCCGACCTGCTGGGCGGCATCGAGCCCATCCCGGCGCTGGTCGGCGTCTTCGCCGTCAGCGAGGTGATGCGCGCCATGGCCGAGGCCGAGCCGCCCAAGCTGCCGCGCCGCAAGTTCGGCTCGATCCTGGCCAACCAGTGGGCGCTGACGAAGAAGTACCAATGGCCCATGTGGCGGGGCAATTTCGTCGGCATCATCATCGGCGTGCTGCCGGGTGCGGGCGCCGACATGGCGGCCTGGGTCAGCTACGCCATGAGCAAGAAATTCTCGAAGGAGCCGGAGAAATTCGGCACCGGCCACCCGGAAGGGCTGGTGGAGGCCGGCTCCTCCAACAACGCCTCGCTCGCCTCGGGCTGGGTGCCCTCGCTGCTCTTCGGCATCCCGGGCGACACCATCACGGCCATCGCCATCGGCGTGCTCTACATGAAGGGGCTGAACCCGGGGCCCACGCTCTTCACCGAGCGCGCCTCCTCCATGTACGCGCTCTACATCATCTTCATCATGGCCAACATCATCATGATCCCGCTCGGCATCCTGATGATCCGCGCCGCCTCCACGGTGCTGCGCGCGCCGCGCTCGGCCGTCATGCCCGTCATCCTGCTGCTCTGTGCGGTCGGCGCCTTCGCGACCGGCAACAACCTGTTCGCCGTGCTGCTCGTGGCCCTCTTCGGCGTGCTGGGCTTCGTGATGGAGAAGAACGGCTATCCGGTCGCGGCGCTCGTGCTCGGCATCGTCATGGGCAGCATGCTGGAGCAGAGCTTCGTCACCAGCCTCATCAAGTCCGACGGCGACGTGCTGCCCTTCTTCGAGCGGCCCGTCTCCTCCTTCCTCGCGGCGCTGACCTTCAGCGCCCTGCTCTGGCCGCTCTTCGCCTGGGCCTGGATGCGCCTGTCGCGCCGCCGTGCCTCCGCCTGAACCGACACAAGCAACTCAAGGGAGAAACGACATGGTCATCACCTCACGCCGCCTCATCCTCGGCGCCACGCCGGCCCTGATCGCCGCGCCCGCCCTCGCCCAGCCGCGCTGGCCCGTGCGCCCCGTGCAGCTCCTCTGCCCCTGGGCAGCGGGCGGCGGCACGGACGCCGTGGTGCGCATCATCGCAAGCCTGCTGGAGAAGGAACTGGGCCAGCCCTTCAACGTCATCAACCGCACCGGCGGCTCGGGCGTCGTCGGTCACGCCGCCATCGCGCAGGCCGCACCCGATGGCTACACGCTCGGCATGATCACGGCCGAGATCTGCATGCTGCACTGGCAGGGCCTGACCGAACTCACCTTCCGCAACTACACGCCGCTCGGCCTCATGAACAACGACCCGCCGGGCATCCAGGTCAATGTCAGCGCGCCCTACCAGAACGTGCAGCAACTGGCCGACGCCATCCGCGCGAGCCGCCCGGGCCAGCTCAAGGCCAGCGGCACCGGCCAGGGCGGCATCTGGCACCTGGCGCTGGCCGGCTGGCTCATGGCCATGCGCCTGCCCGCCAACCATGTGCGCTGGGTGCCCTCCAACGGCGCCGCCCCCGCCATGCAGGACCTCGCGGCCGGCGGCCTCGACTTCACCACCAACTCCGTCGTCGAGGCGCGCGCCATGCTGGACGCGAACCGCGCCCGCAGCCTCGCCGTCATGTCCGGTGAACGCCTCGGCGCCTTCCCGAACATCCCCACCCTCAAGGAAGCAATGAACATCGACTACGCGACCGGCGCATGGCGCGGCATCGCGGGGCCCCTCAACATCCCGGCCGAAGCCCGCAACGCCATGAACGCCGCCCTCGGCCGCGTCTTCCGCTCGGCCGAATACGTCGCCTTCATGAACAACCGCGGCTTCGGCATGAGCTACGCCGATGCAGAGGGCTTCGGCCGGCACCTGGCCGCCGCCGACGCCTCCCTCGGTGACGCGATGAAAGCCGCCGGCCTCGCGCGCAGCTGAGGGAATGCGCCACTTGAGAGGGGCTTTGCCGCTCTCAAGCGCTCCCCACCAACGGCCAGGGGCCTTTGGAAACATGGCTGGAGGGAGGCGAGGCCTCTCTCCGGGATCCGCCGCCCTCAACCGCGCGCGGGCGGAGCCGCCTGCTCGCGTGCCTTGGCGGCGCTGAGGGCGCGGCGGATGTCCTGTTCGCACTTGGCGAGTTCCGCTTCGGCGGTGCGGCGCTGGACGCGGGCCTCGTCGGCGATGCGGAGGCTGTCTTCGATGGTACCGACGAGGGCGGCGTTCGCCTGCTTGATGGCTTCCATGTCGAAGGTGCCGCGCTCCAGTTCGCGCCGGGCTTCGGCGTTGCCGGTGCGGAGTGTCTCGGCATTGGCGACGAGCAGCTTGTTGGTGAGGTCGGTGGCCGCCTTCACGGCCTGGCCTGCCTCGCGCATGCGGTGGATCGCCAGCGCCTGGGCCAGCTGCTGCGACCAGAGCGGGACAGTGTTGGCGAGGACGGACTGGATCTTGGCGGAGAGCGCCTTGTCGTTCTCCTGGATCAGGCGGATCGAGGGCAGCGCCTGCATGGCGACCTGGCGGGTCAGGCGCAGGTCATGCACGCGGCGTTCCAGCTCGTCGCGCGCGGCGCGGCCGTCGCGCAGGGCCTGCGGGGCGAGCGGATCGCCCGCATCCAGGGCGGCGGCCTCGAGGGCGGGGATCACGACACTGTCGGTGTGCTTGAGCACGCGCTCGCCGGCGGCGATGTGGTCGGCCAGCGCGTGGAACCAGTCGAGCGTCGCGGTGTAGAGGCGCTCCAGCCGCTCCACATCCTCCAGCAGCTTGGTGCGGTGCTGGTCGAGCTTGTCGCCGATCACCTGCACCTGGTCGCGCACGCCCTCATAGCGCTGGACGATGGCGGTGGCCTCGCTGCCGGCCTTGTTGAACAGGCGCTGGAAGAAGCCGGGCTTCTCGGCCAGGTTCGTCACGTCGAAGCCACGCAGCGCGGTGAGCATGGAGGAGAGGGTCTGCCCCGCCTCCCCCGTCTCGCGGTTCTGCGCACCTTCCAGCATGGCGTCGGCGGCCGCCTGGGCGCGGCTTTGCGCGGCGGCGCCGAAGCGCAGGATGGTGCCGGGGTCCTTCAGGTCGATGGCGGCGGCAAGGCGGGCCACCTCTTCCTCACGCACGGGTGCGGCGGTGGGTTGGATGTCGCTCATGGTTCCTCCTGGCGCAGCCGCTCGGCCAGCACCTTCACCTGGATTTCAAGGGCCTCGCTCTCGGCCACGCGCAACTCGCTGCGCAGCTTGCGCGCGGAGGCGGCGAGGTCGGTCAGCAGGCTAGGCAGGGTTTCGGGCGGGGCGGCGCCCGCCTCCAGACGGTCCACGATGCGCGAGAGGCCATCGAGATGGACCGCGAGGAAGCGCCGCGCCTCATGCAGCCGGGCGGGGCGGGCCTCCAGCTCCTCCACCACGCCCTGCATGGCGCCGGCGGCTTCGAGCAGCAGCGTGCCAAGCGGCAGGCGCGGCGCAGCGGCGGCGATGCGGGAGAGCTGCGCGCGGGGGCCTTCGAGCGGATCGGGCCGGGCGGGCTCTGGCGGAGGTGGCGGGGGCGCGACCTCGGGCAGGTCGGCGGTCAGCAGGCGGGCGCCGAACCAGGCGCCGAAGCCGAGGCCGACGGCGATCGGTGGCGTGATGCCGGCGGCAAGGCCCGCGGTGAGGCCGGCTGCCACGCCGAAGAGCTTGGCGCCATTGCGCCGGCGGCCCTGTGCCATGAGGGCGGCCGCATACCAGGCGAGGCCGAGCCCCAGCAGCGCGCCGACCAGGCGCGTGCCGCCACCGCGGATGATCTCGACCGGCACGTCGAAGGCGAGCGGCCAGAAGAAGAGCGGCAGCAGCCAGACCCGCCAGCCGAAGACGGGTTGCCGCGCGGCCTCGCGCATCTGCCGCTTCACGGCGCTCTTGAGGCCCATGGTCAGCGGAACAGCGCGATGGCCGCCGGCAGCCAGGCGCAGAGGCCCAGCAGACCGAGGCCCAGCATCACGCGCATCGGCACGGGGATGCTGGCGATCAGGCGGTCCGGCGAGGGGCGGTTCTTCTCCATGCCCCCAACATCGCGATGCCGCCCGCGCGGTGCAAGGCTCGCCCTGGCTCCAGGGGGACCAACCGCGCGGTTTTCGCCCTGCGCGCCTCATGTGAGCGTCGTCAACATACACGCCAGATGGCGGGAGCCTAGCCCCCGCGTCAAGGGGGCGCGGGGCGAAGCTCGGCGATCAGGCGCGGGATCTCGGTGCGGAAGGGAAAGAAGCCGCGCTGGGCGAGCGGCCAGCAGGCTGCATCCCAGTCGCGGCGGAGACGGTAGAGCGTGAGCCCCTCGGCGGCGCAGAGCGCCTGCACCTCATCGAGCACGGGCGCCGTCCAGCCGATGGGCGCCCAGGGGGTGACGATGCGGGTGACGCCGAGCTTCCTCGCCCAGGCAACGGTCTCCTGCGCGGACAGGACAGGCCGCCCGCCATCCGCCAGGGCGGCGGCGGTGAACGCGGCCGCGACGCGCCCCTGCGGGAAGCGGCTGCGCGGGGCGGTGTCGGCCAGGGCGGCGACGCCCATCACCTCACAGCCCTCGGGCTGGAAGCCCAGGTCATCGGCATGCAGCAGAAGCGCCACACGCCCGCCGGGCGTGGCATCGGCGGCGCGCAGGCGGCCGGCGGGGGGTGGCGGTGGCGCTTCGATCGGCAGCGCCGCCTCATCCAGCTGGCCACGCGGATTGAAGCGGCCATTGGTGTAGCGCGCGATGTTTTCGGCCCGCGCCAGGTAATGCTTGCCCGGCGTCTGGATGCCCGCGACCCATCGCCAGGAAAGTGTGTTGGAGGCGGCATCGGCATCGGCCAGATGGGCCAGGAAGAACTCCGCCCCCAGTTCCCAGGGCAGGCGCAGGGTGAAGATCCAGATGCTGGCGAACCACATGCGGGTGTGGTTGTGCAGCCAGCCGGTCTCCACCAGTTCCCGTGCCCAGGCATCGAAGCAGGTGATCCCCGTCTCGCCCGCCATGGCGGCGGCGAGGCCGGGCGGCGCTTCCATCCGCGCCACCGCTGCCCGGTAATCGCGCCACATCGCCGGACGCAACTCGAGAAAGCCCTTCCAGTAGGAGCGCCAGAACACCTCCTGGATGAATTTCTCCGCCCGGGCCGGCCCGTGCTCGGTCAGCGCCACGCCGACCAGCTCACTCTCGGAAACCAGGCGGTGGCGCACATGCGGCGAGAGAGCGGAGACGCAGCGGCCTTCGGGTCCGCCATCCGTGTTGCGCAGCGCGGCATAGTCGCGGCCCATGCGCGGGGCGAATTCGGCGAGGCGCGCGCGTGCGGCGGCGCGGGTGGGTTTGGCGATCATCCGCCCCAACTGGGACGGATCGCCAAACCCGCAAGCTCAGGCGAAGGCGATCCGCAGCAGCAGGAGCAGCGGCGCGAGGCCCAGCACCGTGAAGGTCAGCGCCATGCCGAGCTGGCGCAGCTTCAGGTTCTCCGGCTCGCGCGAGATGCCCATGGCATGCGCGACCCGCCCGGCGAGCGCGAGGCCGCCCAGCGCGTGCAGCAGGAAGGGCCCGGTGCCCGCGAGTTCCAGCAGCCCGAGCAGGATCAGGATCATCGGCGCGTATTCGACGAAATTGCCCTGCGCGCGGCTGGCCCGCAGCATGCGGATATCCTCGCCGAGCCCGATGGATACACGGCAGGTGACGCGCGCGCGGATCACCAGCACCGAGAGCGCGAACAGCAGCAGCCCGAAGAAGGCCGCGTAGAAGGAGGTGATCGGAAGCGCGGTCATGCGAGGAAGGGCTCCGTCAGCGCCAGGAAGGCGTGGGGGTTGTCGGCATGCACCCAATGCCCGGCCTTCTCCACCTGGGCAAAGCGCGCGGCGGGGAACAGGCGGCGGAAGATCGCGCGGTGCTCGGGCTGGATGTAGCTGCTGCGCTCGCCCGCCAGGACCAGCACCGGGCCCTCATGGCGGCCACCGACCGGGAAATCCTCGATCTCGGGCATGGCGGCGGCGATCTCGGCGAGGCCGAGCTTCCAGGCCGGCGTATCGCCGCCGAACTCCAGCGACTGCAGAAGGAAGGCGCGGATGCCGGATTCCGGGATCGCGGTCTCGAGCGCTGCATCCGCTTCGCGCCGGGTAAGGCCGGGCGTGAGGGGCAGCGCCCGCATCGCCGCCACATAGCCGCGCAGCGCGGGCGGGTAGCGCACCGGCGCGATGTCCGCGACCACGAGGCGCGAGACGAGGCCCGGCTGCGTGAGCGCGAGCGCCATCGCCACCTTGCCGCCCATGGAATGGCCGAGGACAGTCGTCGAACCGAGGCTGCGCCGGGCGATCAGCTCCGCCACATCCTCGGCCATGGCGGGATAGTCCATGCGGGTGGCGTGCCCGCTCTCGCCATGGTTCCGCAGGTCGGGCGCCAGGACGCGGTGGCGCTGCGCGAGGCGCTTCTGGATGCCGCCCCAGTTCCGCCCGGCGCCGAACAGCCCATGCAGCAGCACGACGGGGCTGCCTTCCCCCATCTCGATGACATTCAGGCGCAATGCCCTGCCTCCCAATATCCTAGCCCCGGGCCGCGACGATGACGCTCAAGACCACAAGCCCGCCGCCCAGGATCAGATCCCAGCCCAGCGGCTCGCCCAGCCATGTGGTGGCCAGCACTAGCCCCACCAAGGGCACCATGAGGAAGCCGACCGAGGCGAGCACGGCATTCAGGTGCCGCCCCGCCTCCACCGTCGCCCAGGTGCCGATGGGCGCCGCGACCAGCCCGATGAAGCCCGCGATGAGCCAGGCCCCCTGCCCCACGCCGCCGCCCGCGGAGATGGGCTCCAGCCAGAGGGCGATCGGCAGGATCAGCAGCGCGCCGAGGGCGAACATCCACGGGATCAGGTCCGCGATGGGCGTGCGCGGCGGATTGAGGCGCGTGATGAGGATGGCGAGGCTCCAGCAGAGCGAGGCCAGCAGCAGCAGCGCATGGCCGAACACCGCGCCGGGGGCGGACCAGTCCATCCCCCAGGGGCTCATCATCACGCCGACGCCGGCCAGCCCGAGCCCGGCCGCGATCCAGCGTTGCCGCGAGACGGGCTCGCCCAGCAGCAGCACCGAGAGCGGCACCAGCCAGAAGATGGTGACATTGCCAAGGATCGCCGTGCGCCCGGCCGGCACCAGCGAGAGCGCCACATGCGCCAGCGCGAAGAACGCGCCGATCTGCAGCAGGCCGATCGCGCAGAGCCCCGGCCAGTCCTCGCGCCGCGGCACGCGCAGCCGCCCCATCGCCGCCATCATCACCGCGGCCGAGAGGGCCGCCAGCGCCGCCCGCGTGAAGCCGAACCAGAGCGGCGTCGCGTGGGCGAAAGCGTATTTGGTGACCGGCCAGACGCCGCCGAAGAGGAAGACCGACAGGAAAAGGAGCTGGAGCGCCCTGCCTTGAGACATGGCGCCTTGGGACCTTGGGCCTTGCGACAAGCGCGATCAGCCCACCGTCAGCATGATCTTGCCGATGTGCTGGCTGCTCTCCATCAGGGCGTGCGCGGCCGCCACCTCGGCCAGCGGGAAGGTCGCGTGGATATGCGGGCGGCACTGCCCGGCTTCGAGCAGCGGCCAGACCTTGCTGCGCAGCGCATCGGCGATCTCACCCTTCTGCGCGGTGGTCCGCGGGCGCATGGTGCTGCCGGTCACGGTCAGGCGCTTCAGCATGATGGGACGGAGATCGAGGTTCTCCGCCATCTCGCCACCCAGGAAGGCGATGAGGACGAGGCGCCCGTCCATCCGCAGGCTGCGGAGGTTGCGGCCGAAATAGGGGGCGCCCACCATGTCCAGCACCACGTCCACGCCCTTGCCGCCGGTGATGCGCTTCACCTCCTCGGCGAAGTCGTGCTCGCGGTAGTTGATCGCGTGGTCGGCGCCGAAGCGCTGCACCGCCTCGCACTTCGCGGCACTGCCGACGGTCGTGATGACGCTCGCGCCGAAGGCCTTGGCGAGTTGGATCGCGGCGACCCCGATGCCCGAGGAACCACCATGGATCAGCACCGTCTCGCCCGCCGCCAGCCGGCCGCCGGTCGCGTGCGGCGTGCCGAAGAGATTGGCCCAGACGGTGAAGAAGGTCTCGGGCAGGGCGGCCGCGGCAAGCGCGTCATAGCCGCGGGGCCAGGGCAGCGTCTGCGCGGCGGGCGCGGTGCAGTACTCGGCATAGGCGCCGCCATTGGTCAGCGCGCAGACCTTGTCGCCCGGCTTGTAGGCCGTGACATCGGCCCCCACGGCAACCACCTCCCCCGCGCATTCCAGGCCGAGAATGGGCGAGGCGCCGGGCGGCGGGGGATAGGCGCCGGAACGCTGCAGCACGTCCGGCCGGTTCACGCCCACCGCCTCGACACGGATCAGCACCTCGTCGGCGGCAGGGGTCGGGCGCGGGCCCTGGGCCAGCACCATCACCTCGGCTGCGCCGCCGGCGCCATGGGCGATGTGGGTCATGGTCTGGCTCATGGCGGGCTCCTCCGGGTTGGGCCGGCACGTTCCGCGCCCGGGCGTCGTTGGTCAAGCGCGGCCGGCTGATTGCATCGCGCCGCGATGCGGCGGAAACTGGACGTGCCTTGACGAATCGCCGCCCTCCTTCGCGCCGCGCGCTGCTGGCGAGCCTGCTGGCCGCCCCGGCGCTGGCCCAGCCCGCGCCGCCCGAACTGCGCGTGGGAGGCCTGTTCCCGCTCTCCGGCGCCAATGCCTTGCTCGGCGACGAGGCGGCGCGCGGCCTCGAACTCGCCATCGCCGAGCGCAATGCCGCGGGCGGGCGGCAGATCCGGCTGATGCGCGCCGATGTGACGGAACCAGCGCAGGCGCTGGCCGAGGCGCGGCGGCTGATCCAGGCCGAGCGTGTGGCGCTGCTCTTCGGCAGCGTCTCCGCGCCGATCGGGCTCGCTGCCTCCCAGGCCGCGGAGTCGCTCGATTCCAGCTATGTCGAACTGGCGGCGGCGGCCGATGCGCTGATCGAGCGCGGGGCGCGGCATGTGATCCGCACCGCCCCCGCCGCGCTGGATTACGGCCAGCTCGGCGCCGATGCCCTGACCCGCTTCCTGCCCAATCACCTCGGCCAGCCGGCCGACGTTCTGCGGATCGCGATCCTGCACGAATCCAGCGCCTCGCCCGAGAGCATCGCGACGCATCTGGAGGCGAAGCTGCGCGAGGCGGGCCTCGTTGTCGCCGAGCGTCTGCCGCATGCGACGCGCACGCCCGAGATGCCGGCCATGGTGCAGCGGCTGCGCGCCGCCGGGGTGAATGTGCTGATCCATGCGGCGGCGGAAAGCGATGCGGTGGCCCTGTTCCGCGCCATGCAGGATGCTGCCTGGCGCCCGGCCGCGGTGATCGGCGCGGGACCCGCCTGGGGCCTGACGGACCTCGCACGCGCCGTGGGCCCGGGGCTCGAGGCCTGCTTCGCGCTCGACATGCCGCCCATCGAGACCGCCGAGCGCTGGGCGATGGGCGCCCGCCCCTTCGCCGAGGCCTATCAGCGCCGCTGGGGCAGCGCGCCGCGCTCGGGCCTCTCGCTCGCGGCCTATGCGGGGGCGCTGGCCGTGCTCAGCCAGCCGAACCTCGAACGCGGGCCGCTGCGTGCAAGCCTCGCGGCCCTCGACCAGCCCGAGGGGCAATGGGCCAATGGCTGGGGCTTCCGCCTGGAGGATCGCGGCCAGAACAGCCGCGCCCGGCCGGTGCTGCTGCAATGGCAGGCGGGCCGGCCCGTGGCCGTCTTCCCGGCGGATGCGGCGGCGGCAGGCCCGGTCTGACGCGCCTCAGCCGCAGACCAGGCGCAGGCGGCTGCGCACCAGTTCCACCGACATGGCCGGCCGCAGCACATTGGCGACGATGATCGTGGTGCGGGCGCCGGGCGCCAGCGTCCAGCGCTGCCCCCCCAGGAAGTCCTGCTGCACGGGCGGCGCCGAGAACATGGCCGTGAAGTTCTGCGTCGCGGGCGAGATGTTACGGACGCCCACGCTGAGCGTGATCTGGTCCCGGCTCGCGGGGTTGTTGGGATCGCGCGGGATGCGCTGCGTGCCATAGGTCACCTCGTCCACAGCCAGCAGGCCGGCGGCGACGCAATCCTGCATCTGGGCGGCGGCGAGGCCGGGGGCGGCAAGGCCAGGGGCGGCGAGCATCAGGGCGAGGGCAAGGCGGCGGATCATCCTTCGGCACTCCTTCCGGGGTTCGGAAGGGCATCATGCCGAAGCGGGGCGACCGCCGCGATAGCCCCAGGCCGATGGCGCCGATCGGCGCCGGCTACCGGCGGGTCCGGCGCGCCGGCAGGGTGCCGCAGGCGGCGTTGACGAAGAGGTCCACGAAGGTCCCTTCCCCCACGTCACGGATACCGCCCGGGCCGCGCTCCTGCTCGCGCAGCGCCTCGCCCACCGCATTGCGCCCGCTGTACCAGACGCCCTGAATGGGATTCCAGGCATGCGGGTCGCAGCGGAAATCCGCCAGATAGGCGGCGCTGCGGGCATATCCGCCGGTCTCGGGCAGGCGGATCGGCTCAAGCAGGTTGATCACCATCCAGACGCGGCGCGTGCCGTCCGGGTTGGTCACGATCTCGGAGGCGACGAAGGCCTCGGCCATGCGCGTGCCCCGGGTGAGCGGGATGCGGCGCCATTGCCGGCGCGGGGCCAGGGCCAGCGTCGGCGGCGCGACGGCGGGGGTCGCGACGACGGGGGCCGGCGCCGGTTCGGGCGGCGGCGCCTGCGGGGGCGTGACCGCCGCACAGCCGGTGAGCAAGAGCAGCAGCACTCCCAGGCGCGGACCGAGCATCGTCATCTCCCCCTCATTGCCTGGCACGCTCCCACGCACGCCGCGGCGCGTGAAGGCGATTCGGTGTCAGAGCGCGACGATCAGGTCCACCTCGACCAGCGCGCCGAGTGCGAGGCCGGTCACGCCCACCGTGGTGCGCGCCGGCAGTCCACCCTCGGGGAAGCTCTTTTCCCAGATCGCGTTCATCGCCGCGTAGTCGCGCGCGAATTCGGTCAGGTAGATACGGGCCATGATGGTGCGGTTCCAATCCGCGCCGCAGCCGGCCAGCACCGCCTTGAGGTTGGCGATCACCTGGTGCGTCTGCGCCTCGATGCCGCCGGGCACGCAGCGCGTGTTGTCCGTGGGCTCCGTTGGCATCTGGCCGGTGACAAAGAGGAAATCGCCAGCGCGCACGGCATGGCTGAAGGGGGCGACGCGCTTCGGGCCATCCCCCAGCAGGAAGCGGGTGATCTCCATGCTCAGAGCCCCCGATCGGCGCGGGTGGCTTCGAGGTCATCGGCGCGGAAGGCGGCGAGGATCTCCGGCACGCCCTCCTGCGGGGCGAAGCCCAGGGCACGGGCGCGGGTGGCCGCAAATTCGGCCGGCCAGCCGCCGACGATGGCCGCGATGGCGGGGTCGGGCTCGCGCTTCACCAGGGCGCGTTCGGCGGTGCTGAGGGCGGCCAGCATCTCGCCCACGCTGACGGCGAGGCCGGGCGGGTTGATACCGCGATCCACGCCGAGCGGTGCTGTGTCCATCACGGCCGCGTGGAACAGCCAATCCACGGCGCGGCGGGGCGAGCAGACCCAGACGCGGAAGGCATCCTCGACCGGCAGCGGTGTCTTCAGGCCGAGCAGCGGCTCGCGCAGGATGGCCGAGAAGAAGGAGGAGGCCGCCTTGTTCGGCCGCCCGGGGCGGACAATGACCGTGGGCAGGCGGATCGAGACGGCGTCGAGGAAGCCCTTTCGGCTCGCGTCCTGCAGCAGCAGTTCGGCTGCCGCCTTCTGCGCACCGTAGGAGTTGGTCGGCACCTGCCGCGCGTCATCGGGCAGCAGCGCGGATTGCCCGCCGCCGAAGCTTGCGACGCTCGAGGTGAAGAGCAGGCGGGGCGGGGTGTCCAGCTTCCGGCAGGCCTCGATCACCGCCAGCGTGCCATGCAGGTTCACCCGCATGCCCAGGTCGAAATCCGCCTCGGCGGCCGCGCTCACCACGGCCGCCAGATGCACGACGAGCCCCGTGCCCGGCGGGATCGCGGCGGAGACATCCGCGAGGCTCGCGACATCGCCGCCCAGGCAGGTCACCGGGAAGGGTGCGGCCAGCGGCTTCGGTGCCGCGAGGTCGAAGAGCACGAGGCCCGTGACGGGCGCGCCGCCCAGATGGCCCTGGGCCGCGAGGCGCTCGGCGAATTTGCGGCCGAGGAAGCCCCCGCCGCCGAGAATGGTGATCTGCATGCCGGGCAGATTGCCCGCGCGCGCGGGCCACGCCAAGCTCGCCCGCATGCACCCCTTCCGCCTCGTCCTGAATCGCCACCACGGCACCCCCGGCATCATCGTCCTGCCCGAGGGAGGCTATCGCCGCGCCCGGCGAGAGATCACCTCCTGGCCCGGCTATACGCCGACGCCGCTGCATGCGCTGGCCATGGAGGGCCTGGCCTCCGTCCACTTCAAGGATGAGAGCGGGCGCTTCGGCCTCGGCAGCTTCAAGGCGCTGGGCGGGGCCTATGCCGTCTGCAAGCTGCTGGGCGCGGAGCTCGCGCGGCGCGGCACCGCCAACAATGCCGATGGCGCGGCGCTCGAATCCGGCCAATACGCCCATGCGACCGAGCAGATCACCGTCACCTGCGCGACGGATGGCAATCACGGCCGCTCCGTCGCCTGGGGCGCGCAGCGCTTCGGCGCGCGCTGCGTCATCTTCGTGCATGAGAACGTGTCCCAGGGCCGGCGCGACGCCATCGCCCGCTATGGCGCGGAGATCCGGGTGGTGCCGGGCAATTACGACGACAGCGTGCGCGCCGCGCAGCATGCGGCCGACGAGAATGGCTGGTTCGTCATCAGCGACACCTCCTATCCCGGCTACACCGAGCCGCCGCGCGACGTGATGCAGGGCTACCGCCTGATGGCGGAGGAGGCGATCACCCAGATGGGCGGCGTGATCCCCACCCATGTCTTCGTTCCCGGCGGTGTGGGCGGCGTCGCGGCGGCCGTCGCCGTCCAGCTGCGCGCGATGTGCGGCACGGCCCCACGCCTGATCATCGCCGAGCCCGACCAGGCCGCCTGCCTGACCGACAGCCTGGAGGCGGGCGAGCTGCGCGTCGTCACCGGGGCGCTCGACACCATCATGGCGGGCCTGGCCTGCGGCGAGCCGTCACTGCTCGCGTGGCAGGAGCTGGAGCGGAGCGCCTATGCCGCCATGGCCGTGCCGGATGAGCTGGTGGGCCCGGCCATGCGGGCGCTGAAGGCGGAAGGGATCGAGGCGGGTGAATCGGCCGTCGCGGGACTGATCGCCCTGCAGGGGGCGCTCGGGAACCCCTCCGCCTGTGAGGCGCTGGGGCTGACGCCCGAGAGTCGCGTGCTGATCTTCGGCACCGAGGGCGCCACCGACCCGGAACTCTATGAAAAACTTACGACGGAGTAACCCGCTTCACGAAAGTGACTTTTTAGTGTCACATGGGGGCAATGGTGGGGGCTTAGGCGCCACCCATCGCAATTCCTGGGAGAGCCCCTTCATGCTGCGTCGCACCCTTGGCAAGGCCGTCCTTGCCACCCCCCTGGCCGCGCCCCTCGCCGCCCCTGCCCTGGCGCAGTCCGGCCCGGTCGAGATCTCGTTCTGGCATGGGCTCGCGCAGCCGCTGGGCGGCATCCTCGAGGGCATCGCCAACCAGTTCAACCAGAGCCAGAACCGCTTCCGCGTCGTCTCGAGCTTCCGCGGCTCCTACCCCGAGACCATGGTCGCCGCGATCGCCGGCTTCCGTTCGGGCACCGCGCCGCACATCGTGCAGATGTTCGAGGTCGGCACCGGGACGATGATGGCCGCGGGCCGCGCCATCAAGCCGCTGCACGAGCTGCTGCGCGAGACGGGCGTCACCATCAACTTCGACGATTACCTGCCCGCCGTCCGCGGCTACTACAGCCTGGCGGATGGTCGGATGATGGCGATGCCGTTCAACTCCTCCACGGCCATCATGTTCTATAACAAGGACGCCTTCCGCCGCGCCGGGCTGAACCCCGACCAGGGGCCGCGGACCTGGGCCGAGATGCGCGCCGCCGCCACCCGCCTGCGCGCGGCCGGCATCGAGACGCCCGTCACCACCGCCTGGCCGACCTGGACGCAGGTGGAGCAGTTCAGCGCCATCCACAACATCCCGCTGGCCACGCTCGACAACGGCTTCGGCGGCCTGAACGCCGAGCTGCGGATCAACAACCCGCTGATGGTCCGCCACATCAACACCCTGATGGAGATGGGCCGCGAGGGCACCTTCCGCTGGGGTGGCCGTGACGGCGCGGGCGATGCGCTCTTCGCCAACGGGTCCTCGGGCATGATCTTCGCCTCCTCCGGCGCGCGGGCGCGCTTCGTGCGCGAGCTGCCCGGCGGCCTGGCCAACATGGGCGCGGCGATGCTGCCCTATTACGACGACGTGCAGGGTGCCCCCATCAACTCCATCATCGGCGGCGCGGCCTTCTGGGCCATGAACCGTGGGCCGAACGCGACCCGCTCGGCTGATGAGAACCGTGGCATCGCGGAGTTCTTCGCCTTCCTGGCGCAGCCGCGCATCGTGGCCGCGTGGCACACCGAGACGGGCTTCCTGCCGGTGACGCAGACCGCCTTCCGCGAGGTGCAGGCGACGGGTTTCTACACCCAGAACCCCGGCGCCGATGTGCCGATCCAGCAGCTGCTGCGCGGCGGCGGCCAGATGACGGGCAACAGCCGCGGCATCCGCCTCGGCGGCTTCGTCGAGATCCGCACCGCGATGCAGGAGGAGATGGAGCGCGCATTGCAGGGCCAGCAGACGGCCCAGCAGGCGATGGACAACTCCGTCACCCGCGGCAACGTCGTGCTGCGGAACTTCGAGCGGACGAACCGCGGGTAGTTCTCCCCGTCCTGGGTTTCGCCTTGCCCAGGACGGCTCATCCCTCGGTGGCCAAGCCACCGAGGGGCATCAGGGGGCGGAAGGCGGCTTCGCCGCACGACAGGTTTGGGGTGGCGATGGAGAAGAAGGTCTATTTCAAGGGCATCGCCCTGCCCTATCTGCTGCTGCTGCCGCAGATCGTCATCACGGGCCTGTTCTTCTTCTGGCCGGCGGCGCAAGCCGTGCGGCAATCCTTCCTGCGGGAGGATGCCTTCGGCCTCTCCAGCCAGTTCGTCGGCTTCGAGAACTTCACCGATGTGCTGAGCGACCCGACCTGGCTCGATTCCGCGCTGCGGACGCTGATCTTTTCGAGCTCGGTCGCCATCCTGGCGCTGGGCGCGGCCCTCTTCCTCGCCGTGCAGGCAGACAAGCACATCCGTGGCGCCGATACCTACAAGACGCTGCTGATCTGGCCCTATGCCGTGGCACCGGCCATCGCCGCCGTGCTCTGGCTCTTCATGTTCCACCCGAATATCGGCATTTTCGGGCGCATGCTGAACGCCTTCGGCGTGCCATGGGACTACAAGCTGAATGGCAACCAGGCGATGCTGCTGATCATCCTCGCCGCCGCCTGGAAGCAGGTCAGCTACAACTTCATCTTCTTCCTGGCCGGGCTGCAGAGCATCCCGAAATCCGTTCTGGAGGCGGCGGCCATCGACGGCGCGCGGCCCATGCGGCGCTTCTGGACGGTGGTCTTCCCGCTGCTGAGCCCGACGGCCTTCTTCCTGCTGGTGGTGAACCTCGTCTACGCCTTCTTCGACACCTTCGGCACGATCCACAGCCTGACCCAGGGCGGCCCGGGCAAGGCCACGGAAACCCTGATCTACCGCGTCTACACGGATGGCGTGATGAACCTGAACTTCGGCTCCAGCGCCGCGCAGAGCGTGATCCTGATGATCCTCGTCATCGTGCTGACCATGGTGCAGTTCCGCTATGTCGAGCGGAAGGTGCACTACTGATGGCCGCCGCCATGGATGTGAATGCGCTGGCCGACCGCACGCGCCGCCGGCAGCGGCGTGAGGCCTTCGTCACCCATGCCTGCCTCGTCATCGGGGTGCTGATCTTCGCCTTCCCGATCTACCTGACGATCATCGGCTCCACCCATGATGTGAACACGATCGGCCGCGGCGACGTGCCGCTGCTGCCGGGTGGCGAGGCGGTGGCCAATTACAGCCAGGCCTGGGGTGTGGGCGGTGGCCGCTTCATGGGCGTGCCCGCCGGCGTCATGCTGATGAACAGCATCATCATGGCGATGTGCGTTGCCGTCGGGAAGATCGCAATCTCACTCACCTCGGCCTATGCCGTCGTGTTCTTCCGCTTCCCCTTCCGGATGCTGTTCTTCTGGCTGATCTTCATCACGCTGATGCTGCCGGTTGAAGTCCGCATCATCCCCACCATCCAGGTGATGGTGGACCTCAACATGACCAACTCCTACCAGGGCCTCATCATCCCGCTGGTGGCGAGTGCGACGGCGACGCTGCTCTTCCGCCAGTTCTTCCTCACCATCCCGGACGAGTATGTGGAGGCCGCGAAGATCGACGGCGCGGGGCCGATCCGCTTCTTCCTCGACGTCATCCTGCCGCTCAGCCGCACCAATGTGGCGGCCCTCTTCGTCATCCTCTTCATCTATGGCTGGAACCAGTATCTCTGGCCGCTGCTCATCGTGAATGACCGCAGCATGGAGACGGTGGTGGTCGGCCTCACCAAGATGATCGGCAGCGGCGACTCCCAGAATGAATGGAATGTGATCATGGCGACCGCCGTGCTGGCCCTGCTGCCGCCCGTCGCCGTAGTCGTGCTCATGCAGCGATGGTTCGTGAAGGGCCTGACGGAGACCGAGAAGTAATGGCGACGCTGACCCTCCGCGATGTGAAGAAGTCCTTCGGGCAAACCGCCGTGCTGCACGGCGTGGACCTCGAGGTGCGCGACGGCGAGATGATCGTCATCGTCGGCGCCTCGGGCTGCGGCAAGTCCACCCTGCTGCGGATCGTGGCGGGCCTTGAGACCGCGACCTCGGGCGGCGTCATCATCGACGGCCAGGATGTGACGCCGCTGGAGCCGGCCGATCGCGATGTCGCGATGGTCTTCCAGAACTACGCCCTCTATCCGCACATGTCGGTCTTCCAGAACATGGCCTATGGCCTGAAGATCCGCGGCATGGCGCGCGAGGAGATCATCCGCCGCGTGGATGAGGCGGCGAAGCTGCTCGGCATCGGCCAGCTCCTGGAGCGCAAGCCGCGCCAGCTCTCGGGCGGGCAGCGGCAGCGTGTGGCCATGGGCCGCGCCATCGTGCGCAACCCCAAGCTCTTCCTGTTCGACGAACCGCTCTCCAACCTCGACGCCAAGCTGCGCGTGCAGATGCGCGCCGAGATCCGGCAGCTCCAGCGGCGCCTCAACGTCACCAGTCTCTTCGTGACCCACGACCAGGTGGAGGCGATGACGCTGGGCGACCGCCTGGTGGTGATGCATGCCGGCCACGCCGCGCAGATCGCGACCCCCATGGAGATCTGGGCCCGGCCGGCCGACACCTATGTGGCTGGCTTCATCGGCAGTCCCTCGATGAATTTCCTGCCCGCCACGCTGATGGAAGGCGGCGGCGCAGCGCGCCTCGACACCAATGGCCTTGTCCTGCCCTTTGCGGATGGGCCGCGCGCCGGGGTGGCGGGGCGCAAACTCACCCTCGGCATCCGGCCCGAACACCTGCAGATCGGCCAGGGCGGCCTCGACGTGAGGGTGGAGCTTGTCGAGCCGTTGGGCGGCGAGAGCGTGCTGCATGGCCGCCTGCCCGATGGCACCGCGCTCACCGCGCGCCTGCCGGGGGCGAATTACGCCGATGGCCCCATGGGCGTGATCCTGCCGCTCGAATCGCTGCACGTGTTTGACGGAGAAACCGGCAAGCGGCTCGACGCGCGGGATTGACCCGCGGGGCGGAAGCGCCAATCTCCCGGACAACCAAACGGGAGATCACGTCCATGCTTCGCCGCCGGGCCCTGGCCCTTACCGCCCTTGCCTCCCCCGCGCTGATCGCCTCGGCGCAGGCACAGGTCGCCACCGACTGGCCGACCGCCCCGGTGCGCTTCATCGTCCCCTTCGCGGCCGGCGGGCCCACCGACATTCCCGCGCGCATGATCGCGGAGGAAATGTCGAAGACGCTGCCCAACCGCATCGTGGTCGAGAACCGCACCGGCTCGGGCATCATCATCGGCACGGATCTCGTGGCGAAGGCACCGAAGGACGGGCTGACCGTCCTCTACACCACGGTCGGCCACGCCGTGGTGCGCGCGCTGTTCGAGCGCGTGCCCTTCGACCCCATCGCGGATTTCACGCCGGTCGCGCTGGTCGGCCAGATCCCGATGATCATGATGGTGAACAACAACTTCCCGGCGCGCACCCTGCCGGAGCTGATCGCCCTCGTCCGCGCCAATCCGGGCCGGTTCGACTATGCGAGCAGCGGCAATGGCGGCGCCGTGCACCTGGCGTCCGAGCTGTTCCTGCACATGGCGGGCGGTCCGCAGGGGCCGCTGCGCATGAACCACATCGCCTTCCGCGGCTCCTCCGCCGCCATGCCCGATGTGCTGGCCGGCCGCATCCCGATGATGCTGGACGTGGCCGCCGCCACCATTCCCTACATCCAGCGGGGCGAGCTTCGCCCGCTCGCCATCTCGACCAAGGAGCGCAGCCCGCTGGTGCCGCAGGTGCCGACCTTCATCGAGCAGGGCGTGGCCGGCTACGAGGCCTATACCTGGCACATGGTGCTGGTGCCCTCGGGCACGCCGGCGCCGGTGGTGCGCGCCATCAACGCCGCGGTGAACCGCGCCGTCGCGGTCGAGGCGATCCGGAACCGCCTGACGGAGATGACCATGCAGGTGGTGACCGACAGCACGCCCGACAGCGCGGCGGCCTTCCTGCGCGCCGAGATCGGTAAGTGGGAGCCGATCATCCGCGCCGCCGGCATCAAGGTCGAGTGAGCGCGATGGCCGCCTATCTGATCGCCAACATCACGGTGAAGGACCCGGCGCGCTTCGCCGAATATCGCGAGAAGGTCTCGCCCATGATCGCCGCCCATGGCGGGCGCTACCTGATCCGCGGTGGCGCGGTGACGGTTGTGGAGGGCGAACCGGGCCTCGATCGCGTCGTGGTCCTGGAATACCCAGACATGGAGACGCTGAAGCGCTTCTACCACGGCGCCGACTACGCACCCCTGCTGGCGCTGCGCGAATCCTGCACGGTCTCCCACGTCGCCCTCATCGAGGGCTACGCGGGGTAGCATCCGGGTGCGAAGGGCCTTTCGGCCTATGGCGAGGGAGTGGGAGGGGGCAGCGCCCCCTCACCCGGCCTTCGCCCCGTCCCGTTCGATCATCAGCTTGCGCGCCGCCTCCGGAATCGGCGTGCTCAACCCGTTCTGCACGCAGACCAGCAGCGCCTTGCATTCGAAGCAGAGGCCGTCCTTCCACATCGCGTATTCGTGCACGAAGCTCGTGTTCCGCAGGCTCGGCACGCGCAGCGTCAGCAGCACGTCATCCTCGAATCCGGTGGCCCGCACATAGCGCGCCTCGAGCTTGGCCACGACCGGCCCCGGTTGGTCCGCCCGCAGCACCTGGCCCAACGAGCGCCAGTGCTCGACGCGCAGATCCTCGAACATCACCAGATAGGCCGCGTGGTTCACATGGCCGTAGAGGTCGCATTCGGCCCAGCGGATGCGGTGCCGTACCGCCACGTTCCACTCGCCCTCGACGCCGAATTCCTCCAGCAGCGATCCGTGCATAGATGTCCTCCTGACCTGTCCCGCCAAGCTGGACGAAATCGGCCCAGGCATCCACCCTGCCCCGAAACGGCGAGGAGGCAAGGCATGCGGCGCAGGACGCTTCTGGCAGCGGGGGGCTTGGCCCTCCCCGGCATCGCGCGCGCCGCCTGGCCGCAGGATCGGCCGATCGAGGTCATCATCCCCTTTCCGCCCGGCGGCGGCGTGGACCAGATGGGCCGCCTCGTCGCGCATCACCTGCCGCGCCACCTGCCCGGTGCGCGCACCGCGGTCATCAACCGGCCCGGGGCCGGCGGGCAGATCGGCTTCGAGGCGCTGTTCAACGCGGCGCCCGATGGCTTCACCATCGGCGCGGCCACCAACACCGCCATGCATGCCATCGCGATCGAGCGCCGCCCCCGCTACCGGCCGGACGAGTTCACCTTGATCGCCAATGTGGTGGATGACCCGGGCGCCTTCTGGGTCACCACGCGCAGCCCCCTGCGCACGCTGGACGACCTGCGGATGGCCGCACGCGGGCGTCCGGGCGAAATCGGTGTCGGCACCGCCGGCATCGGCTCGGATGACCACATGCTCCTGCTGGCCTTCGAGGCTGCGGCGGGCGTGAACCTGCTGCATGTGCCCTACGCCGGCACCGCCCCCATCCAGCGTGACCTGCTGGTTGGCACGCTCGCCATCGGCGCCTTCAACGGCAGCGAGGCGCTGACCCTGCTGCGGGATGGGCGCATCCGTGGCCTGGCGCAGGGCGGGCCCGAGCGTTGGGCGCCGCTCGGCCCGGTGCCCACCTTCCGCGAGGCGGGGTTCGACGTGCTGGGCGGCTCCTCGCGCGGGATCGCGGCGCCGCCCGGCCTCCACCCCGAGATCACGCTGCAATACGAGCTGGCCTTCACCGCCATGCTGGCCGACCCGGATTTCCTCCGCGACGCGGCACAGCAGGGCTTTCCCATGCGCCCGCTGGTGGGGCGCCCCTATCGGCAGATGATGGCGGCGGACTACGCCAATCTGCGCGCGCTCTGGCAGCGCCGGCCTTGGCGGGAATAGCCGCCCGCGAAACAATTCTTGCCTCCGGGAAGCGCGATGCCCCACCCTCCCGCCCAATACAGGGAGGACAACGATGATCCAGCGTCGCACCTGGCTCGCAGGCACGGCCGCGGCCTTGACCATTCCCGCTGTCGCGCGCGCCCAGCCCGCCTGGCCGAATGAGCGACCCGTCGAGGTCATCGTCCCCTTCCCGGCGGGCGGCGGCGTGGATGTGATGACGCGCCTCGTCATGCCGCTGGTGTCCGCACAGATCCCGGGCATGCGCCACATCGTCACCAACCGCAGCGGCGCGGCCGGGCAGATCGGGCTGGAGGCGACCTTCAACGCCACCCCCGACGGCTACACGCTCGGCGCCACCACCCTGCCCGCACACAACGCCATCCCGATGGAACGCCCCGCGCGCTTCCGCGCCATGGACTTCACCTTCCTCGCCAACATCGTCGAGGACGCGAACTGCTTCTACGTGCGCGCCGACAGCCCGCTCCGTTCGGTGGCCGACCTCATCGCCGCCGCCCGGGCCCGCCCCGGCCAGATGACCTATGCGACGACCGGCGTCGGCTCGGACGACCACCTCTTCATGCTGGCCTTCGAGCAGCTGGCGAACGTGCCACCGCTGGTGCACGTGCCCTTCGCCGGTGCGGCACCCCTGATCCCGCAGCTGCTGGGTGGGCATGTGGATGTGGCGGCGATCAATGTGGGGGACGCGCTGCAGCTCAAGCGCGAGGGCCGGCTGCGCATCCTGGCCCAGGCGAGCGCCACCCGCTCGGCCGAGGCGGCCGACGTGCCGACCTTCCGCGAGGTGGGGTTCGACATCCTGCATGGCGCGGCGCGCGGCATCGTGGGCCCGCCCGGCCTGCCCGCGCCCATCACCGAGCGGCTGACCCAGGCCTTCGCCGTGGCCCTGCGCGATCCGGAATTCCTGCGCGAGGCGCAGCGCCAGTTCATGCCGCTGAACCCCATGGTTGGCGCCGAGTATCGCGCCATGGCCCAGCGCACGGAGGATCAGCTGCGCGCCCTTTGGCAGCGCCGGCCCTGGCGGGAGTAAGCGGTCGTCAGAGCGGTTCGTAGAGATCCTTCAGCGACAGGCGGCGCAGCGCGTTGCGGCAGAGCATGTCGATCTCCTGCCGGTCGGTCATCTTGGGGTGCACGCTGGCCCAGGCCGCGGCGAGCCGCCGCCAGAAGATGCTGATTTCCGTCAGCCGGTCCCGGTAGAGACCCTGGGCATAGGCGAGGCGGCCGGCATCGCCCAGGGTGCCGCCCGCCTCGAGCAGGGCGGCGGCCGCGTCGCGCAGCTGCTCCGTCGCCTGGCGCGGGCGGGCGATGAGCGGGGCGATCTGGCGCAGCCCATGCGCGAGGAGGTCACGAGACCAGCCGGCATCATTGCTCATGGTGCGCGCCGTGGCGGCGACCATGCGCTCCATGCCGGCATAGTCCGGGCGGGTCGCATCGGCGGCCAGCACCTCGGCATGGGCATTGGCGAGGCGCTGCAAGCCGCGGGCGAGGTTCGCGATGCGCTCCAGCCCGAAGCCGCTCTGGCGGATGCATTGGGCCGCCGCCGCCTCGAACATGCCCACGCCCGGGGGGGTGCGGCGCAGCGCGTCGAGGAAGGCGCCGCCCGCCTCGCCCGCGCCACGCTGCAGGGCCGCAACCAGGGCGGTGGTGGCCGCATAGACGTGATGTTCCTCGGGCGGCGGGGGCGGCAGGCCACGCAGGCTGGGCGGCACGGGATCACCCGGCGCCACGGTCTCGACCAGGCAGAGTGCCGAGGGGACAAGGCGCAGCAGGCGGAAATCCCGGCTCTTCGGCTCCACGTCCAGCGCCGAATGGGCCGTCTCGATGTCCAGCACGAGGCGCAGTGACTCGCAGCGCCGCACCAGCACCACCTCGCCCGACAGGCCGCGCTCGAAGGCCAGGTCACGGTGGCGCAGCCAGGGGGCGGAGAAGTCGAAGGCGTCCGGTGGCCAGGGCTCGCCGGGGCGGAGGCCCGGGAAGCGAACGGGATCGAAGGTGGAGGGATCGGGGCGCGGCACGGGCGGAGGATGGGCAGGGCGGGTTAAGCCTTCGTCACCCGCCCTGCCCCGAAGGACCTCAGAAGCGCCGGTTGAGGGTCAGCATGGCCCCCTGCGAGACGAGGGGCGCGCTGGAGGAATTGCCGATCAGCGAGCCCGTGGTGACGCTGCCGCCCGGGCCGCCGGCATTGGTGAAGGTGCTGAAGTACTGGCCTGTCTGCCGCTGCGTGGTCGAGGCGGTGTAGGTCACGTCCAGGAACCAGTTGGCGTCCACGAAATAGGTGACGCCGGCGACGAACATCGCCCCCCAGACCCAGGCCGCGCTCGAGAAATTCTGCGGAGGCCCGGAGATCTCGCTTCGGTTCCCGTTGATGTCGGCGAAGCCCACCAGGCCGTTCATCTGGGTGCTGAGGCGCGTCAGCGTGGGCCCACCGCCCAGATAGAGGAAGCCCCTCTGATGGGCATGGCCGATGAAGGGCGTGAGGGTGATCTGGTGCTCCGCCTTCTGCTCGAAGGAGCGCACGACCGCATTGCCAAGAAACGGGGTGCTCGCCCCCGTCCTGGCATCGGTGAAGGCACCCGCCTGCGGCAGCAGCGCATTGGGCGTGCTCGCCGTCGTGCCGAGGTAGCTGTAGGAGGCCTTCACGCCCCAGAGCCAGCGGCTTTCGGCGAAGTTCTGGAAATAGCCGATCTGCGCCGCCGGCGCGAAGCCCGTCTCGGTGCCGAGCGGTACGCGCGCCGGGCCGGCGGCCGAGCCGCTCGAGACGCGGACGCCGTTCTGGTAGACGTCCGAAATGCCGAGGGCATAGACGTTTTGCGTGCCGAAGCGGGTGACGTTGAAGGCGCCGCCGGCGCCGATGTAGAGGCCCTGGGTCGGGACCGCGAAGTCACCGGCCGGGGCCTGGGCCGCCGCGCCGGAAGCCCCCGCAAGACCCAGGACCGCGATGGCCCCCAGAGCGTGTGAGAGCCGTGGCCGCGTCGGCACGCCATGAAACATGAACATTGAATTCTTCCCCCAACTGAAAGTTGCACCGGCTGTGAAGATAGGCTCCTTTTCTTTTCGTGATCGTTAGGATTTGTCCGTATTCCGCAAGGATCGTCCGGCCACCACGCTGGCCGAACCGAAGCGCTCCCGCAGCGCCTCAACGGCGCGCCACTTGGCCGCGCGGCGTGGGGCACCCGGATCGGCGAGATCCCCGCGGTCCGCTTCCTCCGCCGGGCAGAGCGGCGCGGCACCCAGGCCCAGCAGCCTGTAGCGCGAGCCATCGGCCGCGCGGGCCAGCAGCGGGCGCGCCGCGTCAAACAGCGTCTCGGGCAGGAGGGTCGGGCCCGGCAGGCGGGCGCTGCGGGTCAGGCTTTCGAAGCCGGCGGTCTTGAGCTTGAGCACCACGCCCCCGGCCGAAAGCCCCTTCCCCGCCAGCCGCGCGGCGAGCTTCTCGCTCATCCGCCAGAGCACCGCCTCCAGCGCGGCGAGGTCGGAGAGGTCCTCCTCGAAGGTGGTCTCGGCGCTGACGGATTTCGTCTCGCGCTCCGGGTTCACCGGGCGGTCATCCTCGCCGCGGGCGCGGGCGGCGAGCGCCGGGCCATCGGCGCCGAGGCGCGCGACCGCCGCCCTGTCATCCAGCGCGGCGAGCTGGCCGAGGCGGGTGATGCCCGCCGTCTCCAGCCGCCGCGCCGCTGCCGGGCCGATGCCGGGCAGCACGCCCACCCGCTGCGGCGCGAGCCAGGCGGCCGCCTCGCCAGCCCCGATCACCGCGAAGCCGCGCGGCTTGTCCCGCCCCACCGCGAGCTTGGCCATGAGGCGGTTGGCCGCGAGGCCGATCGAGATGGTCACCCCCACCTCGCGCTCCACGTCGCGTGCGAGGCGGGCCAGCGTCACGGCGGGCGGCGCCTTGTGCAGCGCCTCGGTGCCCGCGAGGTCCAGCACCGCCTCGTCAATGGAGAGCGGCTGCACGAGGGGGGTCAGCGCCTCCATCAGGGCGCGGATGCGCGTGCCCTCCCGCGCGTATTTGGCGATGTCGGGCTTGATGACGACGGCATCCGGGCAGGCGGCCAGCGCCTTGAACATGGGCATGGCGCTGTGGATGCCGTAGCCGCGGGCGATGTAACAGCAGGCGGCCACGACGCCGCGCCGCCCGCCACCCACCAGCACGGGCTTGCTCGCGAGTTCCGGCCGGTCGCGCTTCTCGACGCTCGCATAGAAGGCGTCGCAATCCACATGGGCGATGGTGAGCGTGTAGAGCTCCGGATGGCGGACCACCCGCCGCCCGCCGCAATGGCGGCAGGCGGCGCCCGGGCCGGGATCGGCGCTCAGGCAGTCGCGGCAGAGGGCCGGGTCGGGCATCGGTGGAGGATGCGGCCCGGCGCGGCACGCTTCAACTGCCGATCGCCGCCCCGCCCGCATGGGTGATGACGATGACCGAGGGGCGCGGCGGCATTCCCTCCGCGAAGTCCGGCCAGCGGGTCGAGGGGGTTTCGAAATTGCTGCCGGAATTCTGGCCAGGATGCTGGATCGCCAGGAAGAGCGCGCTGTCATCGGGCAGGATCCAGGGGCCGCAGACCTCGGCTCCGGTCGGCGCCTGGTAGAAGAGGCGCGTGAGCGCGCGCCCGGCACCGGTGGTGTCCGCCACCCAGACGCCATCGGCGATGCCCGCCGTACTGCCCGCCCCATCCGTCGCGATCCAGATCCGGCCCTTGCTGTCGAAGGCGCAATTGTCGGGGCAGGACAGCCAGCCCTGGTCGCTGGTGGCGCGGTGGTATTCCGTGCCGGGGTCCACGCCCGGCTTGCCGGCGCGCAGGAACAGGCCCCAGCGCATGGTCTCGGCCGCGTGGTCCGGCTGGCTGGGCGCGCCGGGGGGGATCAACTCCACCACATGGCCATGCGTGTTGGCGGCACGTGGATTGGCGGGGTTCACCTGCTCGGCCGTGCGGTTGGCGTTGTTGGTGAGCATGACATAGACGCGGCCATTCACCGGATTGGCCTCGACATCCTCCGGGCGGTCCATGGGCGTGGCGCCCAGCAGGTCCGCCGCGCGGCGGGCCTGGATGACGACATCGCCCTGGTTGTGGAACCCATTGGCCGGCGTGAGGGGGCCGGTGCCCTGCACCAGGGGCAGCCAGCGCATGGTGCCATCGGCGTCGAATCGCGCGACCGAGAGCGTTCCATCATCGAGCAGATTGCGGTCCGGGCTGGCGGGGTCATGCGGGCGGGCGGTGACGAAGCGATAGACGTAGTCGAAGCGCTGGTCGTCGCCCATGTAGATGACCATGCGCCCATCGGGCGCCATGGCATGAGCGGCGCCCTCATGCTTGAAGCGGCCGAGCGCGGTGCGCTTCACCGGGACGCTCTGCGGATCATAAGGATCCACTTCAACAACCCAACCGAACCGATTGGATTCATTGGGATCAAGGCTGCGATTAAAGCGCGGGACATGGCGATGCCAGCCATAAGGCGGATTGTCCACCATGCCGAAGCGGCGCTGGGATTCGGCCTGCGCGGCATCGTTCAGCGCCCCACCGAACGCGAAGTTGATGTTCTCTTCGCAGGTGAGAATCGTCCCCCAAGGCGTTAATCCACCAGCGCAATTGGCCAACGTCCCGAGCACCAGGCGCCCTTCCGGGTCGGCGCTGGTCCGCATCCAGGGATGGCCGGCCGCGGGGCCGCTGATCCGCATCGGTGTGGCCGCGGTGATCCGCCGGTTGAGCCGGCCCGGCGGTGCGAGCTTCCAGCTCCGCCCCTCGCGCTCGATCTCCACGATGCTGCCGCCATGGGCCATCAGCTCGATCTCGACCTGCTGGGCCGTGACGCGGGCGCGCGCCTCGCCCGGCGAGCCCATGCCGGGAAACATCAGGTTGGTGTTGGTGTATTCGTGATTGGCCCAGAGCAGGGCGCGGTCGGTGATCGGCGCGCCCGGCCGCATCGGCAGGACCGCGATGTAGTCGTTGTTGTAGCCGAATTGCCGCGCCTGGGCGGCGGCGGTCTGGCGGCGCGGGTCGAAGGCGGGTGCATCGGGCAGCACCGGGTCGCCCCAGCGGATCAGCAGGCGGCTCTCATGCCCCTCGGCCACCGCATCGGTCTGGGCGAGCTGGTGACGCAACTCCGGGAAGGTGAGCGTGGAGGGGCCGCCGCGCATCGGCACGGCGGCGGCCGGCGTGGCGAGGGCGGCGGCCAGGCCGCCCAGCAGCGCGCCGCGCCGGGAATAGCGCCGTGCGATGATCTCGCCGATCGTCTCGCGCGGCGCGGGGTTGCTGGGCGTGTTTTCGCTGTCGAAATCCATGGGGTCCGTCGGGGTTGCCGGGGCACAGCATGCCCCATCCCGCGCGCGCTGCGAATGATGCCTGCGCTACGAATCCCAGAGCCGGGCCGCCCCCAGCACGCCCGAGCTGTCGCCATGCTGCGCCGGGACGATGCGCGTGCGGACCACGTCCGAGAAGACATGGCGCGGCAGCAGCCGGGGCAGATCCGCGTAGAGATGCGCCATGTTGGACAGCCCGCCGCCCAGCACGATCACCTCCGGGTCCAGCAGGTTCACCACCATGGCGAGCGCCCGGGCCAGCCGGTCCGTGTGGCGAGCGAGCGCCTGCTGCGCCGCCGCGTCGCCGCGCCCGGGCAGGCCGCTCGCATCGCGCGCGCCGGGGCCATCCGCATCGGCCGCGAGGGCCGGGCCGGAGAGGAAGGTCTCGATGCAGCCCCGCTTGCCGCACCAGCAGGCGGGACCTGGGAACTCGGCCTCCGTCATCCAGGGCAGCGGATTGTGGCCCCATTCGCCGCCGATCCGGTTGAAGCCCTCCAGCAGCCGCCCGCCGACGACAATGCCGCCGCCCACGCCGGTGCCGAGGATCACCGCGAAGACGCTCGAAGCCCCCGCCCCCGCTCCGTCCGCCGCCTCGGACAGCGCGAGGCAATTGGCATCATTGGAAAGCCGCACCGGCCGGCCCAGTGCCGCGGCGAGGTCCGCATCCAGCCGCCCGCCATTGAGCCAGGTGGAATTGGCGCCCCGCACCAGCCCCGTCTCGGGCGAAAGGCTGCCAGGGATGCCCACCCCCACCCTGCCGCGCTGGCCGAGCTGCGCCTCCGCACCCTCGACCAGCTGCACCACCCCCCGGATCACGCCGGCATAATCGGGCGGCGTCGGCTGGCGGCGGCGCAGCAGCACCTCACCCGCCTCACCGAGGGCGACCACCTCCGTCTTCGTGCCGCCAAGGTCAATGCCGATGCGCATGACGCAAAAGCTGCGGCGCGCGAGGCTTGCGGGCAAGCCCCTGCCGGTGCTGCATTGGCGGGATGGGAGACACCACCACACTCGACGTCCGGGGCATGACCTGTCCGCTGCCCGTCCTCAAGGCCAACAAGGCGCTCAGGGCCATGGCGCCCGGTGCCACGCTCGCCGTGCTGGCGACCGACCCGGCCGCGGTGAAGGATTTCCACGCCTATGCCCAGGAGACCGGGCACGAGCTGCTGGCCTGGGCCGAGGAGGATGAGGGCTTCCGCTTCGTCCTGCGCCGGCGGGCCGAGCCGTGAGCGTCCTTCTTCTCACCCATCGCGACTGCCTGGCCCATGAGATGGGCGAGGGCCATCCGGAATGCCCCGACCGGCTGCGCGCCGTGCTCCAGGCGCTGGACCGCGAGGAATTCGCCGAACTCATCCGCGACCAGCCCGAGGAAGCGACGGAGGAGCAGCTCTGCCGCGCCCATCCGGCCGATTATGTCGCCGCCATCCTCGGCGTCCGCCCGCCGGAGGGCGAGTACGTGGCACTGGATGCCGACACCATCATGTGCAGCGGCAGCGCCCGCGCCGCCCTTCTGGCCGCCGGCGCCGCGGTGCGCGCGGTGGACGAGGTCTGCGAAGGCAAGGTGCGCCGCGCCTTCTGCGCGACCCGCCCGCCCGGCCACCATGCCGAGCATCGCCGCCCCATGGGCTTCTGCCTCTTCGCCAATGCGGTGATCGCGGCCCGCCACGCCCAGGCGGTGCATGGCCTGGGCCGCGTCGCCATCTGCGATTTCGACGTGCATCACGGCAATGGCAGCCAGGATTGCACGCAGGACGATCCCAGCATCCTCTTCGCCTCCAGCCACCAGATGCCGCTCTATCCCGGCACGGGCGCGGCCTCGGAGACGGGAGTGGGCAATATCCACAACGCCCCCCTGCCCCCTGGCGCCTCGGGCGCGGAGTTCCGACGTGCTTGGTCGGAAACACTTTTGCCGGCCATCGAGGCCTTCGCGCCGGAGCTGATCGTCATCTCGGCGGGATTCGATGCGCATGCGCGCGATCCACTCGCGCAGCTGCGCCTGACGGAGGCGGATTTCGCTTGGTTGACCAGTGAGTTGTGCGGGATCGCCGAGCGCCGCTGCGCGGGCCGGGTGGTCAGCCTGCTGGAGGGCGGCTATGATCTCCAGGCGCTCGCACAGTCTGCCGCCGCCCATGTCCGGGCATTGTTGCAAAGCTGACAGAACGTCCTGGTTGTGTTGCCCGCTGAATTTCGGTTTGCTGCGACTTGCCGGGGTCATCAGGCTGCAAACATCCGGAGCCGGAGTGCAGTTTGGTTTAGGGAGCGTTCGATGTCTGCGCATCAAGCGTCGCGTCCGCCGGAGCAGGTGGATGGCGATGTGTCGGAACTCTCCTTCGAGGAGGCACTGAGCCAACTCGAAGGCATCGTGAAGTCACTGGAGGGCGGACGAAGCACGCTCGCGCAGGCGATTTCCGAATATGAGCGGGGCACGGCGCTGCGTCGCCATTGCGAGGCGAAGCTCGCCGAGGCCGAGGCCAAGGTTCAGGCCGTAGTCGAAGGCGGGGTGGGCCTCACCCTGAGGGATGTGGAATAGGATTATCCGTTCGAATGACCATGGTGATCGGTGGCGCTTCCGCCGCCTCTCTCGCGGCCGCCCTGACCGAGGCCGCCCAGGATATCGATGAGGCCCTCGACCAGCTCCTCCCCGTGGTGGAGGGCGACGAGGCCCGGCTTTTCGAGGCGATGCGCTATTCCACCATCGGTGGCGGCAAGCGCATGCGCGGCTTCCTGGTGTTGGAGGGGGCGAAGCAGTTCGGCGTCTCGCGCAGCGCGGCGCTGCGGGTCGCATCCGCGATCGAGATGATGCACGCCTACAGCCTCATCCACGACGACCTGCCCGCCATGGACAATGACGACCTCCGGCGCGGCAAGCCCACCAGCCACAAGGCCTTCGACGAGGCGACCGCGATCCTCGCGGGCGATTCGCTGCAATGCCACGCCTTCACCGTGCTGGCCGACGAGGCGACGCACCCCGACCCCGCCGTGCGGATCGAGCTGGTCCGCATGTTGGCGCGCGCGGCGGGCCCGCGCGGCATGTGCGGCGGCCAGATGCTCGACATCATGGCCGAGCAGGCGGCCGAGCCGCTGGACGAGCCGGCCATCGGCCGCCTCCAGCTGCTCAAGACCGGCAAGCTGATCGAATTCTCGGCCGAGGCCGGCGCCGTGCTTGGCAAGGCCGCCGCCGCGCAGCGCCATGCGCTCGCCGCCTATGGCCGGGATCTGGGCGCCGCCTTCCAGATCGCCGATGACCTGCTGGACGCGACCGCCAGCACGGAAGCGATGGGCAAGGCGACGGCCAAGGATGCCGATGCCGGCAAGGCGACCCTGGTCGGCCTGCTGGGCATCGAACGCGCGCGCATGCAGGCCGAGCGCCTGGTGGCGCAGGCGCGGGACCATATCGAAATCTTCGGGGAGCGCGCCGATCTGCTGCGGGCGCTGGCCGACTACGTGATCGAGCGGAGAAGTTAAATGCAAGACCGCCCCGCAACCCCTCTGCTGGACCGCGTCCGTGTCCCCGCCGACATGCGCAATTTCTCGGCCGACCAGCTGCGCCAGCTGGCCGATGAGCTGCGTGCCGAGACCATCAGCACCGTCTCCGTCACCGGCGGGCATCTCGGCTCCTCGCTCGGCGTGGTGGAACTCACGGTTGCCATCCATGCCGTCTTCGAGACGCCGCATGACCGGCTGATCTGGGATGTCGGCCACCAGTGCTACCCGCACAAGATCCTGACCGGCCGGCGGGACCGCATCCGCACGCTGCGCCAGGGCGGCGGCCTCTCGGGCTTCACCAAGCGCAGCGAGAGCGAATACGACCCCTTCGGTGCCGCGCATTCCAGCACCAGCATCTCGGCCGGCCTCGGCATGGCGGTGGCGAGCGAGCTGCAGGACCGCCCGCGCAACGTCATCGCCGTGATCGGCGACGGCTCGATGTCGGCCGGCATGGCCTATGAGGCGATGAACAATGCGGGGGCCGAGAAGGCCAACCTCATCGTCATCCTGAACGACAATGACATGTCCATCGCGCCACCCGTGGGCGCGATGTCGGCCTATCTGAGCCGCACCATCTCGTCTCGCCCCTTCCTATCGGTGCGCGACTTCGCGGCGAAGATCGCGAAGAACTTCCCGGGGCCCATCGAGCGCGTGGCCAAGCGCGCCGATGAGTATGCCCGCGGCCTGCTGACCGGCGGCACCCTCTTTGAGGAGATGGGCTTCTACTATGTGGGCCCGATCGACGGCCACAACATGGACCACCTGCTGCCCGTGCTGCGCAACCTGCGCGACACGGACCACAAGGGCCCCTTCCTGGTCCATGCGGTCACGCAGAAGGGCAAGGGCTATGCGCCGGCCGAGACCTCGGGCGACAAGTATCACGGCGTGCAGAAGTTCAACGTCGTCACGGGCGAGCAGCAGAAGGCACCGCCCGGCCCGCCCGTCTACCAGAAGGTCTTCGCGCAATCGCTGATCGCCGAAGCCGAGCATGATGAGCGGATCGTGGCGGTGAATGCCGCCATGCCGTCGGGCACCAGCCTCGACATGTTCGCCAAGCGCTTCCCGGACCGCTGCTTCGATGTCGGCATCGCCGAGCAGCACGCCGTCACCTTCGCCGCCGGCATGGCGACCGAGGGGATGAAGCCCTTCTGCGCGATCTATTCCACCTTCCTCCAGCGCGGCTATGACCAGGTGGTGCATGACGTGGCGCTGCAGGGCCTGCCCGTGCGCTTCGCGATGGACCGCGCGGGCCTGGTCGGCGCCGATGGCGCGACGCATGCCGGCAGCTTCGACATCGCCTATCTCGGCTGCCTGCCGGGCATGGTGCTGATGGCGCCGAGCTGCGAGGTGGAGCTGGCCCACATGATCGCGACCATGGCGCAGATCGACGACGCGCCATCGGGCGTGCGCTATCCGCGCGGCGAGGGCTTTGCGCTCGAGCCGCTGCCGGCGCGGGGCAGCGTGCTGCCCATCGGCAAAGGGCGCATCATCCGCGAGGGCACCAAGATCGCCATCCTCAGCTATGGCGCGCGCCTGCAGGAATGCCTGAAGGCGGCGGATGAGCTGGCCACCTTCGGCCTCTCCTGCACCGTCGCCGATGCGCGCTTCGCGAAGCCGCTCGACACCGCGCTGGTCGAGCAGCTGGCCCGCCACCATGAGGTGCTGATCACCATCGAGGAAGGCAGCGTGAACGGCTTCGGCGGCCTCGTCATGCACCACCTGGCGCTGCGCGGCCTGCTGGATCACGGGCTGAAGTTCCGCCCGATGACGCTGCCGGACATCTGGATTGATCACGACAATCCGAAGAAGCAGTACGACCTGGCCGGGCTGAACGCGCCGCACATCACCGCGATGGCGCTGGCGGCGCTGGGCAAGGAAGCCCTGGCGGAGCCGGCGCGGGCGTAACAACGAGGGCCCGGGCGTGGCCGCCAAGCAGCGGGCCGACCTCGCGCTCGTCGAGCGCGGGCTCGCTGAATCCCGCACCCGTGCCCAGGCACTGATCATGGCGGGCCTCGTCTATTCGGGCGAGGTCCGGATCAACAAGCCGGGCGATGTTATCGCCGAGGGGCGGCCACTGGAGCTGCGCGGGCAGGACCACCCCTGGGTCTCGCGCGGCGGGGTGAAGCTTGCCCATGGCATCGCGCATTTCGGTCTATCGCCGGAGGGGAAGACCTGCCTGGACCTCGGCGCTTCGACCGGCGGCTTCACCGACGTGCTGCTGCATCACGGCGCCGCGCATGTCTACGCGGTGGATGTGGGGCATGGGCAGCTCGCCTGGAAGCTGCGCAATGATCCGCGCGTAACGGTGATGGAGCGCGTCAACGCGCGCCATCTGGAGCCGGGCCAAGTGCCTCCGCTGGATGTGCTGGTCTGCGATGCGAGCTTCATCGGCCTGCGCGTGGTGCTGCCCGCCGCCCTGGCGCTGTGCCGACCGGGCGCCTGGGCCGTGGCCCTCATCAAGCCGCAATTCGAGGTGGGGCCGGCCATCGCCAAGGGGGGCGTGGTGCGGGATGCGGGCGTGCATCGCCGCGTCTGCCACGAGATCAGCGCCTGGTGGGCCGAACTGCCCGGCTGGCGCGTGCTGGGCGTGGAGCCGAGCCCGCTGCTCGGCCCCGAGGGCAATCGCGAATTCCTGATCGGCGCGGTGTTCGGCTGAGCCTAGCCCGCCGGCTCCACCACGCGCCCATTCACCCGCACTTCCTCCGCCGGGTTCTCCACGGTCACATGGGTGTCGTACCAGGTGAGGCGCGGGCGCACGCCGAAGCGCTCGGTGAGCTGGCCGATGCGCTCCTCGGTGAACCAGGCCTCGGCATCCGCGCGGCTTTCCCAGAGATAGACGCCGCCCGTGCCCGCCTCGCCATTCAGGTAGTTCTTGCGGATCAGCCCCTTGCGGGCGAGCTCGCGATAGATCGGCGCGGTCGCGACGGCGCCGCGGATGGCCTGTTCCTCGCTGCGCTTGGGCAGGTCGAACTGCACGATGACGATGCATTGGCTCATGGCCGTTTCCTTCGCGTATCCCGGCCAGAGAGGATGCGGCGCGCCGCCGTGCGCCCGCAAGGAAAAAGCCTCAGGCCGGGTCGAGGCCATGCGCCGCGAGGCGCGCGGGCGTCATCGCCGCCGCCATGCGGTCCAGCAGCCCCTGCGCCCCGGGCCGCGCGGCGGTGAAGCGGGCGGCGGAGAAGATGGCGTAGGTGTTCGCCGCCTCCGGCAGCTTGCCGACGATGTCCACGCCCGGGACGGCCATGAGTTCGCTCACCTGCTGGATGGCGAGTGCGGCCTCGCCGCGCGCCGCGACCTCGGCGGTGAAGCCATGCGGGATGATGGTGGCCTTGGCGTTCACCTCGGCCGCGATGCCGAGCCGCTCGATCAGTTCCGCAAAGAAGATGCCGCTCGCCCCCGCGCGGGAATAGACCAGGCTGGGCGCGGCCAGCAGCGTGGCGCGGAGTGCGGCGACGCTGGAGATATCCGGATGCGGCGCGCCCGGCGGCACCGCCATGCCGATGGCCGAGCGCGCCAGGTCCCGGCGTGTGCCGGCGGCCAGGACGCCGCTCGCCGTCAATTCCTCGATCCCCGCCTCGGTCAGGATGGCGATGTCGCCGGTCAGCCCCTCGGCCATCTGCTGCATCAGGCGCGCGGTCGGGTTGAACACCACCTCGGGCCGGGGCTCCCCCGCCTCGGGCAGCCATTCGCGCAGCAGGGCCATGACGGCGAGGGTCGAGAGGATGCGGGGTGGCTCGGTCATGCGGGTTCTCCTGGCGGGCTGCACTCTACCCACCGGGCGAAACTCCTCTACCCTCCCGGTCGCCATCCCTGGAGGAATCGCCCATGTCCGCGCTCAGCTTCGACCATATCCACCTGCGCTGCCCGAGCCCGGAGGCCACCGCCCTCTGGTTCGAGGAGATGCTGGGCGCCGAGGTCATCCGCTCCATGCAGCAGGGCCAGCCGCGCGTGGACCTCAAGCTCGGCGGCATCAACATCTTCCTGCTGCCCGAAGGCAAGGACGCGGCCCCTGCCCCCTCCGCGCCCTATCTCGGCATTGACCATTTCGGCTTTTCGGTGACGGGGCTCGATGCCTATGTCGCGAAGCTGAAGGCCAAGGGCGTGACCTTCACCATGGAGCCCAACGAGCCGCGCCCGGGCATCCGAATCTGCTTCATCCGCGGGCCCGAGAACATCTCGATCGAGATCCTGGAACGCTTCCCGGTCTGAGGCGGGGGGCGTAGAAGCCCGCCATGCTCGATCTCTCCGGACGCCGCATCATCTGCCTCGGCGATGTCATGCTGGACCGCTTCCTCTATGGCGATGCGAACCGGCTCTCGCCCGAGGCGCCAGTGCCTGTCGTGCGCCTCAAGCGCACGCAGTCCATGGCGGGTGGTGCCGGCAATGTCGCGCGCAACATCCAGGCGCTGGGGGGCGAGGCCGCGCTGGTGGCGCTGGTCGGCGAGGATGCGGAAGGCACCGAGATCGCGGGGCTGCTGGGCGAGGCCGGGCATCTGCTGCGCAGCGACGCCCGCCGCACGACGGTGAAGCTGCGCGTCATCGCCGCCCGCCAGCAGGTGGTGCGGGTGGATGAGGAGGAGCGGCGCGAGGCGGATGCGGCCGAGCAGGCCGCAATCGCCGCCCGGCTGGGCGCGCTGCTGCCGGGGGCCGAGGCGCTGATCCTTTCGGACTATGGCAAGGGCGTGCTGACGCCGCCCGTGCTGGCCGCCGCCATCGCCGCCGCGCGCGCGCGCGGCATCCCGGTGCTGGCCGACCCCAAGGGGCGTGACTTCACCCGCTATGCCGGCGCCACCTGCCTGACGCCCAACGCCTCGGAACTCGCCGAAGCCACCGGCATGCCGGTCGCCTCCGATGCCGAATGCGAGGCCGCCGCCCGCGCCGTGCTCGCCGCCGTGGCCGTGGATGCCGTGCTCGCCACCCGCAGCGAGAAGGGCATGATGCTGGTCCGCCGCGACGCGCCCGCCGTGACCGTGCCCGCCATGGCACGCGAGGTCTTCGATGTCTCGGGCGCAGGGGACACGGTCATCGCCACCCTGGCGCTGGGTGTTGCGGCCGGCCTCGGCATGGAGGGCGCGATGCGCGCGGCCAATGCGGCGGCGGGCGTCGTGGTCGGCAAGCTCGGCACCGCCACCTGTTCGGCCGCGGAGCTGGATCACGCCATGCGCGAGCTGGAAGGGGCGACGGGCGAGATCCTGACCTGGCCGGCCGCGCAGCGCCTGGTGGAATCCTGGCGCGCGCAGGGGCTGCGCGTCGGCTTCGCCAATGGTTGCTTCGACATCCTGCATGCCGGCCACACCCGCATGCTGCGCGCGGCGCGTGCCGAATGCGACCGGCTGGTGGTGGCGCTGAACGACGATTCCTCCGTCACGCGCCTCAAGGGCGCCGGCCGCCCGGTGAACCCGCTGGAGGATCGCGCGGCGGTGATCGCGGCGCTGGCCAGCGTGGATGCCGTGATCGCCTTCCCGGAGGACACGCCGCTGGAAGCCATCCTGGCGCTGCGGCCGGACCGGCTGTTCAAGGGCAGCGACTACACGATCGAGCAGGTGGTGGGCGCGCCGGAAGTCGCCTCCTGGGGTGGGCGGACCATCCTGCTGGACCTGCTGCCGGGGCGTTCCACCACCACCATCCTGGCGCGCGGCCGGTGAGGCGCTGGCTGCTCGCGCTGCTGCTGCTGGCGCCGGCCGCTGAAGCGCAGCCCGCCGCCAGCTGGGCCCAGGTGAGCACCCCCTCGCCCGGTCCGGCCAAGGTGATCGGCACGACGACGCTGGGCTGCCTCGCCGGCGCCGTGCAGCTCCCGCCCGAGGGGCCGGGCTACCAGGCGGTGCGGATCTCGCGGAACCGGCATTGGGGCCACCCCGACCTGATCCGCTTCACGCGCGACCTTGCGAGCCGCACCCGCGCCGCCGGCATGCCCGACCTCTGGATCGGGGACCTCGCGCAGCCGCGCGGCGGGCCCATGCCCAGCATGCATGCGAGCCACCAGACGGGCCTCGATGTGGACATCTGGCTCGACCTCACGCCCAAGCCCGCAATGAACCGCGCGGCGCGGGAAGATATCGACGTGCCGAGCCTGGTCCTGCCGGACCAGAGCGGGGTGAATGCGCGCTTCACGCCGCAGCATGCGCGGCTGATCCGCATGGCAGCGGAGAGCCCCGGCGTGCATCTCGTGCTGGTGAACCACGGCATCAAGCGCAGCCTCTGCGAGCGGCACCGGGGCGAATCCTGGCTGCACCGGGTGCGCCCCTGGCGCGGGCATGACAGCCACATGCATATCCGCATCCGCTGCCCGGCGGGTTCGCCCGAGTGCCGCGAGGCGAACCCGATCCCTGCCGGGGACGGGTGTGACGCGAGCCTGGAGTGGTGGCTCTCCGAGGAGGCCCGCCGCCCCATGGTGCGCCCGCGCCCCCCGGGCCCGCCGCCGAGTTTGCCCACAGCCTGCGCGGCCGTCCTGCGCGCCCCCTGACTCCTGGGGTCTGGGGCCTCGCGGCCCCAGTTGGCGGAAGCCCTTTTTTCCTGGGCCGCCGTGACTTGCCGCCCCGGGCGGGCTACCCATCCCGCCATGCTCGAATTCCCGCAGATCGATCCGATCGCCCTCCAGATCGGCCCTCTGGCCATCCGCTGGTATGCGCTGGCCTATATCGCCGGCATCGTGCTCGGCTGGCGGCTGCTGCGGCGGCTGGCCCAGGCCGAGCCCCAGGCGGCGACGGCGCAGCAGGTGGATGACTATGTCACCTGGGCCACGCTCGGCATCATCCTGGGCGGGCGCCTGGGCTATGTGCTGTTCTACCGGCCGGGGCACTACATCTTCCATCCGCTGGAAGCGCTCATGGTGTGGCAGGGCGGCATGGCCTTCCACGGCGGTGCGCTCGGCGTGATCATCGCGACACTGCTTTTCTGCCGGAACCAGAAGCTCGATCCGCTGCGCCTGGGCGACCGCGTGGCCGTGGTGGTGCCGATCGGACTGTTCTTCGGGCGGCTCGCCAACTTCATCAATGGCGAGCTCTGGGGCCGCGCCACGGACGTCTCCTGGGCCATGGTCTTCCCGGCGGACCGGCTGCAGCTGCCCCGCCACCCGAGCCAGCTCTACCAGGCGGGGCTGGAGGGGATCGCCCTCTTTGCGCTTATGCTGATCCTCTGGAGCAATGCGGCCAACCGGGCGCGCACCGGGCTGCTGACCGGCGCACTGCTGGCGGGCTACGGCGTGGCACGGCTGCTGGGCGAATTCTTCCGCGAACCGGATGCGCATCTGGGCTTCCTGCTGGCCGGCATCACCATGGGCCAGCTGCTGAGCCTCCCCATGGTGCTGGTGGGCGGCTTCCTCATCTGGCGGGCGCGCCGGGCGGGATAATGGAACGCCTGGACGCCTTCATGGCCCGCGCGGCGGCCGCCTATTACGCGGGCGGCGAAGGCATCGGCCGCGACTTCACCACCGCACCCGAGATGAGCCAGGCCTTCGGCGAGTGCCTGGGCCTCTGGGCCGCCGTCACCTGGCAGGCGATGGGCGCGCCAGGGCGCGTCGTGCTGGCGGAACTCGGCCCTGGGCGCGGCACCCTGATGGCCGATGCGCTGCGCGCGGTGGACCAGATGGTGCCGGAATTCGGCCGCGCACTGGCGCTGCACCTGGTCGAGACCTCGCCCGCGCTGCGCGCCGCCCAGGCGGCGAAGCTCGGGCCGCGCGTGGCGGGCTGGCATGCGGCGGTGGACGGCCTCCCGCCCGGGCCCGCGATCATCCTGGCCAATGAATTTTTCGACGCCCTGCCGATCCGGCAATTCATCCGCCGGGCCGAGGGCTGGCGCGAGCGGTATGTGCTGGGTGGCGCCTTCGTCGAGCAGCCCTGCGATCACATGGAGCCAGCCCCCGATGGCAGCATCCGCGAAGTCGGTGAGGCGGCGCGGGACGTCGCCCTGGCGCTTGGCGCGCGCCTCGCGGCCCAGGGCGGAGCCCTGCTGGCGCTGGATTACGGCCCCGCCGAGAGCGGCCTCGGCGACACGCTCCAGGCGCTGCGCGACAACGCCGCCTGCGACCCGCTGAGCGAGCCCGGCACGGCCGACATCACGGCGCATGTGGATTTCGCGGCCCTCGCCGCCGCCGGGCGGGCGGCGGGGGCGGCCGCGCATGGCCCGCTGCCCATGGGCGTCTTCCTCCAGCGCCTCGGCCTCATGGCGCGCAGCGCCATGCTGGCGCAGAGCGCGCCGCGCCAGGCGGGGACGATCCTGGCGGCGGCGCAGCGCCTCGTCGCGCCCGAGGGGATGGGGCGGCTGTTCAAGGCGCTGGTCCTCGCGCACCCTGCCCTGCCCACCCCAACCGGATTCGAGGCGTGATGGCCGAATTCCTCACCCATGGCGGCCTCACCGCGCGGCATGGCTTCTTCACGCGGCAGGGCGGCGTCTCCGCAGGCGCCTATGCCACGCTGAATTGCGGGCTGCGGAGCGAGGACGACCCGGCCGCCGTGGCCGAGAACCGGGCCCGCGCGGCCCGGGCGCTGGGGGCCGCGCCCGAGGCGCTGCGCGGCTTGCGCCAGGTGCATGGCCCGGCCGTGGTCGAGGCGGGCACCCCCTGGGAGAACCTGCCCGAGGCCGACGCGATGGTGACGCGCAGCCCCGGCGTCATGCTCGGCATCATCACCGCCGATTGCGCGCCCGTCCTGTTCCATGACGCCGAGGCACACGTGATCGGCGCCGCGCATGCCGGCTGGAAGGGTGCCGTGTCCGGCGTGCTGGAGGCGACGATCGCCGCCATGGAGGCGCTGGGTGCCGGGCGCGGGCGCATCACCGCCGTGGTCGGCCCCTGCATCGCCCAGGCGAGCTACGAGGTCCGCGCCGACCTGCGCGATGCGGTGGGCGATCCCCGCTTCTTCACGGCCGGCCGGGACGCGGCGCATTTCCAGTTCGACCTGGCCGGCTATTGCCTCGCGCGGCTCGGCGCGGCAGGTGTGGCAGCCGAGGCCCTGGGGGTGGACACGCTGGCCGATGAGACGCGCTTCTTCAGCCATCGGCGGCGCACCCTGGCGGGCGGTGGCCCGCTCGGGCATCAACTCTCCGCCATCATCCTGTGAAGACGCCATGCCCTATGTCATCATGTTCCTCTTCATGCTCATCCTCACGATGATGGTGTCCTGTGTCTTCGCGTAGGGCCGCGCTTCTCGCGCTGCTGGCGCTGCCGGCCTGCGGGGACCTGCCGCAGCCGCATCGCGGCCGCCCGGGCGGGCTCGCGAGCGGGCTTCGCATCCCGCTCGCCGTCCGCCTCGCCATCCCGCCGCCGACCGAGGCGCTGATGACCGACGACGCAGCCCGCCGCTACGCCGAGGCGCTGAGCGAGGCGCTGCAGGCGGCCGATGTGCCGGCCACCGCCACATCCACGCCTTTGCCGCTCGACTGGCGCCTCATCGTCACGGCGCAGAACACCGGCGCCACCGTGATCCCGCGCTACGTCATCACCAATGCCGATGGGCAGGAGCAGGGCGCGGTGGCGGGCCCGCCCGTGCCCATCCGCGCCTGGGCGGAGGCGACGACACCGACGCTCCAGGCCGTGGCGCAGCAGGCCAATCCGCGCGTGACGCAGATGCTGCTCTCCATCCAGGCGGCCCGCGCCTCGGCCGATCCGGCGGCCATCCGCTCCGGCCCGCCACGCCTTCGGCTGATCCCGGTGCGCGGCGCGCCGGGCGATGGCAACACCTCCCTCACCGCCCGTCTTCGCGAATTCCTCACCAATCGCGGCTATGTCGTGCAGGAGCTGGCCGATGGCGCGTCCTTCGCGGTGACGGCCGAGGTCAGCGTGATGGCGGTCAGCACCACGGTGCAGCGGGTGGAGATCCAGTGGATCGTCTCCCGGCGGGACGGCTACGAACTGGGCCGCGTGCTGCAGCTGAACGAGGTGCCGATGGGCGCCCTCTCGCGCGCCTGGGGCGACATCGCCTATGCCGCGGCGGAGGAAGCCGCGGCCGGCGTGCAGCAGATCATCCGCAACGCGAGTTCGACCGGCGCGAGCTGAGGGGCAAGTCATTTGTCTGCAGTGAAGTTTACAGCGCGGCAGTGGGGCGCTATCGCTGCCACGCCAGCCAACAGGGGTGAGATGGCCCGATGAAGATCGTCGCGTGCAACAGCAATCTGCCCCTGGCGCAGGCGGTGGCCGACAAGATCGGCATTCCGCTCACCAACGCCTCCATCCGGCGCTTCGCGGACATGGAGATCTTTGTCGAGATCCATGAGAACATCCGTGGCGAGGATGTCTTCGTCATCCAGTCCACCAGCTACCCGGCCAATGACCACCTGATGGAGCTGCTGATCACGCTCGATGCGCTGCGCCGCTCCTCCGCGCGCCGCGTCACCGCCGTGATGCCGTATTTTGGCTATGCCAGGCAGGACCGGAAGAGCAGCCCGCGTTCGCCCATCTCGGCCAAGCTGGTGGCGAACCTCATCACCCAGGCGGGCGCCGACCGCGTGCTGACGATGGACCTGCATGCGGGGCAGATCCAGGGCTTCTTCGACATCCCGGTGGACAACCTCTACGCCGCCCCCCTCTTCGCACGCGACATCACCGAGCGCTTCAAGGGGCGCGAGCTGATGGTGGTCAGCCCCGATGTGGGCGGCGTGGTGCGCGCGCGCGCCATCGCGCAGCAGCTCCACACGGACCTCGCCATCATCGACAAGCGCCGCCCGCAGGCCGGCGTCTCCGAGGTGATGAACGTGATCGGCGATGTCGCGGGGCGCGACTGCATCATCGTGGACGACATCATCGACAGCGGCGGCACGCATTGCAACGCGGCCGAGGCGCTGATGAAGAACGGCGCCAAGTCGGCCAGCGTCTATGTCACGCACGGCGTCTTCTCGGGTGCGGCCGTCGAGCGCGTGGCCAAGTCGCCCATCGAGACGATGATCGTGACCGACAGCATCGCAGCCACGCCCGCCGTGCAGGGTGCGCGCAACATCCGCCAACTGCCCATCGCGCCGCTGCTGGCCGAGGCGATGCGCCGCATCAGCGAGGAACGCTCGGTCTCGTCGCTTTTCTGCTAGCCATAAGGGGCCTGCCCATGAAGCTCTTCTATTCGCCCGGTGCCTGCTCGATCGGCATCCATGTGATCCTGGAGGAGATCGGCAAGCCCTTCGAGACGCAGCTGGTCTCGACGCGCGACGGATCGAACAAGAAGCCCGAATATCTCGCCATCAACCCAAAGGCGAAGGTGCCCGCGCTGCTGCGGGACGACGGCACGGTGCTGACGGAATTCCCGGTTATCGCCTGGTGGCTGGCCAAGGCCAACCCGATGTCCAACCTCATCGCCGTCGAGTTCGAGGCGGAGGCGCGGACGCTGGAATGGATGGATTATCTGTGCGGAACCGTGCATCCGCAGGGCTTCACGCGGCAGTTCCGTCCCGCCAATTTCGCCAAGGACGCCGAGGACGAGGCGCGCGTGGTGGCGCAGGGCAAGGCGCTGACCGAGGGCTATCTCCAGGTCGTCGAGCGCGGCCTTGCGGGCGATCCCTGGCTGCTTCCCTCGGGCTACAGCGTGGCTGATTGCGCCCTCTTCTTCATCACCAACTGGGCGAGCGGCCGGTCGGGCATGACGCTGCCGCCCAAGCTCGCGCGGCACCAGGCCGCGATGATGGCGCGCCCGGCCGTGCAGCGGGCGCTGGCGCGCGAGGCCAAGGCGGCCTGAACGACATTCCTCAAGGGAGATTTCCATGAAGCTCTACTACGCCCCCGGCGCCTGCTCGCTCGGCATCCATGTGCTGCTGGAGGAAAGCGGCGCGGCCTATGAGCCCACGCTGCTGAACATCCGCGAAGGCGCGCAGTTCAAGCCGGAATTCACCAGCATCAACGCCAAGTCCAAGGTGCCGACGCTGGTGCGCGACGACCAGTCGGTGCTGACCGAGTTCACCGCCATCGCCTACTGGATCGCGGCCAAGTATCCGGCGGCCAAGCTGATGCCCGCGACCGCCGAGGGCCAGGCGACGGCGCTGGAGGCGACGGACTACGCGGTCGCCACCATCCACATGCAGGGCTTCTCCCGCATGTTCCGCCCCGCCAATTTCGCACCGAGCGAAGGCGACCACGAGGCGGTGAAGGCGCGCGGGCTCGAGATCTTCAACAAGGGCCTCGCCTGGCTCGACCGCGCGCTGGAAGGCCGCGACTACATCGCGGGCGATTTCAGCTTCGGCGATGCGGCACCCTTCTACGTGACCTTCTGGGCCGCCGCGCGCCTCAAGCTCGACCTGCCGAAGAACGTCGCCGCGCATTACGAGCGCATGAAGGCGCGGCCCGCCGTGCAGCGGGTGATGGCGCGCGAAGGCCTCTCTTGATTCTTCTCGTCTCCGCGCGGACCTCGAGCCTCGCCTGCCGGCTCGCCTTCGTCCTCGCCGGCCTGCCCGGCGAGGTGCGGGACCTCAGCCTGCGCGGGGGCGAGCACAGGACGCCCGAGATGCTGGCGCTGAACCCCAAGGGCCAGGTGCCGGCGCTCATCCTCGACAGCGGCGAGACCATCACGGAGACGCCCGCCATCATGCTCGCCATCGGCGAGATGGCGCCCGCGAGCGGCCTGATCCCGGCCGAGGGCGCGGCACGTTGGCGGGTGATGGAGTGGCTCTCCTGGTACGCCTACCAGTTCCCGCGCGCCTTCCAGCCGGCCTTCCGCCCGGCGATCTTCGGCCCGCCCCCGGCCGAGAACCAGATCCGCGAGGGCGGCCTCACCCGCGTGGCCGAGGTGCTGGCCTTCATCGAGGCCAGCCTCGGCGCGCGCGACTGGCTGGTGGGCGAAGCGGTGACCGCCGCCGATCTCACCACCGCCATGATGACCAGCTTCGCGGGTTTCGTCGGCGTCGTGCCGCCCGATGCGCTGATGGCGCATCGCCGGCGCGTCTTCGCCCTGCCCGCCCTTGCCGAAACCCTGAAGGCCGAAGGCTTCGCCGCATGACGCTCAACCCCATCCCCTTCTGGTTCCTGCGCCATGGCGAGACGGATTGGAACGCGGAGGGGTTGAGCCAGGGTCAGACCGACATCCCGCTCAACAAGGTCGGCCACATGCAGGCCGAGCGCGCGGCGCGCACGCTGGCGGGCACCAGGATATCCACCATCGTGGCAAGCCCCCTCAGCCGCGCCCGGGTGACGGCCGAGACCGTGGCGGCCGCCCTCAACCTGCCCGTGCAGTTCGACGACGACCTGATGGAGGTGAATTTCGGCGAGCAGGAGGGCAAGCCGATGGGCGACTGGTATGATGACTGGATCGCCGACACCTACACGCCCGCCGGCGCCGAGCCTTTCGCCATGCTGCGCGCGCGCGCCGTGCGCGCCATCAACCGCGCAACCGCCCTGCCGGGTCCGGTGCTGGTGGTGGCGCATGGGGCGCTCTGGCGCGCCTTCCGCTACGAGGCGGGCCTGCCCTCCAATGTCCGCACGCCCAACGCGCTCCCGCTTTATGCCGAGCCAGGGCCGGAGGCCTGGATGCTGACCGCCCTCGAACTCGCCGCGGAGGGCTGAATGGCCAAGGCGGAACCCGGCTGGCAGCTCATCCAAGGGGGGCGCCTGGCCGACCCAGGACAGCGCCGCGCGCCACTCACCGACATCCTGATCCAGGACGGCATCATCCGTGAGGTCGGCGCGAACCTCGCCGCGCCGGAGGGCACGCGCATCCTGGATGCCAGCGCCTGCCTGCTGCATCCGGGCCTGGTCAACGCGCATACCCATGGCCATGGCGGTCTCGCGCGCGGCCAGGGCGACCGGATGAGCCTGGAGACGCTGCTGGCCGCCGCCCCATGGTTCGGCGGCGGGCGCACACTGGAGGACAAGCGCCTTTCCACCCTGCTCTGCGCGGCCGAGATGGTCGCCAAGGGCTGCACCGCCGCTTACGACCTGACGATGGAAGTGCCCCTGCCGACGACGGAGGGGCTCGACGCCATCGCCGATGCCTACGCGACGGTCGGCATGCGCGCGATGATCGCGCCGATGGTGGCCGACCGCTCGCTCTACGAGGCGATCCCGGGGCTGATGGACGCCCTGCCCGACAAGCTCCGCGCCGAGGCCGAGAAGATCCGCTTCCGCCCCTGGCAGGAGACGATCAACGCCATGGACTCCGCCTTCCGGAGCTGGCGCTGGGCGAGCCAGGACATCCGCTTCGCCGTCGGCCCCACCATCCCGCATCATTGCAGCCAGGAATTCCTCTGCGGCTGCCGCGACCTCGCGCGCAAGCACGGCGTCGGCCTGCACAGCCATGTGGGCGAGAGCAAGGTGCAGGCCGTGGTGGGCATGCAGAAATACGGCATGACGCTGGTGCACTACATGGACAGCCTGGGCCTCATCGGGCCGGACTTCACGGTCGCGCACGGCATCTGGCTGGATGATGACGATTTCCGCCTGCTGGCCGATCGCGGCGCGAGCATCGCGCACAACCCGGCCTCCAACATGAAGCTCGGCAACGGGATGTTCCGGCTGAAGCGCGCCCTGGAGCTTGGCGTGAATGTCGGCATCGGGACCGACGGCGTCTCCAGCGGCGACAATTCCAACATGTACGAGGCGATGCGGCTGGCCGCGCACACCTCGCACGTCCAGAAGCCCGACCCTTATGAATGGGCGACGGCGGAGCAGGTCTATCGCGCGGGCACCCTGGGTTCGGCGAAGGCGCTCGGCATCGAGGGCATCGGCGCCATCGCGCCGGGCATGAAGGCGGACATCGTCTTCCTCGACCTGCACAAGACCCAGTGGATGCCGCACAACGCGACGCTGAACCAGATGATCCATGCCGAGGACGCGACGGGCGTGCGGCATGTGATGATCGGCGGGCGCTTCGTCTATCGCGACGGGCGGCACACCATGCTCGACATGGCGAAGCTCGCCGAGGAGGCCGAGGCCGCGCGCGAGCGGCTGGAGGCGGCGGCCACGGGGGCCAAGGCGCTGTTCGAGGCGCTGGAGCCGGTGGTGGCGAGCTTCTGCTCGGGCCTTGCCGCGCGGCCCTACCACCTCAGCCGCTACATGTGCGACGCGCCGAACAGCGGGCTCTAGGCGAGGCCGCGCGCCCTATTCCAGGCGCAACAGGCGGTAGCCGCGGAAGGTGAAGCCCTTCTCCGCCATGCAGCCGGTGCGAACTGCCTCGCGCTGGCCGCTGTTGAGGTCCACCTGCTCCCACCGCGCCGGAATGTAGCGTTCGCGGGTGGTGCAGCGCTCGCGGTCACCTTCGCGCCGGCAGGTTCGCTCACGCTCCACGCGGGCGGGCGCGGCGACGCGGCTGACGATGTACCGCGGCACCGTGGCGGCCGCCATGGCGCGGCACTGGGCATTCATCGCATCGGCCTGGGCCTCGGTCGCGCCTGGGCGCTCCCACCGCTCGGCGCAGGCGGCGAGAAGCAGGGGCACGACAAGGCCGAGATACCGCATGCGTCATCCTGGATCCTGATCCTCCCAGCCTGGAGCAGGATCACGACTTCTTTGGGGTGAAGCCGCGCCAATCCGGTGCCTCCGGCGATGTGGAGCGGTGTCGGGCGGCTGGCGCTGCCGTCCGCAAGATGACGGCACGGTAATTGCTGATCCATGCGCTCAACCATCACCAGCCGGGAATTCCGCATGTTTCGCCGTTCGCTCTTGCCGCTTTTCGCGGCAACTGCCCTGCCTTTCTCCGCCCGCGCCCAAGCCTGGACGCCGGACCGCCCGATCCGCCTCGTCGCCCCCTTCGCCGCCGGCGGCGCGGCCGACATCATCTCCCGCATCGCGGCCGAGGAGCTGGCGCCGATCCTGGGCCAGCAGGTGGTGGTGGAAAACCGCACCGGCGCGGGTGGCGCGATCGGCACGGAATTCGTGGCCCGCGCCCGGCCCGATGGCTACACGCTGCTCACCGCGAGCCAGGCGACGCACGGCATCACGCCCGTCCTCACCCGCCTGACCTTCGACCCCGGGACCGACACGACGCCGATTGCGAATTTCGCGGGCGTGCCGGCGGTGCTGATCGTGAACAATGACCTGCCGGTCCGGACCCTGCCGGAATTCCTGGCGCTGATCCGCGCCCGCCCCGGGCAACTCGCCTATGGCTCGGCCGGCATCGGCTCCTCCACGCACATGACGCTGGCGCTCCTCGCCCACAAGGCGGGGCTGGACATGACGCATGTGCCCTATCGCGGCTCGGCGCTCGCCATGCCCGACCTGATCAGCGGGCGCCTCTCCGCCATGACCGACACGATCAGCAGCGCCCTGCCCTTCATCCGTGACGGGCGGGTGCGCGCCATCGCCGTCTCCACCCCCGCGCGCCTCGCCGTGCTGCCAGATGTGCCGTCAGTGGCCGAGACGCTGCCGGGCTACGAGGTGCTGAACTGGTATGGCATCTCCGGCCCCGCCGGCCTGCCCGCGCCCGTCGTCGCCACGATCCACGCCGCGGTGCAGACCATCCTCGCCCGCCCCGCCTTCCGCCAGCGCATGGCGAGCCAGGGGATGGAGGTGCTGCCGATGAGCACGGCCGACTATGCCGCCTATATCGCGCGCGACCGCGCCCAATGGGCGGAGCTGCAGCGCGCGACCGGCCTCAGGGCGGATTGACGATATTTTGTTACCGGAACGTTTTGCCCTGGCGGATCACCTCCGCCGGGGCCATATCCGACAACAACTCTAGGAATTACCCCGATGGAACTCTCCAGCCGCGGCATTGCCCTTGCCACCGCCGCCCTGCAGGTCGCCGCCGCCAACCGTGCCGCCCGGGCCGAGCGCCTGCCGATGAGCCGCCCTGCGCCCGCCCGCCCCGGCCGCCGGCGCCTCACCGCCCCGCTGCGCCGCGCTGAGACCCCCGCCAAGGGCTGAAGCGCCACGCGCTGAAGCCGAGGGACGGATCGTGCGTGGTGGGAACACCAAGCCCATGAATCGGCCCCTCGGCGAAGAACCGGACCGTGGTCGACGCCTGTTGATCGCGGCCTAGAGCAGCCCGCCCAGGACCTGCCCGCCCGGCATGGGGCGCGGCGCGCCCGTCGTCTCGGGAAAGCTGATCGGCAGGCCGCGCGCGGTGCGCGCCGCCAGCACGGCAAAGCACTGCGCCTCCAGCGCATCCCCATTCCAGCCCGCCACTTCCACTGGCCGCACCAGCTCGCTCAGCGTGGCCGAGAGGGCACGCATCATCGCCGGATTGCGCCGCCCGCCGCCGGCGACCAGCCATTGCATCGGCGGCTCCGGGAAATGGCGCGCCGCCGCCGCCACGCAGACCGCGCAGAAGGCGACCAGCGTCGCGGCACCATCCTGCGGCGAGAGCAGATGCGCGCCCGCATCGCGCAGCGCGCGGTCGAAATCCAGCCGGTCGAGGGATTTGGGCGGGCTCAACGCCAGATAGGGATGCGCCATGAGGCGCCCCAGCACCGCGCCGTCCGCCTGGCCGGCCAGGGCCAGGTTGCCATCCTTGTCGTAGTCGCGCCCCAGCGAACGCTTGGCCCAGTCATCCAGCGGCCCATTTGCCGGCCCCGTGTCGAAGGCCTGCATCCGCCCATCGGCGCCGAGCCAGGTGACATTGGCCACGCCGCCGAGGTTCAGCACCGCCAATGGCTTGGGCAGCGCATGGGCGAGTGCCGCATGCGCGATAGGGACGAGCGGCGCCCCCTGCCCGCCCGCGGCCACATCGGCGCTGCGGAAATCAAAGGCGACCGAGAGCCCCGTGGCCCGCGCCAGCGCGCGCGCATCGCCGATCTGCCACGTATGGCCGCGCGCATTGCGGGAATCGCCGGGCCGGAGCGGCCGGTGCAGGATGGTCTGGCCGTGGAAGCCGGCGAGTTCCGCTTCGGGCAGCCCGGCCCGTGCCGCCTCCTGCTGCACGCGCAGCACAGCGGCCGCGTGCCGCTCCGTCAGGCGCGCGGTGCAGTCGAGCAGGAAGGGATCCTCGGGCGAGATGGTGGGCGCCATCTCCAGCAGGCGCCGCAGGTCACGCCGCAACGCCGGGTCATAGGGCAGCGTCACCGTGGGGCCGAGCAGGCCCACGCGCTCCCCGTCCGTCTCCACCCACGCGGCATCCACCCCGTCGAGCGAGGTTCCGCTCATCAGGCCAATGATTCTCAACATGGAGCGATTGTGCTACGGCGCCACGCGAAACGCCAATCGGGTCCACCATTCATGTCAGCCTCCGACTTTCTCTCGATCATCCGCGAGCGCGGCTTCGTCCATCAGGTGACGGACGAGCCGTCGCTCGCCGCGCATTTCGCCAAGGGCCCCGTCGCTGGCTATATCGGCTTCGACGCAACAGCCGACAGCCTGCATGTCGGCCACCTCGTGCAGATCATGCTGCTGCGCTGGCTGGCGAAGACCGGCAACCGGCCGGTCGTGCTGATGGGCGGCGGCACGACCAAGATCGGCGATCCTTCCGGCCGCGACGAGACGCGCCAGATCCTGACCGAGGAGAAGATCGAGCAGAACAAGGCCGGCATCCGCACCGCCTTCACCAATTTCCTGACCTTCGGCGACACGCCCGGCACCGCCATCATGCTGGACAATGCCGAATGGCTCGACCCGCTGCGCTACATCCCCTTCCTGCGCGAGGTGGGGCGGCATTTCAGCGTCAACCGCATGCTGAGCATGGACAGCGTGAAGCTGCGCCTGGACCGAGACCAGCCGCTGACCTTCATCGAGTTCAACTACATGCTGCTGCAGAGCTACGACTTCGTGGAGCTGCGCCGCCGCCATGGCGTGACGCTGCAGCTGGGCGGCAGCGACCAGTGGGGCAACATCGTCATGGGCGCCGACCTGGTGCGCCGAATGGACCAGCAGGACGCCTTCGGCATCACCGCGCCGCTCATCACCACCGCCTCGGGCGCCAAGATGGGCAAGACGGCGGCGGGTGCCGTCTGGCTGAATGCCGACCGCGTGAGCCCCTATGACTACTGGCAGTTCTGGCGCAATGCCGAGGACGCGGATGTGGGCAAGTTCCTCGCCCTCTTCACCGACATGCCGATGGACGAGGTGCGGCGTCTGGGCGCGCTGCAGGGCTCGGAGATCAACGAGGCGAAGAAGATCCTGGCAACCGAGGCCTGCGCCCTGCTGCATGGCCGCGCGGCAGCCGAAGCCGCAGCCGAGACCGCGCGCCTCGCCTTCGAGCAGGGCACAGCCGCCGAGAGCCTCCCCAGCATCACCCACGCCCTGCCCGCCGCCATCGCCGACCTGATGGTCGCGGCCGGCCTCGCTGCCAGCAAGGGCGAGGCGCGGCGCCTCGTCGCGCAGAACGGCGTGCGGCTGAACGATGCGCCCGTCACGGATGCGGCGCTGAACGTGACGGCGAGTGACCTGCGCGACGGCGCGGCGAAGCTCTCGGCTGGCAAGAAGAAGCACGTGCTGGTGCGGCCGGACTGACCGCCCGGGTCGGGCCGGCGCGTCAGCCGGTCTGCGCCTCGCGCAGCACGGCCAACGCCTCGTCAAAGGCGAAGCCGTCGAGGTGCCGGGCGATCTGCACCGCGGCGGGGCCGAGCGCCGCCCGGAACGCCGCCTCATGCGCGCGGAAGAGGGTGAGCGCCGCCATGTCGCTCGCTTCCAGCAACCCGGCGAGTTCGGTGACCGGCACGGGCATGGCTGCCGCCTCCGGCGCCTCCGGCGCGGGTGCCGCTGCCTCGGCCAGCGCCTTGGCCAGCTTGGCCTTCAGCACCAGAAGCTGGGCCTCCAGCGCCGCCGCGCGTGGGCCGAGCCCATCGAGCGCCGCGCCGGTGGCCAGTTCCGCCTCCAGCGCGCCCGCCGTCTCGCGCAGCGCCGCCGCCCCGATTGCCGCCGCCGCCCCCTTCAGCGAATGGGCTGATCGCCGCGCCGCCACCGCATCGCCCGCCTGAAGGGCGGCGCGCAGCGAGGCAAGCTCCGCGCTGCGGAGGAAGATCTCCAGCACGCGGCGATACAGCGCGGGGTCGCCGTTGCTGGCCTTCAGGCCGGCGGCCATGTCCAGCCCCTCCACCGGCGGCAGGGGCATGGCCGGGGCCGGCGGCGCCACCGCCGCACCCGGGTCGGCCCGCAGCCAGCGCGCGAGCGCCGCATGCAGGGCGGCCGGGTTCACCGGCTTCACCAGGTGGTCATCCATGCCCGCCTCCAGCGAGGCCCGGCGGTCCTCCTGGAAGGCATTGGCCGTCATCGCGAGGATCGGCGTGCGCGCATGGCGCGGCCCGGCGCGAATGGCGCGCGTGGCGGCGCGGCCATCCATGACCGGCATCTGCACGTCCATCAGGATCAGATCGTAATCGGCGGCGGCGGCGCGCTCGACCGCCTCGGCGCCGTCCCGTGCGACCTCCACCGTGAGGCCGACATCCTGGAGCAGCGCCGTCGCGACCTCCTCGTTCACCGGATTGTCCTCCACCAGCAGCACGCGCCGGCCCGGGAAGCGCGGCGCCGCCGGCATCTCCGCCAGGGACGCGGTGGGCTGCGCCGGGGGGCCGAGCAGCACGCCCGCGAGGCGCGAGGGCAGCAGGGGCTTGCCCAGCACCGCCCCATAGCCGGCCTGCGCCGCCGTCGCGGGCGAGACCGCATCCGCCTCGGCCGAGACCAGCAGGCAGCGCGGCCGCCGCGCCAGCGGCAGTGCGGCGAGGCGCCGGCCGAGTTCCAGCCCGTCCATGCCGGGCATGAGCCAATCCACCAGCACCACCTCGAAGGGCGCCCCCGCGGCATCGGCCTCGCTCACGCGTGCCAGCGCCTCCGAGCCGCAGCCCGTGGCGGTGACGGCGAGGCCTAGCGCACGCAGGGTGCCGGCCATGGTCTCCAGCGCCTCCGGCACGTCATCCACCACCAGCGCGCGCCGGCCAGCCAGGCGCGCAGCCTCGGGCCGGGGCTGCGCGGGGCCGGGCGCTTCGCCCACCGGCACCTCCACCCAGAAGATGCTGCCCTCCCCCGGCGCGCTTTCCACGCCGACCTCCCCGCCCATCAGCCCGGCCAGGCGATGGCTGATGGAGAGGCCGAGGCCGGTGCCGCCATAGCGCCGCGTGGTCGAGGCGTCGGCCTGCTGGAAGGGTTGGAAGAGCTGCGCCTGCTGCGCTGGCGAGATGCCGATGCCGGTATCCGCCACCTCGAAGCGCGCGACGAGACCCTGCGCGGTGCGGCGGGCGACCCGGCCGCTGAGCATGACGTGCCCCGTCTCGGTGAACTTCACGGCGTTGGAGGTGAAGTTCAGCAGGATCTGGCTGAGGCGAAGCTCGTCGCCCTGCAGCACCGGCGGCAGCTCGTGCAGGTCCACCAGCAGCTCCAGCCCCTTGGCCTCCGCCTTGTCGCGCACCAGGGCCCAGACGCGCTCCACAACGCGCTCCACCACGATGTCGGCCTGTTCCAGCTCGATCTTGCCGGCCTCGATCTTCGAGAGGTCCAGGATATCGTTGATGATGGCGAGCAGGTGGTGCGCCGCATCCGTGATGCGGGAGAGTTGTTCCTGCTGGCGCGCATCATGCAGGCCGCGGCGCAGCAGGTGCGCGAAGCCGATGATGGCGTTCATCGGCGTGCGGATTTCATGGCTCATGTTGGAGAGGAATTCGCTCTTGGCGCGGCTCGCCGCCTCCGCTTCGGCCTTGGCGCGGCGCAGCTCCGCCTCGGCCAGCTTGCGCCCGCCGATATCCTCGAAGGAGATGACGGCGCCCAGCAGGGACGCGCCATGCAGCATCGGCGCGACGGAGCAGGAGACGGCGACGGGCGTGTCATCCGCGCGCCAGAACACCTCCTCCTCGCTCGCCACCGGCTCGCCCTGCGTGAGCGCACGATGGATGGCGCCCTCCTCGGCCGGATAGGGCGTGCCATCGGCGCGCCGCGGCTGCAGCAGCCGGTGCGCGTCCAGCCCGGTCAGGGCCGCCGGGTCCGCCTGGCCGAGCAGCCGCGCCGCGGCCTGGTTGGCGAAGGTGACATGCCCGTCGGGCCCCACGCCCACGATGCCGTTGGAGCTGCTCTCGAGCAGCAGGCGCTCTTCCTCCTCCTTGCGGGCCAGGGCCTCCATCGCCGCGGCGCGCGCCGAGATGTCGCGGCCGATCACCAGGAAGCCGTCGAAGGCGCCGGCCGCGTCGCGCAGCATGGTGCGGGTGATGCTGTAGAGGCGGCGCTGCCCGTCCGGATGGGGCAGCATGCGCTCCATGCTGCGCACGGCGTCGCCGGCGGCAAGCTGCGCCTCCTCATCGGCCCGGACGACCGCGATCACCCCGGCCGGGAAACTCTCCTCCGCGGTGCGGCCCAGCATCTCCTCGGGGCTGGCCTTGCCGGCCAACTCGACGAAGGCGCGGCTGCAGGCCTTCAGCCGGAGGTCGCGGCCCTTCAGCGCGATCAGGTCGGGCGAACGGTCGAGCACGCGGAAGAAATCCTGGCCCAGCGCCTCGGTCGCCTGGCGGGCGGTCAGCAGCTCGGCCGTGCGCTCGGCTACCAGCTCCTCCAGGCGGTTGCGGTGGCGCTCGAGCTCCATCGCCATCTGTCGGGTGGCGGTGATGTCCTCCTTCACGCCGACATAATGGCTGATGGCGCCATCCGGCCGCCGGACCGGGGCGATGACCGCGGCCTCGATGTAGCGGCTTCCGTCGCGGCGGCGGTTCACCAGCTCGCCCCGCCAGGTCTCGCCGCGCGGCAGCTTTTCCCACATCTCGTCAAAGACGGCGGAGGGCGTGTCGCCCGATTGCAGGATGCGGGGGTTCTCGCCCAGGAGTTCATCACGCGCATAGCCGGTGGTGCGCTCGAAGGCCTCGTTCACATATTCAATGCAGCCGTGGACGTCGGTGATGACGATGCTGGCCGGGCTCTGCTCCACCGCGCGCACCAGGGTTCGCAGCCGTTCCTCGCGGCGCTTCTGCTCGGTGATGTCTTCCCACATCGCGAGGAAGTATTCGCGATCCCGCTGGCGGATCATCTGGATGTTGACCTGCACGTCCAGCACGGCGCCGCCCTTGTGGCGATGCCGCGCCTCGAAGCGCGCCCCGCCCGCCTCGCGGATACGGCGCGCCATCGCCTCGAAGCCGCCCGCGGGTTCCTCCGCCTGGGTGTCGGCCGGCGTCATCCGCCGGTATTCCTCCCGCGTATAGCCGAGCAGCCGGCAGGAGGCGTCGTTCACCTCCACATAGCGCAGCGTCTCCGCATCCACGATCTCGATGGCGAGCGGCGCCTCGTTCACCACGGCCGAGAAGAGGTTGCGGCTGTCCGCCTCCGCCTGGGCCGATCGCCGGCGCTCGATCGCGGCACCCAGCCGCTCGGCGATGGCTTCGAGCAGGATGCGCTCCTCCGGCAGGAAGGGCTCGCTCGCCTCCGGCGGCAGCGCGTCCTGATAGGTGACGCGGACCAGTCCGGGCGCGCCGTCCACCCCACGGAAGGGGACGCTGAGCGTCCTGCCCTCGACGCGGCCGCCATGCACGGCGCCGGCATGCTCGATGCAGCCCACGGCCAGCGCCGGGTAGCGCATGGCGGCGGGCAGGCGCGCCGCCACCGCCTCCAGCATGGCGCCGATGCTGAGATCGGCACGGTCGGTCAGGCGCGTCGTGTCATAGAGGCAGGAGAGCTCCTTCATGCGCTCGTTGAGCTCGGCCGTCGCTGTCTCGCGCGAGGCGAGCGCGTCGCGGAAGGCCATCGCGGCCTGGGCGATGTCCCGCAGCAGGCCGGAGCGGCTCGCGGCCAGCGCCTCCACCTCCGGCATGCGGGTGGGCGCCGTCTCGCTCGCGGCCAGCTGGCGCAACGCCTCGGTCAGGCGCCGGAGCGAGCGGGTGAGCAGCCAGGCGAAACCGAGCCAGAAGGCGAGGAAGCCCACGACCACCACGGCGCGGATGCGGGTAAGCCGGCGCGACAGCGCCTCCAGCGCCTGTGCCTCCCCCTGCGCGCGGCGCAGCACCTCGGCCGTGGCGGTGCTGAGCAGTGTGTTGGTGGCCCCTGCGAACTCGGCGAAGCGCGCATCGGCGAGCCCGATGAAGCGGTGGGCGCCCGGCAGGCGTACGGTGGAATGATCCGCCGCGATGCGCAGCGCGGCACGATAGGCCTCGAGGCGCGGCAGCAGGGGCAGCCCGGCGCCGAGGCTGGCGGCGATGTCCTCCAGGCGCCGCGCCCGCGTGACCAGCGCCGTCAGCTCCTCGGCCAGCGCCTCATGCGCCTGGTCGGCCTCCCAGCCATCGATCCGGCCAGCACTCGCCAGTTCCAGCATCACGCTCATGCGGCGGTGCAGGTCGGACAGGTCGCTGTTGAAGCTGGCGACGAAGGCCAGCGCGTCGAGCCCCTCCGCCTGGGAGGCGATATAGGCCGCCTGGGAGCGTTGCAGGTTGCGGTTGTAGTAGCCGTTGATCAGGCCGAGGGCGAGGATCGCCGCCACCATCGGCAGGATGAAGATCAGCACGTAGCGCGGCAGGCGCGGCCAGCGCCCGTTCACGGCGCGGGGCCCCGCCCCGCCGCACCGCCCGCCGCCCGCCTCATGCGACCGCCGATGCCTCCGCGGCGTCGGGCATGCGCTGCGCGATGGCGAAGAAGGCGTCGCGGCAGGCGAGATAGGCGTCCACCACATCGGGGTCGAAATGCACGCCGCGCCCCTCGGTGATGATGCGCGTCGTCTCCTCCAGGCTCATGGATGGCTTGTAGACCCGCCGCGTGGTCAGCGCATCAAAGACATCGGCCAATGCCATCAGCCGGGCCGAGACGGGGATCGCCTCGCCCGCCAGGCCATTCGGATAGCCCGAGCCGTCCCATTTCTCGTGATGCGCGAGCGCGATCTCCTGCGCGGTGCGAAGGAAGGCGAGCGCGCCCGCGGCCTGCTCGGCCGTCAATTCGTCCGCCTCGGCCAGCGCCTGGCCCATCGCCGCCTCGATGGCCCGCGCGCCGATCACGGCATGCGTTTTCATGATGGCGTATTCCTCGGGCGTCAGCCGGCCGGGCTTGCCCAGGATGGCATCCGGGATGCCGACCTTGCCGATGTCGTGCAGCGGCGCCGCATGCACCACCATTTCGAGGTTGCGCCCGGCGAGTGCGGCGGCGAAGCGCGGATGCCCGGCCAGGTGCTGCGCCAGGATGCCGACATAGGCCTGGGTGCGGATGATGTGCCGCCCCGTCTCCTTGTCCCGCGTCTCGCTCAGGCAGGCGAGTGCGCGGATGCACAGCTCCTGGATCAGGCGCGTCTCCGCCATGCGGCGATGCACCTCCGCCTCCAGCCATTCATTCTGCGCGGCAAGGCGCCGGCGGGCGCCGGCGAGTTCGAGATGCGTGCGGACCCGGGCCAGGGCCACGGACGGCGTGATGGGCTTGGTGATATAGTCCACGGCGCCAAGGGAAAGGCCCAGCTCCTCGTCCGCGGCATCATCCAGCGCGGTCACGAAGATCACCGGGATGTCCTGCGTGGCGGGGTCGGCGCGCAATTCACGCAGCACATCATGCCCGTCCATCCCCGGCATCATCACGTCCAGGAGGACAAGGTCAGGCCGCGGCTCGCTGCGGGCCACGCGGAGGGCGCGCTCGCCCGAATTGGCGGCGCGGACATGGAAATGGGGCTGCAGCAACTCGCCCAGCAGCAGCAGGTTCTGCGGCACGTCGTCCACGATGAGAATGGTCGCCGCGCCGGCGGCATCGGGGGCTGGCCGGGTCTCAGGGGTCATCGCCGCCGGGGGCTCCTTCCATCGCGGGCACGGTGGCCGTCTCGTGCGGCCACCTTCCTCCCATGTCTGGCCCCGAAAATACAGTCTCGCCGGAGGTGGCTCGACAAAACTCGTATGAACCAGTGCGTGCATTCATTTGCTTCTTGTTGCAATCTTGGAAATCGTTACGAATTCAGTTCGCGGAGTGGCATGCATGCTCAGCAGACGGCGGTTTGCCGGCCTCGGGCTCGCAGGAGCGATCGGCCCGTTCTCCGCCCCCTTCCGGCCGGCCGCCGCCCAGCCGGCCACGGCGGGGGGAGCCGCACGGCGGGCCATCACCATCGTGGTGCCCTATGCCTCGGGCGGGCCGCCCCATTTCGTCGGCCGCTTGCTCGGCGTCAGGCTGTCACGCCTGCTGGGCGAGCCGGTCGTGGTGGAGAACCGCCCGGGGCAGAGCGGCCTGGCGGGCACCTGTTACGTCGGGGAAGCGGCGCCGGATGGGCGCACCCTGCTGCTGGCGACGAACGGCATCTACGCCATGACGATGAACATCCTCTCCTGCCGCTTCGACTTCACCGCGGCGCTGGCGCCGGTCGGGCTGCTGGCCCGCACGCCCCTCGTGCTCTGCGTGCCCGCCGCCTCGCCGCTGCACAGCCTCGCGGATCTGACACAGGCCGCGCGCCGCAGCCCGGGCGCGCTGCGCTACATCACCCCGCACGCCTACAACCTGCCGATCCTGATGCTGGCCGACATGCTGGAGATCAATGTGACCAGCGTGCTGGTCGGCGGGGCGCTGCCGGGGTTCGAGGCGCTGGACAGGGGCGATGCCGAATTCGCGCTGCTGGCGCTGGGGGCGGCCGTGCCCTTCGTGCATGGCGGGCGGCTCAGGGCGCTCGGCGTCACCGCCGGCCAGCGCACGGCCCAGCTCCCAGACGTGCCGACCCTGGCCGAGGCCGGGCTGCCCGGCTTCGAGGTCGCCACCGACTTCGCCCTCTTCGCCCGCGCCGGCACACCCGATGACACCCTGGCCCGGCTCTCTGAAGCGAGCATAGAGGCGCTGTCGGGCCAGGATGTGAAGGCGCTGCTGGCACCCATCGGCGTCGAGCCGGTACGCGGGACGCGCGCCGCCTTCCCCGCCTATTTCGAGGCGGAGAACCAGCGATGGCTCTCGCTCATCCGTCAGTTCGACATCACCTCCATGGAGCGACCGCGATGATGGCCTCCACGCGCCGCGCGGCCTTGCTGGCCGGCTGGCTCGCCGCGCTCGCCACCGGCGCCGGGGCGCAGACCGCGGGCCTCGCCCCCCTCGCCCCCGCGCTGCGCGACCCGGCGGGGATCGCATCGCGCCTCGCCATCCTGCTCGACCGCCAATGGGACCACCTGCAATGGGTGGCGCGCTCGGTCCAGGAGTTCTGGCCGCCGCAGGATGCCGAGGAGCTGCGCTTCATCCTCGACACCGCGCATGACAATGCGCCGCACATCATCTGGATCGGCGTCGCGACGGTCGCCGATGGCCGCGTCCTGGCCGCGACGCGCAAGCTGCTGGAAGGCGATGATGTCAGCCAGCGCCCCTGGTTCATCGAGGGCACGCGGCGCGAGGCGGCGGTGGACGTGCATGACGCGGTGCTGCTCCAGCGCGCCCTGAACCGCGACCCCTCGCAGGGCATGCTGCGGCTGATCGACTTCACCTCCCCCATCCGGGACCGGGAGGGGCGGATCGTCGCGATGATCGGCTCCCACATCCTCTGGGAGTGGGTGGTGGGCGTGATCCGACGCGAGGAGGGTCATGCGGGGGCGCCCATCGCGCTGATCTCCGCGCAGGGCGAGGTGCTGCTGGTGCCCGAGGGCGTGCCGGCCGAACGCCTCCGGCAGGCACAGCGCTTCCCGGTGCGCCAGCGCGCCGACGCCCCTTCCTTCGGATGGCAACTGGCCGTCCTGACCGGAGCCTGAAGCGATGGCACAGCCCCTTCCCGCCACCCGGCGCGGCCTGCTCGCCACCGCGGCCCTGCTCGGCGCCGCGCGGCCGGCCCGCGCGGTGGACGCCTATCCGACCCGCCCGGTCACCATCGTCGTGCCCTTCGCGGTGGGTGGCGCCACGCATTTCGTCGCGCAACTCCTGGGCCGCCGGCTCGCTGCCAATCTCGGCCAGCCCTTCAACATCGAGGTGATCACGGGCGAGAGCGGCCTCACCGCCATGGCAGACGTGGCGCGCGCGGCCCCCGACGGGCACCGCCTGGTGCTGAGCCCGAACAGCACCTTCGCCATGGCCACGCACTACCTGGACACGCCGCTCGTCATCGAGCGGGACTTCGCGCCGGTCTGCCTTGTCGCCAGCACGCCCATGGTGCTTTGCGTCCATGCGGATTCGGGCTTCCGTACCCTGCAGGACCTGGTGGAGGCCGCACGCCTCGCGCCCGAGCGGCTGCGCTACGGCTCGGCCGGCATCGGCGTCACCAACCACCTCGCGGTCGAGCTCTTCGCCAAGGGGTTCGGCATCCGCTTCCAGCACATGACCTTCAGCGGCGGCGCCCCCGCCATGCATGCCGTGCTGCAGGACCAGGTGCAGTTCGCCTTCATTGATCTCGTCACCGCCATCCCGCGCATCGCGGGCGGCGGCCTGCGGCCGCTTGCCGTCTCCTCCGCCGTGCGGGCAGCGCCCCTGCGCGAGGTGCCGACCATCGCCGAGAGCGGCCTGCCGGGCTACGCCGTCACCACGGATTTCGCCCTGTTCGCGCCGGCCCGCACCCCCGATTTCATCCTGGACCGCCTCTGCCGCACGGCGCTGGCGGTGATGCGGGCCGAGGCCACGCGGCAGATCCTGGCGCCACTGGCGATCGAGCCCGCCCAGATCCCGCGGGAGGGCTTCCGCGACTACCTGAAGGGCGAGGAAAAGGCCTGGCGCGCCGCCATTCGTCATCGGGAGCGCGCCACGCCCTGAGGAACGCCGGGTGGCCTTGCGGCCGCGCAAGGCGCGCCCGGCCGGCACGGCACAGAATGGCCGGGCATTCTCCACCGCCAAGCCTCGGGCCCGCGAAGCCGACCTCCAGGATGTTACCCTTGACCCTCTCCCCATCACCCAGGCTTCCCGCGCCCTTCATCGTCAGGGTCCAGGCCGCGGGCAGCCGCGGAACCGCGCCGCTGCCGGAGGACTGGACCGCCTTCAAGCGCCGCTACCTGGCCCCCGATGGCCGCGTGGTGGACACCGGCAATGCGGGCATCTCGCACAGCGAGGGGCAGTCCTACGGCATGCTCTTCGCCGTCTTCTTCGACGACCGCGCGGCCTTCGACCAGATGTGGGGCTGGATCGGCCGGACCCTGCGCCGCGCGACCGACTCGCTCTTCGCCTGGAAATACGTCCCCCGCGGCACGCCCACCGTGCCCGACCAGAACAACGCGACGGATGGCGACCTCCTGATCGCCTGGGCGCTGCTGCGCGCGGCGCACAAATGGGGCGAGGCCAGCTATGCCGAGGCCGCCACGCGCATCGCGCGTGACGTGCTGCGCGCCTGCACCACGGATTTCGTGGGCCGCCGCATCCTGCTCCCGGGTGTGCGCGGATTCCAGCGCGGCAACACGATCGTCGTGAACCCCTCCTACTTCGCGATCGGCGCCTTCCGCGCCCTCTCGCGCCATGTGCCCGATGCGAGCTGGGCGGCGCTGGAAGCGGCCTCGCTCGACATCCTGCGTGCGAGCGCGCTGGGGCGCTGGCGCCTGCCGCCCGACTGGTGCGAGATCTCCCGCGATGCGACGATCCGCCCCGCGCCGGACTGGCCGCCGCGTTTCTCCTGGGACGCGGTCCGCATTCCGGTTCATCTCGCCTGGGCCGGCCTGCCCGAGCCCTCGGTGGAGGCGGCCGCGCGCTTCTTCTTCGACCAGAGCCACCCCTATCGCCCGCCCGCCTGGACCGACCTCTACCGGGACCAGATCTCACCCTATCCGGGGCATGCGGGCATTCTCGCCGTCGCGCAGTTCGCGGCGATGCGGACCGGCGTGACCGCGCCCATGCGCCGCATCGCCATCAGTGAATCCCCCGACTACTACGGCGCCTCGCTGGTGCTGATGACGGGCATGGCGAGCGTTGAGCCGCCCGAGGCCCCGGCCGAGGTGCCGCCGGCCGCGGCGCCGGCGCCGGCGGGTGGCGGGCGCATGGCGGCGGTGATGCGCTATCTCGGCCTGCGCGACGACACGACGCCGGTCGCCCCTGTCAGCCCCTCGCAGCGCGAAAGCCCACTGGCGCGCCGTGGCGGGCGCGATCCGGGGGGGCGCTGAGCATGGCACCCCACCCCACCCGCCGCGCGGTGCTGGCCGGTACGACCCTCGGCCTCGCCGCGGGGGGTCCCGGCGCCGCGCCGGCGCGCGCCCAGGCGCGCCCCTTCATGCTGCGCCAGCTCGACCTCACGGAGACGGCGAACGGCCCCTTCATCTTCAACGGCTTCGCCGAGGCCAATCCCGGGCTACTCGCCGGCGTCAGCGCCGAGCGTACGCATATGGAATACCTCTTCGGTGACATCCGCGCGCAGGTGGCGGCGGGCCGCCCACCCTACCATGTCGTGCTGACCAACCTGGACGGCGCGGCGATGGGCGCCGAACTGGACCTCTGGGAACCCATGGGCGCGCGCATCCAGCCCCTGCTGCCGCCGATGGACGAGCTGCTGACGCCGCTCGGCCGCGTGCTGCGCGGCGTGCTGCGCGAACATGCCCAGGTGATCGTGGCATCGCCCGGCGGCCCGCTGCTGACCTATGCGCCCGATCGGGTGCCGCGCATGCCGCGCACGGCCGAGGGGCTGCTCGCCTGGGCGCGCGAGAATCCTGGCCGTTTCCTCTATCCGCGCCCGGAATTCAGCGAGTCCGGTCGCTGCTTCGTGGCCGGACTGCCCTGGATGCTGCAGGATCGCGACCCGCACGACCCTGAGGATGGCTGGCCCGCCACCTGGGAATACCTGGCCGAGCTCGACCGCCACGTCGCCTATTATCCGACCACCACCCTCGCCGCGATGCAGGAGCTGGCGGAGGGCGGCGCGGACATCGTCGCCACCACGCTCGGCGTGGACATCCTGAACCGCGTGACCGGCCTGCTGCCCGAGGGCATCGGCCTCGCGCCGCTCGCCGGCATGCACTGGATCCCGACGGGGCTCTTCGTCGCCGTGCTGCGCGGCCACGCGCCGGCCGAGCTGGACACCATCGCGCAGGCCATCGCCTATCTGCTGAGCGAGCCGGTGCAGCGCACCTTCTTTGGGCGCGGGCAGTATTGGCCGGGGCCGGTGCGCCAGGGCATCGCGCTCGAGAATGCACCGCCCGAGATGCGCGGCGAGTTGCGCCGCCTGGTGCGGAGCTGGGCGCCCTCGCTGATCGCGAGCCAGCATGTGGCGCCGCCTTTGCTGCTGGAGGAGACGCTGACCATGCTGCGCCGCTGGGATGAGGATATCTCGGCCTGGCACGGGGTGCGGCCATGAGGCGCGGCCTTGCCCTTGTGGCCGGGGCCTGGCTGGCCCTGCTGGCTGCAACCGGCCTGGCACAGGCGCCGGCCCCGGCCGAGCTCGACGTCTTCATCCGTGCGCCGAGCAGCCTTGGCATCCCGACCGGCGGCAATGCGCGGCATGAGCGGCTGGCGGCCCTCGGCATCCCGGCGCAGCGGGATACCTTGCGCGGGCTGCTGGGGCCGGTGGCCGAGAGCTGCCCCTCGCTCTCCGGCGCCTATTTCGCCGGCCTCGATGCCGATGGCGCGGCGCATTGGGATGTGCGCTGCGGCAACCGCACCGCCTGGCGGATCAGCCTGCCCGCCGACCCGGCCGCGACGCCCGGCGTGACGCCCTGCCCGGTGCAGACCGAGCTGTGCTTCCTCCCCGCCCCGCGCGTGGCGGGCGACCTCGGCACGCTGCGCAATGCCCGCTGCGCCGCCGCCTGCGAGCTGCGTGCGGGCGCCGACCGGCAGCGCTGCCTCGCGAGCTGCCTGCGCGGCACGGAGGGGATCGCCGCGCTCGGCGGCCCGGACAGCGACCGGCACATCGCCATCTTCGTGGTGGACCGGCCACTGATGACCGAGGCCTTCCTCGCGGGTGCACGCACCGCGGGCAGCGCCCTCGAGGGCGCGCGCCGCGCCTGCGAGGCGATGGCCGAGGGCCGCCCTTGCCGCATCGCCGTCTCCACCATCAATCATTGCGCGGCGGTGGCGCAGGCACCGGATGGCCAGGTCTCGGCCGGCTTCGGCATCGAGCTGGACGATGCGGAGCGCGAGGCGCGGCGCGTCTGCGGCGCGGGCAGCGCCTGCCAGGTCATCATCTCGGGCTGCTGAGGACGGGAGGATGGACCAAGCCCGGCTGCATGACGTCGTCGAAAATCTCGACCGGATGGAGGAACTTGGGGTCGCCGCCCTCGCGCTTGACGCCGAGGACCGCACGATCCGGTGGAATGACGGCTTCCTGGCGCTTTTCCCCGAGCATGCGGGGCGGATCCATCGGGGCGAGCCCTATGCCGAGAATCTGCGCCGCTTCTATCGCGGCCGGCTCGACGCGGCGGAGATGGCCCTGATCGAGCGCTATGTCGCCGAGGGGGTCGAGCGCCACCACCGGCAGGTGGCGCCCTTCGAGTTCCTGCACCACAGCCAGTGGCTGCGCGCCGAGGTGCTGCCCCTGCCGGGCGGCGGGCGGCTGCGCTTCTGGTCCCGCGCGGCACCGGCCCGCGGCGGCGACGTCCTGGCGACCGTGATGGTCGCGAGCGGCAAGCGCGTCTCGGCGGAGGCGCTGGACCAGACGGCCGATGGGCTGATGGTGCATGACGCGGAGGGGCGCATCGTCATGGCCAACCGCCCCTTCGCGAAGCTCTACGGCCTGGATGGCCCGGGCGAGGCGATCGGCCGGCGCTTCTCCGATGTGCTGGAGCGCGCCTGGGCGGGCGCGGGCGATGCGCGGGAGGCGCGGCAGCGCTGGGCCGAGAATTCCCGTTTCCCCGGCGCGCCCTTCGAGCTGCCCCTGCCGGGCGACCGCTGGGTCCGCGTGCGCGAGCACCGCACTTATGACGGCAGCTGGATCGGCACCCATGTGGACGTGACCGACCTCTGCCGGATGCAGCAGAGTCTCGCCGAGGCGCGCCACCGGGCGGAGGAACTGGCGCGGATGCTGAGCGCCGAGATGCAGGAGCGCAAGCGGGCGGAGGCGCAGATGGTGCAGACCGCGCGCCTCATCTCCCTCGGCCAGATGGCGACGGGCCTCGCGCACGAGCTGAACCAGCCGCTCGCCATCATGGCCCTGGCGGCGGACAACGCGATCCTGGAGCTGCAGCGGCGTGGCCCGGAATCCATCCCGGCGGCGCTGAAGCGGCTGGAGAGCATCGCCAGCAGTTCGATCCGCGCGCGCGGCGTGGTGGACCATCTGCGCCTCTTCGGCCGCGAGGACGGGACGCCGGCAAGCGCGGAGCCGGTGGAGCTGGCGCTGGTGGTGAAGGGCGCGCTGCTGCTGGCCGAGGCGGCGATCCGCTCGGCTGGCATCGCGCTGCACGTAAGCCTGCCCGATCCGCCCGCGCGCGTCATGGGCCAGATGATTCCGCTGGAGCAGGTGCTGCTGAACCTGCTGCTCAACGCGCGTGACGCCGTGCAGGCCAGCGGCCGGCCGGCCGGCGCCATCCACCTCTCCGTCAGGCGGGCGGAGGGCGAGGTGGTGCTGACCGTCGCCGACAATGGCACAGGCTTTTCCCCGGCCGCGCTGGCCCGCGCGCTGGAGCCCTTCTTCACGACGAAGGAGGCCGGCAAGGGCACCGGCCTCGGCCTCTCTCTCGCCTATTCGACCATCCGCGCGATGGCCGGGACGATGACGCTGGCCAATGCCGATGGCGGCGCGGTGGTCCGCATCACCCTGCCGGAGCTGGCATAGGCCGCCGCGCTCAGCGCCCGCCCGCGAAGAAGCAGGGGCTGCGGCGGGCATAGTCGCGCAGCCCGGGCGGGATCGGGGCGGTATGGTCCGGCGCGGAGAGCCTCGCGCGCCCCGCGCTCGACCATTGCGCGGGCTGCACGCCGGGATCCTCGAAGCTGCCGCTGACGCGTACCGGGATGTCGAGCGCGAAGCTGCCCGTGGTCTGCCGGTGGCTGCCGATGACGAGGTCAAGGCGGTGGCGGTTCAGGTCGAAGGTCGCGATCCCGCTGATCATCCCGTTGGCCGAGCGCAGGCGAAGCGGGGCGAGTTCGCCGACGCCGCCCTTCATGTCGAGCACGCCGATGGCGCAGGAGAGGCGCGTGCGGCCGCGCGCCGTGCGGAACAGGGCACGGATGTCGGTGGAGGCCATCTCGATCACCTCGCGCGCGATGGAACCACCCGACATGAGCAGCACGGCCGAGACGTGCGCATCCCGCGCCGCGGCGTTCAGGCTGCCGCCGCGCGCATTGATGGAGAGCCGCCCCTCGACGCGCCCCGAGAGCGGCAGTTCGCGCAGGCCGAGGGCGCGGCGCAGCGGTTCGAGCTCGGCCTCGCCCATGATCACGTCGGCGGTGACGCGCAGCCCCTCCTCATCGGCGTCCAGCAGGGCGGCCGCACCGATGCGCGCGCCGAAGGCCTGCATGGCCAGCGTGGTCACCCGCACCTGCCCCGGCACGAGCGTGGCGACCAGCCGGCCGTCACGCGCCTCGAGCGCACCATAGGTGAAGGCCTCGGCCGAGAGCCGAAGCTCGAGCAGCGGATCGGGCGCGGTGAAGACGGCAAGCGGCAGGTCGGCCACCCCATCGGCCTCATGCCCCCCCGCGCGCAACACGCGGTTGAGGTCGAGCCGGGTCAGCGCCAGGTCGAGCAGGATGGCGTCGGGCTCGCCGCGCGCGCCCTCGGTCAGCTGCAGCACGCGGCCGGTGAAAGGGGCGCCGTCCAGCGCGCCCATGGGCATGCCGATGCGCCAGACATCGCCCTGGCGGTCGAAGGTGCCGGCGAGTTCGAGGGCGATGCGGGGCACGCCCTCCGTTCCCATGCCGCCCAGGGCCAGCAGCGCGTCGGGATTCGCGGCGCGCAGCTCGATCTGGCCCTGCACGCCATCGAAATTCAGCGGGTCCCGCGCGGAGCCCAGCAGGGCCAGCGTGGTCTCGCCCGCCGTCGCGGTCAGGTCCAGGCTGAAGGGGGCGCTGCCATCGCGGAAGCTCGCGATGCTGTCGAGCGGGCCCTGCAGGGTGAGCGCCACATTGTTGTAGCTGCCCGTGGCGTCGAGCCGGACCGGCGCATGCAGCCCCTCCGCGGTCAGGCTCGCCGTCTCGACCCGCGTGGGCAAGGTGAGGCCACCCGTGGTGCGGAACAGGATCTCGGCGCCGGTGACGCGGAGCGCCTGGAACAGGGGCATCCAGCCGCGACCGCTGGAAGCGGCGGCGGGCGGGCCGAAATGCCAGTTGGCGACGCGCTCCGCATTGCGCTCCAGCAGGAGGGACAGCCCCGCGATCTCGGCCATGGGCAGCACCACCTCGCCCCCCAGAAGGGCGGGCAGGTCAAGCTCGGCGGTCAGGCGCTCCAGGCGCAGCATCTCGGCCCGGCTGCCGCCCTCGATATTGGCGATGGCGACCCCGCTCACCGTGAGGCCGAGGCGCGCGCCCGGGGTGAGGCGCAGGCTCTCGATGGTGACGGGGCGGCCCAGGCGCTCGCTGGCCTGAGCGGCGGCGAAATCGGCAAGCTCCAGCCGGGGCAGCAGGATCCAGGCGGCGACCGGCAGGCTGCCCAGGAGAAGAAGGAGGCCGCCGAGGGTGAAGAGCGCCCGGCGCAGCCAGCGCGGCCGGGGCTTTGCCTTGGGCTGGTCCTGGGGCGGGGCGTCGGGCTTGGTCTCGGCTTCGCTCATGCGGTGCAGCATAGCCCCAAACCGCCCCGGGCGGGATGCCACCCGGGGCGCGATCCGGCAGAGTGCACCGAGCCAACGGAGAAGGCCGCCATGAGCATCGAATTCTTCCACCCGCCCGAAGCCGGCGAGAGCCGCCCCTTCACCCGCGCCGTTCGCGCCGGGGGCATGGTCTATGTCTCCGGCCATTCGGCGCCGCATGATCCCGCGCGGGGCATCCATCGCGGCACCACCCCGGCCGAGGAGGTGCGCAACGCCCTGGGGTTCATTGCGAGCCTGCTGGAGGAGGCGGGCAGCAGCCTGGATCGCGTGGTGCAGGTCACCATGCTCATCACCGACCGCGCCGACTACGCGGCGCTGAATGCCGAATATGTGAAGCACTTCCCCAAAGGCCTGCCCGCCCGCCACACCGTGCTGTTCGGCGTGCCGACCGAAGCGCGCGTCGGCTTTTCCTGCATGGCACTGGCGGGATGAACCTGCGCTACGGCATGGAGATCCGTGCCGCAACGCCCGCCGAGGCGCCCGGGCTCGTGACCCTGCTGGCCGAGGCCGGCCTGAGGGCAGAGCCCCGCGAATTGGCGGACCGGCTGGCCACGTTGCGCCAGGGGCCGGCCACCGCGCTGGTCGCGCTGCAATGGGGGCCGCCCAGCGGGGCCGTGCTGCTGCATTGGCATCCCACGCTGACGGGGGCGCCGGTGGCGCGCATCACGCTGCTGCTTGTCGCGGCCGCGCAGCGGCGGCAGGGCATCGGGCGGCTCCTGCTGAAGGCCGCAGCCCAGGCCGCACGCGTGGCGGGGTGCGACCGGCTGGAAATCGCGACCCCCCCGGGTGCCGCCGATCTGCAGGGCTTCTGCATGGCGACGGGCTTCGCCGCCGCCGGGGGCAGCTTCGTGCGCTCGCTCCGCAAGCAGAACTGACGCTCAGGGCTGGATGCGGCCGACCACCCGCAATTCGCCGCCCTCGGCGCGCAACACCACGCCCTCGCCGGAGGCCGGCACGATGCCCGTCAGTCCCGTGATGTTGACCTGATGCGTGCTGACGAAAAGCGCGCCTGGGCCGGCCCAGGCCAGCAGGATGCGGCGCGCGGCCGCGGTCAGTGCCGGGCCCGCCGGGCGGTCGCCGAAGAAGGAGTTGAAGGCGGGCTCCGGCCTCGACTGCCCGGGAAAGGCGAGCTCGGCGGTCTCCGTCGTGCGGCACCATTGGGAGGTGAGCACGGCGCCCACGGTGACGCCCTGCGCGCGGATGGCCTCGCCGATGCGGACAGCCTGGGCACGGCCCTGGGCATCGAGGTTGCGCTGGGTGGCGCATTCGCCGAGGCGCATCCCGGCCGGGTCACCCCCGCCGGGCGCATAGGCATGGCGGAACATGACGATGGCGCCCTGGCGCAATGCCTCCCAGGCCGCCGCCTCGGAGGCCTCGGCCGGCGGCGCCGGGAGAAATGCGGCAAGCCCAAGGGCGAGGCGGCGGCGGACGAAGAAAACGGGCATGCCACCTCAACTGTGATCCCCCGCCGGGACCGCAAGAGGCATCACCGCCCCTCCGCATAGGCGCTGAGCAGCGGGTCCAGCTCGAACTCCGTCGCCAGGTAGTCCAGCATGGCGCGCAGCTTGGGCGGCACGAAGCGCCGCGTGGGATAGACCGCATGGATGGGGTGCGGCGCCGGCTCGTAGTCCGGCAGCAGCGGGATCAGGCGCCCCGTCTCGATCTCGCGATCCACGAAATGCCAGGCCGGGACCATGCCGATGCCGAGGCCGCTCAGGATGGCTGCCCGCACGCCTTCGGTGTTGTTGACCTGGATGCGGCCCTGAACGGGCACCGAGATCGGGCCATCCCGCCCGGTAAAGGGCCAGTTCGCGCCGGTGGCGAGGCGGGTGTAGAGGATGCAATTGTGCTGGCGCAGTTCCTCGGGCGTGCGCGGCGTGCCGTGCCGCTCCAGATAGCCGGGGGTGGCCACCAGCACCCGGCGGGAGATGCCGATCCGCCGCGCCACCAGGCCGGGGTCGGTGAGCGCGCCGATGCGGATGGAGAGGTCGATGCGCTGCTCCACCAGATCGGCGAAGTCGTCGCCCATGACGAGGTCCACCGCAACATCGGGGTAGCGCTCCAGGAAGCGCGGCAGGCGCGGCAGGACATGCAGCCGTCCCAGCACGGCGGCGCAGGCGAGGCGGAGGGTGCCGGTGGGCTTCCCCTTGCGGCGGCCCACGGCGCCCTCCGCCTCGGCCACCGCCTCAAGGGCGAGTTGCGCCTGGGTATAGAAGGCGCGGCCATCCTCGGTCAGCGTCAGGGCGTGCTCTCGGGCGTGGTGGCGGTGATCTGCTTCACCCGGGCGGCGGAACAGTTGGGGGCGGCGCGCGCCGCGCTGTTCCCCGCGCTGGTGCCGGCCTCGGCCATCCTGATGGGCATTCCCATCGCCGGGGAATGGCCGGACCTCGGGCAGTTGCTGGGCCTAGGCCTCGTGTCGCTCGGGCTGCTCGTGGCAGCGGGTGTGCTGCGCCGCGCCTGAGCGCAACCCTGGCGCGCAACGGCCAGGGATGCGAAGCTTCGGCCAGGGAGAATTCATCCATGGCCGAAGCCAGCCTCATCATCCGCGGCGGAACCCTTGTGGACGGCACGGGGGCCCAGCCCTTCGAAGCGGACCTCGTGGTCTCCGGGGACCGCATCGCCGCCATCGGCCGCAACATCACCGTTCCGCGCGGCACGCCAGAAGTTGATGCGCGTGGGCATCTGGTGACGCCGGGATTCGTGGACATCCACACGCATTACGACGCGCAGGCCACCTGGACCTCGGAGATCCTGTCCTCCTCGCTGCATGGGGTGACGACGGCGCTGCTGGGCAATTGCGGCGTGGGCTTCGCGCCCTGCCGCCCCGAGAGCCGCGACATGCTGGTGAAGCTGATGGAGGGCGTGGAGGACCTGCCCGAGGTCGTCCTCACCGAGGGCCTGCCCTGGAACTGGGAGAGCTTCCCGGAATACCTCAACGCGCTGGATGCCCGCCCGTACGACATGGACATCGCGACCCAGGTGCCGCACGCGGCGCTGCGCGTGCATGTCATGGGCCGCCGCGGCTTCGAGCGCGAGCCCGCCACCGCCGAGGACCGCGCTGAGATGGCACGCCTGGCGCGCGAGGGGATCGCGGCAGGCGCGCTCGGCTTCTCCACATCGCGGGCCATCGCCCACAAGACGCTCGCGGGTGAGCCCACACCGACGCTGGGGGCCGCCGAGATCGAGCTGGCCGAGATCGCGGCCGGCCTCGGCGGCGGCTGGATGCAGCTGATTTCCGACTTCGATGACCCGGCGGAGGAGGAATGGGAGCGGCTGATGCGGATCGCGCGCATCGCCAAGCGGCCCATGACCTTCTCGCTCCTGCAACGCGAATCCCGACCGGATTTCTGGCGCTGGATCCTGCAACAGGTCAGCGCCGCCAATGCCGAGGGCATCCAGGTGACCGGCCAGGTCATGGGCCGCCCGGTCGGCCTCATGTTCGGCTGGGAGCTCTCGCAGCACCCCTTCCTGACGCGCGCCGGCTTCCGCGAGGTAGCGCATCTGCCCATCGGCGAGCGCGTGGCCGCCCTGCGCGACCCGGACCGCCGCGCCCGCATCCTGGCCGAGCCCACGGACCCGGCGCTGCGTGCGCGCCTCAACAACTACGCCCGCATCTACAAGCTGACGCCCGACTATGAACCGCCGCCCGAGGCCAGCGTGCTGGAACAGGCCAGGCGCCTGGGCCGTGACCCGGAAGACCTCTGCTATGACTGGATGCTGGAGGAGGACGGCCGCGCCATCCTCAACCGCCCGCTGCTGAACTATGCCGATGGCAATCTGGATGCGATCCGCGAGATGGTGACGCATCCGCACACGCTGATGGGCCTCGGCGATGGCGGCGCGCATGTGGGTTACATCTGCGATGCCTCCGCGCCCACGCATATGCTGACCCACTGGGCGCGGGACCGCGCGCGGGGCGGGAAGCTGCCGGTGGAATTCGTGGTCAAGCGCCTGGCCGCCGACAATGCCGCGGCGCTCGGCCTGATGGATCGCGGGAGGCTGGCACCGGGGCTCCGTGCCGACATCAATGTGGTGGATTTCGACAATCTCGCCATTGAGCGGCCCAACATGCGCTACGACCTGCCGGCCGGCGGCAAGCGCCTGGTGCAGGGCGCGCGCGGCTATCGCGCCACGCTCTGCGCGGGCGAGATCGTTCACGAACACGGAACGGCCACGGGCGCCCTGCCCGGCCGGTTGATTCGCGGAGCAAAGCCATGAACCACGACATCGTCATTCGCGGCGGCACCATCCTGGATGGCACCGGCGCGCCGGGCTTCCAGGGCGATGTCGCCATCCAGGGCGGCAAGATCGTCCAGGTCGGCGAAGTCCGGGGGAAAGGCGCCGAGGAGATGGACGCGACCGGGCTTCTTGTCACACCCGGCTTCGTGGACATCCACACGCATTATGACGGCCAGGCCGTGTGGGACAGCCATCTCGCCCCTTCCGCCTGGCATGGCGTGACCACGGCGCTCATGGGCAATTGCGGCGTCGGCTTTGCGCCCTGCCGCGCCGAGGATCGCGACACGCTGATCGCGCTGATGGAAGGCGTCGAGGACATCCCCGGCCCCGTGCTGCATGAGGGGCTGAACTGGTCCTGGGAGAGCTTCCCGGAATACCTGAACGCGCTGGAGCGCAAGGCGCGCGACATCGACATCGGCGCGCTGCTGCCGCATGGCGCGCTGCGCGTGCATGTGATGGGCGAGCGCGCGCTCAGCCTGGAGAACGCGACGCCGGACGAGATCGACCGCATGCGCGCGCTCACGGCCGAGGCCGCGGCCGCCGGCGCCTTCGGCGCCAGCACCAGCCGCACCATCAGCCACAAGACCCTGGCGGGTGATCCGACGCCGACGCTGAAGGCCCAGGAGGATGAGCTGATCGGCCTCGCCGCCGGGCTGACCGAGGGCGGCGGCGGGCTGCTGGAAATGGTCTCCGACTGGAACACGCCGGACCCCTCCACCGAATTCGCCATGGTCCGCCGCGTGGCCGTGGCTTCCGGCCGGCCCATCGTCTTCTCGCTGACCGCGCGGCATGACCGCACCGAGGCCTGGAAGGAACTGCTCGCCCTCTCCGACGAGGCGGCGGAGAACGGGCTCGACATCCGCCCGGTGTTTCCGCCGCGCCCCATCGGCATCCTGCTCGGCCTGGTCGGCTCGCAGAACCCCTTCTCCGGCTGCCCGTCCTACAAGGAGGTGGCCCACCTGCCGCCGGCCGAGCGTGCCGCCGCCCTGCGCGAGCCGGGCCGTCGCACGCGCATCCTGAGCGAGGACCGCATCGCGGGCTCCAACTTCCCGCTCATCACGCGGCTGCATTGGGCGCGCATGTTCCCCTTCGGCGCGCCGCCCGACTACGCGCCGCCGCGCGAGAAGAGCCTGGAAGCGCAGGCCGAGCGCGAGGGCCGCAAGCCCGAGGAGGTCGCCTATGACCTGCTGACCGAGGGCGACGGCACCAACTTCATCTTCGCGCCGCTGACCAACTTCGCCGACTACACGCTGGATGCCTCGGCCGAGTGCCTGCGGCACCGAAATGCCATCATCGGCCTCTCCGATGGCGGCGCGCATGTCGGCTTCATCTCGGACGGCTCCTTCCCGACCTTCGTGCTGATGCATTGGGGCCAGCGCGGCTTCCCGATGGAGGAACTGGTCCGCCGCCAGACCAGCGACACGGCGCGCGCCATGGGCCTGACCGATCGCGGTGTGCTGGCGCCGGGCATGCTGGCCGATGTGAACCTGATCGCGCCGAAGGAACTCGGCCTGCTGCCGCCCCGCATGGTGCATGACCTGCCGGCGGGCGGGCGGCGCCTCCTGCAGGCGCCATCGGGCTACCGCGCCACGATCAAGCGCGGCGTGGTCACTTATCGCAATGGTGTCGCGACCGGCGCCCTGCCGGGGCAGCTGCTGCGGCGGGGGCGGTGATGCGCTGGCTGGCCCTGCTGTTGGCGCTGGTGGCGGGGCCCGCGCTGGCGCAGACGCGGCCCATCACCCTCATCGTGCCCTTCGCGGCGGGCGGCGCGACGGATGCCATCGCGCGGCTCGTGGGCGAGCATATGGGCCGCACCCTCGGCCAGGTGGTGGTGATCGAGAACGTCGCGGGCGCGGGCGGGACCATCGGCTCGGAGCGTGTGGCCAATTCCGCGCCGGATGGGCAGACCATCCTGATCAACCAGCTGGCCCTGCTGGCGGCGCCCGGCCTGATCCCGAACCTGCGCTTCGACACGCGCACCGCCTTCGCGCCGGTCGGCCTGGTGAACACCGGCCCCACCGTGCTCTCGGCGCGGCGCGGTCTGGATCAGCCGCTCGCCTGGCTGCGGGCGCAGGGTGAGCGCGCCAATATCGGCCATGGCGGGCTTGGCACCAGCGGGCACCTCTGCGCGCTGCAACTGGCCCAGGCGCTGCGGATTCCGGTGACGCTCGTCACCTATCGCGGCGGCGGGCCGGCGATGAATGACCTCGTGGCCGGCAGCATCGACCTGCTTTGCGACCAATCCACCAATGCCATTCCACAGCTCACGGCGGGCACCATCCAGGGCGTTCTGGTCACCTCCGCCACGCGACTGCCTCCGATTCCCACTGTGCCGACCTCGGCCGAGGCCGGCGTGCCGGGGGTGAACCTGCATGTCTGGCATGGTCTCTATGTGGCGCGCGGCACGCCGCCCGAGATCATCAACCGGCTGAATGCGGCATTGCGCTCCGCCGTGGCGGACCCTGCCATCCTCGCCCGTTTCGCGCAGCTTGGAACAACCCCCTTCCCGCCGGCCGACCAGACGCCCGAGCGCCATGGCGACCTCTTCACGGCCGAGCTGGAGCGGATCACGCGCCTGCTGGCCGAGGCGGGGGTGCGGCCGGGGGGATGATCGAGCGAGGCTGACCCACGCCTTTGGCGATGCGGCCAAAGGCGATCAGGCTCAGCCCGCCTTCAACGCCGCGATCTCGGCCTCGAGGGCGGCGACGCGAACCTCCAGCGCCTCCGCATGGGCGCGGGCGCGGCGCGCCACTTCCATGGCGGCATCGAGGTCCTCGGCACGGGCCAGCTCGAGCTTGCGCACCATCGCCTCGGCCTGGGCGCGGGCCATGGCTTCCATCTCGGCACGCAGCCCCGCGAAGACGGAGAAGGCGCCCCCGGCCATCCCGGCCAGGTCATCCAGTCGCTGGCGACCATCCTTGCGCATCGAAACCCCTCCTTGCTGCGGCTTGGCAGGCGTTCTAACCCGCAACCATGATCCTCGTCACCGGCGGCGCCGGCTTCATCGGTTCGAACCTTGTCGCAGCTCTCACCGCCCGTGGCGAGGAGGTGGTGGTGCTCGACTGGCTCGGCAAGGACGAGAAGTGGCGCAACCTGGAGGGCGCGGTGCTGGCCGGCCTGCTGCCACCGCCCGAGCTGGACGCGGCGCTCGCCATGCGTCCCCGCGCCGTGGTGCATCTGGGCGCCATCAGCGCCACCACCGAAACGGATGGCGACCTCGTCGCCGCCTCCAACCTGACGCTCTCGCTCAAGCTCTGGGATTGGTGCGCGGCGGCGGGCGTGCCCTTCATCTACGCCTCCTCGGCCGCCACCTATGGCGATGGCGATCAGGGCTTCGAGGATGGCGAGACGCCGGAGGAGCTTTCGCGCCTCAAGCCTCTCAACCTCTATGGCTGGTCCAAGCACGCCTTTGACCGGCGCGTGGCGCAGATGCTGCAGCTCGGCCGCCCGAAGCCGCCGCAATGGGCGGGGCTCAAGTTCTTCAACGTCTATGGCCCGCGCGAGGGCCACAAGGGCCGCATGGCGAGCGTGGCGCTGCACAAGTATCGCGAGATCCTGACCGGCGCCCCTGCCCGCCTCTTCGCCTCGGACCGTCCGGGCATCGCGGACGGCATGCAGCAACGCGATTTCGTGAATGTGGGCGATTGCGTGCGCGTGATGCTCTGGCTGCTGGACAACCCCGGTGTCTCGGGCCTGTTCAACTGCGGCAGCGGGCAGGCGCGCAGCTTCCTGGACCTCACGCGCGCGGTCTTCGCGGCACTGAACCTGCCCGAGCGCATCGCGTTCATGCCCATGCCGGCGGATCTCGCCGGCAAGTATCAGTATTTCACCGAGGCACCGATGGCGAAGCTGCGCCAGGCCGGCTACCCGCATCCGTCCACGCCCCTGGAGCAGGGCGTGGCGGAATACGTGGCATGGCTCCGCGCTAACGCCCCTTGAACACCGGCTTGCGCTTCTCGTTGAAGCTCGCGATGCCCTCATGCCGGTCCTCGGTGCCGACCAGGCGGTTATAGGCCTCGATCTCGAAGCGGAAGGCGGTCCGCACATCCATCTGCAAGCCGTAATGGATGCTCTTCTTGGCCTGCCGCACCGAAAGCGGTGCGTTCTCGGCGATGCGCGTCGCCGTCTCCAATGCGGCCGGCAGCAGGTCATCCATCGGATACACCGCGTTCAGGATGCCCCAGTCGAGCGCCTGCTGCGCGGTGAAGGGACGCCCGGTCAGGATGATTTCCTTCGCGCGCCGTTCGCCCACCGCACGCGGCAGGTTCTGCGTGCCGCCGGCGCCGGGCATGATGCCGATGGTCACCTCCGTCAGCGCGAAGCGTGCATTTTCGGCGCCATAGGCGAAGTCGCTCGCCAGCACCATTTCGAGGCCGCCGGCATAGGCATGCCCGTTCACCGCGGCGATGACGGGGATGGGGCAGTCCATCAGCGCCCAGTAGGCGCGCTCGAAGATCTCGTGCTGCGCCTGCCACTGCGCGTCCGTCATGCCGAGGCGCTCCTTCAGGTCGCCACCCGCGCAGAAGGCGCGCCCGCCCGCGCCGGTGAACACCACGCAGCGGATGCCGCGCGAATCTTCGGTCAGCGAGGTCCAGAGCGCCAGCAGGTCCCGGCCCATCTGCGTGTTCAGCGCATTGGCCACCTCGGGCCGGTTGAGCCGCACGATGAGCAAATGCGGTGCCTGGAACTCCAGCGCAAGCGTCTCGAATTGCATGAGGTTTCTTCCTTCTTCGCGGCGCGCATTTGGGCCCGCAGGAAGCCCCTTGCGCAAGGCAGGGCCCCGCCGCTATGCGCGGATGACATTCGGGAGAGAAACACATGATCCAGCGCCGCGCGGCCCTTGCCGCCCCCTTCCTGCTTGCCGCCGGTTCGGCCAGTGCACAGGGGGCTTGGCCCAATCGTTCCGTGCGCGTGGTGGTGCCCTGGCCGCCCGGCCAGGCGACCGACCTCGCCGCCCGCATCTCCGCCCAGCGCCTGACCGAGACGCTCGGCCAGCCCTTCGTGGCCGAGAACCGCGCCGGCGCCGGCGGCATGATCGGAACCGATCAGGTGGCGAAGGCCGCGCCCGATGGCTACACGCTGCTCGCGGGTTCCACCGGCCCCATCGTCACCTCGCCGCTCGTGCAGCGCACCGCCTACAATGCCGAGCGCGACTTCGCCGAGATCTCCATCACCGGAATGTCGCCCTACCTGCTCGTGGTGCCACCGAACTTCCCCGCGCGCACGGCCGAGGAGTTCGTGGCCCTGCTGCGCGCGCGCCCGGGCCATTACAGCTTCTCCTCCTCTGGCACCGGCGCCACGGCCCATGTGGTGGCCGCCTGGTTCCATGCGCTGGCCAATGTGGATGTGGTGCATGTGCCCTTCGCCGGCAGCGGCCCCGCGCTGACGGCCGTGGTGGGCGGGCATGTGAACTACTCGGTCGAGACGCTGGCCGCGACCGGCCCGCTGATCCGCAACGGCAGCCTCCGCGCGCTCGGCATCTCCTTCAAGAACGGCTCGACCCTGGTGCCTGACGTGCCGCCGCTGGCCCGCCTCCCGGGCATGCAGGACTACGACGCCGGCGCCTGGATCGGCCTGATGGCGCCCGCCGGCACGCCGCGCCCCATCATCGACCGCATCGACGCCGAGATCGGCCGCGCCATGCAGGCCGGCGACATGCGCGAGCGCCTGATCACCGCGGGGCTGGAGCCCGTCTATCACGGCCCGGATGCGATGCGGGACTACATCGCGAACCAGCGCCGCGGCTTCGCGACCGCGATCCGCGCCGCCAACATCCGCATCGAGGGCTGAGATGGTCACGCGCCGCGGCCTGCTGGCCACGCCTTTCATCCTGGGTGCGGCCGGCGCTTCGGCGCAGGGCACCTACCCGAACCGCCCGGTCCGCGTGATCATCCCCTGGCCGCCCGGCCAGGCGACGGATCTCGCCGCCCGCGTCATGGCGCAGCGCCTCACCGAGACGCTGGGCCAGCCCTTCGTGGCCGAGAATCGCGCCGGCGCCGGCGGCCTCATCGGCACCGACCAGGTGGCGAAGGCGGCGCCCGATGGCTACACGCTGCTCGCCGCCTCGACCGGGCCGATCGTCACCTCGCCCCTGGTCCAGCGCACGCCCTTCAATGCCGAGCGCGACTTCGCGCCCATCTCCATCACCGGCATCGCGCCGCTGGTGCTGGTGGTGCCACCCAACTTCCCGGCGCAGAACGCGGCCGAGTTCATCGCGCTGCTGAAGGCCAATCCGGGGCGCTACACCTTCTCCTCCTCGGGCACCGGGGCCACGGCGCATATCATCGCCTCCTGGTTCCACGCGCTGGCCGGCGTGGATGTGGTGCATGTGCCCTTCGCCGGCAGCGCGCCGGCGCTGACGGCCGTGATGGGCGGGCATGTGAACTACTCGATCGAGACGGTGGCCGCGGCCGGGGCCGCGATGCGCAACGGCCAGCTCCGCGCGCTGGGCATCTCCTTCCGCAACGGCTCCTCGCTGGCGCCGGGGGTGCCGCCGCTGGCCGCGCTCCCTGGACTCGGCGCCTTCGATGGTGGCGCCTGGATCGGCCTGATGGCGCCCGCCGGCACGCCCGCCAGCGTCATCGAGCGGATTGATGGCGAGGTTGGCCGCGCCATGCAGCTCCCCGAAATCCGCGAGCGCGTGGCCGCCTCCGGCCTCGAGCCAGACTATCGCAATGCCAGCGCGATGGCGACCTACATCACGACGCAGCGCGCCGCCTTCGCGGAAGCGATTCGCGTCGCGAACATCCGCATCGAGGGCTGATCACCCCCCGCTTGCGCGCAGCGCCGCCCCGGCGAAAACTGCGCGCAACGCGAGGGAGGAAGCCATGATGCAACGCCGTCTGTTCCTGGGGCTCGGGCTTGCCGGGCTCCTGCCCGCCGCCCCGCGCGCGGCCGCACCGCTCCAGGTGATGACATCGGGCGCCTTCACCGCGCCCTTTGAGATCCTTGCCCCCCGCTTCACCGCCGAGACCGGCCACGCCATCACGACCATCCGCGGCGCCTCCATGGGCGCGGCGCCCGATGCGCTGCCCAACCGCCTGGCGCGCGGCGAGGCGGCCGATGTCGTGATCCTGGCACGCGGCTCGCTCGATGGGCTGGTCCGCGCCGGCCTTGTGCGTGCGGGCAGCGAGCGCGATCTCGTCCACTCCGCCATCGCCATGGCGGTGCGCGCCGGCACGCCGCATCCGCGCATCGGCACGGTCGAGGAGTTCCGCCAGACGCTGCTGAACGCCGCCAGCATCGGCTATTCCTCGAGCGCGAGCGGCGTCTATCTCTCGACCGAACTGTTCGCGCGCCTCGGCATCACCGAGCAGATGGCGGGCAAAGCCCGGCAATTCCCGCGCTGGGTGGGGCGCGAGGTGGCGAACGGCGTGGTGGAGCTGGGCTTCCAGCAGAGGAGCGAATTGCTCCCCATCCCGGGGATCGAGATCGTCGGTCCCCTGCCCGCGCCGATCCAGCGCGTGACCACCTTCTCGGCCGGGATCGGCGCGCGGGCGGAACAGCCGGAGGCGGCGCTGGCGCTGATCCGCTTCCTCGCCTCGCCGGCCGCGCATGAGGTGATCCGCGCCGCCGGGCTCGACCCCGCCTGACGCTTCGTGCTGGCATCGCCGTGCCAAATCGGCGATGAAGAGTTCTGCATAATAAGACTTCGGGAGACGCCAAGATGAATCGCCGCCACCTGCTGGCCAGCGCCCTTGCTACGCCTGCCCTCCTGCCGGGCCTTGCCGCGGCGCAGGCCTTCCCCAACCGCCCCATCACCATCCAGATCAGCTTCCCCGCCGGCGGTGCCACCGATGTGCAGATGCGCAGCTTCGCCGAGGCCGCGACGCGCGCCATGGGCCAGCAGGTCATCATCGAGAACCGCCCGGGCGGCGGCGGCACGCTGCCGGCCGCCAACATGCGCAACGCCCGGCCGGACGGCTACACGCTCGCGCAATTCGCCCTGCCCGCCATCCGGCTGCCCTTCATGCAGCGCATGGCCTTCAACCCGCGCACCGACTTCACGCCGATCATCCACGTCACTGGCTATCTCTTCATGGTCTGCGTGCGGGCGGGCAGCCCCTACCAGACATGGGCCGACCTCGTCGCCGATGCCCGCCGCCGGCCCGGCGAGGTGAAGATCGGCAATACCGGCGCCAATGGCACGCCGCACCTCACGCTGATCGAGCTTGCAGCGCGCGAGCGGATCGAGGTGCTGCACGTCCCCTTCCGCGGCGAGGGGGATGCCGTGCCCGCCCTGATCGGTGGCCATATTGATGCCTCGGGCACCGGCTCGGGCGTGCTGCAGCTGATCCAGGACGGGCAGTTGCGCGCGCTGAACGTCTGGCCGCGCAACCGCTCCCCCAAGCTGCCCAACGTGCCGACGCTGCTCGAACTCGGCTACCAGGACATGGTGGTGACCTCGCCCTACGGGATCGTGGGGCCGCAGGGCATGGACCCCGAGATCGTCCGCCGCCTGCATGACGGCTTCCGCGTGGCGCTGCACGATCCGGCGCATCTGGCGACGCTGGAGCGGCTCGACATGCCGCTGGAATATCTCGACAGCGCGGCCTATGGCCGCTTCATCCAGGAGACGGCGAATTACGAGGAAGCGCGCGTGAAGCGCCTGGGGCTCGGCCTGTGATCTTCGCGCGAGACCTCTTCGCCGGGAAGCGCGTGCTCATCACCGGCGGCGGCACGGGGCTTGGCCGCATGATGGCCGAGCACCTGCTCGGTCTCGGCGCCGCCGTCGAGATCTGGGGCCGCCGCGCTTCCGTGCTGGAGGAGACGGTGGCCGCGATGAACGCGGAACATCCGGGCCGCGCCCGCTTCCAGGCGGTGGACATCAAGGATGCCGATGCGGTGGATGCCGCCATCCAGGCGAGCTTCGACGAGGGCCTGGGCCCCACGCACCTCATCAACAACGCGGCCGGCAATTTCATCAGCCGCACCGAGGATCTCTCGCCGCGTGGCTTCCGCGCCGTGTCGGAGATCGTCTTCAACGGCACCTTCCACGTGACCCAGGCGCTGGGCAAGCGCTGGATCGCGGCCGGGATGCCTGGCGCCGTCGTCTCCATCACCGTCACCTGGGTCTGGACCGGCGCCCCCTTCGTCGTGCCCTCGGCGATGAGCAAGGCGGGCGTGGATGCGATGACGAAGTCGCTCGCGCTGGAATGGGGCCGTCATGGTATCCGCCTGAACGGCATCGCGCCCGGCCTGATCCCGACCGAGGGGATGCTCGCGCGCATCCGCCCCGGCGCGGAGGATCCGGTCGGCAAGGCGGCGGCGAAGAACCCGATGCGCAAGGGCGGCGCGCCCGAGGATATCGGCAACCTGGCCGCCTTCCTGCTCTCCGACGGCGCGGGCTGGATCAGCGGGCAGACGGTGGCGCTGGATGGCGGCAACTGGCTCGCGAATGGCGCGGGCAACTACAATGACTACACCGCCTGGGGCGACGCCGAATGGGCCGAGGCCCGCGCCCGCATCAAGGCCAGGAACGAGGAAGACAAGGCCAAGCGCTGAGGCCTAGAGGTATCGTTCCTTCAGCACGCGCCGCAGCAGCTTCCCCGCCTCGCTGCGCGGCAGTTCCTCCAGGAACTCCACGGCGCGCGGCACCTTGGGTCCGGCCAGTTCGCGGCGGCAGAGCGCGACCAGCTCCTCCGCCAGCGCCGCGTCGCCCGGGCCTCCGCGCGGCACCACCAGCGCGCGCGGGCGCTCGCCGAATTCCTCATCCTTCACGCCGATGACCGCCACCTCGTTCACGCGCGGATGCGTCAGCAGCACCGCCTCGATCTCCGCCGGATAGACGTTCACGCCGCCCGAGAGGATCAGGTCCGCCCGGCGGTCGGAGAGGAACAGGAACCCCTCTTCATCGAGCCAGCCAAGATCATGCAGGGTCGCCCAGCCGCGCTCGTTATAGGCGGCATCGGTTTTCTCGGGGTCGTTGTGATAGGCGAATTTCGGCCCACCCTCGAACCAGATGCGGCCGGTCTCGCCGGACTGCAGCGGGTTCCCCCCCTCGTCCAGGATGTGCACGCGGCCATAGGCGGGGCGGCCCACGCTGCCGGGCTTCCTCAGCCAGGTCTCGCTGTCGATGAAGACGGTGCCGATGCCCTCGCTGCCTGCGTAGTATTCGCGGATGATCGGTCCCCACCAGGCGATCATCGCGCGCTTCACCGGCACCGGGCAGGGTGCGGCCGCATGGATGGCACAGCGATGCGAGGAGAGGTCGTGCTGCGCGCGCACCGCCTCCGGCAGGGCCAGCATGCGCACGAACATGGTGGGCACCCATTGGCTGTGGGTGATGCGGTGCTGCGCGATCATCGCGAGGCAGCGCTCGGCGTCGAATTTCCGCAGGATCACCGCCGTGCCGCCATGATCCATCGCGCGCTGCACATAGCGGTTGGGCGCGGCGTGGTAGAGCGGCGCCGGCGAGAGGTAGACCGTGCTCTCGTCGAAGCCGTAGAAGGCCTTCCACGTCATGTCGAATTCCGGCTTCAGCCGGTCCGCGAAGGGGATCAGAGGACGGCGGATGCCCTTGGGCAGGCCCGTGGTGCCGGAGGAATAGAGGAACTCCCGCCCCAGCGGCCGCTCGCCGGGTGGCCAGCCGGTCCCCTGCCCTGCCATCAGATCGGCCAGCGGCGCGAAGCCCGGCACCGCTTCGCCCACCGCATAGCGATGCGGCACCTCCGAGAGGTCCAGCGCGGTCACCAGCGCATCCAGATGGGCCGATGCCACCACCAGCCGCGCGCCGGAATCGCGCAGCACATGCGCGACCTCATTCGGACGCAGATGGATGGAGAGCGGCGTCACCATCAGCCCCGCCCGCTTCGCGCCATAGGTGAGCCAGAGGAATTCCGGCCCGTTCTCCAGCAGCAGCGCGATCCCCTCGCCCGGCTGGAGGCCCAGCGCGATCAGCCCATGCGCCACCTGGTTGGCGGCGGCGTCGAGCTGCCCGAAGCTCAGCGCCTCCCCCGTATCGGGGAAGATGGCGCAGGGCTTGTCGGGCCAGCGCGCGGCATTCTGGGCCAGCAGCGGCATGGGCGTTTCCTTGGCGGTTCTTGCGGCAAACTTCCGCGTCCGGACGGCTTGCGTCAATGCGGCTTGCATGGTGCGCTCTGCGCGACCAATCGAGGGAGGAATCACATGAACGTCAAAGGTGCCGTCGCGATCGTGACGGGTGGGGCCTCGGGCCTCGGGCTGGCGAGTGCGAAGCGCCTCGCCGCCGCGGGCGCCAAGGTGATGATCGTGGACCTCGCGACCTCCCCGGGTGCGGCCGTCGCCGCCGAGCTCGGCGGCGGCTTCGCGGTGGCCGATGTGGGCGATGAGGCGAGCATGACGGCAGCCGTCGCCGCGGCCGAGGCGATGGGCCCGGTGCGCGTGCTGGTGCATTGCGCGGGCCGTGGCGGCGCGCTCCGTATCCTGGAGAAGGACGGCACGCCGGGCAGCCTCGCGCATTATGCCGAGATCATCCGCGTGAACCTGACCGGCAGCTTCAACGCGCTGCGCCTCGCCGCCGCCGCCATGGCGAAGAATGACGCGGTGGAGGGCGAGCGCGGCGTCTGCATCCTGACCGCCTCCATCGCCGGCATCGAGGGGCAGATCGGCCAGATTCCCTATGCCTCCTCCAAGGCGGGCGTCATCGGCATGACGGTGGTTGCGGCGCGCGACCTCGCCAGCAAGGGCATCCGCGTCTGCACCATCGCGCCCGGCATCTTCGACACGCCCATGCTCCAGCGCCTGCCCGACGCGGTGAAGGCCTCGCTTGCCGCCGGCGTGCCCAACCCGCACCGCCTGGGCAACCCCGATGAATACGCGAAGCTCGCCATGAGCATCGTGGAGAACGCCTATCTGAACGGCGAGACGATCCGCCTGGACGGCGCGCTGCGCATGGCACCCCGATGAGGCGCAGACGCGCCTCATCGGTTCATTGGTCGAGCCGATTCATGCCACGGCCGAAGGCGGCCCTGGCGATCGGATCGTATTGAGGTAAAGCCTGATGACGAAGAAGCCCGAGGACCTCCGCAGCCATCGCTGGTTCGGCGTCGAGACCATGCGCAGCGCCAACCACCGCTCGCGCCTCATGCAGCTCGGCTTCGGCCAGCCGGAGTTCCGGGGCAAGCCCGTCATCGGCATCATCAACACCTGGTCCGACCTGATGCATTGCCACGGCCATTTCCGGGAGCGCGCGCAGGATGTGAAGCGCGGCGTCTGGCAGGCCGGCGGCGTGCCCATGGAAATCCCGGCCATGGCGCTGCCGGAGGTGTTCCAGAAGCCCTCCACCATGCTCTACCGCAACTTCCTGGCGATGGAGACGGAGGAGATCGCGCGCTCGCTCCCGCTCGATGGCCTCGTGCTGATGGGCGGCTGCGACAAGACGGGGCCCGCGCTGATCATGGGTGCGATCAGCATGGGCATCCCGGCCATCTATGTGCCGGCCGGGCCGATGCTGCGCGGCAATTGGCGCGGCAAGAAGCTGGGCTCCGGCAGCGACGTCTGGAAATACTATTCCGAGCTGCGCGCCGGCACGATCAAGCAATCCGACTGGAACGAGATGGAGGCGGGCCTCAGCCGCTCCGCCGGCACCTGCATGACGGCGGGCACGGCCAGCACCATGGCCATCGCGGCCGAGGCGCTGGGCCTGACCCTGCCGGGTGCCGCCAGCATCCCCGCAGTGGATTCGGCGCATCCGCGCATGGCGGCGGCGGCCGGTTCGCGCATCGTGGGCATGGTCTGGGAAGACCTGACCGTCACGAAGCTGCTGGACCAGCGCAGCCTCGACAATGCCGTGGCGGCGACCATGGCCTTCGGTGGCTCCACCAACGCCATCCCGCATCTGATCGCCATCGCGCGGCGCGCCGGCATCGCGATGGACCTGGAACGCTTCGATGCGATCAGCGCGCGTGTGCCGCTCATCGCCAATCTGCGCCCCAATGGCGACACGCACCTGATGGAGGATTTCTTCTACGCGGGCGGCAGCCGCGGCTTCCTCGCGACCCTCGCGCCGCACCTGGCGCTCGATGCCGTGACCGTCAACGGAACCCTCGGCGCACAGATCGAAGGTGCGGAGGTCTATGACCGCGACGTGATCCGCGGCCTGGACCATCCCTTCTATCCCGAGGGCGGCGTTGCCATCCTGCGCGGCTCCCTCGCCCCCGACGGCGCCGTCATCAAGCACAGCGCGGCAAGCCCCGAGAAGCTGCGCCACACCGGCCCCGCCGTGGTCTTCGAGGACTACAACGACCTCGATGCCCGCCTGGACGATCCCAACCTGAATGTGACCGCCGACAGCGTGCTCGTGCTGCGGCAAGCGGGCCCGCAGGGCGGCCCGGGCTTCCCCGAATGGGGCATGATGCCCATCCCGAAGAAGCTGCTGGCCCAGGGCGTGCGCGACATGGTGCGCGTCTCCGACGCGCGCATGTCCGGCACCAGCTACGGCACCTGCGTGCTGCATGTGGCCCCCGAGGCGGCACTGGGCGGCCCGCTCGCCCTGGTGCGGGATGGCGACATGATCTCGCTCGACGTGCCGGGGCGCCGGATTGACCTGCTGGTGGACGAGGCGGAGCTGGCCGCACGCCGCGCCGCCTGGACGCCGCGCGTGGCGCCGCAGCAGCGCGGCTGGACGGCCCTTTATCAGCGCAGCGTCGGCCAGGCCGATACGGGCTGCGACCTCGACTTCCTGGAACGCGGCGAAGCAACGCCCGAGCCGGAGATCCACTGAATGACCAGCTACCATCCCAAGGCCTTCGCGGGCCTCACCTGGCACGGCGCCGTCGCGGGATTCCGCGCGGGGAATGACACGCCCAGCGCCTATCTGGAGCGCTGCCTCGGCACCATCGCGGCGAAGGAGGAGGAGCTGCGCGCCTTCGTGGTCTATGACCCCGATTTCGCGCGCCAGCACGCCGAGGAGAGCACGGCGCGCTGGGCAGCCGGCCAGCCGCTCTCGCCGATCGATGGCATGCCCATCGGCATCAAGGACCTGGTCGAGACGCGCGACTTCCCGACGCAGATGGGCTGCGCCGCCTATGCCGGTAATTTCCCGCGCCGCGATTCCGCGATGATCCAGGCGCTGAAGCAGGCGGGCGCCATCATCCTCGGCAAGACCGTGACGACCGAACTCGGCCAGAGCGAACCGGGACCGACGAAGAACCCCTGGGATCGCCGCCGCACGCCGGGCGGCTCCTCCTCCGGTTCGGCCGCCGCCGTGGCCGCCGGCATGGTGCCGGCCGCCATCGGCACGCAGGTGGGCGGCTCCATCATCCGGCCCGCCGCCTTCTGCGGGAATGTGGCGCTCAAGCCCACGCAGGGCGGCATCCATCGCGGCGAGCGGCAGGGCTCCAGCCAGAGCACGGCCGGCGTGCACGCCAACAGCTACGAGGACATGTGGCAGGTCGCGATCGAGATCGCGAAGCGCGCGGGCGGCGATCCGGGCATGCTCGGCCTGGTCGGCCCCGACACGCCGCCGCTGCCGGCGCGGCCCGAGCGCCTCGGCGTGCTCGAGACCGAGGCCTGGTCCATGCTGCGCCCCGCCGAACGCGAGGTCTTCGAGGCGCTGCTGGAGCGCATCCGCGCCCTCGGCATCCCCGTGTTGCGCAAGGAAGACCACCCGGCGCTGGCGGCGCTGGAACGCATCGCGGCCGAGGGCAAGGCGGTGACGGCGGTGATCGTCGGCTTCGAGAATCGCTGGGCGCTGCTGAACCTGGAAGCCAACCACCCGGGCGGCCTCAGCGCGCGGGCCATCGCCCGGCTGCGCGCCTCCGAGGCGCTGACCGCCGAGGATTACCGCGCGGCGCTGGCCACGCGCGAGGAGATGCGCGCCGCCATGGCCCGCGTGGCCCCCTTCGTGGATGCGCTCATCGCCCCCGCCGCCCCCGGCATCGCGCCTCTCTGGGATCCCGATGACACGCAGAACCCGCGCCCGACCGGCGACATCGCGGCCAATGCCGCGACCTCGGCGCTGGGCGTGCCCTGCGTCACCCTGCCGGTGATGGCGGTGGAGGGCATGCCATTCGGCGCGCAGGTGATCGGCCAGGCGCATCAGGATGCGCGCACCTGCGCCATCGCGCATTGGCTGCACCGGCAGCTCTAGCGGCGCGGTTTCGGACGAAGCGGGGCGGAACGGCGGCAGGCCTTCGGGGTGGGGGCGCGCCCTAGGCGCCCAGGCCCATCGCCCCGCGCGTCGCACTCGCGCGGAAGGATGGCAGGGGCGAGCCGCCCGGCGGCTGCGCGCCATCGAGGGTCAGGCGCAGCAGATCGAGATCGGCCGCCTCATCCACATCGTGCCAGGCCTGCAGCACATCGAGCCTGAGGCCCAGCTCGTCCGCCCGCGCGCGCGTCTCGGCCAGCACGGCGGGCGTGGACCACGCGATGCCCGTGAGCAGCGCGGGCAAGGGGCGCGCGAAAGCGATGGCGCAATAGCCGCCATCCAGCGCCGGGATCACCGCCGCATCCGCGCCGTCCCGCAATGCCGCCAGCAGCAATTCCAGCAGGGCGGGCGGCAGCGTCGGCGCATCGGCGCCCATCAGCAGCGCGCGGCCCGCGCCCTCGGCGAAGAGCCGCTCCACCGCGCGCGCCATCCGCGCGCCGAGATCGCCGCCCCCCTGCGGCGCGAGGCGCCAGCCGGGCAGCAGCGCGGCCATGGCCTCGCCAGCATCATCCGGGCTGTGGAAGGCCGCCAGCGCCGCATGCTCGCGCGTGGCGAGCTGGCGGGCGATGGCGGCGCTGTCCAGCAGAAAGGCGCGCGCCAACTCGGCCGCGCGCTCCGCGCCGACCACGGCGGCGAGGCGGGTCTTGCTGACGCCCGCGACCGGCGGCTTGCACATGAAGCCGATGCCGAGCGGCGCCTGGCTGCACGGCCGGTGCGGCGCGTCCTTGGTCGGCGTGCTCACGGGAAGGGATTGCGCTTGTGCCAATCCGTCTCGCGCTGGAAGGCATCCGCGATGCGGAGCAGCCGCGCCTCGCCGAAGGGCCGTGTCGCGATCTGCAGGCCCACCGGCAGGCCGCGATCATCGAAGCCCGCCGGCACGCTGATGGTCGGCAGGCCCAGGTAGTTGAAGGGGCGTGTATTGGCCGAGAGCCCCATGAAGCGGCCCCAGTTCTCCGGGTCGGCATCCACATCCGTCTCGGCGCGCGTCGGCACGCGGGTGCGCAGCGTGGGCGTCAGCACCGCGTCGAAGCCGGTCAGCGCCTCCTCGCAGAATTGCCGCAGCAGTGGGCCGCGGCGGGAGAGCGCCTCCAGATAGGCCGTGCCCGGGATCGCATAGCCGCCATAGATCCGCGCCGAGAGATGCGTCGCGTAGTCGCCCGGGCATTCGCGCATCCAGCGCTGGTGGATCGTGGCCCCCTCCACGCGGGAGACGACGGCCGTGTAGGTCACGATGCCATGCATCGAGGCCGGGCTGATCATCTCGGTGCGGACGCCGAGGCCCTGGAGCGTGCGGATCGCCGCCTCGAAGGCCAGCGCCACCGGTTCCTCGATGCCGTCCAGGAACCAGGGTTCCACCACCGCCATGCGCATGCCGCGCAGATCGCCCGTCAGCGCCGCCTCGTAATCCGGCACCGCCTCGCGCGCGCTGGTCGGGTCACCGGGGCAGGCGCCCGCGATGACGGAGAGGAAGCGCGCGGCATCGCGCGCCGTGCGGCAGAGCGGCCCGACATTGTCGGCCGAGAAGGAGAGCGGCATGACGCCCGTGCGCGGCACGCGCGTCTGCGTGGGCTTGAGGCCGGTGACGCCGCACATCGCCGCCGGCAGCCGGATCGAGCCGCCCGTGTCGGAACCGAGGGCCGCCGTCACGAAGCGCGCGGCCACCGCCGCACCGGAGCCGGAGGAGGAGCCGCCCGTGCAATGCGCCGCGTTCCAGGGGTTCATCACATCGCCGAAATGCGCGTTGTGGCCCGTCGGGTTCTGCGCGAATTCGGCCATGTTCAGCGTGCCGCCATCAATCGCGCCTGCCGCGTCCAGCCGATTCAGCACGGTGGCCGTCACCGGCGGCACGAAGTCGCGCCGGATCTTGCTGCCGCAGGTGCTGACCTTGCCCGCGCGGTAGTACATGTCCTTGTGGAGCATCGGCACGCCGGCGAGCGGGCCCAGCTTCTGCCCCGCCGCGCGCGCCTTGTCGGCCGCGTGGGCGGCCAGCAGCGCCTCCTCGCGGTCCAGGCGGATCAGGCTGTTCACCTGGCCCTCATGCTTGCCCAGCCGGTGCAGCATCGCCTCGACCAGGGCGCGGGCCGTGACCTCGCCGCGGGCGAAGGCATCGGCCGCCTCGGTCATCGAGAGTTCGGAGAGAACATCAGGGCTCATCGCGGCACCATGCGGTTTTTGGACGAATGCCGGGGCGCGGCGCGGCCGCAAGCCCCTGGGCCATCAGGGGAAAACCCGGAGCGTTGCGGCCGGCGAAGGATGCACGGTCGGAGCTGGCGGGATGGCGCGTCATGTATAGGAATATAAGCCAGAAACCCGTCCCGATACAAGGAAAACGGTCACGAACCCGGGTCCCGGCAATCCCTCAGCGCCGCCTCGAAGCCAGCCGGCTCTTCCTCGAAGGCCATCTCGCCCCGCAGCTTTTCCAGGTCCGCGATCAGCGCCTCGAAATCGGCCAGCGCGTGCCGCGCCGCCGCGTTGGGCACGGCGATCCCCTGCCAGCGCTGGATCGCATCCATGGTCGGCAGAACAAGCTTGGGCTCGGCCATCGTCGCACTCCTGATCTGCCCGGCCTGACGATCGCGGGCGAAGCGGCGCAAGGCCGGATCGCCCGGGGCAGGACGGGGCGGCGCGATACTGGCCCGCTTGCCAGCCCCCGCGCAAGGCGACACCCTCCCCGCCAAACACGGAGGAACGCGCCCATGAAGATCGTGGACATCAAGGCCTATCCCACCAGCTTCGCCCTGCCGCCGGGCGGCCCGCGCCTGGGCATCGGCCAGGCCGTGAAGCGCGACGCCGTGATGGTGAAGGTGACGACCGAGGACGGCATCGTGGGCTGGGGCGAATCCCACCATGGCCGCGCCCATACCGCCGTGGCCCGCCTGATCGAGACCACGCTGAAGTCGCTCATCATGGGCATGGACGCGAGCGACGTGGTCGGCATCTGGGCGAAGATCTACCAGTACCAGCTCGCCTCGCACGGGATGGGTGCCGGCACCTCGCTCGCCATGAGCGGCATTGACATGGCGCTGTGGGACATTCGCGGGAAGGCCTGCGGCTGGCCGCTCTACAAGCTGCTCGGCGGCCGCTCCAAGGCGGTGCCCGCCTATGCCGGCGGCGTGGCGCTGGGCTACCAGCCGCCCGCGCAGCTGATCGACGAGGCGGCGCCGCATATGGAGGCGGGCTACAAGGCGCTGAAGCTGCGCGTGGGTGACAGCCCCCGCGCCGATATCGAGCGCATGCAGGCCGTCCGCAACGCCTTCGGCGACGAGGTGGACATCCTGACCGATGCGAATATCGGCTACACCATCGAGGATGTCCGCCGCGTGATGCCGGTGATGGACGAGCTGAACATCGGCTGGCTGGAAGAGCCCTTCCCCGCGCATGACCACGCCAGCTACAAGCAGGCCGCCGGCTACGGCCGCACGCCGCTCGCCGCCGGCGAGAACCACTTCACGCGCTACGAATTCTCCCGCGTGCTGGAGGATGGGGTGATCCGCATCTGGCAGGGCGACCTCTCCAAGGCGGGCGGCGTGACGGAGTGCATGCGCATCGCCGCCATGGGCTCGGCCTTCAAGATCCCCTTCCACCCGCATTCCTCGATGACGGGGATCAACCAGGCGGCCTCCATCCACCTGCTCTGCGCCATCGACAACCCCGGCTACTTCGAGGCCGATATCAGCCGCGCCAACAAATTCCGCGACGAGCTGTGCAGCCTCCCCTGGCGCATCCACCCGGATGGCACGGTGCGCCCGAACGAGGCGCCGGGCATCGGCGTGGAGGTAAACGAGGAATTTCTGGTGAAGCACCCGGCGATTGAGGGCCCGGGCTATGTGTGAGGGGTGAAGGGGGCCCGCCCCCTTCCGGGGTCCAGGGGCAGCGCCCCTGGGATCACTCCCCCGCCAGCGCCGCGATTTCCCCCACCGTCACCGGCTTCGTCGGAAACCGCGTCCTGAGCGGCTCCAGGCTCTCGGGCGCCACGCCGCGCGCCTCCGCCATCAGCGCATGCACGGCCGGGCCGCACACCCGGCCCTGGCACGGCCCCATTCCCGCGCGGAGAAAGGCCTTGATCTGGTTCGGCCCTTGCGCGCCCAGCGCCACGGCGGCCCGGACCCGCCCGGCGGTGATTTCCTCGCAGCGGCAGACCAGCGTGTCATCGGCCACGCGCGCCATGGGCAGCGGCGGGTAGAGCGCGTCCAGCAGCCCGCGCGGCGCCAGCTCGGCGCTGCGCTTGTGCAGCAGCGGGCCGCCCAGCGCGTCGCGCTGCTCGACCGTGAGGCGGCCGAGCCAGCGGGCGGCTTCCAGTGCGGCGATCCGCCCCGAGAGCGCCGCCGCCCGAGCGCCGCCGATGCCGCCGCCATCGCCCGCCACCAGCAGGCCCTTGAGGGTGGTGTTGCCCCATTCATCCAGCACGGGGCGGAAGCACATCTGCGCGGAATCCCAGGCATGGGCGCAGCCGGGCAGCGCCCGCGTCACCTGCGTATTGGGCACGACGCCATCATGCAGCAACAGAAGATCGGCCCCGAACTCCCTGCCGTCGATGGAAATTCCGGTCAGACGGTCACGCCCCAGCGCCGCCAGCGCCCGCCCGCGGATCACCGGGATGCCGGCCCGGCGGATGCGCCACATCCACCCGGCCCCCTTGGCCAGATAGCCCGGCGCGCGCAGCGCCAGCGGCAGATGCGGCAGTGCCCGCCAGGGTAGCCCCGGCGGTGAGAGATCCACGATCCCCGCCGGCCGCACGCCCTTGTCCAGCAGCTGCGCGGCATAGAGCCAGAGCAACGGCCCCTGCCCCGCCAACCAGGTCTTGCCGTCCGGCAGCATGCCGGCCGTCTTCATCAGGATCTGCGCGGCCCCCACGCCCATCACGCCCGGCAGCGTCCAGCCCGGAATGGGCATGGCGCGCTCGGTCGCACCCGGGCAGAGCAGCAGCACCGAGGCCAGCGCCTGCTGCGCCTGCCCGCCCTCGGACCAGGTAACGACGCCATCCTCCTGGATCGCCCAGAGCGTGGCGCCGTAGCGGCATTCCGTGCTCGAGGCGGCGGCGGCCTGGATCAGCGCCAGCCCCTCGGCCGCCTGGTCGGCGCCGGGTGCGCCCGGGGCCGGCCGGTAGAAGCCGCCCACGGCACGGTGCACCTGCCCGCCGGGCGCGGGGTTCTCATCCAGCAGAAGGGCCGCGATGCCCTGGGCGGCGGCCTCGGCGGCGGCGGCGAGGCCGGCCGGCCCCGCGCCCAGGATGAGCAGCGGAACCTCCCTCACGCCCCCGTCTCCCGGGCACCATGCTGGATGCGGGCGGAGAGGCCGGGGGTGACGGTGACCAGGCAGGCCTGGCGGTTCGCCACGCCCTCCACCTCCACCAGGCAGTCGAAGCAGGCGCCCATCAGGCAGAGCGGACCGCGCGGGCTGCCCGAAAGGGCCGTATCGCGGAAATGGGCGATCCCGGCGGCGAGCAAGGCCGCGGCCAGGGACTCACCCTGCCGCGCGGGGATCGGCGCCCCATTCCAGGTGATCTCGCAATCCGTGGGGCCGCTGCGCCGGAACATCCGCTACCAGCGCCGCGCGGGGCCGCAATCCAGATGGACGAAGCCGTCGCGCCGGTAGAGGCCGACGCCGCCCGTCTGCATGTCGGCCGCGACGCGCGCGATGCCGAGCGAATTGCGCCCCGGCAGCCGGGAATCGCAGGCCATGCCCGACATGTGCAGCGAGGCACGGCTGACCCGGCGGGACTGGCGGGCGCGGGCCGCATTGGTCTCGGGCGCGCGATAGCCGCTGATGACTTCCCAGGTGTCGGTGGAATCGAGCGCGCGCTGCACCGTCACCAGCACGTCGAAAAGGCGCGGGTCCATCGGTGTGGCCTCGTCCATGCCGGGGTCGCGCAGCACGAGGTCGAGGCGCTGCAGCGCGTCGCGGTCATAGCGGCCGTCGCGCCAATAGACGCCCTGGAAGCTCTCGCCCGTCTGGGCGCGGCGGATGGAGATGGACCGGGTGCCGGCATTGCCCAGGCGCTGGGCGACCGCCTCCTCGGGCATGGCGGCGAAGCCGAGACCTAGGGCGGCGCCGAACAGGCCGCGGCGGGTCAGGCTCCCTTCATTGGGGCAATCGAGGGAATCACCGGCCGCACAGGCCGGGCAGGCGTGCTGAAACAGGCGCATGGCTCAGCCCTGCGCCGCCGCCATCGGAATGCCCTGCGGGCGGTTGCGGGCTTCCATGGCCCGCGCATAGGCCTCGTCCAGGCCGTAGATATCCTGTCGGACTCGCAACTCGCTGCCCTCCACGGTGACGGTTGAATAGAAGAGGCGCACCGGCGGCTGGCGCCGCAGCGGGACGGTCTGGGTGTTGCGCGTGGCGAGCACGCGGTCCACCCGCTCGCGGTCCCAGCCCGGCGTACCGTCCAGCATCACCATCAGGAAATCCATCGGCCGCTCCAGGCGGATGCAGCCCGAGGATTGCGCGCGATCCGCCCGGCGGAAGTAGTGCCGGTCGGGCGTGTCGTGCATGTAGATGTCGTCGTTGTTCGGCATGTTGAACTTGATGCGGCCGAGCGCATTCGCATCGCCCGCATCCTGCCGGATGACGTAGGGGAAGCGGTCCGGGTTGATGGCGCGCCAATCGACCGTGGTGGGGTCGATCTCCACCACCTGGCCATCCACCCGGCCGAAGATGCGGAAGCCGCGCTGCTGCAGCGCCGTCGGGTCGCGGCGCAGGCGGGGCAGCAGGTCCTCGCGCGCGTTGCGCTGCGGCACGCCCCAGGAGGGGTTGAACTGCACCGAGGTCAGGCGCGTCGTGATCATCGGCGTCGCGCGGCTCGGGCGGCCCACCACCACGGCCATTTCGATGACGGTGCGCCCGTCCTCCATCATGCGGAGGCGATAGTCTGGGATGTTCACATCCACCCGCCGCTCGGAGGAGAGCGCGGGCTGGGCGCGGCGCATGTCGATCGCAACGCGGAGCTGGTTCACCGTCGCCATGGGCGAGCGGTTGAGCGCCTGCTGCGTGGCGGTGCCGATGCGCGCGTCGGGCTCGGTGCCGACGGCGGTCTGGAAGCGGCGGACGGCAGCCTGCAGGCGCTCGTCATAGCTGCCGCCCGTGCCGGGATTGGCGGCAAGGATCGGGTCGGTCAGGACGAGGCGGGCGCGCAGCGCAGCCACGCGGTTCTCGTCGAAGGCGCCGGGCTCGAGCGTGCGGCCGCCGACCGGGAAGCCGGGCCAGCTGCCGCTCGCGCGCGTGCGGGCGGCGGCGAGTGCGGGCTTGAGCAGCGCCATGTCCGGCGTGGCGTTGGAGGCGAGGTCGATCACCTCGGCGGGCTCCGCGGCCTCGGCGATGCGCTGCACCCAGAGGTTCAGCGTGGCCGGGTTGGGGTCGCGCCGCAGGTCCACGCGGCCGGGCAAGCTCGCGACGCGGCCCTGGACGATATCCGCCAGCGCGCCGGCGGTGGCGCGGGTGATGGCGGCGGGATCTTCCTGGTTGCCGGGGTTCAGCCCGTACCAGCGCGGGTCGAGCCCGTCCTCCTCCAACCGCATGAGGCGGGCGGAGAGGCGCTGCATCGCCTCGGGCGAGGCGACCATGGTGCGGGCGGCAGCACCGGCGGTCTGGGCCCCGGCGGTTCTGCTGCCAGCGGTGCCGGATGCGACGGCGAGCGCCGACAGCCCGGCCAGGAAATCTCTACGGTCCATCCGCGCTGTCTACACGGAACGGAGCGCCGCCGCAAAGCGCCAAGATTCCAGGCCGGCCAAGCCCTAGGCGGCGAAACGCCGGGCCGAGAACAGCTCCATCCCCGGCTCCAGCGCGCCGCGCGCCACCATGGGGGCGAAGAGCCGCGCATGGGCGGCGGCGAGGGTCACACCCGAATGGCAATTGGCGGTGAAAGCCCCAGGAAATTCCTCGCTTTCGTCATAGATCGGCAGGCCGTCCGGCGCCATGACGCGCAAGGCCGACCAGGCGCGGACGATGTTCAGCCGGGCGATCCAGGGGAAGGACCAGGCGGCGCGCTGGGCGATCATCGCCATCACATCCTGCGTCTGGTGCAGGTCGAACCCCACCTCCTCCTGGCTGTCGCCCAGCAGCAGGGTGCCGTCGTCGGTCTGGCGAATCGAGGTGGTGGGGATGGGCAGCACCTCCCGCGTGCGCTCGGTCACCAGCACCTGGCCTCGCTGCGGGCGGACGGGTGCCGCGAGGCCGAAGAGGGGCGCCAGCTTCGCATTGCCGAGGCCGGCGGCCAGCACGATGCGGGGTGCGGCGAAGTCGCCGGCGGGCGTGCTCACCCTGAAGTCGCGCGGGGCGGCGCTGGCCCCGGTCACGCCGGCTTCGGGCACGTAGCGGCCGCCCGCCGCCTTGAAGGCGCGGTGCAGGGCATGCAGCAGGTTCAAGGGGTTGGCATGGCCGTCATAGGGCGTCCAGGAGGCGCCGACCACGCGCTCGCCAAGGCCGGGGAGCATGTCCCGCACCTCCTTCGCGTCCAGCATGCGGTAGTCATAGGCGTAGTTCCCGGCCTCGGCCTTCATCCGGGCCATGCGGGCGGCGCGGTCCGCGAATTCCTGCTCGCTCAGGCAGAGATGCACGCCGCCGGGCTGGCGCAGGCCGCAATCCATGCCGGTGCCGGCGGCGAGTTCGCTCGCCAGCCCCTCCCAGGCCTCGGCCGAGGCGCGGGTCCAGCGCTGGTAATGCGGCGCGCCCAGCCCCTTGGACTGCACCCAGACCAGGCCGAAATTCCCCCGGCTGGCGCGGAAGGCGAGGTCCCCCTCGTCCAGCAGGACGGTCGCCAGCCCTTCGCGCTGCAAGCCCCAGGCGATGGCCGAACCCACCAGCCCGCCGCCCACCACGATCGCATCCACCAGCATGCCATCCGCCCCTCACCGAGGCCCCGATGGAGCACGCGCCCGCGGCCCCCGGCAAGTCCCGATTGACGCGGTGCCGGGTCTGGCGACAGGCTCACGCATGGCCCCGCTCGACCAACCGCCCCCCCGCAATTCCGACCTGGAGAGCGCGCTGCTCGAAGCGCGCGCGACCTATGCCGCGGCACGCCCGAAAAGCGCGGAACTGCACGAGGCGGCGCGCCGCGTCATGCCGGGCGGCAACACGCGCACCGTGCTTTTCTGGTCCCCCTTCCCCATCAGCATGGTCCGTGGCGAAGGGGCGCGCCTGTGGGACGCGGATGGCCACGCCTATACCGACCTGCTGGGTGAATACACCGCCGGCCTCTTCGGCCACAGCGAGCGCCGCATCCTGGACGCCGCGCGGGCCGCGATGGACACCGGCATCAACCTGGCCGGCGCGGGCGCCAACGAGATCCGATTCGCCGAACTGGTCTGCGCCCGCTTTCCTTCGATCGAGCGCGTGCGCTTCACCAATTCGGGCACCGAGGCCAACATCATGGCCCTCTCCGCCGCCCGCGCCTTCACCGGCCGGGCCGAGATCATGGTTGCGAAGGGCGGCTATCATGGCGGGGTGATGACCTTCGCCACCGGCCAGAGCCCGGTGAACCTGCCGGTGCCGACGCGCTTCCTCGCCTATAACGACGTGGAAGGCACCGTCGCCGCCATCCGCGAAGCGGGAGACAAGCTGGCCGCCGTGCTGGTCGAGCCGATGCTGGGCTCGGGCGGCTGCATCCCCGCCACGCGCGAATTCCTGGCCGCGCTGCGGGACGCCTGCACCGAGACGGGCGCCGTGCTGATCTTCGACGAGGTGATGACGAGCCGTCATAGCGAGGGCGGGCTGCAGCAGCGCCATGGCGTGATCCCGGACATGACGACGCTCGGCAAATACATCGCGGGCGGCATGAATGTCGGCGCCTTCGGCGGGCGCGCGGCCATCATGGATGTGTTCGACGCGCATCGCCCGGGCGCCCTGCCGCATGCGGGGACCTTCAACAACAATGTCTGGTCCATGGCCGCCGGCTGCGTGGCACTCGGCGAGCTGTTCCGGGGCGAGGTGGTGGAGGCGCTGTTCCAGCGCGGCGAAAAGCTGCGCGCCGAGCTCAACGCCCTTTGCGCCGAGGCGGGGGTCGCGATGCAGTTCACCGGCGCGGGCAGCATGATGACGGCGCATTTCCGCACGGGCGCGATCAAGGCGCCCTATGCCGCCACCCCGGAGGAGGAGCAGCGCCGCGAATTGTTCTTCCTGGATATGCTCGAGGCCGGCTTCTACCTGGCCCGCCGCGGAATGGTGGCGCTCAGCCTGCCGCTGGCGCCGACCGACCTCAGCGGCTTCACCGCCGCCTTCCGCGAATTCCTGAATCTGCGCGGCCCCGTGCTGGGCCGCGCAGCCTGACCTCAGGCGATGACGTAGCCGATCACCACCATCGTTCCTACGAGAAGCGCCAAGGCGCGGGCCAAGGCCCAGAATTCACCCTTGACCGGACCCTCTTCCTCCTTGGAGAGACGGATCACATTCACGGGCGGCCGGCGCGGCACAGCGGCCACGGCCGGAGCTTCCTGCTCACTCACCATCATCACAACCCCTTTTCCCACGGACGGGATCGCTTGACTGCTCAACCGGCGGTCATTGCCATCTCATCCGACCCGTTAGGGATATTAGGCGGCAAAAAAAACATGCAATAGCGACCAGTGGCTGAATCTGAGCGCAGGCATGCGTCCCTATGGTTGTATTTTTGCGACAAGTGACGGTGATTGCACAGTTTCCTATGTGGCAAGGCTCAGGATTTCGACGCCTTCCTCGACGTTTTCTCCCTCCGCGCAGCCCAGATGGGCCACCACGCCGTCCCGCGGCGCGGTGATCTTGATCTCGGTCTTCATCGCTTCCAGGACCGCGAGGAGCTGGCCCTTGACCACCGCATCGCCCACCGCGGCCAGCAATTTCACCACCCGGCCCGGGATGGGCGCGGAAAGCCGGCTCTCGCCCGCCGCATCCTCGCTGGCGGGCGCATGGGGATCGCGGCGATGGAGCCGCCAGCTCTCGCCGCCCATGCGGAGCGTGCAGCCATCGGCCTCGGGTGTGAGGGTGAAGGCCTCGGCCGCGTCGCCCTCCACCAGCGCCAGCCGCGTGCCCGTGCCGCGAATGGAGAGGATCCGCGCCGCCCCCTCGCCCACCGCCACGGCATGGCCGCCGGGCAGCCAGCGCAGCGTGACCTGGCGCGGGCCGGTGCCGTCATCCCAGGCCTCCACCGTCTCGGCGGCGCCTTGCAGCCGCCAGCCCTGCCGGCCGAGCCAGGGCGAGGCCGCGGGCGCGCGCCGCCCGGCCTCCGCGAGGGCGGCGGCGGCGGCCATCAGAACGCGCTCCGGCGCCGGGCCGCGCGGCGTCAGCAGCGCCTCGGCATGGCGCGCGATGAAGCCGGTATCCAGTTCACCCGCGCGCAGCGCCGGGTGGCGGGCGAGGCGCGTGAGGAAGCGGGCATTGTTGCCCAGACCCTCGATCTCCAGCGCATCCAGTGCCGAAGCGAGGCGCGTGAGCGCCGCGCCACGGTCCGTGCCCGCCACGATCACCTTGGCCAGCATGGGGTCATAGGCGGCGGTGACGGTGTCACCCGGCGTGAAGCCCGTGTCGAAGCGCGCCCCGGCATCAGCCAGCGTGAACTTCCGCAGCCGGCCGGTGGCCGGGCGGAAATCCTGCTCCGGCTCCTCGGCATAGACGCGCACCTCGACGGCATGGCCTTGCGCGGGTGGCGGCCAATGGGTGGGCAAGGCCTCGCCCGCCGCCACGCGCAACTGCCACTCGACGAGGTCGAGGCCGGTGATCATCTCGGTCACCGGATGCTCGACCTGCAGGCGGGTGTTCATCTCGAGGAAATAGGCGTGCTCGCCCTCGACGACGAATTCCACCGTGCCGGCATTGGTGTAGCCGACCGCGCGCGCCGCATTCTCGGCCGCTTCGTGCAGGGAGGTCCGCAGCACATCCGAGAGATCGGGCGCCGGCGCCTCCTCCAGCACCTTCTGGTGGCGGCGCTGCACCGAGCAGTCGCGCGTGTGCAGATGGGTCACGCGGCCATGGCTGTCGCCGAAGACCTGCACCTCCACATGGCGCGGGCGTTGCAGGTACTTCTCGATCAGCACGCGCGCGTCACCGAAGGCGGCCTGCGCCTCGCGCCGCGCGCCAGCGAGTTCGGCCGCGAAATCCTGGGCCGCGTACACCGGCCGCATGCCCTTGCCGCCGCCGCCCGCACTCGCCTTGATCAGCACGGGGAAGCCGATGCGCGCGGCCTCGGCCGCCAGCAGCGCCTCCTCCTGCGCCTCGCCGTGATAGCCGGGCACGGTGGGCACGCCGGCCGCGACCATCAGGCGCTTGCTCTCCGCCTTGCTGCCCATGGCGCGGATGGCCGCAGCGGGCGGGCCGATGAAGGCGATGCCGGACGCGGCGCAGGCTTCGGCGAACTCCGCATTCTCGGAGAGGAAGCCATAGCCCGGATGGACCGCCTCAGCACCGCTGCGCCGCGCCACATCGAGGATCACATCGCCGCGCAGATAGGATTGCGCGGCGGGTGCGGGGCCGATCGCGTGCGCCTCGTCCGCCTCGCGCACGTGCAGTGCGTTCGCATCCGCCTCGCTGAAGACCGCGACGGTGGCGATGCCCATCCGCCGCGCGGTGCGGATGATGCGGACGGCGATCTCGCCGCGATTGGCGATGAGGATCTTGCTGAACATCGCGATCACATCCGGAACAGGCCGAATTTCGTCGGCGGGATGGGCGCGTGCAGCGCCGCGTTGAAGGCGAGGCCCAGCACGTCGCGCGTCATGGCCGGCGGGATGATGCCGTCATCCCAGAGGCGCGCGGTCGCGTAGTAGGGGTCCCCTTCCCGCTCGTATTTCTCGCGGATCGGCGCCTTGAAGGCCTCCTCCTCCTCGGCGCTCCAGGCCTTGCCGCCGGCCTCGAGATTGTCGCGCCTGAGGGTCGCCAGCACGCTCGCCGCCTGTTCGCCGCCCATCACGGAAATCCGCGCATTGGGCCAGGCGAAGAGGAAGCGCGGGCTGTAGGCGCGGCCGCACATGCCGTAATTGCCCGCGCCGAAGCTGCCGCCGATGATGACGGTGATCTTGGGCACCGAGGCCGTGGCGACGGCGGTGACCAGCTTGGCGCCATCCTTGGCGATGCCGCCCGTCTCGTATTTGCGGCCGACCATGAAGCCCGAGATGTTCTGCAGGAAGAGCAGCGGGATGTTCCGCTGGCAGCACAGCTCGATGAAATGCGCCCCCTTCTGTGCGCTCTCGCTGAAGAGGATGCCGTTGTTCGCGATGATGCCGACCGGCATGCCCCAGATCCGCGCGAAGCCGGTGACGAGCGTGGTGCCGTAGCGCGGCTTGAATTCGTCCAGCGCCGATCCGTCCACGATGCGGGCGATCACCTCGCGCACGTCATAGGGCTGGCGCACGTCGGAGGGGATGATGCCGTTCAGTTCCTCGGGCGCGTAAAGCGGCGCGATCGGCGCGTGCGGAGGCATGGGCGGCGCCTTCGCGTTGAGGTTGCCCACGATCCGGCGCACCAGGCCCAGCGCGTGCATGTCATCCGCCGCCAGATGGTCCGCCACGCCGGAGAGGCGCGTGTGGACATCCCCGCCGCCCAGATCCTCGGCGCTCACCACCTCGCCGGTGGCCGCCTTCACCAAGGGCGGGCCGCCCAGGAAGATGGTGCCCTGGTTGCGGACGATCACCGCCTCGTCGCACATGGCGGGCACATAGGCGCCGCCCGCGGTGCAACTGCCCATGACGGCCGCGATCTGCGGAATGCCGGCGGCGGACATGTTCGCCTGGTTGAAGAAGATGCGGCCGAAATGCTCGCGGTCGGGGAAGATCTCGTCCTGGTTCGGCAGGTTCGCGCCGCCGCTGTCCACCAGGTAGAGGCAGGGCAGATTGTTCTGCGCCGCCACCTCCTGCGCGCGCAGGTGCTTCTTCACCGTGAGCGGATAGTAGCTGCCACCCTTCACCGTCGCGTCATTGGCGACGATGACGCAGGCGCGGCCCGAGACGGTGCCGATGCCGGTGATGACGCCGGCCCCCGGCACCTCACCGCCATACATGCCGTTCGCGGCAAGCGGCGAAAGCTCAAGGAAGGGCGCGCCGGGGTCGAGCAGGCGCTCCACACGCTGGCGCGGCAGCAGCTTGCCGCGGGCCGTGTGCTTGGCGCGCGCCGCCTCGCTGCCGCCCTGGGCGGCCTCCGCGGTGCGGGCGGCGAGCTGGTCGAGCAGCGCCTGCATGGCCGCGGCATTGGCGCGGAATTCCTCGCTGCGGGTGTTGATGGCGGAGGGGATCACGCTGTCTCCCGGAACAATTCGCGGCCGATCAGCAGCCGGCGGATTTCACTGGTGCCTGCCCCGATCTCGTAGAGCTTGGCATCACGCAGCAGGCGGCCTGTCGGGTAGTCGTTGATGTAGCCATTGCCGCCCAGGATCTGGATGGCGTCCAGCGCCGCGCGCGTGGCCTCCTCGGCGGCGAAGAGGATGGCGCCCGCCGCATCCTTGCGCGTGGTCTTGCCCGCATCGCAGGCGCGCGCGACCGCATAGACATAGGCGCGCGCCGCGTTGAAGCGCGTGTACATGTCCGCGACCTTGCCCTGGATGAACTGGAACTCGCCGATCGGCTGGCCGAACTGCTTGCGCTCATGGATGTAGGGCACCACCACGTCGAGGCAGGCCTGCATGATGCCCAGGGGGCCGGCCGCCAGCACCGCGCGCTCGTAGTCCAGGCCCGACATCAGCACGCGCACGCCGCCGTTCACGGCGCCCAGCACATTCTCCTCCGGCACCTCGCAATCCTCGAAGACGAGTTCGCTGGTGGGCGAGCCCCGCATGCCAAGCTTGTCGAGCTTCTGCGCCGGGGTGAATCCCTTCATGCCCTTTTCCACGATGAAGGCGGTGATGCCCTTGGGCCCCGCCTCCGGGTCGGTCTTGGCATAGACGATCAGCGTCTCGGCGTAGTGCGCGTTGGTGATCCACATCTTCGTGCCGTTCAGCACGTAGCGGTCGCCGCGCTTCTCGGCGCGCAGCTTCATGGAGACGACGTCCGAGCCTGCCCCCGGCTCGCTCATGGCGAGGCCGCCCAGATGCTCGCCGCTGATGAGCTTCGGCAGGTATTTCGCCTTCTGCGCGGCATTCCCGTTGCGGGCGAGCTGGTTCACGCAGAGGTTGGAATGAGCGCCATAGCTGAGGCCCACGCTGGCGGAAGCGCGGCTGACCTCCTCGACCGCCACGCAATGCGCGAGGTAGCCCATCCCCGCACCGCCATGCGCCTCATCCACCGTGATGCCGTGCAGGCCGAGCGCGCCCATCTCGGGCCAGAGGAAGCGCGGGAATTCATCGGTGCGGTCGATCTCGGCCGCGATGGGCGCCACGCGGTCGGCCGCGAAGCCGCGCACGGAATCCCGGAGGGCGTCGATCTCCTCGCCGAGGCCGAAATCCAGCGTCGGGATGCTCATATTGGGCAGCATGTTGCTCTCTCTGAAGCCGGCGCCCGTGGCGCCCGCATGACGTGAAGCCAGGGATCTCCCGGCGCCTCAGCGCGCCGGGCCGGGTCGCGGCTCAACATTCTGGTCTCGCCCGCGCATCGCGGCCGTGTCTCGGCAACCCCGCCTCCCGGACCTTGTTCTCGCATGGAAGGCTAAGCGGGGGGCGCTGGTCAGCGCAACGGCTTTGCGTCGCGCCGCAACTCGATGGCGAGCGGCGGGTCATCCGTCGCCAGCACGTCGACACCCAACATCAGCGCGCGGTGGATCGTGTCGGCATGGTTGGCGCCCCAGACGGAGAGGCGCAGGCCCTGGGCGCGCAGCGCATCACGCAGAGCTTCGGTGGCGCCCTTCACATGCACGCCGACCTCGGTCGCGCCGAGCCCCTGACATTCGCGCACGAGGTCGCCCGGGGTGGCGGCGCGCAGCGCGGGGCCATCCACCAGCCAGACGATCTGCTCGAACCCGCCCAGGGCGGCAGCCTCGGCCACCGAGGGGCGTTCGAAGCTCATCATGATGGTGCGGGGCTTCAGGCCCAGGCTGTCCAGCAGGCGACCGCAGCGGGCGACGAGGCCGGGATAGGGCCGCTTCTCCGGATCGGCCTTCACCTCGAGCCGCAGGCGCTGCGCCGAGGGGCCGATCAGCGCCGCCACCTCGGAGAGATGGGGGACGCATTCGCCCCCCGTCCCCTTCACGCGCAGCCGCTGCAACTCGCCCCAGGGCATGGCGACCACGGGGCCCGAGCCATCCGTCGTGCGATCCAGCGTCGCGTCATGGATGACGACCGGCTCCCCCTCCGCGCTGGCGTGAACGTCGAATTCGATCTGCTCGGCGGGCCAGGTGAGCGCCTTGCGGAAGGCAAGCAGGCTGTTCTCAGGCCAAAGGAAGGCGCCCCCCCTGTGGCTCGCGATCTCGGTGCGGTCCATAGCCGCACCTGTTCCAAGCCAGAGGCGAAACGTCAAGCCGGGCTGACAGCCAAAAATGACTGCCAGACGGACATCAGCTCCAGAGACCGCCCGCGATGGCGTCGTTCATTTCGGAGATGAATTGGAGATCGGCCGTTTCGCTCTCGCATTCGCGCAGCACCGCATGGGCGAGCGAGGCGACCTGGCTGCGGAGCGGGGCGGGCAATTGGTTGGCGGGGTCCATCACGAGGCCCAGCACCACATCCCAGAGGCGGCGGTTGTCGGCGCGGGCACGGGCGAGCGCGGTCTGGGTCTGCTCGGCGAGCGCCTCGCGGATGCTGCGATTGGCGCGCACGAAGACCTCGGCCTCCATCTGCCGCGGCGTGCGGCGCTGGCGATAGGCGGCGGCGGCATCGGGGTGGGGCGCGGTAACGGCGTGCATGAAGACCTCTGGTAAGAACTAGGGAAGAGCCGGGCGGCGTTTTGCCGGCCCGCTGGCGCTGGATGGGATCAGCGGAAGAGCGAGAGCAGGGCCTGCGGCGCCTGGTTCGCGATGGAGAGCGACTGCGTGCCGAGCTGCTGGCGGATCTGCAACGCCTGGAGGCGGGCGCTTTCCTTCGCCAGATCGGCATCCACGAGCGAGCCGAGGCCGCTTTCCATGGAGTCCATCTTCTGGCGGTTGGTGCTCAGCGCGCCGTCGATGTCGCGCGAATCGGCGCCGAACTTGGAGAGGGCCGTGTTCAGCGCGGTCTCGACCGTCGCGAAGGTCTTGATGTTGGACGCCGCCGCGCCGCCGCCGAAATTCGCCTCATCGGCATAGGCGGCGATGGTGTCCTGCAGCGGGCCGGTGGCGCTGGCATCGCCATTGCCCAGCATCACGCGCGCCTGCTCCGAGGTCATGGCCGCACCGCCGTTGAAGACGAAGGAGGTCGGGTTCTCGAAGGTGCCCGCGATGTCCCGGCCGCCGGTCGCCACGCGCGTGTCGAAGGTGAGGGTCGCGGCGTCCACGCCGGTGATGTTCAGCGTGTTGCCGCGCTCGTTGCGGACGACGCCCGTGTTCACCGCGGCGCTGGAGGCGGACTTGTTCGAGTCCTGCGAGCCGAGCAGGCTGCGGCCGTTGTAGCTGGCATCGCCGAGCGCCCGGTTCGTCTGGTTCACCAGGTTCTCGAAATCCTTGGTGTAGGTCTCGCGGTCCGAGGAGCTCAGCGTGTCCGAGGAGAGCTTGGTCAGCGTCTCGCGGATCTTGGTGAGATTCTTGGACGCCTCGTTCAGCGCGCCCATCGTGGTCTCGAGCAGGCCCTTGGTGGAACCGAGCTGCTCATTGGCGGCGCTGAGGCCCGCGATGTCGCCGCGGACGCGCTGGGCCACGGCATAGGCGGCGCCGTCATCCTTGGCATCCGCCACGCGGAAACCGGTGGAGATGCGCTTTTGCGTCGCCGCCATTTCCTCGTTGGTGCGGTTGAGCGACTGCAGCGCCACCATCGCACCGATATTGGTCTGAACCGAATTCATCGTCATTGGGGCTTTTCCCTTTGCTCGAAAGGCGGAGGGGGGATCCCTCCGCCTTCACAAGCTTCCCAGGGAAAGCCCAAGAAACGGTTAAACCGGCCCAGTCAGATGTCCGCGTAGATGTGCGTCTCGGCCTTGGCGCCGGGCTGCGTCACCGCCCCGTGCCGGGCGGAACCCACGGTCTGCGCATACTTCCACAGCACGCCCGAGTTGAAGTTGTGGCCGCGCGGCTTCCACTCCGCCCGGCGGCGCGCCAGCTCCTCGTCAGAGAGCATCACGTCGATCGTGCCCTTCTCGGCGTCGATCACGATCTTGTCGCCGTTCTGCAGCAGGCCGATGGGGCCGCCCACCGCCGCCTCGGGCCCGACATGGCCGATGCAGAAGCCGCGGGTGGCGCCCGAGAAGCGGCCATCGGTGATCAGCGCCACCTTGTCGCCCATGCCCTGGCCGTAGATGGCCGAGGTGGTGGACAGCATCTCGCGCATGCCAGGGCCGCCCTTCGGGCCCTCGTAGCGGATGACGATGACGTCGCCCGGCTTGTAGGCGCGCTGGTCCACCGCGGCGAAGGCATCCTCCTCGCAGTCGAAGCAGAGCGCCGTGCCCTCGAAGCGCAGCTTCTCCATGCCGGCGATCTTCACGATGCCGCCATCGGGCGCCAGGTTGCCGAAGAGGCTGACCACGCCGCCGATCTTGCTGATCGGGTTGGAGACGGGGCGCACCACGTCCTGGTCCTTCGGGAAGACCACGTCCTTGTGGTTCTCGGCGAGCGTCTTGCCGGTGACGGTCATGCAGTCGCCATGCAGCAGGCCGCCTTCCAGCAGCGCCTTGATGATGACCGGGATGCCGCCGATGTTGTGCACGTCCAGCGCCACATACTTGCCGCCGGGCTTGAGGTCGGCGATGTGCGGCGTGTCGCGCATCAGCCGGGCCACTTCCTCCAGCGGGAAGTCGATGCCGCACTCATTGGCGATGGCGGGCAGGTGCAGCGCCGCATTGGTCGAGCCGCCGGTCGCACCCACGATGCGCGCCGCGTTCTCGAGCGCCTTGCGCGTCACGATGTCGCGCGGGCGGAGCTGCTTGCGGATCAGGTCCACCACCGCGAAGCCGGACTTGTAGGCGTATTCGTCGCGCTCGGTGTCGGGCGCGGGGGCGCCCGCCGAATAGGGCAGCGCGAGGCCGATCACCTCGGAGATGCAGGCCATGGTGTTGGCGGTGAACTGGCCGCCGCAGGCGCCAGCCCCCGGGCAGGCATGCTCCTCCAGCTCCTTCAGCTCCTCGTCGGACATGTTGCCGGCCGCGTGCTGGCCGACCGCCTCGAAGACGTCGAGCACGGTCACGTCGCGGCCGCGATGGCGGCCCGGCATGATGGAGCCACCATAGAGGAAGACGCTGGGGACGTTCAGGCGGCACATCACCATCATCATGCCCGGCAGCGTCTTGTCGCAGCCGGCGACACCCACCAGCGCGTCATAGCAATGGCCGCGCATGGTGAGCTCGACGGAATCGGCGATCACCTCGCGGCTGACCAGCGAGGACTTCATGCCCTGGTGGCCCATGGCGATGCCGTCGGTCACCGTGATGGTCGTGAACTCGCGCGGCGCGCCGCCGGCCGCCGCCACGCCGCGCTTCGCTGCCTGCGCCTGGCGCGAGAGGGCGATGTTGCAGGGTGCCGCCTCGTTCCAGCAGGAGGCCACGCCGACCAGCGGGCTCTCGATCTCCTCACGCGTCATGCCCATCGCGAAATAATAGCTGCGATGCGGCGCGCGCTCGGGGCCGACCGTCACATGGCGGCTCGGCAGCTTGGTCTTGTCCCACTTGGTCATTGGCGTGTTCCTCGGTGTCTCAACTCAGTTTGCGATGCGGGCCAGCGCCGCGTCCAGACGGGCGATCTCGGCCGTGAAATTCTCGAGGCGCTCGCGGTTCTCCTCGATCACCTCTTCCTTCGCCTTGGCCATGAACTCGGCATTGGCGAATTTCTTCTCGATCTTGCCGATCTCGGCCGCGGCAGCCGTGCGGGCCTTCTCCAGCCGCGTGCGCTCGGCGCCGAGGTCAATGACATCGGCCAGCGGCAGCATCAGCGTCGCCTCGCCGATCACGGCCTGGGCCACACCCTTTGGTGGCGCGCCCTCCAGCGTCTCGATCTCGGTGACGCGCGCGAGGCGCTGGATCGCCTCCAGCCAGCGGCCGGCCCGCGCCATGGTCTCGGGCGCGGCGCCCTGCACCAGGAGCTTGGTCTTGATCGAGGGCGGCACATTCACCTCGGAGCGCACGGCGCGCACCTCGGAAATCAGGCGGACGATGCCATCCAGCTCCGCCCGCGCCGCCTCCGCCCCCTGCACCGGGCTCGCCACGGGCCAGGGCGCGGTGATCAGGCTCGCCTCCCCGCCATAGCCGAGCTGCGTCCAGAGCTCCTCCGTCACGAAGGGCATGACGGGGTGCAGCAGGCGCAGGATCACGCCCAGCACGTGCTGGGCCGCGCCCTTCACCTCATCTTTTTCGGCACCATCGGGCCCGTTCAGCACGGGCTTGGCGAATTCCAGGAACCAGTCGCAGAAGCTGTTCCAGGTGAAGCGGTAGAGCGCCGCCGCGTAGTCGTCGAAGCGGAAGGCGTCCAGCGCTGCCCCCGCCTCGGCAGCGGCCTGGTTCGCGCCATCCAGGATCCAGCGCGCGAGCGGCGTGGCCGCGGTCGCCGGGTCCCAGCCTGGCTGCGCCGCGATGCCGTTCATCTCGCAGAAGCGCGCCGCGTTCCACAGCTTGGTGGCGAAGGCGCGGTAGCCTTCCATCCGCTGCTTGGAGAGCTTGATGTCCCGCCCCGGCGAGGCCAGCGCGCACAGGGTGAAGCGCACCGCATCCGCGCCATGCGCGTCGATCAGTTCGAGCGGGTCGAGGACATTGCCCTTCGACTTGCTCATCTTCGCCCCCTTCTCGTCGCGCACAAGGCCATGGATGACCACGTGCTTGAAGGGAACCTCGCCCATGAAATGGATGCCCATCATCATCATCCGGGCGACCCAGAAGAAGATGATGTCGAAGCCCGTCACCAGCACGTCCGTCGGGTAGTGCTTCTTCAGCTCCGCCGTGCTGTCCGGCCAGCCCAGGGTGGAGAACGGCCACAGCGCCGAGCTGAACCAGGTGTCCAGCACATCCTCGTCGCGCGTCAGTTCCACCTCGCGGCCGAATTGCGCCCGCGCGGCCTGCTGCGCCGCCGCCTCGTCGCGCGCCACGAAGACGCTGCCCTCGGGGCCATACCAGGCGGGGATGCGATGCCCCCACCAGAGCTGGCGCGAGATGCACCAGGGCTGGATGTCGCGCATCCAGGCGAAGAAAGTGTTCTCCCACTGCTTGGGCACGAATTCGGTCTTGCCGGTCTCGACCGCCTCGATGGCGGGCTTCGCCAGCGTCGCCGCGTCGCAATACCATTGCAGGGTCAGGCGCGGCTCGATCGGCACGCCTGAGCGGTCGCCATGCGGGACCATGTTGGTGTGGGCCTCGGCCTTCACCAGCAATTCCAGGCGCTCCAGCTCGGCCAGGATGGCCTTGCGCGCCACGAAGCGATCCTGCCCGGCCAGGCCACGCACGAAGTCCGGATCGGCGATGCCGTCCACGGCGCGGAGATCGGCCGCGATCTCGTCCAGCCAGATCCGCGCCTCGGCATCGAGCACGGAGGGCATCGGCAGGTCATGCCGGCGGCCCACACCGTAATCGTTGAAGTCATGCGCGGGGGTGATCTTCACCGCGCCCGTGCCCTTCTCGGGGTCGCTGTAATCATCGGCGACGATGGGGATCAGACGGCCGGTCAGCGGCAGGATGGCGCGGCATCCCACCAAATCCTTGAACCGCGCATCCTCCGGATGCACGGCGATCGCGGTGTCGCCCAGCATGGTCTCGGGCCGCGTGGTCGCGACCTCGATGAAGCGGCCCGGCTGGCCCTCCACCGGATAGCGCAGCGTCCAGATATTCCCCTTCACCTCGCGGCTCTCGACCTCCAGGTCGGAGATGGCGGTCTGGAACACCGGGTCCCAGTTCACCAGGCGCGTGTCGCGGTAGATCAGGCCTTCCTGGTGCAGGCGGACGAAGACCTCGATGACGGCCTTGGAGAGGCCCTCATCCATGGTGAAGCGCTCGCGCGGCCAGTCGAGGCTGGCGCCCAGGCGACGGAGCTGGCGGGTGATGGTGCCGCCGCTCTCGGCCTTCCAGTTCCAGATGCGCTGCAGGAAGGCCTCGCGCCCCAGCCCCTTGCGGGTCAGGCCCTCGGTGCCGATCAGGCGTTCCACCACCATCTGCGTCGCGATGCCGGCATGGTCGGTCCCAGGCATCCAGAGCGCGTCGCGCCCCTGCATGCGGCGGTAGCGCACCAGCACGTCCTGCAACGTGTTGTTCAGCGCGTGGCCGATATGCAGGCTGCCCGTGACGTTGGGCGGAGGGATGACGATGGTGAAGGGCGCGGCATTGCGCGCCGGATCCGCGCTGAACGCGCCGGAAGCTTCGGAAGCGGCATAGAGCCGGGCTTCCAGGGAGGCGGGGTCGAAGGCCTTGTCGAGCATGCGCGACTGGTCCAACGCGCGGCGCGGCGCGTCAAGCCCTGGCGGCGCGGATCAGCCCCCCGCGCGGGGGGCCGGCCTCAGCCCTGGCGGGCCATCACCCGCTCGATCTCGGCGCGGACCAGGCGCTCCACCGTCGCGGGCAGGTGCGCATCGAGCCAGGCCTTGAGCAGCGGGCGCAGCTCCTCGCGCACCACATCCTCGATGGTGGGGCCGCCGCGGCTCACGCTCGCGGTGCGCTCCTGGGAGACGGCGCGGCTCAACTGGCCGAGCGCGGCCGCCGCCGCGGCAGCGGCCATGGGGTCGAGCAGGTTGGCCGGCGCGGGCGCGGCCGCAGGCTGCGGGGCGGGCTGGAGAGGCTGCATGATGTTCGTGGGCACCCGCGTGGGCGTGAGAGGAGGCGGCGCGGCGGGCGCCGGAGGGGGCGGCGGCGGCGGCGCTGGGGCGGGCGGCGGCTCGGGCTCGGGCAGCGGCTCCGGCTCGGGCCTCGGGGCGGGCGGGGCGGCGGCGGGGCCGGCCAGCTTCTCGGGCGGCGCCACCATCATCTCGGGCGTGAGCTGGATCGCCTCGGCGGCCGGGGGGGCCGGCGGCTGGGGCGGCTCCTCCTCGTTCAGGATCTTGCGGATGGATGCCAGGATGTCATCCATCGAGGGATCGGCACCGCCGGGCGGGGTCTGGCCCGACATGGCTCAGCGACGCGCCGAGACGTTGGAATAGTCGCCAAGCCCGGCCCAGCGGTTCCGCACCGCCTGATAATAGGCCGTCATGTCGTAGAGCTCGACATTGAGGCCGAGATCCTGCGCGGTAAGCCGCCCGACCGAGCCGGCCAAGGCATAGGAGCCGGTGACCACCTGCGCCAGCGCGTTCACCAGGCTGGTGCGCGCGTTCAGCAGCTCCTGCTCGGCGTTCAGCACGTCCAGCGTGGTGCGGCTGCCGACGATGGCCTCGCGCTGCACGCCATCCAGCGCGATTTCCTGCGCGCGGATCTGCACGCGCACGCTGGTCACGGCCGCGCGGGCGCTGGTCAGCGTCTCCCAGGCGCGGGCGGCGGCCTCGGCGGCCGAGCGGCGCGCCTCGTCCACCTGGGCCAGGTTCTGCTGCGCCACCTGCCGCGCCTGACGCACGGAGGAGTATTCGGCGCCGCCCTGGTAGATCGGCGCCGAGAGGTTCAGCGTCACCTGCCCGCCATTCTGGCGGGTGTGCGGCAGCGTCGCATTGTCGTTCCGGAAGGCCTGGGCGTTGCCCGAGAGCTGCGGCATCAGCGCCGAGGCCTGCACGTCGATGTTGTCGCGCGCGGCGGCGGCGTTGAAGAGCGCGGCCACCACGGTCGGGTTGCTCGCCACCGCCATGGACTGCGCCTCGGCCTGGCTGCGGACCGGCAGCTGGAGCGGCTGCGGGTTGGTCAGGCGGCGCGGCGCCTCGCCGATCACGCGCTCATAGACGGAGCGCGCGATCTGCAGGTTGCCCTCGGCCTGGACGCGGGCGGTGCGCGCGCCGGCGAGGCGGCTTTCGGCCTGTGCCACGTCGGTGCGGGTGATCTCGCCCACGCGGAAGCGCTCGTTCGTCGCTTGCAACTGGCGCGCCAGCACCTGCTCATTGTTGATGTTCAGCCGCAGCAGCTCGCCATTCTGGATGACGGAGATATAGGCGGAGACGGCATCGCCCAGCACCTGCTGCTCGGCCGCAATCAGCCGCGCGCGCTGCGCGAGGACGAGGTTCTCGGCCTGACGGGTCTGCGCCGTGGTACGGCCGCCGCGGTAGATCGGCTGGGTCAGCGTGACCGTCGCAGTCGCCGGCGAACGCTCCTGGCGGATGGTGGTGGATTGCGGGAAGGCCGGATCGCGGAAGAAGAAGCTGCCATCGGCCCGGAACTGCTGCACCTGGCTGCGGGTGCGGACATCGGCCGCGCCGTAGCTGCCCGCCATCACCACGGTGGGGCGCCAGCCGGCCAGCGCCTGGGGCACGCCTTCATCCACGCCGCGCAGCTGGGCGCGGGCGGCCAGCAGCGTCGGGTTGTTGCTGTAGGCCACGGCCAGGGCTTCCTGCAGGGTCTGGGCCTGCGCGCCGCCCGACGTGCCACCGGTGAACGCGGTGCCGATGACCGCGGCCGCCGCGAGGAGTGTCGCCTTCATGCCCAGATGCATCCGTCCATGTCCCCTTCAAGCTTCCCGCGGAGTATAGCCCGTCCCGGCCGCGTCGCGCCAAGGGCTGCGCGCCCTTCGGGGCCCTCCGGTCACAAATTGAAACCTCTCACAGCACGAAACCGGGTGCGGGCGCGAATTCGGCCAGCAGCGGCGCGGCGGCATCGAGGCCGGCGATCTCGCTGACGGCGCCCCCGGCCCGGCGCAGCAGGATGCCACGGCCGACCGGCCCGGCCTCATGCCGCACGGTGACGAGGCGCCCGCCCTCGCCCAGCTGGGAGAAGAGCCCGCCGGGAACCTCCTCCACCATCCCTTCGATCAGGATGAGCCGGAAGGGCGCGCCCGAGGGGGCGCCCAGGCGCGGATCGCCCTGCTGCACCACGGGCCGATTCTCGGTCAGGGAAAAGTCCAGCGCATGGCGCGCGGCGGTGGCCAGCGCCGGGTCGCTCTCGATCGCCGTGACCTGGAGGCCCATGCGCGCGAGCACCGCAGCGCCATATCCGGTGCCGGCGGCAAGCACGAGCGCGCGCTCGCCCGGCTGGGGCAGCGCCATCTGGAGAAGGCGGGCCAGCACCATGGGCGCGAGCATGGCCCGGCCCTGGCCGAGCGGCACCGGCGCATCGGCATAGGCGCGCTCGCGCAGCGCCTCGGGCACGAAATTCTCGCGCGGGATCTCGTCCATCGCCTGGAGCAGCAGGGGGTCGGTCACGCCATTGGGCGTCAGCTGCCCATCGCGCATGAAGCGGCGTGCCCGGGCGAAATCCACATCCAAAGCGAGCATTCGGGTCTCCTGGCCGGCCAATGCGGAGGTTATAGGCCGGGCGGCGGGCCGCGGAAAGCTTGCCGGGGGGCGCATCCCCGCCTTGACCCGGCGGCCAAGCGGGCCGATACAGCGGGGCCTTGGGGTCCGATGGCCGAGTGGTCAGGCACAGGTCTGCAAAACCTGCTACGGCGGTTCAATTCCGCCTCGGACCTCCAAGCTCTTTCCCCGATATGCGCGTGGTTCTTGCACCGTGTTTCTTGCATGGTGAGCGGCAAGCCGTGCCGGAGCCTGCCATGCCCCCTCCCCTGATGGTCCGTTTCCACGGCGGCGCCGCGGGCCCCTGGCGCGTGACGCGGATGCGGGCGCTGGCGGGCGCGGCCCTGCCCGCCGTGGACCGCATCGCCGTCCAGGAGGGCATGGCGGGCGCACCCGGCGGCGCCATCGCCTGGACGCTGGCGGGCAGCACCGGGAACCAGCGCTACACGGAGCGCGCCGAGGCCGATTCGCTCGCCGCGCGCCAGCAGGGCCTTGCCCGGCCCGAGGCGCGGCACGCTGCCCTCATCCCGATCCGCAAGAGCGAGGCCTGGTGGTCGCTGGCACAGGATGAGCGCCGCGCCATCCTGGAGGCCGAATCTCGCCACATCGCCATCGGCATGGACTACCTGCCCGCCGTGGCCCGCCGGCTGCACCACAGCCGCGAACTGGGCGAGCCCTTCGATTTCCTCACCTGGTTCGAATTCGCGCCCACGCACGAGGCCGCGTTCGACGAGATGCTGGCGCGGCTGCGCGCCCAGCGCGAATGGGATTTCGTGGAGCGCGAGGTGGAGATCCGTCTTGTGCGAGAAGAGGGCTGAGGGGCGGTTGCGCTCCCGCGCCACCCCTGCTAGTTCCCCCGCCCATGGTGATCCGGCGTGGCGCAGCGGTAGCGCAGCGGACTGTTAATCCGTTGGTCGTAGGTTCGAATCCTACCGCCGGAGCCACTCATCCACAGAAAACCTAGCGTTCCGGGCGGTGCGGCTTCCAGCCTACAGATGCGGCTACGGCTTGGCCGGCTCAGGCGGATAGGCGCACATCTGAATGGCGAAGCGCCCTCCCCTGCCGAGCGCAGTGGATGGTGCCTCGCAGCCGGCCACCTCGAGCTGCGGCTTAGAGTAGGCTGCCATGCCGATGAAGGCACTGGTGCGGGTTGCCGAATGGGGGCGTAGCCGAGCCGGTCCGGAGACAGCCCGATTCGCCCCTTCATCCGCGGCTGACGCCCTCCCAACGCCCGGTGAAGCGGGGCGCCTTCCGGCCCTACCCAAAAAGCTCGCGCAGCCGCACCCTGGCCGCATCGTCGGAGACATCGAATCGCTCCGCGATGCTCGGCGTGTCCTTCATCCCCTCACGGTAGAGCTTCCGGACCAACCGCGCGGGCACAAGCCGCCCGGCAGCGAAGGCATTTGCCTGGCGCTCAATGTCGTCGGATACGCTGCTTCGATACAGCCCATCATCGGAGATGCCATCACCGATCAGGTCGCTGTGAAAAATGCGATGGGCCAGCTCGTGCGCCAGGGTGGAGCGCTGGCGCTTGGCCGAGTGGGCAGCATTGATCGTCGCCACGAAGCCAGCCCCGCGCCGTTCGATCTTCCCTGAGACATTCGCAGCCAGGTTTTGGCCGCGCCGCACCTCCACACCGAGGGCGCGGGCCATCGCATCGAGGTCCATGGGCGCTCGATCCGCGAAATTGCGGATCACCTCCATGGGAAGGAGCACCGCGGCTTCAGTCTGGGCTTGGCTTCGCATTCCCCTCCCACGGCTGCGCTCTTGACATCGTTACCATCACTTGAAGGTTCAACGCCCCGCTCCGAGGCTGCGGCAAAGGTTCTGGCCGCGATCGCGTCAGCGATGTCAGCCGCGTCCCTGGAGGCAATCGCCGCGGCTGTCTCCCTCGCAACTGCCTCGGCCACGGGCGGGGCGGCGTCGGGGCCGGCCTTGCCGTCATTGCTGCGATGGCCTGGGCGATCCGTCTCGAATGGCAGCGCTGCGGAGAGCGCGCCGGAGGCAGGGTCCAAGCGACCCACACCCTCCGCGATCGCGACCAGCAGCGTGCCGTCCTCGCGATGCGCCAGGCAGCCAGGCACGCGCGGCAGCGGCAGCGTGCAGGATGGTGGTGTGGTGGGGCAGCACGGGACCCGCCATCACGGAAGCGGCATGGGCCGCGCAAGCCCGATGCGCGCTGCCAGGTGCAGACACCCGGCCCGAATCACGAAGAGCGCCATCGGTGGCGGGCCGCGAGAACGGGCACGCGCGTTGCGCCGCTGGTCGCATCCACGCCCCATGCCCGCAATGCGAGCCGGTCCGGCCGGCGCATCGCCATGAAGTCGGCAGGCAGGACGAAGCGCAAGGCGGCGCGGCCCTCGGCGACCGCGACGAAGCGCTGCTGCAGGCTGGTCTGGTGCGCGGCAAAGCACGTCAATTCCAGCATCAGACGCTGCCCTTTCTGCGGCTGCGGCAACTGGACCGTGAGGTCGAGCTTCGGCCGATCTCCCCGGCTGATCCAGGGTGGCACCGGGATCACCGCGTCGCCCGCCCGGGCGCGCGTTGGAGGGTCGAGGGCCGCATCGGCCCAGGGCGTGCCGCGCCTGCCCTGCGGCGCGCCCGCCGGCAAGGCCATGGCCGCGCGGCGCGCACGCTCGTAATCGGCAAGGGTCAGCAGGGCGTGCTCGCGTTCCGTGCGGGCCCAATATGTCTCGTGCAGGCAGTTGAACTCCTCGGCGAAGACCTGGGAGGTATCCGCCCGCAGCGCCGCGATGAGTGCCGTGGGCACCGGCTGGGCCAGGCGCTCACGCAGGAAGCGGAGCCCGACCATGCCGAAGGCGGAGAGCCCGCGCCGGATCAACTCCCGCTGCACGTGCTTCCAGTCGAAGCCAGAAACGGAGAGCGCTGCGACCGCGTCAAACACCCAATCCGTCACCCGCCCGGGGCTGACCAGCAGCCCATGCGCGAGCGCCATCACGAGCCGGTCCTCGGCGCTCGGTGCCAGCACCGGCACGCCGACGAAGCTTCCAGCCTGGGCGCGCGCCCACAAACCGTCATCATCGCCCTCGCAGCGGTTGCGCTTGAGCGCGAAGAAGTGGAGATCGAGCTGCGCCTCGGCTTTGCCGAAGCCTATCCCGTGGAAGCGGTGACGGATTTGCAGCACCTGTTCCCGCGTGAGTTTCTGGGCGGCTTCCATGCCATGCGCGTACATCACATCCACCGCCGCCTCCCAGGCAGCGGTGGGGACCAGGACGTCAACGTCATGGCTGTAGCGCTCGGCCGCCGCCGCCGGATCAAGCGCGACGCGTGCTGCGCCCTTGGTCAGCATCGGCGTGATGCCAGCCGCGCGCAGGCCCTCCAGCAGGGGCGCCACGGTGCGGTGCAGGAGACGCGTCTTGGTCCAGAGGAAGCGGCGCACGCCGGCCAGCCTCGGCAGCAACTCACTGTCGAGGCCAAGTTGCGGCAGGCGGCGTGCGACCACAGGAAAGATGCGAAGCTTTGCCCAGTTCGCCGTCTCGAAGCGCTGCATCTCCTCCCAGGCACGCCAAGCCGTTCGCGCGCGCTCCTCATCCGGGTGCAGCGCCGTCATGAGCAGCAATGTATCGGCCCGGTCCGGCCAATAGTGCTGCGCGACGAGCTCCATCAGGGCTCCTCCTTCGGCGGCGGGGCGGCAGCACGCCGCCGTTCAATGGCGCGACGGGCCATGGCGAGGAAGGCTGCGTCGGCGCCGCCGGCACGCGAGGAAAGCGAGCCCTGGCGGATCCGCCGGCGCAACACGACCTCCGGCAGCACCTCGAAGGCAAGCCCTGCCAGCCGGGCCCGGTGCATCCAGTCAATGGACTGGCCGGCGCGCAACGCCTCGTCATGTGGGCCGATCGCGTCATAGGCAGCGCGTCGCAGCAGGAGGGCGCCGGAGAGCAGCCAGGGCGAAGGTCCCACCGGCAGGCGCACTGCGGCGCGGGCCTGCGGGGGCATGCTGGCGCAGAAAAAAGTCTCCATGAGCCCGCCCACGCCGGCCAGAGGCGGCGCGCGCATGAGCGCTGCCTCCTGCGCCGCGAGCTTGCCCGGAAGCCAGAGATCGTCAGCATCCAGCGGGGCCAGAAGATCGCCCTCCGCCGCGGCAAACCCGGCATTGAGCGCCGCCGCAGCACCGCCATGGGCATGCCGGATGATGCGCGCGGAGGGTAGCGCCGCCCGCGCCACCTCGGCCGTGCCGTCGGTGGATCCATCATCCACGATGATGACCTCGTCGGCGGGACGCGTCTGGGCGGCGACGCTGGCCAGCGTCTCGGCAATGGTGCCGGCGGCCTGCCAGGCCGGGATGACAACCGAGATCCGCGTCATGCCAGCCGGCTCGCACGGCGCCGCGCGAGCGAGCGCCCGACCGCGACCGCCAGCTCCTGCTTGCGGTGGGGGTCGGGCGTCGTCAGCAGCGATCCGGGGTAGCGGCGGTGCCACAGCATGACCTCGGGCAGCTTGATGTCGCGCAGGCCGGCATCGCGCAGGCGCAGCATGAGATCCCAGTCATCCGCATAGCGATAGCCTTCGTCGAAGGGGCCGAGCGATGCGAAGACCGTGGCGCGATAGAGGCAGGCGCCGACATTCACCGCGGCGACCGTCTCCACCCGTGCTCCCGGCGGCGGCGCCTGCGTTGTGGGGTCAATCGCGTCGCAAAAGCCGGTCAGCCCCGACACCACGGCGACCCCTGGCTCCGAGAGCAGCGCGAGCTGGGCGGCGAGCTTGCCGCGCGGCCAGGTGTCATCGCCATCCAGCATGGCGATCACATCACCAGTTGCGGCGGCGAGGCCGACATTGCGTGACCGCGCTGGGCTGTGCCGTTCGGCTTCGAGCAGGCGAATGCGGGGATCAGCGGCGGCCATCGCCGCGATGATCCGCGCGGTGCCGTCCTCGGAGCGGCTGTCCACCACCAGAATCTCCTCGATCGGCACATTCTGCGCCTGGATCGAGCGGATCCCGTCGGCGATGAAGCGTTCAAAGTTCAGCGCCGTGACGATGGCGGAGATGCGCGGGCGGCTCATGGTCGCCGGGCTTCCAGGAAGGCGGCGATGCAGCGCGCGGCTTCCGCCGGATCCTCGCCGATGTCGAGCGCGAAACAGGGCAGATCCCGCACCATGCGGGCGGCCAGGGCAAAACTGGATTCCGGCGTCACCCGCATGACGAAGCCCGACACCGGGCCGAGGGCACGCAGCGCCGCCGCCATCACGGCCGGGCGGATCGCACTCCGCGGGCCGCCGGCCAGGCGCGGCAGCAGGATCGCGCGAAGGGGCACGCGCGGCGCGAGCCGACCCGCGCCGAGCGTGCTGAGCGGCAGGATGTGCTTCGCGATGCCCGCGCCACTCGCCACGCCGCCGGGCGGTGGCGCGGCGCCGATGAGGCGCAAGGTGGCGTCGCTCAACTTCACCGCGTCAAAGGCGGCATGGGCCACAACCCCGCTATCCGCGTCGAGGGAAAGCAGCGTGAGGTCATCGCCGGCGCTCGACAGCCCCGCCTGCAGCGCGGCCGCCGCCGTGGTGGATTTTCCCACCCCCGATCCGCCGGCCAGCATGACCCCACCGGCCGCATCTCCGATCACCGCACCGTGCAGCAGCCCGAAGGGCTCCTCGCGCGTGGCCCAGGCGATGTGCCGCTTGAGCGGCGATGCCCATTCCCAGGGGGCGACCAATGCGGCATCGGCGGTCAGCAGCAGGCCCGTCCGGGTGCCCGCGTCATAGCTCTCCCAGGTACAGGATCCTGCCTGGTGGATCGCCTGGATGAGCCTGCCGGCACGCAGATTTACCTCGTCCATCGGCGGGCGAAGATGTTCCGTGCCCGGGACCCCGGGCGGTCGTGGCCAGCCGATCGCCCCGGTGTCAATCGCAGCGACGCGCAGATGGCAGGGCCGCGGCGTGTCGCAGGCCGCATGCGCGAGTGCTGCGCCGAGCAACGCGGCCAGGCGGGCATCGGAGGCATGCAGGGCGATGGAGACCGGGCCGATCCCGAACAGGCGGGGTGGGGTCGCCGCAATGAATTCGTCGAGGCGATGGGCGGGCACCAGATCCGCGACGCTGGTCGGCAAGACCGTGCTGTTCACGCCGCGCCCGTGCGTGGCCAGCCCATCATCGCGTCCACATCATGGATCGGGTCGAGCGATACGAGGTCAGCGAGGTCAGAGTAGATATCCACGCGGGGAGCGGCGTAGTTGAAGGGCTCGATGACCGCGGCGATGCCGGGTGCCTCGGCTTCGATGAGCAGGGCTTCGGCGACGAGCTGTTCAATCAGCGCATCGAGCTGCGACGCCAGTTCGGCAGGTTCGGGCGCGGTATCGCCGGCCGCCTGGGACAGAGCGAAGAGCATCGCATCGCGCGTGACCGGCGACTGCAGGAGCTGCCACGCCGGCATGGCCATCCCGCTGAGGCTGAAATACCTGCCTGTATCGAACTGGATGACAACGAGTTCGCCATCAAACTGCTCCGAAGCGACCACCGCAGCGTTGCTGACATAGAGCATGGAAGACATCGTGGTATTGATCCAGCGGGGAAGGTCGGCTGAAAGCCGGTGTACACCGGAAAGACGGTAAGCACCGGCCGGTTCGTATTCCACCGGCACTCACTTTCGCATGTCCATGGCGGTTGTGCCAGCGACGAGTCGAGGGACGGGTTACTGGCACCGAGATCCGCTGCGCGCCCGCGGTGACACCGCCCTCGCCTGCACCGTGCCGCGTGCCCCCGGGGCGTGAACGCGAGTGGAGGCCCGAACGCGAGGCAGGCGCCGGCGCAACACCCTGCAACAGGACGGTGAAATCACCGATCCATCACAGGAAATAGGCCACCCTTGCGACAGCGAGAGACAGGCCGGGATCCCACCTTGGCGGACAGCTCATTCGCCATGATCACATGTCAAAGTATTATTTATATTGCGATTTTTCCGCAACCAAGCTGGATGATTCACAAACGCGTCCACAAGGGGTTGCGGGACACCCCCCACGTCCGGGCCGCCCTGCCCGATTGAGCGTGCTTCGATCGGCGGCTTCTTCAGCACCCCAAGCCCGCATAGGGCCAAGTGCATCACGACCCCACGCGCCACCGCCGCCGGAGCCAGCCTTCCACAGAAGACAGCGCAGTGAGCCGAATTCCGCCACGGGTTCCTCGCGCGGTCTCCGGCGTGTCCCGCCCGCCCAATGCGGCGGGCCTGATGCTGCGCGCCGTCCGGAGCGAATTCTGCGAAATGCGCCAGGAGGTCCGTTGCTTCCGGCGCATCGCCCACGAAGAATTGCGCGTCAGGCGCCTGCCCGAAGTATCCTCCTCGCGGTGATCAGCGAGGCAAGGACACGATGACGCAGACGAAGAGCAATTTCCTGACGGTCTGCCTGCGCGGAACCAGCCAGGTCTTCTTCATGGAGAACGCCCTGACCGGGGCGATCTTCTTCGTCGCCATGGCCTACGCGTCCTATGTCTCCGGGGTCTGGGCGACGACCATCGGGGCCGCGGTCGGCATCGTCGTCGCGACGCTGACGGCGCAGGTGCTGGACCTCGACGAGGGTTCGATCGAACAGGGGCTGTACGGCTTCAACGGCATCCTCGTCGGCGCGGCCCTGCCGACCTTCATCGCCGCGTCGCCGCAGCTCTGGGTCTATGTCGTGGTGGGCGCCGCGGCCAGCACGGTCTTCACCGCGGCCTTCAGCGCCACGGTCACCAGGGTGTTCGGCGTGCCAGGTTCGACCGGCCCCTTCGTCCTGACCGGATGGCTGATGGTCGCCGGCGCGTATTCCTTCGGCGGGCTCGACGTGATCGGCGATTCGCCGCGCCTGCCGACGGCCACGACGCAGCACGCGATGGTCATCCCGCAGGGGATCGAGCTGGTCGAAATCTTCTTCCGCAATATCGGGCAGGTCTATCTGCTTGGCAGTGCGGTCAGTGGGGCGATCATCCTGGCCGGCATCTTCATTGCCTCGGTCGCCGCCGGCATCGCTGTGGTGGCCGGGTCGGTCATCGCCATCATCGTCTCCGTCGCGATGGCCGCCGACCCCGCCCTGGTCCGGCAGGGGCTGTACGGCTTCAGCCCGGTGCTCACCGCATTGGCGGTCGGCGTGATCTTCCTGCGGCCCTCGCCGCGCGTCGCGCTCTACGCCGCGCTCGCGACCGTGGTGACGGTGTTCGTCCAGGGCGCGCTCGACATCATCGTGGCACCGTCCGGCGTGCCGTCCTTCACCGCGCCCTATGTGCTGACGATGTACCTTTTCATCGCCCCGAAGAAGCTCATGGTGCCACATCCGCACAAGCCCGTGGCGGGGCATTCGGCGGGCACCGAGCCGGCCTCCGGCGGAGCGTGACGCGGCGCCCGGCGGGAATCGCGGCGCAAGCGCGACCGCTCTCCCCGTGACGGCCAGGGTGCTGGCGCCTCCTGCGGCGCTGGGATGGGCGCCACGCGATACGCGACATGCCGCACACCAGCTGGGCGAACCAGCACTGCCCAAGCGGCCCTGGAGGGGCCTCGTTCGGCGCGCGGATCCCAACCTGCCCTGGGCGCTCGCATGGCTCAGCGGCCTTCGTCCCCAAGGTCGGCCATGGCGGCGACCAGCCCACTGACCAGGACCAGCATGGCGGCCGGCCAAAGCCAGACCCACCAGGCGAGGCCGATCACGGCGAAGCCGGCAGCCACCATCTGCCCCCAGCTCGTCACCGCCGGATCGCCCAGCCCGACAAAGGCGAGCGCTGCTTCCGCCACCACCGCACCGCCGAACACGATGCCCGCGGCCGCCAGGAGCGGCCCGGCCAGATGCGGCACCAGATGCCTGTGCGCGACATGTGTGGGCGAGGCGCCAAGGGCCCAGGCGGCACGGAGGAATTCCCGGCCCAGCAGGCTGCGCACCTCCATGCGCACGATCCGCGCGACCAAGGGCCAGCGCGTCAGTCCCAGCAGCAGCGCGAGGTTCCAGGCAGACCCGCCGAACAACGCCGCCAGCAGCACCGCCAGCAGCAGGGCCGGCAGGCTCGCGGTGATCTCCGCCACGCGCATCAGGGCCTCATCCAGCAGGGCCGGCCCGATCCCCGCGACCAGCCCGACCACCAGCCCGATGGCCAGCGCCAGCAGGGTCGCGACCGTCGCGACGGTCAGCGAGGTGCGCCCGCCCTGGAGCAGCGCCGCCAGCATGTCGCGCCCGAGATCATCGGTGCCGAATGGATGCGCGAGGCGCGGCGACAGCAAGGCCGCATGTGCCTCGAGCGTCGTCAGTGACCCACCGGGCGCCAGGATCAGGCAGGCCAGGTAGAGACAGGCGAGGCTTCCCCCCGCGACAAGCCGGCTCATCGCGCCCGCAGCCTCGGGTCGAGCAGCGGCGCCGTGGCATCCGCCACGAGGTTCGCGACCCAGGCGATGAGGCAGGCCGTCACCACCGTGCCGATCACCACCGGATGGTCGCGCGCCAGGGCGGCCGAGACCGCAAGTCGCCCCAGGCCCGGCAGCGCGAAGGCCACCTCGATCACCAAAGCCCCGCCCACGAGGCTGCCGAGCCGCATGGCGGTCAGGGTGGCGACGGGCAGCAGCGCATTGGGCAGGGCATGCCGCCATCGCGCCCCGGCGCGCGAGCGGCCCCGCGCCTCGGCCGCGACGACATAGGGCTGGCGCATCTGCGCGATCAGACCGGCACGCACCAGCAGGCTCACGAAACAGAGCTGATGCAGCGCCAGCGCCAGAACCGGAAGGGCGAGGTGCCGCAGCCTTTCGGCCACCAGCGCCAGGCCGCCCCCGGCGGGCTCGCGTGGATCGGCGATGCCCTGCACCGGCAGCAGGCCAAGCCCCAGCGCGAAGACCAGGACCAGCGCCTGCGCCACGATGTAGCCCGGCACGGCGTGCAGCGCCGAGAGCGCTGCGACGGGCCAGCGCCCATCGCTTTGCGACGCCGCGACGCCGATCAGCGTGCCAGCCAGCGCGGCCAGCGCCGCCGCCGCGAAGGTCAGGCTCAGCGTCAGGGGAAGCCGCTCCAGGATCAGCATCGAGACCGGCGCCTGCTCGCGCCAGGATTGGCCGAGATCACCCTGCGCCAGCCGGACCATCCAGCCGAACCAGACTTCGGCGCCCGGGCGGTCGAGGCCGTAGCGGGCGGCCACTTCCTCCAGGTAACCCGGCGCGCCGTATTCGCCGCCGAGCCCCACCGCCGGCCCGCCCGGCGCGTGCCAGGCGAGCAGAAAGGCAAGGCTCGCCGAGGCGAGGAGCGCGAGCAGCCCGAAGCCGAGCCGACGGAGCAGGAAGCCGGCCAAGCCGGCTACGGCCGTCGCCAGGCGCGTTCCGCCACCTGGCCGCTCCAGGGCGCGAAATCGGCGAAGCGGTCGCGCCAGGCGGCGGTGAAGTCGGTCTCGACCAGCCACCAATAGGGCAGATCGCGCGCCAGGATCGCCTGTGCCGCGCGATACGCCGCGCCCCGGGCGGCCTCGTCCTGCACGGAGGCCGCCGCATCGAACAGCCGGTCCACCTCCGCGTTCCGGTAGCCCGCCGCATTGGAGAAGGGGACATTGCCGACGGCCGAGGAATGGACCATGCGCCGGACGCCGATCTCCGGATCCGTGCCGTTGCAATAGGAGACCAGCGCCAGGTCGAAGTCACGCCGGGTGAACACCGCCTGGGCGAAGGCGGCGGGGTCCATCATCCGCACCCGCAAGGTGATGCCGAGCGGTGCGAGCTGTTGGCGCAGGATGTCCGACCAGCGGGCGAAAGCCGGAAAGTGCAGGATATCGAGCGTGGCGCGCACGCCATCCGGTCCGCGCGCGAGGCCCGCCGCATCCAGCCGCCGATTGGCCTCGGCCGGATCGGGCCGCCACGCCGCCAGCGCGCGCGGCGCATGCGCCCAGGCGATGCCCGAGGCGATCGGCGCCTCCGCGACGCGCCCTTGGCCGAAGGCCACCAGTTCCAGCATCCGCTGGCGATCGAGGCCCAGCGCGAAAGCCTCGCGCAGCGCGACCTGGCCGGTGGCCGAACGGTCGAGGTTGAAGGCGAGCGTCATGACGCAATTGGACCCGCCGGCGGCGGCGCGGGTTTCCGCGAGCGTCACGCCGCGGCCGCGCAGCCGAGCGGCATCGGGCGCGGACACGCGGGCCAGCATGTCCACCTCGCCCGCCAGGAGCGCGTTCACCTGGGTGTTCGAGTCCGGGATGATCCGGAACACGACGCGATCCAGCCGCGGCAGCCCGGGCTTGAAGTAGTCCGGGTTGCGCAGGAGCACGACCTGGTTGTCACGCTGGTAGCTCTCGAAGCGGAAGGGCCCGGTGCCGACGGGGCGCAGATTGGCCGGGTTGGTGTTGGGGTCCGTGCCGTCGAACAGATGCGCGGGCAGCACCGGCGCTTCGGTGACGTCGAGCTGCCGCAGCAGGGCGGGGTGCGGCCGGTTCAAGCGAAACACCGCGGTCAGCGGGTCCGGCGCGTCAATTCCCGCGATGGCGGGCGCCAGGCCGGCGCGGGCACGGGCGTGGAAGCGAAGCAGCACCTGCTCGAAGCTGGTCTTCACATCGGCAGCAGTGAAGGGCCTGCCATCATGCCAGCGGACGCCGGCGCGCAGCCGGAACGTCACGCTCAGCCCATCGGGCGCGACCACCCAGGATTCCGCGAGGTCAGGTTCCGGATTGCCCGCCTCGTCCAGCGCCACCAGGCCGTTGAACAAGGAGCCGGCCACGGCATGCAGCGGCCCCGCGGTCGAGATCGCCGGATTGAGATGCCCCGGGTCGCCGGCCACGGCGATCACCGCGACACCTCCCATCGGTTGCGCCCGCGCCGGGCCGGGCTGGGGCACCGACAATCCGAGGGCCGCTGCGAGGACGAGGCAGAGACGGCGCGACAACAGGGGGATATCCTCCGCTAGGACGACTTGGAGGCTAGCTGTCGTTAAGAAGATTGCCAATATTCGTCATAACACATCATCGGCACCCGGACCCCGGGCAGAGGCCGCCATCGCGACGGGAGTGCAAGGTGCAGCGCCTGACCATCAGCCTCGATCACGAAACGGCCGCCGCGCTGGATGCCTTCATGGCGGGCCGCGGCTACGGCAACCGCTCGGAGGCGGTGCGGGACCTGCTCCGTTCCGGGCTGCGCGATGCGGCGGGAGAGCAGGACCCGATGCTGCCATGCGTGGCCGCGGTGTCCTACATCTACGACCATTATGAGCGCGACCTGGGCCGCCGGCTCACCGAAGCGCAACACGCGCACCACGATCTCGGCGTGACGACCGTGCATCTGCATCTCGACCACCATCACTGCATCGAGGTTGCGCTGCTGCGCGGGCCCGCGGGCGAGATCCGCCATTTCGCCAAGGCCCTGGTGCGGGAGCGCGGCGTCAGGCTGGGCGGCATCAATGTGATGCCGATCCCGCAGGCCGTGGGTGCTGCCATCCACGATCCAACGCACGCCGCACCGGAACGGCAGGCCTCCGGAGGCTGACCCTCCGGGGAGGATCTGCGCGGTTCGTTCATGCAGCGCAGGGGCGGCCCGGTGCGGCGCCTCGCGGCCCGCTCGGACGCGGCCGCGCCGCCGCCGGCGAGCTGGGGCGGCTGGCGGGCCACCCGGCGCGGCGCGCCCTGCCCGTCAGCCGCGCGGTCTCAGCTGCGCAGCTTCAGCAGCGCGCGCGCATTGCCGTGCATCACCCGGGCCCGCACATCCTCCGCGATCGCGGCCTTCTCGATGAAGCGCGCGGCCGTCGCGGAGTCCTCATAAGGGTAGTCGATCGAAAACATCACGCGGCTCTCGCCGAGCGCCGCCAGTGCCGCCGTCAGCGGCACGTCATCGCATTGCCCCGAGGTGGTGACCGAGATGTTGGAGCGCACATAGTCCGAGGGCTTGCGCCGGATCGGACGGCGCGTCGGCGTGAAGGCGTAGCGGCTGTCCAGCCGCCAGAGCATGTAGGGCAAGGTCTCGCCCATATGCCCGAGGATGACCTGCGCGCGCGGGAATCGGTCGAAGACGCCGGTGACGATCAGGCGCAGCGCGTGGGTCGCGGTCTCGGTCGTCCATTCCCAGGTCGGCTTGTGCAGTTCGGGCACGCCCTCGAGCACATGCGGCATGCGGAAGCTGTCATCCGGATGGAGGTAGAGCGGCACCTCCAGCGCCTGGAGCCGCTCCCAGAACACGTCATTCCGCGGGTCATCCAGGTAGACGCCCAGCGTGTGGTGGTTGATCATGGCGCCCTGGAAGTTGAGCTCCCGCACGCAGCGTTCGAGTTCACGCGCGGCCTGAGCGGGGTCCTGCATGGCGAGGTGCGCGAAGCCGCCATAGCGGTCCGGCCGGCGCTGGATCTCGCGCGCCAGCGCGTCATTCGCCTCCGCCGCCAGGCGCGTCGCCCGCGCCGTGTCGGGCTCCACCTGCACGCCGGGGCCCGAGATGGAGAGGATGGCCCGCGACACGCCCGCGCCATCCATGGCGGCCAGGCGCTCCTCGCCGAAATCCAGCATGCGGCGGACCAGCACGGCCCGCGCCTCCGCCGAGACCGGCGGCATGGCCTTGTTCAGGTAGTCGAGGAAGGAGGGGATGATGACATGCTCCTCCAGGGCGATCTTGCCCGGGACGGGCGCGGCGGTGGCCGCTCCGCCCAGGGCAAGGGATGTGGCGAGCACGCCACGGCGATCGAGCCGCATCCGAGGTTCTCCGGTGATGGGCCAGGGTCACACAGGGCAGACGCCAAGTCACCCATCATCCGGCATCGGATCTTCACGCCGCCCGTGCCATGAGCGGCGCCGGCATGCGCGGCCGCAGCCCCCGCAGCAACGCGCGTGCGGCCGAGCGCGCCCGGCGGCGGCTCGGCTGCCAGAGCAGCGCCTTGGCCTGCCAGGCCAGATGCGCGAGGCGCCGCCCCTCGGCCTCCGCCATCTCGGCGCGCGCCTCGGCCACGAAGGCGCGGCTGCAGCGGAAGGCGCCCGCATCACGCGCGCGGATCGCCGGGCCGTAGCGGTCCAGCACCGTCGCGACGGCAAGGCAGCGCGCGCGCACCTCGCTGCTCAGCGAGTCGGCGCGATGCATGTGCAGCCCCTGCGAGCGCGGCGCATAGGCGACCGGGCCGTGCAGCGCGAGGCGGATCCAGAGGTCCCAGTCCTCCGCCTGGCCGAGCGAGACATCGAAGCCGCCCACCGCCTCCACCGCCGCGCGCGAGGCGAGGACGACCGAGGTGCAGACCGGATTCTCCCCATAGATCAGCCCGGCGCCGGCCGGGCCCAGCCAGCCGATCTCGTCCCGCCAGGGCTCGTCCAGCGGCGTGACGGCGGCGGCGAAGCGCGGCATGTAGCCGATCAGCCGCGGCTCGCGGCGGTTGTCGGCATAGAGCGTCTCGTATTCGCCGAAGCTCAGCGCGGTCTCGGGATGCGCCTCATGCCAGGCGAGCCGTTCGGCGATGCGATCGGGCTGCCAGATGTCATCGGCGTCGAGGAAGCCCACCACGGGCGCCCGCGCGATGGCGAGGCCGGCATTGCGCGCCGCCGCAGCCCCCTCGCCGCCCGTGCGGCGCAGCACGCGGATGGGCAGGCCCGAGGCTGCGGCATGGGCCAGGAAATTCGCGGTGCCGTCGGTCGAGCCATCATCCACGATGATGACCTCGATGCCCTCGACCGGCACGGCCAGCGCGCTCGCCATGGCGCGGGGCAGCCATGCCAGGCAGTTGCGCGTGGGGATGATGACGGAAAGACGGGGCGCGCTCACGAGTGAGCCTCCTTCGCGGGCCGCGCGGCGCCAGAGCTCGGGCGCGCCACGCCGGGGATCAGCCGCGCCAGGCGGCGCGCGGCGAAGCGCCGGCCCTGCCGCGCCATGCGCGCCACCTCCTGCCATTCGAGCCGCGCCCACAGGCCCGCCGCCATGGCGTCATGCAGCCAGGGATAGCGCCGCAGCGCGGGGCGGCCCACCATGCCCGCTTCGGGCTGGGCGCGGGCACGGCCAAAGCCCAGGATCGCCGCCTGCTCGGCGGTCAGCGGCGGCAGGTAGCCGGCGTTCAGCAGCAGCGGCTGGTAGCGGCCATGCGCCACATCCTCGGCCTGGATCGGCACGGCAGGGTCATGGAAGTTGAAGAACATCACGTCGCGCGGCGAGAGGCAGGGCGTGGTCTGCCGATGCACGCCCGCCGTGTCGAAGAGGAAGGCGGTGCCGGCCGGGCCGCGCATCGCGCGCTCCCGGTGCATCAGCGGCGCCACATCCGCCGGGCCCCAGTGGCGGGCGGCGCCGCGTTGGCGGTGCGTGCCGGCGAGATAGGCGAAATGCCCGCTCTCCACATCGCTCAGATAGACCGCGAGCTTCACCTCGCGCGGCGCCGTCGTCACCTCGGGCGCGTGCCAGGCATCGGCGTGCCAGCCATGGAAGTTGCGCGTGGTGCGGATGGTGCGCCAGCCGCGCGCCTCGGTCAGCGCCACCTCGGGGCCGACATATTCGCGCACCGCGCCGGCCACCAGCGGATGCAGCGCGAGCTCGAGGCAGGCCGGGTGCAGCGCCAGCAGGTTCTCGACCAGCAGGCGCCATTTCTCGTTCTGCTCGAAGCCGATCCAGGTGTTGAAGCTCGGCCGCCGCAGGGCGCCGCTGAAGGCCGCCTGCAGGCCGGCCAGCGCCTCGGGTGCGATCAGCCGGGGCAGCGGCGCGATGCCGTCGCGCTCCAGCGCGGCGGTGATCTCGGTGACGGTCATGAGCGGAACTCCAGGGCGGGCGTGAGCGAGGCGGTGGGCAGCGGCAGCAGTGCCGCATAGTGGCGGAGGGTGGCGGCGATCATGCCGTCGAGGTCGAACAGCGCCTCGGCGCGGCGGCGTGCCGCCTGCCCCATGGCGATGCGGCGCGCGGGCTGCTCGATCAGCCCCGAGAGCGAGGCGAGCAGCGCCGCCGGCTCGCCAGGCGGCACCAGCTCGCCCGTCACCTGGTTCGCCACCACCTCCGGGATGCCGCCGATGCGCGAGGCTATGGCGGGCAGGCCCGAGGCCGCGGCCTCGGCCAGGATGAGCGAGAAGGCCTCCCGCCAGCGCGAGGGCGCGACGACGAGATCCACCGCGCGCAGCAGTTCCGGCATGTCGCCGCGACGGCCCAGCACGCGCACGCCCTGGCCGGATGCGGCCTCCACCGCGCCGCGCAGCGGGCCGTCCCCGGCCCAGGCGATGGTGAGGCCCGGAAAGGCGCGGAGCAGCGCGGGCTGGATGGCGAGCAGATCCTCCACGCCCTTCTCGGCGGTGAGCTGCCCGGCATAGAGCAGCACGGGCTCCGCCCCGCCCAGCCCCAGCAGGCGCTGGCGCAGGGCCATGCGCTCCTCAGCACCCGCGGGACGGTAGCGCGCGAGGTCCACGCCGTTCATGAGCCGGTGCAGCCGGGCGGGCGGCAGGCCGATCTCCTGCCGGAGATGCCCCGCCACCTCGTTCGAGACGGGCAGATAGAGGTCCACGAGAGAGGCGCGCGCCCGCCGCATCCAGCGCTTGGCGGCGGCGAGACCAGCGCCCCCCGCCTCGACCTGCGTGCGCGAGCCGTGATCCGTGAAGACGAAGCGCGGCACGCCCGAGACCGCGGCCAGCGCGGCGAGCTTCGAGCTGGGCGAGCCGAAATGGTAATGCACGAGGCGCGGCCGCGTGCGGGCCAGGATGCCGGCCGCGCGCCAGGCAGAGCGCAACTCACCTTCGCCCAGTTCCGTCAGGCCAAGGCCCAGCGCCGCGAGGTCCCGCCGCAGCCCCGCATCCCAGGGCGGACCGGCGACGAGATGCGTGCTGAGACCGGCCGTCTTCAGGCCGCGCCCCAGGCGCAGCAGGTAGTCCTCGAAGGAGCCGCGCTTGTCGAGCTTGCCCGCGACCCAGATCAGGATGTCGGTGCGGCGCTCAAGCATGGGGGCGGGCCTGCAGGCCGGCGAAGAGCGCGCCCAGCTGCCGCGCCTGGGATGCCAGGCTGAACCCCGCCTCGATATGCGCGCGCCCGGCGCGGCCGATGGCAGCGCGCTCCGCCGCCGAGAGGCCGGCGATCCAGCCCAGGCCATCGGTCAGGGCACGGCGGTCGCCCGGCAGGATCAGCCTTCCGCCGACATCGGCCACTGTCTCCTTCATGCCCATCAGGGCCGAGGCGAGGACAGGCAGGCCCATGGCCATCGCCTCCTTCAGCACGATGGGGCCGGTGTCGCGGTCGCCATCGGCGCAGATCACGTAGGGGGCGACGAAACCCTGGTAGCGCGGCCCCTCCTCGGCGATCCAGCCGCTCGGGCGCGCGCCCAGCAGGCGCATCCAGGGCCAAAGGCCCAGCGCCTCGATCTTCGCTTCCAGCACCGGGCGCAGCGCGCCCTCCCCCACCGCGTCGATGCAGGGGCGCGCCATGGGCGGCAGCGCGGCCAGGGCATCGAGCAGCAGCTCATACCCCTTCTGCGGCGCGAGGCGGCCGATGGCGAGCAGCCGGCCATTGGAGGCGCCGGAGCGCGGGCGGAAGCGGGCGGGATCGATGCCGCAGGGCACCACCACCACGCGCGCCCCCGGCGCCATGGCGAGCATGTCGTCCCGCATGTCGAAGCAGGTGGCGACGGCGAGGTCGGCACTGGCGAGCTTCAGCGGCAGGTCGGCGGGCGTGCCATAGACCTCGAAGCCATGCCCGATGAAGGAGACGGTGCAGCCCGCCAGGCGCGCGCCGGCAATGGCGGTGGCCGTCGCCGCATGGGCGAAATGCGCGTGGACATGGGTGCAGCCATGCCGCCGCGCGGCCAGCGCCACCCGGGCTGCGGCGAGCAGCAGCGAGCGGCGCGGCAGGCCCTGCTGCGTCCGGATGAAGCGCATCGCCGCGCGCAGCCGGGCGGGGCCCATCACGGCGCGCAGCATGGCGGTGACGCGCGGCAGCTCCTCCAGCCGCTGGATGCCGGGCTTCAGCGCCTCGTCCTCCGGCTGGCAGGGGCCGTGATGGTCGCGGATGGTGAGCGGCACGATCTTGTGGCCGAGCGCGCGCATGGCGCGGATCTCGTTGCTGACGAAGGTCTCGGACAGCACCGGGAAGGAGGAGAGGACGTAGAGCACGCTGAGCGGCCGCGTTTCGGCGGAGGCGGTGGCGGCGGGGACGGAATCGAAGGGCATGGGCGGCTCCACTCAGGGTGCCCGCTGCCCCGCAAGGCCCATGCCAGGGCCCCGCTCGCAGCCTGCCTCGCAACCGGCGAGCGCCCCTAGAGGATGGGGCTCAGCACCGCCGCGAAATTGTTCCAGAGCTGGCGGTGCAGCGGCCAGGCCTCCACCTCGGCCAGCGTCACCGGGCGGGAGCGGGCCAGGTATTCCGCCTGCTGCGCGCGCAGCGCCGCCGTGGCGCCCTCATCCTGCAGCAGGATGTTGTTCTCGTAGTTCAGGTCGAAGCTGCGGCGGTCCATGTTGGCCGAGCCGATCAGCGTGACCTCGCCATCCATGGTCAGCGTCTTGCTGTGCAGGAGGCCGCCCTCGTATTCGCGGATATGCACGCCCGCGGCCAGCAATTCGGCGTAGTAGCTGCGGCAGGTCGCGGCCACGGCCCAATTGTCGTTGCGCGCGGGAAAGACGATCGTGGTCCGCACGCCCCGGTTGCCGGCGGCGCGCAGCGCATCCTGCAGCGAGGGGTCGGGCACGTAGTAGGGCGTGGTGATCACCAGCTCGCGCCGCGCCGCGTAGATCAGGCTCTGGAACATCTCGGGCATGGCCGAGTGCCGGAGGGTGGGGCCGGAGGCGACGACCTGCGCGGTGAAGCCGCCCGGCCGCGCCTCAGGCATCGGCGCCCAGAGGAGTTCGCTCAGATCCTCCTCCGCCCAGGCCATCCAGTCGGTCACGAAGAGGTGCTGGTTCTGCCGGGCGACCGGGCCCTCGAAGCGCATCACCACATCCACCCAGGGGGCGAATTTCGCCTTCACCAGGAACGCGGCGTCGGCGCAGTTCTGGCTGCCGCAATAGGTGATGGCGTGGTCGATCACCACGATCTTGCGGTGGTTCCGCAGGTCCAGCCGGCCATGCAGCGCGCCGAGCACCGGCAGCCCCACCGGCAGGGCGCGCGCCTGGCGCACGCCGGCCTCGCGCAGCATCTGCCAGAGCGGGCTCTTGATCAGCGCGCGCGAGCCGACGTCATCCACCAGCACGCGGCAGGTGACGCCGCGCCGCGCGGCGCGGGCCAGCGCCTCGGCCACCTTGGTCCCGTTGTTGTCGGGCAGCCAGATGTAGAACAGCAGGTGGACGTGCTCGCGCGCCGCCTCGATGTCGGCCACCAGCATGGCGATGGTCGCATCCGAATCGCCTGAGAGGCGCGCGGTGTTGCCGCCGACCGCGGGATAGCCGCTGATGGACTGGCCGACGCGGAACAGGCCCTCCAGCCGGTCCGGCACGGCGGCCGGCGTGCCCATGCTGGCGGGCTCGGGCAGCGTCGCCAGCACGCGCTGCATGCGGGCCACCCGGCGGCGGCCGATATTGGTCTCGCCCAGCAGCAGGTAGCCGAGCAGGCCCAGCACCGGCAGCACCAGCACCACCACCATCCAGGAGATGCGCGACGCCGGATCCCGGTGCGGGCGCAGCAGGATCCGGGCGATCACCAGCGCCTGGAGGATGAGGTGGAAGGCGAGGATCATGGGCTAGACGAGGAACGGCTTGCCCTGAACGTCGTAGTCCGGATAGCCGAGCGTCTCGCGCAGCGCGGCCGGCGCCAGCGCCATGTCGCTCTCCGCGCCGCCGGCGACCAGCGCGGCGAGCCCCGCCTGCATGCCCGCGATGGCGGGCGAGAGCATGGCCGTGGGATAGGTGCCGATCTTGATCCCCAGCGCCTCCGCCTCGGGCCGCGTCGGGATGCGGCGCCCGGGCCCCGGCGAGAGCACGGCGAAGGAGGGCCGGCCCTGCGCCGCCGCCACCGCGCGGCGGAACTCCGCGTCATCGGCCGGGCTGTCAAGGAAGAGGATATCCGCCCCCTCCTCCACGAACATCTCGATGCGCGCCACCGCCTCGTCGATGCCCTGGGTCGGCCGGCAATCGGTGCGGGCCAGCACCAGGATGCCGCTGTCCTTCGCCGCCTGGACCGCCGCGCGGATCTTCATCCGCGCCTCCTCGCGCGGCAGGCAGGGCTTGCCGGAGGAGGTGAGCTGCCGCGGCGTGATCTTGTCCTCGATCAGGATCGCGGCGGCCCCCGCGCGGCCATAGGCGCGCACGGTGCGCTGCACGTTCAGCGGATTGCCATAGCCATGGTCGCCATCGGCCAGGATCAGCGTCCCGGGCGCGGCGCCATGCACCATGTGGAAGCTGTCGAACATCTCGGCGAAGGAGATGAGGTCGAGATCCGGCCCACCGAGCCGGCTCGCCGCCACGCAGGAGCCGGAGAGGAAGGCCGTCTTGTAGCCGGCAACCGCGGCGAGCTTGGCGCTCAGCCCATCCCAGACGGCGGGCATGGTGACGAAGCCGGGTTCGGCGAGAAGGGCGCGCAGGCGATCGGGCGGGGTCATGGCATTCCTCAGCATTGGTGAGGGAAGGCTAGGCCCCTGCCCGTCCCCGTCAATCCGTGTGCCTCAATCCACCGTGATGCGCCCGGCCCGCACCACGCGCTGCCAGCGCGCAATCTCGCCCGCCTGGAAGGCCGCGAATTGCGACGGCGCGCTGGCGACGATCTCGAAGCCGAGTTCGCCAAGCCGCGCGGCCACGGCGGGCGCGCGCAGCGCCGCCTCCGCCGCCGCATGCACGCGCTGGACCAGCGGCTCGGCCATGCCGGGCGGGCCGCCGAAGCCCTGCCAGGAATAGACGACGAAATCAGGCAGGCCGAGTTCCACCGCCGTCGGCACCTGCGGCAACAGCGGGCTGCGCGCCTCAGAGGTGATCAGGATGGGCCGCACCCGCCCCTCCGCGATCTGCGGCATGATCGAGCCGAGATTCTGGAAGGAGAGCTGCACCGTCCCCTGCAGCAGCGCCGTCGTCGCCGGCGCGCCGCCCTGGAAGGGGATGTGCGTGATGTCGGTGCCCGTGGCCTGGCGGAACATCTCCATCGTGAGATGGTCGGAGGAGCCGGCGCCGCTGGTCGAATAGCTGGCATTGCGCCCGGGCGCGCGCAGCCAGGCCAGCACGCCGGCCAAGTCCGTCGCCGGCAGCGCGGCGCTGTTGATCACCAGCACATTGGGCGTGCGCACCGTCTGCATGATGCGGGTGAGCTGCGTCAGCGGGTCGTAGCCGAGGTTGGGGCGCAGCGCGACGTTGATCGCCCAGGTGCTGATCGGCGCATGCATCAGCGTGTAGCCGTCGGGTGCCGAGCGGATCACCTGCCGCGCGCCGACCTCGCCCGTCGCACCCGGCCGGTTCTCCACGGTGACGGCGCGGCCTGTCGCCGCCTGCATGGACTGCGCCATGGCACGGGCGATGATGTCGGAGGAGGAACCCGGGGCGAAGGGCACCAGGATGGTCACGGCGCGCGAGGGCCAGGCCTCCGCCCCCTGCGCGAGGGCGCCACCCGCGGGCAGCAGCAGTGGCAGGGCCTGGAGCAGGTGGCGGCGTTTCATGGCGTCTCTCCCGTGGTTCGTGGCATGCTGCCCCCCGGCGGCCCCCTCGGGCAACCCGCCGGCCGCAACCCACGCGGCCCGGCCTTGTTGGGGCCAGGAGATGATGACCAGACCGCCCTTCGCGCCCGTCCGCCGCGCCCCGACCGGCCTCGAGCAGGACGTGGCCGCGGCGCTGGGCATGGCCCCGCCGGCCACCAGCGGCGTGGCCCTGCTGCCCGAGGCCGCCGCCGCCTTCGCGCTGCGCGTTGCGAGCGCGCGCGCAGCCGGGCGCAGCCTGGACCTGCAATACTACATGTGGCGCGGCGATGTGACGGGCCAGCTTCTGGCCTGCGAGGTGCTGGCGGCGGCCGATCGCGGCGTGAAGGTCCGCCTGCTGCTGGATGACGTCTATGCGCTGGGCCGGGAGCGCACGCTCGCCGCGCTCGACGCGCACCCGCTGATCGAGGTGCGACTGTTCAACGGCACGCGCTGGCGGCGCTTCGGGCGCCTCGGCTTCCTGCTGGAGCTGGCCTTCGGCGGGCGGCACCTGAACCGGCGCATGCACAACAAGTCCTGGATCGCCGATGACCGGCTGGCCGTGGTGGGTGGGCGCAACCTGGGCGATGCCTATTTCGGCCTGGCGGGCCGCGGCAGCATCCGCTTCCGCGACCTGGACCTGGCGCTGGCCGGCCCGGCCGCGCACCAGGCCACGCGGGTCTTCCAGCGCTACTGGACGAGCCCGCTGGCCCGCCCCGCACGCCTCGTCGCCGCCACGGCCGAGCGCGCGGGCGGCCTGCCCGCGCTGCGCGCCGTCCTCGCCGGGGCGGATGACCGCCCGGCGGCCGATGCCCTCCTGGCCGGGGCCGAGGCGCCGCTGCGCGCGCAGCTCGACCGCGCGCTGACGCTGCTGCCGCCCGATGCCATCCAGGTCGTGGCCGATCCGCCGGAAAAGGCGAAGCGTGGCCTCCGGGCGCGCAAGGCGGCGCGCGCGGCGGGCGGCATCGCCGCCGAGATCGCCGATGCGCTGCGCGCAGCGCGGCAGGAGGCGCTGCTCATCTCGCCCTATTTCGTGCCCGGCCGGGCCGGCATGGCGCTGCTGGGCGAATTGCGCGCGCGGGGCGTGCGTGTCTCCGTCATCACCAATTCCCTGGCGGCGACGGACGTGGTGGCGGTGCATGGCGGCTATGCCAAGTATCGCCGCGCATTGCTGGCCATGGGCGCCACGCTCTTCGAGCTCAAGCCCGAATGGCGCGACACGCCGCCGAGCCTGCTCGGCTCACGCGGCGCCGCGCTGCACACCAAGGCCTTCGCGGTGGATGGGCGGCTCGGCTTCGTCGGTTCCTTCAATCTCGATCCCCGCTCGGCCGCGCTCAACACCGAGATGGGCTGCTTCGTGCGCGACGCCGGCATCGCCGCGGGCATCGCCGCCGAGCATGCCCGCCTGGCCGACCCCGCGATGAGTTGGCAGGTGATGCTGGAGGGGGGCGAGTTGGTCTGGCGAGACGGCCCGGCCCTCGCCCCGCGCGAGCCCGGCGCCGGAATCTGGCGGCGGCTGCTGGCCGGGCTGGTGCGCCGCCTGCCGGTCGAGGAGCAATTGTAGCGAAGCGCTCCCCGGCCCGGCTGCGCGGCCTTCCTCAGGCAGCGACCAGGGTGGGCAGGCGCGGGCCACGATCGAACAGCTCCTGCGTCGCGCTGCCGAAGACGATGTTGTGCAGCGGCGCATGCCGGACGGCGCCCATGACGAGCATCTGGCCCGGCCCGCCCGGCGCCGCGCCGAGCACGGCCTCGGGCACGCCACCCCCGGCGCGCGGCACCGCGGTGAAGCGCGCCGTCGCGCCGTGGCGCGCCAGCAGATGCGTCAGCTCGATGCCCGATTGGCCGGCGCGCAGCTCCTTGTCATCCGTCACGGTGACGACCAGCGTCTCCGCGGCGCGGCGGATGAAGGGCATGGCCCCATGCACGGCCCGCACGCAAGCCGGCGTCGCGTCCCAGGCGATCACGACGCGCGCGGGCATGACCTCGAGCGGGTGCTGCTGCTGCACCACCAGCACCGGGCGGCCGCTGTCGAAGATCGCGGCGCCCAGCATCAGGCGCTGCACCGCCCCGCCTCCGGCACGGGTGACGACCACGCCGAGATCCGACACGCGCAGATGGTCGGCGAAGACATCGCCCACGCCATAGGCGAAGCTGCTGCGCGACCGGGTCTCGCAGGGGATGCCGCGGCGTTCGGCGGCGGTGCGCACCATCGCGGCCGCCTGCTCCTCGGCGGCGATGGTGTGTTCGGCCTCGACCCCGAAGACCAGCGCGGTCAGCTGCGCGCCATGCGCCTCGGCCAGGGCGAAGGGCGTGGCCACGGCTGCGTCCAGCATCGCGGCATCGCCGGGCTCGACCTGGCAGAGGATGGTGGTGAGCGACATGAGGCAATCTCCCGGCCTGTTGTGGGCGGGCCGCCGGCTTCCGGCCGCCGCCCGGTTGGCGTGGGCCCCGCCACATTGCGGCGGGATGGACCCAACGCCATCAAACTGGCGCCAGCGCGGGCGGGCGGCATTGATCTTTGTCAAACCGGCTTCAACGATGCTCGAATATCGTCAACCACGGTCAGGCGCGGTGAGGCAGGGATGACATGCTCACACGGAAATTCATGACGGTCCGCGAGGTGGCCGAGCTCGCGCAGGTGGGCGAGGCGACGGTGCGCCAATGGATCCGGCAGGGCGACCTGCGCGCCATCGATGTCGGGCGCGAGTTCCGCATCATCCCACGCGACTTCGAGCGCTTCCTCGACCAGCACGCGACGCGCGCCGAGGGCGAGGCCGCGGCGAAGCCCAGGGGCACGGCCCGATAGGGCTCGCCGGGGCTAGGGGCCCTTGCGCCCGCGCCCCTTCCCCTTCTTCGGATCATAGCCGCCGCCGCCCGGGCCCATGGGCTTGGGCTTCCAATCCTTCTTGGGGGTCACTTCGCGCAGCGAGCGCCCGGCCTGGTTGGGCGAGAGCGCATCGCCCGGTGTCGCGATGCCAAGCTCCAGCGCCTCCAGGCGCTTGATCTCGTCGCGCAGCCGGGCCGCCGTCTCGAATTCCAGGTCCGCCGCCGCCGCGCGCATCTTCTTCTCAAGCTCGGCGATGGAGGCGCGCAGGTCGCGGCCCACGAATTGCGCGGTCGCATCGCCCTCCACCGCCTCGACGGTGACGTAGTCGCCCTGGCTCACATCCTTCAGCACGTCGCTGATCTCGCGCTTGATGGAGGTGGGCGTGATGCCGTGCTGCGTGTTCCAGGCGATCTGCTTGGCACGGCGCCGCTCCGTCTCCTCCAGCGCGCGCTTCATGCTGTCGGTCATGCGGTCGGCATAGAGGATGACGCGGCCTTCGGCATTGCGCGCGGCGCGGCCGATGGTCTGGATGAGCGAGGTGGTGCTGCGCAGGAAGCCCTCCTTATCCGCATCCAGGATGGCGACGAGGCCGCATTCGGGGATGTCCAGCCCCTCGCGCAGCAGGTTGATGCCGATCAGCGCGTCGAAGACGCCGCGGCGCAGGTCGCGGATGATCTCGATGCGCTCCAGCGTATCCACGTCCGAGTGCAGGTAGCGCACGCGCACGCCCATCTCGGTGAGGTATTCGGTCAGCTGCTCGGCCATGCGCTTGGTCAGCACCGTGACCAGCACGCGCGCGCCGCGCGCCGCGCAATCCTTCACCTCGGCCAGCAGGTCATCCACCTGGTTCTCGACGGGGCGGATGTCACAGACGGGGTCCACGAGGCCGGTCGGGCGGATCACCTGCTCGGCGAAGACGCCGGCGGTGCGCTCCATCTCCCAGGGGCCGGGCGTCGCGCTGACGAAGACGGTCTGCGGGCGGAAGCTCTCCCACTCCTCGAATTTCAGCGGCCGGTTGTCGGTGCAGGAGGGCAGCCGGAAGCCGTAGTCGCTGAGGATGATCTTGCGGGCATAGTCGCCGCGATACATGCCGCCGATCTGCGGCACGGTGACGTGGCTTTCATCCACCACCAGGAGCGCGCCCTCGGGCAGGTATTCGAAGAGCGTCGGCGGCGGTTCGCCCGGATTCCGGCCCGAGAGGTAGCGCGAGTAGTTCTCGATCCCTTTGCAGGAGCCGGTGGTCTCCATCATCTCGATGTCGAAGGTGGTGCGTTGGTCGAGGCGCTGCGCCTCCAGCAGCTTCCCTTCCTTCTCCAGCTCGGCCAGGCGCTCCTTCAACTCGGCCTTGATGCGGCCGATGGCCTGGGTCAGCGTCGGGCGCGGCGTCACATAGTGGCTGTTGGCGTAGATGCTGACGCGCTCGAACTCGCCGGTGATCTCGCCCGTCAGCGGGTCGAATTCGCGCAGCGTCTCGATCTCGTCGCCGAAGAGGCTGATGCGCCAGGCGCGGTCCTCGAGCTGGGCGGGCCAGATGTCCACGCTCTCGCCGCGCACGCGGAAGGAGCCGCGCTGGAAAGCCATGTCGTTACGGCGGTATTGCTGCTCGACCAGGCCCTTCAGCAGCGCATCGCGCGCGATGGAGCCGCCCACCTCCAGCTTCACCACCATGTTCGAATAGGTCTCGACCGAGCCGATGCCGTAGATGCAGGAGACGGAGGCCACGATCACCACATCCCGCCGCTCCAGCAGCGCCTGGGTGGCGGAGTGGCGCATGCGATCGATCTGTTCGTTGATCTGGCTGTCTTTTTCAATATAGGTGTCGGTTCGCGGCACATAGGCCTCGGGCTGGTAGTAGTCGTAGTAGCTGACGAAGTATTCCACCGCGTTGTCGGGGAAAAAGCTTTTCATCTCGCCGTATAATTGCGCCGCCAGCGTCTTGTTGGGGGCGAGGATCAGCGTGGGCCGCTGCACCGCCTCGATCACCTTGGCCATGGTGAAGGTCTTGCCCGAGCCGGTCACGCCCAGCAGCACCTGGTCCCGCTCGCCACCCTCGACCCCGGCGATCAGGTCCCGGATCGCATTGGGCTGGTCGCCATTGGGTTCGAAGGGGCTGACGACGCGCAGCGGCTTGCCGGCCGGCGGCATGGGCTGGCGGATCGGCTGGAAGAGGACGGGGGCGATCACGTTCATCCCCGCAATATAGGATGGCGCCCCCGCCCCTGCGATGCCATATGCCGCGGGCCATCACAGGATGCCCCGATGCCCGAGGACGTGGACCCGAACGACGATTTCGTGAGCGATGACGCCTATGCCGCCGGCCGCCAAGCCTTCGCGGCCGGCGCCTCTGTGCTGGAGAACCCGATGGCGCAGACGGGCGATTGGGGGAAGGCCTGGTTCTCCGGCTGGCTCGATGCGCTGGCCGACAAGGTGACCGGGCAGGACCGCTCCGCGGGCGCCTTCCGCCGCCTGCTCCGCCGGGACACGGCCGAGCCGTTTTGACGGCCGGCTGAACCGGCCTACCCTCCCGCCATCAGGGAGGACCAGCCGAATGAACGAGACCGAAGCCCACGCGGCGCTGCGCCAGCGCGGCCGCCAGGAAATGCGCGAGATCCTGGGCGCGCCCTATACCGAGGCGCGGGACGCCACCACCACACCCTTCAACGCCGCCATCCGCGCGCTCTCGGAGGAGATGGCCTATGCCACGCTCTGGACGCGCCCAGTGCTGGACCGCAAGCAGCGCAGCCTGATCACGCTCGCCATGCTCTGCGCGCTGAACCACCCGCATGAACTGCGAATCCACCTGGTGGCGGCGCTGAACAATGGCTGCACAGCCGAGGAGATCAGCGAGGTCTTCACCCACGCCGTCGCCTATTGCGGTTTTCCCGCCTCGATCGACGCGCTGCGGATGGCCGAGCAGGTGCTGAAGGAACAGGGCGCGCTATAGCGCCGGAGAAACCGGCCGCCGCCGGGCATGACGTGAGCGGGGCGCAACCCCAGGCGAGGCCCCGTCGCGACGCCCCCCGTCATGAGGGGGGACACCCGGCCGAGGCAGCCCGCGGGCCGCGCCAACCGGTGGCGAGAGGAGGCATCGCCGCGAACACGCGCATGCGACGCGGCGGCGGCCGGAACCAGGTTCCGGGAAACCTGCCTCAGCCCGGCAGGTTCTCGGCGATGTAGGGCGGCAGGTTGAACGACCCCACGTGGATCTCGGGCGTCCAGTAGCGCGTCGTGCCCAGGATGCCGGCCGCCTCGGCCCGGCGGCGGATCTCCGCCACCGGCACGTCGCGCAGGCCCTTGGTCTTGGCCGACCAGCCGAGCGTCATGAAGCCGCCCACATAGGTCGGCACCGCCGCCACATAGGCGGAGATGTCCGGGAAGAACTTGCCGCGGCGCAGCGAGGTCTCGCGCAGCTCGTCCGCCTGCATGAAGGGCACGCCGCACTGGTTCACGATGAGCCCGTTGTCCGAGAGCAGGCGCGCCGCATTGTGGTAGAACTCGTCGGTGAAGAGTACCTCGCCCACGCCGATCGGGTCCGTGCTGTCCACGATCACCACGTCGAAGCTGCCGGCCTCGGCCTGGCGCACATAGTCGATGCCGTCGCCCACGATCACCTGGCCGCGCGGGTTGGTCCAGGCATCGCCGGCCACGTCGGGCATGTGCTCCTGGCAGAGGCGGATCACCTCGCCGTCGATCTCCACCATCACGCATTTCTCGACGTTGCGGTGCTGCAGCACGCGGCGCAGCACGCCGCCATCGCCGGCGCCGATGATGAGGACGCGCTTGGCCGCGCCATGCGCCAGAAGGGGCACATGGGTGAGCATTTCCTGATAGACGAACTCGTCGCGCTCGGTGATCTGGATCACGCCGTCCAGCACCATCACGCGGCCATGCGAGGTGCTCTCGAAGAGCATGATGTCCTGGAACTCGCTCTTCACGCGGGCCAGCTCGCGCTTCACCAGGAAGCGCTGGCCCCAGTCGGGATAGAGCGTTTCATTCACCCACACATCGGTCATCGTCGGAATCCTTCAGGCCAGGAAGCCCATCCAAGAAGAAGGGCCGGACGTTGCCGCCCGGCCCCGTTCATTGCATCGCTCGGGGGCGGTCAGCCCACCATGCCGCGCTTGTGCTCGGCGAGCTGCACGCGCTCCGGCAGGAAGCCGGTCTTCAGCAGCGGGATGGCCTTGTAGGGGTCGCAATCGCCGCAGACGAAGATGTCCAGCGCCGCATAGTCCCGCTCGGGCCAGGTGTGGATCGAGACGTGGCTCTCGGCCAACACCAGCACGCCGCTCACGCCGCCATTGGGCGAGAAGTGATGGAAATGCCCGTGCAGGATCGTGGCACCCGAGGCGATCGCGGCCTCGCGCAGCACGGCGTCGATATGGCCGGGATCATCGAGGTTCGTGGCACCCCAGAGGTCGATGATCAGATGCGTGCCGGCGTAGCGGACGCCGTTGCGCTCGACGAAATAATCCTTCGTCTCACTGACCGAACCGGCCGAGGCATGAGTCGTGTTCTGGGCGTCGCTCGGGAGCATTTCCGAGTCCATCCCCAGTCGGACGAGAGAGTCCATGTCGGGTTCCCTTTCCCACCAGCAGATGACCAATTGTCGGCTGTGCGGCCCCAGCGGCCGTCGGTTCGAACAGGTCAGCGGAGGGGGCATATGGGGCAAGGCACCCCGGGGGTCAAATGAAATTCCGCCTGGGCGGCCCGAAAAAATCGCGGAGCTCCCCCCCACCCCGCGCAAGACTCAACCGGCCGGGCCTTGCGCGGTCCGCAAAGGCTCCAGCCGTTGCGGCAAACTCCGGAAGAGGTTCAGTTCCCGCGCCAAGCGCGGGAGGTCGGCGAGGCCGCGCACCGGGTCGGTCGCCAGCATCTCGAAGGCGCTGGCGAGCGGGCTGGAGGCGATTTGCGCGCCATGCCGGGCCCGCAATTGCGCCAGAGCCGTCTGATCCCCGGCCATGGCGAGCCAGGCGGCCTGGCGCAGCAACAGGCGCTGCGCGGATTCGGGCAGCGGCCCGCTGGCCGGCAAGGTGGCGAGGTGGCGGCCCAGCGCCGCGGCCGCGCCGTTGAAGTCCCGCGCCTCGGCGAGGATTTCCGAGAGTGCCTCGTCCCCCGCCGGGCCCAGCGCCTGAAGTGCCTCGGCCGCCAGCGCCCGGTTGCCCCGCCGCGCCTCGGCCCGTGCCGCCAGCAGGCTGCGCGTCTCGACCAGTCCATGCGGCAGGCGCGGCGCGGAGCTGGCCGCGAGGGCCGCCAGCGTCCCTTCGGCATCGCGTTCCGACAGGCGCAGCGCGGCAAGGCGCGCGCCGAGCGCCGCGCGATGCTCGCCGGCCGGGGCATGCTCCATCGCGCGGCGCAGCAGGGCGGAGGCGCGGTCGGCGAGGTCAAGCGCCACCAGCCGCTCCGTCAGCATCGCCAGGACGCCCTCCCCCGCCTCGCCCGATGGCAGCAGCTCGGGATGCGCATCGGCCAGCGCCACGGCGCCGAGCGGCGATTCGGTCTCCAGCGCGTGCAGGAAGGCGGATTGGATGGGCGCACGCAGCTGCGCCGCCTGCTCGGGGAAGGCCTCCGCCGTCTCGCGCAGCAGGGCGAGCGCACCGCGCGGATCGCCCGCCTCGCGCCGCAGCGCCGCCACGCGCTCCCGCGTGGTGAGCTCGATACCATCGCCGCGCCAGGCGAAGAGCGCGGATTCCAGTGCGCGCGCGGCGCCGGCGGCATCGAGCCGCCCGGTGGCAAGGCGCAATTCGATGCCCCGGCGCAGCGCACGGGCCCGCATCAGCCGGTCCCGTCCCTGGGCGGCGGCGGCATAGGCCTCCAGCGCGCGGGCGGGCTCGCCCTGCGCTTCCTCCAGCATCGCCTGGGCGAGGAGGATGGCGGGATCGTCGGCCATCGCCTCGATCAGGCGGCGCGCGGCGGCATGCTGGCCGCCCTCCACCAGCGCCTCGGCCGCGGGCCCCACCACGCGCCGGCGCAGCCCCTCGGGATAGGCCTGCAGCAGGGGCCAGGCGGCGGCGAGGCCGGGGCCGGCGGCCTGGGCATCGCCCTGCATCGCGGCGCGCAGGCTGCGCCAGAGCAGCACCTCGTCCGAGCCGGGGATCTCGGCATCCAGCCCCGCTGCCTCGCCCGGGCGGCCGGCCAGCAGCGCCGCCATGCCGCCGAGGAAGGCGAGGCGCCGGTCCATCGCCGCCTCCGGGCTTTCCTGCGCGGCCAGGCGCAGCATGGCCTGTGCCTCCTGCGGGAGGCCGAGGGCCAGCAGCGTCTGCGCGGCGGCCAGGCGCGGCTCGGCACGGGTGAGCGGCGGGGCGGAGGCGATGCCGGCCTGCTGCGCGCGCAGCCGCTCGAGCAGCGCCGCCATGGGCTGGGCCGGCATGTCGAAGCTGCGCGTCATGCCGGGTGCGAGGCCCTGCATCGCATCGGGCGCGGCCGCGAGCGAAACGCTGCCGCCCTCGATCGAGAGCAGGAAGCGCCCCGCCCCCGGCCGCAGCGCCACGCGATCGGCGCGAGCCAGCACGGCGACGCCCAGGAAGGTCTCGAGCAGGTCCAGCTCCGCCAGCCCGCGCGTGCCAAGCTGGCGTGGCCCCGCCTGGGTGACGAGGCCCACCAGCAGCGGCCCGCCGGTCAGGGGATCGGGCAGGCTGAGCACGCGGCCGGGGCGCGGCGCATGCAGGATGGCGCGCCCCTGGTCGAACTCGGCGCGCAGCGTGGGGGTGGCGCTGGCGGCCGGATGCTGGCGCGGCACGACGGAGAGGAACCAGTCATTCCCCTCATGCCGCAGGGCCAGCTGCTGGCCGAGCGCCAGCGGGAAGGTGATGAGCGTGGCGCCGGGCACGGGCCGCGCCTGGATGCCCTGGAAGGCGGGCTCGCGCAGCAGGCCGCCGAATTCGATCGGGCGCTCCGTCTCGGCGAGGATCAGCGCCTGCTCGCCGCGGCGAAAGGCGGCGAGACCGCTGCCGGCGCCCAGCGGCAGGCGCATGCCGGGGCCGATGCCCGGCTCGTCCAGCAGGCGGGCGCGGACGGGCGGCGGGCCGGCGAGGCTGCCGAGCGGCGGGGGCGCGGCGGCCGGACGCGGCGGTGCGCGGGGCGGCTCGGCGGCGGCCTCGACGCGCGGGGCCTCGGCGCGCGCGGGTTCGGCGCGCGGAGGCTCGGTTCGCGTAGGCTCGGGGCGCAAGGCTTCGGCACGCGCGGCTTCGGCTCGGGCGGCTTCGGCTCGGGCGGGTTCGACGCGCGCCGGTTCGGCGCGCGGCGGTTCGAGGCGAGCGACCTCGGCCCGCGCCGCCTCCGCGCGGGGGGGCTCCGAACGGGTTGGCTCCGGCTGCACCGATGCCGGTGCTGAAGCAGGCGCTGCGGAAGCGGGCGGTGCGGACACGGACGATGTGGCGGCGGGCGGTGCCGTGGCCGGCCGCGTGGCGACCTCCCGCACCGGGCGCGGGGCCGCGGCGCGCGGCGGCTCGGCGGGCGGGCGTGGCGCCGTCGCCTCACGGGTCTCGCTGGGGTCCAGCGCGTCCAGCGCCACCTTCGGGCCGTTGCGGAAATGGCGGATGCGCGAGCCCGGCCGCAAGGTCAGCTCCACGCCGCCGGGCACCTTGGCCACGGCCAGGATGTTGCGCGGCAGCCGCCGCGCGCCGGCAAGGTCGATCGCATCGGCATTGGGGAAGCGCAGGATCACGCGGTCGCCCTGCTGCTCCACCTGATAGGCCGGCGCCGCCGCCCAGTCGAAGACGATGCGGCCATGGCCGGGATGATCCCCGGTGCGCACGCCCACCCTCTCCTGCGCCGCCACCGGCAGCGCGAGGAGAGCAAGACCGAGGGCGAGTGCCGCAGGCCGCATCAATCGAAGCTCGCCAGCAGCTTGTCGATCTCTTCCTGGCTGGTGCCCGCACCGGGCATCTGCGGGCCATTGGCGAGCGCGCGGCCCTCCGTGACCGGTGTTGCGGGCGCCTCCTCCTCCAGTGGCGGCAGCGCCTCGGTCGAGCCGAAGCGGGCGGTGACGGTCGCGACGCGCGCCTCGATCGCCTTCAGCGCGGTCACGACCTTGCTGATGCGCTGGCCGGTGATGTCCTGGAAGCCGCAGGCCTCGTAGATGCGCGTGACGGCGGTGCCCAGCGCCTCGGCCTCGGCGGCCGGCAGGCGCGTCTGCATCGCCTCCAGCCCCTCGCAGACGTCGAGGATCTCGTTCGTCGCATTCGCCGTGTGCTCCACCACCGCGTCCAGCTCATCGGTCGCGCTGGGGATGTGACGGGCGTTGATGTCATCCACGCGCAGCGCCGCGATCTCGGACTTGGCGCGCTGCACCTCGCGGCCGAGCGCCTCCAGCTCGCCCAGCAGGGCGGCTTCGGTGGATGTCATGTCGCCGGAGAGGCTGCCCAGCACCTCGCGGACGGCGGCCTCGATCGGGTCCTGTCCGGTTCCGTCAGGCATGGACCAGCACCTTCTCGATCTTCTCGCGCAGCGTCTCCGCATTGAAGGGCTTCACGATGTAGTTGGAGACGCCGGCCGCCTTGGCGGCGACCACATTCTCGGTCTTGCTCTCGGCCGTGATCATGATGAAGGGGAGGTTCTTCAGCCGCGCATCGGCGCGCACCTCCTTCAGCAGGTCGAGGCCCGTCATCGGCTCCATGTTCCAGTCGCTGATGACCAGGCCGAAATTGCCGGCGCGCAGCTTGGCCAGCGCCTCGGCGCCGTCGGTCGCCTCCTCGACATTGTCGAATTCGAGCTGCTTGAGCAGGTTGCGGATGATGCGCAACATCGTCTTGTAGTCGTCCACGATGAGGACGTTCATGTTCTTGTCCAGGGCCATCGGCGGTTGCTCCTTGCTGCGGCGCCCCTTGTTGCGCCGGCCACGGTTAAGATGCGGTTATTCGAGCGGGCGGGAGCGATGCCGCGCGAGTTCGGTGGTCAGCGCCCGCGCGCGCTCGGGCCGCATGGCGGCCAGCACCGGGGCCGCCTTCGCCTCGCGCATGCGGTCCACCACCTGGATGAGGACGGGCATCTCCAGCTCGTCGAAGATGCCGGCCGCATCGCGCGGGCGCATGCCCTCATAGAGGCGCACCATCTGGCGCCAGCCCTGCTCGGTCCGCTCGTCGCGCTGGCGGCCCTCGGCCTCCAGCCGCTGGCGCAGCTGGGTCAGTTCCTCGAGCCGGTCGGCGAGGCGGCGTTCGGCGGCGGCGATCAGCATCTCGCGCTGGGCGAGTGCCGCCTCGCGCGCCTCGATCTCGGCGCGGCGCGCGCGCAGCGCCTCGAGCACCGCCCGCTCGGCCGCCTGGTCGGGCGCCGGGGGCGCCGCAGCGGCGGCGGGCGCGGCCCCGGCGGTTGGACTTGCCATGGGACTTGCGGGTGGGGCGGCGGGCGGGCTCGCGGGCGGGGCGGCCGGCGCCTGGGCCACGGCGGGCGCTACGAGGCCGGGCGCGACGCCGCCGCGGATCACCGCCTCAAGCTTCACGCCGGCCAGTGCCACCATGCCGAGCAATGCGAGCGGAAGCAGGCGGGGGGTGGGCCAGCGCATCACTTCATCCCGAGCGCGCGGATCAACTCGCGCTCGGCCTCGCTGCGGACCGGGGGTGCGGCGGTGGGCGCCGCGCCCGCCAGCGGGCGCGCCTGCTGCACCGCCGCCTCCAGGCGGTCAGCGAGGCGCTCGGCGCGCTCGACCAGGTAGCGCAAGTCCTCGCGGATGGTCTCGGCGCCGGCCACGCGCTCGGCCACCTGCCGGCCGGCCAGCTCGGTCGTGGCGCGCAGCCGCATCAGCGCGGCCTCCGCCGTCCGCGAGGCCTCGCCCAGCCCCTCCGCCCCCTGCTGGAGCGCGGCGCGGTCGGCGCGAAGCGCGCGCAGCATGCGGTCCAGCCGCCACGCCATGGGCAGCGTCGCCGCGAGCAGGCCGATGACGGTGACCTGCACCGCCCATTCCAGAGCATTCATGGCAGAACCTCCCAGAGGGGACGCAGGCTGTCGGAAATCCGCACGGCGGGCCGGTTCTCGCGCCGGCCCCACTCGGCGGCGAAGAGCGGCACGGTCCCGCATTGCAGCCGGACGGGCGCACCGGGCGGCGCGTTCAGCATGATGCGGTCCCCGGGCTTGAGCGCGATGACGGAGGAAAGCGGCATCACCTGCTCGTCCAGCACCACGTCGAGGCTGATGTCGGTGTGGCGCAGCTGCTCGGCCAGGTGGCGTTCCCAGATGCTATCGCGGCCGAATTTCTCGCCCATGAACTGCTGCAGCAGCAATTCACGCACGGGTTCCAGCGTCGCATAGGGCAGCAGCAGTTCGAGCCGCCCGCCGCGATCCTCCATCTCGATCCGCAACCGCGTCAGCACGCAGGCATTGGACAGGCGGGAGATGGCGGCGAAGCGCGGGTTCACCTCGAGCCGCTCGAACTCGAAGCGGACATCGGTCAGCGGCGCGAAGGCATCGCCCAGGTCGTTCAGCACCACACCGATCAGCCTCTCGACCAGCGTGCGCTCGATCGTCGTGTAGGGCCTGCCCTCGATGCGCATGGCCGCCGTGCCGCGCCGCCCGCCCAGCAGCACGTCCACCACCGAGTAGATCATCGCGGAATCCACCACGATCAGGCCGAAATTGTCCCATTCGGAAACCTTGAAGACGGCGAGCATCGCGGGCAGCGGGACGGAGTTCAGGTAGTCGCCGAAGCGCTGGCTCGCCAGCCGCTCGATCGAGACCTCGACATTGTCGGAGGTGAAGTTGCGCAGCGAGGTGGAGAGGATGCGCACCAGCCGGTCGAAGATGATCTCCAGCATGGGCAGGCGCTCGTAGGAGACGAGGCCCGAATGGATCACCTGCTCGATACCGCTCTTGGCCGCATCGCCCCCTGCCCCGCCCTCGAAGCCCATCAGGCTGTCGATCTCGGCCTGGCTGAGCACCCGCGCGGCGTCCGCTGGCGCTTCGGCCGGCACCTCGGCGGCGGCTTCGGCGGGCGCGCCCGCCTCCTCGGCCAGGGCGGCGCCCCAGGCGGCCGCCATGTCCTCCTCTTCGGAAGCGCCGCTCATTGCACGAGGATCTCGGTGAAGAGCACATCCGTCACCCGCGCGGGGGCGGCGGCGATGTTGGCGCGCGCGATCAGTTCCTCGCGCAGGCGATGCGTCCCGGCGCTGCCGCGCAGCTCCTCGGGCCGCACCTCGCGCAGATAGGTGGTGAAGAGGTCCACGAGGCGCGGCATGGCGGCTTGCAGCGCCGCCGCATCGGCCGGGCCCGCCACCTCGACCTGGCTCTTCACGCGGATGAAGGCGCGGCGGCCGGGCGCGTTCAGGTTGGCGGTGATGTCGGGCATGTTCACGAAGACCGGCTGCCGGTTCACCGGCTGCGGCTCGGCCTCGGCCGCGGGGGGCGGCGGTGCTGGCGAGAGGATGCCGCTGAACCACACGCCCGCACCGGCACCGCCCAGCAGCAGCGGCACCGCCAGCAGGATCAGCTTCTTCTTCGACCCGCGGGGCTTGGCCTCGGCCTCCCCCGCTTCCTCTTCGCCCTTTGCCGCGGCCATCGCCTTCAACACCCTTCTGGTGATCGGAGAGGCGATGTGTGGCGCAGCCGGGTTAACGAAGCCTTGCGGCGGCGCGCCTTGCCGGGACCGGGCAGGCTTTGCCCGCCCCGCGCGGCAAGGCGTGCCCTTCCGGCGCCGCGCGGCGTGGCACGGCGCTTGCGCCACCACCCCCGAAGCACCGCCCCGGAGGGATCATGGACAGCCCAGGCTACATCGTGCTCTCGCGCCTCTCGGCCCAGATGCGCGCGAGCCAGTTGACGGCGAACAACCTCGCCAATGCCGACACGCCCGGCTATCGCGCGGCGCGCCCGGTCTTTGCCGAGCATGTCGAGCGGCAGGGTCGCGTGCACGGCCCGAACGGCGCCGGGAATGTCGGCTACGCCTGGGACCGTGCGAGCTGGCGCGAGACGCAGCCCGGCGCCATCAGCGCCACCGGCAATCCGCTCGACATCGCGATCTCGGGCGCGGGCTTCTTCGTCGTCGAGACGCCGCGCGGCGAGCGCTACACCCGCGCCGGGCGCTTCGCCATCGGCGCCGATGGCCAGATCGTGGACGCGACGGGCGCGCCCGTCCTGAACACGGATTCACGCCCGATCGCCGTCGCGCCCGGCGACACGCGCATCGAGGTGCAGGGCGATGGCACCATCCGCACCGAGAATGGCGTGGTCGGCCGGCTCCGCATCGTGCGCTTCGCCGATGAGCAGCAGTTGCGCGCCGAGGGCGACCGCCACCTGGATGCGGCCGGCCAGGCGCCGGAGGAGGTCGCCCGCCCACAGGTGGTGCAGGGCGCGCTGGAGGGCAGCAACGTGCAATCCGTCCTTGAGATGACGCGCATGATGGCCGAGCTGCGCGAGTTCCAGTTCGCCACCCAATTCCTGGAGCGCGAAGGGGAGCGGCAGCAGAGCGCCGTGGACCGCCTGCTCCGCCGCCGTAGCTGAAAGGACGCCTGACCCATGCGCTCACTCGCCATCGCCGCCACGGGAATGCTGGCCCAGCAGACCAACGTCGAGGTCATCTCCAACAACCTCGCGAATATGGGCACCACCGGCTACAAGCGCCGCCGCGCCGAGTTCCAGGACCTGATCTACCAGAACCTCCGCCGCGTGGGCTCGCAGAGCAACGACACGGGCAGCGTGCTGCCCTCGGGCGCGCAGGTGGGCCTCGGTGTCCGCACCGCCGCCGTCTATCGCATCTCCGAGCAGGGCAACCTGCAGCAGACGGAGAACCGCTTCGACCTCGCCATCCGCGGCAATGGCTATTTCCAGATCCAGATGCCCTCCGGCGAGATCGCCTATACGCGCGACGGCACCTTCGCCCTCAGCCCCGAGGGCGTGCTGGTCACCGCCGAGGGCTTCGTGGTGCAGCCCGGCATCACCATCCCGGCCGCCGCGCGCGACGTAACCATCAATGCGAGCGGCGAAGTGCTGGCGCGCCTCGACGGGCAGGTGGCGCCGCAGAATGTGGGCCAGATCCAGACCGCGATCTTCGCCAATGAGGGCGGCCTTGAGGCGGTGGGCGACAACCTCTTCCTCGCCACGCCAGCCTCCGGACAGCCACAGGCGGCCGCACCCGGCCAGCCGGGCCACGGCTCGGTCATGCAAGGCTTCATCGAGACGAGTAACGTCAACACGGTGCAGGAGATCACCTCGCTGATCACCGCGCAGCGCGCCTATGAGATGAACAGCCGCGTCATCACCGCGAGCGACGAGATGCTCAGCACCCTGACGAGGCTGCGTTGATGAAGCGGCGCCACTTCCTGGCGCTCGGCGCCCTCGCCTGGCCCATGGCCGCGCGCGCGCAGAACGCGCCGCCGCCGCCCGCCATCCTGCGCCCGCATGCCCTGCTGGACGGCGAGGTGCTGCGCCTGTCCGACCTGTTCGACCATGCCGGCCCGCAGGCGGGGCGCGTCATCGCAGCGAGCCCGCAGCCGGGCCGCCGGATGGTCCTGGAAACCCAGAACCTGATCAACATCGCGCGCCAGAACGGCGTGAACTGGCGGCCGCTCACGGGCACCGAGCGCATCGTGATCGAGCGCCCCGGCCGCACCGTGCCGCGCAACGAGATCGAGGCGCTGCTGCGCGACGAACTCACGCGCCACGGCATCGAGCCCGAGATGGAGATCGAGCTGCCCGGGCTGATTCCTCCGATGATCCCGGCGCAGTCCTGGTTCCAGCTGGCGCTGGAAGGGGTCACCGTCGAGCAGCCCGGCGCGCGCTTCCAGGCGACGCTGGTGGTGCTGGCCGATGGCGCGGGCACGCAGCGCATGCGCCTCGCCGGCCGCGCCGTCGTCACCGTGCCGGTCGTGGTTGCCACGCGCCGCCTGGCGCTGGGCGAGGTGATCGGCCCCCATGATGCGCGCCTCACCCGGCTGCGCGCCGAACGCGTGCGCCCGGGCCAGGCGCAACAGCTTGCCCAGGTGGTGGGCCAGGAGCTGCGCCGGCCCATGGCGGCCGACCAGGGCTTCGCGCTGGTGGATCTCGGCCCGCCCTCCATCGTGCAGAAGAATGCGCTGGTGACGCTCCAGCTCGAGGCGAACGGCCTCTCCCTTACCGCGCAGGGGCGCGCGCTGGAGTCCGCCGCGCGCGGCGCCACGGTTCCGGTGATGAACCTCGCCAGCCGCAACATCGTCGAGGGGGTGGCGATCGCGCCGGGGCGCGTGCGCGTCGCCATGGGCGCCATTCCGGTGGCCGCGCGATGAAGGCCGCCCTGATTCTTCTGCCGCTGGCGCTGGCCGCCTGCGGCCAGGCCGAGCGCCTTTCGCGCATCGGCCGCGCGCCGGATTTCACGCCGGTGACGGACCCGACGCAGGACCCGCGCTGGCGCCCCGTCTCCATGCCCATGCCGGCCCCGCAGGAGGCGCCGCCGCTGGCCAATTCGCTCTGGCGCCCGGGCAGCCGCACCTTCCTGCGCGACCAGCGCGCGGCCCAGGTGGGGGACCTCATCACCATCCTCGTCACGATTGACGACGACGCGCAGCTCGCCAATCGCACGCAGCGCAGCCGCACCGGCAGCGAGACGGCCGCCGCGGTCAATCTCTACGGCCAGGAACGCGTGCCCCGCCGCCTTTATCCGCCCGGCGCCGACCCCGCGGCCCTGCTCAACACCGACAGCGCCGGCAACAGCGACGGCAACGGCAATGTGCGGCGGAACGAGACGGTGAATCTCCGCCTCGCCGGCACCGTCACGCAGACGCTGCCCAACGGCAACATGGTGGTGATGGCGCGGCAGGAGGTGCGGGTGAACAACGAGATGCGCGAGCTCTCGCTGCAAGGCATCCTCCGCCCGCAGGACATCGCGAGCGACAACACGGTGCGGCATGACCGGCTGGCCGAGGCGCGCATCTCCTATGGCGGGCGGGGATCGCTCTCCGACATCCAGCAGCCGCGGCTCGGGCAGCAACTGCTCGATATCATCTCGCCCTTCTGAGGTCGGCCGCGCGCCGCTACCGGCACTCGCTCAAGGGACGCGCCGCCGAGGCCCGGCGGCCATCCGCGCCGCGATAGCAGCCATCGACCCAGGTGCCGCGATAGGTGCTGCGTGTCGTGGCGACATAGAATTCGCCCTGGCCATCGGGCCGATCCGCCTTCCACTCGCCCGAGTAGCGATTGCCGCTTCGCCAGACATAGACCCCCTGGCCATGAAACTTGTTGCCCAGGAAACTGCCCTCGTAGGTGTCGCCCCCCGCGAAGGTCTGCCGGCCCTGACCGTGGCGCTGCCCATCGAGGTACTCGCCCACATAACGGTCGCCATTGGCCCGAGTGAGGGTCCCGCGGCCGGTGCGGCGGCCATCCACGAAAGCGCCCTCATATTGGTCGCCATTGGCCCAGGTGTAGACGCCGCGCCCCTGCTGGCGGCCATCCTGGTACATGCCGTCATAGCGGTTGCCGTTGGCGAAGATGTAGATACCCGGGCCATGCGCACGTCCCTCGCGCCGCGGGCCCTCGAAGCGGGCCACGCGCGCCTGGCCATCCGCTGTCCAGCGCCACTCGCCGCTGCCCGGCCCTTCAGCCGGGCCGCGCGGGCAGGCGCCATCCCAGGTGACCGTCTCGCCAGGACGGGGAACATCGTTCCACACCCAGCAGCCGTTGCGGGCATCCACCGTCCAGCCCGGGCGGCCCGGCTGGGCCAAGGAGTCGGGCGAAGGCGGTGGGGGCGCGCCCGCTGAAGGGGGCGTCACCGGCCGGGGGGGCGGTGGCGGCGCACTGCGTGCCTCCACCACGCATTGCACCTGGATGGGCGGCGCGTTGCAGCCATTGAGATGCAGCGACTGCGTGGCGCCGGGGGCATAGGCGCGGACATTGCCGGCATCGCAGGCCTCCGCACTCGCGTAGTTGCAGGCCTGGACGTTGCTCTGAATGGTCTGGCCGCGCCAATTGCCGCCGACCTGGCGCCAGAAATACTGCACCTGGCCGGGCTGGAAATTCTGTGCGGCCGGCGTGCCGCCGCCTCCACCACCGCCCGCCGCTGGCTGGGGCTGCGTCTGCTGCGGTGGCGTGCCCGAGCGCCGGAAGCAGCGCATCGGCTCGCAGGTGGCGCTGGTGCAGAGCGCCTCCATGGCGCGGCGCGCGGCCTGGTAGTCGGGGTTGGTGGTGGAATGGAACTGGCCGTTCCAGCCCACCCCATAGCCGATCGGCGCCGTGCCGCGCGCCTCGCACTGGTAGTCGCCCGGCGTCACGTTCATCGGGCGGCGAAAGACGGGCTGGTAGGCGGCGGCGCGCTGCGCATCCATCTCGCGGCAGATCGCGCCCGGCGTCATCTGGCCCTGGCAGGCGGCGCGGTTGCCCTCGCCCCGCTCGCAGGCCTCGATGGCCTCGGTGAAGGCGAGACCCTCCGTCGTCGCGTGGCGGCCGACATAGACATTGCCATTGGGCTCGAAATGCGCGGGCTCGCGCTTGCCGCCCTCGATGAAGCAGACCCAGCTGCTCTGCTGCGCGAAGGCCGGGAGAGCAAGGAGCGTGACCTGTGCCAAAGCCAGGACGGCCAGGGCCGCCCTTCCGATCCCAAGCCGCATCACCCTCTGGTCCTTTCCGACGCGGAGCGCCGAGGGAAACGGTCACGACCGCCCCGCGCCATCCCGCCTTTGCCTTGCCTCATATAAATCTTGAGACGAGATGAAACGCACGGCAAGAGGCGGTGGGGCGCAGCCCTCCCCCGTGTTGGCTCGGCTGCATTCCTCTTGCTAGGCTCCGCCGACACCGGGGGAAGCGCCATGGCGGATGAATTCGACTATGTGATCGTGGGCTGCGGGGCGGCGGGTTCGCTGCTCGCAGCACGCCTCAGCGAGGACGCGCAATCCAGCGTCTGCGTGCTGGAAGCCGGCCCCAAGGACCGCAACCCCTTCATCCACATCCCCGCCGGCTTCATCAAGACGCTGAAGGACCCGGGTGTGACCTGGCAGTTCAGCACCGAACCCACCGAACGCACGGGCGGGCGGCGCATCGCCACCGTCCAGGGCCGCACGCTGGGCGGCTCCTCCTCCGTCAACGGAATGATCTACAACCGCGGACAGCCGAACGACCTCGACCATTGGGCGCAGCGTGGCAATCGCGGCTGGGGCTACGCCGATTGCCTGCCCTACTTCATGCGCACCGAACGCCGCATCGGCTATGGCGACCCCGAGCGGCGCGGCCGCACCGAGGGCATTCCCGTCACCGACATGGACTGGATCCATCCGGTGACCGAGGCCTTCATTGCCGGCTGCGTCGGCCTCGGGATTCCGCGCAACCCCGACTACAACAGCGGGGACCAGGCGGGTGTCGGCTATTTCCAGCGTGCCATCCTGAACGGCCGCCGCGTCAGCGCCTACCGTGCCTTCCTGCACAATGCGCTGAACCGGCCCAACCTCTCGCTGCGGACCAATGCCCGGGCCTGCGAGATCATCCTGGAGGGCAAGCGCGCCGTCGGCGTGCGCTACCTCTCCGAGCGCGGCGGCAAGCCCGTCGAGGTGCGCGCGCGGCGCGAGGTGATCCTCTCCGGCGGCACGGCCAACACCGCGCGGCTGCTGCAGGTCTCGGGCATCGGCCCGGGCTGGCTGCTGCAGAAGCTGGGTGTGGCGGTGCAGCACGAGCTCGCCGGCGTCGGCGAGAATTTCCGCGACCACTATGCGAGCCGCTTCGTCATGCGCGCCAAGCCGGGCACGATGACGCTGAACGAACTCTCGAAGGGCCTCAACCTCGGCAAGCAGCTGCTGCGCTGGGGCACGGGCCAGCCCAACATCCTCGCCACCGCGCCCAGCCACGCCCACGTCTTCTGGAAGAGCTTCGAGGGGCTGGACCAGCCGGACCTGCAATGCGTCTTCACGCCCGGCTCCTACAAGGAGGGCATGGTCTATGTGCTGGACGACTATCCCGGCATGACCGCCGGCGCCTGGCAGCACCGCCCCGAGAGCAAGGGCTGGGTGCGCGCGCGCAGCACGGACGTCTTCGAGGATCCGGAGATCCAGCCCAACTACCTCTCCGACGAGATGGACCGCCGCGTGCACATCGGCGGCATGCGCCTGTTGCGCCGCATGCTCTCCACGCCCGAGCTCGCCCCCTTCGTGGACCAGGAGACGCTGCCCGGCCCCGATGTGCAGACGGATGACGAGCTGCTGGACTTCGCCTTCAAGAATGGCAGCACCACCTACCACCTGATCGGCACCGCCCGCATGGGGCCGGCCGAGGACCCGACGGCGGTCGTGGATGACCGGCTGCGGGTGCACGGCATGACCGGGCTGCGCGTGGTGGACGCCTCCATCATGCCGGCCATGGTCAGCGCCAACACCTATGCCACGACGCTGATGATCGCGGAGAAAGCCAGCGACTTCATCCGCGGGCGGGAGATGGCGAGCGCGGCCTGAGCCGCGCCGCCCAAGCGCTCATTCCTCCGCCGGCTTTTCCGGGATCTCCAGCACGGATTGCGGCCCCTTCTTGGGCTGGCGGTATTTCTGCCAGCCGAAGCGGCGGTTGTCGCCCGGGCGCAGGCGCATGTCCTCGCGCAGCGCGGTGAAGGGCAACGTTGCCGGGTCCGCCACCACCGGGCCGGGGGCGGCGGCCACCAGAACACTCGCCGCGATCGGCTGGAAATGCGCGCGGAAATGCACGCTGGACTTCACCGCCACGATCTTCTGCAGCGCCGGGTCCACGCCGAGTTGCAGGAAGATGGACTGGTCATGCGCCTGCATCTTGCGACTGACGATGACGACGCGCACACCGCCGATCCGCAGCAGCGCGGAGGGGCCGAGATCCGCAGGATTGCCCTTGCCCATCGGGCCGGTCAGCGTGAAGCGGCCATCGCCGAGCTTCTCGACCACGCCCGTCACGGTCAGCGGCGCGCCATCGCTCTTGCCGCCGAGTTCGAGGGTGATGGTCGCCCCCTCCCCCGCCGCATGGCAGGCCGCCGCGCTCTCGGCGTCGTTCATCGGTGCCAGCACGGCACCCTGCGCGTCCTGGGCGATGAGTTCGGCGAGCAGCCCGGTCGTATCGCCATGGCCGCCGCCGCCGGGATTGTCCTGCGTGTCGGCGATGATGACGGGCTTGGAGCCGGCGAGGCGGATCGCCTCGGCCACCGCCTTGGCCGCCGGCTGCACGGCGCCGGCGAAGCTGCCCTCGCGCGCCGAGATCTCCTTGGCGAGCGCGGCGGCGGCGGCGCTCGCCGCTTCCGGCGTCTCGGCATAGGCGGCGATGGCCTGGCCGCAGCCGGGGAAATCCGCGTAGGGAAAACCGAAGCAATAGGCGAGCTCGACGATCCCGGCCTCGATCTCCAGCCGCGTCGCCATGACCCCCGCCATCGGCTCCACCATGGTGCATTGGCTGGTGATGGGGATGAGGAAGTCGAGTTCCCGGAAGGCCATGGCCCAGGGCGCACCGCGCTGGATGCGCTGGATCAGCAGCGCCATGGCGCGCATGCCCACCGCCAGCATGTCCACGTGCGGATAGGTGCGGTAGGGCACGATGACATCGGCCAGCTCCGCCATCTGCCGCGTCATATTGGCATGCGGGTCGAGCGTGATGGCGAGCGGCATGGCGGGCCCCACCACGGCGCGCACACGGCGCATGAGCTCGCCCTCGGCATCGGGGTAGTCATCGCTCACCATGGCGCCGTGCAGGTCGAGGAAGACGCCGTCGAGCTGCCCCTCCTCCAGCGCGACCGAGAGCGCATCCACGATCATCGCGCTGATGCGCTCGAAGGCCTCGCGCGTCACCGGGCCGGCGGGGTTCGCGAAGCACCAGCCGAGCGGCGCGATGGTGGCGCCATGCTTCATCGCTTCGGTGATGCCGCCCCAGGCGCAGGTGGAAGTGCCCTTCAGCCCCTCCATCATCGCGGCCGGGCGTTGCAGCGCGGGCAGTCCGCCGGGCGTCAGGAAATTCACCCACTCGGTCGCCCGGGGTGCGAAGGAATGGCTCTCGTGCAGGAAGCCGGCGACGGCGATGCGCATGTTCAGAAATCCATGTTGTGGCGATAGAGATCCATGACCCGCGGTGGCACCGTGACGGAGCCCTCGCGCGTCGCGCCCAGCCGCAGGGCGACCCGGACGGAGGCTTCATTGGCGGGTTCGATACAGCTCACCAGGCGCGTGAAGCCCAGATCATCCCGGGCGTGGCGGCGGATGGCGCGCGCGGCCTCGGTGGCATAGCCCCGGCCCTGATGGGCGGGGAAGAGTGTCCAGTGGATTTCGGGCTCGGGCCAGGCTTCGGGGAACCAGAGCCCCGCCTGGCCAACCACGCTGCCCTCGCCGGTGAGTTCCACCGCCCAGATGCCATAGCCGCGCAGCACGCGATGGCCGGCATACATGGCCATGCGGCGCCAGGCATCGGCACGGGTGCAGGGCCCGCCCACGAACCGCGAGGCCTCGCTGCCCCAGAAATCGGCGAAGGGCTCGAAATCCTCGGCGCGGAATTCGCGCAGGGTGAGCCGCTCGCTGGTCAGTATGGGCGTCAACGCGCCGTCTCCAGCACGGCGTCCGCCAGTACGCGCAGCCCCTTCTCCGCCCAGTCGCGTGAGATGGACTCGCTCGGGTGGTGGCTGATGCCGCCATGGCAGGGGATGAAGAGCATCACCGCCGGCATGCGCGCCGCCGCGTGATAGGCGTCATGCCCGGCGCCCGAGAGGATGTCGCGATGGCGATAGCCGTGGCGGTCGGCGCTGGCACGCAGGCGGGCGGCGAGCCCCGCGTCGAAATGCACGGCAGCGAAGCTCCAATAAGGCTCGCGCCGCACGCTCAGGCCACGGCGCGCGGCGATGCCGGCCATGGCGGCGTCAGCCTCGGCCAGCAGTTGCGCCAGCACGGCGTCGGAGGGGTGGCGGTATTCGAAGGCGAAGCGCACCTCGCCCGGCACCACGCCATCCGCGCCGGGATCCACCAGGAACCGGCACACCGTCATCCGCGCCTCGGGTGCGATACGATGCAGGATGGCCTCGCCGGCGGAGATCATCTCGGCCGCCGCCAGCACGGCGTCGCGCCGCATCTCCATGGGCGTGGTGCCGGCATGGCTCGTCTCGCCCGTGACCGTGACCAGCGCGCGCTCGGTGGCGAAACCGCCGGTGACGATGCCGAGGTCGTAACCCCCGCTCTCCAGCACCGAGCCCTGCTCGATATGCGCCTCGAAATAGGCAGCGGCGTCCTGCAAGCCCGCGGGGTCGGCCGTGCCGTTCCAGCCGGTGGCGACGAGTGCGGCGCCATAGGGCTGGCCGTCATCCAGCGCGGGACGGGCCAGCACCTCGGCCTCGCCGAGCACGCCCATGGCGCCGGCCGCGCCAATCATGGAGGGGCTGAAGCGGCAGCCTTCCTCGCTGGTCCAGTTCACCAGGATGATCGGCGCCTCGGTGACCGTGCCGCTTTCATGCAGCGCATGCAGAATCTCGAGGCCCGCCAGCACGCCATAGGGTCCGTCGAACTTGCCGCCGGTGGGCTGGGTGTCGAGATGGCTGCCCACCAGCACGGGCTTGCGCCTGGGGTCCCGCCCCTCCCGCCGCAGCGCCATGTTGCCGAGGCGATCCACCGTGAGCGTCAGCCCGATCTCCGCGCCCCAGCGCGCCAGCAAATGCCGCGCCTGCCCATCCAGCGCCGAGAGCGCGGGGCGGTTGTTGCCGCCGCCGGGAATGGGGCCGATGGCCGCCATCTCCATCAGCCGCTGCCAGAGACGGTCAGCGGAGAGCGGCAGGTTCACGGCCGGACCAGCCCCGCCGTGGCCAGCGCGGCATCGGCCAGCACCTGCAGGCCCGCCGTGGCCCATTCGGGCGTGATGCTCTCGGCCTCATTGTGGCTGAGGCCGCCATGGCAGGGGCAGAAGACCATCACCGTGGGCACGCGCCGGGCCATATAGACCGCGTCATGGCCGATGCCGGTCGGGATGTCGCGCCACTTGAAGCCGCGCGCCGTGGCACTGTCCCGCGCGCGCTGGATCAGCGCGGCGTCGAAGGGCGTCAGCGGCGAGTGCCAGAAGCGCGTGACGGTGATCGTCACACCCCGCTCCAGCGCGAGTTCCGCGGCACGGGCGCGAAAGCGCGCTTCCATTTCCTCCAGCGCCGCCGGATCGCCATGGCGCGTGTCAATGGTGAAGAAGACGCGGCTGGGCGCGATGTTGCGGCTGGAGGGGTAGATCTCCACCACGCCCACCGTGCCGCGCCCCTTCTCGCCCGAGGGGGCGAGCGTGGTGAGCGCGATCTCCTCCACCGCCGCCATCAGGGGGGCGGCGGCCATGAGCGCATCGCGCCGGCCGGCCATGGGCGAGCCGCCATGCGCTTCCTCGCCCTCCACCACCACCTCGAACCAGGTCTGGCCCAGGGCGTGCGTCACGATGCCGACGTCGAAGCCCCCATCCTCCAGCAGCTTGCCCTGCTCGATATGGAGTTCGAGGTAGTGGCCGACCTTCTGCAGCTCCGCCGGGTCGGCGCTGCCCTGCCAGCCGATGCGGCGCAGCTCCTCGCCGAAGACGGCGCCATCCTGGCTGCGCTTGGCCAGGATCTCGGCCTCGGTGAAGACGCCCATGGCGCCGCCGCTGCCCATCATGGGCGGCGAAAAGCGCGAGCCTTCCTCATTGGTCCAGTTGATCAGCAGCAGCGGCGCCTCGGTCTCGGCCCCCGCCTCGTGCAGCGCGCGCATGATCTCGAGGCCCGCCAGCACGCCCAGCACGCCGTCATACTTGCCGCCGGTGGGCTGGGTATCGAGATGGCTGCCGATGGCGACCGGCGGCAGGCTCGGATTCCGTCCCTCGCGCCGGAAGACCATGTTGCCCAGGCGATCCAGGCTCATGGTCAGGCCTGCCGCCTCCGCCCAGCGCTGGAAGAGCGCGCGGCCCTCGGCATCCACATCGGTCAGCGTCTGGCGGTTGCAGCCACCCTTCGCCGTGCCGCCGATCCTGGCCATCTCCATCAGGCTGTCCCAGAGGCGGGCGCCGGACAGGGGAAGGTTATGCATGTTCGACTCCACACCACTCGGCCATGGTCAGCGCGATGCTGCGCGTGATGCCATGCATGCTCTCGATGCCGACACTCTCGTCAATGCCATGGATGTCCTGCGCATCCGGGCCGAAGACGGCGCAGGGCGTGCCCTGGTAGAGCACGAAGTGCCGCCCATCGGTCAGGCCCGTCGCGGGATAGTCGCGCAGCGTGCCACCCGTCGCCTCGGCATAGCTGCGCTGGGCCAACGCGCTGATCGCCGTGTCCTTTGGAAACACGCAGGCATCGGCCATGAAGCCCTTGAATTCCAGCTTCACCTGCGCGCCGCGCAGCCGCTCATGCGTGGCGGCCTTGGCCACCAGCGCCTCGATGTCGGCCTTGGTCTGCCGCGCGGAGTAGCCGAGCATCACGCCGACGCGCAGACCGATGCGGCAGCGCGTTGCCACCGAGGAATTCCACTCGCCACCGGAGATGGTCCCGAGATTCACATTCACCGGGTGGTTCACGCCATGGAAGGCGGCGTGGATATGCTCCCCGCGATTGCGCTCGGCCTCGTAATCCTTGAAGGCGCCGGCGATGATGTTGGCGGCCTCGATCGCGTTGATGCCGGCCTGCATGTCCCGCACATGGGCGGGCCGGCCGCTCACCGTTACCCAGGCCCAGACCACGCCGACCTCGGCCGTGTAGAGCGCATCCAGCCCTGGCCCGGGCTCGGGGATGATCACGCCATCGGCCTTGGGCAGCGCCAGCATGGTGGCGAGCGCGCCATTGCCGGTGCATTCCTCCTCGATCACCGCCTGCATCTGCACCTCGGCGGCCGGTTGCAGCCCGGCGCGCCTCAGGGCGGCGAAGGCCATGGCATAGCTGACGATGCCCGCCTTCATGTCGCCCGCGCCGCGCCCATAGACGCGGCCATTGCGGATGCTGGGCGCGTAGGGCGGCGTCTCCCACATGTCGGCGGCACCCTCCGGCACCACATCCACATGGCCCTGCAGCACCAGGCTGCGGCCCTTCGCCGATGTGGGGCGATGGATCGCGGCCACATTGTCCCGCCCGGCATAGTCGATCAGCGGCGGCGAGAAGCCGGGGTGGTCGGCCAGCTTCGCCGGATCCGTCGGGATCCGCTGGGGCGTGAGGCCGAGATGGCGATAGAGCCGCTCCATCTCGTTCAGGGCCGAGGCCTCGTTGCCGAGGGTGGAGGGGCAGCGGACCAGGCGGAACAGCCAGTCCAGGCTCTCTTCACGCAGCGAATCGCAGGCGTCCAGGATGGCGCGTCGCGCGCCGGCATCGAGTGGGGTCATGACCCGCAGCATGGGCGGGCGCGCGCGAGGTTGTCGAGGCCCCGCGGGCAGGCTTCACTCATGCGCATGAAGGCCTTCCATCATCCGGATGAGGCGCTGCACGCGCCGGAATTCTTCCTCATGCGCGGCCAGGTCCGCGCCAATTACGAGGTGCCCGCCCGCGCCGCCTCGCTGCGCGCGGGGCTGGCCGCCCTCGGCATCACGCCCGCAGTGGCGCCGCCCGCCTCCCAGGCGGCCCTGCGGACGCTGCACACGGCGGAGTACCTCGATTTCCTGGAACATGCCGCCGCGGATTGGGCCGCCCTGCCCGAGGCGGGGCGCGAGATCGTCGCCAATATCCACCCGACGCCGGAGATGCTGGCGCAATCCCACCGCAAGCCGGAACACGTCATCGCCCGGGCCGGCGCGCACACGGCCGACACCGCCTGCCCCATCGGCTCCGGCACCTGGACGGCCGCGATCGGCGCCGCCGGCTGCGCCCTCGCCGCGGCCGATGTGGCCGCCCAAGGTGGCGTGGCCTATGCGCTCTGCCGCCCGCCCGGCCACCACGCCTATGCCGGCCGCGCCGGGGGCCACTGCTACATCAACAACAGCGCGCTCGCCGCGCAGCGGCTGCGCGATGCGGGGGCGAAGCGCGTGGCGGTGCTCGACATCGACAGCCACCATGGCAACGGCACCCAGGGCATCTTCTGGGAGCGGGAGGATGTGCTGACCGTCTCGCTCCACGCCGATCCCGGCCGCTACTACCCCTGGTATGTCGGCTTCGCCGAGGAAAAGGGCGCCGCCAACCTCAACCTGCCGCAGCCCTTCGGCACGGGCGACGAGGGCTGGCTCGCCGCGCTCGACCACGGCATCGCCGCCATCCGCGATTTCGGCGCGGAGGCGCTGGTGGTCCCCCTCGGCTTCGACGCGAGCGAGTTCGAGCCGCTGGCCGCGCTGAAGGTGACCGCGGATGGCTTCGCCCGGGCCGGGGCCGCCATCGGCGCGCTCGGTCTGCCCACCGCCATCTGCCAGGAGGGCGGCTACAATGTGGAGATCCTGGGAAGCCTGCTGGAACGCTTCCTGACCGGCTTCGGAGACGCGCGATGAACCCCCTCGTGCTCGATACGCATATCGATATCCGCTGGCCCGAGACACCCGACTGGCTGAGCGAGACGGGCCAATGCGTGGACCTGCCGAAGATGCGGCGCGGTGGGATGAGCGGCGCCGTCTTCATCGCCTATGTCGGCCAGGGCGCGCGCGACCACGCGGGCCATGCCGCCGCCGCCGCGCGGGCCGAGGCCATGCTGCGCCACATCCGCGGCCGCGCCGATGGCGTCACCACCCGCTTCTGCGCGACCCCGGAGGAGCTGGAGGCAAGCTTCGCCGCCGGCCTGCCGGCCGTGCTCTCGGCCGTCGAGAATGGCTATGCCATGGGCCATGACCTCGGGCGCATCGCGCAGTGGCGCAAGCTCGGCGCCATCTACCTCACGCTCACGCATGACGGGCACAACGACCTGTCCGACAGCGCCCGGCCCCGCCGCAACCTCAATGATTCCGAGAGCGAGCATGGCGGCCTCTCGGCGCTCGGCCGCACCGCCATCGCCGAGATGAACCGCGTGGGGCTGATGCTGGACTGCGCGCATGTCTCGAAGGCGGGGATGATGCAGGCGGCGGAGCTTTCCCGCGTGCCCATCGCCGTCACGCACACCGCCTGCGCCGCGCTCTGCGCCCATCCGCGCAACCTGGATGACGAGCAGCTGGACATGATCCGCCAGGTGGGCGGCGTCGCGCAGGTCACGGCCGTCGCCTCCTTCCTCAAGGCGCCGGGCGCCAATGGCGTGACGCAGGCGAGCGTCTCCGACCTCGTGGACCATGTGGAGCATGCGATTCGCCGCATCGGCCTCGATCACGTGGGCATCTCGTCCGACTTCGACGGCGGGGGCAGCGTGGCCGGCTGGTCGAATGCGGCGGAGACGCAGAACATCACGGCGGAACTGGCCAGGCGCGGCTATGGCGCGCGCGAGGTCGGGCTGCTCTGGTCGGGCAATTTCCTGCGCGTCTGGCGGCAGGTGCTGCGGGGGGCGGCGTGATGCGCGCGGCCTTCGCCCTGCCGCTGCTGCTGGCGGCCGGCACGGCGGAGGCCGCCGCGCCCGATCCCGCCGCGCTGCTGGGCGCCTGGGCGGCCGCCTATGCGACGAATGACGGCGCGCGCGCCGCCAGCCAATACACGGAGGATGCGCGGCTCTGGGGCTCGGTGAGCCGTGCGCAGACAGTGGGAACCGCCGCCATCACCGCCTATTTCGCGCGGGTGCGGCCGGGGGCGGCGGGCATTGACGTGCGCTTCGGCGATTTCGCGCTGCGTGAGCTGGCGCCGGGCGTGGCCGTCGCCTCGGGCCACTACACCTTCCTGCGCCGCGCGGCGGACGGGACGATGAGCGAGGAGCCATCCCGCTTCAGCATGGTGATGGTGCAAGGCACCGATGGCCTCTGGCGCATCGCCGACCATCACTCCTCGCGGCTGCCGCGCTGATCGCCGTCCTTACGGCGCGTTGCCGAAGATCCGCTGCAGGACGCGGTCACCCACGCGCAGGTTCAGCCGCTCCGCCGTGCCGCCCGGCACCTCGATGGTGGCGCGCACCGGGCCGCGGCTGTCGATCGTGGCGAGGCTCTGCGGCACCGCGCGCTCGTGGATGCGATGGATGCGGCCATCGGCGGCGACGAAGAGCATGTCGAGCGGGATGAGCGTGTTCCGCATCCACATGCTGCTCTCGCGGGGGGCGCCCCAGTCGAAGATCATCGCCTCGTCCGGCGCCATGGTCGTGCGGAACATCATGCCGATCATCTGCTCGGCCGATTGCAGCGCCATCTCGGCGCGGAAGGCGTGGCGCGTGCCGTCGCGCGTCACGATCACCATGGGCTCTTCCGCGAGGCGTGGTTGCGGACGGTCCACGCCGGGCTGGGCACTGGCGAGGCCGGGAAGGATCAGGGCGAGGGCGAGGAGGAGGCGCTTCATGGCGTGCATCATGCCACAGCTTCCAGCCCCTGCGCGAGAAGGGCCCGGATCTCGTCTCGGATCGGGCCTTCGCGCGGCTCATCGGCCAGGGTGGTGAACCAATGCTCCGGCGGGTTGCGGCCGGCGGCGCGGTGGAAGGTCAGCGCCCGCAGCACCGCCTCGGCCGGCCCGGGCAGGCGGGCGGGCACCGGCAGGTCGTTCAGCGTGGCCCAGCCCCGCGCCCAGCAGCGCGCGACGGTCCAGGGATTGTAGCCGCCACCGCCCAGCAGGATGAAGCGCGGGGCGGCTCCCTTCACCGCCGCGATGAACTCGGCATGGGCGTTGTTGGAAAGGCCGAGACGCGCCAGGGGATCTTCCTCCAGCGCATCCGCCCCGCATTGCAGCATGATGGCCTGGGGCCTGAGGCGCGCGACCAGCGGCAGCACCAGGTGATGCAGCAGGGCGCGCATCTCGCTGTCGTTGAAGCCAGGCGGCACCGGCAGGTTCAGCGCATGCGGCGCCGCGTGCCGCGCGCCGGAAAAGGGCCAGCGCCCGGCCTCATGGATGGAGAGGGTGGTGACGCGGGGCTCCTCCGCGAAGGCGATCTCCACGCCATCGCCGTGATGCGCGTCGATATCGAGGTAGAGGATGCGGGTCAGCCCCTGCCCCAGCCATTCCATCAGCCCGAGCACGGCGTCATTCACGTAGCAGAAGCCGCTGGCGCGATCGCGCAGGCCATGATGCGTGCCCCCGCCCGGCACATGCACCACCCCCCCCTCCGCCGTCAGCCGGGCCGCCAGCAACACGCCGCCCGCGCTGGTAGCAGGGCGGCGGAACACCTCGCGATAGACGGGATTGCCATCGGCGCCGATGCGGTAGCGCTCGCGATCCTCGGGGTCCACGCCCTGTGCCGCCTCGGCGCGCTGGAGGGCGGCGATGTAGCCCGGGTCATGGAAGCGGGTGAGTTCCTGCACCTGTGCCATGGGACTGTCGCGGTATTGGGCGGCGGGCAGCCACCCCAGCGCACGGATCAGGTCGAGCGTGGTGGAGACGCGCGGAATGGCGAGCGGATGCTTCGGGCCATAGGTGGAGCGGCGGTAGATTTCCGAGCCGATGAGGAGGGGGTCAGCCAAGGATGCGCCCTTTCGGCCGCCCCGGTGCAACAGCGGGGCGCGCGTCACGTTGCGATGAGATGGAATCGCAGTCCCGGATCACAAGGCTCGCCCACCGATCGGCGCAGTATGTCAGCCACCCCTGGGCCGTGCTGGCCTCCTTTGCCGCGGTGACCGCCTGCATGGCCGCCGGACTGTTCCTCGCCTTCAGCGATGGATGGCACGACTTCATCAGCTCGACCACCGCGCTCATCACCTTCGTGATGGTCTTCCTGATCCAGAATGCCCAGAACCGAGACACGCAGGCGATCCAGCTGAAGCTGGACGAGCTGATCCGCGTGACCGCCGGCGCCAGGAACGACATGATCGCCCTGGAACGCGAAAGCGAAGACACGCTCGACCAGGTGAAGTCAGAGCTATCCGAGGCCTGCGGGGAGGCCCGGCCAGACGCTACTGCGGCATCGCGGTCGGAATGATGGTCCGCACCAGGCTCGCATCCAGCTCCTCATACTTGTGGTAGCCGATGGTCTCGTAGAGTTCGGCGCGGGTCTGCATGCGGTCCACGGCATTCTGCGCGCCGCCCTCGGCCGCGATCTGGGCATAGAGCTGGTCCCAGGCCTTGGCGGCGATGCGAAGATGCGTCACCGGCCAGATCACCATGTCATAACCGAGCGCCTGGAACTCCTCCTTGGTCAGGAAGGGCGTGCGGCCGAACTCGGTCATGTTGGCGAGCAGCTTCACGCCGGGCATGCGGGCCCGGAACTCGCGGAACATCTCCACCGTGGTCAGCGCCTCGGGGAAGATCGCATCCGCGCCGGCCTCGAGGTAGCGCTGCGCGCGGGCGACTGCGGCATCCATCCCCTCGCTCGCCACCGCATCGGTGCGGGCGATGATGTAGAGGTGGCGGCGGGCGCGGTGGGCGGCGGCGACCTTGGCGCACATCTCATCGGCGCTGGCCAGCTTCTTGTCGTTCAGGTGACCGCACTTCTTGGGCAGCAGCTGGTCTTCCAGATGGACGGCCCCTGCCCCCGCATCCTCGAAGGCGCGGACCATGTGCATGACGTTCAGCGCCTCGCCATAGCCCGTGTCGCCGTCCACCAGCAGCGGCAGGCCGGTGGAGCGCGCCACCTGGCGGATGAAGAAGCACACATCCTCGATGGTGATCATGCCGAGGTCGGGCAGGCCCATGGAGGCGGACATGGCGGCACCCGAGAGATAGAGCGCCTCGAAGCCATGCTTCTTGGCCAGCAGCCCCGCGATGCCGAGATGGGCCCCCGGCATGCCGAGGATCTCGGGGCGGTCCAGCAGGGCGCGGAAGCGCTCGCCGGCGGGTTCCTGGGGCAGATCGGCGCCGATCACATAGGGCATGGGTTTGGCCTTCCTCTAACGGTTGGCCCGAGTTTAACCCGCCCCCCCGGACAGAAGAAGGGAGCCCTCAGAAGAAGATGAGGGTCACCAGCACGAAGAGCGGCACCAGGAAGATCAGCGCCCAGGCGCAATAGCCGAAGAAGGAGGGCATGCGCACGCCATTCTCCTCGACGATCGCCTTGACCATGAAGTTGGGCGCATTGCCGATATAGGAGTTGGCCCCCATGAAGACCGAGCCGGCCGAGACCGCGGTCAGCGTCGCCGCCCCCTGCGTCATCAGGTAGTTCGGATCGCCGCCCGCGAGGTTGAAGAAGACCAGGTAGGTCGGCGCATTGTCGAGGAAGCTGGACAGCACGCCGGACATCCAGAAATAGACCCAGGGGATGGGCGCGCCCGACGCGTCGGAGGTGAGGGCGACCAGCGCCGCGGCCGAGCCCTCGGGCCCCGCCTTCAGGATGGCCAGAACCGGCCCCATGCAGAGGAAGATCGCGGCGAACAGCTTCGCGACCTCCGCCATCGCGCCCCAGGCGAAGCCATTGGCCTCGCGCAGCGCGTTGGAGGTGATCAGCATCGAGACGACCGTGACGGCGAGGAAGATGCCGATCGCGACGACACGCTCGAGGCCCACGGTCTCGCTCAGGATCTGCACGTCGCCTGGCTTCCAGATGCCCTGCAGCAGCACGCCCAGCACCACGACGCCGATCAGCCAGACATTGGGCCAGCCCTCGATGCTGAGCTTCTCGCGCGGGGCGGTGTCGGCCGGGCGGGCGGGCTCGCGGGCGTAGAGGAGACTGTCCAGCGCGTAGAAGATGGCGAGCAGGATCACGGCGCAGAACAGGAAGGGCAGGAAGAGGTGCGTCGTCGGCCAGAAGAAGGACACGCCCTTGAGGAAGCCGAGATAGAGCGGCGGATCGCCGATCGGTGTCAGGCTGCCGCCGATGTTCGAGACGAGAAAGATGAAGAAGACGAAGATGTGCACCTTGCGCGTGCGGTGCTGGTTCGCCCGCAGCACCGGGCGGATCAGCAGCATGGAGGCGCCGGTCGTGCCCATGAAGCTCGCCAGAATGGTCCCGATGGCGAGCAGCGCCGTGTTGGTGAGCGGCGTGCCGACCAGCGTGCCGCGCAGCAGCACCCCGCCGCCCGTGGTGTAGAGCGCCAGCAGCAAGACGATGAAGGGAATGTATTCCTGCACCGCGACGAAGACCACCTCCTGCGCCGCCATGGCGGGGCCGAAGGCGATGAGGAAGGGCAGCAGGAAGAAGCCGCCCCAGAAGGCCGCCACCTTGCCGTAATGATGATGCCAGAAGCCCGGCGTCAGGATCGGCATGAGGGCGATAGATAGCAGGATGCCTGCGAAGGGCAGCGTCCAGACGAGGCCGAGCTGCCGCCCGTCGATCGCCGCGGCCTCGGCCGGGCCGGCAAGGCAGGCGAGCAGCAGGGCTAGGGGCAAGGCGTGCAAGATGAAGCTCCGGACAGGACCGTGAAGGTCTTTTCCCGAATGGACCGGCCGCGTCAATGCGCCAGGGCCGCGCGGCGGGGGGGTTTGCGCCCGGGCAGCGCCACCCCTAATAACGGGGCGATTGGCGGAGTATCCACATGGAAATGAATGGCGAGCGGCAGATTGCCGCCCCGCGCGAGCTGGTCTGGCAAGCGCTGAATGACCCCGATGCGCTCAAGGCCGCCATTCCCGGCTGCGAATCCATCGAGAAGGTCTCGGACACCGAGCTGGCGGCGAAGCTCGCCATCAAGATCGGCCCGATGGCGGCGAAGTTCACCGCCAAGGTGAAGCTCGAGAACCTGAACCCGCCGGCCAGCTACACGATCAGCGGCGAGGGCAATGGCGGCGCCATGGGCTTCGCCAAGGGCGGCGCCGACGTGGCGCTGGATGCCGTGAGCCCGACCGAGACCCTGCTGCGCTACAGCGTGAAGGCGCAGGTCGGCGGCAAGATGGCGCAGCTCGGCGCACGCCTGATCGACAGCACCGCCAAGCAGATGGCCGACCAGTTCTTCGACCGCTTCGCCGCGGCCCTGGCGCCGAAGGTGGAGGCCCCCGGCGCCGCACCCGCCCCGGCCCCCGCGCCGGCTGCGATCTCGATCTTCTCTCTCATCCCCACGGAGTTCATGGGCATGCCTCTCTTCTTCTGGCTCGGCAGCGGCGCGATGCTTTGGGTGCTCTACCTGATCTTCCTGTCCTCGTGAGCCGGAACCTGCCCGTCGATGTGGCGGCGACGGCGGGGCTTCTCGCCGCCGGCGGCTATGTCGCGGACACGGCGCTCGCCACCACGGTCCATCTGGCGCTCCGCATGGGCCGGCCGCTCTTCCTCGAGGGCGAGCCCGGCACCGGCAAGACCGAGATCGCCAAGGTCCTGGCCGCGCAGCTCCCGCGCAAGCTGGTGCGGCTGCAATGCTATGACGGGCTGGATCTCTCCGCCGCGGCCTATGAGTGGAACCATGCGCGCCAGCTCATGGCGATCCGCCTGGCCGAGGTCGCGGGCAATGTGGCCGACATCGAGAGCTCGATCTACGACCGCCGCTATCTCGAATCCCGCCCCCTGCTCCAGGCGCTGGAGGGCGAACCAGCCGTCCTGCTGATCGACGAGCTCGACCGCGCGGACGAACCGTTCGAGGCCTTCCTTCTCGAAGTCCTGGCCGATTTCCAGATCACTGTGCCCGAACTGGGCACGCTGCGCGCCGAGACGCCGCCGGTGGTCATCATCACCTCCAACCGCACGCGCGAGGTGCATGACGCGATCCGCCGCCGCTGCCTCTACCATTGGGTGGACTACCCCGATGCGGCGCGGGAGAAGGCGATCCTGGCGCTGCGCGCGCCCGCGGTCTCCGCGACGCTGTCCGCCCAGGTGGTCGCCTTCGTGCAGAAGCTGCGCGAGGGGGACTACTTCAAGCTGCCCGGCGTGGCCGAGACGATTGACTGGGCCAATGCCCTCTCTGCCCTCGATGCGCGCGAACTGGAGCCGGCCTCGGTGGATGCGACGCTGGGCGTCCTGCTGAAATACCAGGACGACATCGCCAAGCTGAAGGGCGAGGAAGCCGCTCGCCTGGTGGCGGAAGCGCGCGAAAGCGCGTGAACGCCGCGCCCGCCGGCCGGCTGTCAGCTGTTCCGGTGGGCGCAGTTCTCGACCGCGACGAAGACCTGCTCCATCGTCACGCCTTGAAGCTGGTAGGGAAAGATCGTCCCTTGCACATCCACCTCGAAGCGCCCGCGCAAGGACATGATCTGCTGTGTCTGCTGGTTGTTCAGCTCGACCACGGTGCGCGGGCCGATCAGCCCGCCCCCCGTCTGGACCATGCCGCGCGGCGTGGTGACCGCGACCTGGACCGTTCGCCCGGTGCCGACGGCCGGCATGGTGATGATGTAGTTCCGGCCGACATTCCAGAACACGCGGAAGCCGCCGCCGAGCCCGGGAACCAAGCCGTAGCAGCGGTCGAACCGGCCACCCTCCCAGACGCGCAGGATGTCCACGTTGCCGACGCGGCCGACCTTCTCGTCGCGGCGTTGCGCCTGCGCCGTGGGAACGATCAGGGCACAGGACAGGATTGCTCCGACGAGCACGGACAGGACAGGCTTCATGTTGGCTCCTCAACCTTGAGCGGAGCCTAGGGCGGTGCTGATTCCGGGCGCAAGGGGTGTGGAACGGGCGGCGACGGCATCAGCGGCCCTGGCGCCCAATCTCCTGGCATTCGTCCGTCTCCTCCGCCGCGCGGGCATGCAGGTCGGGCCCGGCGACGCGCTGGGGGCGGCCGAGGCGCTGACCCTGATCGAGCTGGGCGACCGCGCGAGCGTGCGCGCCGCGCTCAAGGCCACGCTGCTGCGCCGGCATGAGCAGGCGGAGATCTTCGACGCCGCCTTCGAGCTGTTCTGGCGCGACCCCGAGCGTGCCGCCGCCGCCGCCGCCTTCGCCTTGATGGAGGCGCAGAAGCCCGAGGAGAAATCCAAGCCCGGTGGCCGGCGCATCGCCGAGGCCATGGCGGGGGACCGCCCCAAGCCGCCGCCGCCGCCCCCCGAGGAACAGCCCCGCCAGCTCGACGCCGCCATGACCGTCTCGGAGCGCGAGCGGCTCCAGACCATGGATTTCGAGGCGATGAGCGCCGCCGAGATCAATGCCGCGAAGCAAGAGATCCGCCGCCTCGTCCTGCCGCTGGATGAGCGGCCGACGCGCCGCTTCCGCACCGACCCGCTCGGCCCCCGCGTGGACATGCGCGCGACCCTGCGCGCCACCACCCGCCAGGGCGGCGAGTTCCGCGCCATCCTGCGCCGCCGCCGCATCACCCGCCCGCCGCCGCTCGTCGCCATCTGCGACATCTCCGGCAGCATGGCGCGCTACGCGCAGATCCTGCTGCATTTCCTGCATGCGGTGACGAATGACCGCGAGCGGGTGCACAGCTTCCTCTTCGGCACGCGGCTCTCCAACATCACCCGCCAGCTCAAGCACCGCGACCCCGAGATCGCCTTCGAGATGGTCTCCCACATGGTGCCCGACTGGTCCGGCGGCACGCGCATCGGCGAGGCTCTGGAGGATTTCAACCGGCATTGGGGCCGCCGGGTGCTGGGCCAGGGCGCCGTGGTCCTGCTCATCACCGATGGGCTGGACCGCGAGGGCGGCCGCGGCCTCGCCGAGGCCACCGACCGGCTGAAACGTTCCTGCCGGCGACTGATCTGGCTCAATCCCCTGTTGAGATATGCGGGGTTCCAACCCAAATCCCAGGGCATCAAGGCCATGCTGCCGCATGTCCACGAATTCCGCCCGGTCCATAACCTCGCGAGCCTGCGCGAGCTGATCGAGGCATTGGGGGAGAAGAAGCGCCGATGAGCGAGGACATCCTGGCCACCGCCGCCACCTGGGCCGCCGAGGGCGAGCAAGTCGCGCTCGCCACGGTGGTCGAGACCTGGGGCAGCAGCCCGCGCCCGGCGGGCTCGATGCTGGCCGTCACCGCCTCGGGCCGGATGGCGGGCTCCGTCTCGGGCGGCTGCATCGAAGGCGCGGTCGCCGATGTGGCGATGCAGGCCATGCGCGACGGCAAGCCGCAGCTGCTCGATTTCGGCATCTCCGATGAGCGCGCCTGGGAAGTGGGCCTCGCCTGCGGCGGCAAGCTCAAGGTCTTCGTGGAAAAACTCGGATGACGCCGGAACTCCTCTCCCGCCTGCAGGCCGCGCGCGCGGCGCAGCGCCCCGTCGTGCTGCTGACGCGGCTTTCGGATGGCGAGCAGCATCTCTGGCCCGAGGATGCGCTGCCGGGCGCCCTGGCCGATGCCGCGCAGCAGGCGCTGAACTCGGACCGCACCGCGACGCTCGCGCTGGATGGCGAGAGCTGGTTCCTCCAGCCCTTCAACCCGCCGCTGCGCCTCATCATCGTGGGCGCGGTGCATGCGGGCCAGGCGCTGGCGCCGCTCGGCGCCGCCATGGGCTTCGCCGTCACCGTGATCGACCCGCGCGGCAGCTTCGCGACCGAGGAGCGCTTCCCCGGCGTGGCGCTGAACCATGAGTGGCCGGATGAGGCGATGGCGGCACTGGCACCCGATGCCCGCACCGCCGTGGTCACGCTGACGCATGACCCCAAGCTCGATGACCCGGCGCTGGATGTCGCGCTGAAGAGCCCCGCCTTCTACATCGGCGCCCTCGGCAGCAAGCGCACCCATGCCAAGCGCGTGGAGCGGCTGAAGGAGATGGGCCATGACGAGGCTGCCATCGCGCGCATTGCCGCACCGGTCGGCCTCGACATCGGCGCGGTGACGGCGCCCGAGATCGCGCTCTCCGTCATCGCGCAGATCGTGGCGCGCAGGCGCGGCAAATGATCTTTGGCCCGACGCCGCTGGACGAAGCCGAGGGCGCCATCCTCGCGCACAGCGTCCGCCTGAAGGAGCGCGTGCTGAAGAAGGGCACGGTGCTGGATGCCGAGGCCATCGCCGCACTCCGCGCCGCCGGCCTGGGCGAGGTCATCGCCGCCCGCCTCGGCCAGGGCGACGTGCCGGAAGATGAGGCCGCGGGCCGCCTGGCCGATGCCCTGCTCTCCCCCCTCATCGCCCGCAGCCGCGCCGCGACGGGGCGGGTGAACCTGGTGGCCGAGACGACCGGCCTGCTCACGGTCGATGCGGCCCTGGTGGACCGGCTGAACGCGCTGGATGAGAGCATCACGCTGGCGACCCTGCCCAATTTCAGCATGGTCCAGCCCAAGGAGATGCTGGCCACGCTGAAGATCATCCCCTTCGCCGTGCCGGGCGCGGCACTCGGCGTCGCCGAGGTGCTGCTCCGCCAGCACCCGGTGCTGACGCTGCACCCCTTCCGGCCGCTCAAGGTGGGACTGGTACTGACCGAACTGCCCGGCGTGAAGGAGAGCGTCATGGAGGGCGCCGTCGAGGTGACGGGGGCCCGCATCGAGGCGCTGATGGGCCGCCTCCTCCCGGTGGAGCGTGTGCGGCACGAGACGGCCGCCACGGCCGATGCGCTGCGCCGGCTGCTGCGCCAGGGGGCGGAGATGCTGCTGATCGCCGGCGCCTCCGCGACCGTGGACCGGCGCGATGTCGGCCCTGCGGCCATTGTGAAGGCGGGCGGGCGGATCGAGCATTTCGGCATGCCGGTGGACCCGGGCAACCTGATCTGCCTCGGCTCCGTGGGCCCCGCGGGGAGCGAGGTTCCGGCCATGGTGCTGCCCGGCTGCGCCCGCAGCCCCAAGCTCAATGGCTTCGACTGGGTGTTGCAGCGCCTCTTCGCGGGCCTGCCGGTCCGCGCGCGGGACATCATGGGCATGGGTGTCGGCGGGCTGCTGAAGGAGATCGAGACGCGGCCCCTGCCCCGCGCCAAGGCGCCGCAGGCCCCGCCGCCCGCCCAGGCCCCGCGCCGCCCGCGCCAGGTGGCGGGCCTCGTCCTTGCCGCCGGTCGCTCGCGCCGCATGGCGCCGCTGAACAAGCTGCTGGTGGCCGATGCCCAGGGCGTCGCCATGGTGACGCGCGTGGTGGACAATGTGATCGCAAGCGGCGTGCGCCCCGTCCTCGTCGTCACCGGCCATGAGCGCGAACGGGTGGAGGAGGCGCTCGCTGGCCGCCCCATCCTCTTCGTCCATGCCGAGGACTACGCCGAGGGGCTTTCCGCCAGCCTCAAGGCCGGCCTTGCCGCGCTGCCGCCCGAGCCCGAGGGCGTGCTGGTGGCGCTGGGCGACATGCCGCTGGTGGACAGCGCCGTGATGGCCCGGCTGCTCGCCGCCTTCGACCCGGAGGAGGGCCGCGCCATCGTCCAGCCCACCTTCCGCGGCAAGCAGGGCAACCCGGTTCTGTGGGGCCGCGAGTTCCTGCCGGAGATGATGGCCATCACCGGCGATGTCGGCGCCCGCCAGCTGGTCGGCAAGCATGCCGACCGCCTGATCGAGGTGGAGGTCGCCGATGACGGCGTGCTGCGCGACTTCGACACGGTGGATTCACTGAAGGCCGCACCCGGCTTCGGGAAGGCGGGCCCGAGCCGCAAGGGCTGAGGCCGCTCCCGCCTCAGAAGCGGTAGGCCAGCGCGAAGGACCCGCCATGGCCGGTCAGGTTCGCGCTGTACTCGCCCTCATACTGGAGGCGCAGCTCCAGCCGGTTGGTGGCATAGACCTGCACGCCGGCCACGACGCGCCCCACCACCTGGTCGGTCTGCACCTGGCTCGAGAAGCGGCCTGCGGCGGCCGGCGCGCCGACCAGCCGGCTCTGCTGGGTCCAGTCGCCCGAGCTGAGCAGGCTGACGCCCGCCGAGGTGAAGAGCCGCAGCACCGTGCCATCCTGCAGGTTCACGCGCCCACCCAGCTCCAGCGCCGGCGTCAGCCCCGCCACCGTGTTGGAGGCGGCCGCCACGTCGAGGTTGAGCAGCCCCGCCCCGCTCTCGCGATAGGCGCCGCTGCGCGCATGCACGAGGCTGAGCGTCATCGAGGGCCGCAGGTAGAATTCCTCGCGGCCGATCGTGTAGGTGGCGCGCAGCGCGCCGCCCACCTGCGCCAGCGTCGGGCTGCCCCGCGCGATCGAGCCGAAGCCCGGCAGCGTGATGGTGCGCGTGCTGTTGAACTCGCCCCCGCCGCCGAAGACGGCGCCGGAGAAGAGCCAGGGGCCGGTCTGGTACTTGCCGGTGATGGCGCCGAAGCCCGCCTGGCCGCGGCCGCTGTTCAGCCCGTCCGTCGTGCTGAGGCGGCTGTTCTCATAGGCGATGGAGCCGCCGAGGAACCAGCCGCCGCCCATGTTGCGCTGCCCGCCCACCTGCCAGGTGGTGGAGTTCAGGCGGAAGCTGGAGATGCCGTCCGTGCCCGCCTGCGCGGCGGTCCGCCCGGTCAGCCCACCCCAGATGCACTCGCCCTCGACCAGCATGCTGGTCGTGCCGTCGAATTGCGGGCAGCTCATCGCCGCATTGGCGAAGGCCCGCGCCCCGGCGGCGAGCCGCGCGCCCGGGGCGAAGGCGCTGTTGGGCGAGATCTGCCGCAGCGCCGCGCTATAGGCCGCCTGCCCGCCCGTATCCGCGAGGTTGCCGAGCGTGGCGAAGAGCCTGCCCAGCCCCTGTCCGCCCACATCCCAGGCCGCCTGCATGTAGTTCGCGACGAAGCTGCCATCGCGGCTCAGATTGTAGCCGGCGGGCGTGAAATCCGCATTGGCCGAGACCGAGAAGGTGCCGCCCTTGCGGCTCACGTCATAGCCGAAGATCTCGGTCTGGTCGCCCGTGATCTGGCCCGTGACGGGCCCGCCCACCACGAGGAAGGGCAGCTCCACATTGGGCAGGACGGAGCTGATGCGCGGCCGCACCCGGCCATCCAGGCTCGCGGCGCCGGCCACCGTCATCACGTCCGAGCGGCCGCCCGCGAAATCGGCATCGGGAATCAGGCGGCCTGTGCTGGTCTGGGTGAAGGCGCCGCTTACCGCCGTCACGCCGAAGGCGGTGTGCGAGGCGATGGCGATGCGCCCGGTGTTCACCAGCAGCCCGACATTGGCCGTGGTGCCCGGGTTGTACTGCCCGTTGTTGGTGAAGGTGCCGTTGTTCCCGATGGTGACATTGCCCGTGACGGTGCCGTTGTTCACCGCCTGGCCGGCCGTCATCAGCAGCGCATTGCCCGAGAGCGCGGAGAGGCTGCCCGTGGTGGTGATGCTCACGATGTTGGCGGTGTTAGAACTGTCCACCCAGACGCCGACACCCTGCGGCCCCGAGCCGCCCTGCACGGTGGATTGGATCCCGACGCTGACCGAGCCATCCCCGCCGCTGCCGCGCGACTGCGCGAAGATGCCCACGGAATTGAGGCCGGAGGTTACGATCGGCGCGCTCTGGATGATGTTCACCGCCTCCGCGCGGCTGCTTCCCGTCTGGCCGTACAGCGGCATGAAGGTGACACCCGCGTACAGCTGGTTGCTGTTGACCACCAGCCCGCCGCTGCCGCCGATGCTCTGCGCCAGGATGCCGTAGGCGAGGTCGCCCCGCGTGGTGATGGGCGTGCTGGAGGTGATGTTGACCGAGCCCCCAGCCCCGGAGGGCACGACCGTCTGCGGCTCGAGCTCCGCGTAGTTGGTGGTGGACATGGTGACCGCGTTGCTGGCCGGCAGCCCCGCGATGCCGCCGCCGCCGCCGATGGACTGGGCGACGATGCCATGCGCGGCGAAGCCCGAGGTCTGGATGCCGCCACCCGCCAAAGTCATCGAGATGCCACCGCCCGAGCCGGAGCCGCTGCCTCCGCCCTCCGTGCCGCCGACATTGGCGAACTGGACGGTGGTGCCATTCTCGGTGAAGGCGAAGCCGCCGCCGCCGCCGATGCCCTGGGCCAGGATGCCATAGGCGTGCGCGCCGGCCGTCTGGATCGTGAGGCTGGCATTTATGCCGATGCCGCCGCTGTCGCCCGAACTGCCACTCTGCCCGCCCACCTGGAGGGTGGTCTTCAGGTTCGTGTCACCATAGCTGGCCGAAAGCGTGGAGCCGCGCGCGGCCAGCCCACCGCCGCCGCCGATGGATTGCAGCACGAGCCCCGCGGCGACGGCACCCGCGGTCACGATGGTGGTCGTGCCCGAGAAGCTCACATAGCCGGCATTGCCCGCCGCGCCGCCGTTGCCCCCCACGCCCGCGCCAAGCGCGAGGTCACTTTGCGACTGCGCCGAACCATCCACGCCCGTGCCGCCGCCGCCGCCAATGCTCTGCGCCAGCAGGCCGAAGGCGCCATAGCCCGAGATGCCGGCCACGCCCGTGCTGATCACGCTGCCCGGAGCCATCTGGATGGTGATGGCCCCGCCCGCGCCCGCCGCACCGCCGCCGCCGCCGACCGCCAAGGAGGCCGCGAAACTGGATCCGCTGCTGTTCGAGGTGGCGATGCCACCCATGCCGCCACCGCCGCCGATGCTCTGCAGGACGACGCCGCGCGACCAGTCGCCCTGCGTCGTGATGCGGCCAAACTGGCTGTAGTTGATGGCGCCGCCCTGTCCCGCCGCGCCCCCATTGCCGCCCACCGCGACGCTCGCCGAATAGCCCTGGGTGCTGCTGCCGGTGATCGCGTTGGTCACCGCCTGGCGTGCCTTGGCGACAGGCGAGACCGGGTTGTCGGCCGAGGCATCCGCGCCCGCCGTGCCGCCCACGCCGCCACCACCGCCGATGCTCTGCAGGACGACGCCCGCCGAATCGCCGCCGCTGGTGGCGATCGTGCCGGCCATGTTGGCCACAACAAGGCCGCCATCGCCGCCGGCGCCGCCGGTGCCGCCCACGCTGACGCTGATCTGCGCCGCGCGGGTGACGTTCCCGTCGCCATCCACGGCGCCACCGAGATTGACCGTCGAGCCCTGGGATGTACCGCCGCCGCCGCCGATGCTCTGCGCCATCAGGCCGACCGAGCCCGCGCCATAGGTCTGCAGCGTGGCACCGGCCGCCAGGTTGACCTGGACCACGGAACTGTTGCCGCCCGTGCCGCCGGTGCCGCCGACGCCGATCCCCAGTCCCAGCGAGGCGGTGCTGCCGAAACTCTGCGTGGTGGTGGAGCCGACGCCGCCATTGCCGCCGCCACCGCCGATGCTCTGCGCCACCAGCGCATTGGCGAAGTCGCCATAGGTCGTGATCACGCCGCCATTGATGTTGGCGGTGATGGGGCCGCCCGTCGCGCCCGTGCCGCCGCCGCCGCCCACCGCGACGCTCGTGGACAGCGAGAAGTTCTCCCGGTCGGTCGCCGAGGCCAGGGAGAGGGTGGTTGCCATGGCGGAGGAATCGCCGCCCGCGCCGCCGCCGCCGCCGATGGATTGCAGCAGCACGCCATGCGAGCCCTGGCCCTGGGTGGTGATGCTGCTGGCGCCGCCGAGCGTGAGAAAGACATAGCCGCCAGCGCCGCCCGTGCCGCCCTTGCCGCCCATCGCGTAGGTGAGCGCCGCGGAGTAGCTGGTGTCCGTATCCGGGATGGGGATAGCGGCCGTGAGGGCCGCGGCGGAGGCCGAACCGCCCGCGCCGCCGCCGCCGCCGATGGATTGCAGGACGAGGCCATGCGCATCCACCGGGTTGGTGTTGGTGCCGGCCCGGGTGGACAGCCCGGTCGAGATGGTGATGGCGTTGAGCGTCGCCTGTACGGCGGGGCCGTTGGCATTGGTCGAACTGCCGCCCGCGCCGCCATTGCCGCCGATCGAGACGCCCGCCGAGAAGCCGAGCCCCCCCGCCAGCGCATAGGCGCCGCCGCCCGTGCCGCCGCCACCGCCGATGGATTGCGCGACCATGCCGATGGCGTTCGAGCCGTAGGTGTTGATGGTCCCGCCCGTGGCGTTCAGCACCACCGCGCCGCCCGTCCCACCGGCCGCGCCGGAGCCGCCGATCGCGAGGGCCACGAAGGCGCCCGTGTCCGAGGCATTCCCGCCATTGCCGCCGCCGCCGCCGATGGATTGCGCGACCACGCCATGCGCCAGTTGCCCAAGGGTGGTGATGCTGCCGTTGACGTTCACGGTGACGGTGTCGCCCGCGCCGCCGCCGCTGCCGGTGCCGCCGACCGCGCTCAGCCCGGCGCTCGAATCGCCGCCATTGCCGCCGCCGCCGCCGATGGACTGCGCCAGGATGCCGAGGCTGTTCTGGCCGAAGGTGGTGATGCTGCCGGTGTGCGTGACATTGGCGAAATTGCCATTCGCCGCGGCCGAGCCCGAGCCGCCCAAGGTAACCAGGCCGCCGCTCGAACTGCCGCCCGAGCCGGAATCGCCGCCGATGGACTGCGCCTGGATGGCATTCGCCCCGGCGCCCACGGTCTGGATGAAGCCGCTGTTGTTGATGGTCGCCGAGCCGGTGAAACCGCTCGACCCACCAGAGCCGGCCGGCGCATAGACGACGCCCGCGCCCGTGCCGCCCGTGCCGCCGGTCCCGGTCACCGATTGCGCGACCAGGCCATGCCCCGCATTGCCCCGGGTGAAGATCGTGGCACCGCTGGTGATGAGGACGGTGCCGCTATTGCCGCCCGGCCCGCCATTGGCCGCGTTGCTGGAGATGCCGCCCTGGGAGTTGTAGAGGGCTCCGGCACCGCCCGGGCCGCCCACGCTGCGGGCCAGCACACCGATGGCCTGGAGGCCGTTGACCATCACGCCGGTGCCGGGTGCCAGCGTCACCGTGACGTCATAGCCCCCGCCACCCGCGCCGCCATTGCCGAGGCCCGCGCCGAGCAGGACATTCACCGCGCCGCCCGTCCCGCCCCCACCACCGAGGGATGAGGCGGAGACGCCGTGCGAGCCATCGGCGCCGGTCGTGATGGTCGTGCCGGCATTGATGTTCACGACGATGGGCGCCGATTGACCGCCCGCGCCGCCCGGGCCCGAGTTGCCCTCGCCCGATGTCAGGTTGCCGCCATTGCCGCCCCAGCCACCCTGGGTGATGGCCAGGACGCCGATGGAGTCTTCCCCGGTGGTCGTGATGGTGGTGGCCGCGATGTCCATGCGGATCGCGCCGTTATTCCCGCCATTGCCGCCGACGCCGCCATTCTGCACCAGGCCGCCGGTCTGCTTGTAGTCCAGCCCGACGCCACCCGGTCCGCCCTGGCTGATGGCGGCGACGGCGTGCGAGGTGAAGCCGGTGGTGGCGACCGTGGCCCCGACGATGGTGACGGTGGCAGCATTCACGCCGCTATTCGCCGTCCCCGTGCTGCCGCCATCCCCGGCCTTGCTGTTGTCCTGCGCGACGCCGGTACTGCCGCCCACCCCGCCCTGGGCCGCAGCGAGCACGCCATAGGTCGAGTTCCCGGAGGCCTGGACCTGCACGGCGCCGAGCAGCGCCACCTGCGCCGAGCCCGTGGCGCCGCCGAAGCCGCCCGTCGAGGAATCATAGCCCGAGCCGCCACTGCCACCCCGGCTGAGCGCGGCGACGGCGGCCGCGATCGGCGGGACGCCGCTGCCGGGGGTATAGCCCGTGTTGAGCGTGATGGTGACGGGCAGGTTCGCTGGCCGGGCGGTGCCATCCACCAGGACGCTGGCATTGGAGGCATTGCCGCCGCTGCCGCCATTGTTCCCGCTGTTCACCGACATGACGCCGGCGCCACCCTGGCTCGACGCGACGACCGCGAAGCCGCCCTGGGTGGGCGTCAGCGAATTGGAGGCCGAGAGTTGCGTGGAATTCCAGGTGAAGGCCACCCCGACATTGCCCGTGTTGATGACGGTGGCGGTCCCGCCATTGCCGCCGGGCTGGCCGTCATTGCCAGTGCCCGCCGCGCCGCCGAGCGAGCGGGCGCCCGCGCCCCAGTAGCCGATCGAGACGAGAGGCTGCCCGAGCGAGACGCTCACCGTCCCTGAATTGGTCAGCGTCGCGCTGCCGGCCGCGGCGCCGGGCGCGCCATTCGCCGTGTGGTAGGTCGGGTTCTGGTTGCTGTCAGGGCCCTGGGAGGTCACGTTGCCGCCATTGCCGCCCACGCTGTCCACCAGGAGCGCGGCGCCGCTCAGCAGCGTGCTCGGCGTGCCGACGGAGGCGCCGGCCTGGTTCACGGTGATGGTGGCGGAGTTCGCCAGGGTGGCGGCGCTGCCCGCCCCCGCGTTGCCGGCATTGGCCTGAGCATTGGAGTCGGTGCCGCCATTGCCGCCGATGGAAGCGGCATACACCGTGTTGGCGACATTGGTGGCATTGATCAGGCTGGAGATGGAATGCGTGACCATGCCGGCATTGGTGAAGGAGATGGTAGGGCCGTCGGTGCCCGAGCCGGCGTTGCCGCTGCTGGAACTGGCCCCGCTCTGCCCGTTGGCGATGGACTGCAGGGCTCCCAGGAAGGTCGCCGTCTGCGGCGTCGTCACGTTGAAGGTGCCGTTGTTCACGAAGGTGACGGGCGTGCCGTTGAAGGATTGCCCGGCATAGGGCGTGTTGAAGTTCCCGGCGGGAACCGTGCAGTTCACGGAATCGACCGGGCAGGACACCTCCTGCGCGAGAGTGGCCTCGGGGAGGACCAGCAGCGCGGTCGAGACCATCAGGGCATGGCGAAGGGAAAGGCGGCGCATGCGCGTCTGGACTGGCTGGTTCATTCTCTCTTCCCCGATGGACGCATGCCGGTGCGAATTGCCCGGGCCTGCCGTGCCGCCCTGCCCCGGGCGCGTCGGCTTGCCGCGACCTGAGCAGGGAATGTCAAAATTGACATGACGGCCGCCGGGCGGCCACCGCGCCGCCGCGGCCAAAACTGGGAGCAATGGGCGAAGGGAGTCGCGGATGGCCGCGGCCTCAGCCGGTCGCCACGCCGGCGCAGGGTCTGCCGGCCGGGCTGGGCTGTTGGCGGCGGCACGAAACCGCCTAATTCTGGCGCGCCGCGTCCCGGCCGCACCGGAAGTCCCGGGCCGGCGGCGCCCACAGATTGCCAGAGGTTTCCACCTTGCATGATCTCGCGCCCCGCAGCGCCTCATCCCCCAGCCCGGATCACGAGCCGGGGCTGGATGCGTTGCTGGCCCATCCGGCGCTTCCCGCGGCCCTGCGGCACATCCTGGATGGCTTTCTCCGGCTCCAGGATGGCTGGCTGATCAACAAGCTGAACGCCGATGAGGGCCGGCACTTCTTCACCATCTTCGCCCTGGCCCTGCACGCGGAGCATCTGCTCGACCCCGCACGGCCCGGCCTGACCCTGACCCGGCTGAAGCAGATCTGCGTGCCCCTCGGCCTGATGAGCCATGGCCGCGCCGAGACCAATCTCGGCCTGCTGCGGCGCTCCAACCTCGTGCGCCCCGCGCCGCCCGGAAATGACCGGCGGCAGCGGCGGCTTGAGCCGGCCGAGCCACTGGTCACGCAGGTGCAGACGCGGGTCGGCTTCCACCTGGAGGCGCTGGCCATGCTCGGGCGCGGCGAGGGTCTGCGGGCCCGGCTCGAGTCGGACCCCGGTTTCTTCTGGCGCCTCTCGCTGCTGCGCGCGCGTGCCATCATCGAGGAGCCGAGCATGGTGCTTCGCTTCCCGCCCCTGGCCGCCGTCGCCGATACGGAGGGCGGGTATGTCGTGCTCTGCGCCCTGCTGCATGCCCTGCCCTGGAGCGACCGCAAGCCGGAACCGGGCATGGTGGCCCTGCCCTATGCCGAGCACGCCGCGCGCTTCGGCCTCTCGCGGACGCAGATGCGGCGCGTGGTGCTGCGCCTCGCCGAGCATGGGCTGGTGCGGCCCGCCGCCCCTGGGGGCCAGGCGATCGAGGTGCTGCCGCTGGCCATCGAGACGATGGCGGGCCTCGCCGCGACGCGCCTGCTGCGCTTCGACCGGCTGGGCCGCGCGGCGCTGGCGCCGGGCCTCCCGGCGGTGCTCATGGTGCCCGAGGCCGCGGGCGGCTAGCGGGTGGGCGGCGCCGGGCTCAGTCCTGGCACTTCGCGCAGATGCCCTCCACCTCCACCGTCATCCGACCCGGCTTGAAGCCGGCCCGGGCCGCGGCCGCCTCCAGCGCATGGGCCACCGCATGGTCGGTGAGCTCGGTGGTCGCACCGCAGCGGCCGCAGATCAGGAACTGGTGCTGGTGGTCATGGCCGGCATGGGCGTGGCCGGCCTCGATGCAGGGGAGGAAGGCGTTCAGCCGCTCCAGCTTGTGGATCAGCCCCTGTTCCAGCAGGAAATCCAGCGCGCGATAGACGGTGGGCGGGGCGGCGACGCCGCGTTCCTCGCGCAGCTTGTCCAGCAGCGCATAGGCCCCCATGGGCTGCCCGGCCGAGAGGACGAGGCGCAGCACCTGCCGCCGGAGCGGCGTCAGCTGCGACCCGCGCGCCGCGCATTGCTCGGCCGCTCGGTCCAGGGTCGCTTCGATGTCCATCGGGGCCTCACTCGCGGTTCCGCAATGCCATATAGTGCAGGATGATGACCGGCACCCCTCCCCCCTTGCCCATTCCCGATGAAACCGCCCGCGCGCGCCTCCTCGCCGCGGTCCGCTTCGACACGCGCGGCCTGGTGCCCGCCATCGCCCAGCAGCATGACACGGGCGAGGTGCTGATGATGGCCTGGATGAACGCCGCATCCCTGGACGAGACGCTGGCCACCGGCCGCGCCTGCTACTACAGCCGCAGCCGGGGCGGCCTCTGGCGCAAGGGCGAGAGCTCGGGCCAGGTGCAGAAGGTGGTGGACCTCCGCCTCGATTGCGACGGGGACACGCTGCTGCTGCTGGTGGACCAGAAGGGCGTGGCCTGCCACACCGGGCGGCGCAACTGCTTCTTCCTCGCCCCACGCGATGGCGAGCTCACCGAGATCGCGGCCCCGCTCGTCAGCCCCGAAAGCCTCTACGGCGCATGAAACAGACCCCCGTCACCCTCCTCACCGGCTTCCTCGGCGCCGGCAAGACCACGCTGCTGAACCGGCTGCTGCGCCAGCCCGAGATGGCCGGTACCGCCGTGCTGATCAATGAATTCGGCGAGATCGGCCTCGACCACCTGCTGGTGGAGCGGCTGGACGAGGACACGGTCCTGCTGGCCGCGGGCTGCCTCTGCTGCACCATCCGGGGCGACCTCTCCCGCGCCCTGCGCGACCTCGCGGCGCGGCCGGAGCCGGTGGCCCGCGTCGTGATCGAGACGACGGGCCTGGCCGACCCAGCGCCCATCCTGCAGACGCTGATGAGCGATCCGCTGCTGCTGCGCGACTACCGCCTCGATGGCGTGGTGACGCTGGTGGATGCGGTGCATGGCATGGCGACGCTGGATGAGCAGCCCGAGGCGCTGCGCCAGGCCGCCGTTGCGGACCGCATCGTCATCACCAAGACCGATCTGGCCGACCCCGCGCCGCTCCTCGCGCGGCTTTCGGCGCTGAACCCGATGGCGCCGATCCTGACGGGCGAGGTCGAGGCCGCGCAGCTCATCAACGCCGGCCCCTTCTCCAGCGATGGCAAGCTGCCGCAGATCAGCGACTGGATCGCGGCCGCCGGACATCACCACCACCATCACCACCATGACGTGAACCGGCATGACGCGCGCATCCGCGCGCTCTGCCTGCGCTTCGACGCGCCCCTCCCCTGGGAGGGTGTCGCCAGCTACCTGGAGATGATGGCGATGACGCAGGGCAGCCACGTGCTGCGCATGAAGGCCGTGCTGAACCTCCAGGGCCAGCGCGGCCCGGTGGTGATGCATGGCGTGCAGCACAGCTTCCACCCGCCCCGCATGCTGGAATCCTGGCCCGAGGGCGATGATCGGTCGAGCCGCCTCGTCTTCATCCTGCGCGACCTGGAGCCGCGCGTGGTGGAGGATGGCTTGCGCGCCTTCCTGGCGGCCGCCGCATGAGCGTCTTGCCGGAGGCCGCGGAATGAAAGTCCTGATCGAGACCGTCACGGGGGCCGCGCTGCTGCCGCATGTGCCGGCGCTGGCCCGGCTGCGCGCCGCCGTGTTCGCCGAATGGCCCTATCTCTACGAGGCGCCCGAGGGCGAGGAGGCGCGCTACCTGCGCCACTATGCCGAGGACCAGGGGGCCGCCGTGATCCTGGCGCGCGACGGCGCGGAGATCGTCGGCGCCGCCACCTGCCAGCCCATGGCGGCCACGCACGGCCCGGTGCGTGCCTGCTTCGAGGCGGCGGGCCGCAATCCGCTGGAATACGCCTATTTCGGGGAATCGGTGCTGCTGCCCGCCTGGCGCGGACAGGGCCTGGGCGTCGCCTTCTTTGCGGCGCGCGAGGCGCATGCGCGAAGCCTCGGCCTGCCCCACGCCACCTTCTGCGCCGTGGTGCGCAACATGAACGACCCGCGCCGCCCGGCCAGCTACACGCCGCTCGACGCCTTCTGGCGCAAGCGCGGCTACACGCACCACCCGGAGCTCTCCTGCATCTTCGACTGGACGGAGATCGGCGACAGCAAACCCACGCCCCATTCGCTCTCCTTCTGGCTGAAGGCGCTCGCATGAGGCTCGCCACCCTCGCCTGGCCGGTGGAGCCCACGCCCGATGTCGCGGCCTATGCCGCGAAGCTCGACCATTGGGCCGCCGAGGCGAAGCGCGCGGGGGCAGACCTGCTGCACATGCCCGAATATGCCTGCGTGGAGCTGGGCGCCGCGCTCGCCGGCGGGGCGCCCGATGCGGCCACCGAATTGCGCGCGATGGTCGGGCAGGCGGATGCCATCCTCGCCGCCATGCGGCAGGTGGCACTGCGCCGCGCCCTCTGGCTCCAGCCGGGCAGCCTGCCCATGCGCGATGGCGCGCGCATCATCAACCGCGCGCCGCTGATCGCGCCCGATGGCCGCACGGCCTTCCAGGACAAGCGGCAGATGACGCGCTTCGAGGATGAGCGCTGGGGTGTCTCGGCCGGCGCGCCGCCCCAGGTCTTCGCGACACCCTGGGGGCTCATCGGCATCGCCATCTGCTATGATGCGGAATTCCCCAAGCTGGTCCGCGCCCAGGTCGAGGCCGGCGCCTGGCTCATCCTGGTGCCCACCTGCACGGACACGCTGCACGGCTTCCACCGCGTGCGGATCGGCGCCGCTGCCCGCGCCATGGAGAACCAGTGCTTCGTCGCCCTCGCCCCCACGGTCGGCGGCTTTGCTGCCTCGGTGGCGCTGGATGAGAACCACGGCGCCGCCAGCGTCTTCGGCCCGGTGGATCGCGGCTTCGCCGAGGATGGCGTGGTCGCCGCACGCGCCCTGGATGCGCCCGGCCTGCTGATCACAGAACTTGACCCCGCGCGGCTGGAAGCGGTGCGGACGGATGGCGCCGTGCGCAACCACCGCGACTGGCCGCGTGCGCCCATCCCGCGCCCCGTGCCGGCCGAATTCGCATGACGCTGCTCTATATCGCCGCCGGCGAGGCCTCGGGCGACATCCTGGGCGCGCGCCTCATCGCCGCGCTCCGCGCGCGCGACGCCAGCCTGGACTTCGCCGGCATCGGCGGCGAGCGCATGGCCGAGCAGGGCTTCGTCTCGCTCTTCGACATCCGTCAGCTCGCGCTGATGGGCGTTGCCGAGGTGCTGCCCAGCATCCTGCGCCTGAAGAGGCGCATGGAGGAAACGGTGGCCGACATCACGGCCCGCCGCCCGCGCCTCATCATCACCATCGACAGCCCGGGCTTCACGCTGCGCCTGGCCGCCCGCGTGCGGCATCTCGGCATCCCCGTCATCCACTACGTCGCCCCCCAGGTGTGGGCCTGGCGGCCGGGCCGGGTGAAGAAGATCGCGCAGCGGGTGGACCGCATCCTGGCGCTGCTGCCCTTCGAGGCGCCGATCTTCGAGGCCGCCGGCATCCCCGTGGATTTCGTGGGCCACCCGATCCTGGAAAGCGAGGCCGCCCATGGCGTGGCCGAACGCGCGCCCGGCGAGGGCCGCCGCCTGATCATCATGCCGGGCAGCAGGCGGGGCGAGGTGAAGCGCCTGCTGCCCATCTTCGCCGAATCACTGAAGCGCCTGCCCGCCGACATCCACCCCATCATCGGCCTGGCCGGCACGGTGGAGGAGACAGTGCGCGCCCGCGCCGCCGAATGGGGCCGGCCGGTCAGCATGGTCCGCAGCCCGCAGGACAAGGCCGATGCCTTCGCCGCCGCCCGCGCGGGGCTGATCAAATCCGGCACCTCCTCGCTGGAGGCGGCGGTGGCCGGCCTGCCGCATGTCATCGCCTATACCTTCAACCCGGTCTCCAACTTCATCATCCGGCGGCTGTTCCGCCTGAAATACGCGAGCCTCGTGAACCTGCTGCTGGATGAGCCGGTGGTGCCGGAATTCCTCCTGCCGCATTGCGAGCCGGTGCGGATCTCGGCCGGGTTGACCCGGCTGTTCGAGGAGGATGAGGCCGTCGCCCGCCAGCGCGAGGGCTTCGCCCGGGCGCTCGCCCGCCTCCGCCCCGAGCACGGCCTGCCGAGCGAGGCGGCGGCTGATGCCGTGCTGAGACAGCTTTGACGCGCGCCCGGCCTCGGCTAGCCTTCCCGCATGCTTGAGCTCCGCGGCATCACCCGTAAATTCAAGATCGGTCCCACCGAGCGCACGGTGCTGCACGGCATCGACCTCGACCTCGAGGCGGGGGAACTCGTCTCCCTCATGGGCGGCTCGGGCTCCGGCAAGACGACCTTCATGAACATCGTGGGGCTGCTGGACCGGCCGAGTTCCGGCACCTATCGCATCCGCGGCGAGAATGTGCTGGCCGCGGAGGCCGACGCGCAATCGGCCATGCGCAACAAGATGATCGGCTTCGTCTTCCAGCAATTCTTCCTGATGCCGCGGCTGAACGCCTGGCGGAACGTGGCCCTGCCCCTGATGTATCGCGGCACGCCCGAGCCCGAGGCGCGCCGCCGCGCCGAGGTGATGCTGGAGCGCGTGGGCCTCGGCCAGCACCTGAACCATGTGCCCAACATGCTCTCGGGCGGGCAGAAGCAGCGCGTGGCCATCGCCCGCGCCCTGGTGGGCGAGCCCGCCATCCTGCTGGCCGACGAGCCGACCGGCGCGCTCGACCCCACCGTCAGCCGCGAGATCATGGGCCTGTTCGAGCAGATCAACCGGGACCTCGGCGTGCTGGTGCTGATCATCACCCATGACCCCGGCGTCGCCGCCCGCTGCCGCCGCCGCCTGATGCTCACCCAGGGGCGCCTCGCCGACCAGATGGCGCTGGAGCACGCATGAGCGCCCCCGATCAACGGACGGCGGATAGCCGGAGGCGTGTACCGGTGGCGCAGACATGATCCGCCAGACGCTCATGGAAGCGGCCGGCAACCTGTTGGCCTCCTGGCAGCGCAGCCTGCTCGCCCTGATCGGCATCGTCGTCGGCGCGGGCGCGGTGATTTCCATGCTGCATGCGGGCACCATGGCCCGGCAGGAGACGATCCGGCAGTTCCGCCAGATGGGCACCGACACGCTGGTGCTGCGCGCCGACAGCCCGCAGGGCCTCGGCAATTTCCGCCTGGGCGATATCGAGAGCGTGCCCCTCATGGTGCCGACGGTGAGCGAGATCGCGCCCTTCATGATCGGTGGCGGGCCCGTCACCTATGAAGGACAGACGCGCAATGCCGGCTTCATCGGCGCCACCGGCAGCTTCGCCGATGTGGGCCGCCTGCCCATGGCGCAGGGCCGCTTCCTCTCCCCGCATGACCGGTTCGAGCTGCACGCCGTGCTCGGCTCGGACCTGGCGCAGCAGCTTTCCACCCCCTTCTCGCCCATTCGCGTTGGTTCGCAGATCCGGGTCAGTCGCTATGTCTTCACCGTGATCGGCGTCATCGAGCCGGTGCTGATGAACCCCATGCTGCCGATGGATGTGAACAGCACCCTCTTCCTCTCGGTGCCCAATGCGCGGCGCGTGATGGCGGCGCCCTCGCTCTCCATGGCCGTCGCCCGCCTGCGCGGCGATGCCGATCCGGAGCTGGCGGCCCAGCAATTGCAGCAGCACCTGGGCCCGGGGATGCGGGATTCCACGCTGAACGTGCTCTCGGCCCGGCAGCTCATCGCCGGCATGAACAGCCAGGTGCGCCTCGTGGCGCTGCTGCTCGGCGCGGTCGGCAGCATCGCGCTGGTGCTGGGCGGTGTCGGCGTCATGAACATCATGCTGATGTCGGTGGCCGAGCGGAAGCGCGAGATCGGCATCCGGCTGGCCATCGGGGCCAGGCGGCGGGATGTGCGGCGCCTCTTCCTGAGCGAGGCGCTGATCCTTTCGCTGCTCGGCGCGGCGCTGGGTGTCGCGCTGGGCTATGCCGGCGGCGTGGGCTTCGCCTGGATGTCCGGCTGGCCCGTGCATTTCTCGCCCATCGCAGCACCGCTCGGCGCGGGCGTCTCGCTCGCCGTCGGCGTCTTCTTCGGCTTCTACCCGGCCGTCATGGCCGCGCGCCTGGACCCGATCGAGGCGCTGCGATCGGAGTGAAGCTGGCCGGGTCCGGCAGGGCGATGGGCGGATCGCCCGTCAATTCCATCACCGCCGGCAAGGGCGGCAGGGGCGCACGGACCGGCTCGAAGCTTGCGCCGATGACCGGCTCGCGCAGGGTCGCGGGCGGCGCGCAGGCGGGAACCAGCAGGAGCAGCAGGGCGGCGGCGCGGATCATGCCGGAAGGGAACACCAGCCCGCGCGCGCGGTCGAGGGGGACGATCACCCCGATCGGCAAAACCATCCGGGCCGAGGCTTGCGGGCCAACCCCGGAGGATGGGATAGTTTGCACGAAGCGCAATTAAGGAGACGGTGCTAATGCGGGGAGGCAAGGCCATACTCGGCGTGACGCTCGCCCTTTGCGCCACCTCCCTCGCGGCGGCGCCGGCCTCTGCGCAGCAGGCGCGGGAACGGCCCGCCCCGCGCGCCAACACCTCCATGCCCACGGCGAACATGCCCGAGGGCAGCATCCCGCTCACCCTGCCGGAGGCGGTCTTCCTCGCGCTGCGCAGCAACCGGGCGATCCGCAGCCAGTATCTGCAACGCGTGGCCGACCGCTTCTCGCTCCGCGTGGCGGAGGCGACCTTCGACCCGCGCTTCGGCGTGACCGGCGGCGTCACCCGCTCGCGCTCCAACGGCACCAACCTGACCCAGGCGACGCTCGGCCCCGTCGTGAACATCGCGGCCCCCACCGGCGCGCAATTCCAGTTCGGCTGGCTCGGCGTGCAGAGCAACACGCGCGGCCAGAGCCCGAGCGGCCAGGGGCGCGCGACCTTCCAGGTGATCCAGCCGCTGCTGGCCGGCGGCGGGGTGGATTTCGCCATGGCGCCGGTGCGCATCGCGCGCATCCAGGAGGAGAACAGCAAGCTCCAGCTCAAGTCGCTGGTCGCGGACCAGATCACCCAGACCATCACCGGCTACCGGACCCTGCTCCAGGCGCAGGAGCAGCTTCGCATCGCGACCGAGGCGCTGCGCCGCGCGCGCGAGCTCGCCAGCGTCAACCAGGCGCTCTTCGCCGCGGGCCGCCTCGCCCAGGTGGAGCTCATCCAGGCCGAGACCAGCATCGCGCAGCAGGAGCTGCAGCTCGTCGGCGCGCGCAACCAGCATGAGGCGGCGCGGCTTGCGCTGCTCACCCTGCTCGCGGTGAACCAGAACCAGAGGATCTGGGCGGTGGAGCGGCCGGCGGCGGAATCCGCCCGGGTGAACCCGCAGCGCGCGCTCGCCGTCGCCGCCGCCAACCAGCCCGACTACCTCCGCACGCTGCTCGCGGTCGAGGTCAACCGCATCAACCTCGATGTCGCGCGCAACCAGCGCCTGTGGGACGTCTCCCTCGTCGCCGGCACGGGCTGGGCGGCGCAGCGCGCCGATCTCGCGCGCACGCTGGGCGCGCTGGCCGAGGTCCGCAACGACTTCAACATCGGCCTGCAGTTCAACATCCCGCTCGGCCAGATCGCGCGCGAGCAGCCGGAAGTGAACGCCACCATCGCGCTGCGCCAGTCCGAGCTCGCGATCGAGCAGGCGCGCGACCGGTTGCGCCAGGCGGTGGAGGACGTGGTCCGCAACATCGACACGCTGCGCCGCCAGGCCGAGCTGGCGCGGCGCGCGCGCGAGCTGGCCGGACAGCAGCTGGAGGCCGAGCTGGTGAAGCTCCAGGCCGGCCGCTCCTCCAACTTCCAGGTCGTCTCCTTCCAGGGCTCGCTGCAATCGGCCGAAAGCGCCGAGCTGTCGGCCGTGATCGCCTATGCCAATGCGCTGACACAGCTCGACCAGGTGCTGGGCACCACGCTGGAGACATGGCGGATTTCGCTGAATGACTGACGCGTCAGCCGGTTCCTTCGCGCCGGGCCTCGACGATATCGCGCGGCTCGCCGCCCTGATCTGCGCGGCCCCGATCGGCGCGGTGGCCCTGCGCGAAGGCGGCCTGCTCGCCGTGACCGGCGCGAACCTCGCGGGCGAGCCCTTCAGCGCGGCAGCCGACGACGCTCTGGCCGAGATTTCCGACCTCACCGCCGATCCGCGCTTCGTCGCCCACCCGCTGGTGGCGGGCGAGACCGCGCTGCGCTTCGCCGCCATTGCCCCCCTGCCCGGCCGCCGCGGCGCGTTGCTGGCGCTGGACCGCAAGCCCCGCCGCCTGACCGAGGCCGAGCGAGAGGGCCTCTCCCGCCTCGCCGCCCGTGCCGGCGCCGAACTGGACGCCGCGGAGCGCGAGGCGGCACGGCGCGGGCGCGACGAGAGCCTCTCGCTCGATTATCGCCGCGCGCTGGATGTGATGACGGATGGCGTTCTCGCCATCGGCCCAGATGCGCGGGTGATGACGGTGAACCCCGCCGCCGCCCGCATCCTGGGCATTGATGCCGAGGAGGCGATCGGCCAGAGCCTCGCCCTGCTGCTGAGCGAGCGCGACGGCACAGATGACTTCATCGACGCCGTCCTTGCCCCCCTCCAGGAGGAGGAGGCGCCGCAGGGCCGCCGCGTGCTCGACTTCCCGGGCGAGCGCCGCCTCTCGGTCGAGGCGACGAGCTGGCGCGTGCAGACCGGGCCCCATGCGGGGCGGCCGGCCATCACCGCCGTCTTCACCGATGTGACCGAGACCGAGCGCCTGCAGGCGGAACTCGCCTCGCAATACACGCAGTTGCAGGACGCCTTCCTCAAGCTCGAGGATTCCGCCACGCGCTCGGCCCGCATCGCGCGGCGCATCGCGGCCCTGCGGATCGCGGCGGTGGTTGCGGCCTTCCTCGGCGTCTTCGGCGTCGCCGCCTGGACCTGGTTCTCGCCCGCCGGCCCCGATGAATTCGCGGCCGGGGCGGCCAGCGGCACCGTGACCATGACGGCGACGGCGCAGCCCGTCAGCGCGCGCATCGCCGTCGTCGGCGTGCTGGAGCCGGGCGCCAATGTCAGCGTCGTCGCCCCCTATGACGGCACGGTGCGCGAGCGGCTGTTCCGCTATGGCGGCGCAGTGACGCAGGGCGACGTGCTGCTGCGGATGGACCGCGGCGATGTGGAGACGCGCCTGCGCGAGGCCCGCGCCGCCGAGATCCGCGCCCGCCAGCGCGTCGAGGAACTGCGCGGCTGGGCCAATGGCTTCGAGGTGGCGCGCGCCCGGCGGCAATTGGCGGCGGCCGAGCTCGAGACCAGCAACCTCCGCGCCCGGCTGCAACAAAGCCAGATGCTGCTGAGCCGCGGCATCATCCCGGCAGAGGAGCATCGCAACCTCGTCCAGCAGCAGCGCAACCAGGAACTGCAGTTGCAGGCGGCGCAGCAGGATCTGGCCGCGACGATGGAGCGCGGCAGCGAGCTGCATCTGCGCACCGCCGAGCTTGAGCTCGCCAATGCCGAGACGCGCGTGCGCGAGCTGGAGACCGACCTGCGGAACGCCGAGGTCCGCGCCCCCGTCTCGGGCGTGGTGCTGCTGCCGCCCGAGCGCCAGGGCGGCCAGGGCCGGGCCGAGACCATCGAGGCCGGCTCCCGTGTCTCCCGCGGGCAGACCATGTTCGGCATCGGCGACCTCGCCGGCTTCCTGGTGCGCGGCCAGGTGGACGAGATCGACGTGAACCAGGTGCGGCCGGGCCAGAACGTGACCGTGACGGGCGATGCCTTCGCCGGCGAGGTGCTGAGCGGCCGCGTCGCCTCCGTCGCCGCGCAGGCCAGCTCCGAACAGGGTGGCATGGGGCGCGGCATGCCCAATTTCGCGGTCAGCATCGCCATCACCGACCTGACGCCCGAGCAGCGCGCCCGGCTCGCCGTCGGCATGTCGGCCAGCCTCGCCATCATCACGCATGAGCGCGAGGATGCGGTGGTGCTGCCGCCCAATGCGGTGCGCGACGAGGGCGGCAGCCGCATCGTGCGCGTGCGCGAGGGCGGGCGCGTGGTTTCGCGCCCCGTGACACTCGGCATCAGCACACCCGAGGGCATCGAGATCCGCGAGGGTCTTTCGCCCGGGGACGTCGTCGTGCTGCGGGAATAGGCGCTGCGGCGCGCGGCCAGGTCCATTGCTTCCGCGCCCTCTGCAACGCGCTGAACATCATCCAGAAGCTCGACCTGGCGGGCGGCACCAGCGTGGATGCCGGCCCGGGGCGAGGATGGCTGGCCGAGGCGTTCCTGATGATCGGCCGCCGCGTCATGCTGCTGGAGCCGGGCCCGGACATGCTGACACCGCGAAGCGGCGCATCGAGCGCGCCCGGGCCAAGCGGGACTCCAACATGCCGGCCCGCGCGGAATTCCTGCGCGGCATGATGGAAGGCCTGCCGCACGTGATCGATGAGCGGAAGGCCGCGTGCCACGTCTTCGGCCTCCTGGCACCGAGAGTGCAGAGGGCCGTGGTGGGCGAGATCTGCTGAAACCCGGGCGACAGCGCGCCGGAGGGTGGGCTGGACGCCGGGATGGCCCGCCACGGCACGCTGGGGAAGCCATTCACGCGCGACGAGCTGACGCATCTGCCGCGCGAGACGGGCATGATCGCGGCTGGAACACCTGCGTCGCCGGCCGTGCGCGCAGCCAGCGGGATGGCGCGTAGCACCCTGCGGCAGGACGTGGCCCCCGGCGAGAGCCTGCGGATCGCCGGGGCGTTCCCCTGGGCGACCGCCGGCCGCCCGACCACGCGAGCCCGGTGGCCCGAGGGCAGCTTCTGGTTCCGCGAGCGGATCCGCCTGCCCTTTCCCTGAGGCCGCCTTCAGTTCCGGAAGCTGGGGTCCAGCCGGTCCAGCCGGCGCAGCAGGGCCGGCCATTCCATCACGCCATAGGGCCGGCGCGTCTGCGGCTGGTAGTTCATGTAGGTCTCCTCCAGCACATGCTGTGGGACCTGGATGATCTTGGCGTTGCAGGCGAGTGCCGCGAGTTGCGCCCGGCAGGACAGCTCGAGGCGATGCATCGCGTTGAAGGCCTCGGCGATGGTCCGGCCCACGGTCAGCAGCCCGTGGTTGCGCAGGATCAGCGCGTTGTTGCTGCCGAGATCCTCGACCAGCTTGGCCTGCATCGCGGTGTCGAGGACGACGCCGGCATAGTCGTGATAGCCGATCTTGAGGAAGCGCATCGCCGTCTGGTTCATCGGCAGCAGGCCGCATTCCAGCGAGGAGACGGCCATGCCCGGCCAGGTGTGCGTGTGGATCACGCAGTCGATCTCGTGGCTCGCCTCATGGATGGCGCCATGGATGACGAAGCCCGCGCGGTTCACGCCGTAGTTGAGATCGCCGAAGTCCGGCTTGAGCAGGATATTGCCCTTTACGTCGATCTTGATGAGGGAGGAGGCGGTGATCTCCTCATAAAGAAGGCCATAGGCGTTGATGAGGAAGGCGCCCTCCTCGCCCGGCACGCGGCAGGAGATGTGGTTCGCGATCATGTCACTCATGCCGTAGAGCGCGATGAGGCGATAGCAGGCGGCGAGGTTCACACGGGCCTGCCACTCGGCGGGCGAGACCTTGTCGCGCAGCGACGGAATGTCCAGGACGGGCATGGGGGATTGTTCGAGCATGGTGGTTCCTCCGGGCTGAAGCGCGCGGCCCTATCCTAGATCCATCGGCGCGGAACCCGAAACGGCAGGATGAGCTGGATGGGCAGGGCCGCGAAGCGGTCGCAATCCAGGCTCTCATGCACGCCCATGGCGCGCTCGCCGCAAAGCGTCGTTTCCAGGACGGAGCGGGCATAGAAGGGCGTGTCCAGCAGCGTCTTCACGATGCGCGCATCCGCCTCGCTCTGCGTCGCGCGGCGGATGCCCCACATCGAGCGGCGCATGATGACGTCGGGCGGCACGGGCATCTCCTCGATGCGGCCATCCTCGTGGAAGCGGAGTGCCAGCTGCTGGCGGGTGCCGTCGCGGCGGCGCGCATCATAGAGGATGGCGGCACCCTCCTTCAGCGGCACGCGGCACCAGTCCCATTCCTGAAAGTCGCGCTCCAGCGGCGCCGAGCCCCAGTTGCTGTCGAAATAGCCATGCCCCTTCCAGGAGAGGCCCGGATGCTCCAGCTCCACCTCGACCTTCGCGGCGGCGCTCATCGGGCGCCAATGGTGGTGGCCGGCCGCGTCCAGCGTGAAGACGCGGCGATTCATGGGCCCCGGCGTCAGGCGGACCTTGCCGCGGATGCGGCGCGGCAGCGGCACCGCCACCTCGTCCAGGTCGAGCGTGAGCACCTTGCCGTCCCAGCGCATGGCCGACGGCCCGATGGTGATGCTGACATCATCGCGCTTGAGCGCGCTGGCGGGCCGGTCGGTCATGGCGAAGCGCGCGGGGCTGCCATAGAGCGCCACGTTGATGCAGCAATGGTTCATGGGGTCGGCCGGGCCCTGCCGGCGGGCGATCGCGTAGTAGGGCGAGAAGACCGAGCCCAGGAAGACGATGATGGTCAGCCCGTGCCGGTGATCCTCGCTCAACGCGTCCAGGTACCACCAGGCATAGCCGTCGCGCGGCGGGGTGTGGTGGAAGCCGGGGCCGAGGCCGGAGCCGAAGGCGGCCCCCAGGGAGGCATCGGGATCGTCCAAGGGCAAGGGCGCATCTCCTGGACCCTGCGGGTCGCTCGTTGCCCGACCGGGATGGTCAGGATCGGTTGACAGTTTTTTCGTGCAGACACGAGATTGCTGTCAATTGAACGTGACAGTCAATCAGGAGAGTGCCATCTTCCCCTTTCCGAAGGGAGCACCTCCATGGACGCGAACCGTCGCATCGAACGGCAATTGACCGAGGCCTTGGTGCCCGGGGCCACGCCGCCCCTGCTCTCGCTCGCCATGCATCACGCCGTGTTCCCGGGCGGCGCCCGGGTGCGCCCGCGCCTCTGCCTCGCCGCCGCCGCCGCCTGCGGCATGGATGACCCCGTCCTGGTGGATGCGACGGCCGCCGCCATCGAGATGCTCCACTGCGCCTCGCTCGTGCATGACGACATGCCCTGCTTCGACGACGCGGCGACGCGGCGCGGGCGCCTCACCGTCCATCGCGCCTTCAGCGAGCCGCTCGCCCTGCTGGCGGGCGATGCGCTGATCGTCCTCGCCTTCCAGACCATCGCGCGGGCCGCGGCGCATTGCGCCCACCCCGAGCGGCTGGGTGCGGTGATGCGGATCGTGGGCGATTCCGTCGGCACGCCGCTTGGCATCGTCGCGGGCCAGGCCTGGGAATGCGAGAAGCGCGTGGATGTCGCGGCCTATCATCGCGCCAAGACCGCCGCCCTCTTCGCCGGCGCTACCATGGCGGGTGCCGCCGCCGCCGGCGGGCCGGTCGAGGCCTGGAACGCCGTGGGCCTGCGCCTGGGCGAGGCCTACCAGGTGGCCGACGACATCGGCGATGCGATCTCCGATGCCGAGCAGCTTGGCAAGCCGGTCGGCCAGGATGCGGCGCATGACCGGCCGAGCGCGGTGCGCGAGCTGGGCCTGAAGGGCGCGGTCAAGCGCCTGGAGGAGCTGGCGGATCTGGCGGTGGAGGCGATCCCGCCCTGCCCCGGCCGCGCCGAGCTGGGCGCGCTGATGCGGCAAGAGGCGCGCCGCCTGGTGCCCAAGACCCTGCCCGCCCACGCCTACTGAGTGCGATCTCCTTGAAAAGCCTGGCCCTGACCTCCCCCCTGAATTGGCGCGACCGTCTGGCCGCCTGGCATGACCGGCTGGTGGCGAGCGCCGATTTCCGTCGCTGGGCCGGCCGCTTCCCCCTCACCCGCGGCATGGCGCGGCGCCGGGCGCGCGCGCTTTTCGATCTGGCGGCGGGCTTCGTCTATTCGCAGGTGCTCTATGCCTGCGTGCGGCTGGATCTCTTCACCATCCTGGCCGAAGGCCCGCAGGAGGAGCGCACGCTGGCGCACCGCCTGGGCCTGCCCGCCGACGCCGCCGCGCAGCTCCTGGAAGCCGCCGAGTCGCTCGGCCTGACCAAGCGCCGGAACGGCCGCTGGGCGCTCGGGCAGCTGGGCGCGGTGATGGTGGGCAACGCCGCCATCGAATCCATGGTGACCCACCATGCGATGCTCTACGCCGACCTGACCGACCCCGTGGCGCTGCTGCGGGGCGAGCGCGGCGGCGGCAAGCTCGCCGCCTATTGGCCCTATGCCGGCGTCGAGCGGCCCGAGGCGCTCGGCGATGCGGATGTCGCGCCCTACACGGCGCTGATGGCGGCCTCGCAGCCGATGATCTCCTCCGAAGTGCTGGATGCCTATGACTTTTCCAAGCACCGGTGCCTGCTGGACGTGGGCGGGGGCGATGGCTCCTTCCTGCGCGCCGTCGCCTCCGCGCATCCCGCGCTGAACGTCATCCTCTTCGACCTGCCCGCCGTTGCCGCCCGGGCCGAGGCGCGCTTCGCCGCGGCCGGCATGGCGAATCGGGCGCGCGCCGTGGGCGGCGACTTCCACGCGGGAATCCTGCCCGAGGGCGCCGACATCATCAGCTTCGTCCGCGTGCTGCACGACCATGACGAGGAGGATGTGGCCCGCATGCTGCGCGCGGCCCATGCCGCCCTGCCCCAGGGCGGCACGCTGCTGGTGGCCGAGCCCATGGCCGAGACGCCGGGCGCCGAGGCCATGGGGGCCGCCTATTTCGGTTTCTACCTCAGGGCGATGGGCACCGGCCGTCCGCGCACACCGGCGAGGCTGAGCGCGATGCTGGAGGCAGCAGGCTTCCGACAACCCCGGCTGCTGCCGACCGCGACCCCCCTGCTCACACGTGTCCTTGTTGCGTCGGCGTGACATGTGGCAGAGATCGAATGTCCATTTTGCTTGACACTTCTTACCGTCGCTCTAGATTGACGCTCCGTCCCTGAAAGGGAGCCAACCATCCGTGGACACCATCGCGGTCCTCATGACCCAGCCGGAGCAACTGCAGCTCCAGCGCGTCGACCTCATCCCCCCGGGTGACGAGGATGTGGTGGTCCATGTCGAATGGTCCGGCATCAGCACGGGCACGGAAAAGCTCCTCTGGCTCGGCCGCATGCCGAATTTCCCCGGAATGGGTTACCCGCTGGTGCCCGGCTATGAGAGCGTCGGTCGCATCGTCCAGGCCGGCCCGGCCTCGGGCCAATCCGTCGGCCGGCGCGTGTTCATCCCCGGCTCGCGCGGCTTCCGTGACGTCCGCGGCCTCTTCGGCGGCGCGGCCGGGCGCCTGGTCACGCCGGGAGCCCGCGTCATCCCGGTGGACGAGTCGCTGGGCGACACCGCCATCCTCCTCGCCCTCGCCGCCACTGCCTACCACGCGATCGTGGACCATCCGCCGGAGCTGATCATCGGCCATGGCGTGCTGGGGCGGCTGCTGGCACGCATCACCATCGCCATGGGCCATCCGGCGCCGAATGTCTGGGAACTCAGCCCCGACCGCGCGGAAGGTGCCGAGGGCTACACGGTCCAGGCGCCCGATGCGGATGCGCGGCGCGACTATCGCCGCATCTGCGATGCGAGCGGCGACCAGAACATCCTCGACCAGCTCGTGGCGCGCCTCGCCCCGGGTGGCGAGATTACGTTGGCGGGCTTCTACGACCGCCTCTCCTTCGCCTTCGCCCCCGCCTTCATGCGGGAGATGCGGCTGCGCATCGCCGCCGAATGGCAGGCGCAGGACATGGCAGCGCTGAACCAGCTCATCACCGAGGGCAAGCTCTCGCTCGACCACCTGATCACGCATCGCCAGCACGCTGGTGACGCGCCCGACGCCTACCGCACCGCCTTCGGCGATGCGCGCTGTCTCAAGATGGTCCTCGATTGGAGAAAACACGCATGAATGCTGTCCCCGGGAACATGCAGCCTTCCGACGACGCCTCGATGGAGGTGATTCCGGCGAAGAAGGAAACGCAGATCATCGCGATCTACGGCAAGGGGGGCATCGGCAAGTCCTTCACGCTGGCCAACCTCAGCTACATGATGGCGGCACAGGGCAAGCGCGTCCTGCTGATCGGCTGCGATCCGAAGAGCGACACGACGTCGCTGCTCTTCGGCGGCCGCTCCTGCCCCACCATCATCGAGACCTCGTCCCGCAAGAAGGCGGCCGGCGAGCAGGTCGAGATCGGCGATGTCTGCTTCAAGCGCGATGGCGTCTTCGCCATGGAGCTGGGCGGGCCGGAAGTCGGTCGCGGCTGCGGTGGGCGCGGCATCATCCACGGCTTCGAGCTGCTGGAGAAGCTGGGCTTCCACCAATGGGATTTCGACTACGTCCTGCTCGACTTCCTGGGCGACGTGGTCTGCGGCGGCTTCGGCCTGCCGATCGCACGCGACATGTGCCAGAAGGTCATCGTCGTGGGTTCCAACGACCTGCAGTCGCTCTATGTGGCGAACAACGTCTGCTCGGCGGTGGATTACTTCCGCAAGCTCGGCGGCAATGTCGGCGTGGCCGGCCTGGTCATCAACAAGGATGACGGCACGGGCGAGGCGCAGGCCTTCGCCGCCGCCGTCGGCATCCCGGTTCTGGCCGCCATTCCGGCCGATGACGACATCCGTCGCAAGAGCGCCAATTACGAGATCGTGGGCTCGCCCGGTGGCCAATGGGCGCCGCTCTTCGAGGCACTGGGCGTGCAGGTGGCGGAAGCCCCCCCGCTGCGCCCCACGCCGCTGAGCCACGAGAACCTGCTGAACCTGTTCAAGGGAGATGCAGTGGGCCGCGGCGTAACGCTGCAGCCGGCCACGATGGAGGACATGTGCGGCACCGACGTGCTGAACAAGCCCTCCCTCGAAGTGGTCTACGAGGGCGTCTGACGCATGGATGCCCTCCCCCCAGCCAGCCCTCCGGACCCCAGCGGCCAGCCTTGCCACGGCGGCCGCGAGACCTTCGACGCCGCGGCCCGCGCCGCCGGCAAGACGGAGGTGATGGACCAGCTGATGAAGGACTACCCGCGGGGTCCGCATGACCAGCCGCAGAGCATGTGCCCGGCCTTCGGCAGCCTGCGCGTGGGCCTTCGGATGCGCCGGGTGGCGACGATCCTCTCGGGCAGCGCCTGCTGCGTCTATGGGCTGACCTTCACCTCGCATTTCTACGGGGCGAAGCGGACGGTGGGCTACGTGCCCTTCAACTCCGAGACGCTGGTCACCGGCAAGCTCTTCGAGGACATCCGCGACGCCGTGCATGAGACGGCGAAGCCCGAGGATTATGACGCCGTCGTCGTCACCAACCTCTGCGTCCCCACCGCCTCCGGCGTGCCGCTCGAGTTGCTGCCCAAGGAGATCAACGGCGTCCGCATCATCGGCATCGACGTGCCGGGCTTTGGCGTGCCGACGCATGCCGAGGCGAAGGACGTGCTGACCGGCGCCATGCTGCGCTACGCCCGCAACGAGGCCGAGCAAGGCCCCGTTGCGCGCCCGCGCAACCACAGCGACGAAGCGCGCAACATCTGCCTGGTTGGTGAGCTCTTCCCGGCCGACCCCGTGGGCATCGGCCAGATCCTCGCGCCGATGGGCCTCGCCGCCGGCGCGCAGGCGCCCTGCCGTGAGTGGCGTGATCTCTACTCCGCGCTGGACTCCGTGGCCGTCGCCGCGCTGCATCCCTTCTACACCGCCAGCGTGCGGGAATTCCGCGCGGCCGGCCGCAACGTGGTGGGCTCTGGTCCTGTCGGCGTGGAAGGCACCGCCGCCTGGATCGAGGCGATCGGCATCGCCGCCGGCGTGCCGGAAACCCAACGCGAGGCCGCCCGCCAGGCCGTGCTTCCCGCCATCCGCGCCGTGCTCGCCGCCAATCCCATCAACGCGCGCATCACCGTCTCCGGCTATGAGGGCTCGGAACTGCTGGTGGCCCGCCTGCTGATCGAGGCCGGCGCCGAGGTGCCCTATGTCGGCACCGCCTGCCCCCGCACCGAATGGAGTGCCGCCGACGCCGAGTGGCTGAAGGCCCAGGGCTGCCACGTGCAGTACCGCGCCTCGCTCGAGCAGGATCTGGCCGCCATGAAGGAAGCCAAGCCCGACCTTGCGCTCGGCACCACGCCGCTCGTGCAGAAGGCGAAGGAGATGGGCATTCCGGCCCTCTACTTCACCAACATGGTCAGCGCGCGGCCGCTGTTCTCCATCGCGGGTGCGGGCTCCATGGCTGGCATCGTCGCGGCCCAGACCAAGGGGCGGGAGCGGTTCAGCCGCATGGTCAGCTTCTTCGAGGGCGTCGGCACGCCCGATGGCGCGGGCTACGGCTTCCGCGAGAAGCCGGTGGACCCGCCGGGCTTTCGCGACCGCCAGCGCAAGCTGCGCGCGGCCAAGGCCAAGGCCGAAGAAGCGGTGGGGACGTAACGCCATGCTCGTCCTCGATCACGATCGCGCCGGCGGCTACTGGGGTGCCATCTATGCCTTCTCGGCGGTGCGCGGCATGCGCGTCGTCATTGACGGTCCGGTGGGCTGCGAGAACCTGCCCGTCACCGCCGTGCTCCACTACACGGACGGCTTGCCGCCGCATGAGCTGCCCATCGTGGTCACCGGCCTCGATGAGGAAAGCCTCAGCCAGAACGGCACCGAGCCCAATATGCGCCGCGCCGCCGCGACGCAGGACCCGGAACTGCCGGCCGTGGTCGTCACCGGCTCCATCGCCGAGATGATCGGTGGTGGCGTGACCCCCCAGGGCAGCAACCTGCAGCGCTTCATCTGCCGCACGATCGACGAGGATCAGTGGCAGGCCGCGGACCGCGCCATCAACTGGCTCTGGACGGAGTTCGGCGCCAAGGGCCGCAAGATGAAGCCGCGCGTCCGCAAGGAAGGCGAGACGCCGCGCGTCAATATCATCGGCCCGATCTACGGCACCTTCAACATGCCGTCGGACCTCGCCGAGATCCGCCGCCTGGTCGAGGGCATCGGCTGCGAGATCAACCTGGTCTTCCCGCTGGGCAGCCACGTCGAGGATATCGCGAAGCTGCCGAATGCGGATGTGAACATCTGCATGTACCGCGAGTTCGGCCGCAAGCTCTGCGAGGAGCTGGAGCGACCGTACCTCCAGGCGCCGATCGGCATGTTCGCGACGACGAACTTCCTGCGGAAGCTGGGCGAGCTGACCGGCCTCGACCCCGAGCCCTTCATCGAGCGCGAAAAGCACACCACGCTGAAGCCCATGTGGGATCTCTGGCGTTCGGTCACGCAGGATTTCTTCGCCTCCGCCCCCTACTCCGTGGTGGCCACGCACACCTACACGCATGGCCTGCAGCAGTTCCTCACCGAGGAGATGGGCATCCCCTGCGCCTATGCGGCCGAGCGCCGTGCAGGCCAGAAGCCCGACAATGCCGCGACTCGCGAGGCGATGAAGAAGCCGGGCCTCGTCGTCTTCGGCAGCTTCAACGAGCGCATGTACATGGCGGAAGCCGGCACCCGCGCGGCCTACATCCCGGCCAGCTTCCCGGGCGCCATCATCCGCCGCGCCACCGGCACGCCCTACATGGGGTATGCGGGCGCCACCTACATCATCCAGGAATACTGCAACGCGCTGTTCGACGCGCTGTTCCACATCCTCCCGCTCGGCACCGAGATGGACAAGATCCCGGCGACGCCGGCGCGTCCCTCCGATGTGTGGGAGGAGGATGCCCAGGCGCTGCTGGATGCGCTGGTGGAGCGCGAGCCCTTCCTGATCCGCATCTCTGCCGCCAAGCGCATGCGCGAAGAGGTCGAGCAGGCGGCGCGCGACCGGGGCGAGGCGCGGATCACGCGCGCGCGCGTGGCTGAGACGCTGCGCATTCCTGAATCAAGATCGGTGGAGACGGTGCCCGCATGAGCGCGCCTCTCCCCCTCACCCTCTGTCTGCCTGGCAACACCGGGCCGTCAGCCGTGGGTGGCGTTTTCGCCACGCACATCCTTGCCGCGCGGGACTTGCACGGTAATGGCCGCAAGGCCGGTTGGAGGTCAAATTCATGGCCGATGTGACTACGAGGTCCGGTGTGACGGAAGCCGAGGCGCGTGAAATTCACCGCCTGGTGATGCAAGGCTGGATCTTCTCCGTGTTCGCCTCGATGGGCGCGCACATCCTCGTCTGGCTCTGGCGTCCGCTCGTCTACGGGACCCAGGTGGTTCCGCCCGATTGGCGGATGTTCCTGTGATCAGCCGCCGGGCCGCCCGGTCCTGATCGGGAGCCCGGCATTCTCAATCGTGAGGAGAATTCGCAATGCATAAGATTTGGATGGTGGTGAATCCCCTCCGCGTCGGCGTCCTCGGCACCCTTGGTGTCGTCGGCATCGCCGCGGTGATTCACTTCGCCGTGCTCAGCTCGCCGCGTTACTGCGACCACCTGGGCTGGTGCGCGACCACGCCGACCTTCACCCCCGGGCAGCCGGTCGGCCGCTGATCCACGAGGGCTTCCTCCGGGAAGCGCTCGCGGGTCTCGCTGCTCGTACTGACGAGGGCATGCGGATCACGTCCTTCGGGGCGTGATCCGATCCCCTCCCAGCCCGGGCGAAGAGTGTCGCTCCACGGCAGTGGGCGAGGCATGCGCAGCGGGCGTCGCCCGCTGCCGAGGATGACGACACACCCGGGCGGGCTTCGGCGCTGCCCTGACAGGAGCATCAATCCATGGCGATGCTGAGTTTCGAACAAAAATATCGCGTCCGCGGCGGAACGCTGGTGGGAGGGGATCTCTTCGACTTCTGGGTCGGACCCTTCTATGTCGGCTTCTTCGGCGTCACGACGATCTTTTTCACCCTGGTCGGTGTCGGCCTGATTCTGGTGGGCGCCGCGCATGGCGGCACCTGGAATCCCTGGCTGATCAACATCGCCCCGCCCGACCTGAAATACGGCCTCGGCCTCGCGCCGATGTACGAGGGCGGCCTGTGGCAGGCCATCACCATCTGCGCGATCGGCGCCTTCGTCTCCTGGGCTCTCCGCCAGGCCGAAATCGCCCGCAAGCTCGGCATGGGGATGCACATCCCCTGGGCCTACGGCATGGCGGTCTTCGCCTACATCACGCTCGTCGTGATCCGCCCCGTGCTGATGGGCGCCTGGGGACATGCCTTCCCCTACGGCATTTTCAGCCACCTCGATTGGGTGTCGAACGTCGGGTACCAGTACCTGCACTTCCACTACAATCCGGCGCACATGATCGCGGTGACCTTCTTCTTCACCACGACCCTCGCGCTCTCGCTCCATGCCTCGCTCGTGCTGGCCGCGATCAACCCCGCCAAGGGGGAGCCGGTGAAGACTCCCGAGCATGAGAACACCTTCTACCGCGACTTCATCGGCTACTCGATCGGCACGCTGGGCATTCACCGCCTCGGCCTGTTCGTCGCACTCTCGGCCGGCTTCTGGAGCGCGGTGTGCATCGTCATCAGCGGTCCGTTCTGGACCCGCGGCTGGCCGGAATGGTGGAACTGGTGGCTTCAGCTGCCGATCTGGAATTGAGAGGAAGGGACGCCACAATGGAATACCAATACCTCTTCACGCGGCTGCAGCCATCCGGGCCGCACTATCCCGGCGTGAAGCTCCCTCCGGGCAACGACGCCCGGATCGGACACCCGATGACCAGCCGGCTGCTGGGCTACTTCGCGGATGCGCAGATCGGGCCCTTCTACCTGGGCAACCTCGGCGTGCTCTCGATCCTCTGCGGCTTCATCGCCTTTGAGATCATCGGGCTCAACATGCTGGCCTCGGTGAACTGGAACGTCGTCCAGTTCATCAAGCTGCTGCCCTGGCTGGCGCTCGAGGCGCCGCTGCCCAAGCATGGGCTGCGGATCCCGCCCCTCGCCGAGGGTGGCTGGTGGCTGGCGGCGGGCTTCTTCCTGACCGCCTCCATGTTCCTCTGGGCGGCGCGGATCTGGCGCCGTGCGGCGGCTCTGGGCCTCGGCCAGCACACCTTCTACGCCTTCATGGGCGCGGTCTGGCTCTACCTGGTGCTGGGCTTCATCCGCCCGATCCTGATGGGCTCCTGGAGCGAGGCGGTGCCCTTCGGCATCTTCCCGCACCTGGATTGGACCGCGGCCTTCTCCATCCGCTACGGGAACCTCTTCTACAACCCGTTCCACGCGCTCTCGATCGTCTTCCTCTACGGCTCCACGCTGCTCTTCGCGATGCATGGCGCCACGATCCTGGCCGTGGGCCGCTTCGGCGGCGAGCGTGAGGTGGAGCAGGCGGTGGATCGCGGCACCGCGGCCGAGCGTGCCGGCATCTTCTGGCGCTGGACCATGGGCTTCAACGCGACCTACGAGAGCATCCACCGCTGGGCCTGGTGGTTCGCCATCCTGACGCCCATTACCGGCGGCATCGGCATCCTGCTGACGGGCACCGTGGTGGACAACTGGTACTTGTGGGCGGTCGAGAAGCGCTTCGCACCGGCCTATCCGGCGGTGTGGGGTGTCATCCCCGTGCCCGGCCGCTGAGAGGAGAGCGAGACATGAAATTCAATCTCATCTTCGGCGGCGTGGTCGCGGCGGTGGCGGCCCTGGCCTTCTTCGTCGTCACCTTCGAACGGCCGCCGGTCGCGACCGAGCAGGGTGGCTTCCGCGGCACCTCCATGGGGCGAGTGGACAACCCCCGCACCGTGGCGGCGCTCACCGCCCGCAACCAGGCCCCGCCGGCGCTCGAGCCGGCGGAGGATGATCCGACCAGCCCGCGCGCCTCGGAGATCTACGAGAACGTCCGCGTGCTCGGTCATCTCAGTGTCGAGCAGTTCGGCCGCATCATGCAGGCGATGACCGAGTGGGTGTATCCCGGCGAAGGTCCGAACCAGGGCTGCAATGGCTGCCATGTCGAGGGCAACTTCGCGGCCGAGGGCATGTACCAGAAGACGGTGGCGCGGCGCATGCTGCAGATGGTGCAGACGATCAACACCACCTACAACAGCCACGTCCAGCAGGTGGGCGTCACCTGCTACACCTGCCACCGTGGCCAGGCGGTTCCGGCGGCGGTGTGGGCCACCTCCCCGCCCAATGCCCGCCTCCATCGCCTGCTCTCGACCGCGCCGGAGCAGAACCGCCCGGTGGCGGCCAATGCCCTGAGCAGCCTGCCGACCGATCCCTTCACGCCCTACCTGCTGCGTGACAATCCGATCGGCGTGCAGTCCTCCACTTCGCGCCAGGCGGACAACAATGCCAGCATCCTCGGCACCGAGTGGACCTACTCGCTGATGATGCACATGTCCTCCTCGCTCGGCGTGAACTGCACCTTCTGCCACAACAGCCGCAACTTCTCCGGCTGGCAGGACAGCACGCCGCAGCGCGTGACGGCCTGGCACGGCATCCGCATGGTGCGGGCCATCAACAACGACTACATCGAGCCGCTGCGGCCTGAGTTCCCGCCGCACCGCCTGGGCCCGCTCGGTGACACGCTGAAGGTGAACTGCACCACCTGCCACCAGGGCATCAACGAGCCCCTGCGCGGCGCGCGGATGCTGCAGGACTACCCTGAGCTGAACCCGCTGCCGCGGCGGGCCGGCCTGGAGCAGCCCGCGCGCAACTAGCGCCGGGCCACCTTCTCCCCAACAGCGCGGGCGGCGAGAGCTTCCCGCGCTTTTTCTTGGCCAGGTGCCCATACGGAAAGGCCAGGTGCGGCGGCCCTGGCCTTTGGTGCTTGTGAGGGCTGAAGTGAGTTTTACCAGGCCAGCTCGAAGCGGCAGGCCGCCGCACCCGCGGCGGCGCAGCTCGTCTGGGCGGCCATGCAATCGCGCGAGACGAGGGCGCGGAACAGGCCTGCCAGCGTCTCGCCATAATAGTCGCAGAGCGGGCCCGGCTCATGCGCGCCACGGCAGATGGCACAGCCGGCCAGCCCCACCTCGACCGGCCGCGCGGCGCGGGCCGAGAAGGCCGCACTCCCCGCGAAGGTCCAGGAATGCCTGGAGATCGCACCGAGCAGTATGCGCGCCGAGAGCCAGGCTGGCAGCCAGGGCAGCATCATCACGAGCGGGCGCGGCACCCGGTGGCCCAGCAGGTAATGCGCCGTGCGCCGCCCCGCCTCGGCGCCGATCGCGCGCGCGGTGCTCACGCCCAGCAGGCCGCGCAGCGCGGTGTGCAGCCGCACCACCTGCGCCTCGGGCACCATGCCCTGTGGCGGATCCCGCAGCGCCTCGGACAGGCCTGCCGCCGCGAAGACATCGGCCGCGACACCCCTACCCTGCATCCCGGTCAGCGCCTCCGCCACCCGGATGATGGCGTTGGGGCCGATCCGGGCTTCAGACACGCGGCGCCGGCTTCACCGCCCCCCCTTGGGCCTCCATCTCGGCCTCGGTCATCTGCTGGTCGCCGCCGCCGCAGGCCTTCACCACCTCGCGCTTGCGGGGCGGGGCGTTCTTCCAATCGCGCGCCTCGGCATCGAGCTTGCGCGTGTTGTCGAAGTGGAAGTCCACCTTCTTCTTCGATTGCGGCCCCCAATAGCCGACCTTGCCCAGGTCGTAGAAGGTCCGCTGGAAGCCCGATTTCAGGAAGGCCTTGAGGCAGCCCAGCAGGTAGCTCCGGCGCCGCTTGTCACGCGTCCAGGGATACTGGAACAGCGCCTTGTTCATGTAGAAGCGGCGGTAATTGTGCATCACGCGGTCGAGCAGCGTGGCGCGATCCATCGCGTCGGGCTTCATGATCGGCGTCACGAAATTGTACTTGTCGAAGTCGAAGACCTCGACCTTGTCGCCCAGCTCGCGGAACAGGTCGCTGAAGGGCCAGGGCGTGTACATGGCCCAGTTCGCCATGTCGGGATTCCAGTCCCGCGCCATCTGGTAGGTCTCCTCCAGCGTCTCGACCGTCTCGTTCTCCAGCCCCACGATGAACTGCGCCTCGGAGACGATGCCGTTCTTGCGCAACAGGTCGATCGCCTTCTTGTTCTGCGCGACCGTCGTCTCCTTGTTGAAGCGGTCGAGCTTCAGCTGCGCCGCCGCCTCCGTGCCGAGCGAGATATGAACGAGGCCCGCCTTGCGGTACATCGGCAGCAGTTCCTCGTCGCGCAGGATGTCGGTGACGCGGGTGTTGATGCCCCACTCCACCGGCAGGTTGCGCTCGATCATGAGCTGGCAGAACTCGATGAACTTCTTGCGGTGGATGGTGGGCTCCTCATCCGCCAGGATGAAGAAGCCCACGTCATGCTCGCGCACCAGCGTCTCGATCTCGTCCACCACCTTCTTCGGGTCGCGCACACGATAGTCGCGCCAGAACTTCCACTGGCTACAGAAGGAGCAGGTGAAGGGGCAGCCCCGCGCCAGGTTCGGGATCGCGACGCGCCGCCCCTTCGGGATGTAGATGTACTTGCTCCATTCCAGCACGCCCCAGTCGGGCTGGATGCGGTCCAGATCCTTGATGGTGGGGGCCGCGGGCGTGGCGATGACCTGCTGCCCCTCGAGGAAGGCAAGGCCCTTCACCTTGCGCCGCTCCTCCATCCAGTTGCCGCCATCCACGCAGCGGACGAGGTCGAGGAAGACCTGCTCGCCCTCCCCGCGCACGATGGCGTCGATCCAGGGGGCCTCGGCCAGCACCTGCTGGTACATGAAGGTGCCATGGATGCCGCCCAGCACCGTGACGGCATCTGGGCACACCTCCTTCGCGAGCTTCAGCAGGGCTTCCGCCTTGTAGATCGCGGGCGTGATCGCGGTCGCGCCAATCACATCGGGCTGCGCCTTCGCGAGCATGTCCCGCACCTGGTCGTCTTCCAGGTTGTTGGTCATCGCGTCGATGAAGGTGATGTCGGTGTAGCCCGCGGCCTTCAGGTATCCCGCGAGATAGGCAACCCATGCGGGTGGCCAGTTGCCTGCGATTTCCGCACCGCCCGAATGGTAGTTCGGATGAACGAGGACGATCCGCATGCTGCACCTTTCGTGGCTTCCACCGGGAAGCTAGGTGCGGGTGCGGCGTGCCTCCTTGATGTGGCGCAAAGCGATCAGGATTGCGCGGTGCGCTGCGCGATTTTTTGCCGTTCCTCGAGCTGTGCGAAGAGCTCGATCGCCCAGCCGATCCGCTCGCCCAGGCTCTGCTCCGCGATGGCAAGTTCCTCGGCCGGCACGGCCTGCACGAGATAGGCATTGGCGGCGAGCGGCGGCTCGGGCGCGACGGCACGCCGCGGCATCGCCGGCAGCCAGGAACGCGCGAGGAGCGCCATCTTGCGGCGTGAGGAAACGACGGCCCGGCGCGAGACGCTGTCATGCCCCGCGCGCACCACCTCGGCGCCGATCTCGGCATAGATGCGATGCGCAGCGCGGATCGCCGGGCGGCAGTCGCGCGGCAGCATCGCGATGCCGGATTCGGCACGCGTGTAGAGCCGCCCCGCCTCGGCCAGCAGCCGCGCGGTGACGCTGGCGACACCGGCGGAGAACACCGGATTCGCCAGGAAGGCATCCGGGTCCACATCGGCCTCGCGCAGCCACTGGCGCGGCAGATAGAGGCGGCCATTGCGCGCATCCTCGCCCACGTCGCGCGCGATGTTGGTGAGCTGCATGGCGGTGCCAAGATCGGTCGCGCGGGCCAGGGCGGCGTGCCGGCGCACGCCCATCAGCAGCGTCATCATGGCACCCACCGTTCCGGCCACGCGCGCGGCATAGGCGTGCACGTCGTCCAGCGTCTCGTAGCGGCGGCCGGCGGCGTCCCAGGCGAAGCCGTCGAGCAGCGCCTCGGGCAGTTCGCGCGGCATCTCGTGCGCCTCCACCACATGGGCAAAGGCGCGGTCGGCTGGGTGGTCCTGGGGCGCGCCGCGATAGGCGGCATCGAGCCGCGCGCGCATGATCGCGAGCCCCTCGGAGGGGTCGGCGGCATCATCCACCGCGTCATCGCCCAGGCGGCAGAAGGCGTAGAGCGCCGTGGCCGGGTCGCGCACGCGCCGCGGCAGCAGCAGCGAGGCCGCGTGGAAGCTCTTGGAGCCGACGCGCAGCAGGTCTCGACAGGCGGCGAGATCCTGTTGGAAACGGTCGCTCATGGGTGTTCCTCCAGGATGGCGTGCAGGACGCCTTCGGGCGCCTCTTCATGAGCGAGATGGCCAAGGCCCGACAGCGCGCGGATCTCCGCTTGCGGCAGGATGCGCGCAAGGCGCCGCGCCTCGGTCGGCCGGATGGTCTTGTCCTGCTGGCCGATGACGAGCAGGAGCGGCGTCTTGAGTCGCGGCAGGTCCCGCCGCAGCGCATGCAGGTCCCAGGCGGCCATCATGCCGAGCGTGCCGGCGACATGCTCGGGCCGGCGGAAGAGGCGGGCGTAGAGCGCGATCCCCTCCTCATCCAGATGCGAGCCTGTGGCATCGAGCAGGCGGCGCACCACCACCGGATCCGCCGCGCGCCAGGCGAAGAGGCGCGGCATGCCCGGCAGCCGCACCATGAGACGCGCGAGCGGCGAGAAGACCTGCCCAGCCCAGCCACCGAGCGGCAACAGCGCGCCATTGATCGCGACCAGGCGCGCGGGCGCCACCAGCCCATCGAGGCACATGCGCGCAGCGATGGCAGCCCCCGCGGAATGGCCGATGATGAGGCGTGGCTCGGCCTGCAGCGCCTGCATCAGCGCGCCCACGGCCCGGGCCATGCCCTCCATGGAAAGCGCCTCGGCCGGCGCCTCGCCCGAGAAGCCCTGGCCCGGCAGGTCGGGCGCGATGACCGTATAATGCCGCGCGAGCAGGGGCATGATCCCGCGCCAGGAGTGGGTGGAAGCGCCGGTGCCGTGCAGCAGCAACACGGGCGGTCCCTCGCCCATGATCTGCACATGCCAGCGCAGGCCGCCCGCATGCAGGAAGCGGCTCGCGGCGTGATGCGGCCAGTCCTCCCGCGGCTCGGCGCTCGCCGCCTCGGGCGCGAGGGTGAGAGCGAGGCTCATGCCGCCTGCATCCCGAGGCGTACTGTGCCCGCCAATGCCTGCGCGCCGGCCTGCGGCAGGGGCAGGCAACGCCCGCCACAGGCCGCGGCCAGCGTGACCGAGAAGGGCTGCGGCCGCGGCGCGGTGTCCACCACCAGGATGCTGTGCGCCTCGGCCTGCAGCAGCTTGGCCACGGCCAACGCATCCTCCTCCGCGATAGGGCGACCGGTGCGGCCATCACGCGCCATATTGGCGCGGCCATCCGTCAGCACGACGATGAGCGGCGTGCGCCCGGCACGACGTTCGAGCCGCGCCAGGGCGAGTGCCGCATCCATGCCCGAGGCGAGCGGGCTGGCCCCGCCGCCAGGAAGTCCAGCCAGCGCCCGCTTCGCGCGGACCAGCGATTGCGTGGGGGGCAGGAGCAGCTCGGCCGCCTTGCCGCGAAAGGCGATGACGGCCACGCGGTCCCGCCGCGAATAGCATTCGGCCAGCAGCAGCTCGACCGCGCCCTTGGCCTCGGCGAGCCGGTGCAGGGCGGCGGAGCCAGAGGCATCCACCACGAAGATCGCGGTGCTTTCGCTGTGCTCGCGGAAGCGCCTGATACGGAAATCCTCACGCCGCACGGCAATGGCGGCATGGGCGGGGCGCGGGCGCAGCTTTTGCCAGGGCACGGCGGCGCGCAGCGTCTCCAGCAGCGCGATGCGCGCGCCGTTGCGCGGCTCGCCCGGACGGGTGCCGATGGGTCGGCCGCGCTTGAGCGAAATGCGCTCCGACCCCTGCTTGCCCGCCGTCGCTACGCGCGCGCGCAGCCCGGCGGCGGCGAGCGTGGCCAGGAGCTGCGCCGGCAGCACGGCATGCTTCGCGTCGAGGACCACGTCCTCCATCGCGTCGGAGTTGCGCGGCTCAGCCTTGGACTCGCTCTCAGGCGGCGGCTCGGGCGGTTGCTCGGGCGGCGGCGCCTCCTCGGGGGGCGCGGGCAGCATGAGGGCGCGCGGGCCGAGCACCAGGCGCACGGCGCGCGCAGCGTCCTCCGCATCCGGCGCGGTGCGGCCATGCAGCGCGGCCGAGGCGCGGGCGGCCCGCAACGCCAGCGCTGGCGCGCGGAGCGAGGTGATGCCGCAGGCCATGGCGGTGGCCAGGATGGCCTCGATCAGCGCGTCATCGCTCACCACGCGCGGCAGACGGTCCCGCGCGGCCGCGACCTGGCCGCCGGTGAAGGGGCACGCCGCAGGCGCCTCGCTGAGATCGGGCTGGAAGGCCAGGCGGTCGGCCAGGGCAGGCGGCGGAGCCTCGTCCTCCTGGCCTTCGTCCAGCGCCACCATGGCGTAGCCATGCGCCTCCTGCCCCGCCGTCAGCCGGGCGACAATGGCGCGGGAAAGGCGCTCGGCCATCGGCATGACGAGCAGGCCGGCGCGCGTCGCCTCCAGCAGGCCCATGGCCTGCACCGGGCGGCCGCGCGCAAGGGTGGCGGTGAGGTCGAGCCCGCCCAGCAGCGCGTCGTCGCCGATATTCGGCGGCAGGCGTCGCTGCGGCATGTCGCCCGGGAGCAGCGCGCGGAGTTGGGACAGCCAGCGGTCGCGCTCCAGGCCGGGCCGGCAGCGCAGGACGGCGCCGCCAAGGCCGACAGGGTCCACCGCCAGGAGGCAGGCCGCCATGGCCGCATCCTCGCCCGGCGATGGCCCCCGGGCCGGCGTGTTCACGGCCCGAAGACCTCCTGCACCGCGCGGGCCACGCGGGTGGAGGCCACCGCGTCATCCAGCGGGTTGCGACGCAGACGGTGGCGCAGCGCCATGGGCGCGAGCCGGCGCAGATGGTCGAGGCTGACCTGCGTGGCGCCCTCGAAGGCGGCCAGCGCACGCGCGGTGCGCATCAGCGTCAGCTCGCCGCGCAAGCCATCCGTGCCGGCGGTCATGCAGAGCTTCGCCGCCATCTCCAGCACGTCATCGGCCAGTTCGACGCGTGGCAGCAGGTCCCGCGCCGCGAGGATGCGGGCGCGCAGCGCCTCCTCCTCCGGCTGCCACTGGGCGCAGAAGCCGGGCGGGTCACGCTCGAAGGCGTCGCGCCGCTTGATGACCTCGATGCGGGTCGGCAGGTCGGAGGGCGTCGTCACCTCGATGGAGAGGCCGAAGCGGTCCAGCAGCTGCGGGCGAAGCTCGCCCTCCTCCGGATTGCCGCTGCCCACCAGCACGAAACGCGCGGGGTGGCGGATGGAGAGGCCGTCGCGCTCCACCACATTCTCGCCTGAGGCCGCGACATCGAGCAGGAGGTCCACCAGATGGTCCTCCAGCAGGTTCACCTCGTCGATGTAGAGGAAGCCGCGATGGGCGCGCGCCAGCAGGCCTGGCTCGAAGGCCTTCTGGCCCTGGGCCAGCGCCTTTTCGAGATCGAGCGCACCGACCACGCGATCCTCGGAGGCGCCGAGCGGCAGGTCCACCACCGGCACCGGCACGCTCACGGCCTTGGGCGCACGGCGGGCGCAGGCCTCGCAGCCCGGGGTCGGCTTGCCCGGCTCGCAGTTGTAGGCGCAGCCCTGGATCGCCCGCATGGGCGGCAGCAAGGCGGCGAGAGCGCGGATCGCCGTGGACTTGCCCGTGCCGCGGTCACCCAGGGCCAGCACGCCGCCGATGCTCGGATCCACCGCGCAGAGGCTCAGCGACAGGCGCAGCTCCTCCTGGCCGACAATCGCCGTGAAGGGGAAGACGAGGCGCGGCTGTGCCGGCGCCCCCGCCTTCTTGCCCGCCTTCCGCGCCCGCGGCCTGGTCCCGACGATCGAGCCGTCCATGCTCAGGTGACTCGCCTCGGCTGGAAGCGGGCCCAGACCTGCTGCAGCGCGGACATCAGGTGGTCGATGTCGGCATCGGTGTGAGCCGGCGAGGGCGTGAAGCGCAGCCGCTCCGTGCCGCGCGGCACGGTCGGGAAGTTGATGGGCTGCACGTAGATGCCGTGCTCCTCCAGCAGTAGGTCGCTGATCTGCTTGCAGAGCACCGCGTCATAGACCATCACAGGAACGATGTGGCTCGGATTGTCGAGATGCGGGATCTGCAGCTCGTCCAGCCGGGCGCGGACCTTGGCCACGCGCTCATGCATCCGCTCGCGCTCGACGGCACTTTCCTTCAGGTGGCGGATGCTGGCGGCCGCGCCGGCGGCGACGGCCGGCGGCAGCGAGGTCGAGAAGATGAAGCCCGAGGCGAAGCTGCGGACGAAATCCACCATGTCGGTGGAGCCGGCGATATAGCCACCGATCACGCCGAAGGCCTTGGCCAGCGTGCCCTCGATCACCGTCAGGCGATGCTGCGCGCCGTCCCGCTCGGAGATGCCGCCGCCCCGCGCGCCGTAGAGGCCGACCGCATGCACCTCATCGAGGTAGGTCATGGCGCCGAACTCATCGGCCAGGTCGCAGATGGCATGGATGGGGGCCACGTCGCCATCCATCGAATAGACGCTCTCGAAGGCGATGAGCTTGGGCGTCTCGGCCGGAATGGCGGCGAGCTTCTCGCGCAGGTCCGCCAGGTCATTGTGCTTCCAGACGATGCACTGGGCGCGGCTGTGGCGGATGCCCTCGATCATTGAGGCATGGTTCAGCTCATCGGACAGCACGATGCAGCCTGGCAGGCGGGAGGCGAGCGTGGAGAGCGTCGCCCAGTTCGACATGTAGCCGGAGTTGAACAGCAGCGCGGCGTCCTTGCCGTGCAGGTCGGCCAGCTCGCGCTCCAGCAGGATGTGCTCGTGGTTGGTGCCGCCGATGTTGCGCGTGCCGCCGGCGCCGGCGCCGCTGCGGTCCAGCGCCTCATGCATCGCGGCCAGGACCTTGGGGTTCTGCCCCATGCAGAGATAGTCGTTGGAGCACCAGACGGTGACCTCGCCCACGCCGCCGGAGCCATGGAACTTCGCCTTCGGGAAGGCCCCGGCCTGGCGCTCGAGGTCGGCGAAGACGCGATAGCGCCCCTCCTTGCGGAGACCGTCGAGCTGGGTGCGGAAGAGGGTGTCGTAGTTCATCGTCTGGCCTTTCTTGTTTCAGGGCCGCAACGGCAGCCGGGCCGTTTCCACATGCTGCGGGCATGGGACCGTGTGGTTGGGGGCCTGCCCCGGCCGGCTCCAGGTCCAGAGACCATCGAGCGGGAGGGGCAGCATGAGGAACCAGTGCTCGATCACGGCCAATGCCATCAGGGCCGCGAGCAAGGTAGTGGCGGCGGCTTCATAGGGCCCTGCGCCCAGGCCATGCTGGACCAGGACGACGACCGCGATGGTCCCGCCGGTGACCGAGACCGGGAACAGCGCATTCATGGTCCCCCGGCGGAAATAGCTCGCCAGATGGACCAGGTGGGGCGGGAGCATGCTCTCGCCCAGATTGCGCGCACCCAGGTAAATATTGATTTTAGCACTCTGACGCATGATCCAGAGCACCAGATAGGTGTGCAGGGCCATCTGGTTAGGGGCATCCCACAACAGCGCCAGCAGCACGAGGCCAAGGCCCAGGATGGCCAGTTCGTGGTAGAGGATGGTCCGCAGGGCCGCGATGAAGCGCCCCCAGCCTTCCGCCCCCGGCGGGCAGGGCTGGCGGCTGGGGCCGGTGACCAGACCGGTCAGGAACCCGATCTCGCCCCAGGCCCAGATCACGACGCCGCAGGCAAAGCCGAGATAAGCCCCCGTGACGGTGACATCCTCGGCCAGCGCCGCCGTGCCGTAGAGCGCCCCCACGAGCGCCGCACTCGCCCCAGCCATCGTCCAGCGGAAGCTGCGCCTGGGAAGTTGGTCCAGCAGGAAGACGAGCGCCGTGCCGAACCACCAGACGAAGACCGCGAAGATGACAGGGAGGATGTGCTGCAGCACGCGGGGCTCCCGTTACCAGGCCGGGCTCAGGCGCACCTGCGCCGGAAGCTCGGCCTTGCGGCCGCGGATCAGGTAGAGCCGCGCGAAGACCGCGGCCGCGCCGATGCTGAGGCCGAAGCGCTTCACGCTGGACAGGAAGCCCGGCTTGCGCCGCGTCTCGCCCATCGCCTCGGCGATCGCGAGCATGCGGTCCATGTTGCGCTGGAAGGCGGGCGCCTCGATGTCCAGCGTCACCGGAAAGACCTGCTTGCAGATCTCGGCGGTGATGCGGAACACCTCCATGTCGTATTCCGTGGGCGTCATGCCGAGGGCCTTGTGGAACTCCGGCCGCGCATGGTCACGCACATACATCGTCGCGAAGACCGCGAGCTGGAAGAACTTGCACCAGAGCACGTTGATCCCGCTGGTGAGCTGCGGGTTGGCCCGCATCAGCAGCGCGAAGGCCTCGCCGTGGCGGAACTCGTCGTTGCACCACTCCTTGAACCAGTTGAAGATCGGGTGGAAGCGCAGCTCCGGGTGCCGCTCGAACTGGCGGTAGATGGTGATGTAGCGCGCGTAGCCGATCTTCTCGCTGAGATAGGTCGCGTAGAAGATGAACTTCGGCTGGAAGTAGTGATACTTCTTCGCCTTGGTCAGGAAGCCCAGATCCACGCCGACGCCGAGGTCCTTCAGGCTGTCATTGATGAAGCCCGCATGGCGCGCCTCGTCGCGGCTCATCACCGCGAACAGCTCCTTGATGTCGGGATTCTTGATGCGCTTCTTGATCTCGGCATAGAGCACGCAGCCGGAGAATTCGGCGGTGACGGAGCTCACGAGGAATTCCAGCAGCTCCTTCTGCAGGGGCTCCGGCAGGTCATCCATGCGGAACTCGTCGAAGACCGCGGTGCGGACGAAATGACCCTTGTTCGGGTCGCGCCGGAACTCGGCCATCAGCTCGTCCCAGTCCTCGCGGATGGAGCTGACATCGAGCGCGTCCATGGCCGCGAAGTCGGTCGTGTAGAAGCGCGGCGAGAGCACCGTCTCGGTGGTCGCCATCCGCGTCGTCTCGTTGAGCTGGCGCGGCGGGTTGGGGTTGATGTGGTTCATGCCGCGTACTCCCCAGCCACATACTCCTTCGGCTCGAAGCCGCAATGATACAGCTCGGTCAGCTCGACGATGGCCGAAATCTCGGTCCAGAGCCTGGTGATCGGCCCGGCGCGATAGACCGTCGCCGTCGTCTCGTAGCTGGTGCATTCGCCATAGGCGATGTGGTCGGGTGCGCCGTTCACCACCACCCGGTCCCCCGGGCGCAGCATGATACCTTCGGGAACCGCGTGGGCGTGGAAGCTGTCGAAGCTCTGCTCGATCTCCACGGTGCAGGGAACCGTGATGGTGCGCGGGCCGGTGATGTCGTCCCACAAACCAACAAGGGCCTTCCTCATCAATCTTCTCCTTGCGCGGTCAGCAACCGCGAAAAGACCCCGGCATTGGTTGCGCCGAAGGCCGTCAGGTCGATCCGGCGTCCGGTCGCCGCATCGTCGAGCGTGAGTTGGCCATCCGCCCAGACGGCAAGGCGAAACGGCGCCTCGCGACCCTGACCTTCCTGGCGACGCTCACGCGCCAACGCACGGATGCTACCACGCACGAAGCCGCCTTCGGCTACCGGAAACCGCGCCAGAACCGCCGAATTCTGCGCATCACGGATGACAATGGAGCCATCCGCGCCATCCTCGAAACGAACCAGCCGCTCAGCGGCCGGCTGCTCGAGGCCACGAACCTCGACAGAGCGCGGCTGCCGCCCACCGACGAGGAACAGCACGCCGCAGATGACGGCCAGGCCCGTCAGCAGGGGCAGGAAATTGCCGCGATCGGTGAGCGTGAACATCAGGCCACCGCCGCGCCGGGCAGCGCGCCGTCACGCACCCCGCGTCCCTGCTCGACAACTGGCGTCACCGGCATGGAGGCGCTGGCGGCCAGCGCGCGCGCCAGCACCTGCGCCGCACCGGACGTCACGGGCACCGCGCGCAGCATCGGCTCCGCCCGGGCCACGCGCCAGGGCCGCGCATGCGGCCAGAGGGCGAGCCAGGCGATCTTCTGCTTCGACGAGAGGGTGAGGACGATGTCCTCCGTCCCGTCCGCATGGCGCTTCACCGCGGCGGTCTCGATCGCGGTGAAGGGGATGTTGATCGTCATCGGCAGCGCGACGCCGACCCGCAGCACCACGCGCTTGTTGGTGATGGTGTAGAAGGCCGCCTGCGCCATCGCACGGCCGATCACGACCAGCACGGCGAGGCAGAGGAGCGCGAGGCCCAGCGACGTCGCCGAGGCGAAGGCCGCCTCGCCGAAGCTCGCGGCCGAGCTGGCCGCGTTCCAGATGCTCCAGCCCACCATGAGCGCGAAGTAGAGGGCGAGACCGCGCAAATGCAGCGCACGGCTGGCGAGTGACCACCAGCGCGGGCTGCCCTGCCAGAGGATGCCCTCCCCCTCCGGCAGCTTCTCGGGCAGGCCCGGAACCGGCTCGATCTCGTGCTCTCTCACAGGCAGGGCTCCGAACGCTCGGGCTTCGCGTAGAGCTGGCCGCCGGCGCAATAGGCCGAGACCATGTCCTCCTCACGGAGCGTGATGCTGTCGCGGTAGCTGAGGCGGGGCGCGTTGGCGAAGTGCTTGGCCAGCAGGGTGCGCACCGTGACCACGCGCCGCTCGCCATCCACGCGGATGAGCGGCACGGGGTACATCATCGTCCGCTCGCCCGTATCGGTCTGCACGGCGACCTCGATGTAGCGGAAGATCATCTCGGACTTGTCGAGCCAGACATCCACGCAGCGGCCGGCGACGACGCCATCCGCATCCAGCACGTCATAGCCGCGCGGATCCGGGTCGCCCGCATCCACGCTGAACTCGGGCGCGATGCGCAGCGGCACGATGGAGGGCGTGCCGTCATCATGCAGGACGGCCGGGTGCATGCCGCGCATCACATAGGCCGCGGGGCCCACGCCATCCACCAGCGGATCGCCCGTCGGGATGAGGGGCGATCCGGGCGAGCGATCCATCGGGACCATCGCGATCTCGCGCTCGGTCTCGGGCTTGGGCGCCTGCACCGTGGTGCCGTTGGCCAGAAGGAAGGTCTTGGGCTCCGGCATGCCCGGGAAGCCGCCGACATTGTTCTGCTTGGGCCGGCCGGGTGTCACGAGCGGATAGCCCTCGCGCTTGCTCTCCCGGTTCAGGTAGAGCACCAGCGCCCCGAAGAAGATCCAGAAGGCGTAGATCGAGACGGTGGCGTAATCGATACTGGTCAGATAGGTGCCTGCCTGCATGGCGGACCTCCTCTTGGCTTCAGGTTGCAGTCTGCGGCCCGGAAAGTCCGAGCGGTGAGTCGAGGCGTCGCGGCGTGCGGACCAGGGGTCCGATCACCGCGAGGGTCGCGAAGAGAAGCGCGATTTCGATGAGGTAGACGGCGCCGTAGCCGACGGCGGGGCCGGTGAGCACGTCCCCCAGCATCCCTCCGGTGGCGAGGCCGGCGAGCGTGTCACGCAGCAGGCCGCCGGTCGCGATGGCGAGACCCGCAGCGGTGGCCTGCACCGCCCCCCAGCTGCCGAGTGCGAGGCCGATCTTGTCCGCCGGCGCGGCCTGCATGCAGCTCGTCAGTGTGCCATGGCCGAAAAGCCCAGCGCCAAAGCCGATCACCGCGACGCCGCAGGCGAAGAGGCCCGTGCTGGCAAGCGGCGCCGCGAGCAGCACGCCCGCGAAACCCAGCGTGCCGAACATCGCGCCGAAGCCCGCGATGCGGTTGGCGTCCGAACCATCGCCGATGCGCTTGGCCGCAAGCCAGAATCCGACGATGCCGCCCGAGGCGAAGAGCGCCGTCAGCAGCGTCGTCGCCCCGACACTCAGCCCCAGGATCTGCCCGCCATAGGGCTCGAGCAGGATATCCTGGGCAGAGAAGGCGAAGGTGCCGAGGCCGGTCGCCAGCAGGCGCCGCCCCCAGGGGCCGGTCTGCCGCAGCTCGCGCCAGGCAGCGATGAAGCTCGGCTCTTCTGTGCGGTCCATGTTGCGGTTCGGGACGCGCGGCTCCTGCTTCCACACGGCGATGAAGTTGATGACCATGGTGAGCGCGGCCGCCCCCTGGATCACCTGGATGAGCTTGATCTGGCTGAAGGGCGTCAGCAGCGCGCCGAACACGATCGAGGCGAGCAGCATGCCCAGCAGGAACATGACCGAAAGCAGCGCCACCACCTTGGCCTGGACCTTGGGCGGCGCGATGTCGGTGGCGAGGGCCAGGCCCGCCGTCTGCACCATATGCATGCCGGCGCCCACCAGCAGGAAGGAGATGGCGGCAGCCACCTGTCCCGCCCACATCGGGCCCGTGGTGTCGCCCGAAAGCAGGATCAGCGCGAAGGGCATCATCGCGAAGCCGCTGAACTGGAAGATGGTGCCGAACCAGATGTAGGGCACCCGCCGCCACCCAAGCGCGGAAGCGTAGTTGTCCGAACGGAAGCCGATCAGCGCACGCAGCGGCGCGAAGACGAGCGGCAGCGCCACCATGACGGCGACCAGACCCGCGGGCACCTGCAATTCCACGATCATCACGCGGTTCAGCGTGCCAATCAGCAGCACCGCGGCCATGCCGACGGAGATCTGGAACAGGGACAGGCGCAGCAGGCGCGAAAGCGGAAGTTCCTCCGTCGCCGCATCGGCGAAGGGCAGCATCGCGGGCGAGAGCCGCATCCATTGCTTGGCGAGGCTGAAGCCTCTCATCGCCTCACCCATTCATAGGCCTGGCTGGTGTAGAAGCCGCGCTGCACCTTCCGGTGGCGGCCCGCCGTGAAGTCGCGCAGCGCGGGCTCGGCTGCGATCAGGCGGCGCAGCTTGGATTCGGCCAGCGGCGCAATGAAGGGCGCCCGGTCGCCGCGCGGGAACAGGCGCCCCACCGTGATCATGGCGCTCAGCAACGGCGAGTTGGGAGCGACGGTAAACAGCATGGACCGACGGCAACGCTTCGCCGCGCGCGCCAGCGCCGCGACGATGTCAGGCGCGTCGTAGTGGATCAGGCTGTCCATGGCGACGATATGGTCGAATTCGCCATGCTCCTCGCCCAGCATGTCGCCCGCCACGAAATGCGGCTGCGGGCCACCGATCTCCTGCGCGCGCTCCCGCGCGCACTCGACCAGAGTGGGCGAGAGGTCCACCGCCACGACATCGGCGCCGCGCAGCGCGGCTTCGCTCGCCAGGGCGCCCGTGCCGCAGCCGGCATCGAGCAGGCGCAGACCGGTCAGGTCCTCCGGCAGCCAGGAGAGCAGCGTCTTGCGCATCTCGTCACGGCCCGCGCGCACGGTGGCGCGGATACCGCTGACCGGCGCATCCGACGTCAGGCGCTGCCAGGCGGCGGCGGCCGTCCGGTCGAAATAGGCTTCGAGCTTGCTGCGCCGCTCGGTGTAGGTCGCGCTGTGCATCAGTCGTAGCCCAGCAGGTCGAAGATCTCGCGATCCTTGAGGGGCCCCGCCTCCAGCGGGTCCACCCCCGCCCAGAGGCTGGCTGCGAGGCGCAGATATTCCGCGCGCACCGCTTCCACTTCCGGGCTGTCATCCATCTCGAACAGCGTCGCCTTCTTGAGGCGCGAGCGGCGGATCACGTCGAGGTCGGGGAAATGGCCCAGCAGCTTCATGCCGGTCCGGTCGTTGTAGCGCTCGATCTGGTCCGTGTCCTTCGAGCGGTTGGCGATCACGCCGCCGATCCTGACGCCGTAGTTCTTCGCCTTGGCGTGGATGGCGGCCACGATCCGGTTCATCGCGAAGATGCTGTCGAAGTCATTGGCGGCGACGATCAGGCCGCGATCGGCATGGAGCAGCGGCGCCGCGAAGCCACCGCAGACCACATCGCCCAGCACGTCAAAGACCACCACATCGGTGTCCTCCAGCAGGTGATGCTCCTTCAGGAGCTTCACCGTCTGGCCCACCACATAGCCGCCGCAGCCGGTGCCGGCCGGCGGGCCGCCCGCCTCCACGCACATGACGCCGCCATAGCCCTCGACCACGAAATCTTCCGCACGGAGTTCCTCCGCGTGGAAGTCCACACTCTCCAGCACGTCGATGACCGTCGGGATCATCCGCTTGGTGAGCGTGAATGTGCTGTCATGCTTCGGATCGCAGCCGATCTGCAGCACACGCTTGCCGAGCTTGGCGAAGGCGGCCGAGAGGTTGGAGCTGGTCGTGCTCTTGCCGATGCCGCCCTTGCCATAGACGGCGAAGACCTTGGCTGTCTCGATCTTGGCGATCTGGTCCATGTGGACCTGGACGCTGCCCGCGCCATCCCCCACCTTCTGGGTATTGGCCCCGCGGATCAGCTCGGTTCGCGTCACGTGATTCATGCAGCCATCTCCGGGGTGATGCCTTCAAGCCGGTCTTCGAGCTCCTCGCCGGCACGGCGCAGCGCTTCAAGCGTTGCTGCATCGGGCGTCCAGTAGGAGCGTTCGGTGGCTTCGATCAGGCGGTTCGCGATCTTCGCGGATGCGGTCGGGTTGAGGTTGGCGAGGCGCGCGCGCATCTCGTCATCCAGCATGTAGGTCTGCGCCAGGTGCTGATAGACCCAGGGCTGCACCTGGCCGGTGGTGGCAGACCAGCCCATGGTGTTGGTCACGTGCTCTTCGATCTGGCGCACGCCCTCATAGCCATGGCTCAGCATGGCCTCGAACCACTTCGGGTTCAGCGCGCGGGTGCGCGTCTCGAGGCTCACCTGCTCGGCGAGCGAGCGGACGGTGCCGGCCCCCTTGGTCTGGTCTCCAATATAGACCGAGGGCTCCTGCCCGCGGACGCGCAGCACGGCGCGGCTCATGCCACCCAGGCTGTCGAAGTAGTGGCTGATGGTGGTGATGCCGCTCTCGACGGAGTCGAGGTTCTGGTAGGTGCATTCGACGGTGCCGAGCACCTCGTTCATCACCGCATCCTGACGGCGCGGGCGGCCATCGGCGCCATAGGCGAAGCCCTTGCGCTTGAGATAGGCCTCGGCCAGCTCGTCCTCGTCCTGCCAACCGCCATTGTCCACGATCTGGTTGACGTTGGCGCCGTAGGTGCCGTCCGCATTACCGAAGATGCGCAACGCCGCATCCTCGATGCTGCCACCATGCTTCGCCAGGAAGGCCATGGCGTGCTTGCGGATGAAGTTCATCGCCTCCGGCTCATCCGCCTGCGCGGCGAGCAGCGCGGCCTCGGCCAGCAGCTTGGTCTGCAGCGGCAGCAGATCCCGGAAGATGCCGGAGAGGCTGATCATCACGTCAATGCGCGGGCGACCGAGGCGCTCCAGCGGCACGAGCTGCGCGCCACAGAGGCGGCCATAGGCGTCATGCCGCGGCTCGGCGCCCATCAGCCAGAGCGCCTGGGCGATGGGACCACCCTCGGTCTTCAGGTTGTCGGTGCCCCAGAGGACCATGGCGATGGTCTCGGGCAGGGCCGCGCCTTGCGAGGCGTGACGCTCCAGCAGGCGGTCGGCCTGCTGCGCGCCGTCCCGCACGGCGAAGTTGGACGGGATGGCGAAGGGATCGAAGCCGTGCAGGTTGCGGCCCGTGGGCAGCACATCCGTGGTGCGCAGCAGGTCACCGCCAGGCGCCGGCTTGGTGTAGCCGCCATCCAGCGCATGCAGGATGGCCGGGATCTCATGCTCGGTCGCCAGCAGGTGATCGAGGCGCGCGCGCTCCGCGGGCTCGGTCACGCCGGCCGCGTCCAGCATCTCGTGGCGCTGCTGCTCGCTCATGGGCTGACCCAAGGCGTGCAGGCCATAGGGGATGAGGGTGTATTCCAGCTCCAGCAGCTCTGCGGTGAGCTTCATCATCCGCACTTCGCAGGCCTCGGCCTCCCAGGCGGGCTCGGCCGCGGCCAGCTCCACCGCGGCGGCCTGCGCCTGGACGAGCTGCGCCATGTTGGCGCGCATCGCAGGGTCGGTGTCGGGCTCCAGCGCGCGCCAGCGATCCAGGCTCGCCTTCAGGTCCATCAGGCCGCGATACAGTCCCGCACTCGCCACCGGCGGCGTCAGGTAGCTGATCAGCGTGGCCCCGGCCCGCCGCTTGGCGAGCATGCCCTCGGAAGGGTTGTTGGAGGCGTAGAGGTAGAAATTCGGCAGGTCGCCGATCAGCCGGTCGGGCCAGCATTCGGCCGACATGCCGGCCTGCTTGCCCGGCATGAACTCCAGCGCGCCATGGGTGCCGAAATGCAGTACTGCATCCGCCTGGAACTCCTCGCTCAGCCAGCGATAGAAGGCGGCGAAGGCGTGGGTGGGGGCGAAGCCATGCTCGAAGAGCAGCCGCATGGGGTCGCCCTCATAGCCGAAGCCGGGCTGCACGCCGACGAAGACGTTGCCGAAGCGCTCGCCGAGCACGTGGATGCTGGCGCCGTCGCTCTGCTGCCGACCGGGGGCCGGGCCCCAGGACTTCTCGATCTCGGCCAGCCAGCGCTGCTTGCGGACGTGATCATCCGTCGTCACCCGGGCGCCGACATTGGCGAGCGCGCCGAAGCGCTCGCGATTGCCGTTGATGATCTGCTCGCGCAGCGCATCCACGCTCTCCGGCACCTCGACCGTGTAGCCCTGGTCCCGCATGCCGCGCAGCGTGGCGTGCAGGCTCTCGAACACGGAGAGATAGGCGGCGGTGCCGGTATTCCCGGCATTGGGCGGGAAGTTGAAGAGCACAATGCCGACGCGCCGTTCGGCCCGTGCCTTGCGGCGAAGCGCGATCATCTTGAGCACGCGCTGCGCGAGCGTGCCGGCGCGTTCGTAATGCGCGACCATGTCGCGCCCGCAGGAGACGCCGTCGCAGCCCGGGCAGCGGTCGCCCGGCGTGGTCGCGCCGCAGCGCCCGCCGAAGGTCATCGGCATGATGGCGCCGTCAAGCTCGGGCAGCGCAACCATCATGGTGGCCTCCACCGGCGTCAGACCGCGCGCATCCTTGCGCCACTGGAAGATCGGCTGGAATTCGAGCGGATGGGCGCCGACATAGGGCACGTCGAGCGCCGCCAGCATCGTCTCCGCTGCGCGCGCGTCATTATAAGCCGGGCCGCCCACCAGCGAGAATCCGGTGAGCGAGACCACCGCATCCACCGTGGCGCGGCCGTCGCGCATGAAGAAGCGCTCCACCGCCGGGCGCTGGTCGAGGCCCGAGGCGAAGGCCGGCACCACCTCGATGCCGCGCTTCTCGAACTCGGCGATGACGCCGTCATAATGGCCTGCATTGCCGGCCAGCACATAGGAGCGCAGCACCAGCAGCCCGACCCGGCCCTGACTGCCCTGGCGCCGCGGCAGCGCCGCCACGTCATCGGCGAAACGGTTGGGCAGCGCCGGGTGATAAAGGCCGATCTCGGGGTATTCGACCGGAGCGCCGGGCTTCGCGACCGGCGCATTGGCGTAGCGATGGGCCAGCAGCCGAACCAGATTCGCCAGGTTCTCGGAGGAGCCGGCCAGCCAGTATTGCAGGCAGAGCATGTAGGCGCGCACATCCTGCGCCACGCCCGGGATGAAGCGCAGCAGCTTCGGCAGCTCGCGCAGCATCTTCATCTGCCCGGCGCCCGAGGATTTCGGCCCCTTCGACCCGCGCAGCTTCTTCAGCATGCCCAGCACGCCGCGCGCCTCGACCGACATGTCGAACTTCTTGAGGCGGGTAAGCTTCACCACCTCGCCGGCCGACATCATGCCGACCATCGCGGCGCAATCCGCCCGGCGGGCTTCGAGCGCGGGCATCACCATCCGCACATGGTCATCAAGGAAAAGCATGGCGGCCAGGATGATGTCCGCCCGTGCGATGTCGGCATGGCAGGCCGCCAGCGCATGCGCGTCGCTGGCCCATTCATCGGCCGAGTGGACGATGAGGCGCAGCCCCGGCATCTCGGCCGCAAGTTCGGCCTGTGCACGCTCAACCGCAGCGCCAAAGTGACCATCCATGGTCACGATGACGACGTGGAGGGGCTGGCCCCCCCTAGCGGGAGAAGTAGGCTTTTGCGTCATACAGGGTCTCTACCGTGATGGTCCGGATGCCGTTCATCTCGGCGAAGCGCTCCGTGTTGCGGCGGGCCTTGCCGCGCACGAAGAACGGGATCTTCTTCAGCTCGCGCTCGCCATCCGGCGTCCAGCTGACGGCACCTGGCGCCTCGATCACGGCGGCCTCGGCCACCGCGGGCGCTTCCTCGGCCGGCGCGGCCGCACGGGGTGCGGCGGCATGGCCGAGATGCGAGGGCGCGGCCTCGGCGTGGAACTCGAAATCCTCGCGGAACATCCCGATCAGGTGTTCCTCCAGGCCCATCATCAGCGGATGGACCCAGGTATCGAAGAGGACATTGGCACCCTCGAAGCCCATCTGCGGCGAGTTGCGCGCGGGGAAATCCTGCACATGGACGGGTGCCGAGATCACCGCGCAGGGGACGCCCAGGCGCTTGGCCACGTGGCGCTCCATCTGCGTGCCCAGCACGAGCTCCGGCTGGGCGGCGGCGATCGCGGCCTCGACCTCCAGATAATCGTCGGTGATCAGCGCTTCGAGGCCGTGGCGCTTCGCAGCCTCGCGCACGTCGCGCGCCTGCTCGCGGGAATAGGTGCCGAGGCCCACGACCTGGAACCCGAGTTCTTCGGCCGCGACCCGTGCGGCGGCCACGGCATGGGTGGCATCGGCGAAGATGAAGACGCGCTTGCCGGTGAGGTAGGTGCTGTCCACGCTGCGCGAGTACCAGGGCAGACGCGAACTCTCCTCGGCGAGAAAATCGCTGGCATCCACCTGGGCCAGAGCGGCGACCTCGGCGATGAAGTCCCGCGTGCCACCGACGCCGATGGGAATGCACCGGGTGAAGGGCTGCCCCAGGTTGCGCTGCATCCAGGAGGCGGCCTGCCCCGCGATCTCGGGGTAGAGGACCACGTTGAAATCGGCATCGCCGAGCCGCGCGAGATCGGACGGGCGGGCGCCCAGCGGCGCCACCACATTCACCGCGATGCCGAGCCGCGCGAGGATCCCGCGCACCTCCTTGATGTCATCGCGATGGCGGAAGCCGAGCGCCGTCGGGCCCAGGATGTTGCAGCGGGGCGCGGCGCCGGACGCGCGCTCCATCTTCACGGCGAAACGGCGGATGAGCTGGTAGAGCGTCTCGGCCGCGCCCCAGTTCTCCTTCTTCTGGTAGGCCGGCAGTTCCACCGGGATCACCGGGATGGAAAGCCCCGAGCTGGCGGCAAGCCCGCCCGGATCATCCTGGATCAGCTCCGCCGTGCAGGAGGCGCCGACCAGCATGGCCTCGGGCCGGAAGCGCTCATTGGCGTCGCGCAGCGCGGTCTTGAACAGCTCCGCCGTGTCGCCGCCGAGGTCGCGGGCCTGGAACGTGGTGTAGGTGACGGGCGGGCGCGAATTGCGCCGCTCGATCATGGTGAAGAGCAGGTCGGCGTAGGTGTCGCCCTGCGGGGCGTGCAGCACGTAGTGCAGGCCTTCCATGGCGGCCGCGACACGCATCGCCCCCACATGGGGCGGGCCTTCATAGGTCCAGAGGGTGAGCTGCATCGCCTCAGACCTTCAGCACGTCGCGCCGCGCGAAGGGGCGCGCGAAAAGGCCAGCGAGATCGCCCGCCTGGTCGTAGCCCTGCACCGGCGTGAAGACGAGCTCGATGGACCACTTGGTCGTGATGCCCTGCGCCTCCAGCGGATTCGCGAGGCCGAGGCCGCAGACCACGAGGTCCGGTCGCGCCGCGTGGCAGCGGTCGAGCTGCTTCTCCACATCCTGCCCCTCGGAGAGCAGCGCCGATTCGGGCAGCAGCGGCATCTCTTCCGCCAGGTGCTGGCGGTGCAGATAGGGCGTGCCGATCTCAATCGCCTCCATCCCGCATTCGCGCGAGAGGAAGCGCGCCATCGGCACTTCCAGCTGCGAGTCGGGGAAGAAGAAGACGGACTTGCCGGCGAGTCGCGCGCGCGGGCCGGCCAGCGCCTGGCGGGCTCGGGCTTCGCCGGCTGCCGTCACCTCGTTGAAACGCGCCTCGCTCACCCCGAAGGCGCGGGCGGCGGCACGGAGCCAGAGCGTCGTGCCCTCGGCGCCCAACGGGAAGGGTGCAGCCAGGTGCCGCGCGCCGCGGGCTTCGAGCAGGCGGCCAGTCTCAGCCAGGAAGGGCTGGGCCAGCAGGAACTGCGTGCCGGGGCCGACCGCCGGCATGCCGCCCGCGCGCCGCGCCGGCAGGAAGGCCACGCGCTCGATTCCCATGGCGGCGAAGAGGCGGATGAACTGGTCCTCGACCACATCGGCCAAGGCACCCACGACCATGAGCTGCGCCACCTCGGATTGCGGCAGCTCCGGCACGAGCGCGGCGAGGCAGGCATCCTCGCCCTGGGTGAATGTGGTTTCGATTCCCGAGCCCGAATAGTTCAGCACGCGCACGCCGTTGAAGCGGCGATCGAGCCGCTGCGCGGCGCGGGCGAGGTCGAGCTTGATGACCTCCGAAGGGCAGGAGCCGACGAGGAACAAGAGCTTGATGTCCGGCCGGCGCTCCAGCAGGCGCGTCACGTTACGGTCCAGTTCCTCCTGGGCGTCGGCCAGGCCGGCCAGGTCGCGCTCATCCAGGATGGCGGTGGCGAAGCGCGGCTCGGCGAAGATCATGACGCCGGCGGCCGATTGCAGCAGGTGGGCGCAGGTGCGGCTGCCGACCACGAGGAAGAAGGCGTCCTGGATCTTGCGATGCATCCAGACGATGCCGGTCAGCCCGCAGAAGACCTCGCGCTGGCCCCGCTCGCGCAGGACGGGGCGGGTGTCGCAGCCAGCCTCGGCCGGGGCCGCGGGGGCTGGGCGCTCGAGGATGGCGCTCATGCGCCCTCGGCCTGCAGGCGCGCGGCGCGCAGCTTCAGGACGAATTGCGTGGCGTTGATGACGTAGGCGGCATAGGCCGCGAGGGCGAGCCACATCTGGAAATGCGTGTCACCCCAGCCGGCGAAGAGCGCGCCGAGATAGGCCGTGTGCAGCGCCAGCACCAGCATGCTGAACACGTCCTCCCAGAAGAAGGCCGGGGCGAAGAGGTACTTGCCGTAGACCTCATGCTCCCAGATGCAGCCGGTGATCATGATCGTGTAGAGCAGCAAGGTCTTGAGGACGATCGAGCCCTCGGCCCAGGCGAGCCCCTCCCCGCTGCCGAGATAGCGGATGACGAGACCGACGCTGACCATGAAGACCAGGAACTGGACGGGCGCGAGGATGCCCTGCACCAGCGTCCAGGGCGTGGCGTCGCGGCGGGCCTTTTCCTCGGCGGTGTAGAGCGGCGGGCGCGTGGAGGCCGCGCCGGGCGCATGCTTGTGCTTGCGGCCGGAGGCCATGCCGTAGGGGCAGGAATCCACTGCGTTGATCAGCCGATCAAGCACCTGGTTCGAAAGCATGGTGGACTAGCCCTCCGCTGCGGGGAGACGGGACCGGTTGGCGGAGGGGGTCGGGGAACTGGTCCGATCCATTCGCATCTCCCGGCTGTCTCGGCTCCCTTAGGATGACTGAAAGCTAGGTGTTCCCCCGCGCCGGTGTCAAGCAAGATTGACGTAAAGATGAATTGACAACCAGGGACTGCTCGGACGATGATCCAGCGCCATGGGTCATTAGGGAAGCCGAAAACATGTTGCACAGCGCGGCGAGGAAGGCGGCCCAAAGACCCGGGACCGGAGCCATGGAGAACCCCCTCGCCCGCTCGATTTTCGGCCGTCGCCTGGGCATCATCTCCCGACAGATCGAGCTGGCCGTGGGCCAGAACGTCATCCCCCTCCTCTCCGAGCTGCGCCAGCCCATGGACGTGGCCGAGGTCGAGCGCCTCACGGCCTCCCTCACCCGCGGCGAGAGCGAGACGCTGCGTCGGACCATCGAACAGCGCCGGACGGAAGGCCAATCATCCGAGCATCTGTGTCTGACTTTGTTGACACTCCTGGCGCGCCGGCTGGGGGAATGGTGGGAGCAGGACCGCTGCTCCTTCGTCGAGGTCACCCTCGGCATGATCGTCCTGCACGAGCAGCTGCGCGGCCTCGGGCGCGGCCTTCCATCCTCCGCCCGGATCGGGGCCGGCCGCTCGGCCCTGATGATGCCGACGATCGGCAACCAGCACAGCATGGGCATCGCCATGGTCGCGGAGTTCTTCCGGGCCGGCGGCTGGGCCATCGTGGACGACGCGGTGGACAGCGAGGAGACGCTCATGGCCCGCGTTGCCGAGCAATGGTTCGGCATCGTCGCCATCTCGGTCGCCTCGGCCGAGGCCGTGCCCGGGCTTGGCCCTCAGATCGCGGCCATCCGCCGCCATTCCCGCAACCCCGATGTGGCCGTCATGCTCGGCGGCCCGGCCCTGCTGGCCGAGCCAGGCCTCGCCAGCGTGGTGGGCGCCGACGCGACCGCACCCGACGCGGCCGAGGCGCTGCGCCGGGCGGAGGCCCTGGTGGCTCTCATGACCGAGGCTCCATGATAACAGCGACGTACAACCCACCCCCCTGTTGGAAGGAACGGACATCGCGTGTTGGGATTTGGCACCCCGGGCCAGTCGCTGGGAGACATGGATGCGGAAGCCGCATCCCGCCTGATTGCCGCCGCCGCTGACGCGACGCTGGTGGTGGATGGTGATGGCGTGATCCGCGACATGGCTTTCGGCAATGCCGACCTCGCCGCCGCCCTGGGTGGGCGGAAGGCGTGGGTCGGGCGTTCGCTGGTGGATTCCGTCGCGGAGGACAGCCGCGGCAAGGTGCAGGAAATGCTGGCCGGCGCCGCCGGGCACGAGGCGCCGCGCTGGCGCCACCTGAACCTGCGCGGCATGGATGGCGTGACGCTGCCCCTGCTCTGCGCCGCGAACCAGGTCACCGGCTCGGACCGCAGCGTCGTCTTCGCGCGCGACCTCAGGCTGCTCGCCTCGCTGCAGCAGCGACTGGTCGAGGCGCAGCAGGCGATGGAGCGGGAATATGGCCGGCTGCGCCAGGCCGAGACGCGCTACCGCCTGCTCTTCCAGATGTCCGGCGAGCCGGTGCTCGTGCTGGATGCGGCGAGCCTGCGCGTGCTGGAGGCGAACCTCGCCGCAGACCGCCTCTTCGGCGCGGAGCCGAGCTTCCTCGACGCCTTCGCCGCCGAGGAGCGACCGAAGATCGAGGCGCTCCTTGCCGCGGTGCGGAGCGCCGGCACGGCCGAGGAGCGGCGGGTGATGCTCGCCGGCACGGGCCGCGAGGTTCTTCTCTCCGCATCGCTGCTGCGCCATGAGCGCAGCGCGCTGTTCCTCGTCCGCCTCGCCTATCTCGGCGTCGAGCGCGAGCCGGTCGCCGCCCCCACCTCCAGCACGCGGCTGGCCGGCTTCGTGGAGAGCACGCCCGACGCCTTCGTGCTGATCGGCGCGGATGGGCGCATCATCACCGCCAACCCCGCCTTCCTGGACCTGGCCGAACTGCCCAACGAGGCGCAGGCGCGTGGCGAGGAACTCTCCCGCTTCCTCGGCCGGCAATCCATCGAGCTCGATGTGCTGCTGGCCCAGGTGCGCGGGCGCGGCCCCGTGCGCCTGTTCCGCACCATCATGCGCGGCGACCACGGCTCCCAGGCGGAGGTCGAGGTCTCGGCCGTTTCCGTGATCGATGGCGGCCAGCCCTGCTTCGGCTTCACCATCCGCGACATCGGCACGCGCCCGGCGCTGCAGCCCGAGGCCGCCTCCGCCCTGCCGGCCGCCGGCCAGCTGACCGACCTCGTCGGCCGCGTGCCGCTGAAGGAACTGGTGCGCGAGGCGACGGACGTGATCGAGAAGCTGGCCATCGAGGCGGCGCTCGAACTCACCGGCAACAACCGCGCCTCGGCGGCCGAGATGCTCGGCCTGTCGCGGCAGTCGCTCTACGTGAAGCTGCGCCGCTACGGCATCGGCGAAGCCGATGCGGATGAGGAGAGCTAGGCGCATGTCCGACTCCGCCATCACCCGCCCCGACCCCTCGGCCGTGCTCGAGCTGTTCAAGCCCGTCACCTGGTTTCCGCCGGTCTGGGCCTTCCTCTGCGGGGTGGTGGCTTCGGGTGCGCCGATGCAGGGCAAATGGGGCTTCGCCGCTCTCGGCCTCCTGCTGGCAGGGCCCATGGTCTGCGCCACGAGCCAGGCGGTGAATGACTGGTTCGACCGGCATGTGGACGCGATCAACGAGCCGCATCGCCCGATTCCCTCGGGCCGCATTCCGGGCCGGCTCGGCCTCTACATCGCGATCTTCTGGAGCTTCGCCTCGCTGCTGGTGGGTGCCACGCTGGGCGCCTGGGGATTCGCGGCCACCGTGGTCGCGCTGGCGCTGGCCTGGGCCTATTCGGCGCCGCCGCTGCGGCTGAAGCTCAATGGCTGGTGGGGCAACCTCGCCTGCGGTCTCAGCTACGAGTCGCTGCCCTGGATCACGGCCGCCGCCGTCATCTCCGGTGGCGCGCCTGCCCTGCCCGTCATCGTCATGGCCCTGCTCTACGGCCTCGGCGCGCATGGCATCATGACGCTGAACGACTTCAAATCCATCGAGGGCGACACGCGCACCGGCGTGCGCAGCCTGCCGGTGCAGCTGGGTGCCGAGCGCGCGGCGCTGGTCGCCTGCTGGATGATGGCGATCCCGCAGGTGGTCGTGATCGGCCTGCTCTTCGCCTGGGATGCGCCGATCCACGCGCTTGTGGTGGTCCTGCTTCTCGCCGGCCAGGTCGCGGCCATGGTGAAGATGCTGCGCGACCCGAAGAAGCTGGCCCCCTGGTACAACGCGACGGGCATCGGGATGTATGTGCTCGGCATGCTGGCCACCGCCTTCGCGCTGCGGGGGATGGCATGATGCGCCTTGGCGCCACCGATGCACGCCTCCAAGCCAAGGCCCACCGGCGGTCGGAGGCGGGGCTCTCCTGGATCAGCATCGTCCGGCTGGGACTGGTGCAGACGGCGCTCGGCGCCATCATCGTGCTGACCACCTCCACGCTGAACCGCGTGATGGTGGTGGAATACGCGCTGCCGGCCATGCTGCCGGGCATCCTCGTCGCGATTCATCATGCGGTGCAGATGCTGCGCCCGCGCCTGGGCTATGGCAGCGACATGGGGGTGCGGCGCACGCCCTGGATCATCGGCGGCATGGCGGTTCTGGCGCTGGGCGGCGTGACGGCCGCGGGCGCGGTGGCGTTGATGAGCCTCTCGCTCGGCTGGGGCGTGGCCCTGGCGGCCCTCGGCTTCTTCCTGGTGGGGCTCGGCGTGGGGGCGGCCGGCACCTCGCTGCTCGCCATGCTGGCCTCGATGGTCGAGCCGGAACGCCGCGCGCCGGCCGCCACCATCCTCTGGGTCATGATGATCGTGGGCTTCGCGGTGACGGCGGGCGTCGCGGGCAAGCTGCTCGATCCCTTCTCGCCGCTGCGCCTCGTCGCCGTCACGGGCGGCGTTTCGCTGGTGGCCTTCCTGCTCGCCTGCGTCGCGCTGATCGGCATCGAACGCGGCGCCCGCGCGCCCGTCGCCCATGAGGGCGAGCGCCCCGCCTTCTCCGCCGTGCTGCGCGAGGTCTGGGCCGATCCGGCGGCGCGGCGCTTCACCATCTTCGTCTTCATCTCGATGCTGGCCTACAGCGCGGCCGACCTGGTGCTCGAGCCCTTCGCGGGCGAGGTCTTCGGCCGCTCGATCGGGCAATCCACGGCGCTCGCCGGCATGCAGAACGGCGGCACGCTGGGCGGCATGGTGATCATGGCGATCTTCGGCTCGGGCCTCTTCGGCCAGCGCCTCGCCTCGCTGCGTGGCTGGACGGTCTGGGGCTGCATCGCCTCGGCGGCGGCGCTCGTGGCGCTGGCTTTTGCGCCGCGGCTGGTGGCGCATGTGCCGCTGGAGGTGCTCTACATCGGGCTCGGCCTGGCCAATGGCGCCTTCGCGGCTGCCGCCATCGCCTCGATGATGCAGCTTGCGGGTGCGGCGCGGACCGGCACGCGCATGGGCCTCTGGGGCGCGGCGCAGGCCATCGCCTTCGCGCTCGGCGGCTTCGGCGGCACCGTCATCTGCGACCTCGCGCGCTGGATGCTGGGCAGCGCATCGCAAGCCTACGCGGCCGTCTTCCTGGGCGAGGCCGCGCTCTTCCTGCTCTCGGCCCTGATCGCGACGCGGCTTGCCGTGCCCCGGCTGGCCCAACTCCGCATGACCCCGATGAAGGAGGCCATTTCGTGAGCCAAGACACATATGATGTGCTGGTCGTTGGCGGCGGCCCCTCGGGTGCCACGGCGGCGCATGACCTGGCGCGCGCCGGCAAGCGGGTCGCGATGCTGGATCGCGCGGGGCGCATCAAGCCCTGCGGCGGCGCCATCCCACCGCGGGCGATCCGCGACTTCGCCATCCCGGATCATCTGATCAAGGCGAAGATCAACAACGCGCAGATCATCTCGCCCAAGCGGCGCCGCGTGGACATGCCGGTCGAGAACGGCGGCTATGTCGGCATGGTGGACCGCTGCGAGTTCGACGAGTGGCTGCGGGAGCGGGCGGCCGAGGCGGGCGCCGAATGGATCCGCGGCACTTCGCACGACCTGGAGCGCGACCCGGACGGCACCGCCGTCATCACCTATGAGCCGAAGGGCGGCAGCGGCCTCGCGCGCATCCGGGCCCGGATGGTGATCATTGCCAATGGCGCGCGCAGCGAGCTGGCGCTCCAGGCCATCCCGGGCCAGGGCCACCCGAAATGCGTCTTCGCCTATCACGAGATCGTGAAGGTGCCGGAGAGCGGCTTCGACGGGCAGCGCTGCGACGTCATCTATGATGGCCGCACCTCCCCCGACTTCTACGCCTGGATCTTCCCGCATGGCGACACGGCCAGCATCGGCACGGGCAGCGCGCAGAAGGGATTCTCGCTGCGCGGCGCCACGGCCATGGTGCGCGAGGAGAATGGCCTGGCGGGCGTCGAGACCATCCGGCGCGAGGGCGCGCCCATCCCGATGAAACCCTTGAAGAAGTGGGACAACGGGCGAGATGTGATCCTGGCCGGTGACAGCGCCGGCGTCGTCGCCCCCGCCTCGGGCGAGGGCATCTACTACGCCATGCTGGGCGGGCGACTCGCGGCCGAGGCCGTGCAGATGGCGCTCGTCACCAACGATGCCAAGGCCCTGAGGAGCGCGCGCAAGCGCTTCATGAAGGATCACGGCAAGGTCTTCATGGTCCTCGGGATCATGCAGTTTTTCTGGTACCGCAATGACTGGGTGCGGGAGCGTTTCGTGAAGATGTGCATGGACAAGGACGTCCAGCGCCTGACGTGGGAATCCTACATGAACAAGGAATTGGTCCGGAAGGACCCGCTGGCGCATGTGAAGATCTTCTTCAAGGACATGGCCCACCTCCTCGGTCTGGCGCGCGCCTGATGGACCTCGCCGCCCCCCACCACGCCCGGGCCCGCGCCAAGCGCCACCACGGCCCCACCCTGCCGATGAAGGTGGGCACGCGCGGTTCGCCGCTCGCCCTCTATCAGACGCGCCATTTCCTGGACCTGATCCGCGCCGTCTGCCCGCTGCTGCGCGAGGTCGAGGCCTTCGAGGAGCATGAGATCAGCACGGCGGGGGACCGCGTGCAGGATCGCAGGCTCGCCGAGATCGGCGGCAAGGGCCTCTTCGCCAAGGAAATCCATGAGGCGCTGCTGGATGGCCGCGTGGATTTCGCGGTCCATTCGCTGAAGGACCTGGAGACCGAACTCCCGCCCGGCATCGTGCTCGCCTGCACCCTGCGGCGTGAGGACCCGCGCGATGCGATCGTCCTTGGCGATGCCTGCCATCGCAGCGCCTTCCGCGACTCGCGCGGCTTCACCAGCGCGGCGCACCACGCCAATGCGGACCCCTTCGCCGCCCTGCCCAAGGGGGCCCTGGTCGGCACCGCCTCGGTCCGGCGCCAGGCGCAGCTGCTGCACGCCCGGCCCGACCTCCGCTGCGAGGTGATCCGCGGCAATGTGCAGACTCGCCTCTCGCGCGTCGCGACCGGGGAGTTCGATGCCTCGCTGCTGGCCCTCGCCGGCCTCAAGCGTCTGGAGCTGGAGCATCACGCGGGCGTGATCATCAGCCCGGATGACATGGTGCCGGCCGCCTGCCAGGGCATCATCGGCGTCACCGTCCGCGCCGATGACGTGGAGCTGCACGAGCTGCTCTCCGCCATCTGCGACCCCTGCTCGCGCCCCGTCAGCCTGTGCGAGCGCGCCTTCCTCGGCGCGCTGGACGGTTCCTGCCGGACGCCGATCGGCGGCCACGCGACGCTGACGGATGACGGGCGGATCCGCCTCACGGGCCTGATCGCCCGTGCCGATGGCAGCTTCGTCCTCCGCCGCACCCTGACCGGCGATGCCTGCGATGCCGAGCGCCTCGGCCGGGCGCTGGGCGAGGAGATGCTGGTGGACAGCCCGGCTGACGTCTTCGCCTGAGGCGTGCCAGACTGAGCGCGTGACCCAGCGCGTCCTGATCATCGGGGCCGGCATCGCCGGCCTGACCGCCGCCGCCATGCTTGCCAGCCGCGGGCATGACGTGACCGTCCTCGAGCGCCAGGCGGCCCCTGGCGGCAAGATGCGCCACCTCGCCATCGGCGATGCGCGGATTGATGGCGGGCCCACCGTCTTCACCATGCGCTGGGTCTTCGACGAAATCTTCGCCGCCTGCGGCACCAGCCTCGCCGAGCATCTCACGCTGCAGCCGGTGGAGGTCCTGGCGCGCCACGCCTGGGATGGCCGGCCCGGGCGACTCGACCTCTTCGCCGATATCCAGCGCTCGGCCGAGGCCATCGGCGCCTTCGCGGGCGCGGCCGAGGCGCGCGGCTATCTCGACTTCGTCGCCCGGGCGAAGAAGACCTTCTCGGCGCTGGAGGCACCCTTCATCCGCGCCTCCCGCCCCTCGCCCATGGGGCTCGTGAGCCGGGCGGGAATCGGCGGCATGGGGCGGCTGCTCGCCACCTCTCCCTTCTCCACGCTCTGGAACGCGCTGGGCGAGCATTTCCAGGATGCGCGGCTGCGCCAGCTCTTCGGCCGCTATGCCACCTATGTCGGGTCCTCGCCCTTCCTGGCGCCGGCCACGCTCATGCTGATCGCGCATGTGGAACAGGAGGGCGTCTGGCTGGTCGAGGGCGGGATGCATCGCGTGGCCCGCGCCTTCGAGGCGCTGGCCGCCGCCAAGGGCGCCCGGTTCCGCTACGAGTCCGATGTCGCCGAGATCCTGGTGAAAGGCGGACGGGCCGCCGGCGTCCGCCTCGCGGATGGCGAGGTGCTGGAGGCCGGCACCATCATTTCCAACGGCGATGTGGCGGCGATCTCGGCCGGGCGCTTCGGCCAGGCGGCGATGGGCGCCGTGGCCCCGGTGCCGCGCGCGCGCCGCTCGCTCTCCGCCGTCACCTGGGGCATGCATGTGCGGACCGAGGGCTTCCCGCTGGTGCGGCACAATGTGTTCTTCTCGGGCGACTACACGCGCGAATTCGATGAGCTCACGCAACAGGGCCGCCTGCCCTCCACGCCCACCGTCTATGTCTGCGCGCAGGATCGCGGCGATGACGACAGCGCGCTCGATGGGCCCGAGCGCCTGCTCTGCCTGATCAACGCCCCGGCGCGCGGCGATTATCGCCCCATCCCGCCCGGCGCCCTCGCCGAGGCGGAACGGGCCACCTTCGCCCTGCTCGCCCGCTGCGGCCTGACGGTCGAGCGCGACCCCGCGCGCGAGATCCTGACGACGCCCACCGGCTTCGACGCGCTCTTCCCCGCGACGGGCGGCGCGCTTTACGGCCAGGCGGTGCATGGCTGGTCCGCGACCTTCGCAAGGCCGGGAACGCAGACCAAGCTGCCCGGACTGCATGTCGCGAGCGGCAGCGCGCATCCGGGCGCAGGCGTGCCGATGGCGGCGCTGTCCGGGCGGCTGGCGGCGCTGCGTGTGCTGGAAGGGCGCTGAGCGGGGGAATGGTGCTGTTGGGGAGGATTGAACTCCCGACCTCTCCCTTACCAAGGGAGTGCTCTACCACTGAGCTACAACAGCAAACCGAGGCGCTTCCTACATATCCGCCCTGGGGTTGGCAACCCCACCCGGCTTGGCGCGCTTCAGGCAAATCCGGGATGCGTCGCGCAGGCGCAGCCATGCGGCGGCGGCCCCCCCACGCCGGATGAACCGGGGCCCGCATCCGGCCCGTAATCCCTGCGAAAGCCGGGGCTGGCGACGGAGGGCGCTTGCCGGTCGCCTTGGTGGGGGGCGCCCATCCGTGTCACCCTGGACCGATCTCGAAGGATGTTCTCCGTGCCGCCAGTCGCCACTGTCGCCGCCATCGGAGCTTCCGCTGGCGGCGTCGAAGCCCTGCGGGCCCTCTTCCACGCCGCGCAGAAGGGCACGGCAGTCGCCTATATCGTGCTGCTGCATCTCGCGCCCGACCGCGGCAGCGCCCTGCCCGAGATCATCGGCCGCGAATGCGCGCTCGAGGTGCTGGCCGCGGAACACGACATGCCGATCCTGGCCGATCAGGTCCTGGTCATTCCCCCGGGCGTGCTGGCGACGGTCTCCAAGGGCCGGATCATGCTCCAGCCGGGCGACACCTCCAGCCGCGACCCGCGCTCGATCGATGTGCTGTTCTCCTCGCTGGCGCTGGATTTCCAGGAGCGCGCGATCGGCGTCGTGCTGTCGGGCTATGGCCATGACGGGACGCTCGGCATCAAGGCCATCAAGGAGCAGGGCGGGCTGACGGTCGCGCAGGGCAGCAACGCACTGGGGCCGGGACATAACGGCATGCCCGACAGCGCGATCGCGGGCGGCCTGGTGGACCTGATCCTGCCGGTGGGCGAGATCGCGGCGAAGCTCGCCGAATATGCGGCGAGCGCCGGCCCGCTGGCGGACCTCGTGCAGGGGCAGCTCGCGCCGCACCTCGCGAGCGCAGGGCGCGGCCTGGTCACGGGCCCGCCGGTCACGCTCGAACCCGCCCCCGCCCTCGCGATGGGGCTCGTCCTGCATGAGATGGCGACGAATGCAGTGAAATACGGCGCCCTGTCAGGCACCGCCGGCACCGTCACCGTGACCTGGAAGCTCCAGTCCTCGCCGGCCGGCCCGCGCCTGGTGCTGCGCTGGGAGGAGCGCGGCGGGCCCAAGGCCGTGCCGCCCACGCGCCGCGGCTTCGGCAGCGAGCTGGTCTCGGGCCAGGTCGAGCACGCGCTGCGCGGGACGCTGAAGCAGCGCTATGGCGATGAGGGATATACGGCGACCATCACAATGCCCTGGACGCGGCGGGCGGCCGCCTGACCGGCCCGCACGGCCCGGGGCGAGAGCTGGCCCGGGGCTGCGGCGCGGCGCAAGACGGGGCCGGAGCCCCGCACCGGAGAGACCCGATGAACTTCCTCAACCAGAACGCGCTCCTCGGCTTCCTGCTGGTGGTCCTGCTGCCGACCGCGAGCGTCTTCGGCCTCTCCTGCCTGGTGCGGCGCGTCGCGCCCCTCGCATGGCTGCGGCGGAACAACGAGGTGGGCGGCTACAAATACCAGGCGGTCAGCGCGATCTACGCCGTCCTGCTCGGCTTCGTCGTCGTCGCCGTCTGGGAGCGCTTTCACGAGGCCGAGGGGCAGGTGACGACGGAGGCGACGGCCTGGACGACGCTCAACCGCCTCAGCATCGGCCTGCCGGAGGCGGCGGCGGCCGGCGTCCGCGAGGCGGTGCTCGGTTATCTCGACCTGACCGTGCAGCGGGAATGGCCGGCCATGGCGCGCGGCGAGGCCCTGCCGGAGGCCGGGCTCGCGCTCACCGAGGTGACGCGCCGCTACCTCGCCATCGTGGATGACAGCAGCCGCACCCAGACCGTCGTCTCGAAATCCATCGACCTCCTGGCGGGGATCAGCCAGGCGCGCCGCGCCCGCCTGGGCGCGATGGCGGGCAGCGTGCCCAAGGTGCTCTGGTTCTCCCTGGTCGCGGGGACCGTCATCATGGTCGCCTTCTCCTTCTTCCTGGCCTCGGAGAACCTGCTCGGCCAGGCCTTCATGACGGCGATGGTCGCCTTCACCGTGACCTCCCTCCTCTATGTGGCGGTGCTGTTGGACCAGCCCTTCTCCGGCCCGGCCAGCATCAGCAGCCTGCCGCTGGAACATGCCGCGAGCGTCTTCCGCGCCGGGCGGACATGACGGGCGGGCGGACCGCCTGCCTGTGGCGTCATGGGCCGAATGGCCCTAGCCTTGCGCCCGAACACCGCAAGGGGGAACGACCATGACCGTCACCGTGCAGGCCATGCTGGCCGCCGCCAATGCCGCCGTGCCGCGCATCTCGGGGGCAGAGGCCGTGGCCCTCGCCGACCGGCCGGATGTGCTGATCCTCGACGTACGCGACGCGGCCGAGGTGAAGACCACGGGCAAAGCCAAGGGCGCGCTCGCCGTCTCGCGCGGGTTGCTCGAGTTCCGCGCCGACCCCGAGGCGCCGACGCATGACGCCCAGTTCGACCGCGCCAAGACCATCATCATCCATTGCGCCTCGGGCGGGCGTGCGGCCCTGGCCGGGCAGACGCTGAAGGCCATGGGCTACCAGGACGTCCGCAACCTCGGCGGCTTCAAGGACTGGGTGGCGGCGGGCGGCGAGGTCGAGCCGGGCTGAGTTCCGCCTGGCCGCATTCGGCCGGACCGGGGCGCAACCTTGCCGATCCGGGCCTCGGCGTGTAAGCCCTGCGCCCTGAGATCAACCCCAGAGAAATTAGCAGGTCACCGCCCATGGCGAAGATGCAGGCCAACCAGATGCGTGCCGGCATGGTCATCGAATTCGAGGGCCAGCGCTACACCATCCTCAAGCAGAACATCATGATCCCGGGCAAGGGCAACGCGATCATCCAGGTGGACATGCGCAACATCAAGACTGGGGCCAAGAAGGACCAGCGCTGGCGCACCGCCGATGTCGTCGAGCGGCTGACCACCGAGGACAAGGAATTCACCTATTCCTACGCCGATGGCGACAACCTCGTCCTCATGGATCCCGAGACCTATGAGCAGACGCAGGTGCCCTCCGCCATCCTGGGGGACCGCCTGGCCTTCCTGCAGGAGAACATGACGGTGAATGTCCGCCTGATCGAAGGCGATCCCGTCTCCATGGATCTGCCCGAGACGGTGACGCTCGAAATCGCCGAGGCCGATCCGGTGGTGAAGGGGCAGACCGCCTCCTCCTCCTACAAGCCGGCGCTGCTGGTGAACGGCGTGAAGACCATGGTGCCGCCCTTCATCACGGCCGGTGAGCGGATCGTGGTGCGGACGGAAGACGCCTCCTACGTCGAGCGGGCGAAGAACTAAGGGGGCTTTGCCCCCTTAAACCCCCAGCAGGGAACCAGTTCCCTGCACCCATGTTTATCGGAGGTGCAGGAACCTGAGGTTCCTGCCGGGGTCCAGGGGCAGAGCCCCTGGCCTTCAAAGGAAATCCAATGTCGGGCTCGTCCCCTCGCCTCTCCCCCGCCCTCAACGTCGTCGTCTCCGCCGTGCGCAAGGCCGGCCGGCGCCTGCTGCGCGATTTCGGCGAGGTGGAGCAGCTCCAGGTCTCGATGAAGGGCCCGGGCGACTTCGTCAGCCAGGCCGATCTGCGGGCCGAGCAATCCCTGCGCGAGGATCTCTCCAAGGCCCGCCCCGGCTTCGCCTTCCTGATGGAGGAAAGCGGCGCGCATGGCGATGCCGACTGGGAATGGCGCTGGGTGGTGGACCCGCTGGATGGCACCACCAACTTCCTGCATGGCATCCCCCACTGGGCCATCAGCGTCGGCATCGAGAAGCGCATCTCCGAGGACAAGACGGAGGTCATGGCCGGCGTGGTCTACAACCCGGCCGCCGATGAGCTTTTCTGGGCCGAGAAGGGCATGGGCGCCTTCCTGAACGACAAGCGCCTGCGCGTTTCCGGCCGGCGCGACATGCGCGAGGCGCTCTTCGCCACCGGCATTCCCTTCGCGGCCATCCCGCGCAAGGCGGAATTCACCCATACGCTGGTGCGGCTCATGCCGCAGGTCTCGGGCATCCGCCGCTTCGGCTCGGCGGCGCTCGACCTCGCCTGGACCGCGGCCGGCCGGTATGACGGCTTCTGGGAGCTTGGCCTCAACAAGTGGGACATCGCGGCGGGCCTCGTGCTGCTGCGCGAGGCGGGCGGCATCGTCACCGCGCCCGATGGCGGCGATCCCTATGCCGAGGGGCATGTGGTGGCCGGCAACCAGCACCTGCATGGCAAGCTGCGCGAGGTGGTGGCCGAGAGCATCGCCGCCGCCGCCCAGGGCGCAGCCAAGGGCCGCGCCGAGGCCGGCTGATGCCCCGCCGGCGGCTCTTCCTCGCGCTTCTTCTGCCCCTGCCGGCCCTGGCGCAACCGCTGGGCACGCCCGCCACGCCCCCCGTGGCGCTGCCGCCCATGCCGCCGCTGAACCTGCCCCGCGGCATCACGGCGCTGCCGCAGGGCATCTGGCGCGTCGCCTTCCCCGCCGAGCGCGACACGCTGGAGGCCGAGCAGCGCGCCGCGCTGGAACGGCTGGGGGCCGCGCTCCAGGCCAGCAGCATCGGCCGCATCCTGCTCAACAGCGAGGCGAGCGGCGGCGAGGACCTCTCCAGCCATCGCCGGCTCACCCTCGCGCGCGCGCGGGCGGTGAAGGCGGCGCTCGTGGCGGGCGGCCTCGCGGAGAACCGGGTGGATATCCGCGCCCTCGGCCGCACGCCGAGCGGGCGAGACGCCGTGGATGTGCTGAGCCCGACCGCCCCCCGCTGAAGCCAGGGCTGAACCCTGGATTGAACGCGGCGCGGCGGGCGGGTAAGCCCGCGCCATGAGCCAGACCCGCGCCAATTTCCACACGCCCCGCCACGCGCTGCTGCGCGCCAAGATCACCCGCATCCGCCGGCAGGAGACGGACAGCGCCACCTTCCGCCGTGTCCTCGCCGAGATCGGCGCCATCCTGGCGAGCGAAGCCCTGCGTGACCTGCCCGAGACCACCGCCGCCATCGAGACGCCGGTGAGCCGGATGGAGGCGCCGGTGCTGACGCAGATGGAGCCCTGCCTCGTCGCCATCCTGCGCGCCGGGCTCGGCCTGCTGGAGGGTGCGCGCATGGTGCTGCCCGACGCGCCCGTCGGCCATCTTGGCCTGGTCCGGGACGAGCAGACCTTGACCCCCAGCGAATATGTGGTGCGCCTGCCCAAGGACCTGGCCCGTCGGGGCGCCCTGGTGCTGGACCCGATGCTGGCCACCGGCGGCTCGGCCATCCAGGCCATCCATCGCGTGAAGCAGGCCGGCGCCAAGGTCGTGCGCTTCGCCTGCGTGGTGGCCGCCCCGGAGGGGGTTGCCGCACTCCAGGCGGCGCATCCGGATGTCGCCATCCTGGCCGGCGCGCTGGATGAGCGGCTCAACGAGCATGGCTACATCGTCCCGGGCCTGGGGGATGCCGGGGATCGGTGCTTCGGGACGGAGTGAGGGGAAAGGGCCTCCGGCAGCTGGCTCCTCGGGTCCGGGTCGGCGTCAGTAGGGCACCTTGTCCGGTTTAGCCTCCCAGAGGCGGAAGGCCTCCAGCGCCTCGCTCGCCAGCAGGCGGCGGATGGGCAGGGCGCGGGCTTCCAGGGGGCGGGCCACCTCCTCGTAGATCGCGGCGTCGTCGAAGCCGATCGCCGCCGCATCCGCACGGTCATTGCCATAGACGATCTCGCCGATGCGCGCCCACCAGGTGGCGGAGAGGCACATCGGGCAGGGCTCACAGCTCGTGTAGAGGACGGCCCCGCTCAGGTCATGCGTGCCCAGCGCCGCGCAGGCGGCACGGATCGCCACCACCTCGGCATGCTGCGTCGGATCGCGCCCGGGAACGACATTGTTGCGCCCCTCGCCGATGATGGCGCCATCCTTGACCACGACCGCGCCAAAGGGTCCGCCGCCCTCGGCGACACCCTGGCAGGCCAGCGCGAAGGCGCGGCGAAGGAACGTCTCTTCCATGCAATCCCCTGCTGCCGGTAAGCTCCGGGCATGACCTTGCCAGCGCTGTCCATCCTCGATCAATCCACCATCGTCTCCGGCAAGGGCCCGGCCGAGGCGATCCAGGAGAGCCTGGCCATCGCGCAGCTGGCCGACCGGCTGGGCTATGCCCGCTACTGGCTGGCCGAGCACCACAACAGCCAGAGCCATGCGGGCAGCGCGCCCGAGATCCTGATCAGCGCCATCGCCGCCACCACGCGGCGCATCCGCGTCGGCAGCGCGGGCGTCATGCTGCCGCATTATTCCGCGTTGAAGGTGGCCGAGCAGTTCCGCGCGCTGGAAGCCATCGCGCCCGGCCGCATCGACCTCGGTCTCGGCCGCGCGCCGGGCAGTGACGGGCGTACCGCCTATGCGCTCAACCCCAACGCCGCCAGCGCCGCCGACCACTTCCCCGCGCAATTGCGCGACCTGCTGGGCTGGCTCGGCGATGGCCTGCCCGAGAACCACCCCTTCCGGGAGGTGCGCGCCAGCCCCGAGGTGGCGACGGCGCCCGAGGTCTGGGTGCTGGGCTCCAGCGACTATGGCGCGCAGGTCGCGGCCTTCTTCGGCCTTCCCTACTGCTTCGCCCACTTCATCACCGACGGGCGCGGTGCCGCCGAGGCGCTGCACATGTATCGCGAGGGGTATCGCGACATGCGCGGCCAGCCGCCCAACGCCGCCGTCGCCGTCTATGCGCTGGCGGCCGATACGGTGGCGGAGGCCGAGCGCCTCTTTGCGCCCCGCGCCCTTTGGCGCCTGCACCGCGACCGCGGCAGCTTCCCCCCCTTCCCGACCGCCGAGGAGGCGCTGGCCCACCCCTATTCCGAAGCCGAGCGCGCGCGAATCGAACGCATGCGGGCCACGGCCATCATCGGCACGGGCGAGCAGGTGCGGGACCGGCTGGCGGCGCTCGCTGCCGAGCTTGGCGTGCAGGAAGTGGCGGTGCTCACGCCCTGCCATGACGCGGCCGCCCGCGCCCGCAGCGTGACATTGCTGGCCGAGGCCTTCGGGCTCACGCAACCCATGCCGCTCGCTGCCGAATAGCCCATGGGTTGACGCTGCGCGCCTGCGGGTGGACCGTCTGGCGATCCTAGTCAGACTTGATTGCGAGCATCCATGGCAGCCCCGACCAGCGCACCCAGCGCCGCCCAATCCTTTCCGGACCGGCTGCGCAGCCTGGCCCCTGGCCTCGGCCTCTGCCTGGTGATCGCGGCCATCGCCATCATCATCCGCAACATGACCGGCATCGCGGCCTTGAACCCGGTGGTGGTGGCGCTGGTGCTGGGCGTGGGACTCGGCGCGGTGATCGGCCGGCCAGCCAGCCTCAAGCCCGGCATCAGCTATGCGGTGCGGCCTGTGCTGCGTGCCGCCATCGTGTTGCTGGGCTTCCAGGTCACGCTCGGCATGCTGGCCTCGCTCGGCCTGGGCGCGCTGGTGCTCGCCTTCCTGGTGGTGGGGCTGACGCTGCCCTTCACCATCTGGCTCGGCCGCGTCATGGGCGTGGACCCGAAGCTTTCGCTGCTGATCGGCACCGGCACGGCGATCTGCGGCGCATCCGCCATCGTCGCGGCCAACCAGGTGGCGCGCGGCAAGGATGAGGACGTGACCTATGCGCTCGCCGTCATCACGCTCTGCGGCACCGTCGCGCTGATCACCTTCCCCTATCTGGGCGACCTCATGGGCATGTCGGCCAACACCTACGGCCTCTGGGCCGGGGCCGCGATCCATGAGGTGGTGCAGGCGGTGGGCGCCGCGGCCGCCGGCGGGCCGGAGGCGGCGCAGACCGGCACCGTCATGAAGCTCGCCCGCGTCTTCCTGCTGGCGCCGGCCGTCGTGGCGCTCGGCTGGTGGGTGGCGAAGAGCCACATGGGCGAGGCCGGGCACGCCAAGGCGCCCGTGCCCTGGTTCGCCTTCGGCTTCCTGGCGCTGGTCGTCATCGGCAGCACGGGCCTTGTCCCCAAGGCGGTGGTGGAGGCCTCGCGCTTCGTGGTGCCCATCATGCTGGCGGCCTCGGTCGCGGCGCTGGGCCTGCAGACCGACCTGCGGGCGCTGCATGCGCGGGGGGCGGCGCCGCTGCTGCTGGGCGTGGCCAGCACGCTCTTCATCACGCTGCTGGCGCTGCTGGGCGTGGCGGTGATCTGACTCACCTCACCGGGCCGGGCGTCCCCGGCTCCAGATAGCCCCGCACGTAGAGCAGGTGCGTCAGCGTGAGCAGGACCGCCACCAGGGGCGTGGCCAGCGCCAGGCCGAGCAGCCCCGAGACGCCGGCCATCAGCAACTGCGCCGCCAGGATCAGCGCCGGCGGCAGCGCGATGCTCCGGCTCTGGATCAGGGGCGTCGTCACATTACCCTCGATGACCTGCACCAGGATGTAGAGCGCCACCACATAGAGCGCGAGCATGGGGCTCTCCGCCAGGGCCAGGAGCACGGCGGGCGCGGCCGCCAGGATGGGGCCGAGATTGGGGATGAAGCTGAGCAGCGCCACGATCACCCCGAGCACCACCGCGAGCTTCACGCCCAGCAGCCAGAGCCCGATCGTGGTCAGGGCGCCGATCACCGCCATCGCCAGGAGCTGCGCGACCAGCCAGCCGCGCAGCGTCCCGGTCACTTCATCCAGCACGCGGAGCGCGCGCTCGCGGTCCTCGGGGGCGAGGAGCAGGACGAAGCCCGCCCGGTAGGTCGCGGGATCGGCCGCGAGGAAGATCGCGATCACGGCGATGATGGCGAGGTCCACCACCGCGCCGAAGCCCGAGGCGAGGACGGAGGTGGCCCGCCCCGCGAGCGCCCCGCCCGAGCCGGTGCTGACCACGGTCTCGGGGGAGAACTGCTCGAGCAGCCCGGGCCCCCAGCTTTGCGCGGCGATGCGCGCCCGCAGCGCATCCAGCGCCAGGGGCAATTGCTGCCAGAGCTGCACCGCCTGCTCGGCCAGGACCGGCGCGGCCACCAGCACCAGCAGCCCCAGGCAGGCCACCAGGACGAGGACGAAGCCAGCCAGGGCGAAGCCGCGGCCGATGCCCGTCCAGCGGGCCAGCGCTTCGCTGCCACCATGCAGCAGGATGGCCAGGAGGATCGCGGCGAAGACGACCAGCGCCACATCCACCGCGAAGACCAGGATCAGGAGCAGGGCCGCCGCCAGGACGATCCCGGCGACGATCCTGCGATGAATGGCCGCGTGCAAGCTCATGCCATGCAACGCTGGCGCTGGCGCCAGCGTTGCATCAGCGGGCCCCTCAGCAGCGGATCGCGTCGAACCGGCGCGAGGGGGCCACGAATTCCTCCTGCGCCGCCACCGTCAGCAATTCGCGCGAGCCCGCCTCCGCCGTGCGTCGCAGCACGCCGAAGACCGAGGAGGCGGCGGCGGAGAGCGCCTCCCCCGCATCGCCCGTCCGCAGCCGGTGGAACAGGAACAGCGCCGCGATCGCATCGCCCGCGCCATTCACGCTGACCGGCAGCAGCGGCGTCGTCACCCGCCAGAAGCGGCCGCCTTCCGCCGCGAGCATGCCGATGGAGCCCTCCGGCATGTCGGGCAGGTCGAGGCTCGTCAGCAGCACGCAGCGCGGGCCCATGGCCTGCAGCCGCGTCACCGCCGCTTCCGCCGAGGCAAGGTCGGTCACCACCATGCCGGTCAGCCATTCCAGCTCGAAGCGGTTGGGAGTGGCGATGTCAGCCATCGGCATGGCCCGGTCGCGCAGGAATTCGGGGATGCCGGGGCGCACATAGATGCCGCGCCCGTCATCGCCCAGCACGGGATCGCAGCACCACAGCGCCGCGGGGTTGGCCGCCTTCACCTCGGCCACTGCGTCGAGGATGGCAGCGCCGATCTCGGCATCCCCCATATAGCCCGAGAGCACCGCGTGGCAGGCCGGCAGCGCGCCGCGCTCGCCGATGCCCTGCACGCAGTCACGGATCAGTTGCGCGCCGAGGACCTGGCCGCGCCACGCGCCATAGCCGGTGTGGTTGCTGAACTGCACCGTATGGATGGCCCAGACCTCGGCGCCGAGGCGTTGCAGGGGAAACATCGCGGAGGCGTTGCCCACATGGCCATAGGCCACCCAGGACTGGATCGAGAGGATGTTCATCGCCTGTCCGGCATAACCCCTCCCGGCGGCCTTGCAAGCCGGGTGCGGCGGATGCCACGCTGGCTTTCCCCAAGATGGAGGCCCGTTCATGCTGCGCTACGTCCTCGCTGCCCTGCTGCTCCCCGGCATCGCCCTCGCGCAGACCTGGCCGGAGCGGCCGGTCCGCATCATCGTTCCCTTCCCGCCCGGCGGCGGGACCGAGGCGGTGGCCCGCCTGGTCGCCACGCATTACCAGGAGGTGTTCGGCCAGCCCTTCGTGGTGGAAAGCCGCTCCGGCGCCTCGGGCATGCTGGGCACGGAGATGGCGGCGCGCGCCGCCCCGGATGGCTATACGCTCTCCATGACGGCGAGCGGCCCGCTCTCCATCCTGCCGCAGATGCTCCAGGCCGGGTATGACCCGATCCGCAGCTTCGAGCATGTGCTGCTGCCCTCGGTGACGCCGCTGATGATGGTGGTGCCGACCAACCGGCCGCCCAACACCATGCAGGAATTCGTGGCCTGGGCGGCGACGCGGCGCGGGCAGATCAACTACTGCTCGATCGGCGTCGCCTCGCCCTCGCACCTCTCGGGCGAGATGTTCGCGCGCGCGATGAATGTGGAAATGACGCACATCCCGCATCGGGGCTCCGGCCCCGCCCTGGTGGACACGATCGCGGGCCATTGCGACGTGCTGTTCGACAGTTCCTCCTCCTCCGGCCCGCATATCCGCGGAGGGCGGCTGAAGGCGCTCGGCATCACGACGCGCGAGCGGCATCCCTCCTGGCCCGACCTGCCGACCATGGCCGAGCAGGGTGCCGTGGGCTACGCCTCGCAGACGTGGTCGGGGCTGGTGGCGCCGGCCGGCACGCCGGCCGCCATCGTCAACCGCCTGAACGCCGAGGGCCGCCGCTTCGCGACCAGCCCGCGCGAGCGCGAGCGCATCGTGAGCCAGGGCGGTGTCGTGGTGGACATGTCGCCGCAGCAGTTCCGTGAATTCCTCCAGACCGAGATCGCCGCCTGGGGCCAGGTCATCCGCGCCGGGAACATCCGCGCCGAATGAACCTGGATGACGAGCTGTTTCTCGCCTCCCGCGTCGCGCTGGCGGGGCTGTGCTTCTATGCGGCGCTGGTCGGCTGGCGGATGGGCATGGGCTACACCAGCCGGCCCGACCACCGGTTTCGTGGGCTCGCGGGCGCGGCCCTCATGGTGCTGGTGGGCCTGCTGCACCTGGGCAGCGGGCTGGACGAGGGCATCCGCAAGGCCGGCATCCGGGTCGAGCTGATCAACTGGGTCTGGCTCGCGGTGGATTTCCTCGTGCCGCTCTTCTTCCTCCGCATGGCCCATGCCTTCGCCGCGCGGGACCGGCTGGAGGCGGAGTTGGCCGAGGCCGCCGCGCATGACCCACTGACCGGCCTGCCCAACCGCATGGGCTTCGCGCGGCTGGCCGAGGCCGCCCTCGCCCGCGCGGCGCGCCAGGGTCAGCCGAGCGTCGCCGTCATGCTCGACATTGACCACTTCAAGTCGGTGAATGACGGATGGGGCCATGCCGCGGGCGATACGCTGCTGAAGGGCGTGGCCAGGGCCGCCCAAGGCGCAATCCGGCGCGAGGATGCGCTGGGCCGCGTGGGCGGGGAGGAATTCGCGCTTGTCCTGCCCGGCCTCACGCCCAGCGAGGCGCTGCCCCTGGTGAACCGCCTGCGCGAGGCGATCACCGAGATCGTGCCGCATCCGGGCGCGCCGGCGCGCCGGCTGACGCTGTCGGCCGGCATCGCGGCCATCGAAAGCTCGGATGTGCTGGCGCTGGAGCGCGGCTTCCAGGCGGCGGACCAGGCGCTCTATGCCGCGAAGGAAGGCGGGCGCGACCAGGCGCGGATCGCGGGCTAGCGCATGATGCGTCGAGGCGGAATCGCCGAAACGCTGAAGCATCCTCTCAGCCAAGCCTGGGCCATGCGGCGTGAACGCAGCGTGGTCCAGCGCCGGTTCAACGCAAGCAGGGGCGGTGAAACGGCTCCAGGCATTGGTTTTGCCGCATGATCCGCGTCATCAGGCGAGGCGGCTTGGCTTAAGAAGGCCTCAGGGCTTCTCGCCCGCCGCCATCCGCGCCTCGATCGCGGCCACCGCGCGCGGCAGGTCGGCGATGGAATCCACGACGAGATGCGCGCCCGACGCGGTCAGTTCCGCCGTCGCGCGCGCCCGCATCACGGCCTTATCGGCTTCGCTCGCCAGCGCCATCTCCGCCTCGGAGAGCCCCGCGATATTGCCGGACAGCGCGAAGCCCACGGCCCAGCAGCCCGCGTTCCGCGCCTCGCCGATGCCAGGCGGCGTGTCGTCGCATTTGACGACGGTGTCGGCGGGCCAGATGCCCATCCGTGCCATCGCGTACCACATCTGCAGCGGCGCGGGCCGGCCGGCCGGCAGGTCGCCCGCGCAGACCATCACCTCGGGCGTGAAGCCCTGGGCGGCGGCGAGCGGCGCCAGCTCCTCCATGATCGGGCGGGTATAGCCGGTGGTGGAACCGATGCGGATGCCGCGCGCCCGGCACCAATCCAGTGCCGCGCGCGCGCCAGCGATCAGCGTCGAATGCTCGGGCGTCTTCACGGCGGCGACGTTCAGCGGCTCGAAGACGGCGAAGATCGCCTCCATGTCCGCCTCGTCGAAGTCATGCCCGCGCTTCGCGCGCCAGACCCCGTTCACCGCGCGGCCAACGAGGCGGATGTGGTCGTGCTTGGCCATGCCCATGGGCCCGCGCGCATCCTCGATGCTGATCGCCACGCCGAAATGCGCGAAGGCCTTCACGAAGGCCGCCATGGGGGCCCGGCTGCCATGGTCGAGCACGGTGCCCGCCCAGTCGAGGATGACGGCCTGGATCATTCGGAAAACTCCATCTGCATCAGATCCGCGAGAACCTCCTCGGCGAGGCCGAAGGCCGTGGAGGCGCCGGTGCCGGAGGTGACGGAGACGAGCCGCACGCCGGGCATGGGCGCCTCGAAGAAGGCATCCTCGGGGCCGGAGGGGTAGATGCCGATCCAGCGTTCCGTCACCGGCGGCGGCGCGCCCAGCACGGCGGCGAATTCCTCCAGGATCAGCGCATCCACGGCTTCCGGCTGGAAGGGGTCGGGCGTGGCCGCGTAGTGATGGCTGTCGCCCACGACGAGGCTGCCATCGGCCGATTGCACGACGATCAGGTGCACGCCGTTGTCGAGCTGCGGCTTCTGCTCCGCCTCCAGCCGCGCGCGCAGCGCGGGCAGCGAGGGGGCGCCGTGATAGCCGCGGTAGCGATGCAGGCCGAGGTCGCTCATCACCGGCGCGGGCAGCCGCCAGCCGGGATCCGCCAGGCGCAACATGTGCAGCTTGCACAGCGTGGTCCGGCGGGCGGCGAAGGCCTCGGGGAAGAGGGAAGTGAGGTCCGTCCCTGGACACACCACGATGTGGGGCGCGGTGAAGCGGCCCTGTGGCGTATGCACCGCGCCTGTCTCGACCGAGAGCGCCGCGCATTGCGGGAAGATCGCGACGCCATGGCGTTCGGCCAGCCAGGCGCGCAGCCGGGGCAACGCCTCGCGGCTTTCCACGCGGAGTTCGTGCGGCGAATGCAGCGCGCCCATCAGGCCGGGCGCGAGGGGCGCCGGCATCTCATCGGGGCGGAGGATGCGGCAGCCCTCGCCCATCGGTCCCGCCGCGAATTCCTCGATGACCGCCAGCGCCTCGGGCCGGCGCGCGGCCATCAGCAGGCCGCGTTGCAGCACGGGGATGCCGGCCTCCTCCGCCACGCCCGCCCAGACCGCGCGCGCGCGGCGGGCGCGGCGCCAGGTGTGCGGCCAGCCCTGGCCGGTGACGGTGACGAAGCCGAAATTGCGGATGGAGGCGCCATTGGGCTGCGCATCCCGGTCCAGCACCGCCACGCGGTGCCCGGCGCGGGCGGCGGCCAGGGCGTGGGCAAGGCCGACGATGCCATGGCCGATGACGATCAGGTCGTAGCTGCGTTCCAACTCCGGTCTCCTCTTGAGGGACATCGCCCCTCAACCTCCCCAGCAGGGTGAAAACCTGCGTGGTCTTCACCCGTTGCCCGCACCTCCGACACGCGGGGTGCAGGGGACTTGTTCCCTGCTGGGGGAGCGCCAGGGGGCAAGGCCCCCTCGCTGATCAGGGCCGCTTCGCGCGGGCGCCGTTCTCCCGCTCCACCGCATGGCCCGCCGCCAGCACCAGCCCATCCTGCCAGGGCTTGCCGATGATCTGCGCGGCCACCGGCAGCCCGCCCTCGCCGAAGCCCGTGCAGATGGTCAGCGCCGGCCAGCCCAGAAGGTTGAAGGCGATGGTGAAGTTGGGCTTCTCGAGGCTCGCCCATTTCGGCACCTCGCGGATCTTGGGCGCCTCGCCGGGCGCGGCGGCGGTGAGCAGCAGGTCCACATCGGCCGCGGCCGCGATGCTGCGCGCGATGAGGTCGCGCCGCTGGCGCTGCGCCTGGATGTAGTCGCCCGCCGAGAGCAGGCCACCCAGCGCCAGGCGTCCGCGCAGGAATTCGCCGTATTTCAGCGGCTGGCTGCGCATCCACTCCTCATGCACCGCCCAGGCCTCGCCCGAGAGCGTGACCCAGCCCGCCGCGTTGAATTCCTGCAGCGAAGGCAGCGTGACATCCACCACGGTGGCGCCCAGCTTGCGCAGGATTTCGGCCGTCTCGTTGATGCCCTTCAGCGTCGCTGCGCTGACCGGATTGTCCACCTCATGCATGTGGCGGATCAGCCCGACGCGGCGGCCGCGCCAATCCTGCGCCAGGTCGAAGCGCGGAGCCGGGCGGTCGGCGCTGCCGGGGTCGCTCGGGTCGTGGCCCGCCATGGCTTCGAGAAGGATGGCGCAATCCTCGCTGGTCCAGGCCATGGGGCCGGCATGGTCCAGCGTCTGCGCCAGCGGATAGATGCCGGTGCGCGAGCAGAGCCCATAGGTCGGCTTGATGCCGGCGATGCCGCAGAGCGCGGCCGGCCCGCGGATGGAGCCGCCCGTGTCGGAACCCGTGCCGCCCAGCACGAGCCCCGCGGCCACCGCCGCCCCCGTGCCGCTGCTGGAGCCGGAGGTGAAGCACTCCGTGTTCCAGGGGTTGCGCGCCGGCGGCCAGGGCAGGTCGAAGCTCGGCCCGCCAAAGGCGAATTCATGGGTGGCGAGCTTGCCCATCAGCACCACGCCCGCATCGCGCCACTTGGCGACGGTGACGGCGTCCTCGCTCGGCACATTGTCGAGCAGCTGTGCGGAATGGCAGGTCGTGCGGATGCCGGCCGTCGAGTAGATGTCCTTGTGGCCGATGGGGATGCCGTCGAGCCTGCCCTTGAGCGTGCCGGCCATCTGGCGCGCCTCGGCCGCCTTGGCATCGGCGAGCGCGCGCTCGGGTGTCTCCAGGATGAAGGCGTGCAGCGCACCGTTCTGGGCGGCGATGCGCGACTCGCACTCCTTCATGAGTTCCACGGGCGAGAGCTTCTTCGCGGCGATCAGGCCCGCGGCTTCGGCGATGGTGGGGATCATGCTCACTTCTCCGTCGAGAAGGTGAAGGCCGGCTCCGCCACCAGCTTCGGCGCGGGCTTGCGCAGCGCCTCCAGCATGCCGGCGAGCTTGGCGTGGGCGTGGCGCAGGTCCTCGACCTCCGCCGCCGGCAGGGAGATGCCTGCCTGGGCCATCAGGGTGGCGAATTCTGCGGGGGGCAGCGGCTCAGGCATGGGCCAATCTCTCTCTGTTGCAGGGCAGCATAGATTGCCATGCTTGCAGGGCGTGCGAAGCGGGGGCTAGCCTTCCTCTCAAGAAATAATTCTGGGGAGTGCAGGGCGGCATGAAAGTTGGCGACGCCATCGCGGAAATCATGAGGCGCGAGGGGATCGAGGTGCTCACCGGCTATCCGGTGAACCACATGATCGAGCATTGCGCGGCGATCGACATCCGGCCCGTCATGGTCCGGCAGGAGCGGATCGGCCTGCACATGGCGGACGCCATCAGCCGCGTCACCTCGGCCCGCAAGCTCGGCGCCTTCTGCATGCAGCATGGGCCGGGGGCGGAGAACGCCTATGGCGGCGTCGCGCAGTGCTTCGGCGAGAGCGTGCCCGTGCTGGTGCTGCCGATGGGCTATCCGCGCCGCATCGCCCATGTGCCGCCCAACTACAACAGCACCGTGCAGATGAAGGGCATCGCCAAGTCCACCGAGGCGATCATGAGCGCGGCCGAGGTGCCCAACATCATGCGTCGCGCCTTCGCGCGCCTGCGCAATGGCCGCGGCGGGCCCGTCATCGTCGAGATCCCGACCGACATGTTCCAGGAGGAGATGCCGGAGAACTGGAGCTACACGCCCGTCCTCGCCGTCCGCTCGGCCCCTGATCCGGCGGACGTGAAGCGTGCCGCCGAGATGCTGGTGAACGCGAAGCGTCCGGTGATCTATGCCGGCACCGGCATCCATTGGGCCCAGGCCTGGCCGCAGCTGCGCGAGCTGGCCGAGCTTCTGGCCGCACCCGTCACCACCAGCCTCGGCGGCAAGTCCTCCTTCCCCGAGGACCATCCGCTCGCGCTCGGCTCGGGCGGGCTCGCCATGCCGCATCCGGTGCGGAAGTTCCTGGATGATGCGGATGTGATCTTCGGCGTCGGCTGTTCCTTCACCGAGACCAATTTCGGCATCAAGATGCCTGCCCAGACCAAGGATGGCGGGCCCAGATACATCCACGCGACGCTGGACCCGGACCATCTGGACAAGGACATCCGCTGCGACATCGGCCTGCTGGGCGACGCGCAACTCGTGCTGCAGGCGCTCATCGACGAGGTCAGCGGGCACATCAAGACGCCCCGCCCGCATGCGCCCGTGCAGGCCGCGATCGAGGCGCTGCGCGCGCCCTGGCTCGCGAAATGGGCGGAGAAGCGGGATTCCAACGACGCGCCGCTCAACCCCTATCGCGTGCTGCGCGACCTCTGGCGCACGGTGGACCCGGACCAGACCATCATCACCCATGACGCCGGCTCGCCGCGTGACCAGCTCTCGCCCTTCTGGATCAGCCGCACGCCGCTCTCCTATCTCGGCTGGGGCAAGACGACGCAGCTGGGCTACGGGCTCGGCCTTGCCATGGGGGCGAAGCTCGCCGCGCCCGACAAGCTCTGCATCAATGTGTGGGGCGATGCGGCCATCGGCTTTACGGGCATGGATTTCGAGACCGCGGTGCGCGAGCGCATCCCGATCCTCTCCATCCTGCTCAACAACTTCTCCATGGCGATCGAGCTGAAGATCATGGCGCTCAGCACCGAGAAGTTCCGCACCACCGATATCAGCGGCAACTACGCTGACATGGCCAAGGCCTTTGGCGGCTACGGCGAGCGGGTGACGACGCCCGACCAGATCGTCCCCGCCATCCAGCGCGGCATCGCACAGACGAAGAACGGCACCCCCGCCCTCCTGGAGTTCATCACCTCCAAGGAAACCCAGGTCTCGAGGTTCTGATGGCGTCCGTAGAGATCCGCAACGTCAGGAAATCCTTCGGCAGCACCTCCGTGCTGCACGGCGTCTCCGTGGACATCGAGGATGGCGAGTTCGTCGTCCTGGTCGGCCCCTCGGGCTGCGGCAAATCCACCCTGCTGCGCATGCTGGCCGGCCTCGAGAACATCTCGGGCGGCGAGATCGCGATCGGCGGGCGCGTCGTGAACAATGTGCCGCCGAAGGACCGGGACATCGCGATGGTGTTCCAGAACTACGCGCTCTATCCGCACATGACCGTCTTCGAGAACATGGCCTTCTCCATGAAGCTGGCCAAGGCTTCGAAGGAAGTGATGAAGGCGGAGGTGGCGCGCGCCGCCAAGATCCTCGGTCTCGAGGCGCTGCTGGACCGCTATCCGCGCCAGCTCTCGGGCGGGCAGCGGCAGCGTGTGGCGATGGGCCGCGCCATCGTGCGCGACCCGCAGGTCTTCCTCTTCGACGAGCCGCTCTCCAACCTCGACGCCAAGCTGCGCGTGCAGATGCGCTCCGAGATCCGCGAGCTGCACCAGCGGCTGCGCGTCACCACCGTCTATGTGACGCATGACCAGATCGAGGCCATGACCATGGCCGACAAGATCGTCGTCATGGAACTCGGCCATATCCGCCAGGCCGGCCCGCCGCTCGAACTCTATGACAAGCCCGCCAATCTCTTCGTGGCGGGTTTCATCGGCAGCCCGGCGATGAACCTGCTGGAAGGCCGCATCGAGCACGGCGCCTTCCTGACGCCGGATGGCGTGAGCTGGCCGCTGCCGCCGGGCGAATACCCGGACGGCCCGGCCGTCTATGGCATCCGCCCCGAGCATTTCCGCCTGGCCGGCGATGGCATGCCGGCCGAGGTCGTCGTGGTCGAGCCCATGGGCAGCGAGACGCTGGTCATGCTCCGCATGGGCGAGACCAAGCTCAACGGCGTCTTCCGCGAGCGCATCACCGCCAAGCCGGGGGACAGGCTGCCCATCCTGCCCGCCGCCCAGCAGGCGCATCTCTTCAACAAGCAAACCGGCGACCGGATGTAACGGCTCGCTCAACACCACCAAGGGAGAGAAACGAAAATGACCTTCAGCATCACCCGCCGCCTCGTGGGCGGCCTCGGCGCCGGCCTCATCGCCGGCGACGCCCTGGCCCAGACCGCGAGCAACATCGCCGCCGCCAATGTCGCGCCGCCCCGCCTGCCGATCGAGAACGGCGCCACGCTGCGCGTGCTGCGCCCGGTGCGCTTCGTCCAGCCCGATGAGGACGTGTTCCGCGCCAATGCCGCGCGCTTCACCGCCGCCACCGGCGTGCAGGTCCGCGTGGATTTCGTGGCCTGGGAGGACATCACCCAGCAGACCGGCGTCACCGCCAACACGGGTGCCGGCCCCGATGTGATCATCGGCTTCAACGAGGCGCCGCACGTCTTCCAGGACAAGCTGATCGAACTCACCGACATCGCCGAGTATCTCGGCGCCAAGTATGGCGGCTGGAAGAAGCTGGCACTCCGCTACGGCCGCCGCCACAACACCAACAACTGGATCGGCCTGCCCTTCGGCGCCTCGGGCGGCCCCTGGGTCTGGCGGAAATCCGCGCTGAACGAGGTGGGCTTCCAGGCCCCGCCCGAAGACCATGCCGGCATCCTGCGCCTCTGCCAGGCGCTGCGCCGGGCGAACAAGCCGGCCGGCTTCGCGCTCGGCAATGCGGTGGGTGACGGCAATGCCTTCGCCAGCTGGCTCGTCTGGTCCTTCGGCGGGCACCTGGTGAACGAGGACGGCACGCCCGGTATCAACAGCCGCGAGACCATCGCCGCCCTGAACTACCTGCGCGAGCTCTATCCGACCTTCATCCCCGGCACGCTGGCCTGGGGCGACATCAGCAACAACCGCGCCTTCGCCTCCAACGAGTGCTTCCTAACGCAGAACGGCGTCTCGCTCTACTTCTCCATGAAGAACGACCCGGCGACGGCGCCGATCGCCGCCGACACCGAGCACAGCCTGACGCCCAAGGGCATCGCCGCCTCGCCGCCCAATGCGGGGCTGACGCTGAACGCCATGGTGTTCCGCCATACGCGCTTCCCGAACGCGGCCAAGGCCTTCCTCGCCTTCATGATGGAAGCGCCGCAATACGATCCGTGGCTGCAGGCCAATATCGGCTACTGGGCGCAGCCGCTGAACGCCTTCAACGCCTCGCGCACCTGGCAGGGCGACCCCAAGGTCGCGATCTTCAAGGACACGATGGATACGGACTTCTGGAATGGCTTCAAGGGGCCGATCACGGAAGGCTCGGCCGCGGCCAATGCCGACTACGTGATGGTGCAGATGTGCGCCTCGGTCGCCTCGGGCCAGGCCACGCCGGAAGCCGCCGCGCGCGAGGCCGAGCGCCGCGCCGCGCGCTTCTTCCGCCGGCGGTAAGCCCAAACCCAGCGAACTCCACGCGGCAGCCGCCGCGTGGAGCCTGACCCCCGGGAGTTGCCCTGATGGACGCCACCACACACCAGCACTGGTCCAGGATGCGCCCGCCGCAGACGGCGCTCTCGCGCTTCTTCGACAACAAGGCGGTGCTCATCATCGCCTGCCTCCTGCCCGCCATGGGGCTGCTCGGCGTCTTCCTGACCTATCCGCTGGGGCTGGGCATCTACCTCGCCTTCACCGATGCCACCATCGGCCGGCGCGGCATCTATGTCGGCCTCGAGAACTTCGAATACCTCTTCACCGACCCGATCTTCTGGAACGCCGTCTTCTTCAGCGTGTTCTACACGGGCATCGCGACCATCGGGAAATTCGCGCTGGGCCTGTGGCTTGCGCTGCTGCTGAACCAGCACATGCCCTTCAAGTCGCTGATCCGGGCCATCATCCTGCTGCCCTGGATCGTGCCCACCGTGCTCTCCGCCATCGCCTTCTGGTGGATCTACGACCCGCAATTCTCCATCATCAGCTACGTCTTCGTGGATGTGCTGGGCTGGCGCACCACCAATATCGACTTCATCGGCAGCGAATGGCCGGCGCGCTACTCGCTCATCGTCGCCAATATCTGGCGCGGCATTCCCTTCGTGGCCATCTCGCTGCTCGCGGGGCTTCAGACCATCTCGCCCTCGCTCTACGAGGCGGCCCTGCTCGATGGCGCCTCGGGCTGGCAGCGCTTCCGCTACATCACCTTCCCGATGCTGATGCCCATCCTCGCGATCGTGATGACCTTCTCGATCATCTTCACCTTCACCGACTTCCAGCTGGTCTACGCCATCACGCGTGGCGGGCCGGTGAACTCCACCCACCTGCTGGCCACCCTCGCCTTCCAGCGCGGCATCCCGGGCGGGCAGCTCGGCGAGGGGGCGGCCATCGCCGTCTCGATGATCCCCTTCCTCGTCTTCGCGACGCTGTTCAGCTACTTCGCCCTCGCCCGCCGCAAGTGGCAGCAGGGCGAAGGCAATGACTGAGATGGGGCGCTGCTTCGCAGGGGCTTTGCCCCTGCACCCCACCAAAGGCCGGGGCCTTTGGAAACCGATCATGGGATCTTGGGAGAGGGGCCGATGCGCGCTCCGGGCCCAAAGCCCCATTCTGCCCCTCTCCCGAAATCCCATCACATGGGTTCCGAGGGCCTGGGCCCTCGGCGGGGAGCGCGAGGGGCAGCGCCCCTCGCAACCCGCGCCTCATCTCGTCACAGGGCCTACGCCATGAGCAATGCTTCGACCGCAGCGCCGGAGACGATGCAGTGGGACAGCCGCGCACGCCGCATGGTGGTGCTCTGGATCCCGCTGTCCTGCTTCCTGCTGATCCTGCTCTTCCCGTTCTACTGGATGACGGTGACGGCCTTCAAACCGGATGCGGAGCTGTATGACTTCGCGACGCACAACCCGTTCTGGATCACCTCGCCCACCTTGCAGCACATCCGCAAGCTGCTGTTCGAGACCTCCTACCCGTCCTGGCTGTGGACAACGATGATGGTGTCGGTGGGGGCGACCTTCCTGTCGCTCTTCGCCAGCACGCTGGCCGCCTATGCGATCCAGCGCCTGCGCTTCCGGGGCAGCCAGTATGTGGGCCTGGCGATCTACCTGGCCTATCTCGTGCCGCCCTCCATCCTCTTCATCCCGCTGGCGACGATGGTGGTGCAGCTCGGCCTGTTCGACAGCCCGATGGCGCTGATCCTGGTCTATCCGACCTTCCTCGTGCCCTTCTGCACCTGGCTGCTGATCGGCTACTTCAAGTCCATCCCGTATGAGCTGGAGGAATGCGCGCTGATCGATGGCGCGACGCGCCTGCAGATCCTGCGGCAGATCACGCTGCCGCTGGCGGTGCCCGGCCTGATCAGCGCGGGCATCTTCTCCTTCACCCTGAGCTGGAACGAGTTCATCTACGCGCTCGCCTTCATCCAGAGCAGCGAGAACAAGACGGTTCCGGTCGCCATCCTGACGGAGCTTGTGACGGGTGACGTGTATCAATGGGGGGCGCTGATGGCGGGTTCGCTGCTCGGCTCGCTGCCGGTCGCGATCTTCTACTCGTTCTTCGTGGATTACTATGTGAGCAGCCTGACCGGCGCGGTGAAGGAATAGCCCCCACCGCACCGCGGGTCCTGCGTGCGGCTGCCGCGTCCGGCTACTGCGTCCGGCTACTGCGTCTGGCGCTGGGCGGTGGCGAGGTGGATCTCGCCATTGCGCCGCGTGCGGTCGGCGAGGCCCGTGGCGCAGTTCCAATCCTCGAAGATGTCGCTGCCCGGGCTCGTGACTTCCATCTTGGCCTTCACCCGGCACACCAGGCGCTGGGTCGAGGCCGGGCTGCCGCCATGCCAGCGGCGCAGCGCGGTGGACCAGCTGCCCGTCTCGCGCGCCCAGCGGGCCATCATGCCGCCGGCCCAGTCGGCCGAGGCATCGGGGTTGAGCGGCCAATGCGAGTTCCGGGCATGGACGCGGGCATTCACCTGCACGCAGCCCGCCATGATGCTGCGCCGGGGTGGCGCGCTGTTCACCAGCTGGCGGGCGGCTTCCTCCGTCGGCGGGAAATGGGCCCGGCCGCCGATGGAGAGGGCATAGGCATGCAGGCCACTCTCGGCGAGCGCGACGGCGGTCAGCAGGCCGGTGGGCAGGCCGTGCACCTGCTCGGCGCGCTGGGTGGCCTGGAGGCAGGCGGCGCGGGGCGAGAGCTGGGCGGTGCCGGTCGGCATGTCGGCGGCGAGGACCGGGATCAGCTCCTGCGGGGCGTCGCGCATGCGAGTGGTGCCGGCCGGCGGGCGCGCGCGCTGGGCCGTGCGGGTATGGGCGGGCCGCCGGGCGCCCTGGTTGGCGCTCGGGCGGGCGGCGGTATTGGCGGCAGGCCGGGCCGCTTGGGGGCGCGCCGGGGCCGAGGCGGCCGGCCGGCTTGCCGCCTGGGGACGGGCTTCGGTGGCGCGCGCGGTCCCGGGCAGGCCCCAGGTCAGCGCGCCCAGCACCCAGGCCGTGAAGGCACTGAGAGCGAGGCCACGAAGGCTTCCCCGGGGGAAGGATCCACGCTGCACGAAGCGGTGCGGCGCGCGAACCAGTGGTGGGTGCCGGGGCGCGGAGCGTGCGCTCGCCCCCCTGGGCAGGCCAGTCTTGGTTAACATGCAACACGCGGTAGCATGGCGTGAAGCGAAAGGGCAACCCTTGCCGTCCGATCCCGGGCATGCTGCCCCCCAGGCCAGTCACGAACCGGGAGGCAAGAACCCCCAATGATCGCACGTCGGACCCTCATGCTCACCTGCCTCGCGGCGCCGGCCATGGCGCAAGGGGTGGGCCCGGGGGCGGGCCAAGGGACGGCTTCCGTCCTCGACCGGCCGGTGACGCTGGTGGCCCCCTTCTCGGCCGGCGGCGCGGCCGACATCGCGGCCCGGCTCTTCGCGGCCCATGCGGTGCGGCACATGGGCCAGCCCGCGCAGCCCATCGTGGTCGAGAACCGCACCGGGGCCTCGGGCGCCATCGGCACGCAATACGTGGCGCGCGCCAAGCCGGACGGGCAGACCCTGCTGCTGGCCCGCGTCGGCTCCTCTGCCATCCTGCCGGCGACCGATCCGCGCACGCCCTACAGCGTCGAGGATTTCACCTGGCTCGCGCTGCTGGACGAGAACCCTTTCGTCATCTGCGTGCGCGCCGATGCGCCCTGGCGTGACCTGGCCGCGCTGCTGGCGGCGATCCGCGCCGCGCCCGGGACGCTGAACTTCGCGACCAGCGGGCCCGCCACCATCCTCGACCTCGGCATCCGGCACATGCTGGCCAGCGCCAACCTGCCGATCGACGCCGCCCAGGCGCTGCCCTTCCGCGGCGGCGGCGAGGCGCTGACGGCGCTCTTGGGGGGGCACGCGCAATTCGTCGGCAACAACCTGGGCGACATGCTGGGCGCCATCCAGCAGGGCCAGGTGCGCGCGCTGGTGGTGAGCGGCGATGCGCGCCTGCCGAGCCTGCCCGGCGTGCCCACCGCGGCCGAGGCGGGGCTGCCCGCCCTCTCGCAACTCGCCGGCTGGAATGCGCTGGCCGGCCCCGCCAACCTGCCGCCCCCCGTGCTGGAATTCTGGGGCCGCGTGGCGCGGGCGACGACGCAGGATGCCGAATGGCTCGCCGCCACGCGCCGCACCGGCAGCGTGCCGCGCTACCTGGACGGGGCAGCCATGCGCGCGATGGTGGAGGCGCAGATCGCGCTCTATCGGGACCTCGCGCGGCGGCTCAATCTCGGCTGAGGCGAGGTTGACGGAATGCGGCATGGAAGCGAGGCTCTTCCCGCCGCGCCACAAGGCAGCGGACCACTCATCCGGGAGGATGCGATGATCGCCAGGAAAGGGCACCGAGCCCCATGAAGAATCCCGCCTACATCGTGGGCGCTTTCGAGCACCCGACGCGCAAGGCCGAGACGAAATCCACCGCGCAGCTGCATGCCGAGGTCGCCTACGGCGCGCTGCAGGATGCCGGCCTGACCGCCGCCGACATTGATGGCTATTTCTGCGCGGGCGATGCGCCCGGCATGGGTGGCCTGTCCATGATCGACTACATGGGCCTCAACAAGCTGCGCCACTACGACACGACGGAAAGCGGCGGCTCCTCCTACGTCATCCATGTCGGCCATGCGGTGGAAGCCATCATCGCAGGCAAGTGCAACGTGGCGCTGATCACACTGGCCGGCCGCCCGCGCGCCGAGGGCATGCAGACCGGCACCGCCGTGCGCTCCGCCGGCGTCGGCGTGCCCGATGAGAGCTTCGAGCTGCCCTATGGCCGCACCATCGCGACGATGCACGCCAACGTCGCCATGCGGCACATGTATGAGTTCGGCACGACGAGCGAGCAGCTCGCCTGGGTGAAGGTCGCGGCCTCGCACCATGCGCAGCACAACCCGCATGCGATGCTGCCCAAGGTCGTCACCGTGGAAGACGTGGTGAATTCGCCCATGGTGGCCGATCCGCTGCATCGCCTCGACTGCTGCGTCATCTCCGATGGCGGCGGCGCGCTGATCATCGCCCGGCCGGAAATCGCGCGCACGCTCAACCGCCCGAAGGTCGGCGTGAAGGGCTGGGGCGAGGCCTACAAGCACCAGAATGCCGGCGGGATCGACCTCACCTACTCCGCCACGAAGATGTCGGGCCCGATGGCCTTCAACAAGGCCGGCGTGAAGCCTTCCGACATCAAGTACGCCTCGATCTATGACAGCTTCACCATCAGCGTCGTCGTGCAGATCGAGGATCTCGGCTTCTGCGAGAAGGGCCAGGGCGGCAAGTTCGTGGCCGATGGCAACCTGATCTCGGGCGTCGGCAAGCTGCCCTTCAACACGGATGGCGGCGGCCTCTGCAACAACCACCCGAGCAACCGCGGCGGCATGACCAAGGTGATCGAGGCGGTGCGCCAGGCGCGCGGCGAAGCCCACCCCGCCGTGCAGGTGAAGAACGCCGATCTCGTCCTCGCCAACGGCAAGGGCGGCAACCTCGGTTCGCGGCATGGCTGCGGCACCGTCATCCTGGAGCGGGAGTGATCACCATGGCCACCATGTCCTTTGACCGCACCCCCGCGGCCCCGGCCGAGAGCCCGGACAACAAGGTCTATTTCGACGGCTGCCGCGCGGGCAAGCTGATCCTCGGCAAGTGCCTGGATACCGGCAAGCTCTTCCACTACCCGCGGCATGTCTCGCCCTTCACGCTCTCGAACAATGTCGAGTTCGTGGAAGCCTCGGGCGACGGCGTGATCTACAGCTACAGCGTGGCGCGCGGGAAGGAACCCTTCTGCGTCGCCTATGTGACGCTGGCCGAAGGCCCCACCATGCTGACCAACATCGTCGAGTGCGACCTCGACGCGCTGAAGGTTGGACAGAAGGTGAAGGTGAAGTTCCGCGCGACCGAAGGCGATGGGGCGCCCGTTCCCGTCTTCGTCTTGGCCTAAAGCCACTGAGGGATGCTCGAAGGGCTCCGCCCTTCGAGCATCCCGGCAGGAACCTCAGGTTCCTGCACCTCCATTCCAGGCACCTCATGAAGATCCCGCCCCTGCCCTTCACCGTGACCGATTGGGACGATGTCCCGCGCACGGAACACCCAGGCGAGACGGGCATGGGCCATTGGCGCACGCTCAACATCGGCGACATCCGCGTCCGCCTCGTCGAATACTCGCCCGGCTACCTCGCCGACCATTGGTGCGACCGCGGCCACATCATCTACGTCGTGAAGGGCGAGATGGTCTCAGAACTGAAGGACGGCCGCACCTTCCCGATGAAGGCCGGCATGAGTTACCAGGTCTCCGACTTCGGGGATTCGCCGCACCGCTCCCGCACCGAGACGGGCGTCACCCTCTTCATCGTGGACTGACTACCCCAGTTCGAAGCTGGTCAGCCCGAAGATGCGCTCACGCGCCATCACGGGCGGCTCGCGTGTGTACATCCGCGCCGTCTCGAAAGTCTTCTCCAAGCCCATCCCCTGCGCCAGCGCCACCGCCTCGGCATGCGGTTCGGGCAGGTCGAGGATGAAGGGGCCGGGTGCGCGATGCGGCGCGAGATCAGCGATCAGCGCGCGCGCCACCGCCGCTTCCAGCGCGAAGAGCGGCGCAAGCTTCGAGCCCTCGAGGCACGGTCGCAGCACGGCATAGCCCGCAATTCCGGATGGCCCCAGCGCAACGCGTGCGCGATGCCCGGGCGTGCTGATCCAAGCACGGAGGAAATCAGGGCGTGGCGTGCCGAAACAGCCGGCATCGAAGGCCAGCAGAGCCGCGAAATCCACCTCCGCCGCGTCCACCATCCGCACGCCGTCGCCTGGCGGGATCAGCGGCGCCGCCCCCTGATAGCGCGCATTGTTCCAGGCCAGCGTGAAGCCCACCTTCCGGTAGTTCGCCTGCTGCGCCACCACGCCGTCGAGGCCGATGCAGCGCCCCTCCAGGCGCTTCATGGCCGCCTGCCACAGCGCGAAGCCGATCCCCTGCCCCCGGATATCCGGCCGCGCGATGTAGAAGCCGATGAAGCCGAAATCGGCGCCGGTCTTCACCGCCGTGATGCAGGCCAGCATCTCGCCGCCGCGCATCGCGCAGAGGAAGCCCTGCGGGTCCGCCGCGCCGAAGGCCGTGGCGTCATTCAGGCCGGGATTCCAGCCCTCGCGCGCCGCCCATTCGACCGCGAGCGGAACCTCGTCGGGCCGCATCGGCCGGATGTCGAGAGCGGCGCTCAATGCATCACATCCCCGCCATTGGGCGAGAGGCAGGCGCCCGTATAGAAGCTGCCGCCCGGCCCCGCCAGCAGCACGGCCGTGGCCGAGATCTCCTCCGGCTGGCCGATCCGGCCGAGCGGCAGGCTGGCCGAGATCCGTGCCTTCCATTCCGGCCCGCGCGCGCGCGTCAGGTCGGTTTCCACCGGCCCGGGGGCGATGGCGTTCACCAGCACGCCCCTCGGCCCCGCCTCATGCGCCAGTGCGCGGGTGAAGCCGATGATGCCCGCCTTCACCGCGCAATAGGTGACGATGCCGGGCGAGCCCTTCAGGGCGAGCTGCGAGGCGATGTTGATGATCCGTCCGCCGCCGCGCGCCACCATGCCGGGATAGACGGCCTGGGCCATGAAGAACATGCCCTTGAGATGGACCGCCACCATGCGGTCGAACTCCGCCTCGGTGATCTCGCCGAAGGGGTTGCGGATGTTCATCCCCGCATTGTTCAGCAGGATGTCGCAGGGGCCGAGTGCGGCTTCCGCCGCCGCGGTGAAGGCGTTGATCTGCGCGACCTCGCCCATGTCCGCCGCCATCTGGAAGCCGCGCCGGCCGCGCGCGGTGACGGCCTGGACCAGCGTGCGCGCCTCCGCCTCGTCATCGAGGTGGCAGATGGCGACATCGGCGCCGGCCTCGGCGAAGGCGATGGCAGAGGCGCGGCCGATGCCGCGGCTGCCGCCGGTGACATAGGCGATCTTGCCCTGAAGCGGTGCCGTCATGCGCCGAGCCTCTTCATCGTGCGGGTGAAATTCTCGCGGATCGCGCCTTCGCGGATGTGGCGGCCGCCTTCCACCACCACCGTGCCGCCCACGGCCACGCTGCGGACCATCCGGTCAGCCGGGCCGAAGCACCAGGCGTCCAGCAACCCGTCGCCGTGGCGGCCCACCAGCGTCGGGTGCTCGTCATCCAGCTCCACCAGGTCGCAGCGCAGGCCGGGGGCGATGCCGCCCATCGCCACGCCGCAGGCCTGGGCGCCGCCGGCCACGGCGCGTTCCAGCAGGCCGCGCCCGGGATGCGGCCGCGCCTCGTCCGTGGCCACGCTGCGCAGCTCGAGCGCGAGGCGCTGGCTGGTCTCGAGCTGGCGCAGCTCGGCGGCGGGGCAGATGCCCACATGGCTGTCCGTGCCGAAGCCGAGACGCCCCTCGGCGGCGAGGTAGTCGGGCAGCGGGAAGACGCCATCGCCCAGCGAGGCCTCGGTGCTCGGGCAAAGCCCCGCCACGGCGCCGGTCGCGGCCAAGGCGCGGGTTTCCTCCGCCGTCATGTGCGTCGCATGGATCAGCACCCAGCGCGCATCCAGCGGCGTGTTCCGCAGCAGCCATTCCACGGGGCGCAGGCCGGTGGCGGCGAGGCATTCCTCCACCTCCTTCTCCTGCTCGGCGGCGTGGATATGGATGGGGCAATCGAGCGCCGCCATCGCCTGCAGCATGGCGGGCGTCACCGCGCGCAGGCTGTGCGGCGCCACACCCCAGGCGGCGTTGCGCTGCGTGGCGGCGGTGGCCTGCACGCGGGCGAGGATCTCGTGGAACCCGTCCAGGTCGTTCAGGAAGCGGCGCTGCCCGTCATGCGGCGGCGCGCCGAAGATGCCGCCATGGCGGTAGAGGCTGGGCAGCATGGTGATGCCCATGCCCGTGCCCGCCGCAGCCGCGAAGAGGCGCTGCGCCATCTCCGAGCGGTCGGCATGGGGCGCGCCATCCGGCGCGTGGTGCAGGTAGTGGAACTCGGCGATCTGGGTAAAGCCGCGCTCCAGGCATTCGGCATAGAGCTGGGCGGCGATGGCTTCCGCATCCTCCGGCGTGATGCTGAGGGCGAAGCGGTACATGGTCTCGCGCCAGGTCCAGAAGCTGTCGCGCCCCGCGGGGCTGCGGCGCTCGGCGCCGCCGGCCATGGCGCGCTGGAAGGCGTGGCTGTGCAGGTTGGCGATGCCGGGAATGACATGGCCGCGCAGGCGGCGCGCGGCACCGGGGGCGGCCCCGGGCGTGACCTCGGTGATCTGGCCCGCGGCGTCGCAGGCGATCCGCACATCGGCGGCCCATCCGCCGGGCAACAGGGCGTGGTGGGCAAAGAACTCGGCCATCGGAATCCCTTGGTGACGATGCGGAGAAACATCGCGGCCCGGCCAGTCCGGCGCAAGCCCGTGATGGCCCCCCGGCGCGGGGCGTTCTATTCTGGCAAGCATGACATGCATCACCTTTGCCGCCGGCCAGGCCCGGCTTCCCGATTGGCGCGCCATCCGCGATGGGGCCCCGCTCACGCTGGCGCCGGGCTGGCGCGATGATGTCGCGGCCGGGCTCGCCACCCTCGAGAAGGCGCTGGCCAGCGGCGCCGCGCTCTACGGCGTCAACACGGGCTTCGGCAAGCTCGCCTCCACCCGCATCGCCGAGGGCGACCTCGCGAAGCTCCAGCTCAACCTGCTGCGCAGCCACGCGGCCGGCACCGGGGCGAATCTGCCGCGCCCCGTCGTGCGGCTGATCCTGGCGCTGAAGGCGGCCTCCCTCGCGCGCGGCGCCTCGGGTGCGCGGCCCGAGATCGTCGAGACCCTGCTCGCCCTGCTGGAGGCCGACATGCTGCCCGACGTGCCGGCCCAGGGCTCGGTCGGCGCCTCGGGTGACCTCGCGCCGCTCGCGCATCTCTCTCTGGTGCTGGTGGGCGAGGGTTCGGCGACCGACGCGCAGCATGTGACTCATGGCGGTGCGACGGCACTCGCCGCCATCGGCCGTGCGCCGCTGGTGCTGGGGCCGAAGGAGGGTCTGGCGCTGCTGAACGGCACGCAGGTCAGCACCGCCATCGCGCTCGATGCCCTCTACCGCGCGGGGGACCTGCTGCGCGCCGCGCTGCTGACGGGGGCGATGAGCGTGGATGCCGCGCGCGGCTCCGACACGCCCTTCGATCCGCGCATCCATGCGCTGCGCGGCCAGCCCGGCCAGATCCGCGTGGCGGAGGCGCTGCGCCAGTTGCTCGCCGGCAGCGCCATCCGCGACAGCCATCGCGAGGGCGACATCCGCGTGCAGGACCCCTATTGCCTCCGCTGCCAGCCCCAGGTGATGGGCGCCTGCCTCGACCTGATCGAACAGGCCGGCGGCACGCTGGAGCGCGAGGCCAATGCTGTGACGGACAATCCGCTGCTGGTCGCGGGCGGCGAACTCCTCTCCGGCGGCAATTTCCACGCCGAGCCCGTGGCCTTCGCGGCCGATACGCTGGCGCTCGCGCTCGCCGAGATCGGCGCCATCGCCGAGCGGCGGATCGCACTCCTGACCGACCCCGTGCTCTCCGGCCTGCCGGCCTTCCTGGTGCAGGCGGGCGGGCTGAATTCGGGCTTCATGATCGCGCAGGTGACGGCGGCCGCGCTCGCCGCCGAGAACCGCGCCATGGCGACGCCGCGCAGCGTGGACAGCCTGCCCACCTCCGCGAACCAGGAGGACCATGTCTCCATGGCGACCAATGCCGCGCTGCGCCTGACCCCCATGGCCGAGAACGTCGAGGGCATCCTCGCCATCGAATACCTCGCCGCTGCGCAGGGCATCGGCTTCCACCGCCCACTCACCAGCAGCGCCGCGATCGAGGCCGCGCATGCCCGGCTGCGCGGCGTGGTCGCCCCCTGGGATGAGGATCGGCTGATGGCGCCCGACATCGCCGCCGCCCGCGCCCTGCTGCGCGACGTGGAAGTCCCGCTGGCATGAGCCCCCCGCCTCCGGTGTTCGACCATGTCTGGCTGAACGCGCACCTCGCCACCATGCGGGATGACGCGCTGGGCATCATCGAGGATGGCGCCGTCGCGGCCAGGGATGGCCGCATCGCCTGGATCGGGCCGCGTGCGGCGCTGCCCGCGCATGATGCACCGGTCACCGATTGCGGCGGCGCCTGGATCCTGCCCGGGCTGATCGATTGCCACACCCATCTCGTCTTCGGCGGCAACCGCTCGGCCGAGTTCGAGATGCGCCTCGGCGGCGCGACCTACGAGGAGATCGCCCGCGCCGGCGGTGGCATCCTCTCCACCATGCGCGCCACACGCGCCGCGAATGACGCGCAGCTCGTCCAGGCCGCCCTGCCCCGGCTGGATGCGCTGCTGCGCGAGGGCGTCACCACCGTCGAGATCAAGTCGGGCTACGGGCTGGAATTGGACGCCGAACTGCGCCAGCTCCGCGCTGCCCGCGCGCTGGGCGCGCAGCGTCAGGTGAGCGTGGTGACTTCGCTCCTCGCCGCCCATGCCGTGCCGCCGGAATACAAGGGCCGCCAGGGCGACTACCTGCGCCATGTGGTGGAGGAGATCCTGCCCCGCGCGGCGGCCGAGGGCCTGGCCGATGCGGTGGATGCCTTCTGCGAGAGCATCGCCTTCACGCCCGACGAGACCGCGACGCTCTTCACCGCGGCGAAGCGCCTCGGCCTGCCGGTGAAGCTGCATGCCGACCAGCTGACCGATGGCGGCGGCGCGGCGCTGGCCGCCGCCCATGGCGCGCTCTCGGCCGACCATCTGGAGCGCAGCAACGCCGCGGGCATCGCCGCCATGGCGAAGGCCGGCACCGTCGCCGTCCTGCTGCCCGGCGCCACGCTCATGCTGCGCGAGACGCATTTCCCGCCGATCGCCGCCATGCGCGAACATGGCTGCCGCATGGCGCTCTCCACCGACATGAACCCGGGCTCCTCGCCCGCGCTCTCGCTGCTGCTGATGCTCAACCTCGGCTGCACGCTGTTCCGGATGACGGTGCCAGAGGCGCTGCTGGGCGTGACCCGCCACGCCGCCGCGGCACTCGGCCTTGCCGATCGTGGCGTGCTGGCGGAGGGGATGCGCTGCGACCTCGCCCTCTACCGCATCCAGCGTCCGGCGGAGCTCTGCTACTGGCTGGGCGGCAATCCCTGCGCGGGGCGCGTCGTGGCCGGCCTGCCCGCATGACGCCCCCCCTCTCCCTGGCCGAGATCGAGGCCATCATCCATCGTGGCGTGCCGCTGGCCGCGGCCTGGGGCGTGCGCGTCCTCTCGGCCAGCGCGGAGGAGGCGGTGCTGGAGCTGCCGCACAACCCCGCGCTGCTGCGCCCGGGCAACACCGTCTCCGGCCCCGCCATCATGGGCCTGGCCGACATGGCCATGTGGGCGGTGCTGCTGGCGGGCAGCGAGGGGCGCGACGAGAGCCTGACCGCGAACATGCATGTGAATTTCTTGCGCCCCTGCGGCCCCGGCCCCATATCCGCGACCGCGCGGCTGATCAAAGGCCAGGGGCGCAGCATCTTCGGGGAGATCCTGGTCCGCCCCCTGGAAACAAAGGACGTCTCTGTGCACGTGACCACCAGCTGGGTGCGCGGCCGTCCGCCGGACGGACCGGCACGATGAGCACCCCTCCCGCGCCCCGTGGCTTCCAGCCCGTCATCCTGCGCACGCACGGCCTGCGGCCCGACGAGCAGGTGGCCGCCTGGCGAGGCTGGTTCGATTCCGTCTTCGACCTGGAGCAGCCGGAGCCCGACGGCGCGGGCTTCCTCGCCGAGAGCCTCGCCTGGCCGCTTGCCGGGATGGGGATCAGCCAGGTCACGGCACCGGGGCTGCGCGTGATGCGCACGCGGCAATTGGTGCGCCGCAATCCGGTGGACCATTGGTCGCTCACGCTCGGCGGCGCCGAGACGCAATTGCAGACGCCGCGCGGGCGGGTTCGCATCCCGGCCGGCGTGCCCTTCATCGTCAGCCTGGGCCAGGAGCTGGTGAGCGAGCGCGATGCCGACCAGCGCCTGCAGCTCTACCTCTCGCGCGACCGGCTGGAGGCGCTGGCCGGCCCGCTGGATGCCGCCTGCGACATGCCGCTGCAGGGCATGCTGGGCCAGTTGCTGGCCGACTACATGCAGCTCCTGGCGCGCCGCATCCCGCAGCTCGAGCCCGAGGAGGCGGCCCGCCTGCCCGAGGCCATCGCCGCCATGGTCGCCGCCTGCGTCCAACCCAACCCGGATCGGCTGGCGCTGGCCGAGGGCCAGATGGAGGCGACGCGCCTTGCCCGCGTGCGCCGCGCCATCCGCGCCCATCTGGGCTCGGCCCGGCTTTCGCCGCAACTGCTCTGCCGGCTCGCTGGCACCTCGCGCTCGCAGCTCTACCGCCTGCTGGAGGGCGAGGGCGGTGTGGCGCGCTACATCCAGAAGCTTCGGCTGGAGGCGAGCCACGCCGCGCTGAGCGACGACCGGGATGGCCGTAGCATCGCCCAGGTGGCCGAGGCCTGCGGCTTCCATGACCCTTCCGCCTTCAGCCGCGCCTTCCGCCGCGAATTCGGCGCGACGCCGAGCGAGGTGCGCGCGGCCGCCCTGGCCGGCCATGCGATGCGGCCGCTGGCGCTGGACGGCCCCTCCGCCCCCGCGCTGCGGGACTGGCTGCGCGCCTTCTGATCAGCCCACGCGGCGGCCGGTGAAGAGCACCGCCACCAGCATCGCACTCACCGACAGCGTGGCCCCCAGCGCCTTCACCGGGCCGATCGTCTCGCCCAGCAGCAGCGCCGAGGTGATGAGGCCCATCACCGGCACCACGACGGACAGCGTGCTGGCGCGCGTGGCGCCCAACATTTCCACGCTGCGCGCGAAGAGCAGCATGGAGACGACGCCGAGCAGCACGCCCTGCGCCACCAGCATCCAGAGGATGAGCGGGGTGGGCAGGGCGAAGAAGGCCTCGGCGCGGAACCAGAGGAAGGGCGGCAGCACGAAGGGCACCGAGACGAGCGTCACGGCCGCCGTCGCCGGGATGGCCGGCACCTGCCAGCGGCGCAGCAGGATGGTGAACATCGCCCAGGTGGCACCCGCGCCGATCAGCATCAGGTCGCCCCGCCAGGCGCCGGGATGCATGCCGAGCCCGTCCCAGGCGATGATGAGCACCCCGGCCAGCATGGCGGCGAGTGCCGCGAGGCGCCCGGGCGTGGGCCGCTCCTTCAGGAGCCACCAAGCGAAGAGCGCGCCCGCCACGGGGTTGGTCATCGGCGCGATGGTCGAGCCATGGGTCGCCGGCGCGTAGTTCAGCGCGCCGACGAAGAGGATGAGGTTGCACATTCCACCGAAGAGGAAGAGCGCGAAGATGCGGCGCCAGCCGAGGTTCCTCATGGCCGCGCGCTCGCGCCAGATCAGCGGCAGCAACAGCAGCGAGGCCGGGATGTAGCGGCAGAAGAGAAGGTCGAGGACATGAAGGCCCTGCCCGCTGAGCGCCAGCCGCGCGACGGCGGCATGCCCACCCCAGATGGTGGAGGCCAGGAGCCCGATGAGCAGGCCGGCCAGGATCTTGGGGCTGATGTTCACGGCCCCAGGTGCGATGCACGCGCGGGTTGCGTCAACCCGCGCCGCTGCATGGCGGTCAGGCGAGGATGCGGTTCACCCCGTCGGCGAATTCCGCATAGGGCACGCCATAGACATGGATGGAGACCGCCGTCTCTGCGCAGCAATTGGCGATGCGGTGGATCAGGTCCGGGCAGCCCGGGCCGTGGCTCGTATCGCCCTCGGCGCGCAGATGCGCGGCCTTGGGCCGGGGCAGCGCGCCCGCATCGGTGCCTGGTGCGAAGAAATGCTCGGTCAGCGTGCCCCGGTGGACGCCCAGCGCGCACCAGGTGTGGTGCGAATGCACGGGCGACATCTGGCCGGGCCGCCAGACCAGGGCCACCACGGCATAGCCCTCGCCCTCATCCAGCAGGTGGCGGACATAGCGGTCGGGGTTGGAGGGACAGTCCTTGCCGTCCAGCAGGCAGGCATCGCCCAGATAGGGCGCGATGGCGGCGGCGACGGCACCCGGGCGCTCCTCCAGCGGGCGGCGCGCGGCCACGCGGATGTCGGAGAGCAGGTTGTCCAGCCCGGCTTTCTCCAGGCTGGGGCGGGCCGAGATCATGTTCATACGGCGGTCCTCGCATCGGGCGCGGTGAGGGCTGCCAGCACCATCTGGCGGCTCGCGGAAACCTGTTCGTGCATGATCCGGGCGGCCTCTTCGGCACGGCCCAGCGCCAGCGCCTCGACCAGCGCGTGGTGCTCATGCGCCATCTCGCCCGTGCGGTCGCGCGGGCGCAGGCCCAGGACCAGCATGCGCGTGCTCTCATCCAGCAGGCGATCGAGCTGGCGGGCGAGGCGCGCATTGCCCGAAAGCTCGGCGATGGCGACGTGGAACTGCTTGTTGGCGTCGAGAAAGCACATGGCGCTCTCGGCATCGGCGCAGTCATAGCCCTCGGCGCAGATGGCATCGAGGCGGCGCAGCATGACGGCATCCACCCGGCCGGCGGCGCGGCGCGCGGCCTCGGGCTCCAGCATCAGGCGCAGGTCGAAGACCTCATGGATGTCGCGGATGGTGACGAGGCTGACCATCCAGCCGCGGCGCGGGACGGCCTGGACGAGGCCTTCTTCGGCCAGGCGCGCAAGGGCGGCGCGCACCGGCGCCTTGCCGAGTTCCAGATGGGCCGCGACCGCGGCCTCTGACACGGTCTCGCCGGGGGCGAGGCGCGTGGTCAGGATCTCACGGCGCAGCGCCGCGACGGCCCGCTCGGTGAGCGAGGGTGGCACTTCCAGGGAGGTCACCAACGACATGGGGCTGTGGCGGTCACTGACATGTCAATGACAATACGCAAAGGCACCCCTGTCACGCAAGCGTCAACTCGCGCGATTCAGACGGCGAGGATCGCCGCGGCGGCCGCCGCCATGCCGCTGTTGGAATGGGCGACGCCGGGCACGGTCGCGAGGGTCCAGCCGAAGGGCACGCCGCGCTCCGCCGCCGCCGCCCGGCCCGCCGCGAAGAAGTTCTGCCCGCGCTCGAAGCGGTGCAGCCCCTGCATATCGGTCGCCGCGTCGCGCCGCAGCTGGAAATGGGTGGGATCGTTGTCGGCCTCGCCCAGCAGGATCGTCACCGGCCGGCCGAGCGCCGCGCGCAGCCCCGCCTCGGTGGCCGAGGATTGGCCCAGGCCATGCGGGAAGGCGATGTCGAAGCGGGGCCAGGAATACCAGCCGGCATTGGCGATCACGATGCGCCTCGCGTGCGGCGCGCCGGTGAGCAGCAGGTAGCGGTGCACGAATTGCGCGCCGGCCGAATGGCCATAGAGCGCGAAGGGCTGCGCCGGCGCACCCACCGCGGCCAGCGCCGCCGCCACCGCGCGGTCCAGGGCGAAGAAGGTCCAGGCCGCCTCGGGCGCGCGGGCATGGCCGTAGTTGTAGAACTCCACGCCCGGGAACTTGGCATTGGAGAATTCCGGGCAGATCACCAGGAATCCATGCGCTTCGGCCGGGGCGATCCAGGCGTCGCGATAGCCATCGGCGTTGCGCCCCATGCCGTGCATGACGACCGCGACGGGCCCGCCCGGCCGCCAGGCGGCGGGGCGGTGCAGGAACACGTTCATCGGGCCGGGCGTGGCACCGCTCGGCTCCTCGAAGCTGACGCGAGCCGGCCCGGCGGCCTGGCCGATGAGCGGCGCCATCAGAAGGCCACCGACCAGCGCGCGCCGCCGCACCTCAATCCACCGAGGCGCCCGAGCGGCGGACGATCTCGGCCCAGCTCGCGATGTCACGCCGCTGGATCGCGGCGAATTCGGCCGGCGTGAAGACCGGCGGCAGCGCGATGCCCTGCGTGGTCACCAGCCAGTTGCTGAACTCGGGGTCGCGCAGCACGGTGGTGAGGGCGTTCGAGAAGCGCTCCACGATGGGAGCCGGCAGGTTGGCCGGGCCGAACATGCCGTACCAGGTGGTGCTGACGAAGCCCGGCAGGTTGCAGGCCTCGGCCACCGTCGGCACGTCGGGCAGGATGGAGAGGCGCTGCGCCGTCGTCACCGCCAGAGCGCGGGTCTGCCCCTGGCGGATGGGGCCGAGTGCGGGGCCCACCTGGTTGAAGAAGAAATCCACATCGCCCGCCAGCAGCGCCGTCTGCGCGCCGGGCTGGCCGCGATAGGGCACGTGCGTCAGGTCCACATTGGCAGCGACCGCGAATTGCGCGCCGGCCAGGTGCGTGGAAGCGCCATTGCCGGTGGAGGCATAATTCAGCCGCCCCGGATTGGCGCGGGCGGCCGCCAGCAGCGCGGCGCAATCCGTGTATTGCGGCCGGCGCTCGATGCTGACGGTCAGCGCGTTGGGCACATCGCCCAGATGCGCGATGGGCGTGAAGTCGCGCACCACATCGAACGGCAGCGTGCGGTAGAGGCTCGCATTGATCGCATGCGTGCCGGCCGTGCCGAAGTAGAAGGTGTAGCCATCCGGCCGCGCCTTCGCCACGAAGTCCGAGCCGATATTGCCCCCGGCCCCGGTGCGGTGGTCCACGATGATGGTGGCGCCCCCCAGCGCGCGGCCCAGCGGCTCGGCCATGCGGCGCATGTAGATGTCGATGCCCGAGCCATTGGGGAAGCCGCTGATGATGGTGATGGGCCGGTTCGGCCAATTGTCCTGGGCGGCGGCGCCCATGGGCGCGAGGGCGGGTGCTGCGAGCGGCAGGGCAAGCAGGGAGCGGCGGCGCATCGGGGTTCTCCTTCCGGCGATTGGGCGCTTATGTAGGGGCGCAGGCGCCAGGAGGGAATGATGCCGGGACAGATCGCGCGCGGCGGCAAATCGATCTATGGCGCGCCGCTTGGCATCCTCATGCTGGAAGCCCGTTTTCCGCGCATCCTGGGCGACATGGGCAATGGCCTCACCTGGAATTTCCCGGTGCTGTTCCGCGTGGTGCGCGGCGCATCGCCGACGCGCGTGGTGGAACAGGGGGCGACCGGCCTGCTCGATGCCTTCATCGAGGCGGCGCGGGATCTGGTGGACCTGGGCGCCGAGGGCATCACAACCAATTGCGGCTTCCTCTCGCTCTTCCAGCGCGAATTGGCCGAGGCCGTGCGGGTGCCGGTCGCCACCTCCTCGCTCATGCAGGTGCCCTGGGTGCAGGCCACGCTGCCGCCGGGCCAGCGCGTCGGCGTCATCACGGTGAACAAGGCGGGCGTGACCGCGCGCCATCTGGAGGCGGCGGGCGTCCCGCTCGACGTGCCGATGGAGGGCACCGAGGGCGGGCGCGAGTTCTTCCGTGTGCTGATCCGGGCGGAGAAGACCGACCTCGACGTGGACCTCGCCCGGCAGGATATCCTGGATGCGGCCGCGCGCCTCACCGCCCGCCACCCGGAGGTCGGCGCCATCGTGCTGGAATGCACCAACATGCCGCCCTATGCGGCCGATGTGGCCGAGGCCACCGGGCTGCCGGTGCACGACATCTATTCCATGATCAACTGGTTCCATGCCGGGCTCAGGCCGCGGCGCTTCTGAGCGCCCTCATCTTGCCCCGCGGCCCCGCGCGTGATGCATTCGCGCCACGAATCACCCGAGGAAGCCCCATGGCCCGCACACATCGCATCGCCGTCATTCCCGGCGACGGCATCGGCAAGGAAACCACGCCCGAGGGGCTGCGCGTGCTGGACGCCGCCGCCCGCCGCTTCGGCTTCGACCTCAAGCTCACCCATTACGACTGGTCCTGCGAGACCTATGTGAAGACCGGCCGCATGATGCCGGAGGATGGGCTGGACCAGCTCAAGGACAGCGACAGCGTGTTCCTCGGCGCCGTGGGCTGGCCCGGCGTGCCGGACCATGTCTCGCTCTGGGGCCTGCTGATCCCGATCCGCCGCGGCTTCGACCAATATGTCTCGCTGCGGCCCTGCAAGCTGCTGCCGGGCGTGGCCACGCCGCTCGCCAACCGCACGCCGGCCGAAATCGATTTCTACGTGGTGCGCGAGAACACGGAGGGCGAATACTCCTCCGTCGGCGGGCGCATGTTCCCGGGCACGGATCGTGAATTCGTCAGCCAGCAGAGCATCCTGACGCGCACCGGCACGGACCGCATCATCAAATACGCCTTCGAGCTCGCGATGAAGCGGCCGCGCAAGAAGGTGACCAGCGCCACCAAGTCCAACGGCATCACCTTCACCATGCCCTATTGGGATGAGCGCTTCGAGGCGATGGCGAAGAACTACCCCGAGGTGAAGACCGACCAGTTCCACATCGACATCCTCTGCGCGCATTTCGTGCAGCACCCGGACTGGTTCGACGTGGTGGTGGGCTCCAACCTGTTCGGTGACATCCTCTCCGATCTCGGCCCGGCCGTCGCCGGCTCCATCGGCGTGGCGGCCAGCGCCAACATCAACCCGGAAAAGGCCTTCCCCTCGATGTTCGAGCCGGTGCACGGCTCCGCGCCGGACATCGCGGGCCGCTTCATCGCGAACCCGATCGGCCAGATCTGGTCGGGCGCCATGATGCTCGATCACCTGGGCGAGCATGAGGCGGCGGCCGCCATCACGACCGCCATCGAGAAGCTGCTGGCCGAGGGTGGGCCGCGCACACGCGACCTCGGTGGCCAGTCGGGCACGGTGGAAGTGGGCAAGGCCATCGCGGACGCGGTGGCGCGCGCCTGATGCGCCGGCGCGCGGCCCTCCTGGCGCTGGCGGCCACACCCGCCCTGGCGCAGGCCCCCTCCCCACTCGCGCGCGCCTTCGCGCCGGAGGGGCGGCTGCGCGCCGTCATCAACCTGGGCAACCCCATCCTGGCGGGGCGCGCGAGTGAATCCGGACCGCCGCATGGCGTCTCGGTGGATCTGGCGCAGACCCTGGCGCAGAGGCTCGGCGTCGAGCTGGAGATGGTGGTGGTGCCCGCCGCCGGGCGCGCGGTGGAGACGATCCGCTCCGGCCGTGCGGATATCGGCTTCTTCGCGGTGGACCCGGCGCGCAGCCAGGGCATCGAATTCACTGCGCCCTATATCGAGATCGAGGGCGCCTACCTGGTGCGCGACGCTTCCCCCCTCACCCGCATCGCGGAGGTGGACCGGCCGGGCACGCGCATCATGGTCGGGCTCAACAGCGCCTATGACCTGTTCCTGACGCGCGAGATCCGGCAGGCGACGCTGCTGCGCGCGCAGACCTCGCCCGCTGTGGTGGAGGAATTCCTGCGCCAGGGCGTGGAGGTCGCGGCCGGCGTGCGGCAGCAGCTGGAGATGGATGCGGCGCGCATCCCGGGGCTTCGCCTGCTGCCCGGGCGCTTCATGGTGATCCAGCAGGCGATGGGCCTGGCCGCGGGGCGCGACCCGGCAGCGCTCGCCTATCTGACGGCCTTCGTCGAGGAGATGAAGGCGAGCGGCTTCGTCGCGGCTGCCCTCGCACGGCATGGAATCCAAGGGGCGAGCGTCGCGCCGCCGCGCTGACGGCGCTTGCCCCGCGCCGAAGCGGGAGTGCTAGGCTCGCGCCATCACCGCGAAGGGCCTGCCATGCGCCTCCTCACCGCCGCCCTCCTCTCCCTGCTCGCCCTGCCCGCCGCCGCGCAGCATATCCGCATCGGCATCGCCTCCGACCCCGATGTGCTGGACCCGACGCTCTCGCGCTCGGTCGCCGCACGGCAGGTCTTCATGGCGATGTGCGACAAGCTGGTGGAGGTGGATGAACAAGGCGCGCTCGTCCCGCAACTCGCCACCGCCTGGGAGTGGCAGGAGGAGGGCCGCGCGCTCCTGCTGACGCTGCGCGAGGGCGTGCGCTTCCATGACGGCGTGGCGCTGGACGCCGAGGCCGCGCGGATCGGGCTCGAACGGCACCGCACCGCGCCCGGCTCCACCCGGCGGGGCGAGCTGGGGCCGGTCACCGCCATCGAGGTGGCAGGGCCCATGCAGCTGCGCATCCGCCTCAGCGAGCCCTTCGCGCCGCTGCTGGCGGCCCTGTCCGATCGCGCGGGGATGCTGGTCTCGCCGCGCCAGGCGAATGTGCTGGGCGCCGAGTTCCAGGCCGCGCCGGCCTGTGCCGGCCCCTTCCGCCTCACGCGCCGCGTGGCGCAGGACCGCATCGAGCTGGAGCGCTTCGAGGATTACTGGAACCGTGCGGCCATCCAGGCCGAGCGGGTCACCTATCGCCCCATCCCCGACACGACGGTGCGCGCGGCCAACCTGCGCGCCGGCACGCTGGACGTGATCGAGCGGGTGAACCCATCGGACGTCTCCACGCTGAAGGGCGACCGCCGCGTGCGGCTGCTGGAGGGGCCCTCCCTCGCCGTGGTGTATCTCGCCATCAACATGGCGAATGGCGAGCGCGCCAATACGCCGCTGGCGCGCGATCCGCGCATCCGCGCCGCGCTGGAGGCGAGCATTGATCGCGCCGCGCTGAACCGCGTGGCCTTCGAGGGGCTCTATCGCCCCGGCAACCAGTCCACGCCACCCGGCCATCCGCAGCATGTGCCGGGCATCGCGGTGCCGGGGCGTGACCTGGCGCGGGCGCGGGCCCTGCTGCGCGAGGCGGGGCATGAGCGCATCCGCATCCGCTTCTCGGTCCCCAACACCACCGAATATGTCCAGGCGGCCGAAGTGATCCAGGCCATGGCGGCCGAGGCCGGCATCGCGCTCGAGATCCAGGTGATCGAGGTGGCGACGCTGCTGCGGCAATGGACGGCGGGCGATTTCGAGATGCTGATCATCGCCTGGTCGGGCCGCACCGATGTGGACGGCAATCTCTGGGGCTTCAACGCCTGCGGCGAGGCGCTGAACGGCGGGCGCTATTGCAGCGAGGCCGCCGATGCCGCGCTGCGCCAGGGGCGGACGCAGGTGGAGCCCGCCGCACGCCTCGCCGCCTATGGCCGCGCAATGGAGGTTCTGCTGCGCGACCGGCCCTACATTTACCTCTGGCACCCCACGAACTTCACCGGCACCGGCGCCGCCGTGCAGGGGCTGCGCATGGTCCCGGATGGCCTGATCCGGCTGCAGGGGCTTCGCGTGCGCGGGTAGAGCCTGATCGCCCTTGGCACGTGCCAAGGGCGTGAATCTGTCTCGCGGCAACGCTCAGACGCGCAGCCAGGTCTCCGAGAAGGCCAGCATCGCGGTGGAGATGTGCTGGCCCACGATCTCGCGCGGGATCGGCGCGCCCGGCCGCTGCATGCCGTTCACCGTGACGGTCGCCGCCGCGCAGCCGACGAAGAGGCTCGGCATGTGGTGCTTGCCCGTGGCCGACTGGGCGGGGGCGAGGGCGAAGCAGAAGGGCTTGCCGAGGCCGGTCCATTCCAGCGCCACGGTCATGCCCGCGCCCGTCACCGTCTCGCTGTAATGGGTGATGGCATCGCCACCGGCGGTGACGCTGTCCAGCGGGCGATAGGCCAGGTTCTTCAGCCCCGCGAGGCCGCGCCAGGCGCCGAAATGCGAGACGTAGTCGGCGACGAGCCAGCGCGCGAGCGGTTCATTGTCGGTCAGGCAGATGTTGCCCTCGCCTTCGCTGCCGGGGTTCTGCAGCAGCACCAGCGCATGGCCTCGCCCATGCGGCGAGAGCACGACGCGAAAGAAGGAGGCGAGCGTGGTGAAGGGCCCGGCCGGGTCCTCCTTCAGGGAGATGCCGGGATTCTCGCCGGACCACTCGACCTGGCCCGGAAAGAGGATGGATTCAGCCATGGGACGCTCCTGTTGGTGTTCCGGCGAGCTTGCGCCGCGCGGCGCGGCCCATCAAGGCGGCAGGAGGTCCCGCGGGGTGCAGCCTGCCAGCGCATCCAGGATGTTGTGCGCGGCCCGAAGCGAGATCTCCCGCCGCACCCGCGCCACGGCGGAGCCCAGATGCGGTGTGAAGAGCGTGCGCGGATGGGTGCGGAGCGCGGGCGCGATCTCCAGGGGCCGGCCGGGCAGCAGCCAATCCTCGAATTCGAAGACATCGGCCGCATAGCCGCCGAGATGGCCCGATTGCAGCGCGGCCAGCACCGCCGCCTCCTCCACCACCGAACCGCGGCCGATATTCACCAGCAGCGCGCCAGGGCGCGTCGCCGCCAGCGCACGCGCGTCCAGCATGTGGCGCGTGGTGGGCGTCAGCGGTGCCGCGCTGATCAGCAGGTCGGACAGCGCCAGCAGCTCCGGGAAGGGCAGCAGCGTGACATCCGCGCGCGGCGCGGCGCCCGGATCATGCGCGATGACGCGGCAGCCGAAGCCCGCCAGCCGGTCGGCGATGGCGCGCCCCACGGCGCCGAGGCCGAGCAGCCCGACCGTCGCGCCATCCAGGCCGAAGCCGTAGAGGATGGGCCGCCAGCCGGCGAAGTCGCCCGCCCGCACCAGGGCATCGCCGTCGCGGATCTGGCGCCCGAGGCCGATGGCGAGGCCGATCGCCAATTCGGCGGTTGGTGCCGTCAGCAGATCCGGCACGATGGAGAGCTGCACGCCCGCCGCCGCACAGGCCGCGCGGTCGAAATTGTCGAAGCCCTTCAGCGCGCAGGCGATGATGCGCAGGTCCGGGCAGGCGGCCAGGAAGGCGGCATCCACGCGATCCGGCATGAAGGCCATGATCGCGTGCTTGTCCGCGGCGCGCGCGCGCACCTCGGCCGGGGTCCAGCTTTCCCGCGTCGGATTGGCCTCGACCTCGCCGGCGCTGGCCAGCAGGTCCAGCACCTCCTGCTCCACCCAGTGCGTGACGAGGATGCGCGGACGCGTCACTTCAGCGCCGCCCGGAGCCGCGCGCCGATGCCGTCCACCACCAGCACGCAGGCGAGAATGGCGAGGAGGATGGCGGAGACCTGGTCATAGGACATGAGGCGCAGGGCCGCGATCAGCTCGAAGCCGATGCCGCCGGCGCCGACGATGCCCAGCACCGCCGAGGCGCGGAAGTGATACTCCCAGCGATAGATGGTGATGTCGGAGAGCTGCGGCATCACCTGCGGCAGCACGGCATGGGTGATGACCTGGAAGCGCGTGGCGCCCGCCGCGCGCGCGGCTTCCAGCGGCTTCGGGTCCACATGCTCGATCGCTTCCGCGTAGAACTTGCCCACCATGCCGACCGAATGGAGCGCCAGGGCCAGCACGCCCGGCAGCGCGCCGAAGCCCACGGCAGCGACGAAGAGGATGCCCATGATGATCTCGGGCACCGAGCGCAGGAAGGCGAGCAGCGTACGCGTCGCGTGCTGCACCACCGGATGGGGCGAGACATTGGGCGCCGCCAGCAGGGCCAGCGGCAGCGAGAGCACGACGGCCAGCGCCGTGCCCGCGATGGACATGGCGAGCGTGTCCAGCAGCGGCTTCAGCCAGCTGCGCCAGCGCGAGAAATCGGGCGGCACCATCTCGGAGAAGAGTTGCGCCATGGCGGGAAGGCCATCGGCGAAGCGCTCCGCATCGAAGAAGCCGGTGATGGCCAGCGCCACGAGGCAGACCGCGATGATGGCCGCCGCCAGGGCCCCGCCGCGCAGCCCGGCCGCGCGGTCGGCCGCGAGGATGGAGGCCGCGTTCATCCGCGCATCCGCGTCAGGTCCATCTCCAGCACCCGCGCCGTCTCGCGCAGGATGTTGTAGGCGGCGTCATCCGTGGCGGCGAAGCCCTCGACGCGGAAGGCGCGCAGCACCTCGGGGTCGCGCACGTCGAGGAAGGCGCTGCGGATCGCGGCCTTCAGCGGCTCGGCCAGGTTGCCCTGCATCACCATGGGGTAGTTCGGGATCGGGTCGCTCACCGCCACCTCGCGGATGCGGGCGGCGTCGATCACGTTGCGGGCCACCAGCGTGCGCAGGATGCTCTGCGAGAGCGCGCCCGCCGCCACCTGCCCCGCCTGCACCGCCCGCGCCACGCCGTCATGCGTGCCGAGATGCACGACGCGGTAGTCGCGCTCGCCCACCAGTTGGGCGCGCGTCAGCAGCATCGCGCGCGGCACGAGATGCGCCGAAGTGGAGGCCTGGTCGCCGAAGCCCATGGGGCGGCCGCGGATATCCTCCAGCACGCGCACCGGGCTCTCCTGCCCCGCGATGATGATGGAGTTGTAGGTGGGCGAGCCGCGCTCGATCCCCACCGCGAAGGGCTCGATCGCCGGCGCGCGGGACTTGGCGAGCACATAGGAGAAGGGACCGAAATAGGCGATCTCGATGCGGCCGAAGCGCATCGCCTCGATCATCGAGGAATAGTCGGTCGTCACCACCAGCTCGATCTCGCGCGAGAGCGTGCGCTCCAGATGCGCGCGCAGCGGCTGGGCGTTCTGGATGATGGTGCCGGCATTCTCGTCGGGCAGCAGCGCCACGCGCAGGCGGCGCGGATCGCGGGCTTGCGCGAAGGCGAGCGAGGGGGTGGCGAGGCCGGCGAGGATCAGGGGACGGCGAAGCATCAGGCGATCTCCAGGGCATGTTCGGGTTGCGGCGTGGTACCGTAGATGCGGGCGGTCTCGGCGCCGCCCAGCGCATGGGGCGGGCCGTCGAAGACCACGGCGCCGCCCGCGATGCCGATGATCCGGTCGGCGAAGCGGCGCGCGAGGTCGAGCTGATGAAGGGAGACGATGGCGGTCAGCCCGTCCTGCCGGCAGATGGCGTGCAGCTGCGCCAGGACGCGCTCGGCCGTCGCGGGATCGAGCGAGGCGACGGGCTCATCGGCCAGGATGGTGCTCGGCTGCTGCACCAGGGCGCGGGCGATGCCCACGCGCTGCTGCTGCCCACCCGAGAGCTGGTCCGCGCGCCGCAGCGCATAGTCCAGCAGGCCCACGCGCTCGATGGCGGTGAGCGCCAGGCGCTTCTCGGCGAGGCTCCAGGGCAGCAGGGTCCGCAGCGCCGAGTGGTGGCCAAGCCGCCCCATCAGCACATTGGCGAGCACGGTCCGGCGGCCGATGAGCTGGTGCTGCTGGAAGATCATGCCGGTGCGCGCGCGGTGCCAGCGCAGCGCCGTGGTGATGTCCCGCCCCTCGGCGGTGATCCGGCCCTCGCTCAGCCGCACCAGCCCGTTCAGGCTCCGCAGCAGGGTGGATTTCCCGGCGCCGGACGCGCCCAGCAGCACGGTGAAGGCCCCCGGCGCGAAGCGCAGCGCGCAGGGTTGCAGCGCCTCCGTCCCGTTCGGGTAGATCACCCGCGCCCCATCCACGACGATCATGCCGACCCCTTGCCCAGCGACGGGGCTGACTAGTCAGCGGACGGGTCCGCCGCGTGACGGATTTGCTGCCATTTCGTGAAAGCGCGTGGCGGTGGCAGCATGGCGCGACGCAGCCAGGAAGACCCCGCATGACCAACCGCACCCGCATCCTGCTCTGGACCGACACGCCCGGCCCCTACATCGAGGCCATCGCCGCAGCCGGGCTCGAGCCGCGCGTCGCCGTCGAATCGCTCGGCCGCGCCACGCAGCCTTCCGAGGCGCAGATGGCGGGGACGGAAGTGATCCTGGGCTGGGGCGCACCGGCCGGCCTGCTACCCCGCATGCCGCGCCTGCGCTGGGCCCAATCGCTCACGGCCGGCGTCGAGGGCTGGCTCGCCCTGCCCGACCTGCCGGAGGGGCTGACGCTCACCTGCGCGCGCGGCACGCACACGGATTCCATGCCCGAGAACATCCTGGGCGGGCTGTTCCACATCGCCAAGGGCTATGCCGCCATCGCCGAGGCGCAGAAGGACAGCGCTTGGAAGCGCCGCGTGACCATGCCGCTGAACGGCAAGGTGCTCGGCATCCTCGGGCTCGGCGCCATCGGCGCGGAGGTGGCGCGCCTCGCCTCGGCGCTGCGGATGGAGGTGATCGGCACGCGGCGCAACCCGGTGCCCATGCCGCATGTGGCCGAGGTGCTGCCGCCCGAGCGCACGGATGAGGTGCTGGCCCGCGCCGACTTCGTCCTGCTGCTGCTGCCGTCCACGCCCGAGACCGACAATTTCATGAACGCGGCCCGCCTCGCGCGGATGAAGCCCTCCGCCTGGCTGCTGAACTTCGGCCGCGGCAGCGCCATCGTGGATGCCGACCTGATCGCCGCCGTGACGGAGAAGCGCATCGCGGGCGCCATCCTCGACGTCTTCCGCGTCGAGCCCCTGCCCGCGAGCGATCCCTTCTGGACCACGCCCGGCATCATGGTGCTGCCGCATATCGGCGGCCTGCATCCCGAGCGGGATCGCGTGGTGGCAGGTCTCTTCACCGACAATCTGCGCCGCTTCCTCGATGGCCAGCCGATGCGCGAGGTGGTGGACCGCCGCATCGGCTATTGAGCGCTTGTATGCACGCGGGCCTTTCCGGCACGCTGACCTGACAAGCCGGACACATACCGGCCATCCAGGAGGAATTCCCGCATGCAACGTCGCGCCCTCACGCTCGGGCTGCTCGCCGCTCCCTTGGCCGCTCCCTCGGTCGCCCGCGCGCAGGAGGCCTGGCCGAGCCGGCCGGTCCGGCTCGTGGTCGGCTGGCCGCCCGGCGGTTCGGTGGACATCGTCGCCCGGCTGCTGCAACCGCGGCTGCAGGCGCTGCTCGGCCAGCCCGTGGTGGTGGAGAACCGCGCGGGAGCGACCGGCACGGTGGGCGCGGCGGAAGTGGCGCGGGCCGGCGCCGATGGCCACACCTGGCTGATCGCGCAGGACAGCCAGGTCATCACGCCCGCCATCATGAACCTGCCCTATGACGTGCGGCGGGATTTCGCGCCGATCACGCTGATCGGCCGTGGGCCGCTGGTGGTGACGGCACATTCGGCGACGCCCTGGCCGAGCTTCCAGGCGCTGATGGCCGCCGCCCGCGCGCAGCCGCCGGGGCGCATCACCTACGCCACCGCGGGCGTCGGCACGATGATGCATGTGGCGATGGTGCAGCTCTGCAACCTCGCGGGCGTGGAGCTGACGCATGTGCCCTATCGGGGCGGCGCGCCCGCGCTGGCCGATGCGCTGGCGGGCCAGGTGCCGCTCTTCGTCACCAATGCACCCGTGGGCGGGCCGCATGTCCGCAGCGGCGCGCTGCGCGGCCTGGGGGTGACGACCGCGACGGCCTGGCGCGACCTGCCCGGCGTGCCGAGCTTCCAGGAGCAGGGCATCGCGGGCTTCGAGGCGCCGACCTGGTGGGCCGTCTTCGCGCCCGCCGGCGTGCCCGCCCCCATCCGCGACCGCATGGCCGGGCTGCTCGCGCAGATCCTCGCCGAGCCTGAGACCCGCGCGCGGGTCGAGCAGCAAGGGATGGACGTGCTGGCCGTCTCCGGCGAGGGCTTCGCCAATTTCGCCGCGGCCGAGACCGAGCGCTGGGCGCGTGTGGTGCGCGCCAACAATATCCGCCTGGACGGGTGAGGGAGCAGAGCCTCCTTCGCCTCGCGCCGCTCGCGCTGGGCACGCTGGTCGTGCCCTTCGACAGCGCGCTGAACGTGGCCTTCCCGGCGGTGACGGCGGCCTTCGCCCTGCCCCTGCCGGCGATCCAGTGGCTCATCATCGCCTATGTGCTGACCTATGGCAGCCTGATGCTGGCGGTGGGGCGCATCGGCGACATCTGGGGCCATGCGCGCGTGTTCCGCCTGGGCCTGATCACCAGCGCGGTGGCCCTGCTGCTCTGCGCGCTGGCGCCGAGCTACCCGCTGCTGCTGGCCGCGCGCGTGCTGCAGGGGATCAGCGCGGCGCTGGTCATCGGCTGCGGCGCCGCATTGGCCACGAGCCTCTATCCCGAGGCGATGCGCGCCCGGGCGCTCGGCGCCTATGCGGCGAGCTTCGCGGCGAGTGCGGCCCTCGGGCCGCTGCTGGGCGGGGTGCTGGTGGAGCTCTGGGGCTGGCCCGCCGTGTTCTGGATCCGCGTGCCGGTGGCGCTGGCCGCGCTCTGGTGGATGCGCCATGAGACGCCGCCGCCGCGCGAGGGCGCGCGCGAGAGCTTCGATGCGGGGGGCGCGGCACTGCTCGCCCTCGGCATGGCGAGCTTGCTGCTGGCGATCAACCGCGCCTCGCCCCCGCTCTTCGGGCTGGCCGCGCTGGCGCTGGGGGGGTTCATCTGGCGCAGCCTTTCCGTCGCCCGGCCGATCCTGGAGCTGCGGCTGTTCCGCCGGCCGGGCTTCGCGCGGCTGAACCTGGCCAGCCTCTTCATCAACCTCGCGGGCTTCGCGGTGATGCTGCTGGTGCCCTTCTACCTCACACGCGTCGCGGGGCTGGCGCCGCTCTGGCTTGGCCTCGTGCTGGCGGGCGGGCATGGCGGGGCGATGCTCGGCTCGGCCCTGGGCGGGCGGCTCGGCGGCGGGCCGCGCGTGGCGCTGGCCGGCGCGCTGCTGGCGGGGCTCGGACTGCTCTCGGTGGCCTTCTGGGGGCCGGGCACGCCCCCTGCCCTGTTGCTGGCCTGCCTGCTGGCGCAGGGAATCGGCATCGGCCTCTTCACCCTGGCCTATACGGACATGGTGACGGCAATCATGCGGCGGGAGGATCGCGGCGTCGCGGGCAGCCTGACGCTGCTGACCCGCACGCTCGGCGTGGTGCTGGCGGCCTCCCTGCTGACGCTGGTCTTCGGCGCGGGCGAAGGGGCCGCGCTGGCGGCAGGCGCCCCGCCGGCGGAGGCCTTCCTGGCCGGGTTCTCGGACGGCTTCTGGGTGGCGGGGCTCCTGCCGCTGCTGGCCCTGGCGCTGATCCCGCGAAAAACCGGCTGACCCACCACGGCATCACTTGAACGCCTGTTCAGATGTCGCTATCGTTCGTGGCGTTGCGAGTGATTCGCAACTGGAGAGCATCATGGGTCGCGATTTCAGCCATATCGCCCGCCGTTGCGAGCGCGCCGTCGTCACCGCCTATCGCGAGCTCCGCGATGTCGGGACTACGGACATGGCCGCCTTCCAGGCCTGCACCACGCTGTATCGCGTCCATCACCCCGAGGCCTCGATCGCCGAGGCGCGGCGGCTCGTCGCCGAATGGGTGGATCATCATGTGACGCGGCAGAGCACCGCCCCCGCCCCGGGCTGCGAGTGCGGGGACGACTGATTCACTCCACCAGCGGCGGCTGGCGCGCCCAGTCATAGCCGCGCGCCGCGCGCACCCGGCCATATTCGAAGAGCGGGCCCATATAGGCCGGGTTGAACGGCGTGGTGTAGGGCACGTCGAAATCCGAGCCGATATAGGCCAGGTGGTATTCCACATCATCGCGCTGCGCGTTCAACCAGATGCGCATCACGTCGTTGAAGCCGCTGGAGGCGATCATCGTCTCCACCGCTCGGCCGGCGATGCTCATGGTCCGCCGGTCGGTCGCGGCCCAGTTGGGATCGAGCCGCGCATTGCGGATGACCCAGGCGCGGATCGGCTGCACCGGCTGGCGGCGGGCCAGCCGCGCGCGCCGCGCCTGGGTGACCGCCACCGGATAGAGGAAGGCCTGCGCGAAGGCGCCGCCATCCACGTGCAGCTCCTGGTGCCGCACGCCATCCACCGTGACGTCGAACAGGACGGGCGCGAAGGCGCCGGGGATCGAGGCGGAGGCGAGCATGATCCGGTGGATCAGCGCCGGCGCCCCGGGATGGCCGCTCGCCGCGATGGCGCCCACATTCCAGATCACCGGCAATTGCGCGTCGAGATCGGTGGTACCGATCAGCAGCAGGCGGCCGCGGCGGTAGCCGTCGGCGATGCGCGCGATCATCGTCGCGTCCAGCTCGCGCGAGATGGTGCGGAAGAGCGGCGTGGTGTCGGCCATCCCATCCATCAGCACGCCGCTGATCAGGCTGCGCTGGATCAGGATGTCCGAGAGGGTGCTCTGCGTGTAGACGCGCCTGAGCGCCGGGTCATAGTCGGAGCCGACGAAGGCGAAGGGCGCGATCAGCCCGCCGGTGCTGACGCCGGTGACCAGCGCGAATTCCGGCCGCGTGCCGGCCTGCGTCCAGCCGGTGAGCAGCCCCGCGCCGAAGGCCCCATCATCCCCGCCGCCCGAGACAGCCAGCAGATCGAGCGCGGGCATCATGCCGCCGGGCGGGATGCCCAGCGTCGCGTGCCGCCGTTCCATCGCCGCCATGAACTCGGCCACCAGGGGCCGCGTGCCGAGGGCCGGGAAGAACCGCTCATTGGGAATGCCCAGCACGGTGGCCCGCCCGGTCTGCCCGCGCGGGACGGCGGGGCCGCGTTCCAGCGCGGAGCAGGCGGGCAGGCTCGCCGCCCCCAGAAGGAGGGCGGCGCGGCGCGTCAGGTTGGGCAGCATGGTCAGGTCCTGGGAATGCGATGACCTGATTGCGCCGCGCGGCGGAGCGGCCGTCAAGCCAAGGATTCGCTCAGGTCGTCCCGAAACCCGAGCCGGCCACGCGGTAGGCGTCGCGCGGCGGCGCGAAGATGTCCAGCACCTGGCAGCCCTCGGGGCCGGCGCGCATGGTGTGCGGAATGCCGCCCGGCGTGCGCCAGAAATCGCCCTTCTTCACCGGGATCTCCTCGCCGCCCTGGATGCGGATCGCGCTGCCTTCCAGGCAGACGCCCCATTGTTCCTCGGGGTGCGCGTGCAGCGTGCCCTCGCCATTGGGCGCGATGGTGACGACGGAGAGCATGGCATGCTCGCCCGGGAAGATGCGCGTGGTCACACCCGGCGCCAATTCGCGCGCGATGCCCTGCGTGACATCGGCGAGGTTGTGGAAATGCTGGGCCTGACTCATCGGGCGTTCCCTTTTTGAATGGCTGGATGGAATGGCGGCGAAGGGTTAGCCAGCGCGATCCCGCTCGGCAAGCGCCCAGGCGATCGCGGCGCGGGCCAGTGCGGCCACCGTGTCCACCACGGGGAATTCGAGCGCGGGGCCAGCCGCCACGCCGAGCGGAATCTCGGTGCAGCCGAGCACGACGGCATCCGCCCCCTCGGCCCGAAGCCGGCGCGCGACCTCGGCCAGCGGGGCATAGGCCTCCGCCACGCGATTGGCCTTCACGAGGCCGACGGCGGGCATGACGTGGCTTTGCATCAGCGCATCGCCAGGCGTGATGCATTCGATGCCGAGCCGCTCCTGGTAGAGGCGCATGTCGAGCGTCGCCGTGGTCCCCATCAGCCCGATGCGGCCCGAGGTGACGCCTTGCCGGCGCAGATCGGCCGCCGCCGCGTCCACGATGTGCAGGATGGGCAGCGATGTCGCGGCCTGCATCTCGGCGAACCAGCCATGCGCCGTGTTGCAGGGAATGGCGATGGCGCCGCAGCCCGCCGCCTCCAGCCCGCGGATGCCGCGCAGCAGCCAGGGCAGCGGGTCCTCGCCACCATGCTTGCGGGCGGCGGTGCGGTCGGGCACGCGCGGGTCGGACCAGAGGATGGCGGGCACATGGTCCTGGTCGCGCTCGGCGGGAGTTTCGAGCGTCAGCGCCTTCATGAATTCGGCCGAGGCGAGCGGCCCCATTCCCCCCAGCACACCCAGCATGCGCATCCCGAATCTCCCCTGGCGCGGCGGATGGAGTTTTCCGCCCGCGCGGCGCATGTGTCGAGGGCGCTTGTGATGCGGGCGGGGCCGCGCGAAGCTTGGCGCAAAGGGAGAATGCGCGATGAACCAGCCCTCGATGAACAGGGCCGCGACCAACGAGGCCTATGACCGGCACGCCGAGTCCCTGGGCCATGTGGTCGAGCTGCAGCATGTGAACATCCGCGTGCCGGACCAGATCGCGGCCACGAATTTCTACATCAGCGGGCTCGGCCTGACGCGCGACCCCTATCTGATGACCGGCACGGACAACATGTGGGCCAATGTGGGCATCAGCCAGTTCCACCTGCCCTCCGGCGCGCCGCAGGTGCTGCGCGGCACCACCGCGCTGGTGCTGCCCGACCGCGCGGCGCTGCTCCGGCGGCTGGCCGGCCAGCGCCGGAACCTCGAGGGCACGCGCTTCGCCTTCCGCGAGACGGAGGATGCGGTGGAGACCATCTGCCCCTGGGGCAACCGCATCCGCGTGCATGCGCCGGATGCGGCGCGCTTCGGGGCGATCAGCCTCGGCATGCCCTATGTGGAGTTCGACGTGCCGGCCGGCACCACGCCCGGCATCGCGCGCTTCTACCGCGAGATCCTGCAGGCCCCCGCCACGGCGGAGGGCGGTGTTGCGCGCGCGCTGGTCGCCAATGGGCAATACCTCGTCTTCCGCGAGACGGATGCGCCGCAGCCCGACTATGACGGCCACCACATCCAGATCACGCTGGCGGATTTCGGCGGGCCGCATGCGCGCCTGAAGCAGGCCGGGCTGATCAGCGAGGAAAGCAACCCCTGGCAGTATCGCTTCCTCGACATCGTGGACCCCGGGACGGGCGTGGCGCTGTTCCGCGTGGAGCACGAGGTGCGGAGCATGACCCATCCGCTCTATGCCCGGCCGCTGGTGAACCGCAACGCGTCCATCAACAACCGCAACTACCGGCCGGGCCACGAGGCCTGGCCCTTCGCCCTGCCGCCCGAGCCGGGCTGAGGCGGATCAGCCCTGGGCCGCGCGGGAGGCGCGCGCGGGGCCCGCGCCGCTCGGGCCCTCAGGGACTTCCATGTAGTTGGCGGCGGAGGAGGCACGGGCGAGCAGCGCGCGCAGCGCCGGGTTCTTCGCGCCATCCTCGGCCGTCAGCACGTCCATCGGACAGAAGAATTCGTGCGCATGGGCGGTCTGCGTCGCCATGAAGCCGCGGAAGTGGCTGGGCTTCAGCGCGAAGAGCACGCGCGCATCGCGCACGGGCAGCACGAGGTCGGCCCGCGGCTCGGCCCTGAGCATGCGGATCAGCCGCCAGCGCGGGATGTTGTTGCCGGGCATGCCGGGCTGCAGCAGCCATTCGACCGGGCAGACGGCGAGCAGCGAGCCGGTGCTGGGCGCGAAGCGCGAGCGCTTGTCGAGCAGGTTCTGGTAGGTGCCGCAGGCCTCGATGCAGAGGATGTCCACATAGGGCTCGGCCGCCTTGGTGCTGAAATGGAGATAGAGGCCATCGGGCAGGGTCTTCAGCCGGTCGGCCCCCGGGAATTTCAGGTAGGGCTGGGTCACCTTGCGCTCGAGGTCGGGCCGGGCGCGCAGCCAGGTTCCCGGCTGCTTGAAGGAAGGTTCGAGGCCGGGCGGGCGCTGGGGCCATTGGCCAAGGCTTTGCCGGACCTGATGGTCCAGTCTCTCATCCTGCCTGCGCCGCGCCCCCGCAACCATGACAACGCCTCCTGGGAAAAAACACAACCTATGAGAGAAGAATGCGTTTTCCGTCGCATGACGCAAGCGAATTTAGGCTTTTTCTCCGCTTTTTTTCATTATTTTATATTCTATGGAATTGTTATACCTGTGGTTTGAGACCCGATTCACAAGACATTCATGATGTTATCAGCGTTTTCTAATATTTATATTTGCTGCAACCTTGGGCAAACCTAAGTGAAAATTCGATTCAACCGCGTTAGGAATTCCCTCCCGCGAGGGTCGGACTTTCCCGTCGCGGCAGGGTTGTCCGCCCGCCGCAGGTCACCGCGCCGGCCAGGCCGCACGGGCGAAAACCGATCGCAGGTCTGAGGAAGCTGTCGGATGCGAGGCGCGGACCAGGCCACGCCGGGCCCGCGGGAAGGACTGAGGGGCGGATGCATGTCCCCGAGGTCGCCACCGGGGGCGATCGGGCGCTAGGCCCGCTTGATCAGCTCCGGATACATCACCTTGTCGCCATAGGTTCCCATCTTCGCCAGGTCCTCGTCCGAGATGTATTCGGGCGTCTTGCCGTTCACGGCGCAGAGCGTCTCGACGATGATGTTGCGCTTCACCTCGCTCACCAGCACGCAGGTGCGGTGATAGGCCTCGGACAGGGTGCGGCCCAGCACCGTGAAGCCGTGGCGGCGCATGATGATGCAGTTGGTGTCCTGGATGAAGGTCTTGATCGGCGCCACATCCTCCTCGACGTTGATGCTCGCCGGCAGGTAGTGCGCCGGCTTCTGCATGAGGAAGCCGTAGGTCAGGCTGAAGGAGCGGAACTCCTCGTAGCCCGCCGCGAGGAAGGCGATGGTCTCGTCGTGATGCAGATGGATCACGCAGTTCACGTCGGGGCGCAGCCGCAGGATCTCGCGGTTCATCTGGTGGCCGACGGTGGTGGCGCGTTCCCCCGCCAGGATGCGGCCATAGGGGATGTCGGTGATGACCAGGTCCTCGACCTCCACCTCCTCCAGGCTGATGCCCTGGGGCTTCGCATAGCAGATCCCCTGCTCGTAATCCGGATGCGGCACGCGGATCACCATGCCGCCCACGCTGCTGTTGACGAGGCCGCGCGCGGCGAGGCGGTGGGCGTATTTCACGTAGTCGCCGCTCACCTTGGGGTCGAAGCTCACGCGCGGGTCGGGCGTCAGTTCGTTCACGCGATAGGGCGGGGTGATGCCATCCATGGCGGTCTCTCCTGTTCGGGCCTGTTCGGGCCTATTCGGGGCGGATGTCGAGGCGCTGGGCCAGCGCCCGCCAGCGGGCGGAATCGGCGGCAATGCTCGCGGCGAAGGCGGCCGGCGCGGACATGACGGGCTCGATGTCGCTCGCGCGCATCTCCGCGCGGCCGGCATCGGTGAGGAAATGCGCGGCCAGCGCCTGCTGCATGCGCGCCGCCATGGCGGGCGGCAGGCCCGCGGGCGCCACCAGCCCATACCAGAAGACGGCGTCGAAGCCCGCCACGCCCAGGCTCTCGAAGGTCGGCACGCCGGGCAGCAGGTTGGAGCGCTGGGTCACGGCAAAGGCCTTGAGCTGGCCGTCACGCACCATGGCGGCCGAGGCGGGCGGATTGTCCAGCAGCACGCCCACCGTGCCGTTCAGCAGGTCCGGATAGACCTGCGAGGAGCCGCGATAGGGCACGTGATGCATCGAGATGCCGGTCAGCATCTCGAATTGCCGCGTCAGCAGGTAGCCGAGCGTCGTCACCCCCACCGAGGCATAGCTCACCTGCCCCGGCCGCGCCCGCGCATGGGCCAGGAATTCCGCCAGGTTGCCCGCCGGCACGGCGCGCCCGGCCACCAGCACATAGGGCGTGGTGCCCAGCATGGTGATGGCGGTGAAGGAGGTGACGGGATCATAGGGCACGTCGCGCTGCAGCACGGTGGCCACGGGATGCGTGCTCGTGGTGGCGACGCCGATGGTGTAGCCGTCAGGCGCCGCGCGGGCCACCGCGTTGCTGCCGATGGTGCCGCCCGCGCCGGGCCGGTTCTCGATCACGATGGGTTGGCCCAACGCCTCGGAGAGCCGCCGCGTCGCGATCCGCGCCGCGAGGTCGGTGCCGCCGCCCGCCGGGAAGGGCACGATGCAGCGGATGGGCCGGCTGGGCCAGGGCTCGTCGGTCTGGGCCGTCGCCAAGGCCGGCATGGCCAGCGGCGTGAGCAGGAGATGGCGGCGCTTCAGGCTCATCACGCGGTCGCTCCTTCAGGGCGGCTCGATGCTAGGCGCGTCCCAGCCGGTGCAACAAGCGGACAATTGTCCTCAATTCGCCGTGGCGCCCGCGGCACGCACGATGGGACCCCATTTCGCCTCCTCCGCCCGCATGAAGGCGTTGTATTCGGCCGGGCCGAGCGGCCAGGGGTCGGCGCCGAATTCGCGCAGGCGCTGGATCGTCGCCGGGTCGGCCAGCGCCCGCAGGATGGCGCCGCTCAGCTTCTCGATCACCGGGCGCGCCGTGGCGCTCGGCGCCACCAGCCCGTACCAGGAGGAGACGTCGAAATCGGCGATCCCGGCCTCCTGCATGGTCGGCAGATCGGGCAGCTGGGACCAGCGCGTGGCGGAACTCACCGCCAGCGCCTTCAGCATGCCCGCGCGCACCTGCTGGGCCGAGGCGGGGGCATTGTCGATGGCGAAGAGGATCTCGCCCGAGAGCACCGCCTGCATGTTGGGCGCCGTGCCGCGATAGGGGATATGCGTCAGTTCCACGCCGATCCTCTGGCCGAACATCACGCCGCTGAGGTGGGACGAGGTGCCCACCCCGGCCGAGCCGAAGGTGCCGGCGCGCGGATTGGCGCGGAGGAAGGCGACGAGGTCGGAGACGCTGTTGAACCCGCGCGAGGGCAGCGTGATCAGGCAATTGGGCATGGAGGCGATGCGGGCCACGCCGGTCAGGTCGCGGTTCGGCTCGAAGCCGGCGCGGCGGTGCAGATGCGGCCCGATCCCGTTGCTGGCGATGTGGTTGATGAAGAAGTTGTAGCCATCGGCCGGCGCCTGGGCGGCGATCTCGGCGGCCAGCATGCCGCCCGCCCCAGGCCGGTTGTCCAGCCAGAAGCCATGGGCCAGGCTTTCGCGCAGGCTGGGCTCCAGGATGCGCATGAAGATGTCGCTCGCACCGCCCGGCGCCCCGCCCACCAGCACGCGCCAGGGCTTGTCCGGCCAATTGGCGGCGGGCTGCGCGGCCGCCTGGCGCGCCAGGCCAAGGCTGGCGCCGCCGGCGAGCAGCGCCCGGCGCTTCACCCCGTGGGTGCGATCGGTCATGGCTTGTCCTCCCTGTCTTGGGAGGCAGCGTGGCGCGCCGGCGCCCCCGGAAGCAAGCGGCTTCCGGCCCGGCGCTACTCGGGGACCGCGCCCGCGATGGCGAGGAAATCCTCGGCGACGAGGCTCGCACCGCCCACCAGCGCGCCATCCACATCCGGCAGGGCCATGATCGCGGCCGCGTTGGAAGGCTTCACCGAACCGCCATAGAGCAGCCGCGTGGTCCGCGCGGCGGGGCCGAAGCGCTCCACCAGGGCGGTTCGCATGGTGGCGTGCATGGCGGCGATGTCACGGTCGGTCGGCGTGCGGCCGGTGCCGATGGCCCAGACCGGCTCATAGGCCACGATCCCGCCCGCGGTGATGAAGCCATAGGGGATCGAGCCCCCCAGCTGCTTCTCCACGACCGAATCGGCGAGGCCCGAAAGGCGCTCCGCCTCGGTCTCGCCCACGCAGATGATGGGGATGAGGCCCGCCGTCAGCGCCGCCTCGGTCTTGGCGAGCACCGCGGCGTCGTTCTCGCCGTGGTTGGTCCGGCGCTCCGAATGGCCGAGGATGACATGCGTGGCCCCCACGTCGCGCAGCATGGCCGCGCTCACATCGCCGGTATGGGCGCCGTGATGGGCCGCGTGGCAGTCCTGCGCGCCCACGGCGACGCGGCTGCCCAGCATCAGTGCCGCGACCTGGTGGATGTGGACGAAGGGCGGGCAGATGAGGAGATCGGCGTTCTCCGCGCCGCCCCTGAGGGCCTCCGCCAGCCGGGCGGCCTCGCGCTGGTTGCCGTTCATCTTCCAATTGCCCGCAATGAGCGGTCGAATCCCGGGTGTCATGGCTTTGCTCTTCTTGACTTCCACCCATTGGACAGAAACCGCCCGCGTTTGGCAACCGCCCGGCAAACCGCTATTCGCCTCTGCATGATCACCGCAATGCGCCGGCTGGCCGGCACCTGGTTCGCCAAGCTCCTCTTCGTCCTGCTGATCCTCTCCTTCGCGGTCTGGGGGATCGAGGACATGCTGCGCAACATCGGGCGCGACACCGCCGTGGCCCGCGTGGGCGACGACGCGATCGAGGTCGAGGAAGCACAGGAGGCGGCGCGGCGCGAGCTGCAACGCATCCAGCGCCAATTGCAGGGCCGCATGGAGATGGATGCCCGCATCCGCCGCGCGGTGGCCGAGCAGGCGCTGGAAGGCCTCGTCCTCGACCGCGTGCTGCGCCAGGAGCAGGCCCGCATGCGCATCGCGGTGCCGGATGACGTGGTGCGGGACTACATCTTCCAGATTCCCGGCTTCGCCGGCCTGGATGGCCGCTTCTCGCGCGAGGTCTTCAACAATTTCCTCCGCAGCAACGAGATGACGGAGGCGCGCTTCCTCGATCTGCTGCGCACCGATCTCGGCCGCCAGCAGCTGGCCGGCGCGGTGCGCGCCGGCGCGGCCGCGCCCGAGGCGCTGGGCCTACGCATGCTGGCCTGGGCGCTGGAGCGCCGGACCGCCATGCTGGTGGAACTCCCCTTCGCCGAGGCGCCCGAGCCCGAGCCGCCGACCGAGGCGCAGCTCGTCCGCTACCACGAGAACAATGCCCGCCTCTTCTCCACCCCCGAATACCGGGACGTGGCGCTGGCGACGCTCAACGCCGCGCGCCTGATGGGCGAGATCGAGGTCAGCGAGCGCGACATCGAGGACGGCTACGCCGCCAACCGCGCCCGCTACGAAACGCCGGAGAAGCGCGAGGTCTTCCAGGCCGTGATGCAGGACGAGGCGGCGGCCCAGGCCATCGCCACCGCCTGGCGCCAGGCCGCCGATTTCGCCGCGATCGAGCAGGCGGCCCAGGCGGCCGGCGGCATGGCGACGGCACTCGGCCTCTCCAGCCGGGCCGACCTGCCGCTGCCCGCGCTGGCGGATGCCGCCTTCGCGCTCACGCCCGGTGATGTCTCCGCCCCCGTCCGCACGCCCTTCGGCTGGCATGTGCTGCGCGTCGGCACCGTCGAGGCCGGCGCCCAGCGCAGCCTGGATGAGGTGCGCGACGAGCTGCGCGCCGAGATCCAGGCCGAGCGCGCCGCCGATCTCGCCTTCGAGCGGGTGAACCGCGTCGAGGATGCGCTGGCCGGCGGCGCCAGCCTGGCCGAGGCGGCGCGCCGCTACTCGCTCGGCTATGTCGAGGCGCGACTGGACGCGACGGGCCGCGCGCCGGATGGCACCGAGGTGGCGCTGCCCGTGGCCGCCACCGTGCGCCCGGCCGTGCTGCGCGCCATCTTCGCCGCCGAGCGCGGCGCGCCGCCCCGGCTGCAGGAAGGCGAATGGGGCTTCATCGCCATGGATGTCCGCGAGATCACGCCGCCCGCCTTGCGCCCCTTGGACACGGTCCGGGAGCAGGTCGTCGCCGGCTTCCTGGCCGATGCCCGCCGCCGCTGGCAGGAGGAGCGCGCGGCTGCCCTGCTCGCCGCGACCCGCGCGGGGCAGACGCTCGCCGCGGCCGCCGAGGCCGCCGGGATCAAGGCCGAGGAACTTGGCCCCTTCCCGCGCGAGCCGGGCGGCGGCAACCCCATGCCGCGCGACCTGCTGGCCCCGGTCTTCGAGTTGGCGCCCAACGCCACCACCATGGTCGAGCGCGCGCAATCCTTCGCCGTCATGCAGCTGCTGAGCGTGACGCCGGCCGATCTCTCGGGCGCGGGCGCGGCGCTGACCGCCCTGCGCAGCGAGGCGGCGCAGGCCATGGCCGAGGATTTCGAGACGCAGTACCAGGCGGCGCTGCGCGCCCGCGCCAATGTGCGGATCAACCCGCGCCTCATCGACCAGATCGCGGGGAATTGACGTGACGGGCTTCGCCGAATTCCGCGCGGGCTTCGAGGCCGGGCAATCCCAGCTCCTCTGGCGCGAACGCGTGGCCGACCTCGAGACACCCGTCGGCAGCTTCCTCAAGCTCGCCCACGGGCAGCCGCATTCCTTCCTGCTGGAGAGCGTCGAGGGCGGGGCCGCGCGCGGCCGCTTCTCGGCCATCGGCATGGCGCCCGACCTGATCTGGCGCTGCCGGGACGGCAAGGCCGAGTGCAACACCCAGGCGCTCGCCGCGCCCCATGCCTTCGAGCCCGAGGCCCTGCCACCGCTGCAGGCGCTGGCCCAGCGCATCGCCGCCATCCGCACCACGCTGCCGCCCGGGCTCCCGCCCATCGCGGCCGGCCTCTTCGGCTATCTCGGCTATGACATGGTGCGCCAGATGGAGCGCCTGCCGGCCACCAAGCCCGATGTGCTCGGCATCCCCGAGGCGGTGATGATCCGTCCCACCCTGGTCGCCGTCTTCGACCATGTGCGCGACGCGCTGACGCTGGTGACGCCCGTCTGGGCCGATTGCGGCCTGGAGGCCGAGGCCGCCTGGGCGCTGGCGCAATCCCGCCTGGACGAGGCGGAGGTGGCGCTGGACCGCCCCCTGCCCCGCCCGGCGCCGCCCGCCCGGCTGCCCAGCCCGCCCGCCCCCGCCTCCAACTTCACGGCCGAGGGCTACATGGCGGCGGTCGAGCGCGCCCGCGAATACATCCGCGCGGGCGATGCCTTCCAGATCGTGCCGAGCCAGCGTTTCTCGGCGCCTTTCGCGCTGCCGCCCTTCGCGCTCTATCGCGCGCTGCGCCGGATCAATCCGGCCCCCTACCTGACCTTCTTCGATTTCGGTGGCTTTGCCACGGTCGGCGCCTCGCCCGAGATCCTGGTGAGCGTGAAGGAGGGGGAAGTTACCATCCGTCCGCTCGCTGGCACCCGTCGCCGCGGCGCCACGCCGGAGGAGGACCTGGCGCTGGAGGCCGAGCTGCTGGCCGATCCGAAGGAGCGCGCCGAGCATCTGATGCTGCTTGACCTCGGCCGCAACGATGTGGGCCGCGTCGCCGCCATCGGCACGGTGAAGGTGACGGCGCAGTTCCGCATCGAGCGCTATTCGCAGGTGATGCACATCGCCTCCGAGGTGCGCGGGCGGCTGCGCCAGGGGCTTTCCGCGCTGGATGCGCTGCAGGCGGGCTTCCCGGCCGGCACGCTCTCGGGCGCGCCCAAGGTGCGCGCGATGGAGATCATCGAGGAGCTGGAGCCCTCGCGGCGCGGCCTCTATGCCGGCGGCCTTGGCTATTTCGGCGTGGATGGCAACATGGATGTCTGCATCGCGCTGCGGACCGCGCTGGTGAAGGAGGGCGTGCTGCACGTCCAGGCCGGCGCCGGCGTGGTGGCCGACAGCGACCCGCGGGCCGAGCATGAGGAATGCATCCAGAAGGCCAAGGCGCTGTTCCGCGCCGCCGAGGAAGCGGTGCGCTTCGCGGCCGGGGGCCGCTAGGCGCGGCTTGTCCAGGCCGCTTGGGCGCGCCAGCATGCGCCCATGCAAGACGCCCTGACCGACCTCCTGAACGAGCCCGAGACCGGCTTCGCCATCGGCGTGCTGGGTGCGATCGGCGAATTCATCCGCGATGCGGATGAGCCGGTGATGGCCACGCCGCTCGGCCGCCTCACGGCGCGCGGCGGCGTCGCCATCCGGCTGAACCGGGCCGAGCCGCGCCTCATCGCCTGGGAGGAGCCCTCCACCGATCCGCGCCTCTGGAAGCAGGCGGCCGCGCTGATCCTGCCGGAGGAGGAAGCGGCCATCGGCGGGAATGCCGTCGTCACCGAGCTCGGCCCCGACAACCAGGCGCTGCGCGAGGAGGACCGCACGGCAGAGCTGTTCGACATGGGCGTGGGCTTCCCGCATCTGCGCGCCTGCGTCCGCACCGCGGACCCCGCGCTGATCCGCGTGCTGCGCGATGCCTGCGGCATGCCCCTGCTGGACCCGGCCAACCCGGCCGGCATGGCGATCATCCATGCCTCGCCGCACCGCGTCTTCGTCTCCAAGCTCGCGCGGATCGAGGTGTTCCAGCCCATCCCGCCGCCCGATGGCCGCTCGCCCGAGGGGCCGCACACGCATCTCCTGCCCAAGCTGCTTGCGACCGGCCGCGCCCATGCGGCGACCAGCCCCATCCCCGAGGGCTGGGTGAGCGTGCTCGACATCTTCCCCGCCCATCCGCTGCGCACGCCGATGCTGGAGCCGCGCGCCTTCGACGTGGCGCGGCATGCGGCCTTCCAGGCGCTGCTGGCCCGCTTCGGCCTGCCGGAGATGCTGGCCGCCAAGGCCCTGGCGCGGCAAACCGGGGCCGAGGCCGGCGAGGATCGCCACGCCCGTGGCGCCGCGCGCGTGGCGCTTCGCCAGATGGAGGCCGAGGCGGGATTGCGCCCCGCGTAAGCCGGGCGGATGATCCGGCATCAGACCTCCGAAAGGGCCCTTCCCATGCGTCGCCTCGCCCCCCTCGCCCTGCTTCTCGGCCTTGCCGCCTGCCAATCCACCGACCAGCTGCTGGCGGGCGGCGACGCGGCGGCGATCCGCACGGCCGAGGCGCGGGCGCGCTTCGAGATGAACTGCCCGGCCGCGAGCGGCAGCGTGCTCTCCAGCCGCGTCGTCATCCCCGAGGATCTGCGCCGCGCGGTGGATCGCGCCGAATATACGGTGGGTGTCGCGGGCTGCGGCCAGCGGGGCGTCTATATCGTCGCCTGCCCGCTCGGGGATCCGAACTGCATCGCCATCCGGCAGGACCGGCCCGCGGGCTGAGGCCTCCGGCCGCGCGGATCATGCGCGAGGTTGACGCAAGCGGGGCCGGGCGGGCAGTTTGCCCGCATGCTCCTGCTCATCGACAATTACGACAGCTTCACCTTCAACCTCTACCACTTCCTGGGCGATCTGGGGGTGGAGCCGGTGGTGCGCCGCAATGACGCGCTGACCGTGCAGGACGTGTTCGCCATGCGGCCGGATGCGGTGATGCTCTCGCCCGGCCCCTGCACGCCGAACGAGGCCGGGATCTGCCTTCCCCTCATCGCCGCCTGCGCCGAGGCGAAGCTGCCGCTGATGGGCGTCTGCCTCGGCCACCAGGCGATCGGCCAGAATTTCGGCGGCAACGTCATCCGCGCGCCCGAGCCGGTGCATGGCAAGGTCTGGGATGTGCTGCATGAGGGGCGCGGCGTCTTCGCGGGCCTGCCCTCGCCGTTCCGCGCGACCCGCTACCACTCGCTGATCGTCGAGCGATCGAGCCTGCCGGCCGAGCTCGAGATCACCGCGGAGACGGAGGATGGGCTGATCATGGGGCTTTCCCACCGGGAACTGCCCATCCATGGCGTGCAGTTCCACCCGGAGAGCATCGCCTCGGAGCATGGGCATGCGATCCTGAAGAACTTCCTGGCGGCCGCCCGCGTCGCCGCCTGAGCGGCCACCCGGCCCCCTCTGCAGCCCCGCCCGGCTGGACATTGGCGGCCATCCGCGCCAAACCGCCTGCCAATCCATCATCCCTACGGAGTCCGCCGCCATGTCCCCGGCCGCGTCTGCCCAGACCTTCGAGACCATCGCCGACATCATCGCGGAGACCGCGAGCGTGGACCGGGCGAAGATCACGCCCCAGGCCCATGTCATCAACGACCTCGGCATCGACAGCCTCGACTTCCTCGACATCGTCTTCGAGATCGACAAGCGCTTCGGCGTGAAGGTCCCTGTCGAGGCCTGGACCGAGCAGGTGAACAGCGGCAAGGCCCCGGCCGAGCAGTTCTTCGTCCTCGGCGCGCTGTGCGATCGCATCGACGAGCTGGTCGCGGCCAAGCAGGGCTGAGGGCCTTGCGCCTCGAGTATTTCGAGATGGTGGACCGGGTGCTGGCGCATGACGCGACGACACTCACCGCCGAGGCGCGCGTGCCCGAGGCGAGCCCGGTCTTCGAGGGCCATTTCCCCGGCTTTCCCATCCTGCCCGGCGTGCTCATGATCGAGGCCATGGCCCAGGCCAGCGGCTGGCTGATGGTGGCGCGCAGCGGCTTCACCCGCATGGCGCTGCTGGCGCAGACACGCGAGGCCAAGATGCGCGGCATGGTGAAACCGGGCGCCGCGCTGACCATCGCGGTCGAACTGCTGCAGGAGAGCTCGGGCTATGCCGAGCTGCGCGGCGTGCTGAGCGAGGCCGGCCGCAAGGTCGCCGAGGCGACGCTCCGGCTGCAGACCCTGCCCTTCCCGGCGCCCGAGCTTGAAGCCGCCGTGCGCGCCCGCGCCGCCGTGATCGGGCTTGCGGCATGATGCGCCCGGTCGCCATCACCGGCATCGGCATCGCTTCCTCGCATGGCGAGGGGCGGGCCGTGCATGCCGCCCTGCTCGGCGGCGCGCCGCCCGTCCTGGACGAGCTGCGCTTCGCCCCCCATCCGGTGCACCCCCTGCCCGCCCTGCCCTTCGAGGCCGCGATCCCGCGCCGCGAGATGCGCCAGATGGAGCAGTGGCAGCGCCTGGGCGTCTATGCCGCCGGCCTCGCCATTGACGATGGCGGGCTGCGCGAGCGCGTCGCGGAGATGGACCTGCTGGTGGCGGCCGGCGGCGGCGAGCGCGACTGGAAGCTGGACGAGCAGATCCTGACCGCCGCGCCCGGCGAGGTGGAACGCCACCGCATGCTGCTGGACGGGCTGCGCCCCACGCTCTTCCTGGCGCAGCTTTCCAACCTGATGGCGGGCTCCATCTCCATCGTCCACAACGTGGCCGGCTCCTCGCGCACCTTCCTGGGCGAGGAGATCTCGGGCGCCGAGGCGCTGCGCGTCGCCGCCGCGCGCGTGGCGACCGCGACCTCCGACCTCTGCCTGGTGGGCGGCGCCTTCATCTCCGAGCGGCCGGAGGTGCTGCTGCTCTTCGCCATGGGCGGCGTGCTGCATGCCGGACCCTGGGTGCCCCTGCCCGAGCGGCGCGGCATGGTCTTCGGCAGCGCCGGCGCCTTCCTGACGCTGGAGCCGCTGGAGCGGGCCGCGAAGCCCCAGGCCATCCTGCGCCATGTCGCGACCGACCAGGGCCGGCCCGAGGGCCGCGTGGCGCGCCTCTCGGCCCTGCTGGCCGCCACGCCCGCGCGCCAGCCCGGCTGCCTCGTCATCTCCACCGCCAGCGGCGCCGAGGCCGCGACGCGGGACGAACTCGCGGCGCTTGGCGTGACGCCCGACCTCTTCTCGGCCGACATCCTGGGCCATCTGGTGGAGCCCGCCTTCCCCGCCGGTGTCGCGCTCGGCGCCATCGCCATCGCGGAGGGGCGCGCGAAGCAGGTCCTCGTGACCGGTGCCGGACAATGGCGCGGCGAGGCCGTGGCCCTGCTGGAGGCGCCCCCATGAACAAGCGCACCGCCATCACCGGGCTTGGCATGGTGACCGCGCTCGGCTTCGGCGCCGAGGCGAATTGGGCGGCCCTGGTCGCCGGCCGTTCGGGCATCCGTCGCATCACCCGCTTCGACACGACCGGCATGCGCGCCAGCATCGCCGGCTGCGTGGACCTGCCCGAGGACCAGCCCGGCCTGCCGCTCTCCGTCTCCGCCCGCGCCCAGCGCCTGGGCGAGGCCGCGGTGGGTGAGGCGCTGGCCCAGGCGGGCCTCGCCGCCCCCTTCGACGGGCCGCTCTGCATCGGCATGCCGCCGGTCGAGATCGAATGGCCGCAGCGCGCGAGCTTCAGCGGCACGACCTATCCCGCGCTGATCGCGTCGGCCACCGGCCAGCAGGCACTGTATGAGGAGTTCCTCTTCGGCGGTGCCGCCACCCGCATCGCCGAGCGCTTCGGCACCAGGGGCGTCCCGCAGGTGGTCACCACCGCCTGCGCCTCCGGCGCCTCGGCCATCCAGCTGGCGCTGGAAGCGATCCGCCGTGGCGAGGCGAAGATGGCGATCGCCGCAGGCAGCGAGGCGAGCCTGCAGCCCGAGACGCTGATCCGCTTCGGCCTGCTCCAGGCGCTGTCCACGCGCAATGACGACCCCGAGGGCGCCTCCCGTCCCTTCACGCTCTCGCGCGATGGCTTCGTCATGGCCGATGGCGCGGGCGCGCTCATCCTGGAGGATGAGGAGCATGCCCGCGCGCGGGGCGCGACCATCCTCGGCTACGTGCTGGGTGCCGGCGAAGCGGCGGACACCTTCCACCGCACCCGATCGGCGCCCGATGGCTCGGCCATCATCCGCTGCATGCAGCGCGCGCTGGATGATGCGGGCCTCTCGCCTGGCGAGATCGGCTACGTCAACGCGCATGGCACCTCGACGCCCGAGAACGATAAGATGGAGGCGATGGCGGTGCGCGCCCTCTTCGGCGAATTGCCACCGCCGCCCGTGGGTTCCACCAAATCCATGATCGGCCACACGCTCTCGGCCGCGGGCGCGATCGAGGCGGGGATCTGCCTGCTCGCGCTCCGCCACCAGATGCTGCCGCCCACGATCAACCAGGCGGATGTGGACCCTGATCTCGGCGTGGACACCATCCCCGTCGCGCGGCCGCACGCCTTCCGTGCGGCGCTGTCCAACAGCTTCGGGTTTGGCGGGCAGAATGTGGCGGTGGTGATCGGGGCCGCCGACTAAGGGGAAAGGCCCTCCGGCGGCTGGGGCCATGGGCCCCAGACCCCACCGGCTAGGCCGCGAGGGCGGCCAGGACGGCGTCGCCCATGGCGGAGGTGCCGATCACCGCCTCGCCAGGGGCGGCGATGTCGCCGGTGCGGGCGCCGCGGGCCAGGGCCGCCGCCACCGCCGCCTCCAGGTGATCCGCATCGGCCGGCCGCCCCGCACTCCAGCGCAGCAGAAGCGCGACGGAGAGGATGGCGCCGAGCGGATTGGCGATCCCCTGCCCCGCGATGTCCGGCGCCGAACCATGGATTGGCTCGTAGAGCGCACGGCGCCGGCCCGCGGCATCGGGCGCGGAGAGCGAGGCCGAGGGCAGCATGCCGAGCGAGCCGATGATGGCGCCGGCTGCATCGCTCAACAGGTCGCCGAACAGGTTGTCCGTGACCAGGACGTCGAAGCGCGTGGGCGCGCGGGCGAGCTGGATGGCGCAATTGTCGGCCAGCATGTTCTCGAAGCCCACATCGGGGAATTCCTCGCGGTGGATCCTGCCGACCACCTCGCGCCACAGGGCGCCCGCCTCCATCACATTGGCCTTGTCCACGCTGGTCACATGGTTGCGGCGCGTGCGCGCGAGCTGGAAGGCGAAGCGCGCCGCGCGGGCGATCTCGGCCTCGGTGTAGCTGTGCGTGTTGATGCCACGCCGTGATCCGTCGGGCAGCGTCTCCACGCCGCGCGGCGTGCCGAAATACATCCCCGCCGTCAGTTCGCGCACGAAGCAGAGATCCACGCCCGCGGTGATGCGCGGCTTGTAGGGGCTCGCTTCCGTCAGCGCCGGCGGCATCCGCACGGGGCGGAGGTTGGCGAAGAGATCGAGCGCCTTGCGCATGCGGAGCAGTGAGCCCTTGCGGCGCTCCTCCGGCGGCACCACGCCCTGTTGGTCAATGGAGCCGGTGGCGCCGAAGAGGATGGCGTCGGCGCCCTCGATCTGCGCCCAGGTCTCGTCCGGCATCAGCGTGCCGTGCTTGTGCCAGTTCACGATGCCGAAATCGCGCTCGACCAGGGTGAGGTCGAGGCCGCGATGCTGGGCGAACCAGCGCAGCACGCGCACAGCCTGTTCCGTGACCTCGGGGCCCACGCCATCGCCGGGCAGGACGACCACCTTCATGCGACGGAGTCCCAGGCCCAGCCGCGCGCGGCCTTGTCGCGCGCCTTCCAGGCCTCGATGGCGTCCGCGTGCTTCAGCGTGAGCGCGATGTCGTCGAGGCCGTTCAGCATGGCCTCGCGCTTGCGCTGGTCCACGGTGAAGGGGATCGCCTCGCCCGAGGGGGTGATGACCACCTGGCGCTCGAGATCGACGGTCGTTCGGGCATTGCCGGGGCTGGCCTCGGTCTCCTCCGCGATGCGGCGGATCACCTCGATCGGCAGGCGCACGGGCAGGAGCCCATTCTGGAAGCAGTTGGAGAAGAAGATGTCGCCGAAGCTGGGCGCGATCACGCAGCGCACGCCCATGCCCATCAGCGCCCAGACCGCGCCCTCGCGCGAGGAGCCGCAGCCGAAGTTTTCCGCCGCCAGCAGGATGGGGCTTTCGCGATAGGGCGCCCTGTTCGGGATGAAGTCAGGGTTGTCGGCGCCATCGGGCAAATAGCGGCGGCGCTCGAAGGCATGCTGGCCGAGGCCCTGGCGGCCGGTGCCGACGAGGCGCTGGATCGGGATGATCACATCCGTGTCCACATTGGCCTCCATCAGCGGGATGGCGCAGCCGGTGACGGATTGGAAGTTTTCCATCTCAGAAGCTCCTCACATCCACGATGGCGCCGGCCAGCGCCGCGGCGGCGGCCATGGCGGGCGAAGCCAGGTGCGTGCGCGCGCCCGTGCCCTGCCGCCCCACGAAATTGCGGTTGGAGGTGGAGACGCAGCGCGCGCCATCCGGCACGGACTCCCCATTGGCGGCGACGCAGAGGGCGCAGCCCGGCTCGCGCCATTCGAAGCCCGCCTCGCGGAAGCGCAGATGCAGCCCCTCGGCTTCGGCCTCGGCCTTCACCGTCTCGCTGCCCGGCACCACCCAGGCGGTGACGTGATCCGCCTTCTTGCGGCCCTTCAGCACGTCGGCCGCGGCGCGCAGATCGGAGAGGCGGGAATTGGTGCAGGAGCCGATGAAGACCCAGTCCACCCGCGTGCCTTCCAGCTTCTGGCCGGGCTGAAGGCCCATATAGTCCAGCGCGGCCTCCCAGGCGGCGCGCTTCGCGTCGCTCGGCGCCTCGCGCGGGTCGGGCACATGGCCGGTGACGGCGGAAACCTGCTCGGGGCTGGTGCCCCAGGTGATCTGCGGCGCGATGTCGCGCATCTCGATCACCTCGTCGCGGGTGAATGTCGCGCCGGGGTCGGAGGGGAGTGCACGCCAGTCGCGCAAGGCGGCCTCCCAGGCGGCACCCTTGGGCGCGTATTCGCGGCCGGCCAGGTATTCGAAGGTGACCTCATCCGGCGCCACCATGCCGACCTTGGCGCCCATCTCGATGGAGAGATTGCAGAGCGTGAGGCGCTCCTCCATCGAGAGCGCGCGCACCGCGCTGCCCGCATATTCCATCGCCATGCCGGTGCCGGCCGCGGCGCTGAAGCGGCCGATGGCGGCGAGGATCATGTCCTTCGCCGTCACGCCGGGCGGGCGCTCGCCCTCGAAGCGGATACGGAAGGTGCCGGGGCGGCGCTGCGGCAGGGTCTGCGTGGCGAGCGCATGACCCAACTCGCTGGCGCCGATGCCGAAGGCCATGGCCCCCACGCCGCCATTGGTGCAGGTGTGGCTGTCGCCGCAGGCGAGCGTCAGGCCGGGCAGGACGATGCCGAGTTCGGGCGCGATGACATGGACGATGCCATTGCCGGGCTTGTTCAGGTCGAACATGCGAACACCCTCGGCGGCGCAGCGTTCGCGCAGCGAGTTGATGAGGCGTTCGCCCTTCGGATAGCTGGCGGCCGTGCGGCCGGGCGCGGAGGAGACGGCGTGGTCCGGCGTGGCGAAGACCTTCTTCGGCTCGGCCACGTGGCGCCCGGCCTCGGCCAGTTCCGCCATGGCGCGGCCGCCGCTCAGATCATGGACAAGGATGCGGTCGAGATAGAGCAGCGACCAGCCTTCGCCGAGATCGGCGATGACATGCCGGTCCCAGATCTTGTCGAACATCGTCTTGGACATGGTCCCCTCCCGAGGGAATTCAGTCTTGCAGCGCCGCCGTCACGATGGCGTCATCCACGCAATGTGCATAGCCGGGCGCGCGCCGGATGGCACCGGCGCTGAGCATCGCCGATTCCAGCCGGTTCCACGGCTCGGGCGGGAAATGCGGGTCTTCCGTCCAGATGCCAAGGCCGCGGTAGCGCGCGATGCAGGCGGCGAGCAGGCCCGGCTCCATCCCGGGGAAAAAGGCGCCAATGGTGGCGGCGATCTCCTCCGGCGTGGCCGCCATGAACCAGCGCTGCGTCGCGGCCAGGGCGCGGATCATCGCGCGGAACTCGGGCGCGTATTCCGCGATGTTGGCCGCGGTCGAGTAGTAGGTGGTGTAGCTGGTCGGGCCACGGCTGGCCGCCGCATGCCAGACATGGCCGGTGCCGTCGCGCTCCATCTGGCTCGCGAAAGGCTCGAAGAGCTGCGCCGCATCGAGGCGCCCTTCCAGCACGGCGGCGGCATTGGCGGCCATGGGCTGGTCGGTGACACGCGCAATGCTCGCGGGGTCGAGTCCCGCGCGGCGGATGTCGTCCTGCAGGGTCCACCAGGGGGTGGGCACTTCGCTCACCGTGCCGAGCTTGAGGCCGGCCAGGTCCGACAGCTTGAAACCAGGCCGCGGCGTGCGCCCGATCAGGAAGAAGGGGTCTGCCAGGATCGCCGCGCCAAAATTGCGGAGCGGCGATGCCGGGTCGGCGTCATGCGCCAGCAGGATCCGCATGGGCCCGCCCCAGGCGAGATGCGCGTGCCCCTCCAGCACCGCATCCTTGGCAAGCGAGGGCTGTGTGCCCGCGCGCACGGTCACGCTCACGCCAGCCCTGGCATAGGCGTCGCGCGCGAGGGCGGCGTAATAGGGGGCGTAGAAGACGGCCCGGAAGGGCTCTTGCAGGATGATCTGGCGCATTCCTTCATCCTGCGGCACAGCTAAGGCTCAGCCAAGAGAGGCCCGCCATGGTGCAACGCCGCCACCTCCTCGCCGCCGCCGCCCTCGCACCCGTCGCGGCCCCTTTGTCGGATGCACGGGCGCAGTTCACGCGGCCCCTCCGCCTCATCATCCCCGTCGGCGTGGCCGGCGTCACGGATGTGGTGGGCCGCATCCTGGCCGAGGGCATGCAGGGGCAGCTCGGCCAGCCCATCATCCCCGAGAATGTCGTGGGTGCGGGCAGCACGGTGGGGGCCGCTGCCTTCCACCGCGCCGCCAATGACGGGCAGACGATCTTCATCGGCACCAACAACCACCCGGTGATGCGCGCGGTCTATCCCAATTTCCCGCTCGATCCGGTCACTGACTTCGTGCCGGTCGCTGGCATCGGCCGGCAGCCCTTCGTCCTCGCCGTGCACCCGGACGTGCCGGCGAATGACCTGCCCTCACTCATCGCCTGGCTGCGGGCGCAGGGCGAGCGCGCCAATTACGGCTCGGCCAATCCCGGGGCGACCAACCACCTGGCGGGCGAGTTGTTCAAGCAGCTCTCGGCCACGCAATTCACCATCGTGCCCTACCGCACCGCCGCCGCCGCCGTGCAGGACCTGCTGGCCGGCCGGATGAACTTCTCCATCGACAGCCCGACGCTGATGATGCCGCTGATCCGCGAGGGGCGCCTCAAGCCCATCGCGGTGACGAGTGCCGAGGCCTCGGCGCTCGCCCCCGGCCTGCCGCCCATCGCTTCCGCCCTGCCCGGCTATGACCTGACGGCCTGGCAGGTGCTGTTCACGCGCCCGGGCGGACCGGAGGAGGCGCGGCGCGCGGTGCAGGCGGCCGCACTCGCCGCCGTGGCGGACCCGGCCGTGAAAGCGCGGTTGCTCGCGGCCAATGTGGAAACCTGGCCCGATCCCTCGGCCGCGGCGGCGGCGCGGCATGTGGCCGCGGAAGTGGCGCGCTGGGCGCCGATCGTGGCGCGGATCTCGCCGGGTTGACCATCCGGGGGCCCTCCCCGATCTTCGCCGGCAGGAGGGTGTCAGCATGTTTTCACTGAGGGGGCGCAAGGCCTTCGTCACCGGGGCATCCGGGCTGCTCGGCGCGCATTTCGCGCGCCTGCTGCATTCGGCCGGCGCGCATGTGGTGCTGGCCGCGCGGCGCATCGAATCCTGCGAGAAGCTGGCGCGCGAACTGGGCCGCGAGGCGGAGGCCATCCGCCTCGACGTGCAGGATGAGGCGAGCATCGCCGCCGCCTTCGAGGCCGTGCCCGATTGCGACATCCTGATGAACAATGCCGGCATCGCGGCCACCAGGCCCTTCCTCGAGCACAGCGCCGCCGATTTCGATCAGGTGCTGTCCATCAACCTGCGCGGTGCCTTCCTGGTGGGCCAGGCGGCGGCGCGGCGGATGGTGGCCAACAAGTCCGGCGGCTCCATCATCAACATCGCCTCCGTGCTGGGCGAGCGCGTGATCCCCGGCGTGGTTGGCTACACCGCGGCCAAGGCCGGGCTGATCCAGATGACGCGGCAGATGGCGGTGGAGCTGGCGCGCCACAACATCCGGGTGAACGCCATCGCGCCGGGCTATATCGCCTCCGACATCAACGCCGAATTCTTCGCCTCCGAAGCGGGCCAGGCCATGGTGAAGCGCATCCCGCAGCGCCGCCTCGGCAAGCCCGAGGACCTGGACGGCGCCGTGCTGCTGCTGGCCTCGCCCGCCAGCGCGCATATGACGGGCAGCGTCATCACCGTGGATGGCGGCCACAGCATCAATCCCCTCTGAAAGAACCGTTCCATGGACTTCACCCTCGACGCCAAGAGCGAAGCCAAGCGCCAGGGCGTGCGCGCCTTCGTGAATGACCGGCTGATCCCGCTGGAGGCCGACCCCAAGAGCTACGACCACCACGAGAACATCAACCCCGAGCTGCTGAAGACGCTGCGCGCCGAGGTGAAGGCGGCCGGCCTCTGGTGCCTGCAGATGCCCGAGGAGGTCGGCGGCCAAGGCCTGCCCTTCACCGGCATGGCGGCCTGCTACGAGGAGATGAACCGCTCCATCTTCGGCCCCGTCTGCTTCAATTCCGCCGCGCCGGATGACGGCAACATGATGGTGCTGAACAAGGTCGGCACGGCGGCGCAGAAGGAGTGGTGGATGATGCCCGTCGTGCGCGGCGAGGTGCAGTCCAGCTTCGCCATGACCGAGCCCGACGGCGCGGGCAGCGACCCGGGGATGACCAAGACCTACGCGGAGCGCGCCAGCAACAACAGTTGGCGCATCCATGGCCGCAAGTGGTTCATCACCGGCGCGGGCGAGAGCAAGCACTTCATCGTCATGGCCCGCACCAGCGACGATCCGCGCAAGGGCCTGACGGCCTTCCTGTTCCACGCCGACCAGCCCGGCTGGAAGATCGAGCGCCGCATCCCGATCATGGGCCCGGAGGAGCATGGCGGGCATTGCGAGATCACCTTCGACGGCCTCGAAGTCGCCGATGAGAACATCCTGATGGGCGTGGGCGACGGCCTGAAGATGACGCAGATCCGCCTCGGCCCCGCGCGCCTCACCCATTGCATGCGCTGGACCGGCATGGGCCGCCGCGCGCTGGAAATCGCCATGGCGCGCATCGAGCAGCGCCACGCCTTCGGCCAGAAGCTGGCCGAGAAGGAGAGCGTGCAGATGATGGTGGGCGAGGCCGCCATGCAGCTCGACATCGCACGACTGGTCACGATGCGCGCGGCCTGGAAGCTCGACCAGGGCGATTTCGCCCGCAAGGAGGTCAGCACCGCCAAGATCATCGCCGCCGACGCGCTGCACCGCGCGACGGATACCGCGATCCAGCTGCTCGGCGCCCGCGGCTATTCCAAGGACACGCCGGTCGAGTGGATGTACCGCTATGCCCGCCAGGCGCGACTGGTGGATGGCGCCTCCGAGGTGCATCGCATGGTGATCGCGAATTTCCTGCGGCGCGAGGGCAGCGAATACTTCGGCTGGCGCACGCATGGATGAGGGCAAGCGCGCCGCGCTGGAGGCCTGGCTCGGCCGCCGCATCACGGCGGCGAGCCTGCTCTCGGGCGGCGCGATCCAGCAGAACTGGGCGCTGACGCTGGAGGGCGGCGAGGAATGGGTGCTGCGGACCGACAATGCCGCGACACTCGCCGTCTCGCTCCCGCGCTCGGCCGAATATGCGCTGCTATGCGCGGCCCATGCGGAAGGCGTCACGGTGCCGGAGCCGCTGCGGCTCTGCGAGGACCGCGGCGTGATCGGCACGCCCTTCTTCGTGATGCGCCGCGTGCGCGGCACGGCCACCGGCTTCCGCCTCGCCAAGGCCGCCGCCGCGCAGGGCGGCGATGACGTGCTGGTGCGGGCGCTGGGGGCGGAGCTGGCGCGCATCCATCGCATCACGCCGCCGCGCGACGACCTCGCCTTCCTGGGCGCGCCGCCCACCGATGCGGGTGCCGCCTTCATCGCCGCCATGCGCGCGCGGCTCGATGATGCCGGCACGCCGCGCCCGGCGGTGGAATGGGGCCTGGCCGCGATGGAGCGGCATTTGCTGCCGCCCGTGCCGCCCGTGCTGAACCACAATGATTTCCGCACCGGGAACCTGATGGTGGAGGGCCACGCCGTCACCGCCGTGCTCGACTGGGAATTCGCCGCCTGGGGCGACCCGCATGCCGATCTCGGCTGGTTCTGCGCGCCCTGCTGGCGCTTCGGCAATCGCGGGCTGGAAGCGGGTGGCCTCGGCTCCCGCGCGGCCTTCCTGGAGGGCTATGGCGCGGGCGCCGATGCGTCACGCCTGCCCTTCTGGGAGCTGGCGGCGACCATCCGCTGGGCGGTGATCGCAGCCGACCAGGGGGCGCGCCACCTCTCGGGCGTGGAGCGCAGCCTGGAACTCGCGCTGACCGCGCAGATCATCCCGGAACTCGAGATGGACATCCTGGCCCAGGTGGAGGCGCTCGATGCTGGAACAGCCTGACGCCGCGGATCTGCTGGCCACCGCGCGCGCCGCGCTGCTGGACAAGCTGCTGCCCGCCCTGCCCGCGCATCTGCATTACGAGGCGCGGATGGTGGCCAATGCCATGGCCATCGCGGCCCGGGCCGGCGGCGTGGACCCGAAGCCGCTGGAGGCGCGGATCGCGAGCTTCACCGAGGACACCGCGCATTTCGCGGCGCGCATCCGCGCCGGCGCCTACCAGCCCGGGACGCCCGCCTATGCGGGTGCGGCGGCCCTGCTGCGCGAGATGGTGCGGATGCGCTGCGCCGTGACAAACCCGCGCGCCCTGGGGTAAGCCCCGTCCCACCATGGACAACAACACGGCCACCAAGCCCCGCAGCAAGCTGAAGGGCGACGCCTGGCGCGCCTATGACGCGCTCCCGCCCGAGGTGCGCGCCGCACTCCGGGAATCGCTGGTGGATTGGTGCCCGCTGCGCGCGCAGGAATGGCATGTGCACCTGCTGCGAAAGGAAAAGCTGAAGCCGGCCAAGGCCGCGCGCGCGCTGGTCCGCACCATCCGCCGCATGGACCATGCCGAGGTCGCGGCCTTCGCCCGTGCCTGGCCCAAGGGGGCGCGCGCCTATCCGCATGTGGCGGCCGAGGCCAGCATCCAGCGCTATGCCGGGGCGGAAGGCCTGCCGGCGGCCTGACGGCCGGCCTCGACGGAACCGCCCTCTCCGCCTAGCCTCCCTGCCAACAAAGGGAGGTCATCATGGGTCCGCTGCACGGGCTGAAAATCCTGGAAATCGCCGGCATCGGGCCGGGCCCCTTCTGCGCCATGCTGCTGGCGGATCTGGGGGCGGAAGTGATCCGCATCGAGCGCGCCGAGGGGCCGGCCGGCTCGCGCCAGGATGTCTCGCTGCGCAACCGCCGCTCCCTCGCGCTGGACCTCAAGAAGCCCGAAGCCATCCAGGCCGTGCTGCGCATGGCCGAAACGTCGGACGCGCTGATCGAGGGCTTCCGGCCGGGCGTCATGGAACGCCTGGGCCTGGGCCCCGAGGCGGTGCGCGCACGCAACCCGCGCCTCGTCTATGGCCGCATGACGGGCTGGGGCCAGGAAGGCCCGATGGCGAAGCTGGCGGGGCATGACATCAACTACATCGCGCTCACCGGCGCGCTGCACGCCATGGGCCGCGCGGGCGAGCCGCCGGCGCCGCCGCTGAACCTCGTGGGCGACTACGGCGGCGGCGGCATGCTGCTGGCCATGGGACTGCTCGCCGCCCTGCTGGAGCGCGAGCGGAGCGGCCAGGGCCAGGTGGTGGATGCCGCCATGGTGGATGGCGCGGCGCTGCTGATGGCGCCGATCTTCGGCATGAAGGCCCGTGGCCGCTGGGGCGACGAGCGCGCGGCGAACCTGCTGGATGGGGCTGCCTCCTTCTACGACAGCTACGCCTGCGCCTGCGGCGGCTTCGTGGCCGTGGGGCCCATCGAGCCCGCCTTCTTCGACGAGATGGTGGCGAAGATGGGCCTCGACCCCAGCCTCTTCGAGGGACGGATGGAACCCGCGAGATGGCCCGCCCACAAGGCGCTGCTGGCCGCCGCCTTCATGACGAAGACGCGCGACGAATGGGCCGCGATCTTCGCCGAGAGCGATGCCTGCGTGGCGCCCATCCTCTCCATGGAGGAGGCGCCGCAGCATCCGCACAATGCCGCGCGCGGCAGCTTCGTGGATCATCATGGCGCCATGCAGCCCGCCCCCGCGCCGCGCTTCTCCCGCACGCCGGGCGGCCTCACCGCGCCGCCCCCGCTGCGCGGCGAGCACAGCCGGGAGGTCCTGGCGGAATTCGGCTTCTCCGAGGCCGAGATCAATGCGCTCGCACCTGCGCGCGCGACCCGCTAGCCTCGCGCCCAAAGCCAGGAGGAACCATCATGGACACCAATGCCGCCGCCCGCCCGCCCCGGCCGCGCACCGTCTTCACCGCCGAGCATGAGATGTTCCGCGAGCAGATGCGCCGCTTCGTCGATCGGGAGATCGCGCCCTTCCACCGCGACTGGGAACGTGCCGGCATCGTGCCGCGCGAAGTCTGGCGCAAGGCGGGCGCGCAGGGCTTCCTCTGCACCATGCTCGACCCGGAATATGGCGGCGCGGGCGGCGATTTCGGCCATGCCGCCATCATCATCGAGGAACTGGCGCGGGTGAACGCCTCGGGCGTCGCCTTCCAGCTCCATTCGGACATCGTGGTGCCCTACATCGCGGCCTATGCGAGCGAGGCGCGCAAGCGCGAATGGCTGCCGAAGATGGCCGCAGGCGAGATCATCGGCGCCATCGCCATGACCGAGCCGGGCATGGGCAGCGACCTCAAGGCGGTGCGGACCAGTGCGGTGCGCGATGGCGACCACTGGGTGATCAACGGCTCCAAGACCTTCATCTCGTCGGGGCAGAATGCGGGCCTCGTCATCGTCGTCTGCAAGACGGACCCTGCCGCCGGGCGGCGCGGCGTCTCGCTCATCGCCGTCGAGGAAGGCACGCCAGGCTTCACCAAGGGCCGCAAGCTCGAGAAGATCGGCATGCACGCGCAGGACACGTCGGAGCTGTTCTTCGAGGATGTGCGCGTGCCGGTGGAGAACCTGATCGGCGAGGAAAACGGCGGCTTCCGCCACCTGATGCACCAATTGCCGCAGGAGCGCCTCGTGATCGCGGTGCGTGCGGCCACCAGCATGGAGACCATGCTGGAGAAGACCATCGCCTACACGAAGGAGCGCCAGGTCTTCGGGCACTCGGTGTTCGATTTCCAGGTGCACCGCTTCAAGCTCGCCCAGGCCAAGGCCGAGATCGCCATGTTCCGCGTCTATGTGGATGACTGCATCGCGCGCCACATGCAGGGCGAGCTTTCGGGCGAGGAGGCGGCGGCGGCCAAGCTGCTGGGCACCGAGATGCAGAACCGCCTGCTGGATGACTTCCTGCAGATGCATGGCGGTTATGGCTACATGGCCGAATACGAGATCGGCCGCGCCTGGGCGGATGCGCGCGTGGGCCGCATCTATGGCGGCTCCAGCGAAGTGATGCGCGAGATCATCGCGCGCACGCTCTGACGCCGCAAATGGCTTGAACAAGACGGCCCGCTGGCGATATCCGCGGGCAACGGAACCTTCCTGGGAGAGGCTTCATGGCCAAGCTGAACGTGAATGGACGCGTGGTGGAGGTGAATGCCTCGCCCGATACGCCGCTGCTCTGGGCGATCCGCGACCATGTGGGCCTGACCGGCACCAAGTATGGTTGCGGCATCGCGCAATGCGGCGCCTGCACGGTGCATCTGGATGGTGTGCCCACCCGCTCCTGCGGCGTGACCCTGGGCTCCGTCACCGAGGCGCAGAAGATCGTCACGATCGAAGGGCTCTCGCCCGATGGCAACCACCCGATCCAGGTCGCGTGGCGCGCGCTGGACGTGCCGCAATGCGGCTTCTGCCAGTCCGGCATGATCATGGCGGCCGCCGCCCTGCTGGCCGAGAAGCCGCGGCCCACGGATGAGGACATCGACGCCGCCATGACGAACATCTGCCGCTGCGGCACCTACAACCGTGTGCGCGAGGGCATTCACCGTGCCGCGCGCGGCCTGGCCGGCTGAGGGGGCGCGGATCATGAACCATATCCGGACCTCGCGCCGTTCCCTGATGCAGGCGGCGGGCGCGCTCGTCGTCGGCTTCCACCTGGCGCCGCGCGGCGCGCTGGCGCAGGCCGCCGCCGCCAATGCCACGCCCGAGATCAACGCCTGGGTGGTGGTCCACCCGGATGACCGCGTGGTGCTGCGCATGGCCCGCACCGAGATGGGCCAGGGCACGCGCACCGGCCTCTGCCAGATGATCGCGGAGGAGCTGCATTGCGACTGGTCGAAGATCTCGACCGAATATGTGACGCCGGGCCAGAGCCTCGCGCGCAATCGCGCCTGGGGGAATTTCCTGACCGCCGGCAGCCAGGGCATCCGGCAGAGCCAGGACTATGTCCGCCGGGGCGGCGCCGCCGCGCGCATCATGCTGGTGCAGGCCGCCGCCAACCGCTGGGGCGTTGACCCGGCCACCTGCACCGCGAAGGACAGCGTGATCACGCATGGCCCGACCGGCCGCACGCTCACCTATGGCGCCGTCGCGACCGAGGCCGCGCGCCTCTCACCCCCCGCCCAGGTGCCGCTGAAGGAGCCGGGGCAATGGACGCTGATCGGCCAGTCCGTCCCGCGCCTCGACACGGCGGACAAGACGACCGGCAAGCTGATCTATGGCTCGGACCTCAGGATGCCGGGCATGCTGGTGGCGGTGCCCCGGCGCTGCCCCGTCTTCGGCGGGCGCCTGGCCAGCATGGATGCGGCGCGCGTCGCCGGCATGCCCGGCGTGAAGCATGTGCTGCGCGTGGGCGAGAATGCGGTGGCCGTCGTCGCCGAGACCTTCTGGCAGGCCAAGACCGCCCTCGACGCGCTGCCCGTGACCTGGGATGGCGGCGAGAATGCGCGCATCCAGCAATCCGACATCGAGGCGCGCCTCGATGAAGGGCTGAACGCCGCCGAGGCCTTCGTGGGCAACAGCAATGGCGATGCGCGCGCCGCCATCGCGGCCGCCCCGCGCAAGATCGAGGCGGTCTATTCCTATCCCTTCCAGAACCACGCGCCGATGGAGCCGATGAACGCGACGGTGGTCTGGACGCCCAACCGCTGCGACGTCTGGTGCCCGACGCAGAATGGCGAGGCCGCGCTGGTCGCCACCGCCACCGCCGCCGGCCTTCCGCAGACCCAGTGCGACGTGCACCGCATGGATCTCGGCGGCGGCTTCGGGCGGCGCACGACGCATGACTGGCTGATGGATGCCGTGCTCATCGCGAAGCAGGTTCCGGGCGTGCCGATCAAGACGATGTGGACGCGCGAGGAGGACATGGTGCAGGGGCGCTACCACCCCGTCACCAAGGCCAAGATGACGGCGGGCCTCGATGCGAATGGCGAGATCACCGGGCTGCACATGCGCATCTCGGGCCAGTCCATCCTCTCCTTCGTCTTCCCCAATGCGCTGCAGAACGGGCGCGATCCGGTGCAGTTCCAGGGGCTGAACGCGGGCGGGGCGGAAGGCGCCATCGGCTACAGCTTCCCGAACCTGCTGATTGATCACGCGATGCGGAACACGCATGTGCCGCCGCATTTCTGGCGGGGCGTGAACCACAACCAGAACGCCATCTACCTCGAGTGCTTCCTGGACGAGGTGGCGCATGCGACGAACCAGGACCCGCTGGCGCTGCGCCGCAAGCTGATGGCGAACCACCCGAAGCACCTGGCCGTGCTGAACGCGGTGGCCGAGCGCATCGGCTGGGGCTCGGCGCCGCCCGCGGGGCGCTTCCGCGGCATCGCGCAGCAGATGGGCTTCGGCAGCTATGTGGCCGCCGCCGCCGAGGTCTCGGTGAACCCGCAGGGGCAGCTCAAGATCCACCGCATCGTGGCGGCGACGGATTGCGGCGTCGCGGTGAACCCGAAGCAGATCGAGATGCAGGTGGAGGGCAGCTTCGTCTATGGCCTCTCCGCCCTGCTGCATGGCGAATGCACGGTGAAGGACGGCGCGATCGCCGAGACCAATTTCGACAGCTATCCGGTGCTGCGGATGGAGGAGATGCCGCAGGTCGAGACCATCGTCATGCCCTCTGGCGGGTTCTGGGGCGGTGTGGGCGAGCCCACCATCATGGTGGCCGCGCCGGCCGTGCTGAACGCGATCTTCGCGGCGACGGGCAAGCGCATCCGCTCCGTCCCGCTGAAGGACCAGGACCTGCGCCGCGCCTGAATGCGCTGGGCCCTGGCGCTGTTCCTCGCCACCCCGGCGCTGGCCGGGGTGGCGCCCTTCCTCGTCACGGGCGATGCGATCGAGACGCCGCTCGCGGCGAGCCCCGGCGATGCGGCGCGCGGGGCAGCGATCGTCCGGAACCGGGAGACGGCGAATTGCCTGATCTGCCACGCCATCCCCGATGCGCGCGAGCGCTTCATGGGCGATGTCGGGCCCTCGCTCGCGGGCGTCGGTTCGCGGCTCACGCCCGGCCAGATCCGGCTGCGCGTGGTGGACCCGACGCGACTCAATCCCGAGGCCGTGATGCCCGCCTATCATCGCGTCGAGGGGCTGACCCGCGTGGATGCCCGCCACCAGGGCCGGCCCGTCCTCACCGCGATGGAAATCGAGGATGTGGTGGCGTATCTGGCGGGGCTGAAGGAGTGACGTGATGCAACGCCGAACCCTGCTCGCCCTGCCGCTGGCCGCCGGCCCCGCATGGGCGCAGACCGCGGAGACCTATGAGGCGGCGGAGCAATCCATCCTGGCCGGGCGCCTCGCCTCGCCCAGCGGCATCACGATCGAGATGCCGACCCTCTCCGAGAACGGCAATTCCGTGGATATCTCGATCCGCGTGGAGAGCCCCAATACGCGGGCGGACCATGTGACGGCGATCCATATCCTCGCCGAGAAGAACCCCATCCCGCGCGTGGCGAGCTTCACGCTCGGCCCCCGGTCGGGCCGGGCCGAGGTGGCGACGCGCATCCGCCTGGCGACGACGCAGACCATCCTGGTGCTGGCGGAAACGAGCCGCGGCCAGATGCATCGCGCGGCGCGGGAGGTGATCGTCATCCTGGGCGCCTGCGTGGATGGGGGCTGACGCATGAGCGACATCATCGCCCGCATCACCCTGCCCGAGAGCGCACGCCGTGGCGAGGTGGTGAATGTGCGCGTCATCGTGCGCCACCCGATGGAGCGCGGCTTCGACGGCCCCGGCCTGACGCCCCTGCCCCGGAAGATCCTGCACACGCTGCGCGTGACCTATGCGGGCGAGGAGGTGTTCCGCATGGCACTCTCCTCCGGCATCACCGCCAACCCTTATGTCGAATTCACCACGCTCGCGGTGGAGACGGGGGAGATGGTCTTCGAATGGCAGGAGGATGGCGGCGCGGTCTACCGGCGCGAGGCACGGCTCGTCGTCACGTGAAGTGGCTGCTTCTCCTCGCCATGCTGCCGCTGGCGGCGGCGGCGCAGGAGGTGCGGCCCTCGCGGGACTTCCTCTCGCCGGCGCTGCGCGCGCAGCAGGAGGACCCTTCGCGCCATCCCGGCTGGCTCTGGGTGGATGAGGGCGAGGCGCTGTGGCGGCGGGGCGAGCCCTCCTGCCGGTCCTGCCATGGCGACATCGCGGGCATGCGGGGCGTGGCCACGCGCTATCCGGCGGTGGCGGCGGATGGCGCGCTGCTCAACCTGGAAGCGCGGATCGAGCGCTGCCGGGTGGAGAACCAGCGCGCGGCACCCTTCGGCCCGGAGAGCGAGGCGCTGCTGGCGCTGACCGCCGCGGTGGCGCGCCGATCGCGCGGGATGCCGATGTCGGTTCCCGTGGATGGCCCGGCCGCCGCCTTCCTGGAGGAGGGGCGCGCCTTCTACGAAGCGCGCCAGGGACAGCTCAACCTCTCCTGCGGGCAGTGCCATGACCAGAATGCCGGGCGGAACCTGCGCGGCGACGTGATCTCCAACGGCCTTGGCACCGGCTATCCGGCCTATCGGCTGGAGTGGAACGGCATGGGCTCGCTGCACCGGCGCCTGCGCGCCTGTTCGCTGGGCGTGCGCGCCACGCAATTCCCGCTGGGCGCGCGCGAGTATCTGACGCTGGAGCTCTATCTCGCGCATCGCGCGCGCGGGATGCCGGTGGAGGCGCCGGGGCTCAGGCGTTAGGCGACGCGGGCGGTCAGCCTGGCCAGTCGGCCACCATCACGGCGCCCGTGGAGGATTCCGTGATGAAGGCCCGGCCACCCCGCAGGGCCAGGTTCGTCACGGTGCTGCCCCGGCAGGAGCGCAGCCGTGCCACCGGTTCGCCCTGCGGGCTCAGCACGATCACGCAGCCGAGCGAGGCGTGGGAGACCATCAGCCGCCCCTCCCCGTCCATCGCCAGCCCATCCGGGCCGCTCACCCCATGGAAGCTCGCGAAGCGGCCGACCTTGGCGGTGCCGCCATCGGGCATCAACGGCACGCGCCAGATGGAGTTGTCGCGCGTCATCGCGACGAAGAGCACCTCCTCATCGGCCGAGAGCACCAGGCCGTTGGGGCTCGGGCCGTTCTGGATCAGCAGGTCGAGCCCGCCATCGGCGCGCCAGCGATAGACGCGGCCCGTCGGGTCATGCAGGCCGGACTGGCCCTGGTCGGTGAAGTAGAGATCGCCGTTGCGGGCGAAGACCAGGTCGTTCGGGCCCTTGAAGCGTTCGCTGTTGCGGCGGGGCAGCGCGGGCGTGATGCGCCCGCTGGCGAGGTCGAGCGCCAGGATCCCCTGCTTGTAGTCGGCGATGAACATGCGCTCGCCATCCGGATGGAGGGCCAGCCCGTTCGGCTCGCCGTCATATTCGGCGATGAGGGTCCAGTCGTCCGGCGCATCGAGGCGGAAGATGCGGCCATGCGGGATGTCGGTGACGAAGAGGCGGCCCTGAGGGTCGAAGCAGGGCCCTTCCAGGAAGCTCGCCACGGCCTCGCCGCGCTTGTTCGCGCGGGACCATTCGGTGACGACGCCCCGGCGGAGCGCGGCGGGAATCTCGGCGTAGATCTGGGTCGGAATGTCCATGGCCTGAGCCTAGCCAAGGAACGGCGTCTGGGGCACCCATTGAAAGGATGGGGCCGGAGCCGCCGGAGGCCGCCTTCTTTCACCCAAAGAACCCGACTTCCTCCGCAACGGCCGCCGAGCAGAAGCGCACCAGCCCGATCAGCTGCCGCATCGGCTGGAAGATCTCGGCATGCTCGCGCGCATAGCTCGCCCCCTCGCCCGGCACGGAGGGTTCGTGGAAATCGAGGCCGGCGACGGGGTCGGGTGCGGCGGGAAACACCTGCTCCAGCAGGGCGAGCGCCGGCTCCACGTCGAGCGCGAGGATGCGGCTGATCACCGTCTCGCGCGTGGCACCATGGCGGGGCGAGAATTCGGGGATGCTGACGGCCAACAGCCAGAGGCGATGGATGAGGGCGAGGCGCAGCGCGTGCAGCAGCACGAGGCGCTCCGGCATCACCGGCAATTCGGGCCAGGCGGCGCGAAGGGCCAGATGGTCCGACTGGAAGCGGCGATAGAGGCGACGTAGCGGCGCCTGGAGGTCCAGCTCATCCAGCGGCGCCGAGACGGCCAGCAATTGCTGCGCGCGGCCAGGGCGCGAGGTGGCGGCGGCACGGTCGAGCCAGGTCCCGGGGTCGAGCGTGCCGATCACCGCGCGCACCACGCCGATGTCGGAGCATTCGGCGGCGCGCGCCGCCATGGCCAGCGCGCGGGCGAAGCGCGGCGAACGGGCGCGGAGGTCGTTGAAGGCCTCGGGGTTGGCGGCGACGGCAGCCCCCAGCCCGTGCATGGTGTTGGCGAGCCAGCCCACCTGCTGAAGGATCGCGTTGTTCGGAATGGCGCGCAGCTGCGAGGGGTGGCTGATGCGCGCGGGCCCGCCCATGCCATCGGTCTGCCGCGCGGCGGGGCGGGAGCCGGTACGCTCCAGCAGGCCCGGGCCGAAACCACCGAGCAGCGCGGCGTAGCCGGGGTCTTCGACCAGCGCCTGCACCTCGCGGCGAAGGGTCGCGAAGAAGTCGGCGCCGTAATCGGCCTCGGCATAGATCGGGTCGCGCTCGCGAGGGGGCTTGGCGAAGGCGTGCTCGGCGATGCGGGCGATGGTGGCCTGCGCCAGGGCTTCCGTGCCGAAGAGGAGGTAGCCGTCGCCGCCCTGGAAGCTCGATTCCTCGCGCACGGCGAAGCCCGCTTCGGCCAGCGCCGCGCGCGCCTGGGGCGGGAAGAGGTATTCCAGCCGATCGCGCAGGCTCTTGGGATGCGCGCCGCGGCCGATGCTCTCGCCATGCGTGTCGAAGAGGACGAGTTCCACATCGGAAAGCCCGTGCCGGCGCAGCAATTCGGCGAGGCGCAGCTTCAGGCGCTCCACCAGGTAGGAGGCGGCGAGCTGGCCGACATAGCGGCCGGAATCGGAATAGCCGAATTGCAGGCAGAGGCGGCCATGCAGGCGGAGGTAGTCCTTGAAATGCGGGCTGCGCAGCGCCTCGTCCAGCACGCGCTCGCCATGCTCGAGGGCACTCGCAGTCTCGAAGAGCGGCGAGATCTCGACATGCCGCTCCACGCCGAAATGCCGCGCGAGCCACAAGGCGGCCAGCAGCGTGTAGCCCGTCTCGGTCTCGGCGATCAGGAAGCGCACGGGGGCGGAGCCATCCACATGCTTCGCGATCTGCGCGATGTTCATCATGAGCTTGGCGGCGGAAGCCTGCTCGGCCAGCAGCGCGCCGAAATCCACGGGGCGCGGCGTGACGCTGGCCAGCGCCGCATTGATCTGCGCGAGCAGCCCGCGCCGCATCGCCATGTCCTCGGGCGCGGTGCTGAGTTCCAGGCGCTGGCGCAGCGCATTGTGCAGCTGGAGCGAATTGAGCCGCACATGGGTGTGCGCGAGCGAGAGGCCATGCGCCGCGAAGCCCGCGCGCGCGACGGCGAGTTCAAGGCGCGTCGCGTCATCGGGTGCCGATGCCAGCGCCGCCTCGAACAGCGCGAGGATGGGGCCGAGATCGGTCATCGCCGCCTCGCGGCGCGTCACCATCTCGGCGGCGAGCGCCTGGACCGAGGCAGGGCCGGGCTTTTCCGGCACGGCGGCGATCTGCGCCGCCACCGCCTCCAGCGCCTCGGCCAGCCGCGCGGTGAGCGGCGCCGCCACCTCGCCGAGCGGCGCGAGCTGGGCCGAAAGCCGCTCCAGCTGCAGGCGCTTCATGTTGAGGCGAAGGCGCAGCGTGTCCCACCAGCCGATATCGGTGCGGCCATCCGTGTCGTAGCCGACCCAGGTGGCGAGGGTGACGGGGCTCGGGCGCAGCGTCGCCCAGCGGTCGGGCCAGACGGATTGCGCGGCCTGGAACAGGGCGCGGGCGAAGGCGTCCAGCGCGTCACGCCCCCGGGTGATGGCGGCATTGGCCTGGGCGAATTCGCCGGCGAGATCGATCGGCGCCGGGCGGTGCGGCAGGCCGCGCGGCGGCGCCTCGCCCGTGCTGGCGGCGATGGCGAGCGCCTGGCCGGTGTCGGCGGGCAGCGAGAAGGTGGGATGCGCGGTGAAGACGGCGGAGAAGCGCGTGCGCTCCACCGCCTCGCGATAGGCGGCGAAGGGGACGGGGCTGTCCAGCGGATCGGGCCGCACCAGCCGCGCCGCGATGCCCTCCAGCGCCAGCCCGGGGGTCTGGCCGGGCGTGTGGCCGAGATAGGCGGCGAGGCGCCGGGCCCGGCCCGCCGCCGCGTCATCCGCCAGGTCCTGCACCAGGGCCTCGAGCGCCGCGAGGTTCAGCGCGCCGTCATCCACGCGGCGGCTGATTGCCAGCGCCATCAGCAGCACGGGGTCGCCAAAGGGGTCCTGCGCGGCGCCGACGCGCGCGGCGTGCAGCCGGGCCAGCAGGTCATCGAGCAGCGAGGGCGGGGTGGTGGCGTCGGGCATGCATTTATGCTGCACCTGCGAAGAGGCCCTTCGCCAGCAAAAAACACGCGGTTCAGCCCCGAATCACGGCGCGGATGGCGAAACTTGACTGAATTCGCGCCACCCCGGGCATGCGGCTGAGCTGTTCCTTGTGGATGCGCTCGTAATCCGCCGCATCCCGCGCCTCGACGCGGAGCTGATAGTCGGCGATGCCGGTCATCAGGTAGCAGGCGCGCACCTCGGGGCAGCGGCGCACCGCGGCCTCGAAGCGGGCGAGGTGCTGGTCGGTCTGCCGGTCCAGCGTGATCTGGACGATCACGGTGACCCCCGCGCTCTCCACCGGCTCGTCCAGCACCACGGTGTAGCCGCGGATGACGCCGCGGCCTTCCATCAGCCGCAGGCGGCGCAGGCAGGCGGAGGGCGACAGGCCCACGGCCGCGGCCAGCGCGGTATTGCTCATCCGCGCATCGCGGCGGAGTTCGCGGAGCATGGCGAGGTCAATCTCGTCGAGGGCGTGCATGCGTGGAATCTGCGATATGTTCGCAGGATCGTGCAAGAGCTACCCCGCCTTCGCAGGATCCACGGCGAAATCGGCGGAAATGCCGCCTTCGCGTCCCTATCCTCCAGCCAACCAAATGGCGGAGGCTTCCATGCGCATCCTCGTTCTCGGCTCTGGCGTCGTCGGCGTGACCAGCGCCTGGTATCTGGCGCGCGCGGGCCATGAGGTGACGGTACTGGACCGGCAGGCCGCGCCCGGCATGGAGACGAGCTTCGCCAATGCCGGCCAGGTCTCGCCCGGCTATTCCGCCCCCTGGGCCGCGCCCGGCATCCCGATGAAGGCGCTGAAATGGCTGATGATGCGCCACCGGCCGCTGGTGGTCTGGCCGCAGGCGGATGGCGGGCTCTATGGCTGGCTGGCGCGCATGCTGGCGAATTGCACCGAGGCCGCCTACGCCACCAACAAGGCGCGCATGGTGCGCCTCGCTGAATACAGCCGCGACGCGCTGCGCGACCTGCGGGCTGAGACCGGCATCGCCTATGACCAGCGCATGCAGGGCACGCTGCAGCTCTTCCGCACGCAGAAGCAGCTCGACGCCGTGGGCGCCGACACGACCGTGCTGGAGCAGTTCGGCGTGCGCTATGACGTGCTGGACGCGGCTGGCTGCGTGGCGGCCGAGCCGGCGCTGGCGCGCGTTGCGGGCAAGTATGTGGGCGGGCTGCGCCTGCCGGGCGACGAGACGGGGGATGCGCATATCTTCACGCAGCGCCTCGCCGAGATGGCGGCCGCCGCCGGCGTCACCTTCCGCCAGGGTGTGACCATCAGGCGCCTGCACAATCTGGGCGGCAGCATCACCGGCGTCGAGACCGATCAGGGCCTTTTCACCGCCGACCGCTATGTGGTGGCCATGGGCAGCTATTCGACGGCGCTGCTCAGGCCGCTCGCCGTGCATGTGCCGGTCTATCCGGTGAAGGGCTATTCGCTGACCATGCCGGTGACGAACCCCGACGCGGCGCCGGTCTCCACCGTGATGGACGAGACCTTCAAGGTCGCCATCACGCGGCTGGGCGATCGCATCCGGGTGGGCGGCACGGCGGAGCTGGCGGGCTTCTCGCTCAAGCTGCGCGGCCCCCGGCGCGAGACGCTGGCCCATTCCGTGCGCGACCTCTTCCCCGAGGGCGGCGACATCGAGCACGCGCAGTTCTGGACCGGGCTGCGCCCCATGACGCCGGATGGCACGCCCATCGTCGGCCCCACGCGCTACGAGAACCTGTTCCTCAACACCGGCCACGGCACGCTGGGCTGGACCATGGCCTGCGGGTCGGGCCGCGTCCTGGCCGACCTGATGAGCGCGCGCGCGCCGGAGATCGAGGCGACGGACCTGGCGCCGGCGCGCTACGCGGTGGCGTGAGGTCGGGGCGCGCGCCGCTCTATCGCCGCTCGCCGTCCTTGGGCATCAGGCCATAGGGCTCGACCAGCGTCCAGACATGGGCGGGCACCATGTTCTTCACGCTGGCCGGCTCCTCGCGGCGCAGATGCACCACCGTCTCGCAGGCCTTCATCTCGACGCGGGTGCGGGCGAATTCCAGGCCGCGCGGGCCGATGCGCGGCATGAGCCAACCGACGATGGGGCGGATCCAGTCGGGCATGCGGCGCAGCGGCAGGCCACCGGCGGCGCGCTCGACATTGGCCAGGAAGCCGCGCACGGCGCCCGCGCGCTTGCCCTTGCTGCCGGGCGCCTCCACGCGGATCTCCTCGCCGAGGAGGTTGAGCAACTCCTCGCCGCGCTCGTTGCGGACCAGCAGCCATTGCTCGCCCTGCCCGCCCATGTAGCCGACCGTGATGTCGGCCAGCACATTGGTGTAGTCCACGCAGCTGCGGCAGGTGAGCGGGAAGAAATCCGGCGGCAATTGCGAGATGGGCAGTTGCAGGAAGGGGATGGTGCGCGTCCGCCCATCGGTGAAGCGCAGCTCGACATGGTAGTCGGCGCGGAATTCCAGGTAGGTGATGCTGGCCGGATCGTCATCCAGCAGGTCCAGGAAGGTGTGGAAGCTTTCCGTCGTCGTGTTGTCGGAACAGGGCGTGCCGATGACGTAGAGGCGCTCCAGCCCCAGCTCCGCCTCCAGCACCCGCAGCGCATGCACCTGGCAGGGGATGCCGATGACGGCGAGGCGCTTGTAGCCCGCCGCCCGCGCCGGTTCGAGCAAGGCCAGCAGTGGCGCATAGCCCATCCGCATGCCGCGCACCTGGGCCATGCCCTCGGGCCTGGTGACCAGCACCGGCACCGGCTTCCAGTGATCCTCGGGGTCGGGCGCCATGGTCAGCACGGCCTCCACGGCGCCGGCCGCCAGCAGCTTCTCGGCGATGCGGGTGGTGATGCCGGTCCATTGCGCGCCGGGCAGCGGCGCCTTCAGGGCCGCCTTCAGCATCTTACGGAAGGGTCCGAAATGTAGCTCATCCGGCCGGGCGGGGTCGCGCGCGCGGCCATGCACGCGGGCTTCCATCTTCGGGTAGTCGGGCGCGATGAACTGGCAGGCGGTGCCGCAGGCCTTGGGGTTCGCCATGCGCGAGACGCCGCAATCCGTGCAGAGGCCGCGCGGCGCGGCATCGCGAAGCGGTGGCGCCCAAAGCGGGGGCGCAGGGGGGGCCACAGGGGGAGATTGGTCCAAGGCTTGCCCTCACGGTTTTCCGGAGAGGCTATGACAGCGTCGTCATGCGCGCCACCTCGCTTTGTGCGATGCTGCGCCCCGCATGCCCGAACCCGCCTCCCGCCGCCGCAACATCGCCTCGCTCGGCGTGCTTCTCCCCTATCTGCGGCCCTATGCCGGGCGGACCGCGGCGGCGGCGGCGGCGCTGGTCATCGCGGCGGGGCTGGTCCTGATGCTGGGCCAGGGGCTGCAACGGCTGATCGACCAGGGCTTCGGCGACCGCAGCGCGGCCAGCCTGAACAGCGCGGCCCTCTTCATGTTCGCCGTGGTCGCGGCGCTCGGCGTGGCCACGGCCACGCGCTTCTACCTGGTCTCCTGGCTCGGCGAGCGCGTCGCGGCCGATCTGCGCCGCGCCGTCTTCGACCACGTGATCACCCTCTCCCCCACCTATTTCGAGACCGCGCGCACCGGCGACATCCTCAGCCGGATGACGGCCGACATCGCGCTGCTGCAGGCGCTGATCGGCTCGGCCATCTCCATGGGCCTGCGCACGGCGCTGACGGCGACCGGCGCGCTCGCCTTGCTGATCATGACCAGCCCCAAGCTCGCGGGCATCGTCGTCGTCGTGGTGCCGCTGGTGGTGGGGCCGCTCGTGCTCTTCGGCCGGCGGGAGCGTCGGCTCTCCAAGGCGGCGCAGGAGCGCGTGGCGGACCTGGCCGCGACGGCGGAGGAGACGCTGAACGGCCTGCGCATCGTCCAGGCCTTCACCCATGAGGCGGAGGACCGCCGCCGCTTCGCGGCCGAGGTGGAGCAATCCGTGGGTGCGGCGCTGCGCCGCGTCGCCTCCCGCGCGCTGCTGATCCTGATCGTCATCCTGCTCTGCTTCGGCGCCATCACCTTCAGCCTCTGGGTGGGCGGGCAGGATGTGATCGCGGGGCGGATGACGGGCGGGCAGCTCTCGGCCTTCGTCTTCTACGCCGTGCTGCTGGCCAGCAGCGGCGCCACGATCAGCGAGCTCTGGGGCGAGATCCAGCGCGCCGCCGCCGCGGCCGACCGGCTGGTGGAGGTGATCGAGACGCGCCCCGACATCGCCCCCCCGGCCGCACCCCGGCCCCTGCCCGACCCCCCGGAGGGCCGCTTCGCCTTCGAGGAGGTCACCTTCCGCTACCCCACGCGGCCCGATGCGGCGGCGCTGGACGGCTTCTCGCTCGCGGTGGCGCCGGGCGAGACGGTGGCGCTGGTCGGCCCCTCGGGGGCGGGCAAGACGAGCGTGCTGCAATTGCTGCTGCGCTTCTACGACCCCGCCGCCGGCCGCGTGACGCTGGATGGCGTGGACCTGCGCGACCTCGACCCCGCCACGCTGCGCGCGCGCCTGGCACTCGTCCCGCAAGACCCCGTGATCTTCAGCCTGAGTGCGGCCGAGAACATCCGCTACGGCCGCCCCGATGCGAGCGATGCCGAGGTGGAGGAAGCCGCCCGCGCGGCGGCGGCGCATGACTTCATCATGGCGCTGCCGCAGGGCTACGCCTCCTCGCTCGGCGCGCGCGGCGTGATGCTCTCGGGCGGGCAGCGGCAGCGCATCGCCATCGCGCGCGCCATCCTGCGCGACCCGCCCATCCTGCTGCTGGACGAAGCGACGAGCGCGCTGGACGCGGAATCCGAGCAGGCGGTGCAGCAGGCGCTGGCCCGCCTCGCCCAGGGGCGGACCACGCTGGTGGTGGCGCATCGCCTCGCCACCGTGCGCCGGGCCGACCGCATCGTGGTGATGGAGGGCGGGCGGATCACCGCGATGGGCACGCATGACGCGCTGGTGGCCGAGGGTGGCCTCTATGCCCGCCTGGCCGCGCTGCAATTCGACACGGACTGACGCTCAGCCCAGCAGCGCCATCAGCCCGGCCGTGTTCGCGCTGCCTTCCAGGCCCCGCAGCGCCGCCACCAGCGCATCGCCGCGCGGCGCGAAGCCGCCGATCGCGAGGTTGTCGCGCAGCTTCGCCTCCAGCGCGGCGTCGCTCATCGGGTTCGCCTCGCTGCCCGTGGGGTGCTCGACCAGCACCACCTGGCGCGTGCCGTCGCGCCGCGTCGCGGTCAGGCGAGCCGCGCCGCGCGGCAGGCCGGCGTTGAGCCGCGCCTCGACGCGGGCGCGCATGGCAGCGAGTGCGGGGTCCTCCACCGCCGGCTGCTCGAACTCCGCGACGCCGGCCCGCTGGCGCACCAGCCCCAGCGCCACGGCGTGGTGGATGCTGACGCGGGAATCGCCGCCGGTCCGCACCAGGCGGTCGCCGCGCTCCAGCAGCAGGGCATCGCCCTCCACCAGCACATGCGCCACCGCCTCGGCGGGGCCCGCGAGCTGCATGGCCGCCTCGATCACCGCGTGGAAGACGATGCCGGCGGGATAGGGCTTGTAGGTGATGCGAAGCGCCTCCCACCGCGCGCCGAGATCGGCCGCCATGGCAGCGACATCCGGCACGTCGCCCATGGCGCGCGCCCAGCCGTTGCGGCCCTCGATGGCGGTGGGCGCGGCCTCCCAGCCGGCCTCGGCCAGCAGCGCGGCCAGCAGGCCATTGCGGGCGGCATTGCCCATGCTGGCGTTCTTCCCGGCATTGGGCAGGTTCTCGATGATGCCGGAGGATTGGCTGGCGGCCAGGCCCAGCGCATGCGCCGTACGCGCGGCATCCAGCCCGATGAGCTTCGCCGCCGCCGCCGCCGCGCCGAAGACGCCGGTGGTGGAGGTGATGTGCCAGCCGCGGTCGTAATGCCCGGGCGCCACGCCGAGGCCGATGCGGCATTCCACCTCCATGCCCAGCAGCAGCGCCTCCAGCACCGCCCGGCCGGAGAGCCCGCGCTGCTCGGCCAGGGCGAGCGCCACCGGCGCCACGGGGGCCGCGGGGTGGATCACGGTCGCCAGATGCGTGTCGTCATAATCGAGCAGGTTGCCCGCGATGCAGTTGACGAAGGCGGCCGACATCGGGTCGAGTTTCACGCCCTGGCCAAAGACGGTGGCGGTGGCGGGGCCGGAAAAGGGGCGCAGCGCGGCCAACGCGCCCCGCACCACCGGGCTTTGCGCCACACCGAGCGCGCAGCTGACATGGTTGAGCAGCGCGCGCGGTGCCTCACGGCGGATCTCGGACGGGATGCGGTCCCAGGCGGCCTCGGCCACGAAGCGGCCCAATGCGACGGCGACGGGGGGCTGGCTCATGGCGCGCTCGCCGCGCGGCGGGGTGCGGGGGGCTGCTGGATCGGATGTGGCAAGGCGGGGCCTCCGGATTTTTGGTAACGCTAACCAGCGGCGGCAGGTGCGACAAGCCGTTCACTCCTTGCTTGCGGGCGGCGAAGTGACGCGCTTATCTCGCAACCGTGATACCGATCTCAGAAAAGCGGATCCTCGCCGGGCGCCGCGCCCTCGTCACCGGCTCCACCGGCGGCATCGGCCTCGCCGTGGCCGAGGCCCTCGCCGCCCAGGGCTGTGACGTCGTGCTGCATGGCCTGGCCGAGGAGGCCGAGGGGGCCGCCTGCGCCGAGGGCGTGGCACGGCGCCACGGCGTCTCGGCACGCTATCTCCGCGCCGACCTCGCCGCGCCCTCCGCCGTCGCCGCCCTGGCGGAAGGCGCGGGCGCCGTGGACGTGCTGGTGAACAACGCAGCGACCCGCCATTTCGGCCCCGTCGAGGCGACGCGGCCCGAGGATTGGGAGGCCGACCTCGCCACCAACCTCTCCGCTCCCTTCCACCTGATCCGGCTGCTGCTGCCCGGCATGCGCGCGCGGGACTGGGGGCGCATCATCAACATGTCCTCGATCTACGGCCTGGTCGGCGCCACGGATCGCGTGGGCTATGTCGTCACCAAGACCGCGCTGATCGGCCTGACGCGCGCGGTCGCGCTGGAGACGGCGGGCACCGGCATCACCTGCAACGCCCTCTGCCCCGGCTCGACGCTGACGCCCAATATCGAGGGGCGCGTGCGGGCGCTGGCGGCTGAGCAGGGGCTGGACGAGGCGGCGGCGGCGCGGCGCTTCCTGGCGGGCAAGCAGCCCTCGGGCCGCTTCGTCGAGGCGGCGGCGGTGGGCGGCTTCGTCGCCTTCCTCTGCGGGCCGCAGGGGAATTCCATGACCGGCGCCGCGCTGCCCATGGATGGCGGCTGGTCCGCCGCGTAGCCAGAAGAACAACACGGGAGGATTGACCATGGTGATGCCGATACCCCGCCGCGCGGCCCTGCTGGGCGGCGCCATGCTCGCGACGCCGGCGCTGGCGCAGGATTTCCCGACGCGCCCGGTTCGCATGCTGGTCACCTGGCCGCCGGGCGGCACGACGGACATCCTGGCGCGCCAGTTCCAGCCGCGCCTCGCCGCGCTGCTGGGCCAGCCGGTGGTGGTGGAGAACCGGGGCGGCGCCTCGGGCGCCATCGGGGCGGCGGAAATGGCGCGGATGAACCCGGATGGCCATGCCTTCGGCATGGTCACCTCCACCGTGATCTCGGCGGCACTGCTGACGCGCCAGCCCTATGATCCGGTGCGGGACCTCGCCCCCATCATCAACCTCGCGCGCGTCGCCAACATCCTCGTCGTGCATCCCTCGCTGCCGGTGCGCAACGTGCCGGAGCTGATCGCGCTCGCCCGCGCTCGGCCGGGGGCGCTGACCTTCGGCTCGCCCGGCATCGGCTCGGCCGTGCACATCTCGGGGGAGATGTTCAAGCTCGCAGCGCAGGTGGACATGGTGCACGCGCCCTATCGCGGCGGCGGCCCGGCCCTGGCGGATCTGGTGAGCGGGCATATCCAGCTGATGTTCGGCAATGCCTCCTCCACCCTGCCCTTCGTGCGGGACGGCTCGCTGCGCGCCATCGCCGTCACCTCGGCGAGCCGCGCGGCCTATCTGCCGAATGTGCCGACGGTGGCCGAACAGGGCCTGCCCGGCTTCGCCATCGAGGAATGGTATGCCTGCCTCGGCCCGGCGGGGATGAATCCGCGGGCGGTGGAGCGCATCAACGCCGCCTTCAACACCGTGATCGCCGAGCCCAGCGAGCGCGCGCGCCTGCTCGAGATGGGGGCCGAGGTGGTGGGTGGCAGCGCCGAGGAATTCGGCCGCTTCTATCGCGAGGAGGTGGAGAAGATCGCGCGCGTCGTGCGGGACGCACGCATTCGAGTTGAGTAGCGGGACGCACGCATTCGAGTTGAGGAGCGGGACGCACGCATCCGAGTTGAGGAGCGGGACGCACGCATTCGAGTTGAGTAGCGGGACGCACGCATCCGAGTTGAGGAGCGGGACGCGCGCGTTCGGGTCGCGGAGCGCGATGCGCGCAATCTAGTGGAGTGGCCGCATGGATGACATGACCGAACCGCGCTCCGGCCCGCGCATGCGCGACGTGGCGCGCGCGGCCGGCGTCTCCGCCATGAGCGTCTCGCGCGTGCTGCGCGAACCGGCCCTCGTCTCGCCCGAATTGCGCGCGCGCGTCGAAGCCGCGGTGCGCGAGGTGGGCTATGTGCCCAATCGCCTCGCCGGGTCGCTCTCCTCCCGCCGGTCGGAGGTGGTGGGGCTGGTCGTCCCCTCGCTGGAGAATTCGCTCTTCGCCGCGACGGTGAAGGGCATTTCCGACGTGCTGCGCCGCGCGGGCTTCCAGCTGATGATCGCCGATTCCGGCTATGGGCCCGAGGCGGAGGAAGCGGCGATCCGCGCCTTCCTCGGGCAGCGCGTGGCGGGCCTCATCCTGCATGACACGCTGCACACCGAGGGCACGGTGCAGATGATCCGCCGCGCCGGCGTGCCGGTGGTGGAGAACGGCACGCTGACCGAGACGCCGCTCGACATGGTCGTCTCCTACTCCAACCGCGAGGCGGCGCGGGCGATGACGCGGCATCTGGCGCGGCTCGGCTACCGGCGCATCGCGCTCGTCACCCTGCCGGCCGGCGTGAATGCCCGCTCGCGCGACCGGCGCCTGGGTTTCCAGGAGGCGCTGGCGGAGCTGGGCCTGCCGCTCGATCCGCGCTGGATGCTGGAAATGCCCCCCGGCCTCGCCTCGGGCGCCGAGGCGGTGGCGCGGCTGATGGAGGGCGAGGCGCCGGACGCCATCTTCTTTGCGGGCGATGTGCTGGCGGCGGGCGCGCTGCTCGAATGCCAGCGCCGCGGCTGGGCGGTGCCCGGCCGGGTCGCCATCGCCGCCTTCGACAATGTGGACTTGCTGGCGCACATGAACCCGCCCGTCACCACGCTGCACCTGCCGCGGCACGAGATCGGCACGCGCTCGGCGCAGATGCTGCTGGACCGGCTGGCGCGCCGGCAATCGGGGCCGGCGACGGTGGATCTGCGCTTCGAGATCATCCAGCGCGCCAGCACCTGAACACCCCCTTCACCGCGGGCCTGATACCGGTATCATCGCCGCAACATAAAGGGAGGAACGCCATGCAGGACCAGGTGATCGGCTTTGTCGGGTTGGGCCAGATGGGGCGGCCCATGGCGGGCCGCCTGCTGGAGGCGGGCCATGCCGTGGTGGTCTATGACCGCGTGCCGGAAGCGGTGGAGGCGCTGGTCGCGCTCGGCGCCCAGGCGGCATCCAGCATCCGCGAGGTGGCGGACCGCGCCGATGTCGTCTTCGTCAGCCTGCCGACACCCGCCATCGTGCGCGAGGTGGCGATCGGCCCCGGCGGCGTGATCGAGGGACAGCGGGCGCGCACGCTGGTGGATTTCTCGACCACCGGCCCCCGCGTGGCGGGCGAGCTGCACGAGGCCTTCGGGAAGCTCGGCCGCAGCGTGCTGGACGCGCCGGTCAGCGGCGGCCGCTCGGGTGCGGCGGCCGGCACACTCGCCGTCATGGTCTCGGGCCCGCGCGAGCGCTACGACGCGCTGGAGGCGGTGTTCAAGATCGTGGGCCGGCCCTTCTTCTGTGGCGAGCAGCCGGGCGCCGCGCAGGTCATGAAGCTCTGCAACAACCTGCTCGCCGCCGCCACCCTCGTCGTTTCCTCGGAAGCCATCGCGATGGGCGTCAAGGCCGGGCTCGACCCCAAGCTGATGTGCGAGGTGATCAACGTCTCCTCCGGCCGCAACAGCGCGACGCAGGACAAGTTCCCCAAGGCGATCATCCCGCGCAGCTTCGATTTCGGCTTCGCCATCGGCCTTTCGCACAAGGATGTGCGGCTCTGCGTGGACGAGGCGGAGGCGATGGGCATCCCCATGGTGGTGGGCAGCGCGGTGCGGCAGATGCTCGCCGTCACCAGCGCCAAGTTCGGCCCGGAGAGCGACTTCACCAATGTCGCCCGCGTCGTCGAGGAATGGGCGGGCGTCACCATCGGGGGCAAGGCATGAGCTGGGAGGTCTATGCGCTGCGCTATGCGCGGCGCGATGCCACCGCCGCGCAGCACTTCATCGGCGGCGACCCGCATGACGGGCCGATGCCCATGGACTACTTCGTCTGGGCCTGCGTGAAGGATGGCCGCGCGGTCATCGTGGATACGGGCTTCACCGCCGAGGTGGCGGCGAAGCGCAAGCGCGAATGGCTGCGCTGCCCGGTCGAATCGCTCCGCCTGCTCGGCATCGCGCCCGAGGCGGTGGAGGATGTGGTGCTGACCCACCTCCACTACGACCATGTGGGTTCCTTCCACCTCTTCCCCCGCGCGCGCTTCCACCTGCGCGAGCCGGAGATGCAGTACGCGACCGGCCGCTACATGCGGCACGCGCACCTCGCCCACTCCTTCGAGGTGGAGGATGTGGTCGGCATCGTGCGGATGAACTTCGCCGGCCGCGTCGCCTTCCATGACGGCGTGGTGGAGCCCTGGCCGGGCCTGAAGCTGCACCCGACGGGCGGGCATTCGGCCGGGCTGCAATTCGTCTCGGTCGAGACCGCGCGCGGGCGGGTCGTGCTCGCCTCCGACGTCACGCATTTCTACGCGAACCTGGAGCAGGGCCGCCCCTTCAGCACCGCCTTCCATGTGGGCGAGATGCTGGAAGGCTTCGACCGGCTGCGCGCGGTGGCCGACAGCGAGGCGCATATCGTCCCGGGCCATGATCCGCTGGTCATGGCGCGCTACCCCGCGGTGCGGCCCGAGCTGGAGGGGATCGCCGTCCGGCTCGACCGGCCACCCGCCTGACACCCGAAGCCCGGCCGCCTCGGCTGGGATCGCTACCACGGCCAGACCGAACAACCGGCGGCCCTTCCTGGGAGGATAGAACCATGACCCGTTTCACCACCAGCCGCCGCGCGCTGCTCGGCGCCGGCGCGCTCCTGCCCGCACTCGCCAGCCCCGCGCTCGCCTTCCCCGACCAGACGGTGCGCGTCATCGTCCCCTGGAATGCGGGCGGCCTCGCCGATGTCGTGATGCGCGCCATCGCCCCCGTCATGACGGCCTCGCTCGGCCAGCCCGTGGTGATCGAGAACCGCGCGGGCGCCAATGGCGCGGTCGGCACCCAGGCGGTGGCGCAGGCGCGCGGCGACGGGCACACGCTCATCCTGGCCAATGCCGAGACGCATGCGATCAACCCGCTGGTCTATCCGCGCCTCGCCTATGACCCGGTGGCCGACTTCACGCCGGTCACCATCTTCGCGCGCGGCCCCTTCGTGCTGATCACCCGCCCGGGCCTGGGTGCAACGGACCTCAACGCCTTCCTCGCCATGGCGCGGGCGCGGCGCGGCCAGCTCACCTTCGCCTCCTGGGGCATCGGCTCCACCTCGCATCTCGCGATGGAGCGCCTGATGCGCTCGACCGGGATCGAGCTGCTGCATGTGCCCTTCACCGGCGCCGCCCCCGCCTCCACCGCCATCCTGGGCGGCCAGGTGGATGTGATGTTCCTGAACGCCGGCCCGGCCGAGGCCATCGCGCGCGATGGCCGCGCGCGCATCCTGGGCCTGGGCGCCACCGAGCGGCTGGCCCTGCTGCCCAATGTGCCGACCATGGCCGAGCTCGGCACGCCGGTGGAGGCGGCCAATTGGTTCGGCCTGCTCGGCCCCGCGCGCATGCCCGCCGCCGCCGCCCAGCGCCTCTCCGCCGTGGCGGGCGAGGCGGTGCGCCAACCGGCCGTGCAGGAGATCTTCCGCACCCAGGCCGCGATCCCGGTGATGATGACGCCCGAGGAGACCGGCCGCTTCATCGCCGCCGACCGGGAGCGCTGGAACCTCGTGGTGCGCGACCTGAACATCCGCCTCGAATAGCGCGGTGGACAGGCGCGGCCGGTGCGTGACAGCCTTCCGGCAATATTCGGGAGGATGATCATGCAACGCCGCGCCCTCATGCTGGCCGCACCCACGCTCGCGCTCACCGGCGGCCTCGCCCGGGCGCAAGCCTGGCCCGCGCGCCCGGTTCGCTTCGTCGTCGGCTTCGCGGCCGGCGGGGCCAATGACATCGTCGCGCGCCTGCTGGCGCAGAAGCTGGCCGAGCGGATCCCCGGCAGCAGCTTCATCGTGGAGAACCGGCCGGGTGCCAGCACGGTGGTGGCGGCCGACCACGTGGCGCGCTCCGCGCCCGACGGCACCACCTTCTTCTACACCTCGCCCTCCACGCAGATCGCGATCCTGGTGAACCGCACCACGACGCTCGACCCCATGCAGGCGCTGCTCCCGGTGGTGATGGCGCAGTCGGCGCCGCTCGCCCTCGTCTCGCGCCCGGATTTCCCGGCGCGCACCGTGCCGGAATTCCTGGCCCTCGCCCGCGAGCGCGGGGCACGGCTGACCATCTCCAACCCCGGCACGGGGGCGGTGAACCACCTCGCCATGGCGCTGCTCATGCGGCGCACCGGCATCGAGCCAACGCTCGTGCCCTATTCGGGCAACCAGCCCTCCATCACCGCGCTGATCCGCGGCGAGGTGGATCTCGCGCATGACGGGCTCTTCACGCCGCGCGCGCAATTGCAGGAGGGCACGCTGCGCGCCATCGCGGTCACCACCGCCCAGCGCTCGCCGCTCTATCCCGACGTGCCGGCCTTCGCCGAGACGCTGCCCGGCTATGATGTCGGCTTCTGGGGCGGGCTGCTGGCACCGCGCGGCACGCCCGACCCGATCCTGGACCGCCTGGCCGAGGAGGTGGGCGCGATCCTCGCGCAGCCCGACGTGATCACCCGCATCCGCGGCTTCGGCGCCGAGCCCGCCAGCGGTGGCCGCGCCGCCTTCGCACGCGTCTATGCGTCCGACTGGGAGAAATGGAGCCAGGTGGTGCGCGAGAACGACATCCGCCCGGGCTGAGCGCCCCGCCTCACCCGGCGCGCCTCACCCCGCGCGCCCGGCGAGCGCGCCTCGCAGCCGTGCGGCGGCGACGCGGCCCAGCGGCAGCCGCGCCTCCAGCCCCTCCATTGTCACATGCGCGAGGTTGCGCCCCTCGGCCTCCACCCGCCGCACGCGCTGGAGGTTGAGCAGCAGGGACCGCCCGGCGCGCAGGAAGGGCGGCGCGGGCAGCAGCGTCTCGAAATGGCTGAGCGTGCGCAGGATCAGCAGCGCCGGCTGATCGGCGAGGTGGACGCGCGTGAAATCCCCCTCGGCCGAGAGCGCCACCAATTCGCCGGGGTCGGCGAAGATGGTGCGGCTCGGCATCCGCAATTCCACGGCGGGGCCGAGCGGCGCCGGGGCCGGGGCGATCTGGCGTGCAACACGGGCCAGCGCCGCGGCCAGGCGCTCGGGCAGCACCGGCTTCAGAAGGTAGTCCGCCGCCTCCACCGCGAAGGCCTGCACCGCATGCTGCGGATGGGCGGTCACGAAGATCACGCGCGGCGCCGGGGTGACGCGGGCCAGCACGTCGAAGCCGTCCCCCGCGCCCAGTTCGATGTCGAGCAGCACGAGGTCGGGCCGCGTGCGGGCGATGGCCTCCACGGCGGTGGCGAGGCTGTCGGCCGTCGCCACCACCTCCACCTCGGGATGGGCGAGCAGCAGGCGCCGCAGGGCGCGGATCGCCAGCGGCTCGTCATCCACGATCACGGCGCGGAGCATGGCGCCCCCTCCAGCGTCAGGCGCGCCACCACCTCGCCCCCCTCCTGCGCGAGGTCGAAGCGGTGGCGGCCGGGGTAGTGCAGCGCGAGGCGGCGGCGGATATTCGCGAGCCCGATGCCGGTGCGGCTGCCGGCCGGCGTGGCGGCGGCCAGCGTGCCCGTATTCGCGACGCGGATCTCCAGCGCCTCCCCCGCGGCGCGGATCTCGACCGCGACCTCGAGCCGCGGTTCGCGCGTGCCGTGCTTGAAGGCGTTCTCCGCCAGGGGCTGGAGCAGGAAGCTCGGGATGGGGCGCTGGCCGGCCGCCGCGTCGAAGGCGACCTGCGCCGTGAGCCGCGCGCCGAAGCGCGCCTCCTGCACGCGCAGATAGGAAGCGAGCGCCCCGGCCTCATCCGCCACGGTGGCGATGGTGACGTCCATCCCGGTCAATGATTGCCGCAGGAAGGTCGAGAGGTCGCGCAGCATGGCGAGGGCGGCCGCGGGGTGCTCGGGGATCTCCTCGCCGATGCCGTTCAGGGCGTTGAACAGGAAATGCGGGTCGAGCTGCAGGCGCAGGCGCTGCAATTCCGTCCGCAGCGCCTGGGCCTCGGCCTCGATGGCGCGCTCCGCCTCGGCCTGGCGGGCGATCTCCGCCTTGATCCAGAAGCAGAGCAGGCTCCAGATCGTGAAGATCAGGAAGAAATGGACCAGGACGATGAGCACCGCTTCCCGCGGCGCCCAGTCGGCCATGCCGACATCGAGCAGGTCCCGGATCTGGGAGCCGACGGCCGCCACGACGCTGGCGGCGGCGAGGCTGAGGCCCAGGATCCAGGGCAGCGCGCGCCAGGTGATGCGCCCCTCGAAGCCCAGCCGGTCATAGGCGAGGAAGAGCCCGCCCGCGAGCGGGAGGATCAGCGGATCGATCACCAGCGAGACGCCGATGGCGATCCACGGGTCATCATAGACGCGCAGCCGGGTCATGACGTCGAGGAAGGCGAAGACGCCCCAGCCCGCGGCGACCACGCGCCAGAGACCAGGGCGGCGCACCCAGCTCCCCTGGGGCATGTCGCGTGACGACTGGTCCGGCATCGCGCCTCTCCTCAGGGTCTCGGGCCCGGGCGCCCGGGACGACCTCCGCATTAGAGCATGATCCGGGCGGGTGGAATCACCAGCTCCGCGATTCCCTCCCCCGGCCGGGTCGTGCCGGCGCTGTCCGCCTCGCCGAGTTTCCTGCCCGCTTCGCCGATTGGCGGCCCGCCCGGCGGCGGCATGGGGCGATACCGGTGCTAACCGCCCGCGACATAGCCTGCATAGGAGCTCGACCATGGCCACCGAAGGACGCATCTTCGCCGTCACCACCAGCGGCGCCGACATCACCGGTTTCGACCCGGCGCGCGACAAGCTCGATTTCGGCGGCGTCTCCGTACACAACTTCATCGTCGTGGACACGGCCACCGGCGTTGGCTTCATGGACCCCTGGTCGGGCGAGACGATCATCATCCAGGGGGTCTCGCTCGGCCAGCTCACGATCGACAGCTTCACGCCGATCGAGAACGACCACCTGCGCCAATGCCTCAGCGGCGCGCTCGCCTGGGAGCAGGGCGTGACGCCGGCCCCCAACACCGTCTATGCGCGCTCGCACGAGCTCGGGCAGATCGACAAGGTCGCCTTCAACCCGGCCACCGACAAGGTGGATTTCCGCTTCTACGGCTCGCGCGAGCAGATCTCGATGACCGATGGCGCGGAGGGCGTCATCATCGCCAATGCCGGCACCGGCCAGGCGCTGATCCTGCTGGGCGTGACCAAGGCGCAGCTCAGCGCCACCAACTTCATCTTCTATCCGGCGGAGGTGCGGGAGGACCGCGTGCATCTCCAGCTCGGCCTCACCATCGTGCCGGACAGCCAGGTGGTGCCGCAGGGCTTGCCGGTGGCCGGCACCAATGCCTGGCCCACCGGCGTCGGCAATGGCAGCCCGCCCAGCGGCCAGGAGGGCGAGACCTTCACCCTCGACTGGGACTACAACGTGGCCGCGCGGCTCGACTTCGACCCGGCGGCGGACAAGCTCGATTTCGGCTGGTTCAAGGCGCATGAGATCGAGATCGGCGAGGTGGCTGGCTCCACCGTCATCACCATCGTCGGCAACCGGCAAAGCTACACGCTCACCGGCGTGAGCCTGGGCGCGCTCGAGATGACGAACATCGTGGCGCGCGACCCGGCCCTGCGCGCCGAATGGCAGGCGGCGCTGGATGCCGCCCCCTCGCCGCCCACCATCTCCATCGGCGATGCCACGGTGACGGAGGGCGATGCCGGCACGGCGAACCTGGTCTTCACCGTGACGCTTTCCCAGGTGGCGACGAGCGAGGTGAGCGTCAGCTACACCACCCTGGCCGGCAGCGCGCGGGCGGGCGAGGATTTCACCTCCGCCGTCGGCACCGTGACCTTCGCGCCGGGCGAGCGCAGCAAGACCTTCAGCGTGCAGATCCTGGCCGACCGCGTCTCCGAACTGACGGAGACGATGACCGTCCAGCTTTCCGGCGCGCGTGGCGCGACGATCCTGGACGGCACCGCCACCGGCACCATCCGCGACAATGACGTGGATCCCTCCCCCGCCACGCCGCCCAGCATCACCATCACCGACTACAGCACGACGGAGGGCGATGCCGACCTCACGCATATGCGGATCGTGCTGACGCTCTCCAAGGCGTCCACCGAGACGGTCACGGTCCGGTATCGGACCGAGGATGTCACGGCGGTGGGCGATGTGGATTACGAGGTGCTGGATGGCATCGTGACCTTCGCGCCGGGCGAGACGCGGCAGACCATCCACGCCCATATCAATGGCGACCGGCTGGTGGAGGGGACGGAGACCTACCGCATCCTGCTCTCCAATCCGGTCAATGCGACCATCGCGGATGGCACGGGCATCGTCACCATCGTGAATGACGACACGGCGCCGGCGCTGCCCAGCCTTGCCATCGCGGATGCGACGATCACCGAGGGCAATTCGGGCACCAAGCTGCTGAACCTGACCGTCACGCTCTCCGCCGCGGCGAGCGGCCCGGTCACGGTGGGCTTCGCCACGGCGAACGGCACGGCGACGGCCGGCTCCGACTATAACGCCAGGACCGGCACCCTGACCTTCGCGGCGGGCGAGACCTCCAAGACCATCCAGGTCACCATCCAGGGCGACACCACGGTCGAGGGCAACGAGGCCTTCACGGTGAACCTGAGCAATGCCACGGGCGCCACCATCGCCGATGGCACGGCGACCGCCACCATCACCAATGACGATGTGGCGCCGCGGCTGCCCAGCCTCGCCATCGCGGATGCCACCATCACCGAGGGCAATTCCGGCACCAAGCTGCTGAACCTGACCGTCACGCTCTCCGAGGCCGCGAGCGGCCCGGTCACGGTGGGCTTCGCCACGGCGAATGGCACGGCGACGGCCGGCTCCGACTATACCGCCAGGACCGGCACCCTGACCTTCGCGGCGGGCGAGACCTCCAAGACCATCCAGGTCACCATCCAGGGCGACACCACGGTCGAGGGCAACGAAGCCTTCACGGTGAACCTGAGCAATGCGACAGGCGCCACCATCGCCGATGGCACGGCGACCGCCACCATCACCAATGACGATGTGGCGCCGCGGCTGCCCAGCCTCGCCATCGCGGATGCCACCATCACCGAGGGCAATTCCGGCACCAAGCTGCTGAACCTGACCGTCACGCTCTCCGAGGCCGCGAGCGGCCCGGTCACGGTGGGCTTCGCCACGGCGAATGGCACGGCGACGGCCGGCTCCGACTATACCGCCAGGACCGGCACCCTGACCTTCGCGGCGGGCGAGACCTCCAAGACCATCCAGGTCACCATCCAGGGCGACACCACGGTCGAGGGCAACGAAGCCTTCACGGTGAACCTGAGCAATGCCACGGGCGCCACCATCGCCGATGGCAACGCCACGGCCACCATCACCAATGACGATGTGGCGCCGCGGCTGCCCAGCCTCGCCATCGCGGATGCCACCATCACCGAGGGCAATTCGGGCACCAAGCTGCTGAACCTGACCGTCACGCTCTCCGAGGCCGCGAGCGGCCCGGTCACGGTGGGCTTCGCCACGGCGAATGGCACGGCGACGGCCGGCTCCGACTATACCGCCAGGACCGGCACCCTGACCTTCGCGGCGGGCGAGACCTCCAAGACCATCCAGGTCACCATCCAGGGCGACACCACGGTCGAGGGCAACGAAGCCTTCACGGTGAACCTGAGCAATGCCACGGGCGCCACCATCGCCGATGGCAACGCCACGGCCACCATCACCAATGACGACACGGCGCCCACGCCGGGCGGCTCCAGCCTGGCCTACAAGGTCAACAGCGACTGGGGGGCGGGCTTCACCGCCGCCATGACCGTCACCGCCGGCCCGGCGGCGCTGAACGGCTGGACGGCGGAATTCGACGCGCCCTTCACCATCACGAACATCTGGAATGCCGTGATCGTCAGCCATGTCGGCAACCACTATGTGATCCGCAACCAGAGCTACAACGGCAAGCTCGCGGCCGGCGGGGAGACAAGCTTCGGCTTCCAGGCCTCGGGCGGGCCGAGCGGTTCGGTGAGCGGGCTTATCCTGAACGGCGCCGCGACGCCCACCACGCCGAGCCTCTCGGTCGCCGATGCGAGCCTCGCCGAGGGCGCGAGCGGCACCAGCAACATGAGCTTCACCGTCACGCTCTCCGAGGCCAGCGCCACGCCGGTCACGGTCAATTTCGCGACCTCGGACGGCACGGCGACGGCGGGCTCGGACTACACCGCCAGGACCGGCAGCCTGACCTTCGCGGCGGGCGAGACGAGCAAGACCGTCACCGTTGCGGTGCGCGGCGATACGGCGGTGGAGGGCAATGAGACGCTGAACCTCACCCTCTCCGGCGCGCAGGGGGCGACGATCGGCGATGGCACGGCCATCGGCACCATCCGCAATGACGACGCGGCGCCGAGCGTCCCCGCGCTCTCGGTCGGCAATGCCTCGGTCGCGGAGGGCGCGAGCGGGACGGGCAGCCTCACCTTTACCGTCACGCTCTCCCAGGCCAGCGCCACGCCGGTCAGCGTGAATTTCGCGACCGCCAATGGCACCGCGACGGCCGGTTCGGATTATGCGGCGCGCAGCGGCACGCTGACCTTCGCGGCGGGCGAGACGAGCAAGACCGTCACCGTCACGGTCAATGGCGATACGGCGATGGAAGCGGATGAGACGCTGAGCCTCATCCTCTCCGCGCCCAGCGGCGCCACCATCCGCAATGGCACGGGCACCGGCACCATCCAGAATGACGACCTGCCGCGCATCACGGTGAGCGACGCATCCATCCAGGAGGGCGACCTCATCGCCACCACGGGCTGGCTCAGCACGCGCGGCAACCAGATCGTGGATTCGGCCGGCAACACCGTGCTGATCAGCGGCGTGAACTGGTTCGGCTTCGAGGGCACGAACATGTCCGCCAACGGGCTGTGGACACGCTCCTACAAGGAGATGATGCAGCAGATGGTGGATCTGGGCTTCAACACCATCCGCCTGCCCTTTTCGAGCGAGATGCTGGACGCGACCGGCCAGGCGCTCGGCATCGACTACAGCCAGAACCCCGACCTGCGCGGCCTGACGCCGCTGCAGGTGATGGACAAGATCGTCGAACATGCCGGCGAGATCGGCCTGCGGATCATCCTGGACCATCACCGCAACAATGCCGGCAATGGCGCGACGGAGAACGGGCTCTGGTACAATTCCCGCTACAGCGAGGCGGACTGGATCTCCGACTGGAAAATGCTCGCCGCCCGCTACGCCGATGACCCGACCGTGATCGGCGCCGACCTGCACAATGAGCCGCATAACGGCACCTGGGGCGGCGGCGGCGCGCGCGACTGGGCTGCGGCGGCCGAGCGCGCGGGCAATTCGATCGGCGAGGTGAACCCGAACTGGCTCATCTTCGTGGAGGGTGTCGGCAGCTACCAGGGCACGCCCTATTGGTGGGGCGGCAACCTGATGGGCGTGCGCGACCGGCCGATTGAGCTCGATGTCCCGGGCAAGCTTGTCTATTCGGCGCATGACTACCCGAACTCGATCTACGAGCAGCCCTGGTTCCAGGGGCCGGATTTCCCGGCCAACCTGCCCGCCAAGTTCGACCAGATGTGGGGCTACATCTTCAAGGAGGGGATCGCGCCCGTCTATATCGGCGAATTCGGCACGAAGCTGCAGGATCCGAAGGACGCCCCCTGGTTCGAGGCCATCACCTCCTACCTCTCGGGTGATTTCGACAACAACGGCACGAATGACCTGGCGCCCGGCCAGCAGGGCATCAGCTGGACCTATTGGTCCTGGAACCCGAATTCGGGTGACACGGGCGGCATCCTGAAGGATGACTGGCGCAGCGTGCACGAGAACAAGATGGATTACCTGCGCCCCATCGCCTTCGAGCTGCTGGAGGATGCGGCGGGCGGCGCCATGGCGAGCTTCGAGGTGCGGCTCTCCGCCCCCGCCACCACCGCCGTCACGGTGGACTACGCGACCGTCGCCGGCACGGCCACCGATGCCGACTTCGTCGCGGCCTCGGGCACGCTCACCTTCGCGCCCGGCGAGCAGAGCAAGACCGTGAAGGTCGCGATCCGCGGCGATGCGCTGGACGAGGCGAATGAGGGCTTCAGCCTGGTGCTGAGCAACCCGCAGCGCGCCACCATCGCCGATGGCACGGGGGCGGGCACCATCATCGACGACGATCCGGCAGCCGGCGCCAATGGCCGCCTGGTCCTGGCCGGAACGGCGGGGGCGGATACGCTGACCGGCGGCGCGGGGGCGGACAGCCTTTCGGGCGGCGATGGGGCGGATTGGCTCACCGGCGGCGCGGGCGCCGATGTGCTGACCGGCGGCGCCGGGGCGGATCGCTTCTACTTCTCGACCGGCCTCGCAGGCACCGACCGCATCACGGATTTCAACGCGCTGGATGGCGGCGCGGCCGAGGGCGACCTGCTGGTCATCCAGGCGCCGGCGGTGGGCCGCTTCGCCTGGCTCGGCACCGGCTCCTTCACCGGCGGCAGCGACAACAGCGAGGCGCGCCTGCAGTCCGGCCAGGTGCTGGTGGATGTGAATGGCGACGGCACGGCCGAGATCACCATCGCGCTCACCGGCCTCACCACCGCGAGCCAGCTCTCGGCGAGCGACTTCCTGTTCGGCTGAGGCGATGGGCCGGGGCGCAGGTCGCGCCCCGGCCCGGGCCGCGCTCAGCGCGGGCAGGCGCTGCTCTGCACCACGGCGCTCATCGCGTTGATGGGCCGCGGCACGGCCGGCTGGCCCGGACGCACCACGCGATAGGTCAGGCGGAAGGTGCCGTCATTGCCGATCGGCACCAGCACCGCCTCGCAGGTGGTCATCCCGGCGGCGCGGGCCTGCTCCATGAGGATCTCGGCCACGCGGTCGGGCATGTAGTTGGCGGTGCCCTCGCCCTCGGCGCGGGCGGCGTGCGCGAGGCCGAGGGCGAGAAGGGCGAGGCCCGTGGAGAGCATCGCGCGCCGGAGGTTGGATGGGCTGGTCATGTCGTTGGCTCCTGCCTTGTTCTTCCTCAACCGAGGGGGGCCGGAGGGCCCCTGGGGCGAAGACTGCTCGCCCCCGCCCGGCGCCTTCTTGGAGATTCGCGCGGAACCATGTTGGCGGCATGCGGAAAACACCCGCGGCCTCCGGAGTAACCCGGGCGCCCTCTCGGCCGAAGCGCAAGCATGGCCGCGCCGCCCTCCCGCCCTGCCCCAGAGGCGCCCGAAGCCGGACTTGCCAGCCTCGCCGATGTCTATGGCCGGGGCTGCTATGCGCGCTTCCTGCGCGCCCAGCGGCGCATCGGCATGGCGCCCTTCGCGCTGGTGCGCTTCCGCCAGCCGGCCGGCGCCTTCCCTGACCCGCCGACCGCCGACTACACCCTCGCCATCAATGAGCGCGGCCGGGGGCGGATGGTCTTCGACATCGGCACAGGGCGGCACAGCCTGCCCTTCCGCGTGGGTGACCTCGTGCTCAAGCCGCCCGGTGTCGCCACGCATTTCGCGATGGATGGCCCGCACCAGAAGAGCTTCCTCTCCCTGCCCGCACCCGCCATGGCCGAACTCATGCGGTCAGCTGGTATCGCAGCCGGTGCGGCGGCGGATTTCGGCCCCCTGCACCAGGGCAGCTTCCGCTCGCCCAGCATCGCCCGGCTGCTCGATCTGATCTGGCTGGAGGCGGCGGAGGACAATCCGCATGGGCGCCTCTTCAGCGAGGGCGCGGCGCTCGCGCTGGTCGCGACGCTGTTGCGCCTGCGCCGCCCCGAGGCGCCCTCCCCACCCGAGATCCGGCCGCTGGCGCCCCCGCGCCTTAGGGCCGTGCTCGACTGGATCGAGGCGCATCTCGCGGAATCCTTCGGACTGACGGAGCTGGCGGCGGTCGCCTGCCTGTCGCCGCATCATTTCAGCCGCGCCTTCAAGGCGGCGATGGGCGAGACGCCACGCGCGCATGTCACCGCGCGCCGGATCGAGAGGGCGAAGGAATATCTGGAGGATCGCGACCTGCCGCTGGCCGAGATCGCGCAGCTTTGCGGCTTCGCCGACCAGTCCCATTTCACCGCGCTCTTCGGCCGGCGGATGGGGATGACGCCCGGCGCCTGGCGCCGGGCGCGAGGGTCTTGAGGGGGGGGCCGGAGCCCCCCGCCCGGATCAGCGCCGCATGCGGACGCCGCGCAGCTCCAGATCCTCGGAGACGCGCATCTGGAAGTCGGCCACCGTCTCGCGCACGCCGAACATCTGCGGCTCCTGGTGCAGCGGGATCATCGGCACCAGCTCGCGGAAGCGGGCCCAATAGGCGCGGGCCAGTTCCTGGCGGCGGGCCTGGTTGGACTCGACGCCGATCTCACCCAGCAGCCGCGCCATTTCGGCATCCTGGAAGCCGCCCCAGTTGAAGCTACCCTCGCCCAGCAGCTCACGCCCCGGGTTCGTGATGTCGAAATTGCCCGGCGTCCAGCCCAGCAGCCAGAACTGGAACTCCCGGTTGGCGCCGCGCTGCAGGAAGCGGCCGAAGGGCATGGCATCGAGCCGCGCCTGGATGCCGGCGCGCTGCAGCATGGCGACGACCGACTGGCAGATCGCCTCGTCATTCACGTAGCGGTTGTTGGGGCAGCCCAGCGCCACGCGGAAGTTGGTCGCACCCGCTTCGGCCAGCAGGCGGCGCGAAGCCTCCACGTCGAAGGGGAAGCGCTGGTTGGCCTCGGCGTCGAAGCCGCCGACGGGCGGTGCGATGGGCAGGCCCGCCGCGGTGGTGGAGTTGCGCAGCACGACGCGGCGGATCGTCTCCATGTCGATCGCCTGGTACATGGCGCGGCGCACCCGCACGTCGCGCATGTGGTTCGGCGTGCCGGGGGCCTCCAGGCTCTCGGGGCGCGTCACGTCCATGGCGAGGTAGATGGTGCGCGCCGTCGGCCCCTGGATCAGGCGGATGCCGGGCGCGTTCTGCACGCGCGGGATGTCCTGCAGCGGCACGTGGTACATGAGGTCGAGCTCGCGGCTCAGCAGGGCGGCGACGCGGGTCGGCGCGCTGGCCACGGGGCGGAAGACGGCGCGGGTGATGCCGTGCTCCAGCCGCTCGCGGTAGTCGGGGTTGGGCACCAGCACCGTGCGCTCATCGGCCAGGCGCTCCACCAGCCGGAAGGGGCCGGTGCCATTGGCGTTGAGCTGGACGAAGCTGTTGGTCGCGCCCGCCTGGCCGGCGCGGGCGACGGCGAAGGCGTTGTTCTGCTCGACCCAGGCGCGGTTCATGATGAAGAACAGCGTGAGGTCCTGCAGCAGGATCGGGTTCGGCCCGCGCGTGTCGAACTCGACCGTGTGGTCGTCAATGGCACGCGCCGCCGTGATGGAGGCGACGGTATAGGCCATGTCGTTCTGGCGGACGCGGTCCAGGCTGTAGAGCACATCGGCCGCGGTGAAGGGCTGGCCGCCATGGAAGCGCACGCCGCGCACGAGGTGGAAGCGCCAGGTCGTGGGGCTCGGCGTCTCCCAGCGCTCGGCGAGTGCCGGGCGCAGCGAGCCATCGGCCTCGCGCCGGACCAGCGGCTCATACATGTTGCTCTTCATGGCGTTGGTGACGCCATGATTGTTGGCATGCGGGTCGAGGCCCAGGATGTCGTTCGCGGTCGCCCAGGTGAAGGTGGTGGCCGAAGCGGGCGACAAGGTGGCGAGGGCGAGGGCGCCGCCGAGCAGGGCCGCGCGCCACGAGAACTTGCGCATGAGGGTTTCTCCCAGGAAATGACGGTTGGGCAAGATGCTGGTCAGGCCGCGGCCTGTCCAGCGGGATCAGTCGGCCCGGATGTTGGCGGCGCGGATCACCTCGCCGAAGACGCGGGATTCGTTCGACAGCAGGCGCTGCACCTCGGCCGGCGTGGTCGGCGCCGGAATGATGCCCTGCCCCGTCATGCGCTCCACCATGGCCGGCTGGCGCAGCACCTGGCCGGCCACGGCGGAGAGGCGCTCGACCAGGGCGGGCGGCGTGGCCGAGGGGGCCAGCAGGCCGAACCAATTGTCGAAGGCGAAATCGGGCAGGCCGCTCTCGGCCGCCGTCGGCACGTTGGGCAGCAGCGGGCTGCGCGCCTCGGCGAAGACGGTCAGCGCCTTGAGGCGGCCGGCGCGGACATGCTCGGCCACGGTCGGCACCGGATCAATCAGCAGCGGGATGCGGCCGGCCAGCACCTCGGGGATGGCGGCGGCGGAACCACGGAAATGCACGCCCTGCATCTGCGTGTTGGTGCGGCGCTGCAGCAATTCCCCGATCACGTGCAGCAGGCTGCCATTGCCGGCCGTCGCGTAGTTCAGCACGCCGGGCTGGCGGCGCGCCTCGGCGATCACGCCCTGCAGGTCATTGGCCGGGAACGAGGGATGCGCCACCAGCGCCACATCGGTGCGGGAGACGCGGGTGATGCCGGTCAGGTCGCGCAGCGGGTCGAAGGAGAGGTTGCCATAGGTGTGCGGGTTGATCGTGACCTGGCCGCAATAGGCCATGAGGAGGGTGTAGCCATCGGCCGGTGCGCGGGCCGCCTGCTCGCTGGCGAGGTTGCCGGCGGCGCCCGGGCGATTCTCGACCACGACGGGCTGCCCCACCGCCTCGCTCATGCCCTGGGCGAGCGCGCGGGCCGTCACGTCGGTCAGGCCGCCGGCGGCGAAGCCCACCAGCATGCGGACCGGCCGGTCCGGGAAGCTGCCCTGCGCCAAGGCGGGGGTCGCCAGCACGGGGGCGGCGACCAGGGCGGCGCGGCGGGTCAGCATGGGAAGCTCTCCAAATCATGAACGGACCGTCATGCATCACAATGCGGGGGGCGATGCAAGGGCGTTCCCGCTTCACACCGGCCCGCGAAGCGTCTTGAGTGCCGGGCTGGAGGGCCCCTGATGATCCTGTTCGAGAATGCGCGCCTGTGGGACGGCTTCGCCGAGGCGGCCATGCCCGGCATGTCGGTGCTGGTGGAGGGCGAGGTGATCCGCGAGGTCTCCGACCGGCCGATCGCCTCCGCCGCCACGCGGCTGGACCTGGCCGGTCGGACGCTGATGCCGGGGCTGATCGATTGCCACGTCCATGTCGTCGCCTCGCTCGCCAATATCGCGGCCAATGCCATGCTGCCGGATGCGGTGGTGGCCTATCGCGCCGGCAAGCTGATGCATGAGATGCTGATGCGCGGCTTCACCACGGTGCGCGACCTGGGCGGCGCCACGCTCGGGCTGCGGATGGCCTGGGAGGAAGGGCTGTTCACCGGCTCGCGCCTGTCGCTCTGCGGCAAGGCGCTGTCGCAGACGGGCGGGCATTGCGACTTCCGCGGCCGGGCGGATACGCGGGATTTCGGCTTCTTCGCGGCGCGGCTCGGCTCGCTCGGGCGCCTCGTGGACGGGGTGGACGAGGTGCGCCGCGCGGCCCGAGAGGAGATCAAGGGCGGCGCCGACTACATCAAGCTGATGGCCAATGGCGGCGTGGCCTCGCCGTCCGATCCCATCGCCTTCTTTGGCTTCTCCGAGAGCGAATTGCGCGCCGCGGTCGAAGAGGCCGAGATGGCGCAGACCTATGTGGCCGCGCATCTCTACACGGATGCGGCCATCGCCCGCGCGGTGCGCTGCGGCGTGCTGAGCCTGGAGCATTGCAACCTGATCACCGAGGCCACGGCGCGCGAGGCCGCGGCGGCGGGCGCCATCGCCTGCCCGACGCTCGTCACCTACCAGGCGCTGAAGGAGGAGGGCGCCTCCCTCGGCCTCGGGCCCGAAAGTGTCGCGAAGATCGACGATGTGCGCCTCGCTGGGCTGGAATCGCTGGAGCGGATGCAGAAGGCCGGGCTGATGATGGCCTTCGGGACCGACCTGCTGGGCCCCATGCATCGCCGCCAGTCCGAGGAATTCCTGATCCGGCGCGAGGTGCTGCCGGCGGCCGAGATCCTGCGCAGCGCCACCAGCCATGCGGCGAAGCTGTTGCGGCAGGAGGGGCGGCTCGGCGTGATCGCGCCGGGCGCGCTGGCCGACCTGGTCGTGGTGGAGGGCGACCCGCTGGCGGACCTGGCCCTGCTGACCGAACAGGGCGCGCATCTGCCGGCGATCATGCAGGGCGGGCGCTTTGTGAAGAATCAGCTGCCGTGAGGTTGCTCTTCATCAACGGGCCGAACGCCAATCTCTACGGGCTCGATCCCTCCGGGACCTATGGGCGCGAGACCTTCGGCGACATCGCGGCGCGCTGCCAGCGCAAGGCGGCAAGCCTCGATGCGGAGCTGGATTTTCGCCAGAGCCAGGATGAGGGCGAGATCATCACCTGGATCCAGCAGGCGCGCGGCGTGATGCAGGGCGTCATCATCAATGCGGCGGGCCTCTCCTACACCTCCATCGCCGTGATGGACGCGCTGCTGACCTTCGACGGGCCAGTCATCGAGGTGCACATGTCCAACATCCACCGGCGCGAGCCGTTCCGGAACAAGACCTATACGTCCAAGGCGGCGGTGGGCAGCATCTGCGGGCTGGGGCCGCTCGGCTACGAGCTCGCGATCCAGGCGATGGTGGACCTATGCCGCACGTGATCCCTGTCGCCTTCCATTCCGAGCATGACGACCCGGTGGCGTGGGAGCGTGCGCTGCGGGCGCATCTGCCCGAGCTGGAATTGCGCGTGGGCGGGCCGCCCGAGGGCGTGGTGGCCGCGCTCGCCTGGAAGCCGCCGCCTGGATACTTCGCGGGCTTCCGCGACCTGAAGCTGGTGGTGAATCTCGGCGCGGGGGTGGATGCGCTGGTGGCACGGGATGACCTGCCACCGCTGCCCATCAGCCGGCTGAACGACCCCGGCATGGTGCGGCTGATGTGCAGCTACGTCACCTATGCCGTGACGCGCTATGCGCGGGATTTCCACCTGTTCGAGCGCGCGCAGCGGGCGGGGGAATGGCGCTACATCCATCCGCGCGCGCTGCACACGCATCGCGTCTCGGTGCTGGGGCTGGGCGAGCTGGGCGGCGCCGCCGCGGCCGCGCTGGCCGGGATGGGCTATGCCGTGACCGGCTGGGCGCGGACACCCAAGACCATCCCGGGCGTGCGCTGCCTGCATGGCGAGGCGGGCTTCGCCACCGCGCTGGCCGAGGCCGATACGCTGGTGATGCTGCTGCCGCTGACGCCGGCGACGCGCGGCTTGATCGGGGCCGCGCAACTCGCGCAGATGCCGCGCGGGGCGAACCTGATCAACGTCGCGCGCGGCGCGCTGCTGGATGAGGATGCGCTGCTCGACGCGCTGCGCTCAGGACACATCGCGGAGGCGACGCTGGATGTGTTCCAGCAGAGCCCCCTTCCCGCCGGCCATCCCTTCTGGGCGATGGAAAATGTGCGGCTGACGCCGCATCTCGCCTCCATCACCATCCCCGAGGCGGCGGCGGCCGATGTGGCCGAGAGCATTCGCCGCGTGCTGCGCGGCGAGGCGCCACTGCATCAGGTGGACCCGGCGCGGGGATACTGAGCATCGAAGACGCCACCCTTCTGGAAGGCGGCCTCGATGTAGCGCGCCAGCGCCCGCACGGCCGGGCGGCTGGCCGGGCCCGGGGCGGCGGCCAGGACGAGGCGCACGGCGGGCAGGCCGGCATCGAGCGGCAGTGAGGTGATGCGCGTGCCGTCAATCGCGTAGGGGCTCTCGGGCTGCACATTCTGGATGGTCCAGCCCAGGCCGTTGCCGACCAGGCCGCGGAGCAATTCCTGGCTGCGCGAGCGGAAGGCGATGCGGGGCGTGAGGCCGGCGGCGCGGAAGATCCCGGCGAAGTAGTCGCGCGAATGCGGCAGGTCGAGCAGGAGGAAGGGTTCCTCCACGAGGTCGGCGAGGCGCACCCGGGCGCCCCGCGCGAGCCGATGCCGCGCCGGGAGCACCGCGACGGGGGCGAGCTGCGCGATGGGGGTGACGGTCAGCCCCGGCGGCATGTCGAAGTCATAGGTGAGCGCGATCTCGGTGCGGCCGGCTTCCAGCCCCGCGAGCATCTCGCCATGGTCCCCCTCCTCCACGCGCACCGAGAGGCCCGGGATGTCGCGGCCGAGACCGGCCAGCAGCGCGGGCAGGTAGCGCGGTGCCAGCGTCAGGAAGCAGCCCATGGAGACCTCGCCCACCGCTTCCGCGCCGAGCGAGGCGGCGGCATGGACGAAATCCTCGGCATGGCGCAGCAGCAGGCGCGCCTCCGCCACCACGCGGCTGCCGGCGGGCGTCAGCGTCACGCCGCGCGCGTGGTGGCGCAGCAGCAGGGCCACGCCGAGTTCCGCCTCCAGCGCCGCCACGGCCTCGGAGATCGAGGGCTGGGAGACATGCAGCCGCCGCGCCGCCCCGGTGACCGAGCCGGCATCGGCCACCGCCACGAGGTAGCGCAGGGAGCGCAGCGAGAGGCTGGCGATCTGCATCGGCTTTTCCTATGCCAAAGCTCGGAACAAGATATTTCCCCGATGCTTCCCTTTCCCGCAAGGTGCGTGCGCCAACAGGGGAGCTGACCCATGATCCGTACCGGCAACCAGTATCGCGAGGGGCTGCGCGACGGCCGTGAGGTCTGGATCGATGGCGAGCGCGTCAAGGACGTGACGACGCACCCGGCCCTCAAGCCCATCGTGGATGTGAAGGCGCGCATGTACGACATGGCGCATGAGGAACAGCACCAGGACGCGCTGACCTACGTCGAGAACAACGAGCGCCACAGCGTCTTCCAGCAGCCCCCCACCACGCAGGAGGACTGGCACCGCAAATGGGCCAGCGTGGACCTGCTGATGAAGGATATCGGCGGCGTCGCGACGCGCCTCGGCGACGAGACGGTGGGCGAGATGTGGTCGCTGCAGGATGGCCGGGACGTGCTCGCGCAGATCGACCCGCGCTTCGCCGACAACATCGACCGCCACATCCGCCGCGTCGTGGAGAAGGACATCTTCCACGTCTCCGCCAACACCGACCCCAAGGGCGATCGCTCGCTGCCGATCGACCAGCGCGACCCGGACATGATGATCCGCGTGGTGCGCGAGACGGATGCCGGCATCATCATCCGCGGCGCCAAGTTCGAGACGGCCTCGGCCTATGCGGACCAGGCCTATCTCAAGCCGACCGTCGGCGCCTGGACCGATGAGAAGGAGAGCATCCACGCCGTCGGCTGCATCGTGAAGATGGGCGCGCCGGGCGTGAAGCACATCTGCCGCGCGCCCTTCGCCACCAAGGGCACCGCGGCCGACATCCCCCTCGCCTCTCGCTTCGACGAGGTGGAGGCGCTCTGCGTCTTCGACGACGTGCTGATCCCTTGGGAGGATGTGTTCTTCTACCGCCACACCGCCGCCGCCCAGCAGGTGCGCGCCACGCTGCACCGCTACAGCGCCTTCCCCTATGTGCTGCGCGTGCTCTACGTGGCCGACATGATGATCGGCGCGGCCATGTGGAACGCGAAGCAGACCGGCCTCGAGAAGCTGCAATCGGTGCAGGAGAAGCTGGCCGACCTCGTCTGCTACCGCGAGGGCATCCGCGCGCATCTGACGGCGGCGATCGCGCTCGCCGAGCGTTCGCCGGCGGGGCTGCTCATGCCCAACCAGTCCATCCTCTATGCCGGGCGCGTGCTCGCCTGCTCGCAGCTGCCGGTGATGATGCATGCGGCGCGCGAGCTGATCGGCGGGCAGATCTGCGTGACGCCGGATTCCGTGCAGTTCGAGGGCGGCGCCGGCAACTGGCTGCAGAAATTCTACACGCTGAACAAGGAATGGGGGGCCGAGGATCGCCGCAAGCTGCTGGCCTTCGCGCGGGACCTGCTGAACAGCGATTATGCAGGCCATCGCCTCGCTTTCGTGCAATTCGCGCAGGCGCCGCACTTCAACCACCTGGCTGCCGTGTACAAGAGCTTCGACTTCTCCGGCCCGCTCGACTTCGTGCGCAACAGCGCGGGCCTGTCCGAGCGCGTTCTGGGCGGGAAGAAGCACTGATGCCGACACACACCCGCATCCGCCCCTTCAACACGAAGGACGCCTACCCCGAGCAGTCGCTCGACAATGACGTGTGCATGGCGGTGCGCGCGGGCAACACCGTCTATCTGCGCGGCCAGACCGCGATGGACCTGGAGGGCAGGATCGTCGGCATCGGCGACCCCGCGGCCCAGGCCGAGAACGCCATGCGCTGCGCGGAAATCCTGCTGAAGGAGGCAGGCTCCGACCTCAGCCATGTGTGCAAGATCGTGATCTACATCACCGACCGCGCCTATCGCGAGCCTGTCTATCGCGTGATCGGCAAGTGGCTGAAGGGCGTCTTTCCCGTCAGCACCGGCATCATCGTGAACGGGTTGGCCAAGCCCGAGTACATGATGGAGATCGACATCATCGCGGAGATTCCCGCCTCCCCGTGACGGGATGGCGTTGAGACCTGGCCCTGCCGCAGTCGCGCGGCATGGCACTTGCTTAACCCACCTCACAATCGGAGAAGGAGACGGATCATGGTTCAGGTTTCCCGCCGCCAAGCTGCCCTTTTGGGCACCGGACTGCTTGCGGCCCCCGCCATCGCCAATGCCCAGGCCAACCGCATCTCCGTCTCCGTCTGGGGCGGTTCCTGGCGGGACATGGTGCAGAACATCATCGCGCGGAAATTCACCGCCGATACCGGCGCGACCGTCGAGTTCCAGACCGGCGGCACGATCGACCGGCTGAACCGCGCCCGCCTCGCCCGCGGCAATCCCGAGAGCGACCTGAACTTCACCACCTCGCATATCGGCTGGCTCTACCAGAACGACAATCTGTTCGAGACGCTGGACATGTCGCGCATCCCCAATGCGCGCAACCTGGTGGACCAGGCGCGGATCAGCCCCGGCCATATCGGCACCTGGGCCTATGTCTACACCATCGGCTACCGGCCGGACCTGCTGCCGGGCGTCAGCTTCGGCTCCTGGGCCGATCTCTGGTCGCCCGCGCTCGCCAACAAGCTGGCCGCGCCCGATTTCGACCCCTCGCACATCATCGTCGTCGCCGCGATCCTGGAAGGCGGCGATGCCTCCACCTGGGAGCGCGGCCAGGCCCGGCTGCGCGCGCTGCGCCCGAATTTCCGCGCCTTCTACACGAATGACGCGAACAGCCAGCAGCTGATCGCGAGTGGCGAGACGCCGGTGCAGGTCATCCTCTCGATGAACGCGCACCACATGGCGTCCCAGGGCGTGAATGTGCGCCTCGCCATCCCGCGCGAGGGCGCGGTGCTGGGCGTGGACTGCGTCTCCATCATGCGCGGCAGCCGCCGGCAGGAGCTGGCCTATCAGTTCGTGAACACCTGCCTCGACCCGCAGGTCCAGGCCGCGATCGCCGCCGACAAGAAGGGCAGCCCGACGGTGACGAATGCGGTGCTGGACCCGGCGGTGGCCGCACTGCCGGGCGTCTTCACCACGCCCGAGCAGTGGCGCACCCAGGCGCTGATCATCGATCACCGCCTCCGCGCCGAGAAGACCAATGAATGGCGCCGCTGGTTCCAGGAGAACATCATCGCGCGCTGAAGCGGTGCGGCGCCCTTTCCTCTTCTGGTTCATCTCCCCCGCCGCGCTGGTCGCGGCGGGCTTCCTGCTCGCCATGGCGGCGGTGCTGCAATACGCCTTCCTGGCCTTCATCCCGGGCGAATTGCAGCCGGGCGGATTCACACTCCAGAACTTCCGCGAGATGATGAAGCCGCTCTATGCGGGCGTCTTCTTCGACACGGTGAAGCTCTGCTTCCTGACGGCGGTCCTCGCCCTTCTCGCGGGCTATCCCTTGGCGCTCGCGCTGGTGCGGGCGCGCAACCCCTATGTGAAGTCCGCCATCCTCATCATCTCGGTGACACCGCTCTTCCTGGGCGAGGTGATCCGCACCTATGCCTGGATCATCGTGCTCGGCAATCGCGGCTTCGTGAACGGCTCGCTCATGGCGCTCGGCCTGATCGACGCGCCCATCCCGCTGCTCTTCACGCGGCTTGGCGTCGTGGTGGCGCTGGTGCATGTCACCCTGCCCGTGGTGGTCATCATGCTGGCCGCCGCCATCGCGCATATTGATCGCGACCTCGAACGCGCGGCCGCGGCACTTGGCGCCCGGCCCCTGCGCGTCTTCTGGACGGTCACGCTGCCGCTCTCCATGCCCGGCATCATCGCGGGGCTGACCACCGGCTTCGCCTGGACCTTCTCGGCCTTCGCGACCCCGCAGCTGATCGGCGGCGGGCGGGTGAACATGGTCTCCAACCTCGTCTATTCGCTGGGCTTCGCCTCCTTCAACTTTCCCTTCGCGGCCGCCCTCTCGGTCGCCGGGCTGGTGCTGACGGCCGTCGCGCTCGCGGGCTTCCGGCTGCTGCTGCGGCCGCTGCACAAGGTGGGGCTCACGTGATCCTGGCCTTCCGCCTGCTCGTCCTGCTGCTGCTGGCCTTCGTGCTGATGCCAGCCCTGGTCGCCATCATCGCGGCCTTCGAGGCCCGGGCCATCATCGCTTTCCCGCCCCAGGGCTTCTCCTGGCGCTGGTTCGAGCGCGCGCTGAACTACGAGGATTTCCGCACGGGCTTCGCGCACAGCGTCTTCGTCGCCGCCATCGCCTCCACGCTGTCGGTGATCATCGGCAGCATGGCCGCCTATGCGATGGACCGCTACCAGTTCCGCGGCAAGGCAACGCTGGAGGCGCTGCTGCTGGCCCCACTCGCCATCCCGCATTTCACCATCGGCCTCGGCGCGCTCATCCTCGCGGCCCAGCTCGGCCAGTCGCGCGGCTGGCCGGTGGTCATCCTCGCGCATGTCGTCCTCGTGCTGCCCTTCGTGCTGCGCAGCCTCTATGTCTCGCTGAAGAACATCGATCCCAGGCTGGAGCAGGCCGCGCTCTCGCTCGGCGCCCGGCCCGGCCGGGTGATCTGGACGGTGACGCTGCCAGCCCTCGCGCCCGGCCTCGCTGGCGGCTGGCTCTTCGCCGCCATCCTCTCCTTCAACGAATTCACCGCCTCGCTCTTCGTCACCTCGCAGCGTACGCAGACGCTGCCGGTCGCGATGTACAACTACGTGCGCGAATATGCCGACCCCTCCATGGCGGCGATCTCGGCGCTCTACATCCTGCTGACGACCATCGTGCTCGTCATCGCCAACCGCTTCCTTGGCCTTGGCCGCATCCTGGGGACTGAAGATGGCCGCAACTGATGCCCTGCGCCTGGAGGGCGTCACCAGGCGCTTCGGCGCCGTCACCGCGCTGCACGAGGCCTGGCTGAAGGTCCAGGATGGCGAGTTCGTCACGCTGCTCGGCCCCTCGGGCTGCGGCAAGACCACGCTGCTCAACCTCATCGCGGGCTTCCTGGAGGCCGATGCGGGCGAGATCTTCATCGGCGGCAAGCTCGTCACCACCCTGCCGGTCTGGGAACGCGACCTCGGCATGGTGTTCCAGTCCTATGCGCTGTTCCCGCACATGGATGTGGCGCGCAATGTCGGCTACGGGTTGCGCGCGCGCGGCATTCCCCGAACCGAGGAAGCGGCGCGCGTCACCGAGGCGCTCGGCCTCGTTCGCCTCTCCGCCATGGCGGCGCGGCGGCCGAAGCAGCTCTCGGGCGGGCAGCAGCAGCGCGTGGCCCTGGCCCGCGCGCTGGTCATCCGCCCGCGCCTCCTGCTGCTGGACGAGCCCTTCTCCGCGCTCGACCGCAATCTCCGCACCGAGATGCAGCTCGAGCTGAAGGAGATCCAGCGCCGTCTCGGCGTCACCACTATCTTCGTGACGCATGACCAGGGCGAGGCCATGTCCATGTCGGACCGCGTGGCCGTCATGTCCGAGGGGCGCATCCTCCAGCTCGACACGCCCGAGGTGATCTATGGCCGCCCCGCGCATCCCTTCGTCGCGGGCTTCATCGGCGATGCGACGGTGCTGCCCGGCCGCCTGGTCGCGCGCGATGGCGCGCAGGCTCAGGTGGAGGCGGCCGGCCTCGCCTTCACCGTGCCCGCCGAGACGCTCGGCGATGCGCCACCCGGCGCCGCCCTCTCGGTCTATCTGCGGCCGGAGGACCTGCACCCGATCGAGGACGGTCCCGGGCTGGATGGCACCGTCATCAGCCGCGCCTATCTGGGAGACCGTGCGGAGCTGGTGGTGGAATGCGGCGCGGCCGGGCGGCTGATGCTGCGCCTGCCCGGCCAGGCGGCGATGGCGCGCTGGCCGGTCGGCGCCCCCCTGCGGGTGGGTTTCGCCGGCGCGCGGCCGGTGGCCTTCCCGGCCTGACGCTCGGTCAGAGGTCCAGCTCGGTCGCCAGTTCGGAGAAGAGGAAGCCGGCGAGCCGCGCATCGGCGCCGGGGGCGGCGCAGAGCAGCGCGCCCACCGGCAGCCCGCCATCGAGCCCCGCGCGCAGCGTGGCGATGGGCCCGCCCAGCGCCGTCATCGGGATGACGAAGGAAGGATCGCCCGTCGTGCCATCGGCCGGCGCCACATCGGGGGCGGCGGGCAGCAACAGCAGGTCGGTCGGGCTGAAGCCGGCCCAGAAGGCGGCCCGCGCCCGCGCCAGCTCGCGCAGGGCCGCGTGATAGACGGGGTCGGGGATGGCGAGGCCCGAGTCAATGTCGGCCGCGAGGCGCGGCGAGACCTGGTGGCGCGGCAGCGTCGCATAGGTGCGCCCGGCCTCGGCCAGCAGCACCTGGCGATGGGTGGCGAGGATGCCCTCCAGCGATACCGGCGCGGCGGCGGTGGCGAGCGGCAGGCCGGCCGCCTCCAGCCCACGCGCCAGCGCCTCCACCCGCGCGGCGGTACCGGGTTGGACGAGGCGCGCGATCATCGGGTCCTGCAGCACCACGATGCGCGGCGTGACGCTGGGCGGGCGCCTGAGGCCCAGGTGATCCGCCGCATAGCCGGCGGCGAGCCAGGCCGCGTCCTGCGCGGTCTGGCCGAAGGCGCCCAGCGTGTCGAAGGAGGGTGCCAGCGGCACGATGCCGACGCCGCCGATGGAGAGGGTGGAGGGCTTGAAGGCGCCCGTCCCCGTATAGGCCGCCGGCCGGTTGACCGAGCCCGCGGTCTGCGTGCCGAGTGCCAGCGGCACCGCGCCCGAGGCCACCGCGGCGCCCGATCCGGCCGAGGAGCCGCCCGGCGTGCGCGTCAGGTCCCAAGGGTTGCGCGTCGGCGGCGCGGGCGAGAAATAGGCGTATTCCGTCGTATGGACCTTGCCCAGGATGATGGCCCCCGCGGCGCGCAGATGCGCGATCGCCGTCGCATCGGCGCTGGCCGGCGCGATGGCGGCGCGGGAGGGGCTGAAGGCACGGGTCTGCAGGCCGCGCACGTCGATCACATCCTTCACCGCGATGGGGATGCCGTGCAGCGGGCCGCGCTTCACCGGCTCGGCATCCAGGGCGCGGGCCTGGATCAGCGCCTCGCCCGCCAGCACATCGATCCAGGCCTGCACCGCGCCGTCCACCTCCGCGATGCGGTCGAGGCAGCGGCGGACCAGCGCCTCGGCGGTCAGCGCGCCGCTGGCGATGGCGGCCGAAAGGTCACGGATACGACCGGGATCACGTACATGGCTCATGCAGCCCACTCCTTGTGGCGCCGGAGGATGACGCGATGGCGCGCCACGGTCCAGGCCACACCGCGCAGTGAATCCGCTGGATTTTCGCGTGGCATCTGCGAGCCTGCGTCCGGAACGGATCGGAGGGGTCGGCATGAGCGGGGATGTGTTCGAGGCGCGCGGCTACGGGGCGCTGCCCATCGGCTTCGGCGAGAAGCCGGGCCTCGTCGTCGTGGATTTCCAGACCGGCTTCACCGACCCGAGCTTCCCCATGGGCGGCGCGCCGATGGTGGACCGGGCCGTAGGCAACACCGCGCGGCTGATGCGGGCGGCCAAGGCGGCGGGCGTGCCCGTCATCGCCTGCGTCGTCGCCTTCGACGGGCCCAAGGGCGCGCCACGCTGGAAGGTGGCCCCGGTGCATGACCTGCTGGCCGGCACGCCCGCCACCGCGCTCGATCCGCGCATCGCGGCGGAGGAGCCGGATGTGGTGCTGACCAAGACCGCGCCCTCCATCTTCTTCGGCACGGCGGCGGGCGCGATCCTGACGCGGGAGCGGGTGGACACGGTGATCGTCACCGGCTGCATCACCTCGGGCTGCGTGCGGGCCAGCGTCATCGACGCCTTCTCCCTCGGCTTTCGGGTGCAGGTGCCCGAGGATTGCGTGGGCGACCACGACCAGGCCGCGCACGACCAGAACCTGAAGGATGTGGGCCGCCGCTATGCCGACATCACCACGGCGGATGAGATGATCGCGGCGATCAACGCCTGGCGCGGCAGGAACAGCGGCTAGAAGCCCGGCGCGGAATCCGCATCCAGCGCGCGGGCGATATAGGCGGCCTGCTGGGGCGCATAGCGCGTCCAGAGGCGGCGAAGCTCGGCCACCGGCTCCTCGTGCCAATCCACGCGGAGGTCCACCACCGGCCAGTCGTAGCGATCGGCGACCAGCATGCCGCCTCCGCGCTCATCGTCGAATTCGCCGCCGGCTTCGAGGCCGGCTTCGAGCGCCTGCATCAGGCGCTCGGCGAGTGGGGCGCCATCGCTGGCGGTGAAGGCATCCACCATGGCCTGGGGCACGCCGGTGTTATCCAGCAGGTTGCCCATGGCGACGCAGTCGCGGCCCGTGGCGACGGCGTGCTCCGGCATGGCCTTGGCGCCGGAGAACCAGGCGATGCCGCCCATGCGGTCCACCACCGCGACCTGGCGATGCTCCACGCCGCGGGTGGATTTCAGGAGCAACTCCAGCACCGCCTGCGCGCCCAGGCCCTGGCGCAGAAGCGCGAGCCCCTGCGGACCCAGTGCCGGGTCCGAGAGGTTCTGCGTCGCGACGGCGCCGAGCGGCCCGGCCCAGGCGCAGCGCGCCGCGGTCGCGATGGAGGAGGAGGTGACGATGGTGCCGAAGGCCCCGGTCACGGCGCAGCGCGCGGTCAGCGAATAGGTCATGCGGCCACGCTATCCGGATCACGCGGGCTGGAGAAGCTGGATCTGCGTGGCCGCGATGCCCTCCCAGGCGTAGCGCATGGGCGTCATTTGGGCATTGGCCCATGTTGTGTGCTGGTCGGCGTAGTGCGGGCTGCCGGGATGGCCGGAGGCGCCGAGGAAGACGGACCAGCGGCTGTTCTCCCAGGCGCCGACATCGAAGGCGTAGCGGGAGAGCGCGCCATATTGCGCGCGCGCGCCGAGGGGCGCGATGAGACCATTGGCGAAGACCGTGTCGCCATCGCCGCCGATCGCCTCGGCCGGCGGGTCGAGCACGGGGGCGGCCGCGGGGAAGAGCGCGGAGAGCGGGTGCGTGAAGCGCGGGCGATGCGCCTCGCCCCAGGGCTGGCCGGGCAGGTCGGCCGCCACTTCGGCGAGGGCCTCGCGCAGCAGGGTGTTCCAGTCGGCGCCGCGCAGCAGGCTGGCATCGTCGCTGCGGAGCAGCGCGGGCAGCGCCCACCAGAGCTGCGTCAGCGGCGCGACGCCGGGGGCGGGCGCGAGCCAGGGGTGGCCCGCGAGCGCGCCGAGGCCGCTCGCCGTGGCGAAGCGGCGGGTCAGCGCCAGGCGGAAGGCGATATAGCGGGCGGCGGTGACGGAGCCCGCCTCCATCCGCGCATCCCAGCCGGCGAGTTCGGCGCGCAGGGCCTCGGCCGCGCCCTCGCAGCGAAGCGCGGCGAGGCGGGCGATGAAGTCGCGCGCGGGCTGGGATTGCACATCGGCATGGATGGTGGCGGCGCCTTCGGGGCTGCGCAGCGCCGCCTGCTCCAGCAGCGCCAAGACGCGGCGGGCGCGATAGGGCGGGTGGCAATCGGTCAGCAGGTAATCCGGGTGATCCTCGGCCACGATGCGGTTGTTGGCGGTGACGATGAGGCCGCCTTCCGGGTCGTGCAGCACCGGCATCGCCTCATGCGCGATCCAGCCCTGCCATTCATGCTGGCCGCTCCAGCCGGGGACGGGCAGCCAGCCATTCTCGCGGCCACGCCGCGGCACGCGGGCGCGGAGCAGCCAACCGATGCCGTGACGTGTGTCGGCCGCGACAAGGTTGTGGTCGATCAGGCCCCAGCCGCGCGTGGCTTCGAAGAGCGTGGGCACGCTCTCGGCGCGGAGCATGCGGGGCAGGCAGTCGAAGGAGAGGTCGGTCTCGGCGAATTGCACGGATTTGAGGGTGAGCGCGTGACCGCGCGCCGGATCGCCCGCGATGACCGGGCCGTGGCGGGTCTCGATCACCTCCACCGCGCGCGGGGCTTCGCCACGGATCGCGATGGTCTCGCTGCGGCGGCGCACCGGCTCCCACTGCTCCTGGAACAGCGCATGGCGCGCGCCTGCGTCGAAGCGCTCCACATAGACATCGTGGATGTCGGCGAAGCCGTGCGTGACGCACCAGGCGACGCGGCCATTCTGCGCGAAATGCGGAAAGCCGGGCACGCCGGGGACGGTCAGGCCGATCACGTCGAATTCCGGGCAGGCCAGGTGGCCCTGGGCGTACATGTTCGGCAACTCGAAGACGCGGTGTGGATCGCCCGCCAGCACGGGCCGCCCGGTGGTGCTGCGCGCGGCCGAGACCGCCCAATTGTTGCTGCCGCCGCCGGTCGCATCGGGCGCGGCGGCCTCCATCAGCGCGGCCACGGCCGGGGCGAGGTCGCTCAGCGCCGCGCGCCAGCGCTCGGTCTCGGCGCCGTGCGGCAGCAGCAGCAGGTCCGCGCCGCCGTCATCGTAGCGCAGGCTGGTCACTGCCTCGCCCGCCACGGGAAGCGCCGCCGCGCGCCACAGCTTGAACCAGACCGAGCCCATGAGCAGGCCGAGGCGGCGCATCACGGCGATGGTGTGCCAGCCCTCCCAGGGCTCCGGCGTTGCGTTCAGGAGCTGGTATTCGATGGCGAGCGGTGCACCGGATGCGAGGAAGGCGTTCACGCCGGCGGCATAGGCCTCGATCATCGCGCGGGCCTCGGCGCCCAGCGCCGCGGCATCGCGCCGGCTGGCGCCGGCCACGTCGAGCCTGCGGGCCAGCGCATCCGCGGCGAAGGCGGAAGCGCCCAGCCATTCCGCGCTGCGCCCCAGCGCGCGGCGCAGGTTCAGCTCCATCTGGAAGAGGCGGTCCTGCGCGTGGCAGAAGCCCTGGGCGAAGAAGGCATCCCGCACGCTGCCCGCGCGGATATGCGCGATGCCCAGTGCATCGCGCCGCACCTCGACCGGCGCTTCCAGCCCCGCGAGCCGCAGCGTGCCGTCCAGTGGCGGCACCGCCGCGCGTGCCATTTCCGCGTAATCCATGCATCCCCCCTGACGGCGCTGGACGCGCCGCGCGAATAGCAAATACCCTTCCCGCGGAAACGAACAGGGAGAGACGGCGATGAACCCCATCACGCGGCGCGCGACCATGGCGGGCCTGGCCCTTCCCTTCCTGGCGCCATCGGCACAGTCGGCCGGCACGCTGAACCTGGTGCTGGAGAGCGAGGTCGTCATCCTCGACCCGCATTCCACCACCGCCGCCATCACCCGCACCTTCGCGACGCATGTGTTCGACACGCTCTACGCCATGGATGGCCAGGGCCTGATCAAGCCGCAGATGGTGGAGGCGCACGAGACCAGCGCGGATGGCCTCACCTGGAATTTCCGGCTGCGCGAGGGGCTGAAATTCCACGACGGCCAGCCCGTCACCTCCGCCGATGTCGTCGCCAGCCTGGAGCGCTGGGCGCCGCGCGACAGCCTGGGCCGCATGCTCTGGGCCGCCAAGGCCGAGCTGGTCGCGACCGATCCGCGCAGCTTCCGCCTTACCCTCTCCCGCCCCTTCCCGCTCGTGCTGGACGTGCTGGGCAAGCCCAATGCGCCGCTGCCCGTGATCCTGCCCGCGCGGCTCGCCGCCGTGCCGGTGGAGCAGCGCATCCGCGAGATCATCGGCAGCGGGCCCTTCCGCTTCCGCGCCGCCGATTGGCGCCCCGGCAATGTCATGGTGCTGGAGCGCTTCGCGGACTACGTCCCCCGCGCCGAACCCGCCGATTTCCTGGCCGGCGGCAAGCGCGTGCACCTCGATTCCATCAACCTGCGCGTCATGCCCGACCAGGCGACCGGCGCCTCCGCCCTCATCGCGGGCGAGGTGGACTACATGCAGTACCTGCCCTTCGACCTGCTGCCGCGCATCGAGCGGGCGCGCGGCGTCCGCACGCTGGGGCTCGGCGGCATCCATCAGTTCCAGGGGAATTTCCGCATCAACCACGCGGCCGCGCCGATGGATGACCCGGCCGTGCGCCGCGTGCTCTGGCGCTGCGCCGACCAGGCGAGCATCCTGACCGCCATCGGCGTGCCGCCGCAATTCCGGGCGCCCCCCTGCCCCTCCTTCTTCCTCTGCGACGCGCCGCTCTCGAGCACGGGCGGCGCCGCGCAGGCGAGCTTCGACCCGGCCGAGGCGCGGCGCATGCTGGCCGCCAGCAGCTATCGCGGCCAGCCGCTGGCCTTCCTCACCACCGCGGGCGGCATCAGCCAGACGGCGGCGCAGGTGATGATCCAGTCCATGCAGCAGGCCGGCTTCAACGTGACCGAGCAGGTGATGGACTGGGGCACCCTCCTGGCCCGGCGCGCGCGGCGCGAGGGGTGGCACATCTTCGCCGTCTACGCGAACGGGACGGACATGTTCTCGCCGCTCACCAATTTCTACGTCTCCAACACCTGCGCCGACTATCCGGGCTGGGATTGCGACCGCGACGTGCAGCGCCTGCTGACGGAATTCGCTCTCGCCACCGATGGCGCGGCGCGGCGGCGCATCGCGGCCGAGATCCAGACCGCCTCGGTCGCGCATGTGCCCTCGGTGATGTGGGGGCAGTTCACCATCCCCGCCGGCTATCGCGACCGCGTGCGCGACCTGCCGCGCGCTGCCTATCCGATGTTCTGGGAGGCCCGGATTTGAGCACCGACGCCGCGCTCCGCGCGCGCGCTGCGAAGGTCATCCCCGGCGGCATGTGGGGACACCTGAACGCCGCGAAGCTGCCCGAGGGCTATCCGCAATTCTTCGCCCGTGGCGAGGGCGGGCATGTCTGGGACGTGGATGGCAACCGCTATGTGGACCTGATGTGCAGCTGGGGGCCCATCATCCTCGGCCATCACGACCCGGTGGTCGAGGCGGCGGCGCGGCGCCAGGCGGATCTCGGCGATTGCCTGAACGGGCCGGGCCCCGTCCTGGTCGAACTCGCCGAACGCCTGGTGGAGCGCATCCCGGCCGCCGATTGGGCGATGTTCATGAAGAACGGGACGGATGCCACCACCGCCTGCGTCACCATCGCCCGCGCCGCCACGGGGCGGGGCACCATCCTGCTGGCGAACGGCTCCTATCACGGGGCCGCGCCCTGGTGCACGCCGGTGCCCGCCGGCACGCGGCCGGAGGACCGGGCGAACCAGGGCCGCTTCGACTACAATGACGTGGCGAGCCTCACCGCGGCCGCCGACGCGGCGGGGAGCGACCTGGCCGGCATCATCATCACCGCCTTCCGCCACGACAATGTGGTGGACCAGGAACTGCCCAGCCGGGAATTCGCCGAGGCCGCGCGGCGGATCTGCGACACGCGCGGCGCCGCGCTGATCCTGGACGACGTGCGCGCCGGGTTCCGGCTGCATCCGGGCGGCTCCTGGGAGGGCTTGGGCGTCCGGCCCGACCTCTCGGCCTGGAGCAAGGCCATCGCCAACGGGCATGCGCTGGCCGCCGTGACCGGGCGGGATTCGCTGCGGGAGGCGGCGGCGAGCGTCTTCGTCACCGGCTCCTTCTGGTGCTCGGCCGTCTCCATGGCCGCGGCCGTGGCCACGCTGGAGGAGCTGGAGCGGCGGGACGTGGTGGGGCAGCTCGAACGGCTGGGCCTGATGCTGCGGGAGGGCCTGGCCGAGCGGGCGCGGGGCTTCAACATCGGCCTGCGGCAATCGGGGCCGGTCTCCATGCCGCTCTTCCTGTTCGAGGGCGACCAGGAATTCCGGGCGGGGCGGGCCTTCTGCGCGGCGGCGCTGAAGGCGGGCGCCTATTTGCACCCGCGGCACAACATGTTCCTCTGCGCCGCGCATACCGAGGCGGACATCGCCCTGGTGCTGGATGCGGCGGAGGCCGGGTTCCGGGCGCTGGCGGCGTGATGCTGGCGGAGCTGGCGCTGGTGGGTGCCGCGCTCTTCGCGGGGGCGGCCATCTACATCAACCTGGCCGAGCAGCCGGCGCGGCTTGGCCTGGATGACGCCGCACTCCTGGCGCAGTGGAAGCCGAGCTATGCGCGCGGCTTCGCCATGCAGGCGAGCCTGGCGGTGATTTCGGGGCTGCTGGGGCTCGGCGCCGCCTGGGTGGCGGGCGATCCGCGCTTCCTGCTGGGGGCGGCGCTGATCCTGGCCAATTGGCCCTATACGCTGCTCGGCATCATGCCGACCAACCACCGGCTGAACGCCATGCCGGTGGGTGATGCGGCGAGCCGGGCGCTGATCCGCCGCTGGGGGTGGCTGCATGCGGGGCGCAGCGCCCTGGGGTGCGCGGCTGTTCTGGCTTACCTCTGGGCCATGGGGTAAGCATCGCCCCGACCTTCGAGGGGATGACTATGGCGGCGAATCGTTCCGGTTTCTTGGACCTTTTGAAGCTGGTCCCGCAGGGCGGGCCGGCGATTTTGAACGCCTCCGTCACCAATATGTGCAACGCGACCTGCGATTTCTGCAATTTCGCGCATGACAAGGGTTTCGTGACCGACCGGCGGACCATGAACGCCGACCTCTTTGCCGATGCGCTGGCGCATATGCGCCTCAAGGCCAATGTCCGCTTCGTGACCTTCATGGGCGGCGAGCCGCTGCTGCACAAGCGAATCGCCGAGATGGCGCGGACCGCCAGCGAGATGGGCGTGCAGCCCACCATGGTGACCAATGGCTGGCTGCTGCCCGGCCAGTTGGAAAGCCTGCGGGGCACCGGCATCAGCACCATCTTCATCTCGATCGACAGCGAGGATGCGGGCGAGCACGAGAAGAATCGCGGCCTGAAGGGCGTGTGCGAGCGGATCAAGGAAAGCACGGGCCGGATGAAGGAGATGGGGATCACGCCCATCGCCTCCGTCGCCATGACGCGGCTGGTGCGGGATTACGCGGCCCTCGGGCATTTCCTGAGGGAGCTGGGGTTTGCCGCCGTCACCTTCTCCTACCCGCGCAAGGCGGCGCTGGGCTCCTCCTCGCTCGTCTATTCCGAGGATAGCGCGCTGGTGGACATGTCCGTCGCCGAGCTGATCGCGGCGTTTGACGGGGTGGAGAAGACGCGGGCGGTGATCCCCGTGTTCAACCCGAAGGAGGGCATCGCCGATATGCGGCGCCGCCTGACCGGCCAGGGCGAGCGCTTCATCTGCCATGCGGGGTACAAGTATTTCTACCTCGACTGGAACTACGATTTGTGGCGCTGCGAGGATTGGAACCAGCCGATCTCCAAGGTCATGGACTACCGGCCGGAGATGGCGGTGCGCGACGGCTGCCAGGCCTGCACCACGGATTGCTACCGCGATGCGAGCATCATGCTGCATTTCTCGGTGGCGCTGGGGGATAGCTTTGCGCGGCTGCGCGAGGGGAAGATCGGCGCGGCGCTGTCCGCGCTGGCGGATAAGCGGAACCTGGGGTCACTGGGGGCGGTGATCAATCATGGGCGGCGGATCAGGGGGTTGATGGGGGCGGGGTAAGGTAAAGGCTAAGCAAACTCCGATGGATTATCCGTCCATTTAAATCTACATGTAGTCCACCCAATTTCTAAAGATCTTCGCCGTTCTGATGCGCTGCCTCTTTGCGCGTTGCAGCTCGCTCCGAAGACGTGGGACGTTGCGGTTCTCATCGTAGAAAAACACACCCCTCTTTAACATTGGCCCGAAGAGAGAATGCTTCTCCACGTATTTGTATCGGCCGTCAGACCACCATTTCTTTCGGGCCGCTTCGTATGAAAGGAGCCACATCGGAGACCGAAGGCCTTGTTCATTCGCGTAAAGCAACCAGTAGCTTTCATCGACTCCCCCATCAATTAGTCCACGAGCGTTTAAATCCATGCAGATTAGCGCACAAAGACTACTTTCTATTTTAAATACATCTGACATTTTTTCTTTATACAATTTTATTCTAAGCCCCTTTGCCAGGAATAAAGCCCAACTAACCTCAAATGCATGGCCAATCGGCGCATGAATCATCAAAATATCACTGATAAATTTATTTATTCGATCGGACGGTATTGGCCATCCGTTGCTTTTCGCTTCGATCAACATTTGCGATAATATGGGTAGGGTTGATAAAGATTTTCTACAAAGTCTTAACATATAATCGCAATAAAAATTACTATTGTCTTTTAGGACATCAAACGATCTAGATCGCTTCATTGCCCATTTGAGGACCGCATCTTTCTCATTAGTCGAAGCATAGAACAGCGCAAGCTTAAAGAATCTCTCAAGGTCGTCTCTTTGTGCCTTAGGAGTTACGTTCCGAACAGAACAAGCGCGTAGCTCAGTAATCCACTCGAATGTTTCGACGCCCCTTTTTCCGAGAATTTTAGTCTTATTAATATTTATATCTAGCTCAAAGTGCGCCACCGCCCCCTCAAGCACAGCAGAGATTTTATCCTCACTTTCAAATTCGTCAAACCCGATCAATATATCATCAACATATCGGACAGATCTCCGATCTAAGTCAGACAGCAATGGCTTAAGTTCACGCTCCAGTCCAATAGCGACGATCTCCGACAATATGCGCGATGTATCTGGACCTATAGGAATACCAATTGACTGATCTTCTTGCCCCTTACGTAATTCAAAATCGAGTTTATCGCCTAAAGAGTCCTTAAATTTCTTAGTTTTGTGATTTTCTTTGACCCATATCTTACCATAGAGAGCCCATGGAATGGAGTGGGTGTAAATGCTCGGATAAAACCTACTAATATCTGTCTTAAATACAAAATCGTAATCAGCAAGTATTTGAGCTTGCCTCTGGCCCACCAGATCAAAATCAAGTTTGAATATTGATCGAGGTCCTTCCGCATCGATGATCGGACGGAATTCGGTTATCTTTGAACTTGCCAAAAAATCTCTGATCTCATTCCATCCGTTTGCGATTTCCGATGAAAGCCGGAAGAAATTTATTGGATTTGGTATGGAAATTCGCCGACGGGCAGACGCGTATCGTGGGATCGTGAACTGCTCTGGTCTGGAACGAAACTTGGGAAAGTCGGTGGCCGCCTTCCACTCAGTCAGAAGCGCGCCCCGAACCCGAGCAAACGAGTAGGAAACAAATGGTGGCGGTAGCTCCTCGGCTAAATAGCCAGCCTCAAGGAAGCGGCGAAGCCGTTGAGACCGGTTTAGACGCACCCTTTTAGCCAAAGCGAGCCTCGCTCTTATTCGAAGCAACGCTAGGGATATCTGGCGAAAGGTAAAGCGAGATTTCGTCGCCGTTCGTCGCCTCCGCTGGGATAAGCAGCAGATGCACCAAAGGCTGAACGCTCATCCAGAACACGGAGTCCATCCGAATTCGCGCCAAGTCGCCGCAGGGGTTTGGGGAGCCCGTGGCTCCCCAAGTCACTTCCCCTCGACTTTTCCGGTATTTTTTCCTACACTCGCATTCATGCGCCCCACCCTCCCCCTCCCCGTCCAAACCTCAGCCCCGCCCCCGCTGCGCCCCCTCCGGCATTTGTCCGAAAACATCACTTCGCGGGTTAAGGGCGTAAGGCCGTAAGATGGTAAGGCGCCGCCCCGCCCTCGCCCGCGCACCCGCCGCGACTCCATCCGCCGCTGGACTTCCGCGGGCAAACCCGGCATCCGTTCGCTCTCCGGCCCTGGGGTTCGCGCCTCTGGGTCGCCTCTGACAAAAGGCTTGCTCCCGGCATGATGCGCACGCTCTTCCTCCAGGCTCCTTCCTTTGATGGCTTCGATGGCGGCGCCGGCTCGCGCTACCAGGCGCGGCGGGAGATCAAGTCCTTCTGGTTCCCCACCTGGCTCGCGCAGCCGGCGGCGCTGATTCCCGGCTCCAAGCTGGTGGATGCGCCCCCGCACAACCAGACGCTGGCCGATGTCGCGCCCATGGCGCGGGATTATGATCTCGCGGTGCTGCACACCTCCACGCCCTCCTTCGCGTCGGACATCAAGGTGGCCGAGCGGCTGAAGGCCGAGAATCCGAACCTCAAGATCGGGCTGATCGGCGCCAAGGTCGCCGTCCAGGCGAATGAGAGCCTGCGCGATGCGCCGGTGGTGGATTGGGTCGCGCGCAATGAGTTCGACTTCACGGTGAAGGATGTGGCCTCGGGCATGGATCTCGGCGCCATTCCCGGCATCAGCTACCGCAACGGCGAAGGCGTGATCGTCCACAACAAGGACCGCGCCATGCTGGAAAACATGGATGAACTGCCCTTCGTGAGCGAGGTCTACAAGCGGGACCTGCAATACGAGAAGTACTTCATCGGCTATCTGAAGCACCCCTATGTCAGCTTCTACACCGGCCGCGGCTGCAAGAGCCGCTGCACCTTCTGCCTCTGGCCGCAGACGGTGGGCGGGCATCGCTACCGCACGCGCTCGGTCGAGCATGTGATCCAGGAGATCAAGTACATCCAGGCGAATTTCCCGGGCAACCGGGAGATCTTCTTCGATGACGACACCTTCACCGATGACCTGCCGCGCGCCGAGGCCATCGCGAAGGAGCTGGGCAAACTGGGTGTGACGTGGTCCTGCAACGCCAAGGCGAACGTGCCGCGCTCCTCGCTCAAGGTGATGGCGGAGAACGGGTTGCGGCTGCTGCTGGTGGGCTATGAGAGCGGCAACCAGCAGATCCTGCACAACATCAAGAAGGGCATGCGGATCGACGTGGCGCGGCAGTTCACGAAGGACTGCCATGAGCTCGGCATCAAGATCCACGGCACCTTCATCCTCGGCCTGCCCGGCGAGACGACGGAGACGATCCAGGAGACGATCCGCTTCGCGGTGGAGACCAACCCGCACACCATCCAGGTGAGCCTGGCGGCGCCCTATCCGGGGACCTTCCTGTGGGACCAGGCGGCGCGCGAGGGCTGGCTCGATACGGCGAATACGGAATATGTGGACGCGCATGGCGTGCAGATCGCGCCGCTGGCCTATCCGCACCTGGCGCATACCGAGATCTTCGACAGCGTCGAGACCTTCTATCGGAAGTTCTACTTCCGGGCGCCGAAGATCGCGTCCATCTGCGGCGAGATGATCCGCGACCGGCAGATGATGGTGCGCCGCCTGCGTGAGGGTGTGGAGTTCTTCCGCTTCCTGAAGGAGCGCGCGGCCAGCAAGGCCGCGTGATCGCCCTCGCATCCCCCGGCGGCCGGGCGGAGGTCTCCGGCTTCCAGGGGGGCGCCGCATGGGTGGTGATGGCCGGACCGGCCGGCTGGCCGGCCCGCGCCGCCTTTCAGCGGCTCGTCAGCGCTTCTTCGCCTTCCGGGCGGCGTAGCGCGCGTCCCGCGCGGCCTTCTGTTCGATGAGAAGCTCGGCCGCCTTGCGCTTGGCCTCAGCGGCGATGCGCGTCGCCTCCTCGGCTTCGCGCTGCTTGGCGGCCTCGGCCTCGGCCTTGGCGGCGGCGGCGGCGGCGGCCTTGGCCTCGGCGCGGGCGCGGGCCTCGGCCTGGCGCTGGGCGCGGGCCTCGCCGGCGGCCTTCTGCTCGGCGAGGCGTGCGATCACGGCGGGGTCATCGGGGCCGGGCTGGGCGCGGAAGCGCTCCATCAGCTTGCGTTTGGCTTCGGCGGCCTTGGCCGCGCGATTTTCGTGGGTGTCTTTGAAGCTCATCACGGCCTGTGTAGCCCAGGCGCGGGCCGGGCGATACGGGCCCCCTCGCATGGCGGGCTTGACGCCACGGGCCATCGGGGTTGAGGGAGCGCCATGCTCCGCCTGACCGAGATCCGCCTGCCGCTCGACCACCCGCCCGAGGCGCTGGACGCCGCGGTGCGCGCGCGGCTGGGCGGGGCGGCGCATCAGGGCTTCACCATCTTCCGCCGCGGCTATGACGCGCGGAACCCGAAGCGGATCATGCTGGCCTATACGCTGGACGTGGAGGTGGAGGGCGAGGCCGCGCTGCTGGCGCGCGATGCGACGCTGCGCGTGGCGCCGGACACCGCCTATCGCTTCGTGGCGCGGGCGCCGGCGGGGATGACGGAGCGGCCGGTGGTGATCGGCACCGGGCCCTGCGGGCTGCTGGCGGCGCTGATCCTCGCGCAGTCGGGCTTCCGGCCGATCATCCTGGAGCGTGGGAAGGTGGTGCGGCAGCGCACCAAGGACACCTGGGACCTCTGGCGGCGGAACACGCTGCACCCAGAGAGCAACGTGCAGTTCGGCGAGGGCGGGGCCGGCACGTTTTCGGACGGGAAGCTCTGGTCGCAGATCAAGGACCCCTTCCACTTCGGCCGCAAGGTGCTGGAGGAGTTCGTGAAGGCCGGCGCGCCGGAGGAGATCCTCTACGTCAGCAAGCCGCATATCGGCACCTTCCGCCTGGTGCAGATGGTGGAATCCATCCGCGAGACCATCGAGGGGCTGGGCGGGGAATACCGCTTCGGCTGCCGGGTGACGGATCTCGACCTCGATGATCAGCGGCGCGTGCGGGGCGTGGTGCTGGAGGGCGGCGAGCGGATCGCGGCGCGGCATGTGGTGCTGGCCATCGGGCACTCGGCGCGGGACAGCTTCGGCATGCTGCTGGAGCGTGGGGTGGCGATGCAGGCCAAGCCCTTCTCCATCGGCGTGCGCATCGAGCATCCGCAGTCGCTGATCGACCGCCAGCGCTTCGGGCCGCATGCGGGGCATCCACTGCTGGGCGCGGCCGACTACAAGCTTGTGCATCACGCGGCCAATGGGCGCTCGGTCTACAGCTTCTGCATGTGCCCGGGCGGGACCGTGGTGGCGGCGGCGAGCGAGCCGGGGCGCCTCGTGACGAACGGGATGAGCCAGTATTCGCGCAATGAGCGCAATGCCAATGCGGGGATCGTCGTCGGCATCACGCCGGAGGTGGATTACCCGGGCGGGCCGCTCGCCGGCATCGCATTCCAGCGGCATTGGGAGGAGCGGGCCTTCGCGGCCGGCGGTGGCACCTATGCGGCGCCGGCGCAGCGCGTGGGGGATTTCCTGGCGGGGCGGCCTTCGACCTCGCTGGGGGATGTCATCCCCTCCTACCGGCCGGGGGTGACGCCGACGGACCTCGCGACCTGCCTGCCGGATTTCGTGGTGGCGGCGATGCGTGAGGCGCTGCCCGCCTTCGACAAGCAGATCCCGGGCTTCGCGCTGGCCGATGCGGTGATGACGGGGGTGGAGACGCGGACCTCCTCGCCCGTGCGGATTCCGCGCGGGGTGGATTGCCAGAGCCTGAACACGCCCGGCCTGTATCCGGCGGGTGAAGGTGCCGGCTATGCGGGGGGCATCATGTCGGCCGGTGTGGATGGCATCCGCGTCGCGGAGGCGGTGGCGCTGGCGATGACGGATGGCGGGCCGGTTCGGGCCTCGGGCAGCCGGGCGGACAATGCCCTGACCTACGGCTGACCGCGCACCTCATCCCGCCGCCAGGCCAGCAGCGCCGTGCTGCCGACCAGGATCTCCCGCGTGCGGCGGACCAGGGCGGCCGTCGCCATGGGCGCGACGGGCACGCCCATCAGCAGGCCGCCCGCGATGATGGCCCCCTCCTGCACGCCGGCCGCGCCGGGCAGCAGGAAGCCCGCATTGCGGAGCACCTGGGCGAAGGCCTCGATCACCATGGCCTCGGCGAAGCTGATGGGGTGGCCGATGAGGGCGAGCACCAGCATCATCTCGATGGCACCCATCACCCAGCAGCCGACATGCAGCAGCAAGGCGAGGGCGAGCTTCCCGTGATCGGCGTGCAGGCGCAGCAGGGCCGCCTGGAAGCGGTCGAGCCAGAGCGGCTCCAGGCGCGGCCAGCGGCGCGCGAGGCGCTCCAGCACGCGGCGGAGCAGGCCAAGCGCCGTGGGCCGCTGTGCCGCCACCAGCAGCGCCACCATGCCGCCCGCGACCGCGATGCCGGTGAGGAAGCCAGAGACCTCGGCGTCCTCGCGCAGCGCGAGGAAGAAGGCGAGGCCCAGGATGGTGAAGACCATCTGCCCCATCGCCTCGAGCGAGATGCCGATGGTGGCGGTGCCGGCGGCGAGGTCACCGGGCATGCCATCGCGCACCATGAGGCGCGTGATGCCCGCCTGGCCGACGACGGAGCCGGCCGGCAGGAGCGCATCCGCCCCCTCGCGATACCAGCGCAGGCGCAGCATGCGGGAGAGCGCCGGGCGATCCTCCCGCGGCAGCAGGATCAGCCAGGCCCAGGCGGTGAAGAGGATCTGCGGGAAATGGGCGCCCGCCGAGGCGAGGAGCGCGAGCGGCAGGCTCGCCAGCACCTGCGGCAGGCTGGCCAATTCGCCGCTGTTCACCAGCAGCAGCGCGGCCAGCACCAGCAGGGCCAGCATCACCGCGTTGCGCAGCGCCCTTGGCCAGGCGGGCTCGCTAGAAGTCAAGGTCGGCGTAGTGGGGCGGCGGTTCCAGGCCGCTGATCCGATCCGCCAGCAGGGCGCGGAAGCAGGGGCGCGACTTCACCCGGGCGTACCAGTCGCGCGCCGACTGGTTGTGGCTCCAATCCACGTCATTCGCGTAGTCCAGCGCCGAGAGATGCCCGGCGGCGGCGAAATCCGCCATGCTGATCTGCGCGCCGGCGAGCCAGGTGCGGCGCTCGGCCAGGAAGCCGATCTCATCCAGGTGATGCTTGAGATTTGCATAACCCTGGCGGATCGCGGCGCCATCCGGATGGCCGTGGCCCAGCTGGCGCTTGAGGTGCCGCTCCCAGATCAGGTTGCGGGAGACCTCCTGGCCGAAGAGGTTGTCGAACCAGGAGAGCAGGCGCCGCACCTCGGCGCGCTCGGCCAGCGTCCGGCCAAAGAGGGGAATGTCGGGATAGGCTTCGTCGAGATATTCGGCGATGGCGTAGCTGTCGGCGATGACGAGGCCGTTCTCCTCCACCAGCACGGGCACGGTGCCGGCCGGATTCAGCTCCAGGAATTCCGGCCGCCGCTCCCACACCTTTTCCACGCGCAGCTCGAAAGGGATGCGCTTCTCCGCCAGGGCGAGGCGGATCTTCCGCGAATAAGGCGACAGCGGCAGGTGATGGAGGATTCTCACCTGGGTTTTATGCCACCCGGGGCGCGGCGCGGGAAGGCAGGGCGGCCGCGCGGCCACCCTGCCCCCTTGCATCCCGGGTTCGCCTCACTCCGCGGCGGCAGCCACTTCGGTCATCGGCCGCGCCAGGTACTTGGCGTATTCCTTCGGCACGATGTGCCAGAAGGCGGCGCGCTCATTCTCCCAGTCATTGAGGATGCGCGCGGCGTGGCGGCTGCCCGTCTCGGCCACGTGGCGTTCGATCAGGGCCTTCAGCTCGCCCTCCCAATGGGCGGAGGCGAGGCGCTGCCACTGCAGCGTGTCCTTGTTCACGCGCCGCTCGAAGAGGTTCTGCGGATCGTGGACGAAGGCCTGGCCGCCGGTGAAGCCCGCGCCGAAATTGTCGCCGACGCCACCCAGGATCACCACCGTGCCGCCGGTCATGTATTCGCAGGCATTGGCGCCCACGCCCTCGACCACGGTGATGGCGCCCGAGTTGCGGACGGCGAAGCGCTCGCCCGCCTGGCCCGCCGCGAAGAGCGCACCGGCGGTCGCACCATAGAGGCACGTGTTGCCGATGATGCTGTTCTCATGCCAGGCGAGGCCCGAGGACGGCGCGGGCCGCACCACGATGGTCGCGCCCGAGAGCCCCTTGCCCACATAGTCATTGGCATCGCCAAAGACCTCGAGCTTGAGGCCACGCACGCCGAAGGCGCCGAGCGACTGGCCGGCCGAACCACGCAGGCGCACCGTCAGGTGGCCATCCTGCAGGCCGGTCATGCCGTATTGCCGCACGATCTTCGACGAGACCTTCGTGCCGATGGCGCGATGCGTATTCCGGATGTTGTAGGCCAGCTGCATCTTCTCGCGACGCTCGAAGAGCGGTGCGGCGTCGCGCAGCATGTCGGCGTCCAGCGTCTCCGGCACCTCATTGCGGCCTTCCAGCGTGCAATAGGGCGCATGCGGGCCGGCATCGGCCTTCACCAGCAGCGGGTTGAGGTCGAGGTCGTCCAGGTCATCGGCACCGCGGCTCACCTGCTTCAGCAGGTCCGTGCGGCCGATCACCTCCTCCAGCTTGCGGAAGCCGAGCGAGGCAAGGATCTCGCGCACCTCCTCCGCCACGAAGGAGAAGAGGCTGATCACCTTCTCCGGGCTGCCCGCGAACTTCTCGCGCAGCGCTTCATCCTGCGTGCAGACGCCGACGGGGCAGGTGTTGGAGTGGCACTGCCGGACCATGATGCAGCCCATGGCGACAAGCGAGGCCGTGCCGATGCCGAACTCCTCGGCCCCCAGCATGGCGGCCACGACCACGTCACGGCCGGTCTTGAGGCCGCCATCGGTGCGCAGCTTCACGCGGTGGCGCAACCGGTTCAGCAGCAGCACCTGGTGGGTCTCGGAGAGCCCCATCTCCCAGGGCAGGCCGGCATACTTGATGGAGGTGACCGGCGAGGCACCCGTGCCGCCGGAATGGCCGGAGACCAGGATCGCGTCCGCCTTGGCCTTGGCCACGCCGGCCGCGACCGTGCCGATGCCCGAGCGCGAGACCAGCTTCACGCAGACCGTCGCATCCGGGTTGATCTGCTTCAGGTCATAGATGAGCTGCGCCAGATCCTCGATCGAGTAGATGTCGTGATGCGGCGGGGGCGAGATCAGCGTCACGCCCGGCGTGGAGTGGCGCAGCTTCGCAATCAGGCCCGTCACCTTGAAGCCGGGCAGCTGCCCGCCCTCGCCCGGCTTCGCACCCTGCGCGACCTTGATCTCGATCTCGCGGCAGTTGTTCAGATATTCCGCGGTGACGCCGAAACGGCCCGAGGCGATCTGCTTGATGGCGCTGTTCGCGTTGTCGCCATTGGCGCGCGGCTTGGCGCGCTCCGGATCCTCGCCGCCCTCGCCGCTGTCCGAGCGGGCGCCGATGCGGTTCATGGCGATCGAGAGCGTCTCATGCGCCTCGGGGCTGAGGGCGCCGAGCGAGATGCCGGGCGAGACGAGCCGCTTGCGGATCTCGGTGATGCTCTCGACCTCTTCCAGCGGCACGGGCTTCAGCCCCTCGTTGCGGAAGTCCAGCAGGTCGCGCAGGGCGACCGGCGCCTGCTTGCGCACCGCCTCGCTGTAGCGCTTGAAGGTCTGGTAGCTGTCCGTCTCCACCGCCTTCTGCAGCGTGTGGATCAGCGTGCCGCCAAAGGCATGCGCCTCGCCCGACTGACGCAGCTTGTAGAGCCCGCCGACCGGCAGCGTGATGACCTCCGAGCCGAAGGCACGCTCATGCAGCGCCAGCACGCGCCGCGCGATGCCGGCGAGGCCGATGCCCGAGATGCGCGAGGCCACACCCGGGAAGAACTCGGCCATCAGCGCGCGGGAGAGGCCGATCGCCTCGAAGTTCATGCCGCCGCGATAGGAGGAGATGACCGAGATGCCCATCTTGGACATCGTCTTGAGCAGACCCTTGTCCACCGCCTTCTTGTAGCGCTCGATCGCCTCCTCGACGCTGAGGTTGCCGAAGAGGCCGCGGCGATGACGATCGGCGATGGAGGCCTCGGCCAGGTAGGCGTTGACCGTGGTGGCACCCGCGCCGATCAGCACCGCGAAATAATGCACGTCGAGGCATTCGGCGCAGCGGATGTTCAGGCTGGTGAAGGTGCGCAGCGAGGTCTTCACCAGATGCGTGTGCACCGCCGAGACGGCGAGGATCATCGGGATCGCAGCACGATCCCGGCCCTGCGCCTCGTCCGTGAGGATGACGTGCTGGCAGCCGCTGCGCACCCCCTCCTCCGCCTCGCGACGGATGCGCGACAGCGCATGCCGCAGCCCGGCCTCGCCCTCGCTCACCGGGAAGGTGCAATCCACCTCGAAGGCGCTGCTGCCCATGTAGTGCCGCATGGCGCCGAACTGCGCGCTGGAGAGCACGGGGCTGTCCAGCATCAGCATGTCGCACTGCGTCGGATCCTCGTCGAGGATGTTGCCGAGATTGCCGAGGCGCGTCTTGAGCGACATCACCCGCGTCTCGCGCAGGCTGTCGATCGGCGGGTTGGTCACCTGCGCGAAGTTCTGGCGGAAATAATGGTGCAGGCCGCGATACTGGCTGGAGAGCACGGCGATGGGCGTGTCATCGCCCATCGAGCCCACCGCCTCCTGCGCGTCCTCCACCATCGGGTGCAGGATCTGCTCCAGCTCCTCCAGCGTATAGCCCATGGCGAGCTGCGAGCGGCGCAGCGCCTCGCCCGTCATCGGCGCGGGCTGCGGGCTCGCCACCTTCACGATCTCGTCGATGCGCGTGGTGCGGTTCACCCACTGGCCGAAGGGCTTGCGGGCGGCCAGCAGGTCCTTCAGCTCGGTGTCGAGATAGAGGCGGCCCTCATCGAGGTCCACGCCGATGCACTGGCCGGGGCCGACGCGGCCCTTGGCCGAGATCGCATCCTCCGCAATCTTCACCATGCCCGTCTCGGAGCCCACGATCAGCAGGCCCGACTGCGTGACGGTGTAGCGCAGCGGGCGCAACCCGTTGCGGTCCAGGCCCGCCACCACCCAGCGGCCATCCGTGCCGCAAAGTGCCGCCGGCCCGTCCCAGGGCTCCATCACCGCATTGCAGTAGAGGAAGAGGTCATGATGGCGCGCCGGCATGGTCGCGTTGTTGCCGAGCGATTCCGGGATCAGCATGGCCTTGGCCATGGGGGCATCGCGGCCGCCCCGCACCAGCAGCTCGAAGACATTGTCGAGGCTCGCCGTGTCGGAGCCGCCGGCCTGCACGACGGGCTTGATGTCCTCCAGATGCGCATCCAGCAGCGGATGCGAGAGGCGCGTCTCGTGCGCCTTCATCCAGTTCACATTGCCCGAGAGCGTGTTGATCTCGCCATTATGCGCGATCATGCGGAAGGGCTGCGCCAGCCGCCAGGTCGGGAAGGTGTTGGTGGAATAGCGCTGGTGGTAGATGGCGAAGCGGGAGACGAAGCGCTCATCCTGCAGGTCGGGATAGAATTCGCTCAGCGATTCCGCCAGGAACATGCCCTTGTAGATGATGCTGCGGGCCGAGAGCGAGCAGAGGTAGAGCTCGGGGATCTGCGCCGCGATGGCCTGCTTCTCGATCCGCCGGCGGATCACGTAGAGGTCGCGCTCCATCGTCGCGATGTCGCGCTGCTCGGGGTCGTGGATCAGGATCTGCTCGATCTCGGGGCGCGTCGCGTTGGCCTTCTCGCCGATCACGCTCGCGTTGATCGGCACCTGGCGCCAGCCATAGATGCCGTAGCCGCTGGCCAGGATCTCGGTCTCGACGATCTGGCGGCAGCGCTCCTGCGCGCCGAAATCGGTCTTGGGGAGGAACACCTGGCCGACGGCGATGGGGCCGGGCTTCAGCGTGTCGCCGCCATTGCGGACGGCTTCGGCGAAGAATTCCTGGCTGATCTCGACATGGATGCCGGCACCGTCGCCGGTCTTGCCATCGGCATCCACGGCGCCGCGGTGCCAGACGGCCTTCAGCGCATCAATGCCCGCCAGCACCACGGCGCGCGTGGGCTTGCCGTTGAGCGAGGCGACGAGGCCGACGCCGCAGGCATCATGCTCGGTCGTGTCGATGCCGGCATGGTTCAGCAGGGCCGCGTTGGCGGCGTAGTTCTGGATGTAGTTGCGTTCCATCGTTCTTACTCCGCCGCTTCCGCCAACTTGGCCTTTGCCTTCACATAAGCCTCGATCTGCGCGGCCGCGTCGCGGCCGTCGCGAATGCCCCAGACCACCAGCGAGGCGCCGCGCACGATGTCGCCGCCCGCGAAGACGCCCGGCAGAGACGTCATCATCGTCTTGTGGTCCACCTTCAGCGTGCCCCAGCGCGAGACCGGCAGCGCGGGCTCGTTGAAGGCCGTGGGCAGGTCCTCGGGGTCGAAGCCCAGCGCCTTGATGACGAGGCTCGCCGGCTGCACGAAATGGCTGCCCTCGATGGGCTCCACCTGCTGGCGGCCGGTCGCGTCGGGCAAGCCCAGATGCATCTTGACGGCGCGCACGCCGGTGACGTCCTTCGCACCGAGAAACGCCTCGGGCGCGGAGAGCCAGAGGAACTGCACGCCCTCCTCCTCCGCATTGTTCACCTCGCGCATCGAGCCCGGCATGTTCGCCTTGTCGCGGCGATAGAGGCAGGAGACCGACTTGGCGCCCTGGCGGATGGCCGTGCGGACGCAATCCATGGCGGTGTCGCCGCCGCCGATCACGACCACATCCTTGCCCGCCGCGTTCAGCCGGCCATCGTCGAATTCCGGCACCGCATCGCCCAGGCCCTTGCGGTTGGAGGCGGTGAGGTAGTCGAGCGCGGGCACCACGCCATTCAGGTCACTGCCCGGCAGCTCGACGTCGCGCGCCTTGTAGACGCCGGTCGCGATGAAGACGGCGTCATGCCGCTCGCGCAGCTGCTCGAGCGTGATGTCCTGGCCGACCGCGACGTTCAGGTGGAACTGGATGCCGCCCGCCGCATACTGCTCCCAGCGGCGGAGGACGACGTCCTTCTCCAGCTTGAAGTTCGGGATGCCATAGATCATCAGCCCGCCGACGCGGTCATACCGGTCATAGACATGGACCTGAAAGCCGCGCACGCGCAGCCGCTCGGCCGCCGCGAGGCCGGCCGGGCCCGCGCCGATGATGCCGACGGACCAGGGCAGCTCCCGCGTCGGGGTGGGCGGCTTGATCCAGCCATTCTCCCAGGCGGTGTCCACGATGTATTTCTCGACCGAGCCGATCGTGACGGAATCGAATCCCTTCTCGATCACGCAATTCCCCTCGCAAAGGCGATCCTGCGGGCAGACGCGGCCGCAGATCTCGGGGAAGGTGTTGGTGGCGGAGGCGACCTCATAGGCCTCCTCCATGCGCCCCTCGGCGGTCAGCTTCAGCCAGTCGGGGATGTTGTTCTGCAGCGGGCAATGCACCTGACAGAAGGGCACGCCGCACTGGCTGCAACGGCTGGCCTGCTCGGCGGCCTTTTCGGGCGCGAAACGGGCGTAGATCTCGTTGAAATCCTCGCGACGGGCGGTGGCGGCGCGTTTCTCCGGCGTCTGCTGTTGGAGGCGGACGAATTGCAGCATGCGCTCGGCCATCGGGGCACCCTCGAAGTGGATTTCGCCGCGAGGATGCGCGGCGCCCGATGCCCTTACCCAAGCTTTTCGCCGGGCGAAAGAGGAAAAAGCGCATTCAGGACAGTTTTGCTGTCCTTATTTTTTCATGCCGCCACGAAGCGGTCATATTGAGGAAATCATCCCCGGGATTTTAGGTCCGATATGGACTTACCCCGCCGGCCGCACCCGCCGCGCCCCGCCTGGCTGGAACCGCGCCAGGTAGGCCGGCACCAGCGCCTCCACCGCCGCCGGCTGGATGCCGAGATCGGCCAGGGTCAGCGCGCCCGGCGCCACCACATTGTCGCGCTGCAACAGGATCAGCTGGTCCCGCGTCAGGGGCGGGTTGGGCAGGAGCTCGGCGAAGCGGGCCTGGACCTGCGCGAGGCCGAGCGGAATCTCCACCAGGCGGCGGTTGCGCTGGGTCTGCTGCACGATGAAGGCCAGCAGCTCCCGGAAGCTCCAGGCGCGCGGCCCGCCCAGCTCATAGGTCCGCCCCTCGGTCGCGGGGTCGTGCAGGGCAGCCATGACGGCGGCGGCCACGTCGTTCACATGGACCGGCTGGAACTTCGTGTCGCCGCAGATCACCGGCATGAAGGGCAGCAGCGTGCCGAGCTGGGCGAAGCGGTTGAAGAAGGCGTCGCCCTCGCCGAAGACGATGGAGGGCCGCAGGATGGTGGCCTTGGGGAAGGCCGCCAGCAGCCCCGCCTCGCCCGCCGCCTTGCTGCGGGCATAGGCGCTCTGGCTCGCCGCATCGGCGCCGATGGCCGAGATATGGACCACGCGCTCCACGCCCGCCGCCGCCGCGAGCCGGCCGATTCGCGCCGGCCCCTCGGCCTGCACCGCCTCGAATCGCCCATGCAGGATGCCCACGCAATTGACGACGACGCCCGCCCCCTCGACGGCGCGGGCGACGCCCGCCTCATCCGTCACATCGGCGGCCAGGGCGGCGATCTGGCCCACGCGGCCCATGGTGTGCATGCCCCGCCCGCCCATCGGGTCGCGCGTCGCGACGCGCACCACCCAATCCTCGCGCGCCAGCCGCTGCACCACCTGGCGCCCGATGAAGCCCGCGCCGCCAAAAACCGTCGCCACCTTGCGCATCATCACCATCCTCCGTGTCCCTTCTCCATATGGCGTGCGGCGCAGCGCGCCAAGCATGACACGGAAGCGCGGGGGCCGGGGTTGACGCATCCCAACGGCCCGTCTATCTCGCCGTCACCCCGCTGAAATGCCCAGGTGGTGGAATTGGTAGACGCGCTGGCTTCAGGTGCCAGTGACCGCAAGGTCGTGAAGGTTCGAGTCCTTTCCTGGGCACCACCACACTACGTTTTCCGCCGCTTTCCGGGCATTTGGGACGCGAAAGGGACACTCAGAAAAAATTAACGGCAAATCGCCCGGTTGAATGCCCGGTCGCTGGCAATGGCATCCATCATGCGGGTGATGGCGGGGCTCCCCTCGATTTCCTCCGCCGCCGCTAGCTGCACTGGCTTCGGGTACTCCGTCACCCGCCGGCACGGCCGCTCAAAGTTCCAGAGCGCAGCCGGCCAGCAGCGCGATCCCGTTCAGCGCCTTAGGCAGGCCGTAGCCGCTCTTAGGGGTGCAGTCCAACATGCCTGACATGGCAGTGACACATGCCAATGCAGCGCTCGTGGCGTTGAGCTCCCCCCCCCCACATCACCCATCGGGAATTGACACCATAGAAGACCTCAAGGGTAAATGTAACGCTCTCGATCAACTTGGGAAAGTCCGGGCCGACGGTTCGAATCCGCTTACCTGCTCAAGTATTTCCCCGAGCAACCATTCACCACGTATCAGAGGGCGCCGTAAACCGCAGTTCCTCTGGGGTTTTTGCGTCGTGGCTTGAGGGTTGGAGAACGAAACGACTGGCGTCTCCGTCTCCCCCGGGGCCATTCTCTCGCCGAAGCTCGGAACTTGGACGATTGAGTCTACAAGCATTAAGTCACTGAAATATTGATATTTTTTGTCGAGATACGCGGGACGGTTGCGCATTGCGACCGGCAACCGGTCGAGCCTGGGACCGCAAAGCAGCGCTCTCCACCCAAGGTATTGCGCCGATGCTTCGCGTTGGGGACCTCGCCGTGAGGCGCAGACATCGGACCGCCGTAGCGAACTTCAATTGAGGCGAATCCGTACTCGCAGACTAAGTGTGACGACCGTCGTCAGCGCGCCGCCTTCCCTCGGAACACAACCCACATGAACGAAGAAGATCGCGTCTTCGCCCGCTTCAAAGGCAACAGGCCGGAGGCTTCATGCCGGCGCGAGCAACTGACGATACCAGGTCGCGCCGGGACTTCGGGCAGCAGGGTCGTGGAGGTTGTGTACGTTCGGTCCAGCGCAACGATGAAGGACCGGCAACGCCACGTCGACACGCGTGTTCGCGCTGCGCCCTGGGACGGCGGCTTCCTCGCAAAGCAGACCGCCGCGGGTGCTATGCCGGTCCAGGCGACGGCTGCTGAATCGGCAAAGCCGGTCCGACACATCGTGGCCGAGGAGGAGTTGCCAGCGGTGGAGACCGGAGGGGCCCAATTGCCGAGCGTAGGGGGGCCTGTCGGTGTAACGCTCCAGGGACGCGGGAGGCCTCACCAAGAGACGCCCTATACGCTGACGAGGCGCATTGCTGACCCGTTCGACGCAGGCGACGACGGTGCCAACTGCCTGCGCTGCGGCTACGCGATCGAAACAAGGCGGGAGAAACGCGGGCTGATGACTTGCTCCGAATGCGGATAAGTCAGGCCGCCTTCCCGACATTGTCCAAAGTTGGCCAAGAGTCGAAAGTCTTCTACGTGATTCCGCTGCCGTAGAAGCTGCCGCAAGGCTGTCGGCAACCGCTCAATACTGGGGGACATCGGCGCAAGCGGTAAACGGGACGGCCAGGGTCGAAGCTGAACCGCAACGTCGAAGGCCATGGCGTCAAGTCGCCCGGGACGTTCGGATCATGGTCGTGCTCGCGCGGAATGCCGATCCAACATTAGCACCGATCTCCCCCGATGTGGGCGCTCGTCGAATGGTCGCCCTAATTAAGGGCACAAAAAGCTAATCTAGTCATCGGCCAGCTGCAGATTAAGGCTTCCGCTTCGACACAGGTCTGCGCGCGTGCACTAACCACCTATCCGCATGTTCCGCGCGCGTCCCCGGGGCGGTATGTTTCGTCTGGATGGCCTCGATTCGCGTAAACCGGCACTTTCCCGTGCCCTTCCACGAGATGCCCTCCGACGGGTTCGAGGCAATGACGGTCTCTCTCTTGGACAAGGAGCCGGGGGTCGTCAGCGCCACCCTTTATCGCACATCTCGCCAGCTTCAATACGGTATCGATGTCCTCGCACGTCGCCAAGACGGCACTATCGAGGTCGCCTCGTGCAAGTGTTACGCGGCCGTGGACAAGGGCGAGCTGAAGGAGTGGTCGGACGACTTCCTGAAGCACTGGGACGGGCACTGGAAGGACCAGAAGGTTCGCCGCTTCACTCTCGTCGTGGCGGCGAACGTCCACTCGGCGCAACGTGACGCGGAAGTCCAGCAGGAACGAGAGCGGTTCCTGCAGATCGGGGTGGAGTACGAGGTGTGGGCCCCTCATCAGATTCAAGAGAAGCTCAGACCACATTCCGGTATCGTCGCCCAGCACCTCGGCATGGAGCACCTAGAGCGGGTCTGCGGCGTCGTCTCCGCACCGTTTAACATGCTCTCGGCGGCTAGCGCGGTACCGACCGGCCCGTCGGCGGCGGCCCTCGACGACCTGCGGAGATTGATCTCGCAGTCGGTGGGGCACCGGCTCGATCATCTGCTGGGCCGCTTCCGGACCGGGGAGGTTTCCGCGACGGCCGCTGCACTCCAGGAGATCCGCGGTGGGACGGAGTGGGATGCGCTGGAGGCGGGGACGAAGGCTCGCGTGCTTCGGCTCCAGGCGTCCATTTTCTCCACGCTGGTGATGACGCGGCCGCCTCGACGCTTGCCGATGGGGCGGACGCCCTCGAGCCACAGACGGAGCGCCCCGTCTCCGGGCGGTGCTTACCTATCGCCGCGCCGGTGCGTCCGCCGCCCTTGAGGTGCTCGGCGATCCTATGTCCCAGGACGGCGCGCACCTCCGCGCCGCGCTCCTACTCGAGCAGGGGAAAGTCGCGGCAGCGGGGGCGGTCCTGGCCGACCATCAAGCGGTCGAGGCGGACCACGCGGAAACGCTGCGGTTGCGGGCGCTCGTGTCGCTCATGGAGGGTAGCCGAGAGACAGCGCCGCGCTTCGCGGACGATCTGGTGCGCGCCATGGGGATGGAGGGCATCAGCCGCAGCCAGGTCTCGCGCCTCTGCGCCGAGATCGACGACCGCGTCCTCGAGCCGGCGCAGCCGGGACATGAGGCGCTCCGGGCCCTCGGCCAAGAGGCCGCGGTCAGGTATGTCACTTCCGGCACAACCGACGGTGGCGAGGGTGAGAAGGGCAGAGGCCGATCGTCGCGTGACCAGATGGCTGCGGACTATTGCTATCGCTCCGTGGGAAAGGGCGTCGGCGAGATGGGGGAATCGCGGCCCATCGCGATTTGGGTCGCATGGGCCGGCTGCCTCTGCAAGTTCACGCCATGCCTCGCATCACCGGCCTGGATGGACGGCAAAGCGGGACGCCGCCGCTTCACGGTTCCTCGTGGACGACGACGCTTCCACGCCGATGCGCCTGCCGCGAGGGTTGATCCCCTGCCCCGAGACCACGGATGCATTGGAAGCCCCGCCCGCGACGTGGCGGTGATTTCAGCCATCAAGATCAAAACACGCGGGGTAATGCTCGGGTCGCACCTGCCGCTCCGCCGCTCGCTCAGCGATGTCACGGAGCGCCGACATACCACCCGGGTGATCCATCCGGCGATGCTCCGCCAGCGATCTCGCGTCCGTCCGGGTCGCCAGCTCCTGCTCCAGCCACTCCGCCTCCAGCGGGAGGTCGTAGCGCAGGAAGCGCAGGAGCGGCACGCCGCCCAGGAACTCGTCGGCCAGGTCGCCGATCTCGCTGTTCAACTTGTGCGGAGCGGGTGTCACGGACATCCATTGCATCAGTGTGAGCGACAACGCCTGCCCATCGCCGATCATGCCGAGCAGGGCGCGCGCCACCATGCCCACGGCCGGGCCACGCGTGCCCGGCGCCATGCGGACGCGAAAACTGCCCCTACCGACGGATACCATCATCAGGGACTCGGGCCCCATCTTCCAGCGAAGCCGATAGGGGCGCGCGGTGGCCAGCATCAGCAGCGGCAAGCTCGGATTGTCGTAAGGCGAGACGCCGCCATCCACGAATAATCCAGGCGGAGCGCCCGCCGCGATCCGCAGGAACTCGGGCCGGAAATATCCCGGTGCGGCGGTGCTGGCGCGGACGATGGCAGGCAGGTTGTAGTGGCGGGTGCCCATCCAGCTTCCATCGGGCGGACCCTCCCAATACGGACCGCGCGGGTTGTTGGAGACCACCCAGGGGCTGCCCGTGTCCATGCGTTTGATCATGGCCGCAAAGCCTGTGAGCAGCGCGGGACTGTCCAGGGTCCACGGAGCGCGTCGAGATACCTTGGACGTAGGCTTCCTGGATCGCCGCCGTCATCGCCGATGATCCGCGACCTGACCTGCCTGCCTGCACAACAACGCCGCCGAGCGGCGCATGCGCCCGCTCGCGCTGGGTCGGAAGAACTATCTGTTCGCCGGGTCGCACGAGGGCGGCAGGCGGGCCGCGGTCATCTACACCCTGGTCGGCACCGCGGAGCTCAACGGCTGGGAACCGCAGGCTCACCTCTGCGGTCTCCTCAACCGCATCGCCGACCACCCAACCAACCGCATCGGCGACCTCGCGTCTAGGAACCTCCGGCCCGACGCCGCCTGAGCCCCATCAAGCCGCCCACGCCGCAACCGCCAGCGCGCTTACAGCCGCTCCACAAGGTTTACAAACTCCCTGCATTCTGTGCATGTAGATGTTAGGAGCGATACTATACCTTCCAATGGTCAGCAATATCTCGCCCAGGGGTCACGTGTCGGAGCAGACGTCGAGGAGCCGATCCTTTGAGCATCAAGGCATGCGCGACGCGGCTCTGGCCGCCAGCGCCGAACAGGAATGGATCCTAGCGGTTGACAGATGGACCAGTGTTCTTGAGGCGGAGCCCGATGACGTCGAGGCCATCGCTAAACTGGGTGAGGCGCTTCTGCGACGAAAGGACTTCGTCACGGCGCGCGCGGTTCTTGGGCACGGTTTATCGCTGGCGCCGCAGTCCTTTCCGCTCCGATTGTTTAATGCCCGCGCCCATGGCGGTCAAAGTGATCCCGCCAGCGAGATTATTGCGTGGCAGCGCGTCCTGGAAGTCCGGCCTCGGCATTTCGAATCCCACCTGAAGCTGGCCCGCAGCTATCAGGATGCCGGCGATTTTGTTGCCGCGCGACGCCATCTCGACGATGCAGATGCCCTAAGCCCTAGCCACGCGGAAACCGGCCCAGCACTACTGCGGCAAAGCCTGCATGAGCGCGATGCAGCCGAGGCGTTGCGCGCCTACCGCTTGTACATGATGCATCAGGGGAAACCACCCGCCCCCTCACTCGATCTCGCGTCACTGCTGCTAGAGGCCGGCTCACCTGCAGAGGCGCGGGCAGTACACGGTAAGCGGCCGAAGGATGCCGTCAGTAGCCAGCGCTGGGCCAATCTTGGCGTCGAAATCGCCCTGCGACTCGGTGAGTGGTCGCAGGTGGCGCAGGCAACGCGCGACGCCATGCGCGTTGCCGAGCCGCGCGCCGCACGCGCCCGCCTTTGGGCCAGCCTTGTCGCCCTACACGCCGAGCCGGGCATCCGCGGCGGCGCAGTAAGCATTCTAGCCCCACTGCTGCGTCCGCATATTCGGCTGATGGCACGCGCCGCCCGGCGCGCAGCTCTGCCCGACCTCGAACTGGAGTTGCGCAACCTCACCTTTGAGACCGTGCCGGACGTCGAGGAGGAGTTGCACGAAATAGACTTGATGCTGCAACGCCAGCGCGCCGACATAGCAGAAGCGCTGGCTGAGGCTCTCGCGCAAAACAATCACAACAATCCGCGTGTACTCATCGCCCTAGCGCGCGTTCAGGCGGCACAGGGCCACTGGACTGCCGCCATCACCACGCGCGAGCGACTGACGGCGCTGATGCCACAGGACAGCATGAACCTGCTGGCACTAGCCGAACTGCAGGCACACGCGGGTATGCTAGCGGCCGCGGAGCAGACGCTGTTGAATTGCATGCAATGCAAGCCCCTGCTGCCGGAGGTATTGCGCGAACTTGGAGTGCTGGCGGCCCGCACAGGACGACTCCAGCGCGCCCGCGCGCTACTTGGACAGGCGCTCCGTATTGCACCCGATGATGGCGATGCGCTCTACCGGCTGGGCCTAGTCTGCGAGAAACTAGGGTTGGAGACAGATGCGATTGAGGCCTTCACCCGCTGCCTCGAGACGATCCCATGGCACGTCCGGGCCTGGTCACGGCTTCGCGCCCTTGAGGGTAGCAGCGCTGATGCGGAATGGGCTCGCCACTTGGCAATGGTCGCCGCTCGCGTGGCGCCGAACCCGCGCGAGCGGCATTTCCTCGCAGAGGCACGGCTCGAAGCGGGTGATATGGCGGGGGCGCGAGTCGCACTCGAGACGGCCTTACAGGCGCTGCCGCGCCATGTCCCTCTACTACGCCTGCAGGCCAGTCTCGAACGAGCGTCGGGTAATTCGGCTGGCGCGCTCGCCGCGATCGAGCGCGCCATCGGTATCGACCCCGACGACAGCAGGCTACGCGAAGAGAAGCTGATTATCCTCTGCGCCAATGGCGATTACGCGGCTGCCCGTGCGCATGTCGCGCAGCACGCGCGGTACTTTGCTTCGCCAGCGGTGCTGCGGCGTGGCATCGGTCTATTGGCGCCGATGCATCTGGCTCTCGGCGAATACCGGCAGGCCTTCGAGATGTACCGCCACAGCGACGTCTCGGCGGCGCTGCGCGCCAGTCTGGGCGAGGCGCGCGTGACCCGCCGGATGGACGCAGTGCGCCGTGGTGAGCGGTTGCTGGTACTGCCGGCTTGGGGCATCGGGGACGAGGTGAACTGGTGCGCAATCTACCCACAAATTGCCGCACGGCACCCCGACACGGTATTCGGTGCCGACCCACGCCTCTTGCCGCTGCTCCAGCGCTCCTTCGCCGGTCTGTCGTTCATTCCGGTGGCTCGTTGGCACGGACGGGACGGGCCGCCGCCGGTCTCCGCTGCACCCGCTTATGCCGGTCTACCAGATCTGGCGCTGGCCTCGATCATAGACGGGACAACCTGGCACCGCGCACAGGGCTTCGACCGCATCGCCCTTGCGACCGACCTGCTACCCGACTTCCGTGCTGATCGCGATGCGTTTCCGCAGCATCCGGCCTACCTGCGCCCTGACGAGGCTGCTGTGCATGCCTGGCGGCAGCGGCTTGCCGCGCTTGGCCCGGACCGCAAGATCGGTATTGCATGGACTAGTTCCTTCGACACTCCCATGCGTCGCGCCAACATGACGGAATTAGACGACTGGCGCGCCGTGCTCGACCTACCGGGCGCGCAATTCGTGTCAGTGCAAGTGGATGGTGAGTCTGAGCTGGCCGCGCGCGCAGATCTATCGGTGCACCGGTTATCCGGTCTCGACTTGCGTAACGACATCGACGGCACGGCGGCGCTACTCGGCGCGCTCGACGCTGTCATCTCGATCATCAACAGTACCGGCGAGCTAGCAGGTGCGGTGGGTACACGCACCCTGCTGCTGAACCGCTCCCGTGCACTTGACTGGAGGATCGCCAACTCCGCGGGGACCGATTTGCTCCACCCCACGGCGACCCACATACAGCCCAAATCGCTGACTAAGCGGGTGCCGCAGTCCGCTGAGCCCAGGCGCGGCTCGGAGCAAACTGAGGGACGTTCGGCGTGGTGACGAACTGCATCCAGAAGCAAGGCCAACAGCCATGCCACGCTTGAAGGGCGAGATAGAGAGGGTGGCGCCCGGCCACATCGCTGGCTGGGCGGCCGACCTCGCCTCCAACCAACCGGTTCGCGTCAGCGCCTATCTCGACGACGCAGTTCTGGCGAGCGCGGCCGAGGTGGATGGCAGCTTCACGCTCCGGCTCGCGCGCGGTGCTCCCCTCACCGAATTGCGCGTACAGGCTGAGATCGATGACGAGACGTTCGTTCTGGCGGTTGCGGAACCCGGTTGGTCGCTCGGCCCAGCGCGCGAGGCTTTGCGGGCCGAGGCGCACGAGGACTGGCCGACAGCCGTCGCGCACTGGCGCGCACTGATTGCCGAGGACGCGACAAACCTCGTTGCTTGGCTCGGGCTTGCCCGCGCAGCAATGCTGGCGAGCGAATTCATCGTTGCGACCGCCAGCCTGCGTGTTGCGCGTGGCCTAGCAACTGATGACAGGCAGCGCCGCGAAGTCGCACAGAAGTGTCTTGCGCTAGGCCAGCCAAGGGCCGCTGTCGAGTTGCTGGCGGGGCTGGTGCGCGACGCGCCTACCAACGACGGGCTAGCCCTGGAACACGCCGCAGCCTTGCTGCGTGTGCCTAATCCCAAAGCAGCCGTGCAAGTGCTGACCGCCCTGCTAGCGCGCACGCCAGACCATCCCCAAGCGTCCGCACTGCTCGCTGAGGCGCTGTGGGCGATAAAGGACACTGCAGGCGCCGAGGAGCTGCTGCGCAAGCGACTGCTCCAACCAGCCCCGGCACCTGACACGCGACGCAGCCTAGCCCGCCTTCTGGCCGCGACGGCTCGCGTAGACGAGGCAACAATTCTGGTGGCCGACGAGCCTGCCCTCGTCGGCACGCTGCGCGGCGAGGCCCAGCTTGCAGCCAAGCAGGTTGAGGATGCCGAGGTCAGCTTTCGGGCAGCGTTGATGATTGACCCCCAGCATCTGGGCGCCCTGCTCGGCTTGGCTTCGGTCGAACTAGCGAAGCACGCCCCGAAGCGGGCCTGGGACCTGCTGCGGATTGTACTAGCGCGAGAGCCCCTGCACGCAGAAGCGCTGATGCTGGCAGCACGCTGCGCCGAAGCTCAGCGCGAGTGGCACGTCGCCGCACGCCTGCTCGCACTCCTCACACATACCGAGCCGGGCGACGGCACGCCGGGGATTCGCCTCACCCGCCTGTTGCTGGCACGCGGCGCGGCGGAAGAGGCTCTGCAAATCTGCCGGCAAGCCCTAAAGGTGCATCCATCGCGCTTCCATCTGGCGCTAAACTTCGGGATAGCGTTGGCGAAAATCGACGGGATCGCCGCCGCGCTTGAATGGATAGCGCAATCGCCAATGTTCCGTGGCGCCTCTCGCTTGACCGAGGCCCTATTCAACCTGCATCGAGCCTGCTCCGACGCAGCGACGGACGCAATGCTGCCGAGCCTCGTGCTTGCTGAGTGGCCCGAGGTTGAGCCGGCGCTGACAGTGCTGGATCAGCTTCGCCGTTCTGGTATCTACCCCGCCGCCTGCGCGTGGGTGGAAGCGCTTGCCGCGCACCCAGCAGCTCACGCGCTGACTTCGGATCAATGGCGGCATATCGGCGAGGTGGCCCGGCGCGCCGGGAATGAATCGCTTGCGGAGCGTTGTCTGGACGCCGCAATTGCTCAGGTTTCTGACCACAAGGCGTTGCCCGGGCTGGCGAAGTCGTCGCTGACTCCGGCGCAGCAGGAGCGGCTGCTGCCGACGATTTCGTCATGGATTGCGACCGAGTCGCGCATCGTTCATTTGCATTTGGCGCGGCTTCGCCTGCTTGTGGCACTTGGCCAACTGGAGGAGGCGGTGCTGGCAAGTCGCGCGATGATTGTGGAGCACCCAGCCAGTACGCCCGCCCTATCCGCCGCCCTCGCGGTCGAACTGCTACATGGCGAGAGCGGGCGCGCCGGCGATTATGCTCGCAATTCGAAGCTCAGCGACCCGGATGGCGCATGTGACTGTGCCGAACTGTTGGCAGAGGGGCTCCGCTCCTTGCTGAGAACGAACAATCAACTGCGCGTCGAACGCATCCTGACTGACGTAAGCGCCCTGGCCCTGGAGCTAGTAACGGAAGCCGGACGCGCGACACCGGCGGCGACGAGCCTACTTAGCTTCGCGACGCGCTACCGCGGATTAGATGAACCTCTGCCAATTTTGCGCCGTGCTATCGAGCTTGCCGAGCGTGACGCTTCGGCACTCGTAGCGTTGCTGGCCGGCGCGTTAGAGCGCGCGGGCTACTATGGGGACGCACTCGCTGTGCTCAATTCGCTGCCTGGACAAACGGCAGACCGATTGCTGGCTAAGGCGCGCCTCGCTCGCGTCGCTGGGCAGATGGAGGAGGCGCTGGCACAATACGCTTCACTACCCGAGGCGCAGCGCCAGCGCGACACCGTGCTCGAAAGCCAAAGCGAGTTGCTGCGCCTCGCCGGGCAGGATGCGGCTGCAGAGGCTCTGCTACGCCGCCTGCTGACCGTCACGCCACTGTTGCCTCGGCGCATCCGCGCACTCGGCGACGTGCTGATGAAAGCGGGCCGGCTGGAAGCCGAACTCGCAAAGCTTGGCACCGTGCTGCAGCGCTTCCCGGACGATTTCGAGACCCGCACCCAGTTGGGCCTGCTGCTGTTTGAGGCAGGGCGGCTTGCCGAAGCGGACGCTGTTTTGGCGCAACTGGTGGGCGACCCTCGCTACGGCATAGCTTTGCTCGAACAGCACGTCATGCTGAGGCTGCTGCGCATGGATTACGCGGGCGCGCGGACGGTGATCGAGGCCTCGGGTCTCGGGCGCAGTAGCAATCCCGACGTCGCCCGCAGCGTCGCCGGCTTAATGGCGCGCCTTACCGATCGTGCTGAGGCGCAGAGCGTACTCCGTACCGCGCTCACAGCGAACCCTGCCAACGTGCCGCTGATTCTCGCGCTCGCCGAGCAGTTGATCGAAGCCGGCACGGATGAAGGGCTTCTTGTCCTTATTCGGCGTGCTGTGGCGATCGACCCGCTGAATGCGCACGCGCATCTCCTTCTGGGCATCACGCTGCAGCGGACCGGTGACGTGCAGGGCGCCCGGGTAGCGCTGTTTACGGCGCGCATGCTCTCACCGGGTTATGTGCGGCTATACGCGCAGCTAGGCCTACTCGAAGAGGAGAGCGACGACATTGACGCCGCGCTCGCGGCTTACGGCGTCGCGCGGCGTGCGGCTGCCGGCACCGGCAAAGATCCGGGCGCCCGCGTGCTTTGGCACAGCGTCATGTGCCACATGCTGCGGAGCGAGTGGCAGGAGGCTATCACAGCACATGCCGATCTCTGTACGTTGTTCGACCAAGCCTTCCCCGGCTCGATGAGGGTCTGGCGCGGTGAATCACTGCACGGGCAGCGACTGCTCGTCGGAATGCGCGGCGGCCCCGGCGATGAGTTGCGAGTGACGATGGTCTGCTGCCCATGGCTGATCCGCTCTGGCGCGCAAGTCACTTTCGCCTGTGATCCGCGGCTAACCACACTGCTCTCCCGTACTTTCCCAGAGATCGACTTCATCCCAGTACATTCCGGGCATCGCCGTTTGCGTCGGCGCGATGGAGATGTCACTCTAATTTCGACAGCGTGGCCGTCCGTTTCACCGCGCGTACTGGAGATGTCCATTCCTTATGATTTAGTCGATGACGGTGGCTTCGTCTGCAACAGCGACTCCCTGATCCATCGCGTGTATTTTGAGGGTAGTTTGCGCGACGGCGAGGATATTGAGCGGCGACTAATTAAGACCGATCCGGGCCGCCGCGCTGAGGCGCGACGGATACTCGACGCTTTGCCAGCCGGCCTGCGCGTAGGCCTATGCTGGCGTGGCTCCTACAGTAGTGGTTACCGACAGCGTGGCTTCCTCCAGGCTGAGGAGCTCGGCCCCTTTCTGGCGGTTGAGGGCACGCGCTTTGTCAACCTCCAGGTGAACCTGACCCATGCGGAGCAGGAGGTGTTCCAGGGTAACCTCGCCGTGATCCCGGGGCTCGACCTGTTCGACGATTTCGAGGGCACAGCAGCGCTCATTGCCGAACTCGACCTCGTCATCTCCGTCGGGGTCTCAATGCGCGACACTGCGGGCGCAGTGGGCGTGCCAGTCTGGTCCTTCACCACCTGGCCGGGCGCCGCCGATGTATGGCGCAGCGGCCCCGATGGCGTCGATGTCTGGCAGCCCAGCATCATCCACTATGATCTCCATACCTATGGCAGCCGCGCCGGCATCATCTCTGCCATAGCGCGCGACCTCACCGGTCTGTCACGGCGCGGTTGGGGCGCTCGGGCATGAAACTTGTTTTCCGTGCCGACGCCTCGCGAGTCATTGGCTCGGGCCATGTCATGCGCTGCCTTTCTCTGGCGCAGGAGCTTCGTCGACGCGGCGCAGCGGTGCAATTCATCTGCGCCGACCAGCCGGGTGCAATCCCGCACATTATTCGCGCGCAGGGCTTCGAATGTACGATGATCCCAGACGACCCGGCTGGCGATCCGGTTGCTACGCTCGCTGCCATTAGTGCGGAGCGGGCCGATTGGCTGGTGGTAGACCATTACGGTCGCGACCGGGCCTATGAGCGCGCAATCCGCCCAGCGGTACGCCACCTGATGGTCATCGACGATCTTGCTGACCGTTCGCATGACTGCGACGTTCTGCTTGATGCCACGGAGTTCACGAACCCTACGGAGCGCTACGCTGGACTGCTGCCGGCAGGCACGCGCCTGCTTACTGGCCTGCGCTGGGCCCTGTTGAACGACACGTTTCGGCAAATCCGCCAGGCTATTTCGAGGCGGCCGGGGCCGGTGCGCCGTCTACTGGTGACCTTCGGTGCAAACGACCCGTTGGGCATCACGCTGCGCGTCGCACGTCTGCTTGCGCGACCGAAATATGCGACCCTCGACGTTGACCTGTTGGGCGGCGTCTCCAACCCTCTGGAACCCGAGGTGGCACGCACGGTTGCCAACGTGGCACACATTGACTACGCGGCGTTCAACGATAGGCTACCTTACCTGATGGTTGCCGCTGACCTAGCGCTCGGAGCTGCTGGCACTACCACATGGGAACGTTGCGCGCTGGGGCTGCCCTCACTAATCGTACTTCTTGCCGACAACCAAATTGGCGTCAGCGCTTGCGTGGAGCGGCTTGGCGCGGCCCGTGTGTTAGGAATGGCCGACACGCTATCCGACGCTACTATCGAAGCGGCAATAGACACCGCACTAGTCGACGAGAAATGGCGCATGGGGGCCGCGTTCGCCGGCATGCGCGCGGTGGACGCGCTCGGTATCCATCGAGTGGCAGATGGTCTGCTGGAAGGCCGATGGGCATGACGCTCGGGCTCATCCGCGCGGAGTTCCTACTGCGCGACGTGACGCTGGCGGATGCGCCGACGCTCTTCGCCTGGCGGTGTGCACCGCGTATCGCTGAAATGATGCTGCAGCCGCGACCGACAAGCTTCGAGGCGCATCTCGGCTACCTCCGTGGCGTCCTCGCCAGCTCCGACACGCATGCCCTTTATGTCCTGGAGCATCGCGGGCGGCCGGTCGGCCATGTCGGGCTCAAGCTCAGCCCGGAAGACGCTGGCACGGGCGACTGGACGATCTATCTGGGCGAGATGGATGCGCCGCGCGGCTCGGGCTTCGCGCTCGGCGTGCTTGCGCTCGACCGGATTTTCGAGCGGCCCGGCTTCGCCCTGCTGCGAACCCGCATTCTGAGGCGCAACGCCCTCAGCCAGCGCCTGCACGTGCGCCTTGGCTTCACCCGCGAGGCGGAGGCGGAGGCGAGCGCGGCGGAACCCGTCGGCATCTGGTCCCTCACTGCGGCCGCTTGGAAGCCGCATCGCATCACGGCATTCCACGCCGCCTTTCGTGCGGCCCAACCAGGTTGACGGCATGACCCTCGCTGACAGCGCGATCGACAAGAAGCTGCCCGTGGTCGTCTTCACTGGCGGCGGCGGTGCCGCGAGCGAGGCGCTGCAGCGCCTGCTGCACGACCGCTACAACCTGTTCTTCGCCGACGCCGACCCCGCCTCAATCCCCGACACCATTCCAGCGGCGCGTAAGCTCGCCATCCCGCATGCCGACGCGGCGGATTTCATCCCTCGCACGGCCGCTGTGCTGGCGGCCTGCCGCGCCGAGGTGCTGGTGCCGGGCGTGGATGAGGAATTGCCGCAGATTCGTGACCTACTGAGACATTTGCCGGCGCTGCGGGTCCTCGCGCCCCAGCCGGAGTTCGTACTGGCCATGCAGGACAAGTTCGAGAGCGCGCGTCGCCTGCTAGCGGCGGGGCTGGATGCGCCCTTCACCGTCACGGCCGACCGGCCCGAAGAGATCGGCTTTCCCTGCATCGCCAAGCCCCGCTCCGGCCGCGGGTCGCGCGGCGTGATGGTGCTGGAGGCGCCGGCGCAGGTGCCGCATTACCTCGGCCTCTACCGACAGAAGGCTGCGGCAGTCGTGCTGCAGGAGAAGCTCCCCGGCACGGAATATACCGTGTATGTTTCAGCCGACGCCCAGGCGCGTCTGTGCGACCTGATCCCGATCCGCGTTCTCTCCAAGCGTGGTGTCACCATACGGGCGGAGATCCACATGGAGTCTCGCGTGGTCGCCTATTGCGAAGCCCTGCACAGGGCGCTTCGCCCGGAAGGCCCCTACAACGTACAACTCATCCTGGGCGATGACGGCCGGGTGGCACCCTTCGAGGTAAACCCACGCGTCTCCACCACCCTCTGCCTAGCGATCGCCGCCGGGGCCGACCCGATCGGCGACTGGCTGGGGTACGCCCGGCGGCATGAGGTGCGGCCGATGCGCCTCAAGCGCAACTGGAACAACCAGATGACTCCAATGGAAGGAGGCTGAGCACCATGCAGATCGAGATCGACGGCCGCGCCATCGGGGACGGCCAGCCCAACTTCATCATCGCTGAGATTGGCTCGAACCATAACGGCGACTTCGCCCTAGCACTGCGCCTGATTGACGCCGCCGCCGAAAGCGGCGCGGACGCTGTCAAGTTCCAAACTTTCAAGGCATCCAGCCACTATTCGCGCCGCACGCCCGACGTGAACTACCTGAAGGGCGTATCCATCTACGAGCTGATCGAGTCCATCGAACTCGACCGCAGCTGGCACGCGCCGCTGAAGGAGCACGCCGAGCAAAGGGGCGTCGTGTTCCTATCTTCGCCCTGCGACCCAGAGGCTATCGCCGAACTCGCCGCGCTGGGCATGGCGGCCAATAAAGTGGCCTCCTTCGACATTACCGACCTCGACCTGGTGCGTCTTTGTGCAGAGACCTGCAAGCCGGTGATCCTATCGACCGGCATGGCGGACTGGATGGAGATCCAACGCGCGGTGGAAACCTGCCGCACCGCCGGTAACCGCGACATCGTGCTCCTGCAATGCACCTCGCTCTATCCGGCACCGAGCGAACTCAGCAACCTCGCAGCGATGCGGGTGATGCGCGACGCTTTCGGCGTGCTAACCGGCTATTCCGACCACACCATCGGCGAGCATATCCCAATCGCCTCGGTGGCGCTGGGCGGCTGCATGATCGAGAAGCACTTCACGCTCGACCGCGCTATGGCTGGCCCCGACCACCGCTTCGCCATGGAACCTGGCGAGTTCGCCGCCATGGTGCGGCACGTGCGCGAGGTGGAGAAGGCAATCGGCGACGGCGCGAAGGCCGGCCCCAGGCCCGAGGAGGCCGACATGTATGAGAAGTGCCGCCGCAGCCTGCACGCCGCGCGCGCGATAGAGCCCGGCGAGGTGCTGTCGCGGGAGATGCTGACGGCCAAACGCCCTGGTCTCGGCATCCCGCCGCATATGATGGATCATGTCCTGGGCCGCTCCGCCAAGACGCGCATTGAGGCGGATGAGTGGATCACATGGCAGCACATCTAGGGCCCATTCTGGTCACGGGGGCGGCCGGTTATCTCGGCGCCCACGTGCTGAACGCGATCTACGCGGCGGGTGGCGCGGCGACCGGTGCCTCGCGCGACGGGCGCGTCGGCTTGGCCTGCGATCTGCTGGACCGGTCGGCCCTGCGCGCCCTGCTGGCAGCGGTGCGGCCGGCCGTGGTGGTGCATTGCGCGGCCGAGCGCGTGGGCAGCTATGATGACACGGCGGCGGCGGCGAGGAGCGTCCAGATGACGCGCCACCTGGCCGAGGCGGGGGTGCAACGCCTAGTGCACATCTCGTCGATGACCGTCTACGCGCCCACGCAGCCCATGCCGGCACGCGAGGAGACGACCGATCCGCAATCTGCCTATGGTCTCGGCAAGCGTGAGGCGGAGCGCGTTCTGGAGGCGGCCGGCGGGCTGGCCGCCACGATCCTCCGCCTGCCCGGCCTGTTCGGCGCGCCGCGGCGGGGCGGCCTGGTTCAACAGCTTTGCCGCGCCGCAGCGCTCGGCTTGACCCCCAGTCTGCCCGCCGCGCCGGTCATGTGGGCGGCCATGCATGTCGAGGATGCTGCCAGCGTGGTGGCACGCGCCGCACTCCGGCCAGCCGCGCCCACGAGCATCCTGAACGTCGGCTATCCCGGTCCGCATTCGATCAATCGTCTCGTCGCGCTAGTCGCGCAGGCGAGCGGCGCCCCGCTCGCCACCCAGGTCGCACACCCAGTTTTTGAGATGGACCTGTCGCGCCTTAACGCAGCCTATGGTCCTGCCCCCGGGTCGCTGCCAGAACGCATCCGCATCGCCCTGGCGACGGCAGCCGGCGGCCCACCCACCCAATCTACAGGAATGGAAGACGCCGCATGAAGCTGATCAACGATATCGACAGCCAATACAAATACCTGGACGACAAATCCATCCTGGTCACCGGCGGGACGGGATCTTTCGGGCGACACTTCGTCATGAACGCCCTCAAACGCGCCAAGCCGCGCCGGCTAATTATCCTATCGCGCGACGAATTCAAGCACTACGAGATGCAGCAGATCTTCCGACCGGAGGAGCATGCCTGCCTGCGCTTCTTCATCGGCGACGTGCGCGATTTCAACCGTCTGAACATGGCGATGCGCGAGGTGGACATCGTCATCCACGCTGCCGCGATGAAGCATGTGCCCGCCGCCGAGCACAATCCGTTCGAATGCCTGCACACCAACGTGAACGGTGCGGAGAACGTGGTCCGCGCAGCACTGGAGAACCGGGTCTCGCGAGTGCTGGCGCTCTCGACCGACAAGGCGTGCAACCCGATCAATCTTTACGGCGCCTCCAAGCTCGCTTCCGACAAAATTTTCGTCGCAGCGAACAATCTCTCAGGCAGCATCGGCACGCGCTTCGCCGCGCTGCGCTACGGCAACGTGATCGGCTCGCGCGGCTCGGTCATTCCCTTCTTCCGCAAGCTTATCGCCGAGGGTGCCACCTCGCTGCCGCTGACCGACCCACGCATGACGCGCTTCTGGATCAAACTGCAGCAGGGCGTAGACTTCGCGGTAGCCGCGCTGTCGCAGTCCCGCGGCGGCGAGATCTTCGTGCCCCGTATCCCCTCGATGCGCATGACCGACCTCGCGCGCGTTATGGCGCCGCACCTGCCGACACATGTCGTCGGGATCCGCCCGGGCGAGAAGTTGCATGAGGTGATGGTGAACGAGGACGATGCGCGCCAGACCATCGAGCTAGAGGACGCCTACGTGATCGAGCCGGCCTTCAGCTGGTGGCAGCGCAGCAGCTACACCAATGATGGCGCACAATACGCGCCCGACACCTTCTACTATTCGTCCGAAACCAACACCGACTGGGTTACAGACGAGCAGATGCGCGCCTTCCTGCAGGACCTGCCGTAATGTCCCATCCGGACGCCCCCTTCCTGCCCTACGGACGGCAGAACATCTCCGCCGAGGACGTATCGGCGGTTGTCGAGGTGCTGCAAGGCGACTGGCTGACCCAGGGTCCTTCAGTCAGCGCCTTCGAGGCGGCACTCGCGACGCGCACCGGGGCGGCGCATGTCATCGCCTGCTCCAACGCGACGACTGGGCTTCACCTCGCCGCGCTGGCGCTGGACCTCGGTCCCGGCCAAGCTGCGATCGTACCTAGCGTGACCTTTCTCTCCACCGCGAACGCCGTCCGTATGACCGGAGCGGAGGTGGTGTTCTGCGATGTCGATCCGGACACCGGGCTGGCCCGCGCCCAGGACATCGAGCAGGCCTTCCGGGCCGGCAGCTCAGCCGGCCTTGACGTCCGCGCCGCCTTCCCGGTGCATCTGGCCGGCCAGCCGACCGAGGCCGGTGACGCGGCGCGCGCCCTCGGCCTCAAGGTGGTAGAGGATGCAGCGCACGCCATCGGTACCATGCGCCAGCGCGGCAATGACTTAGTCCCTATTGGCTGCACGGAAAGCGATGGGATGGCGGTGTTCTCTTTCCACCCGGTGAAGACGCTCGCCACCGGCGAGGGCGGCGCGGTCTCGACGAATGACCCGCATATTGCGGCGCGCCTGCGTTCGTTGCGCAGCCATGGCATGACCCGTGAGCCAAGCGGCTTTCGCCTGCGGGAGCGCGCTTTCGACAACGATACGCCAAATCCATGGTACTACGAGATGCACGAGTTGGGCTTCAACTATCGCATCACTGATATGCAATGCGCCCTCGGCCTTTCGCAGATGGCGCGGCTGGACAGCTTCATCGCTAGCCGTCAGGCGGCGGTCGCACGCTACGATACCGGCCTCGCACCGCTCGCGCCGCTGGTTAAGCCCTTCGGCCGCTCGCCCTCCGGCCGGTCTGTAAGTTGGCATCTCTACGTAGCGCTGATCGACTTCGAGTCCCTGGGCGTCAGCCGGGCTAAGGTGATGGCGGAGTTACGGGCGGCGGGTATCGGCACCCAGGTGCACTATATACCAGTGCACACTCAACCATACTACGTCGGGCGCTACGGCGCGCAGCATCTCCCGGGTGCCGAGGAATACTACAAGCGGTGCCTGTCCCTGCCACTGTATCACGGCCTGACCGAGGCCGACACGGACCGCGTGGTCCAAGCTCTGACCGACATCGTGCAGCGCGCGGGCGGTTGATCCGCCCACGCATCCACAAAAGGCGCAGCCATGCAGATTCCTACGCTAATTTACGAATTCGCTAATGTGCATGGTGGCGACGTGGCCGCCGTCCGCAGCTTGACCGAGGCTCTAGGCAAGGTTGGCTACCCGCGGGCGGGGGTCAAGTTCCATCCCATCTCGGCCGAGACGCTAGCTCTCCCAGACTTTTCATACTACGGCATTTACCAGCAGGTCCAGATTGGCCACGCCGACTGGACCGCCCTGATAGCCGAGGCGCACGAGAAGGTCGGCAGCGTTTGGATTGAATGCGCTGACCTCAGCGCCTTTCAAGTACTTGAGGCAAACCTTCCGCAGATCGCCGGCCTCAAGCTGCAATCCTCGGTGCTGGTGAACGATGAGGTGCTATCCGCGCTGCGCAGCATCGATCTTCGCGAAAAGACGCTGATCCTCAATGTCTCAGGCCATGACCTGGGCGAGTTGCAAGAGCTAGTAGCGCGTTTCGGCGGCCTTGGCGCCGGCCGCCTCGCGTTACAGATTGGCTTCCAGGCCTACCCCACACGGGTGGACGATACCTCGCTCGACAAGCTGCTTGTTCTTCGTGCGGCCTTTCCTGGCGTCTTGCTCTCGATGTCCGACCATATGGAAGGCTCCGACCCCTTCGCACGGCGCTTGCCTTTGCTAGCGGCTGCGTTGGGCTGCGAGATTATTGAGAAGCATGTTGCGCTCGACCGGACAAGCGCCCCTTATGATGGCTCCGCAGCACTCGAACCGACTGAGATCGCGGAAATGGCGCGCGATCTAGAGCTGACAGCACGGGCCTTCTCCGGCCGGTTCGTGGTCCCGCTGGAGGCCGCCTACCTTGCAAAGACCAAGCCTCGGCCGATCGCCCGCGAGCACCTGCCTGCTGGCAGCATGGTGGCGCCGTCCACGCTCATATTCCGCCGTACCGACAAGGTGGGCATTACGGTGGACGAGGTCGAAGCGTTGCAGACCTCGCGCCACGTACTGGCCCGTGATGTGCCGCGCAACGCGCCGCTGGTGCGCGATGACTTCCGCAAGGCGCGGATCGGGGCGATCGTCGCCGGGCGGATGAAGTCCACACGCCTGCGCGACAAGGCGATCCTGCCCGTCGCCGGCCGGTCAAGCATAGAGCGCTGCCTAGAAAACTGCCTGCTCATGCAGGATGTGGATCTCACTGTGCTAGCAACCTCGACGCATGAGCGCGACGGCGTGCTCGCCAGCCACACGCTCGACGGCAAGGTTGGCTTCTGGCGAGGAGAGGAGGACGACGTCATTCGCCGGTACCTCGGCGCGGCCAACAAGTTCGGCATCGACGTGATCGTGCGCGTCACGGCCGACTGCCTGACTATATCGCCCGAGGTAACGAGCATCTTGCTTGATGCGCACTTCCGCAATGGTGCCGATTTTACACGGGCCCGCACTGAGGCGCCAGGCTCGGCACCGCAGATCTTCAACGTCGAGGTGCTGCGCCGCATCGATCGACTGACCGGCGGCGCGCCTTTCTCCGAGTACATGAACCAGTATGTCGAGAACAACCCGGAACTGTTCCGTATCCAGTGGGTCGACCTGCCGCCAGATCTGGTGCGCGACTACCGCCTGACACTGGACTACCCCGAGGATCTCGCGATGTACGAGGCACTTTACCGCGAACTCGACGCGCAGGGCCTGTCGGCGCTGCTGCGCAACGTCTTCGCCGTTCTGGACAAGCGGCCTGACATCGCGGCGCTCAATGCCAGCCGGCAAATGGTCTATGTCGCCAACAACGTCCTGGTCGAGCAGCTAAAGCGCGATACCCGGATCGTGCCGGCCAAGGCTTAGAAAGATCCCCAGGAGCGCCCTCAGGGGCCGGCCAGCGCCGCCGTCACCATGGCCCGCTTGTTGGCGCCGCACGACACGTCCGGGGCCGGCGAGTATGGTCACGAAGCTCTGCGAGGTTGGTGCTCTGCAGCCAGCAGCAAGTCGTTCAGCAGGTAAGCGTCTTCCCTCGACTGCCTTGCGGCGCGTGGTGCTGGTCGGCTGACCTGCGCGTCTGCTGGGCGGTACGGAATGATCCGCGACCAATGTTTGGACCGCCGGAAGTTAGAGTTTTCCGGCTTGGTCACGACGGCGGGCTGGTTGCGCCATCGGGATTTTGCAGCTCACAGGGGACCTGACCTGCTCCCCGTTGGTCCCGCGTTCATTGTGAGAGCCCGCCGGGGTTGTAGCCGAAATCCTGTGGTGGCTGGAGCGGCCGGGCGGCGGAGCCTTCGAGGTAGCGCAGCCGCCCGGCCGCGTCCGCGTGGCGACGGCGTGCGGCATCCGGGGTCAGCCCGCCATGCGCCGAGTGCGGCCTGTTCAGATTGTAGTCGAGCCGCCAGCGTTCGATGACAGCGCGGGCCTCGGCCAGGTTGGCGAAGACCTCCTCGTTCAAGCACTCGTCCCGCAGCTTCCCGTTGAAGGATTCCACGAACCCGTTCTGCTGCGGCTTGCCAGGCGCGATGTAGTGCCACGCCACGCCGCTGCGGTTGCACCATTCGAGCACGGCGCGGCAGGTCATCTCCGTGCCGTTGTCGCTGACGATCACCGCGGGGCGGCCACGGCGGGCGATCAACGCTTCCAACTCGCGCACCAGGCGTCGCCCGCCGATCGAGGTGTCCACCACCAGCGCCAGGCCCTCGCGGGTGAAATCGTCGACGATGCACAGAATGCGGATCCGTCGCCCCCAGCTCAGCGCGTCGGAGACGAAGTCCAGCGACCAGCGCTGGTTCGGCCCCTGCGGCAAGGCCAGCGGCGCACGGGTGCCGGTCGCCCGCTTGCGGCCACGCCGGCGACGCACCGACAGCCCCTCTTCCCGGTAGAGGCGGTAGAGCTTCTTCTTGTTCATCGCCACGCCTTCCCGCCGCAGCAGAATGCCCAGCCGCCGATAGCCGAACCGCCGGCGCTCTGCCGCCAGTTCGCGCAGACGAGCACGCACTTCGCCATCGCCCGGCACCGGCTCCCGCCGCACCGTCTTGGGATCTACCTCGAGCAGCCCGCAGGCACGCCGCTGCGAATATCCACGCTCCGCCATCAGGCGCAGCGCCGCAGCCCGGCGTGCCGCGGGCGTCCTCAGTTTTTTCCCAGCAGGTCCTTCAACGCCGAGACATCCAGCATCGATTCCGCCAGCAGCTTCTTCAGACGCCGGTTCTCGTCCTCCAGCGCCTTCAGCTTCTGCGCGTCCGAGACTTCCATGCCGCCGTACTTCGATTTCCAACGGTAGAACGTCTGCTGGCTGATGCCGTGCCGCCGACAGACGTCCTCCGTCGTCGCACCGGCCTCCTGCTCCCGCAGCACACCAATCATCTGCGCTTCGCTGAACCTGCTCTTCTTCATCGTCCATCTCCTGTTGGGGACGGACTCTCACCCAAATCAAGGGATCAGGTAGGGGGCAGGTCAGGCCAGCCGTTGACGAGGCGTGTCAGCACGTCGGTGAAGTAGCGCTGCGGGTCCACGCCGTTGAGCTTGCAGGTCTCCACCAGCGAGGCGACGGCGGCCCAGCGTGCCCCGCCATCATCGCCGGACGCGAACAAAGCGTTCTTCCGGCTGAGGCAGATCGGGCGGATGGCGCGCTCGACGGTGTTGGTGTCGACCTCGATCCGGCCGTCCTCGAGGAACTGGACGAGGCCCTCGCGGTGGTTCAGCGCATAGCGGATGGCCTGCGCGGTCGGGCTGCCGCTGGGCAGGCGCGCGAGCTGCGCCGTGAGCCAGGCGAACAGATCCTCGATGAACGGCCGGCTCCGTTCCTGGCGGACGGCGCGGCGGACCTCAGGCGCCTTGCCGCGGATCGCGGCCTCGACGGCGTAGAGCGTGGCGATGCGCTGCAGCGTCTCGCGGGCGACCGGCGCCATCTTGCCCTTGGCCAGCTCGATGAACTCGCGCCGGACGTGGCTCCAGCAGAATGCCAGCGTGATACCGGCGTTGCTCGCGGCCAGCGCCTTGTAGGCGCCGTAGCCGTCGCACTGCAGGATGCCTCGGTAGCCGCTCAGCAGATCCTTCGCATGCTCGGCGCCACGACCTGGGGCGTAGTGGAACACCACTGCCGGCGGGTCGGTGCCGCCCCAGGGCCGGTCGTCGCGCGCGATCGCCCAGGCGAATCCCTTCTTGGTCTTGCCGCGGCCCGGGTCGAGCACCGGCATGGTGGTCTCGTCCACGAACAGCCGCGCGGAGCGCAGCAGGATCTCCCGCATGCGGCGCACGACCGGCATGACCTCGTTCGCCGCCGTGCCGGTCCAGTCGGCCAGCACCTCCCGGCCGATCTCGATCCCCTGCCGCGCCAGGATCTGTGCCTGGCGATACAGCGGCAGATGGTCGGCGTAGCGCGAGACCATGACGTGGCCGACCGTCGCCTCCGTCGGCACGCCGCCCTCGATCAGCCGGGCCGGCGCCGGCGCCTGCAGCACCACGCCCGGGCAGGCGCGGCAGGTCAGCTTCGGCCGCTTGGTCACGAGCACGCGGAACTGCGCCGGGATCACGTCGAGGCGCTCGGCAGCATCGACGCCGATCTCGACCAGCGGGCCCTGGCAGCAGGGGCAGGCCGTGGCCTCCGGGGCCAGGACCTGCTCGACGCGCGGCAGATGCGCCGGCAGCCGACCGCGGCCCTCGCGGCGACGCTTTGCCTGGTTGTCCCGCAGGGCAGCAGACGCCTTGCCGGCCACAGCCGTGTTCTCGGCCAGCGTCGCCTCGATCTCCTCGAACGCGAACAGCAACTGTTCCTCCGGCAGCCGCTCCGACTTCTGCCCGAACTGCCGGCGCTTGAGCTTCAGCAGCAGGTGGTGGAGTTGCTCGTTCCGCACCGCCAGCGCGTCGCGTTCGGCCGCCAGGCTGTCGCGCTCGGCGATGACCGACAGCAGCAGCGCGCGCAGCGCCGTTGGATCTTCCGGCAGGCTCGGCATGTCGGCGGCCGCGACGCGCATCGTGCGTGCGATTCTATGCAGGCGCGCTCGGCTTGGGAATCTCCCGCGATGCCTGCACGCGTCGCCAATCGATCCCGTCGAACAGCGCGGCGAACTCAACCGGCGTCAGGCGCAGCGCGCCGTCCACGATCGGCGGCCAGCGGAACGCGCCGCCCTCCAGTTGCTTCCAGACCAGCACCAGGCCGCTGCCATCCCAGACCAGGATCTTGATCCGGTCGGCACGGCGCGAGCGGAACACCAGCACCGCGCCGGAGAACGGATCAGCATCCAGCACCTCGGCTGCGAGTGCCGCCAGGCTGTGCGCGCCCTTGCGGAAATCGACGGGTTTCGCCGCGAGCAGGATCCGCGCGCCCGCCGGAGGCGCGATCATGCCGCCGAGGCCCTGATCGCGCGCAGCACCATGGTCAGCAACTCGGCGTCCGTGCCGGGCGCGACACGCAGCACGGCGCCTGCGAGTTTCACCTCGATCGCTGGCGTGCCGCGCGCCGGCGTGACCGTCGCCTCAGGCTTCGACGCTATCGTCTCCACGACGACCGGCACGAAATCCAGCGGCGCGCCGATCCCAGCACGCATCTCCCGCCGCCACGTGAACACTTGCTGCGGACAGATCTGCCACCGACGCGCCACCTCGGCCACGACCGCGCCGGGCTCGAGCGTCTGCGCCACCACCTTCGCCTTGTCGTCGTCCGACCACTTCCGCCGGCGACCAGGTCCCGTCAGCATCTCGAGCCGGCGATACCCGCCAGCCTTCGCGTCGTCATTAACGTCGACCATAACGTCGGCCCGAAGCTCCCAAGCCCAGGCCGAACGAGCACATTCACCGCCCGCAGCGGAAGACGGGCCTATACGCCGCGCTTACGTTGGGGGCATGCCCCCGACCCCGTTGGCCGGCGATCTGGGCGGGGGTACGCCCGCCAAGCTTCGAGTGCGGCCGGACCGTGTTGTAATCCTGCCGCCAAGTGGCCAGCACGGCACGGGCCTGTAGCATGGACGTGAACAACGTCTCGTTCAGGCACTCATCCCGCAGGCGCCCGTTGAAGCTCTCCACGAACGCGTTCTGGGTGGGCTTCCCGGGGGCGATGTAATGCCACTCCACCTGCCGCTCCTGCGACCAGCGCAGGATCGACGTCGACGTCAGTTCCGTGCCGTTGTCACTGACCATGTAAGCGTCCGCTGACGGCTACGGCGCCGACGCCTTGACGGTGGTCAGGTGGCGTGGGGCCGCAGGTTCCAGGGTGCGAGTTCGTCGATGCGGTTGATGGGGTGGTCGGCGATGCGGTCGAGCAGCAGGCGGAGATAGGCCTGCGGGTCCCAGCCATTGAGCTCGGCGGTGCCGATGAGGGTGTAGATGATAGCGGCCCGCCTGCCGCCCTCGAGCGACCCGGCGAACAGATAGTTCTTCCGACCCAGCGCGAGCGGCCGCATCTGCCGTTCGGCAGCGTTGTTGTGCAGGCAGGCGCGGCCATCGCGCAGCACCGTCGTCAGCGCGCCCCACTGCGCCAGCGTATAGCGGATCGCCTTGGCCAGGTCCGACTTGCCAGAGATCCGCCGCAGCGTCGCCTCAAGCCAGGCGTGCAGGTCCGTCATCACCGGCGCCGAGCGGACCTGGCGGGCGGCAAGGCGCGCCTCCGGTGGTTGGCCGTGGATCTCCGCCTCGATCGCGAACAGCGGCTGCATGCGCTCGATGGCCTCGCGCGCCAGCGGGCTGCCATTGGCCAGCAGCTCGTCGTGGAAGTAGCGCCGGGCATGCGTCCAGCACGCCGCCTCCACCACGCGGCCGGTTTCGTAGAGGGCGTTGAACCCCGAGTAGGCGTCGGCCTGCAGGATGCCCTGGAAGTCACGCAGGCGTCGCTGCGGATGCTCACCCTTCCGGTCCAGCGTGAACTCATAGAGCACCGCGGGCGGGTCGGTCCCACCGAATGGTCGATCGTCACGCAGATAGGCCCAGAACCGCGCCGCCTGCGTCCTGCCGCGGCCGGGCGAGAGCATCGGCATTGGCGTGTCGTCGGCATGGACCCTGTGCCCTGCCAGGGCGTGTCGGCCGATGTGGGCTGCCATCGGCTCGACCAGCGCAGCCGACTTGCCCACCCAGCCCGCCAGCAGCCCGCGCGGCAGGTCCAGCCCATCGCGAGCGTAGATCTCCGACTGCCTGTAGAGCGGGAGATGGTCGCAGTACTTCGAGACCAGCACATGGGCGAGCAGCCCCGGGCCTGGCCTGCCGCGCTCGATCGGCAGTGACGGCATCGGCGCCTGCGTCATCGCCTCGCATGCCCGGCAGGAGAACGCGGGGCGGACGTGGCGCACCACCTCGAACCGGCCGGGGCGGTACTCCAGGATCTCCGTCACGTCGTCGCCCACCTTGCGCAGCGCGCCACCGCAAGTGCGGCAGGTGCAGCCCTCGGCAGGCAGGTGTTCGACGTCCCGCCGCGGCAAGCTGTCCGGCAGCGGCTTGCGGCCGTGCCGCCGTGCCTTCTCCTCAGGCGCTGGGGCGCTGGTCGCCTCGTCCTCGGCGTCGGCCGTGCCGCCCGTGGCGGCGATGTCGGCCAACACCTCGTCGAGCCGCAGTTCCAGCTGCTCGACCTCGCCCGCCAGGCGCTCCGACGATCGCCCGAACCGCTCATGCCGCAGGCGCGCGATCTGCACACGCAGCCGCTCGGCCTCCAGTGTCTTGGCCTGCAGGCCGACCTCCGCCATGCGGCGGGCGGTGCGCTCCTCGGCCAGCTCCCCGCGCAGCGCCGCGATCATCGCCGCCAGCGCGGCGGGATCCTCGGGCCGTGGACTGTCGGTGTGCGGCGTCACACCGGAATCGTCCCAGACGTCGCCGCGTCGGCGCAAGGGGCTACACCGCGATCTCAGGCTTCCAGCTCGGCGTCGGCGTGCGCCAGTCCAGCCCCTCCAGCAGCATCGCCAGCTGCGCCGTCGTCAGCATCACCACGCCCTCGCGCGCAATCGTCGGCCAAATGAACCGACCCTTCTCGAGCCGCTTAGCCAGCAGCACCAAGCCCTGGCCGTCCCACCACAGCGCCTTCAGAAGGTCACCACGCTTGCCGCGGAACAGGAACAGGTGGCCAGAAAACGGATCCGCCTGCAGCACCGTCTGGACCTGCGCCGCCAGCCCGTCGAAGCCCTTGCGCATGTCCGTCGCGCCCAGCGCAAGGTGCACGCGCAGCCCCGCGTTGAAGCTCAGCATCCGGCGTCGAGCGCCGCCGCCAGCCGCCCCAGCACCTCCGGCGCAATCGTCTCGGAGACACGCAGCACGCGGCCGTTCGACAGCACCACTTCGACGGTCGCCGCCGCCTTGCCAGCACGCTCGGCAGACCGGCGCGACACCACCGTCGGGCGTGGTGCCTCCTTCGTCTGCGCGTTCTCCACGATACGGACCGGCACCAGCGTCGCGGCCACATCCGCGCGGACCACGCCCGGCATCGTTCCCTCACGGACCTGGCGACGCCATTCGAACAGCAGGCTCCGGCTCATCCCGTACCGATCGGCTACCGCCGCGACCGACGCGCCAAGCCGCGATACCTCCTCGACCAGCGCCAGCTTCTGCTCCAGCGTCCAGCGACGACGACGCGCCACTACGCTGATCACCTCGTCCAACCGACCGTCCGGCAACGACCTTACCCCTAGGCTTAAGCGCGACAGCGGACTTCCGCTCCACCCAGCAGCCAGGCAGGTCAGCCGATCAACGCAGCGCGCCGCAAGGCAGTCGAGGAAGCACGCTTACCGTGCGGGATCGGCGAGCGCAGGCGCTCGCCGCGGGGCGCCCGGCCATGCGTTCGGGCCATCTTCGTCGAGGCCCAGGTCTCGTCGATGAACACCAGGCGGTCCGGATCGAGGTCGGGCTGGCGCTCGAACCACGCCCAGCGACGCGTCAGGATGTCCGGACGGTCCTGCTCGGCCGCATGCGCCGTCTTTTTTTGCGCGTGATCCGGTGCCGATCGAAGAAGCGCCAGATCGTCCCGATGCCCGCTGGAACGCCGGCCCTGGCGAGCTCCGTCTGAATCTCCGTGAGCGTGATGTCCGACTTCTGCTCCAGCAGGCCAAGGATGAGCGCCGCATGGGCCGCCAGGCGTGCCGAGCGCCGGTCGCCTCCGAGCGGGCCCGGCGCAACCGATCCCGTCTCCCGTGCCAGGGCGCACCAGCGGATCGCACTCGAGGCGCTGACGCCGAACCGCGCCGCCGCAGCGCGGCACGACGCACCCGCCGCGACCGCAGCTACCACCCTCTCCCGAAGATCGACCGACAGCGCCTTGGACATGCCTGTCGGCCTCCTCGCCGACAGACAGCTTGAATCAGATCAGCCCCGCGTCGGGAAATCCCAATCGACTCACTCAGGGGGGAAACCGCTCTAGGAACCTCCGGCCCGACGCCGCCTGACCTTCGTCAAGACAGGGATGCCGCAGACGTCAGCGCACGCTTACTTCAGCAGAGGATGAGGCCGCCGATCTCCAGTACCTGTGCCTCCAGCGGTACCTGTGGCGCAGATGCGTACGCGGTCTGGTCGTGCGGCAGCTTCTGCAGATCGGCCGGGCCCAAATCGAGGTCGATCTCAACCGGCGTACCCGGCGCGAGGCGGAGCTCCGTCTCGAACTGCCGCAGCAGGATGCGCGGTTTGGTTGGGTCGTTGGTATTCCGGAAGCCAAACAGGTTCTTCACGAATACCCGATCGCCGATACGCACACGGATATGGCCCGTATCGGCCGAGACGTTGACCAGAAGACCGACCAGACGCCCGCCGACCTGCGTCGTCAGCCGCGCGCCGCGTTCCAGCCGGACGAAATCGCCCGAGTAGAAAGCCGATTCGAGATGCTGCACCTTGTGCGGCCCGGTGACCTTCATATGCTCCAGGCCGGCGACCGAGATCGAGCGCAGCGCGCCTGGCTGGTCGGCCCAGGCTGGCGGGACGTGACGCACCATGCCGAAGGCGGGCTCTGTCGCGATGCGTGCCAGAAGGTTGACCGCCATGTCGGTTGAGGCGGCCTCAGTGTAGTGCAGTTCATCCCGATAGCCGAAGCGGGCGGCGCCAGGGGGAAGGCGGAGTTTACGCATCCGTGCCGAGGGGTCGTCCGCATCAATGCCGGCCTCCGCACAGAACCGGCGGGTCTCCTCAATGATCGGGTCGACGCCGTTGATCGCGGCCTCGGCGTTCTCGCGCGGGGCTGTCAGCAGCATGGCAAAGCGGCCACCCTTCGCCGCGCACTCTTGTGCGATGGCGCGCAGCACGCTGCGGCGGAAGCCATGATCCATGCTGCCGTTCTGCACATAGACGGCATCGTTCAGCGCATGCTCAAACAGCACGAGGTCATAGCGCTCAAACAGCGAATCCTTGCCGATGCGCAGCCATCCATAGAGGCAGGAACTCGCGCCGATGCCGTAGTTGTGCACGGTGAGGCCCAACGCCCGCTCGCCCAGCGCCTCGAGCGTCCGACCCCAGCCGGAGGTCATGATCGTATTGGAGCCGCCGACTATGGCGATGCGGCGGATCGAGCTCGGCACTGAGCGGCGGCCGAACTCCGCCCGCAGCTGGGCCGAAGCTACCGCGAACCGCGGGTTCAGGGTGCGGCGCATGACCGCCCGCTCCAGCCGCAACAACGTCGGCATGTCGACCTGCGATAGGTTCAGCCTTTCGAACAGCGCCAGCGCCTCGTCGAACCGGGCCGCCTCAGCGAGCAAGACGATCCGCTGCGCTCGCGCGAGCGGCGGTACCGGATCGGCAGCGCGCCGACGACCTCGTGACCGGCCCTGTTCACGCCGCTTGACCGCGCGCTCGTAGGCGGCGCTGGCCTGCTGCACCATGCCGAACTGCGCGAAATAGTCGCCGAGCAGGAGCTCCTCGCCGGGTGTGGCGCCGAGATGATCGGCTACGGCCCTCGCCTCGGCGATCCAGGCCTGCTGCTGCGCTTCCATGCGTTCGTTGCGGCGGCGCAATTCGTCGGTGTTGCGGTCGCCCGGCTCAGCCTCATCGCAGGCGTCGAGCAGGCGCCGCGCCTCGTCGAAGCGGTTCAGCCGCGAGGCCTGGTCGGCCATGAGGCGCAGCAGGCTCACGGTCTTCACCTTGGCGTGGCGCTCGCGGGCAATGGCGGCCGCGCCCTGCAGGTCGCCTTGCATCTCAAGCGCGGAGATGCGCGCCATTGCCAGTTCGGGCGTCTCTCCATCGCGCGCCTCGATGCGCGCCAACAGTTCCGCGCCCCGTTCATATTGGTGGCCGCGGAACAGCGTGATCGCCCAGTTGATGAGCAGCTTGGTGGGTTCACCGGCGATCCGTTCGAGATCGATCAGGCGTGCCGCCTCGACATAGCGGCGCTGCGGGTTGAGATAGTCCACCAGCTCGCGTCGTACGGCGCCCGCGTCCGGTTCGCGCTGCAAGAAAGCAATGAGGTCGGCTGCGGCCGCATCGCCCTCGCCGGCGGCGATCCGGCGCCGGAAGATGGCGATCTGTCCGACGGGTGTAGCTGGGTCCTCCGGCTTGGCCGCCGCGGGCAGGATGGCGACGAGCGCCGCCCGCTCTGCTTCAGGCGGCCCTTTCGACCCCAGGCTCTGCATGAGGCTGCGGCCCCCAGCCGCGTCGCCCGCCTCGAGCAAGACGCGCAGCAGAGCTTCCAGCAGCGGCACGTCGGCCGGCGCCAAGGCATGCGCCTCGCGCAGGAAGTCCGCCCGCTCGGCCGGCGTCAGGTAGTTGCGGGCCAGCAGGGCGATGCGGCGCGCGCTGTCCGGGCTCTGCACGGCGAGCTCGCGCTGCTCTGCAAGCAACTGGCGGAACGCTTCGCGCTGGCGTGCTCTGTTGAGCAGCTGTAACTCGATCGAGAGCTGCTCGCGGCCGTATCGGCCGCACTCACGCAGCAGGCGCAGCTTGTCCTGCGCCGCGGCGCAATCTTCACGCGCCACGTCAGCTCGGATCGCATAGGCCAGCGCCGTGCTGACCTGGAAGAGCTGGCGCTGGGCCAGAGGGAGTAGACGACCCGCTTCCTCGGTCAGCCGCAGCGCCAGGGCCGCCTCGCGCAGCGCAATGGGCAGATCGCCCGCGGCCTGCGCGATGAGGGAGCGCAGATGCGCCAGCGCGGCCGGCTCGGCCCAGGATGTCGCGTGCGCGAGCACCTGCCGCGCGCCGACCATGTCCTCCGCCGCGAGCAGTGCCTCGACGAGACGCGCCAGCACCTCGGCGTTGCGGGGTTCCGCCTCCAACGCAATGCGGAAGAAGGCAACGCGCTCCTTGGCCGGTATGGTGGAGGGCGCGCGCAGCGCTACTGCGACTAGGTTGAGCCCATCACGTGCGGTGCGCAGCACCTCGAAATGCGCAACGGCGAGCCGAAAGAGGTCCTCGGTGCGCCTAGACCGGGCAAGTAGGCCGATCTCGCGAGCGAGGTCGGCCTCGTTGCCCAGTCCCTGCGCGCGCAGCGCCTCGAATCCGACCAGCGCCTGGTCATGCGCACCACTCGAATAGGCCGCTTCCCTATTGCTGCTCGGGCGATTCAAGTCGTCCATGTCCTGCCCTCTCAAGCCCTAAGATCAATGCATTTGCACGATTGTCATCGTGGGGCTAGCGCCCCCTCCGGCCAAGCGCGGTGTCGGTCAACCAGTTGAAACCTTGCATCACCCCCAGTCCGTCCGCTAGTAAACAACAAGAGGGCTTTCGTCGCTGCCCCAAGCAGGTTTGTTACCAGGATAAGGCGCTGGCCTCATATGTTGCATATTGTGATGAGCACCGACTCGCTGAGTTTGCCCCGTCCATGGTTTCAAAAGCATCCCAGCGACCAGCCCGAGCGATTTACCCGGTTCCGCCAAACGTACCCTTATCTGTTGGAAGGCCTGCTGAAGGAGCGTTTCCAGGCTAGCGAGATCCGCGTCAGCAATCTCGCCATGCGCGCCTCCAGCTTGGCCTCGTCCTACTCGCACCGGAACGAGTTGTTCTCCTGGATGGAGGCCGATGTCGCAGTGCTGCACAAGGGTGTCGTGGATTGCTGGCCGCGCGCGCAGCTGGACGGCCAGCCGCACACGACGCTGAAGGCCTTTCGCGAGGCAATGACGCGCCTGCTGGAGGAGCGCGAGCGCATGGCGCCGACGCTGCCCTTCATCGTGATCGGCATCTCGCCCACCAACACGGCCACACTGGCGAAGGAGCCTAAGGTGGCAGAGAATATTCGCGCCTACAATGCAGTCCTAAGCGAGCGGGTTGACGCCAACATGCGCTACATCGACATGGAACACGCTCTCACAGAGGCCGGCGAGGAATTGCTTCACCCTGATGGTCATCATCTGACCGCCGGGGGCCAGGCGCTGCTTGCCAACCGACTGCGCGACGCAATCATCGACCTGCTCGGCCCGGACTGGGCGGACCGCGACGCGGCCGCACCGTAGGCCGCGCTCAGCCGATACGCCGCACCAGCATGAAGGCCTCGGCCGCAGCGCAGCCAATAGTAGCGCCGCGCCAGCGCGCAAGGTGCTCGACCGCGGTCAGTGAACGCGCATGCGGCCAGGGGCGCATCTCCTGCCCATAGGCCTTTAACGAGTCCAACTTGCGCTCCAATTGCCCCTCGATCGGCTCGAACCAGTTCGGTTGGAACGCCAGCCCCGCGGCTACTGACTGCCACTCGGTCGAGGAGGCGGTCTCGAAAGCGAGGATTGTGGGCCGCGCCTGCCCGGGTTGGGGGCGAAACGCCGTCAACACGGCCTGATGTGCGAGGCGATGGTCCACGTTCAGGTCACCGATGTGGTGCGTGTAGACCAGGTCCGGCTGGCGCTCGCGCGCCACCGCTTCCACCGCCTGCGCCACTCGCAGCAATGGTACGCTGTCGATCTGGTTATCGGGCAGGTTCCCGAAGACGATCTCGCAAACGCCCAGGATGGATAGCGCCGCCCGCGCCGAGGCCTCGCGGGCGCGGCGGGCCGGCTCCGCCTCGGGACTGTTGCCGCGAGCGCCGACGCCGTCGGTCAGAAACATCACGGCGACGCTGTCGCCGGCCTCGACGTGACGGGCCAGTGTGCCGCCGCAGCCCAACACCTCGTCATCCGGGTGCGCCGCGACCACTAGGACACGGCTCACGGGAGGGCTCCCGCAGCATGCCAGGCGACTGCGCGCCGCGCCAAGGTCGCATCTGCCGCGGCCACGATTCCCCCGGCCTTCGCCATCGCGCCGGCGAATCGCCAAGGCGTGCCATTGAGGCGCAGAAAACAGCCGCCCGCCTCCGCGACCACCAGTGCTGGAGCGGCCATATCCCAATCCTTGACCGTGACGTCCTTGATGAATAACTCGGCCGCGCCGTCTATCACGCGACACATCTTCAACGATAAGCTACCGCACTCGACATAACCTGTACATCCCAGGCCCGTCATCGCCGCTGCGGCCACCCCGCGCGGATCTGGGTAGTTGTCGATGAGGCGGAGCGACCGCCCGCGAGGAGCGACGGCCAGTGGCGCACCGTTCAGCCAGGCCCCTTCGCCGAGCGCCGCAGTGTAGGTGAAGCCTAGGGCCGGCGCGACGATAGCGGCAAGCACGGGTGCATCCGCCACTATCAGCGCCGCCTGCGTGACGAACCCCGGAAAGCCACCGGCCCAACTCGCGGTGCCGTCGATCGGGTCGACCAGCCAGTAGCGGCCGGGGCGGGCTTCCGTGAAGGTCTCGTCCTCTTCGCTGACCACCGGAACGCCGGGCCAGGCGGCCGCGAGGGCTTCTACGAGGATGCGGTGCGCACGCATGTCGCCCTCCGCCTTGAACTGCGTAGCCTCCCAGTGTCCGCCCGTCGCGCCGGTTGCGCGCCATCTCAGCAGATCGCGCCCGAGCGCCTCCAGCAGATGGACCAGGGCAGGAAGATCGTTTGCGAGCATTTTTGGTGTCCAAACTAGCCGACAAGGCGTGGTGGCCGGAATGCGCGCGGCGGATGCGCTTGGCACTCACCGGGCGGCCGACGACCCTTTGGCGGGCCGCTGGACATGACGCTCGGCTTCATCCGGTAAGAGTTCCTGCTCCGCGACGTGACGCTTGCAGATGCGCCGGTGCTTTTCGCTTAGCGCGTTCGCCGTGCACCCACCGAATCATGTTGCAGTCGCGCTTGCCCTGTCAACCGGCGCCCCAAAAGCACTCCCGATCGACCTCGAAAAGGGACCAATTTTCCGACGTTGATCGACGCCCGGTGCTGCCCGGCGCGGAACCGTAGGCGCAGCGGCGGGCAACACCGGTTGAACCTGGAGTTGGAGTTGACCCGGCTTTGTGGACACCCCGGGGCGTGAGATGGAGGTGTTCAAGATGTCGAAATTCAGTGAAGTTGCCCCGCTTCCGTGGACGGTCGGTGGGTACCGCGGCCGTCGCGTAGCGAAAGAATGGATTGGCGGCTTGATCCGCGCCCGGGAACCTGGATCGCTTTTGGTTGGAGTTTTCTGCTGAGATTTCCCTGGCTGGGAGGAGCGGAGAACGGTGAAGGCATCGAGGTTTACGGAGGCGCAGAAGGCATTCGTGCTGAAGCAGGGCGCCGAGGGTCTTCCGGTGGCGGAGGTCTGCCGCAAGGCGGGGATCAGCCAGGCGACCTATTTCAACTGGAAGAAGAAATACGACGGCCTGCTGCCGACGGAGATGCGCCGGCTGAAACTGCTTGAGGATGAGAACTCGAAGCTGAAGAAGATCGTGGCGGATCTGACGGTGGAGCGGGAGATGCTGCAGGACGTCATCCGTCGAAAAATCTGAGGCCTGTTCGCAAGCGCAAGCTGGTCGACGGGATGCGAGTGGACTGGGGCATATCGATCAGGCGGGCCTGCCGGGCACTGTCCTTCGATACGTCCATGTACCAGTACAAGTCGCGTCGACACGGGCAGGCCGGTTTGGAGGAGCGGATCAAGGGGATCTGCGAGACGCGCGTCCGGTACGGCTATCGGCGCGTGCATGTGTTGCTGCGACGTGAGGGCTGGATAATCAACCAGAAGCGAACCCGCAGGATCTACAATGAGTTGGGCCTGCAACTGCGGCACAAGGCGCCGAAGCGCAGGGTGAAGGCGAAGCTGCGCGAGGACCGTCGTGATGCTGTGGCGCCGAATGAAACCCGGGGCGATGGACTTCGTGCACGATCAACTGGCGACGGGAGCTCGGCTGCGCGTACTGACGGTGGTCGACATCTTCTCGCGCTATGCGCCTGTGATCGATCCTCGGTTCAGCTACCGCGGCGAGGATGTGGTGCAGACGCTGGAACGGGTCTGCGCGACGGTGGGCTATCCGAAGACTATCCTCGTGGATCAGGGATCGGAATTCGTGTCCCGCAACGTCGACCTGTGGGCCTATGCGCACGACGTCACGCTGGATTTCTCGCGGCCGGGCAAGCCGACGGACAATGCCTACATCGAGGCCTTCAACGGCCGGTTCCGGGCGGATTGCCTGAACACGCACTGGTTCCTGACACTTGCTGATGCCCGCGAGAAGATGGAGGCTTAGCGTAGATACTACAACGAGGAGAGACCGCACGGGGCGATCGGCGATAAGGTCCCCTGTGAGCTGCAAAATCCCGATGGCGCAACCAGCGCGCCGTCGTGACCAAGCCGGAAAACTCTTACTTCCGGCGGTCCAAACATTGGTCGCGGATCACAACCCCAGAGGACTCTCCGTCTGAGTGGATACATCCAGGGGAGCACGTCAAAGGCGATCACCGTGCCGACGCTGGTGATGCATGGCGAGGACGACCAGGTTGTGCCAATTGACAACTCGGCCCGGACCGCCGTCCGGCTTCTGAAGGACGGTACACTGAAGACCTATCCTGGCTTCTCGCACGGCATGCTCACGGTAAACGCCGACGTGCTGAACCGCGACCTACTGGCTTTCGTGCGGGGCGCAGCCTGAGCGGACTGGCTACAGTTCCAGCGGTGTCGCAACGAAGCTGCGGCGCCGCAGCTTCCCTCCCGAGAAGGCGCCGGACGAGGGTTGGATCGCAGGCGGTGGTGGGGATGGCGGCGAGCCCGTCTGGTGTCCACCAGGCCGGCCGTCAGAGGGCCGGCCGAATCATGGGAGCGTGCCCGGCGAGTGATATCGGCGCGCACGGATCCCCTGCGTCGGATGGTTAACCGCGATCTTTGGCATCACCCCGTCCCCCGCAGCAGCGACACCAGCCCATTCGCCGTGCCATCCAGCCGCGCAATCACCGTCTGTCCCAAGATCAGCGTGAGCGTAGTCGTGCCCCGGATGAACTCCACGCTCTGGGTGTTCGCCCCGTTGTTGTGCAGAAGGACCACCCGCGCCACGTCCGGCAATGTCACCGTACGCCCCACCGGGGTAGCATTGATGGCTCGGATCAACACGGACTGCTGCATCTGCGCCGAGGTGACGGTGATGTTCCCCGCTGTCACATTGGCGTCGAAGGTTGCGGTCACCGCATTTTCCAGGCGGATCAGCGCTGCATTGGCCCTGACCTCACATTGATCGTGCGCGGCCGTGAGGCGCGCTCTGTCACATAGCAATATCATGATCCACTAATCGCTTGGCTCTATTCCGACGTAGAGCGAATGGTCCGTCACACGCACACGAAGTCCTGCGCGACGACGGAGATGACCATGACTGATCGCCAAGCCTGCGCTATGCCGCACGACGCTACGCTGTATCGCCAGCGCCACCGTATTGAGATCATGTTAGGCAGGCTCAAGGACTGGCGCCGGATCGCCATGCGCTACGACCGCGGCGCTCGCACCTTCTTCAGCGCCATCACACTCGCCGCAACCGTCATCTTCTGGCTCGGTCAATGAAACATGAGCCTAGACTTCGCTCGCTTCCCCGTCCACGATCTGCACGGGCTTGAGGGAGCGGCCCTGCACTTCCTGGATGAGGAGCGTCAGCGGGTTCTCGGCGGAGCCAGCGACCTCCACCTTGTCGCGCCATTCGTCTCGGCGCCGGTTCTTCAGCCAGAAAATCGCGGCCGTGGTGTCGGGTGGCACATGCTCGCGGTAGGAGACGATGACCGGGGCGCCCTCGTGCTGGAGGATTTTCACCGCGTTGTAGGTGTAGCCGGTCGCCTTGGGGAACAGACTGCGCACCACGCGCTCGTCCGAGGCTGCCTTGCCGGTCTTTAGGGCCTCGCAGAACTCGGGATGACTGGCTTGCCAGCGATAGACAGTCGCCACGTCAATCCCGGTGGCGTCCGCGATCTCGATGTCGGTTGCGCCAAGCTCGCAAAGCTTCTGCGCCATGCGAGCCAGCTTCGGGTCGTAGCTGCTGGGGCGACCTCGCTTGCTTGCCGGCGCCTTGGCAGCGACCTGCTTGCGAGCTGGCGGCTTGGCTGCGGCCTTCTTCTTCGGCTTCACCTGAGCCTTGCCCTTCGCGGGCGTCTTCGCTGCTGCCTTGCTGGCCATCATGCGCGCTCGCCTGGGGCGGTGCTGGGCTCCTGGGGTGCGGTGACACCGGCTGACGCCTCCAGGGCCTCCAGGCGCGTCCTGGTGGGCTGGTGGGGGCTGCATCCTGCGGGCGTCGGTGGTGGGCACGCCTGCGCCCATACCATCGCCATCATGGGGAGGCCAAGCGAGGATTTGGGCCTGGTGCTCGCCATGATGGCCGCGACGGAAATCTGGGCTTCTGCGGATGTGTCAGTCCGGAGGGGTCAATTCCTGACAGAACGTGACGAAAGGTCGGGAGGGGGTGGGAGGGGGCCTAACCCTATATATAATAACAAAAAAAATTTTATCGTATGTATATAGATGGTATTCCCCCCCCGCTCTCCCCCCTTTCGTCACTTTCGTCATGGGGGTGCTTTCCTCTGTATATTTTTTTAGAGACCCCCCCCTTTATGCCCCCCCTATACTCCACCCCTTGCCGCAACGGACGAAAGGGGGCCGACGCTCGCAAAGCCTTGTATGGATTGACTTACAGCGCATTCGTTCCGTCATCGGTTCCGAATGACGCATGTTGGAAGTCTGGCCTGATCGTATCTCGTGGCGAGGCAATGTCTCATAGCGCGGGATTTTACTTAGCGCGGGGCTGCCTAGAATGGCGCCGCCATGCTTGCGTTTTTTCGCGCGGATATCGTTGCAGGCATCCCTCACGCGTCGCTCAGGCGATTGACTGTCCGATGTCTATCCGGATCTAGACAGGACCGTCGAAGGCTACCCCAGCTTCTTCGCAAGCTCCGTTGCATCCGGCGCATAGTAATCCATCAGCTGCCGGTGATCACGGTGGCCGGTGATCTTCGCCAGGTCCATCGGGTTGCCCACCTTCGGCGCGATGCGTGTTGTCGCCTCGCGCCGGCTGTCGTGGAAATGAAGGTCGTCCAGCTTGGCGGCCTTCACCGCGCGCCGGAATAGCGCATCGGCCGTCCCCGCCGGGATGGGCACGATCGGCGCGTCAGCATCTCCCTCGCCTACCATCTTCAGCAGCGCCAAAGCGCGCTGCGATAGCGGCACCAGACGGCCCCTGCCCGTCTTGGTCTGCCCGGCCCGGCCCTTCTCCTCCCCATCCAGCAATTCGACATAGGCGGCCTTCAGGTGCGCCCGTCGCCAAGTCATGCCCATGATCTCGCCGCGGCGCATGGCAGTCTCCACCGCAAAGGCGTGCATCCAGGCCACCCATTGGGATGAGGTGTCGGGCTTGGTCGTCCCATCCCAGCCCAGCGCCCCGCGAATCGCCGCGATCTCGTCATCGGATACGCGCCGCTTTCGGGCCGGCGGGTTCTTCGGCCGGCTGGTCAGCCGAACCGGATTGGCCTGGAGGCCGATTCGCCAGTCCTTGATGGCGGTCGTGAAGACGGCGGAAAGGAGGTTCAATTCCCGGTTCACGGTCGCCGCGGAGACGATCTTGAGGCGCGAGTCGCGCCAATCGGCCACCTGCTCGGGCCCGTAATCCCGCAGCGCGGTGCCGAACGAGGCATCGCGCAGCATCATGGTCAGCCGCACCACCTCCCACCGCTCGCCCCGCTTCCCAGGTGACACTTCCTCGGCGTAGCGGCGCATCAGGTCGGCCACGCTCAGGAACGCGGCCTGGCCGTCCTGCACCCGGGCGCCGGCCAGGAGCTTCGCCTCTTGCGCCCTCGCCCAGGCCAGGGCCTCATCATAGGTGTCAAACGTCCGCGCGAGGTTGGCGCCCCTCACCCTCACCTTCGCCCGCCAGGCCGCGCCGCGCTGCTCGAATGTCGCCATGCCAACCCCCCGATTTCTCCGCCGGAATTTGGGACACAAATGGGACGATGGGCAGTCCCAGGCAGTTAATGGACTTATATCGCCGTAATGGGGAGTATTGATTTGGCTTGGAAATCGGGGCTAAACGAGGGCGCCCGCCGCCTTTCCTGGGCACCACCACCTCAATCATAGTCGGAAAGCCCCGCCTCGACGGGGAATGTGAGGCCGCACGATGGCGAAGACGATGTTCACGCCGGCCGGCCCCATCCAGCTGCACCGCCAGGACCTGCCGCCCGACCTCTCCTTTGGCAGCGTGGTGGCCGTGGACACCGAGACCATGGGCCTCGACCCGCGGCGGGACCGACTTTGCCTGGTGCAGCTCTCCTCCGGCAACGGCACGGCGCATCTCGTGCAGATCATCCCTGGTGGCGGCCCCTCCCCCAACCTCGTGCGGCTGATGGAAGACCCGGGGGTGGTGAAGCTGTTCCATTTCGCGCGCTTCGACGTGGCCGCGCTGTTCCAGGGGATCGGCGCGACGGTGGCGCCGGTGCGCTGCACCAAGATCGCCTCCAAGCTCGTCCGCACCTACACCGACCGGCATGGTCTCAAGGATCTCTGCCGCGACCTGCTGGGCGTCGAGATCAGCAAGCAGCAGCAGACCAGTGACTGGGGCGCGCCCGAACTCACGCCCGAGCAATGCGCCTATGCGGCGAGCGATGTGCTGCACCTGCACGCGCTCTGGGCGCGGCTGGAGGCGCTGCTGGTGCGCGAGGGGCGGCTCGCGCTCGCCGAAGATTGCTACCGCTTCCTGCCCGCGCGCGGGAAGCTGGACCTGATGGGCTATGAGGAGCCGGATATTTTCTCGCATTGAGAAGACGCGGCGCCCGGTCCAGGGCGCCGCCCTCCAGACCCCAGCCGCCAAGCGGCAAAGCCGCCGCCTGGCGCCTCAGGCCATCGGTTACCCCGGATCAATCCAGCCGACGTGCCCGTCCTGGCGGCGATAGACCACGTTGATCCCGCCGCTCGCGCGGTTGCGGAAGACGATCACGGGGTGGCCGGCCAGTTCCAGGCGCATCGTCGCCTCGCCCACGGTCAGCTGGTGCAGCTCGCCCAGCGGCTCGGCCACCACGGCCGGGTGCTCGGCGCCCTGGATCTCGGGCGCTTCCTCGGCATCCTCGGCGGCCTGGACCACGTATTCGCGCAGCGTCTCCTGCGGCTCGCGCTGGCTTGCGGCGCCGCGCGCGTGTTCGTTCACGCGGCGTCGGTAGCGCCTGAGGCGCTTGGCGACATGTTCCGCGGCCTGGTCGAAGGCCTTGTGCGCATCCACCCCCTGCCCCTCGCCCCGCATCATCAGGCCACGGCCCGCATGCAGGTTGATGTCGCAGGCGAAATGCCCCCCGGCACTGCCCTTGGCATCCTTGCGAAAGGTGACCCGCGCCTCCAGCGCGTGGTCGAAATACTTCGCCGTGATCGCCCCCAGCCCATCCTCGACATGGGTGCGCAGAGCATCGCTGGTGGCGACCTGCTTGCCGGCGACAGTGATGTGCATGTTGGTCACTTCCCCTCAGTCATTCCGAGCGCAGACACAAAGCCTGCGCTCTTGGCCAGCCGCCATCCGGCCAGCAGGGGGTGCCCCTTCAGGCCGTGGCGGCCTTCTCGCGCTTGCGCTGCACCGAGGACGGGATGCGCATCGCTTCGCGGTATTTGGCCACGGTCCGCCGCGCGATGTCCACGCCTTCTTCACGCAACCGCAATACGATTGCGTCATCCGAGAGGACGGTCTCGAAGGTCTCGGCCTGCACCAGGCCGCGGATGCGGTGGCGCACCGCCTCCGCGCTCACCGCTTCGCCGCCCGCCGTGCCCTGGATGGCCGTGGTGAAGAAGTATTTCAGCTCCAGCATGCCGCGCGGCGTCGCCATATACTTGTTGGCGGTGACGCGGCTGACGGTGCTCTCGTGCATCTCCACCTCCTCGGCCACGTCCCGCAGGATGAGGGGGCGCAGATGCCCCACGCCGTGGCGGAAGAAGGCGTCCTGCCGGCGGACGATCTCGGAGGCGACCTTGAGGATGGTGTTCGCCCGCTGCTCCAGGCTCTTCACCAGCCAATTGGCGCTTTGCAGCTGTTCGGCCAGGAAGCCCTTCTGCTCCTTGTCCTTCAGGCCCACGGTGCAGCGCGCGGCGAAGCCGCGGTTCACCAGCACGCGGGGCAGCGTCTCCGGGTTCAGCTCCAGGATCCAGCCGCCCTCCGCATCGGGGCGCATCAGCACGTCGGGCTGGATGATGTTCAGCGGCTCGTCATCGCCGCCCGCCCCCGGCTTGGGGTCGAGGCGGCGAAGCTCGGCCACCATCTCGGCCAGGTCCTCGGCATCCACGCCGCAGGCCTCGCGCAGGGCCGCCATGTCGCGGCGTGCCAGCAGGGGGAGGTTGTCCAGCAGGCGCGCCATGTAGGGGTCGTAGCGGCCGGCCTCCTCCAGCTGGACCTGGAGGCATTCGCGCAGATCGGCGCAGAACATGCCGGTGGGCTCGAAGCGCTGCATGGCGCGGCGCACGCGCTCCACCACGGCGACATCGCAGCCGAGCCGCGCGGCGAGCGCCGTCGCATCCAGGCTGAGCCGCCCCGAGGGCTCGACCATGGCGAGCAGCGCGGAGGCGATCAGCCGGTCGCGCCCCTCCTCGAAATTCAGGCGGATCTGCTCGGCCAGGCGCTCGCGCAGCGTCGGGCCGGCGGCGGCCATCGCCTCGATGCCCGACAGGTCGTCACTGAAATCCATGCGCCCGCCGGCGCCGACGCCGGGCTGATAGGCCTCGCCCTCATCCATCACGTTGGAGAAATCGGCATCGAGCGGCGCGGCATCGCCCACCGCCAGCGTGTCCGAGGTGGCGATGGCGGCGGCGTCGGGCGCCACCGCCACGGTCTCGCTCACGGCCACATGCGTCTCGTCCCGCTCGAGCAGCGGGTTGCGCTCCAGCTCCTCCTCCACGAAGGCCATGACCTCGAGGTTGGAGGATTGCAGCAGCTTGATGGCCTGCCGCAGCTGCGGCGTCATCATCAGCGACTGCGAATGGCGCAGGTCGAGGCGCGGGCCGAGCGCCATGCCTACTCCCGCCGCGCTGGTCTGGTTGGTGTCGCGGCCCCTTGCATGGCGGCCTAGAGGCTGAACTTCTCGCCGAGATAGACGCGGCGCACGCCCTCATGCGCCACGATCTCGTGCGGCAGGCCCTCCATCAGCACCTGGCCGTCATGCATGATGTAGGCGCGGTCGATGATCTCCAGCGTCTCGCGCACATTGTGGTCGGTGATGAGCACGCCGATGCCGCGATTCTTCAGGTGCTTCACCAGGTCACGGATCTCGGCCACCGCGATCGGGTCGATGCCGGCCAGCGGCTCGTCCAGCAGGATGTAGGAGGGATGCGTGGCGAGCGCGCGCGCGATCTCGCAACGCCGCCGCTCGCCGCCCGAAAGCGCCAAAGCCGGCGCGCGCCGCAGGTGCGAGATGCCGAATTCCGCCATGAGGCTTTCCAGCATCTGCTCGCGCCGGTCGCGCAGCGGCTCCACCACCTCGAGCGCGGCGAGGATGTTCTGCTCGACCGAGAGGCCACGGAAGATGGACGCCTCCTGCGGCAGGTAGCCGAGGCCGAGGCGCGCGCGGCGATACATGGGCAGGCGCGTCACATCGGCGCCGTCCATCATCACCGTGCCCTCCTCGGGCTGAACGAGGCCGGTGATCATGTAGAAGGTCGTGGTCTTGCCCGCGCCATTGGGGCCGAGCAGGCCCACCGCCTCGCCCCGCTTGAGCGAGATCGAGACGTTCCGCACCACCGGGCGCTTCTTGTAGCGCTTGCCAAGGCCGGTCGCGACCAGCCCGCCCGAACCTTCGATGGCCGAGAGGGCGGGCTTGCCGGCCGCGGCCGGCCCTGGCGTCTGGCCCATCTGGTTCATCGGCTGGCTCCTGGGGAGGCAGGGTCGCTCCCCTGCTGCGGAATGATGATGCCCTGCACACGCTGCCCTGGCTGGGAGAGGATGCGCGAGACGCCGGTGTTCATGTTCACGATGGCCTCGCGGCCGGAGACGAGGTTCTCGCCCCGCGTGATGCGGACATTGCCGAGCACGCGGGCGAGGCCGGTGGCGGCCGAATACACCGCGCGGTCGCCGCGGATCACCTCGGCCTCCGTACGGATCTCGACATTGCCGAACAGCTCGATGCGATCGATGCGGCCCTGGCCGGGGGGCGGGCCGGCCGTGCCCTCGGTGCCTGGGCGGGCCACGGCGCGGCCGGCGGGCGTGGCCCCCGGCGGTGGGTCCTCCAGCATGTGGGCGACCAGCGTATCGGCCGCGATGCGCCGGCCATCCTGCGTGACGACGAGGGCGGAGCCGCGGGCCACCGCCATGCGCCGATGCGTCCAGTATTCCAGGCTGTCGCGCGCGGAGATCACCTGCTGCGGCGTGCTGTAGCTGATGGCGCGGCCGGTCAGCACCAGCACGGCCTGGTCCATGTCATAGACGGCGCGGTCGCCGCGGGCGGTATCGGTCGGCGTGAAGATGCGGACATCGCCTTCCGCCTCCACGCGCCAGATCTCGCTACCGCCACTGAGCGGCGTCTCGCCCGCCGCGGCGGGGCGCGCGGCCGGCTGGGCGCCAACGTTCTGGGCGCCGGCATTCTGGGCGCCGCCCTGCGAGCGGTAGCGCGCAATCAGCCGCGCTGCCTCGATGGTCGTGCCGTCGCGCACGGCGCGTGCATCGCCACGCGCCACCACCACCTGCTCGGCCTGGCGCCACTCGATTCCGTTGGTGGCGGTGATGTCCACCGGCCCGCCCTGGGACATGTCGATGCCCTGGGCCAGGGCAGGACCGGCGATGAGAAGGCCGAGCAGGGCCAGCGGGCGCCTCATTGCTGGCGCCCTTCCAGCACGGCGCGGGCGCGGCCGGTGAAGATCATGACCGCGCCGCGGTCCCGCATCTCGAAGCCCTCGGATTCGATGGTGCCGAAGCTGCCCTGCGCCTGGGTCGGCCTTTCGCCATGGGCGGTGCCGGCATTGACCCGCACCGCCGCCGCCTCGGTGCGGAAGAGCGTGCCGTTGTCGTGATAGAGTTCCACATTGCCCTCAAGATCGAGCAGTTGGGTGGCGCGGTCATAGCGGCCGCGGTCGCTCTCGACATAGACCCAGCCGCCGTCATTCAGCTGGATGTCGGCGCGCGGCAGTTCCATCAGCAGCACCTCCTCCTGCCCCGGCTGGCGGGCGAGGCGGGCGGTGACCGTGTAGGGGCGGTTCAGCTCGTCCACGCCCTGGAAGCGGGGGGCGACGAGCTGCAGCGCCTCGGGCACCAGGGCCGGGCCGCGCCGGAAGGAGAGGCGCGAATTGCTGCCCTCGATATCGGGCCAGAAGACCATCAGCGCGAGCACGCCGGCGGCGAGCAGCGGCATCAGGAACTTCATCGCCTGGACGAGGCGCTGGCGGCGGGCGATCTGTTCGGCGCGCGGCACCTGGCGCGCGCGCGAGGGCGTCAGCGCGCGGCGGCGGTCCTGCGCGACGTCCAGGAAGTCGGAGCGGCGGATCTCCTGGCTCATCGGGCCCGGCCCATCACGCCACGCCCGCGCGCAGCAGGTCATGGATGTGCAGGATGCCGGCGGGCCGGCGCTCCGCATCCACCACGAAGAGGGTGGTGATGCTGCCCTCGTTCATGATCCGCAGCGCCTCGGCCGCCAGGGCGTCGGCGGGGACGCTGCGCGGCTGGCGCGTCATCACCTCGCCGGCGCGGCGGGTGAGCAGGGCACCGCCCGGCTGCAGCGCGCGGCGCAGGTCGCCATCGGTGATGATGCCGGCGAGGCGCCCTTCCGCATCCGTGATGCCGAGGCAGCCGAAGCGCCGGGCCGTCATCGCCACCAGCGCCTCGGCCATCGGCGTCTCGGGGGTCGCGAGCGGAAGCTCCTCCGGGCCGTGCATCAGGTCGGCCACGCGGGAGAGGCGGGCACCAAGCTTGCCGCCCGGGTGGAAGACGCGGAAGTCCTCCGGGCCGAAGCCGCGCCGCTCCAGCAGCGCGACAGCGAGCGCATCGCCCAGCGCCAGCTGCATGGTGGTGGAGGTGGTGGGAGCAAGGCCGAGCGGGCAGGCCTCCTGCGCGGCCGGCAGCACCAGCGCCACGTCGGAATCGCGGCCGAGCGTGCTGGAGGGCCGGCCCACGATCGAGATCAGCGGGATGCCGAAGCGGCGGGTATGGGCCACAAGGTCGCCCAGCTCCGAGGTCTCGCCGGAATTGGACAGGGCGAGCACGGAATCGCCTTGGATGATCATGCCGAGGTCGCCATGGCTCGCCTCGCCCGGATGGACGAATTGCGCGGGCGTTCCGGTGGAGGCGAAGGTGGCCGCGATCTTGCGGCCGACATGGCCCGACTTGCCCATGCCCGAGACGACGACGCGCCCGGTGGTGACGGCCAGCAACTGCACGGCCTGGTCGAAGCGGGCATCCAGCCCGGCCGCCGTCGCCTCCAGCGCCGCCGCCTCCAGGCGGAGGACGCGCCGCGCCGTCTCCAGGCTCTCGATGTCCGGGCTGTTCAGAGGGGGGGTGCCTTGATCCACGCTGCCTCTATGGGGTGGCGGCCAGCGGGGGTCAAGGCAAGGATAAGGCAAGGATCGTGCCAAAGCGTGACACCGGCACGAAACCGAGGTTTTTCAGACCTTTTCCGAAATGCGGATGGCGACCTTGCAGCCCATCTTGATGGCGGCGGAGAGCAGCCGGTAGCCCGGCGTCAGCTCCGCCTCATTGGCGAGTCCGATGTCCCTGTGCTCCAGCTCCTCGGCGCGGAAGCGGGCGATGTCGGCCTTCAGCGGCGCCTCGTCCTCGCCCAGGGTGCGTTCCTGCGCCTGGTAGTGTTCGTCGATCGCCTCCTCGACGGCGACGGTGCAGGCCATGGCGGCCCGCGCGCCCATGGCGGCGGTGGCGGCGCCCAGCGCGAAGCCGGCCACATGCCAGATGGGCAGCAGCGCGGTCGGGCGCACCCGCCGCTCGGCGATCAGGCGGGAGAAGGTGTCGAGATGCTCCTGCTCCTGCTCCTGCATGTGGCGGATGGTGTCCTCGTGCTTCGTGCCGCGCAGCACGGCGAGCTGGCCCTGGTAGATGCGCTTCGCGCCATATTCCCCGGCGTGGTCCACGCGGATCACCTCCTCCAGGTAGCGGCGGTCCGTCTTGGGCGAGGGATGGCTCATGCGCGGGGCTCCTTCTGGGCAAGGCGCCAGGCCAGGACGGCGAGGCTCACCCCATAGATCAGGTTCATCCCCGCCATGGAAAGGGGGAAGCCCGGAATCAGGTAGGCCGGCTGGTCGCAAGGCTTGTTGGGCGTGGGGGCGAGGCTGCGGAGCATGTCCTCCACGCTCATGGCGCCGCCCGAGGTGGGCGCCTGGCAGCCGGGCAGCGGCGAGGGCCACCAGCCGAACTCCACGCCCAGATGGAAGGCGCCGATCGCGGCCGAGATGGCGGCGGCGAGGCCGGCCAGGCGCAGCGCCGGCCGCCGCCAGAGGAACACGCCCAGCAGGGCGAGGCCGCCCGCCACCCAATAGGGCCAGCGCTGCCAGAGGCAGAGCTCGCAGGGGGCAAGGCCGAACCAGCCCTCGGAGCCGCGCGCGAAGAGGGGCGCCCCGAAGGCGAGGAGGGCGATCAGCAGGGCGGAGGCCATGCCCCATCTGAAGCCAGGGCCCGCGCCGCGGCAAGGCCGGGCGCGGTAACAAAAAGCCTCGGTCCCAAGCCTTGGTCCCCTGCCCTCAATTGGTCCGGCGCGAGAGCGAGACCGCGTAGGGTGCGGCGCGCGCATGCAGGGTCGGGTCGTCGCTGAAGCTGATCCCCGGCTCCTGGTCCAGCGTCATGAAGCTGATCGGATCGCAGGGCCCGCCCGGGCCGGCGGCGACGGAGGTGACCGTGAGGCGCCCCACCACGGCGCGCGGCCGGTCATCGGGCCAGGCCACGGTGGGGTTGGTCACGTCATCGCCCGGCCCCGGGAATTGCAGCACCATGTCGAACTCGACCGGGCCCTGCGCGATGCGGGCGCGAATCTCGTCGGCCAGGAAGTCGCGCGGGAGGGACTGCATCTGCTCGGCGGTCAGGCGCTGCACGCCGGCGCGCGGCTCGAACACCCAGCGGGCGTGGCGCACCTGCCCGTCCTGGCCCTGGAAGCGGAAGGCATTGACGCCCCAATAGGGGGTGGTGGCCCAGCTCGCCGGCGGCAGCGTGGCGCCGAGCCAGGCGCCCTGCCGCGTCACCGCCGGGTTGGCGGCGACGAAGGCCGCGATGCGCTCGGCATTGGGCCGGCCAGTTGCGGGATCCGGCGCGCGCACGCGCAGGTTCTCGAGGAAGACGGTCGGGTTGGGGGCGCCGAAGATGGGGGCGGAGATGTTCGCCATGTCCAGCACGTCGCCCGCTGCCGTCTCGAAGCGGATGCCGAGGCCGCGGGTGCTGCGCGCCCGGTCGTCGGCCTGCGGATTCGCGCCCGCCACGCCGAAGCGGATGATGGTGTTGACCCGCTGCCCGCTGAACACGGGTGCGACGGAGAGTCGCGAGCCCTCGGGCGTCGCGGTGAAATGCCCCGCGGCGCAGAGGCCCTTGGGATGGGAGGGACGGTAGCTGCGGACCGGCCCCAGCACCCCCTCGAAGCCGTTGATGATCTCCTCCGGCGTCGGCTGGGCTGCGACGGGCGGCACCGCCAGCAGGGCGGCGAGGGTGGCGGCGGCGAGGCCGAGGGTGAGCGGGCGGCGGTGCATGGGTGGGTCCTTCCTCCTGTGTCCCTGGTTTCGCCGGACATCCTGGGAAGGTTACGCAGCCGGGTCTGCCGCCGCCACAGGATTTCACGCCCTTCCCGCCCCCGCCGCGCAAGGCCTAGGCTCGCATCCGGCTGAGGGAGAAACGCCATGCTGAAGATCTGGGGCCGCGCCAGCTCCTCCAATGTGATGAAACTGCTCTGGCTCTGCGAGGAGCTCGGGATTCCCCATGAGCGGCTGGATGCCGGCGGCAGCTTCGGCCGCACGAAGGAGCCGGCTTACCTCGCGATGAACCCCAATGGCCGGGTGCCGACGATCGAGGAGCCGGACGGCTATTCGCTCTGGGAAAGCAACACGATCTGCCGCTACCTGGTCACCACCCGTACCCCGGGGCATGCGCTCTATCCCGTGGAGCCCCGCGCCCGCGCGCGCATCGAGCGCTGGATGGACTGGCAGCTCGGCCACCTCAACGCGCCGATGACCACCATCTTCTTCACCTATGTCCGCACGCCCGAGGCGGAGCGGAACTGGCCCGCCACCCATGCGGCGCGGGACGAGGCGCAGGCGTTGTGGGACATGGTGGAGAACAGCCTCGGCATCGCGCCCTATCTGGGGGGCGAGCATCTCAGCCTCGCCGACATTGCGCTCGGCCCCTATCTGCATCGCTGGCTGGCGCTGCCCGTCACCCGCGCGCCGCAGCCGCGGCTCCAGGCCTGGCATGGGCGGCTGATGGCCCGACCGGGCTATGCCCGCCATGTGGGGGTGCCCATGTCATGAAGGAGGATGTCGTGACGGAACAGCCGAAGGGCCGCACCATCGTCCGCCATGCCGAGGGGCGGGATTTCACGCGCGGGCTGCGCGCCTTCTTCGAGTATGGCGACCTCGGCATCGCGGAGGCGACGGCGGGCGGGTTCGGCGCCCATGTGATCCGCGCGATTCCCGGCGTGCATGCCGAGCCGCAATGGCACCTGCATGAGCTGGATTTCCAGATGGTCTGGATCGTGAAGGGCTGGGTGCGCTTCGAATACGAGGATATCGGCGAGGTGACGCTGACGGCGGGCACGAGCGTGCTGCAGCCCCCGCGCATCCGCCACCGGGAACTCGCCCATTCCGATGACCTGGAATTGGTGGAGATCACCGCGCCGGCGCAATTCGTGACGAAGCTGGTGGATGCGCCATAAAGACGGCCGAAAGGATCTGTCCAAAAAAAATGGCGACGCATTGCTGCGCCGCCAAGTTTAGGGAGGAAACGTCCAAGAAAGCAGGCAAGAACCGAAGTTCCTGCCGCCTCCAGAAACATAGGCGGGAGGTCGCTCGTGTGCAAGCGATTTTTTGCATTGCAGCATCGCGATTTTGCATCGGGGCTGGCATGCGATTTGCGCAGAGCGCGCCATGCGCATCATGCCCGCCCTGCTCCTGCCCTTCCTCTTGCTGCTTGGGACGGCCGCAGCGGCGCAAACCCTTGATCCGACGCTGCAATGCCGCGCGGCCATCGCCCGCGCGGAGCAGGATGCGCAAATCCCGGCGGGCCTGCTGCAAGCCATCGGGCGGGTCGAATCCGGCCGCCGCAACCCCGAGACCGGCACCTCCGGCCCCTGGCCCTGGACCATCAATGCGGAGGGGCGCGGCCATTTCTTCCCAGACAGGGCGGCAGCGATTGCCGCCGTGCGGGAATTGCAGGGGCGCGGCGTCCGGGTGATCGACGTGGGCTGCATGCAGGTGAACCTGCACCATCACCCCCGCGCCTTCGCCAGCCTGGAGGAGGCCTTCGACCCCATGAGCAATGCCCGCTACGCCGCGCAATTCCTGACGCAGCTCCATGCCGCGCGGGGCGACTGGATGACGGCCGCGGGGCATTACCACTCCCACACGCCCGACCTCGCCCAGGCCTATCGCGCGCGGGTCCAGGCCGCCTGGCCCGCGGCCCAGGCGCGCGTGGCGGAGGACCGCGCGCTGGTCGGCCTCAACCTGCCCCGCCAGCTGGCCATGGCACCGCCCAGCAGCCTTTCGCTCTCGAATCGGGAAGACCGGGCGCAGATCCTGCCGACCGCAGGCGGCGGCGGACGTGGCCTCGATGCCTATCGCGCCAATCCCATCCCCATCACCGGCCGCCCGGTGGCCCTGCTGCCGAGCCAGCTGGTCCGGCGCTGAGGGGCGGCGTTGCCCGCGGGCGGGGCGGATTTCCGGCCCATTCGCCCCCCATGCCCAAGCCCTGGGCGATCCCTGCCCTCGCAGCTGATTGCGGCGGTTTAACCCTCTTGCAACAACGCTAGGTTCCGGGCACATGGCAGACCAGCCGGCAAGGCATACCTCGCCGGAGCCAACGAAAAGGGATTTTCCGATGAAGTTGACCGCCTTTGCCGCTGCCGCGGCGGCTTTCATGGTCTTCGGGCCGGTGGAAGCGCTGGCCGGCCGTGACCTCGACAACATCCGCCAGCGCGGCACCCTGCGCTGCGGCGTCCAGGGCCCGTCCAACCCCGGCTTCGGCGTGCCCGACAGCCAGGGCCGCTGGCAGGGCTTCAACGTCGAGATCTGCCGCGCCGTCGCGATCACGATCTTCAACGACGCCTCGAAGGTGGAGTTCGTCCCCGTCACCTCGCAGAGCCGCTTCCCGGCGCTGGCCTCGGGGGAGGTGGACATCCTCTCCAACAACTCGACCTGGACGCTGACGCGCGATTCGAACGTGAACCGCTTCAACTTCCCGGCCATCGTCTTCTATGATGGCCAGTCCGTGATGGTGCCCCGCCGCCTGAACGTGAACTCCGCCCGCCAGCTGAACGGCGCGACCGTCTGCGTGCAGCCCGGCACGACGACCGAGCTGAACCTCAACGACTTCTTCCGCCAGCACAACCTGCGCTTCACGCCGGTCGTCATCTCCGACCTCGACGAGCTGCGCCGCGCCTATGACAGCGGCCGCTGCGACGTGTTCACCAACGACTTCGCGGCACTCGCCGCCCAGCGCACGCTGCTCACCCGCCCGGCCGACCACGTGATCCTGCCCGAGCGCATCAGCAAGGAGCCGCTCGGCCCCGTGATCCGCCAGGGCGATGAGGAGCTGACGAACATCGTGGCCTGGACCGTCTTCGCCCTGATCGAGGCCGAGGAACTCGGCATCAACCAGGCGAATGTCGAGCAGATCGCGGGCAGCAGCACCAACCCGCTGGTGCGCCGCTTCCTGGGCGTCGAGGGCAACATGGGCGAGAGCATCAGCGCGGCGCGCGCCGACTATGCCCGCCAGATCATCCGCCAGTTCGGCAATTATGGCGAGATCTACAACCGCCACCTGGGCCCGCAGACCCCGCTCGGCCTGGATCGCGGCCAGAACAACATCTGGACGCAGGGCGGCCTGCTCTACGCCCCGCCGGCCCGCTGAGGCCGAAACGGGCCGGGGAGCGATCCCCGGCCCTCTTTCTTCTTTCCGGTTGAGTGAAAAGGGCGCCGCATGAGCACCACCTCCCCGATCATGCCGGCGGCGAAGCCGCTGATCCCCCTGCCCGCGGGCACCACGATGCGCGGCCTGATGTGGCAGGCGGCGCTGGCCGCCGCCGTGATCTTCATCGGCTGGTCCGTCTACAACAACATGCTGACCAACATGGCCGCGCGCGGCCTGCAGTTCGGCTATGGCTTCCTCAACCGCTCCGCGGGCTTTCCCATCGGCGAGGGCCTCCTCAACTACACGCCGTCGGACACCTATGCCCGCGCGCTGACGCAGGGCTTCCTCAACACCATGCGCGTCGCCATCGTCGGCATCGTGCTCGCCACCATCCTGGGCGTGCTGCTGGGCCTGGCGCGCCTCTCCGCCAATCCGCTGCTGCGCAGCCTGACCGGCGGCTATATCGAGATCATCCGCAACACGCCGCTCGTCCTGCAGCTGGTGTTCTGGCACTCCATCATCCTGCAGCTCCCCTCGGTGCGGCAGGCGCTGAACCCGCTGCCCGGCCTCTTCCTCTCGCAGCGCGGCGTGAAGATGCCGGCCCTGCTGGCCGAGCCCGCGCTCTATTCCTGCCTCCTCGCCCTCGTGACCGCCGGCATCCTCTGGTACGGCCTCGCGCGCCGCGAGCGCGCCCGCCAGATCGAGACGGGCGAGCGCAAATCCACCCTGGTCCCGGGCTTCTCGCTGCTGATCGGCCTGCCGCTGCTGGCGGGCTTCGTCTTCGGCGCGCCCACGGTGGAATGGCCGGAACTGACCGGCTTCAATTTCGAGGGCGGGCTCTCGCTCAGCCCGGAATTCTTCGCGCTGCTGATCGGCCTCGTCATCTACACCTCGGCCTTCATCGCCGAGATCGTGCGCTCGGGCATCCAGTCGGTGCACAAGGGGCAATGGGAGGCGGCGCGCGCGCTGGGCCTGCCACCGGGGCGCATCATGCGCCTCGTCATCCTGCCCCAGGCGCTGCGCGTCATCATCCCGCCGATGACCTCGCAATTCCTGAACCTGACGAAGAACTCCTCCCTCGCCGTCGTCATCGGCTATCCGGACCTCGTCTCGGTCGCCAACACCTCGATCAACCAGACCGGCCAGGCGGTGGAGGTGATCAGCCTCTTCATGGCGATCTACCTCGCCATCAGCCTCGTCACCTCGCTCCTGATGAACATGTACAACCGCGCTGTCGCGCTGAAGGAGCGCTGAGATGGCCGCCCCCGCCCTTCCCACCTTCACCGAGCGCAGCGTGGCCTTCGCCCGCGCCTGCTTCAACGGCCCGGTGAACATCGCCATCAGCGCGGCCTGCATCGCGCTGCTCGTCTGGCTCGTGCCGCCGCTCTTCAGCTGGGCCGTGCTGAACGCCACATGGAATGGCACGGCCGCGCAATGCCGCGAGGCGGGTGGCGCCTGCTGGGCCTTCATCCGTGAGAAATTCTGGTTCAGCGTCTTCGGCCTCTACCCCTATGAGGAGCGCTGGCGGCCGGGCGTGATGCTCATCATCCTGGTCACGCTCGTCATCTGCTCCACCTTCCGCGCCTTCTGGAACAAGTGGCTGCTGGTGGCCTGGGTGGTGGCGGCCCCCACCATGCTCATCCTGATGGGCGGCGGCGTCTTCGGGCTGACGCCGGTGGCGACGCGCCTCTGGGGCGGCATCACCATCACCGGCATCATCGCGGTCTATGGCCTCGCACTCGGCTATCCGCTGGCGATCCTCCTCGCCCTCGGGCGGCGCTCGAACCTGACGCTGGTGCGCTGGTTCTCCACCATCGTCATCGAATGCGTGCGCGGCGTGCCGCTGATCAGCCTGCTCTTCATGGCGGCGATCATGCTGCCGCTCTTCCTGCCCGAGGGCATCACGCTGGATCGCCTGGCGCGCGTGCTGGTCGCCTACACCATCTTCACCGCGGCCTATATGGCGGAGGTGGTGCGCGGGGGCCTGCAGGCCATGCCGCGCGGGCAATATGAGGCGGCGGATGCGGTGGGCCTCAGCTACTGGCAAAAGATGCGCCTCGTCATCCTGCCGCAGGCGCTCTCCATCACCATCCCGTCGCAGGTGAACACCTTCATCGGTCTCTTCAAGGACACGACGCTGGTGATCGTGATCGGCGTCTTCGACTTCTTCACGACGCTGCGTTCGGCGCTGGGCGATCCGAATTGGCTGGGCTTCCCCACCGAGGCCTATGTCTTCGCCGCCGGCGTCTATTTCGTGCTGTGCTTCGCCATGTCGAAATACAGCCAGAAGCTGGAGCGGGATTTCCAGCCGGCGCAGCGGTAGGGAAAGAGAGGGGGCTTTGCCCCCTCGACCCCCCAGCAGGAAACTTGAGTTTCCTGCACCTTCCTCCCGCCCCATTGGACCGGCCTATCGCGGGCATCGGCGCGGGGGAATCGCCGTGGGCGCGCGGGGCGGGCATGGTTCACGGCACGAAACCAAACTGAGCGAGAACCCCATGCGCAAGCTCCTCCTGGCCACCCCCCTGCTCCTGGCGGCCCTGCCGGCCGCGGCCCAGCAGACGAACTGGAGCGGGCCGAACCTCATCGTGAACGGCGCCACCGCCAATGGCTGCAATGTCGAGGTCTTCGAGGCGAGCCATTTCGGCACGGCCAACAACAACATCCGCATCGGCATCATCAACCGCGGCGCGGTCGCCGTCCGCGTCTTCGCGCATGTCGTGCTCACCGGGCCGGCGGGCACCAAGGCCAACCCGGAATTCTCGCTCGCCATGTTCCCGAATGTGGGGGCGGTGTCGAACCGGGCCGGCACGCCCTTCGAGGGCTCCCTCGCCGGCACCCGGATGACGCTCAACATCACCCGCTGCGTGCCGACGTGACCCCGAGCGCGACGCGGGCCGCGGCCACCGCCGTGCTGAAGCAGGCCTGCAGGAGGTAGCCGCCGGTCGGCGCCTCCCAGTCCAGCATCTCGCCGCAGGCGAAGACGCGCTCATGGCCGGGCACGGCGAGGCCATGGCCGAAGGCCAGGCCGCCGGCGGAGGAGATCGCCCGCTCCAGCCCCTGCGTGCCGGTCAGGCGCAACGGCAGGGCCTTCACCAGCTCCGCCGGGCCACGCCCAGCCCCGGCCCGCAGCGCCTCCTGCACCAGCGCCACCGCGACGGGCGACAGCCGCGCCTGCTTGCGGAGCTGGTTCGCCAGCGATTGCGAGCCGCCGGGGAGCGTGACGCGCCGCAGGTCGGGCCGCAGATCGAGCGTGATGTCGGCGAAGCCGTCACGCGCGATCGCCTCGCGCAGCGCGGCGCTGGCGGCGTAGAGCAGCCCCCCTTCGATGCCGTCCCGCGTGATCATCGCCTCGCCGCGCCGGGTCTCGCCGGCGAAGGTCAAGGCCACGCGCTTCAGCGGCTCGCCTGCGAAACGCTCCCGCAGATGCGCGCTCCACTCCACACGGAAGCCCATATTGGCGGGGCGGAAGGGCGTGACACCCGGCAGCAGCGCGGCCCAGGCGCCATCCGAGCCAAGGCGCGGCCAGGAGGCGCCGCCGAGCGCCAGGATCGTCGCGCGTGGCACGAAGCGCTGCTCGCCCTCCGGCGTCGCGAAACGGAGCGCGCCCGCCCCGTCCCATCCCAGCCAGCGATGCCGCCGCCGCAGCGTGACGCCCAGCCCCTCCAGCCGCGCGAGCCAGGCGCGCAGCAGGGGCGAGGCCTTCATGGCGCGCGGAAAGACGCGGCCCGAGCTCCCGGTGAAGACCTCCTGCCCCAGCCCCTCGGCCCAGGCGATGAGCGCGGCCGGCGGAAACGCCTCGATCGCCGGGCGCAGGAGGTCGGCCGCCGCGCCGTAGCGCGTGAGGAACGGCTCCAGCGGCTCGGAATGCGTCAGGTTCAGCCCGCCGCGCCCGGCCAGCAGGAATTTCCGCGCGGGGGCGGCCATCTGGTCGAAGACCACGACCGCATGCCCGGCGGCGGCCAGGGTTTCCGCCGCCATCAGCCCGGCCGGCCCGGCGCCGATGACCGCGAAGGGCGCGCTCACCGGTTGGCCAAGGCGAGAATCGGGATGGTCAGCTCCTGATCGGCCGTGCCGATGGCGAAGACCGTCGAGAAATGGTTGTGACCGGCCATGTGCAGATAGGGCGGGCAGCGCCCGGCCAGGCAGAGCGCCGCGTTCAGCCGCGCCACCTGGTCCTGGAAGGGTCGCGGCTCCAGATCGGCCGACGCAAGAAACAGAGGGATGGCGAGCCGCGTCAGGCCCGGAATGGCCGAGCGCTGCGCGAGCCTGATCGGGTCCGTCCCGTAATAGGCGCCCGTGGTGGGCGAGGCCGGGTAGCTGCCCACATCATGCACGCCCGAGACGAGCACGGCCGAAGCCACGCCCGGCGAGGCCGCGTGCGCCGCCAGGTAATCGCCCACATGCGCCGCCCCGGCCGATTGCCCCATCAGCACGATGCGCGCCGGGTCACCGCCATGCGCCGCGATATTCGCGCGCACCCAGGCGAGTGCCGCCGCGATGTCCTCCACCACGGCCGGATAGGCGTGCTGCGGCGCCAGCCGGTAGGTGATGTTCACACCGACCAGGCCCGAGCGCGCCGCCCATTGGCCGATATTGTCGTAGTAGAAGGCACCCGGCCGCGTCTTGTCGCCGCCCGTGAAGCCGCCGCCATGCACGAAGACGAGCACGGGCCGCGCGCCCGCGCCGGGCGAGAAGACATCGAGGCGATGGCGCGGATCGGGGCCGTAGCGCTGGTCGCGCAGCGGCTCCACGGCGGGCGGCGGCTGCAAGGCGGCGAGCGCGGCCGCGGTGCGGGTGACACCCTCGGCGCCCATGGTCGGCCCGATGGCGCGGATCGCGGCCTGGGTCTCGGGCGGCAGGGCGGTGATCTGCGCGAGTGCGGGCATCGCCAGCAGCAGGGCGGGCAGGATGAAACGCAGCATGTCCGGCGTCCTCAGCTGGTCGCGAAGCCCTGTCCCGGCGCGGAAGCCCGCCCCGGCACGGACGAAAGGAGCGCCCGAGTATAGGGATGTTCGGGGGCCGCGAACACTCGCGCCACCGGGCCATGCTCCACCACCTCGCCATCCTTCATGACCGCCACCAGGTCGCAGACCTGCATGGCCACGCGCAGATCATGGGTGATGAGGATGATGGAGAGGCCCAGCCTGGTCCGCAGCTCCGCCAGCAGCCGCAGCACCTGCGCCTGCACCGACACGTCGAGCGCCGAGACCGGCTCATCCGCCACCAGCACCTCGGGCTCCAGGGCGAGCGCGCGGGCGATGCCGATGCGCTGGCGCTGCCCGCCCGAGAATTCATGCGGGTAGCGCTCCACCCCGGCGGGATCGAGGCCGACAAGGGCGAAGAGCTCGCGCGCGCGGGCCATCGCCTGCTCGCGCGGCATGCCATGGATCATCGGGCCCTGGGCCACCAGCTCGCCCGCGCGGCGGCGCGGATTGAGCGAGCCATAGGGGTCCTGGAAGACCATCTGCATGCGCTTGGCGCTCGCCCGCAGCTCGGATTTGGAGAGTGTCGCGAAATCCGTGTTGCCGAGGCGGATCGCGCCGGCCTCGGGCTTCACGAGGCGCATGATGCAGCGCGCGAGCGTGGACTTGCCCGAACCGCTCTCCCCCACGATGCCGAGCGTGCCGCCTTTCGGCAGAAGCAGCGAAACATCGCGCACCGCGCGCGTCACGCGCCGCTTCCGGCCAAGGAAGCCGCCGCTGCGATAGGTCTTGCTCACATGCTCGATGCGCAGGATCGCCTCCTCGGCGATGGCGCGGGCGGGCGGGGCGGTGAGCGGCGGGACGGCGGCGATGAGCGCCTTGGTGTAGTCATGCCGCGGGCGTTCCAGCACGTCGCGCGCCGCACCCTGCTCCACCACCAGGCCATGCTGCATGACGGCGACGCGGTCCGCGATCTCGGCCACCACGCCGAAATCATGCGTGATGAACAGCACGGCGGTGCCGAGGCGCTGCTGCAGGTCCCGGATCAGGGAGAGGATCTGCGCCTGGGTCGTCACGTCGAGCGCGGTGGTCGGCTCGTCGCAAATCAGGACGCGCGGCTTCAGTGCCAGCGCCATCGCGATCATCGCGCGCTGGCGCTGCCCGCCGGAGAGCTCATGCGGATAGGCGCGCAGGGCCTGCCGAGGGTCGGGGATGCGGACCTCCTCCAGGAGCTCCAGCACCTTCGCCTCGATCGCCGCCTTGGAGAGCTGCGTATGGATGCGGAACATCTCGCCGATCTGGTCGCCGATGGGGCGCAGCGGGTTCAGCGCCGTCATCGGTTCCTGGAAGACCATGGCGATGCCGGCGCCGCGGATGGCGCGCATCTCCGCCTCGCTCGCGCTGGCGAGGTCCCGGCCGTCAAAGAGGATGCGGCCCGCCTCGATGGCGACGCCGGGCGGCAGCAGGCGCATGATGGCACCCGCCGTCATGGACTTGCCCGAACCGGATTCGCCCACGACGCAGAGGATCTCGCCCGCGTGGAGTTCGAGGTCCACCTCGCGCAGCGCATGCGGCCGGTCGGCGCCCCTGGGCAGCGCGACGGTGAGGCCCTGGAGGGAGAGGACGGCGCTCATGTCGGGCCACCCCGGCCCTTGAGGCGCGGGTTCAGTGCGTCATTCAACCCCTGCCCCACCAGCGAGACGGCCAGCACCGTCACCAGGATCGCGACGCCCGGAATGGCCGAGACATACCACTGCGTCCGCAGAACATCGCGCCCGAGGCCGATCAGGTTCCCCCAGGAGGCAACGTTCGGGTCCGAGAGGCGCAGGAAGGCCAGCGCCGCCTCCAGCAGGATGGCGACGGCCATCACCACGCTGGCATAGACGATGACGGGCGGCAGCGCGTTGGGCAGGATCTCGCGGAAGATGATCTGCCGGTCGCGCATGCCGAGCGTGTGACAGGCCTCGACGAATTCGCGCGAGCGCAACGAGAGAAATTCGGCCCGCGTGAGCCGCGCCGGCGCCGGCCAGGAGACGGCGCCGACTGCGATCACCACCGTCATCAGCTCCGAGCCGAAGATCGAGACGAAGAGCAGCAGAAGCAGGAAGTTCGGCAGGGTCTGGAAGGCTTCCGTGACGCGCATCAGCACATCATCCACCCAGCCGCCGTAATAGCCGGCGATGGCGCCGATCATGATGCCGATGGTGACCGCGATCGAGGTCGCGACCAGGCCGATCAACAGCGAGATGCGCGCGCCATGGAAGATCTGCGCCGCGATGTCGCGCCCCGAATTGTCGGTGCCGAGCCAGAAGCGCGGATTCTGGCCTGGCCATTGCAGCGGGCGGCCGGCCAGGCCCAGCGGGTCGCGCGGGAAGAACCAGTCGGCGCTGACCGCCATGAAGACGATGATGAGCAGCAGGATGAGGCCGATCACGGCCGCCGGGCTGCGGACATAGTTGCGCAGGAAGCGCTTCATCGGCCGGCGATCCTGGGGTCGAGCCGGGCATAGACCAGGTCCACCAGGAAGTTCACGAAGATCACCAGCAGCGCGGAGATGAAGACGATGCCGAGCAGCGTGTTCAGGTCGCGCTGGACCACCGCCTCATAGGCCAGGCGCCCGAGGCCGGGCAGAGAGAACACGCTTTCCACCACCACCGAGCCGCCCAGCATGGTGCCCGCCTGCAGGCCGATCAGCGTGACCATGGGCAGCATGGCGTTGCGCAGCACATGGCGAACCACGACGCGCGTCTCATCCAGCCCTTTGGCCCGCGCCGTGCGGACGAAATCGAGCGTGAGCACCTCGAGCATCGAGGCGCGCATGATCCGCAGGTAGATGGCGAGGAAGATGAGGCCGAGCGTGAGCGTCGGCAGCACGAAATGCCGCGCGATGTCGAGGGCGCGGGCGAGCCCCGTCAGCCCCTCGCCCACGCTCTCATAGCCGCCGGCCGGCAGCCATTGCAGATGGACTGCGAAGAGCACGATCGCCATCAGCCCGAACCAGAAGGACGGGGTCGCGTAGAACAGCAGGCCGATGGTGGAGATCACCGTATCGGGCCAGCGGTTCACCCGCCGTGCGGCGATCACGCCGAACAGCAGCCCGAAGAAGAAGGCGAAGGAGAGCGAGGAGGTCATCAGCAGCAGCGTCGCCGGCAGTCGCTCGAAGATCACGGTCGCGACCGGCTTGCCGTAGATGGTGGAGAAGCCGAGGTCGAAGCGCACCAGCCGCCAGAGATATTGCGCGAGCTGCGCGGCGACCGACTGGTCGAGGCCGAGTGCCGCGCGCATCGCCGCCGCATCGCCGCCGCCGCCCATCTGGGCGATGAGGGCGTCCACCGCATCGCCCGGCGCCAGCTGCAGCAGCAGGAAGACGCCGACGAGGATGATCAGGAGGGAGGGCAGCGAGGCGGCGAGCCGCCGCCCCGCAAGCGAGAGGATCCGCACCCTGACCTATGACGCCAGCCAGAGGTCATGCCAGGAGGAGGAGCCCCAGCGCGGCGTGTTGGAGTGGTTGCGGCAGCGCCGGTTGATGCAGGTCATGAAGAGCTGCTCGATCGGCATCCAGAGCATCAGCTCCGTATTGGCGCGGCGCACGAAATCGGCATAGCGCGCCTTGCGGCGGCCGGGGTCCAGCTCGGTCGCGGCGCTGTCGATGATCGCATCCAGCTCGGGGTCGGTGACGCCCCACTGGTTCGTCCACGGAGCTCCACGCGGCGAACCGGAGCGATACCAGACCGTGGTCGAGACGGCAGGGTCGTTGCGGTACTGGTGCCAGCCGGTGGCGAGGTCGAAGTTCCAGTCATTGTAGACGGTGCGCAGGAAGCCGGCCGCATCGAGCCGCACGACCTCCACGCGGATGCCCACCTCCTGCAGGCTCTGCTGGATGAAGGTGGTGAAGAGGGCGATGTCCTCGCCCCATGGGGCGGGGTTGAGGCGCAGCGTGAAGCGCACGCCGCCCGCGCCGCGCCGGTGCCCGGCCTCGTCCAGCAGGCGGTTCGCGGCCGCGCGGTCGAAGCCGTATTGCGGCATGCCGGTCGGGTAGAAATCTGTGGAGACGGAAGGGATGGGCCCCGTTCCCAGCTTGGCGAAGTTCGGGCTGAGAAAATTCTCGATGAAGAAGGGGATGTTCATCGCATGCGCGATGGCGCGCCGGACGCGGAGATCGGCGAGGATCGGGTTGCGGAAATTGAATTCCAGCGTGTTGGTGCGCGGGTTGCCCTCATTGCCGCGCGTCGTCACCTCGAAGCGCGGATCGCGGCCGAGGCGCGCGAGATCGGCCAGCGCCAGCGCGGAGAAGGGGCTGTACAGGATCTGCCCCGCCTCCATCTGCGCGGCGGCGGCCGAGCGGTCGGTGATGACGCGCCAGACCACGCGGTCCAGGTAGGGCTGGTTCTCGCGCCAATAGTTCGGGTTGCGCTCGGCGATGATGAACTGGCCGCGCTCATACTGCACGAAGCGGAAGGGGCCGGTGCCGATGGGCGCGGTATTGGCCGGGTTCTGCCGGATATCCGTGCCCTCGTAGATGTGCTTGGCCGAGATGTAGCCGAGGTCCGGCAGGGCGCGCAGCAGCAGGTTCAGCGGCATGGGCTGAGAATACTTGAACACGGCGGTGTGCGCGTCCGGCGTCTCGACCGCCTCGAGGAAGAGCTGCAGCGCGGTGCCGTAGTTCAGGATCTTCTTCCACATCTCCATGGCGGTGAACTGCACATCCGCCGAGGTGAAGGGCCGCCCATCATGCCAGGTCACGCCCTGGCGCAGGCGGAAGGTGATGGTCTTGCCGTCGGGCGAGGATTCCCAGGCGGTGGCGAGGCAAGGCGCCGGCCGGCCCTGCGCGTCCAGGTCCACCAGCGGCTCCTGGATCTTGCCGCCGACGATGTAGACGCCGGTGGAGGCCTGGAGGCTCGGGTTCAGGATGCGCTGCTCGGTGGCGAAATGCACCGTCATCGTGCCGCCGCGGCGCGGCGTTTCCTGCGCGAGGGCGGCCTCGGGGAGGTTCACGCTGGCGGCAATGGCGGCCGAGGTGAGCATCGCGGCGCGGCGGGAGAATTCCATGCGCATCATCCTCATTTGGGTGCATCGCAGCATGGGCGTGTGGCAGGGCATGCGTCAATCATCGCGCTTGGCGACCAGGGCGCCCGCACCGGCCGTGTGGAGGAAGGGTTCCACGCGCCCCCCCGGGCCACACGCGGGCTAGCCCGGCAGGAAGCGCAACAGCACGCCCGTCGCGCGCGCCGCCGGCACCGCCACGGTGGCGCCCGGCGCCACGCCCAGCGCGCGGGCGGCGGCGGCGAGGTCGCTGGTGCCCAGCACCAGGGCGGCGGCGCCTTCCTGCGGCAACCCCTCCAGCGGCACACCCGGATGGCGCGCGGCGAGGATGGCGCGGTCGAGGAAGACGAGATCGGCGCGGTTCGGGCCGGTCGGCAATGCCCAGGCGCCATCCGCCTCCTGGCGGGGCGACTGCGCGATCAGCCCGCCCATCTCGGCCGCGGCCGCGCGCGGATCGGCCGTCAGCATCTCCAGGCGCAGGATGCGGGTCGCGCCATTCGCATGCCGGAGCAGCGAGGGCACCCACACATTCTCGCGCGTCAGGTGCTGGCAGGCGAAGATGCGCAAGCCGCCCGGGCGGAGGCCGACAGGCCAGCGCATCACGTTGAAGCGCGCCTCGGCCATGCGCCCATCGGGCAGTTCAACCGGGCGGCCGAAGGCAATCGGGCCGATGGCGGCGACGCCCATGGCCTGGAGTTCGGCCACGCCGGCCGCGGCATCCAGCGCGGTGAAGGCCGCGCGCTCGATCCCCTCCTGCTCGGCCAGCCATTCGCGCATGGCGGCGTTGTGCTCGGTCGGCGCCAGCACGCCGAGCAGCTCCATGTAATCCTCGCCGAACATGATGGTGTAGTTGGCCGAGCCCATGTGTGGGCTGTGCGTCCCGCGCGGCGAGATGGTGAAGCCGAGCGCGCGCCAGGCGCTGGCCGCGGTGTCGAGATCCCGCACCGAGACGACGACGTGATCCAGACCGATGACATGTTGCAGCGCCATGGAAACCTCCGATGTTGCGAGGAGCTTACCCCCATCCCCGCTTCTGCGATAACAGGCCCCATGCCGATCAGCCAAAGCTTCCGCCCCGCCCGCACCCATGCCGATCTCGGGGGCGAATTCTTCGACGTGGTGGGGGCGGCACGCTTCCCCACCCACATCATCCGCCACCGGGACCAGCGCCAGGCCGCGCGCCTTGGCCTGGATGGCCTGACGGATGAGGAATGGATCGCGCATTTCGGCCGTTTCGAGCCCCTGCCCGGCAGCTTCGATCACCCGCTCGCGCTGCGCTATCACGGGCACCAGTTCCGCCACTACAACCCCGATCTCGGCGATGGGCGCGGCTTCCTGTTCGCCCAGATGCACGACCTTGAGGACGGGCGGCTGCTCGATTTCGGCACCAAGGGCAGCGGGCAGACGCCGTGGTCACGCACCGCCGATGGCCGCCTCACGCTCAAGGGCGGCGTGCGCGAGGTTCTGGCGACCTCGCTGCTGGAGGCCTTCGGCGTCAACACCTCCAAGAGCTTCTCGCTGATCGAGACGGGCGAGGCGCTGCAACGCCATGACGAGCCCTCGCCCACCCGCGCCTCGGTGCTGGTGCGGCTCAGCCATTCGCATATCCGCATCGGCACCTTCCAGCGCTTCGCCTATCTGGGCGATGCCGCCTCGATCAGCGCACTGGTCGCGCATGCGGTGCGGCACTACCTGCCCGAGGCCACGGCCACGGCGGAGCCCGAGCGCGCCGCGCGCTTCTTCGCGGAGGTGTGCCGCCGCGTGGCGCGCATGGGGGCGCAGTGGATGGCGGCGGGCTTCGTGCATGGCGTGCTGAACACGGACAACATCAACATCACCGGCGAGAGCTTCGACTACGGCCCCTGGCGCTTCCTGCCGACCTATGATCCGAAGTTCACCGCCGCCTATTTCGACTATGGCGGCCTCTACGCCTTCGGCCGCCAGCCGGAGACGCTGCTCTGGAACCTGGCGCGGCTTGGCGGCTGCCTCTTGCCGCTCGCGGGCGAGACGGACCTGAAAGCACGCCTGGAGGAATCGCTGCATGGCTTCGGCGCGCTGGTGCAGGCGGAATTCGCGCGCGCCGTGCTCTGGCGGCTCGGCCTCAAGCCCATCGAGGCGGAGCGCGACGCGGCGCTCTCAGGCCTGTTCTTCACCGCGCTGCTGGAGAGCGAGGCGCCCTTCGAGCGCGCCTTCTTCGACTGGCGCGGCGGGCGGCAGCGCGACTATCCGCATGCCGCCTGGGGCCCGGTGCGCGCCGCCCTCGCCAGCTACGAGCGCGCCGCCCCCGACCATTCTTATTTCGACGGCGAAGGCCCGGCGACCCTGCTGATCGAGCAGGTGGAGGCGCTGTGGGAACCCATCGCCGAGCGCGACGACTGGAGCGCCTTCCACGCCAAGCTCGCCGAAATCGAGCAGGCGCGCCTCGCCTATCTCGGCGCTTCTATTCCGGCGTAGCGCCCGAGATCCGCACCATCTCGGCCCAGCGCGGCGTCTCGCGCTGGAGGCGCTCGGCCACCTGCTCGGGCGTGGTGCCCGTCAGCCGCGTGCCGATGGAAATCGCGCGCTGCTGCAAGGCCGGATCGGCGAAGGCGGTGCGGATTTCCTGGCTCAGGCGATCCACCACGGCGCGCGGCGTGCCGGCGGGCGCGGCCCAGAGGTGCCAGGGACTGACGTTGAAATTGTCGAGCCCAGCCTCCGCCATGGTCGGCACGTCGGGCAGCGTCGGCCAGCGCTCGGGCATGGTCACGGCCAGCGCACGGATGCGGCCTTCCGCGATGACGGGCGTGTAGCTGGCGAGGTTGTCCACCGCCACCTGGATGTCGCCCGAGAGCATGGCCGGGATGGTCTGCGCGGCGCCGCGGAAGGCCACATGCGTGCCCTGGATGCCGCCACGGTTGAGCAGGAAGGCGCCCGAGAGATGGATCGTCGTACCCACGCCGGAGGAGCCATAGCTGATGCCGCCCGGCCGCTCGCGCGCCCAGGCCAGGAATTCCATCAGCGTGCGCGCGGGCACATGCTGCGCCGGCACCACCGCCACATTCGGCAGGTCCCACATGGCGCTGATCCACTGGAAGTCCTTGGCGGGATCGAAGGGAAGGCGCGTGAACAGCATCGGGTTGATCACGATGTTGTGCATGCTGACCGTGCCGATGGTGTAGCCATCGGGCGTCGCGCGGGCCAGGGCCTCGGTGCCGATATTGCCCGAGGCGCCGCTGCGGGTTTCCACGACGAAGCTCTGGCCCAGACGCTGCGTCATCACCTCGCAGGCGAGGCGCGTCATCACATCGAGCGAGCCGCCGGGCGGGAAGGCGACGATGACGCGCACGGGGCGGTTGGGCCAGGCGCCCTGCCCCAGGGCAGGTGTCGCCAGAAGCGTGCTGGCGGCCAGAAGGCCGCGGCGCTGGATCATCGTCTCTCTCCCGTCTTGTTGGCGGGAGGCTAGCAGGCGGCCGGAGCCGCCTGCACTTGAAAACGTACCGGGAGGATGATCGCCGTGTCGGCGAAGCGGCTCAGCCGATCATGCGCTATTGCGGCTGGATGCCGGCGGCGCGGATCACCGTCGCCCAGCGCTCCACCTCGCTCCGCACCAGGGCCTGCAAGGCCTCGGGGCTGCGCTGGTCGGGCCGCGCGGGGATGGAGCCCAGCTCCTCGATGCGGCGGATGATGGCGGGGTCCTCCAGCGCGGCGCGCAGCGCGGCGTTCAGGCGCGCGACGACGGGGGCGGGCGTGCCCCGCGGCGCGAAGATGGCGTTCCACCCCTGGAAGACATATTCCGGCACCCCGGCCTCGACGGCCGAGGGCACGTTCGGCGCATTGGGGTTGCGCGTGGTGGCGGCGACGGCCAGGCCCCGCATGGTGCCGGAGGCGATCTGCGGGACGGCGGCCGGTGCCAGCAGGCAGGCGCTGTCCACCTGCTGGGCCACGATGTCGTTCAGCGCCGGGCCCTCGCCGCGATAGGGGATCTCGTTCATCCGCACGCCGGTGACGTGCGAGAAGAGCGCGCAGCCCAGGTGGTTGGTGCTGCCCACGCCGGCATTGGCGTTGGAAACGCGGCCCGGATTCTCGCGCGTCAGGGCCAGGAATTCCTGCATGGTCCGCGCCGGCAGCCCGTTGCGCACCACGAAGAACATGGGCGTGCCGGCGATCAGGCCGATCGGCTGCAGCTCGCGCGGGTCATAGCCCGGGTTGCGGTAGATGGAGGCCGAGGCGGAATGGCTGCCGAGGCTGCCGACGGTGAGCGTATAGCCATCGGGCGCCGCATTGGCGCCGCGCGTGCCACCGATGGTGCCGCCGGCACCCGTCACGTTCTCGACCACGACCGATTGGCCGAGCGTGCGCGTCATGTGCTGTGCGACGATGCGGGCCAGCACGTCGGTGGCGCCGCCGGGAGCGAAGACCACGATCATGTTGATGGTGCGGCTGGGGAATTCCTGGGCCTGGGCCTGGGGTGCCAAGCCCAGCCAAAGCGCCGCCGCGGCGGCAAGGACGCGCTTCTTCATCCGGTCTTCTCCCTGTGTGCGGGCATCTTCGGCCCGCCTTTCCTGGACGTGATGGGCAGTGTGCGGGGTGGCGCGGCTGGCGTCCACCCGTTTCGTATATCGAAACCCTTTTCGCCTGGCGCGGTCAAGCGTATCATCACGCCGATGCGTTCCGCTGAGCGAAAGACCGACATGACCACCGGCGCAAAAGACCCCTACCACCTCGCCTCGCTCCATCGCGGGCTGGAGGTGATCGGCTGCTTCGCGCGCCGCCCCTCCTGGAGCCTCGCCGAACTCGCGACCGAGCTCGGCCAGAACAAGGCGACGCTGTTCCGCGTGCTGCACACGCTGGAAGCCGCCGGCTTCCTGGCGAAGGATGCGAATGGCCGGCACGTGCCCGGCCTCGCGCTGCATGCGCTGGGCAATGCCGCCGTCCGGCAGGAGCAATTGCGCTGGCAATCCCTGCCCCCCATCCAGGCGCTCGCCGAGGAGACCGGCGAGACGGTGCATGTCGGCATCCTGCATGAGGGCGAGGTCGTCACCGTGCAGGTCGTCGAGGGGACGCACGCCGTGCGGATGCATTCGCGCGTGGGCAAGCGCAGCCCCGCCCATGCGAGCGCGCTCGGCAAGCTGCTCATGGCCTATCTTCCCGATGCGGAGGTGGAGGCGATCATCGCCCGCCATGGCCTGCCCCGCTTCACGCCCGCCACCATCACCACGCCCGAGGCGCTGCGCGAAGCGCTGCATCAGATCCGCCAGCAGGGCTGGGCCCCGGATGCCGAGGAGATCGAGCCCGGCCTGCGCTGCCTGGCCGCCCCGATCACCGACCAGACCGGCCGGCCGAGTGCGGCGCTCGGCATCTCCGCACCCGCGAGCCGCATGGATGCGGCGCGGTGCGCGGCGGTGCTGCCGCGCGTCAAGGCCGCGGCGCTGCAGGTCTCGCGCATGCTCGGCAGCCCAAGCTCGGCCGCCGCCTGATTTCAACGACACGACACCCGGGAGAGAAACTCATGGACAGCCAGAGCCGCGCCACGCTGATGAACGGCGCCGACATCATCGTGGATCACCTGACCAAGCAGGGCGTGCCCTATCTGTTCGGTCTCTGCGGCCATGGCATCACGGGCTTCATGGATGCGGCCTTCAAGGCGCAGAACCGCATCAAGACCATCTCCACCCATCACGAGCAGACCGCCGGCCACATGGCCGACGCCTACTACAAGGTGAAGGGCGAGCCGGTGGCGACCTTCACCTCCTGCGGGCCGGGCTCGGCCAATCTGGTGGTGGCGCTGGCCGCCGCCATGATGGACAGCTCCGCCTTCCTGGCGATCACCGGCAATGTGCCGACAGGCCAGTTCAACCGCGGCCCCTTCCAGGAGACGGGCCGCCACTTCCAGGGCGATTTCCCGAGCGTGATCCGCCCCTACGTCAAGCGCAGCTACCAGCCGATGCGCGCCGACATGGTGCAGTTGGCGGTCACGCAGGCCTGGGACCAGCTGACCGCCGGCCGCCCCGGCCCGGTGAACCTGGACGTGCCGCTGAACGTCTTCGTCGAGGAGGCATCGGTCGTCCCCTCCTCCACCGTGAAGGCGGTCATCAACGGCGCGCCGGGCAACCCGAAGGCGCTCTGCGCCGCGCTCGACATGCTGCTCAAGGCCACGCAGCCCGTCATCATCGCGGGCCAGGGCGTGATCCTGGGCAAGGCCTGCGACGCGCTGCTGGCCTTCGCCGAGCGCACGGGCATTCCCGTCGTCACCAGCCCCAATGGCAAGGGCGCCATCCCCGACCGGCATCGCCTGGCCTTCGGCGCGATCGGCCGCAACGGCGCCTATGCGGCGAATGACGCGACGCGCAATGCCGATGTGATCCTCGCCCTCGGCTTCTCCTTCGATGACCGCGCGACGAGCGCCTGGCTGGATGGCTACACGCTCTCCATTCCGCCCTCCAAGCTCATCCAGATCGACATCGACCCCACCGAGATCGGCCGCAACTACCCGACGGAATACGGCATCCTGGGCGATGCCAAGGCGAGCCTGGAACTCATGCTGGAAATGGCCGAGGCCCGCACCGGCGGCCCGCGCGAAGGCGGCGCCTGGTTTGATCGCCTGGCCCGCGGGCGTGAGGTCTGGCGCGAATACCAGTCGAGCCTCGCATTGTCGGACCAGATGCCGCTGCGCCCCGAGCGTCTGATGGCCGCGCTGTCCCGGGCCGTGCCGGAAAACGCGGTGGTGGCGAGCGATGTGGGCGTGCACCACAACTGGATCATCCAGCTGATGGACACGCTGCGCCCGCGCCACCTGATCCATAGCTGGGGCTTCGCGGCCATGGGCTTCGCGACCTCCGGCATCCTGGGCGCGAAGCTCGCCGCGCCGGATCGGCCCTGCGTGGCCGTGGTCGGCGATGGCTCCTTCCTGATGACGCCGCACGCGCTGGCGACGGCGGTGGAATACGGCATCCCCGTCGTCTGGGTGGTGTGGAACAATTCCGGCTTCTGCTCGATCCGCGACATCCAGCACGGCATGTTCGGCGGGCGCGAACTCGCCACCGCCTTCGAGATCCAGCGCACGGGCGAGAGCTACAGCCCCGATTTCGCGATGATGGCGAAGAGCATGGGCGTGGCCTCGCACCGCGTGACCCATGCGGGCGAGCTGGAGGACGCCATCGCCATGGCGGTGAAGGCGAACGTGCCCTACCTCGTCGAAGTGCCGGTGGACCGCGACATCCGCCCGATCGGCACCGGCAGCTGGGACCTGCCGCCCCTGCCCAACCCCGAGCCCAACTTCCTCAAGGCGCTGGCGGCGCGCGGCATCACCTTCTGAGGCCGGCGGTCGCGGCCGGGATCTCGGTATCCGCCGCGTCCAGGTCGAAGGGCTGTTGCATCGGGTAGGGCGAGGTCGCGACGACCTCCAGGGCATTGCCCTCGGGGTCGATGACGTAGATCGCCCAGGCATTGCCGTGGTTGGAGGTGCGGATGGCCTTGCCCGCCGCCAACGCGCGGTCACGGATGGCGCGCAGCCTGGTGGGACGCGCCTTGGCAGCAGCCGGCCGAGCGCGGCCGCACGGCTCTTCATCGCCGAGGCGCATGCGGTGGTGCGGGAGATCGCCGCGGGCGATCCCTCCATGCTGCCGCCCCCGAGCTGAGACACGGAGGGCCCGGCTGGGCGGCGCGCGGCTCCGCGCCGCATCAAGCCCTTTTTGTCCCTGCGCCATCTCTGGCAACCTCCAGCCACGTCCGGCACAGGGAGGCAGGCCATGCGGCTTCAGGGCAAACGCGCCGTCATCACCCAGGTCAGCGCCTTCATGGGGCCCGACCTTCTCACCACCTTCCGCCGGGAGGGCGCCGAGGTGATCGCCGATGACCGCGACCTCATCGCCCCCGGCGCGGCCGAGGCGCTGATCGCGGAAGCCGGGCATGTGGACATCCTCGTCGCCAACCTCGCCGCCATCCGGCCCGACCGCTCGGTGCTGGAGACGGACGACGCGACCTTCCGCGCCATGTATGAGGCGATGGTCTTCCCGCTGCACCGCCTGGTGCGCGCGGTGCTGCCGCAGATGATCGAACGCCGGCACGGCAAGATCGTCGTCATCGGCAGCGCCTCGGCGCTCCGCGGCATGCCCAACTACACGGCCTATGGCTCGGCGCGCGGGGCGCAGCTCGCCTATGTGCAGGATGTCGGCGTGGAGGTCGCGCCGCACAATGTGCAGGTCAACGCCATCGCGCAGACCCATGTGAACAACCCGACCTACTTCCCCGAGAGCTTCCAGGCGACCGAGACCTTCAAGGAACGGATGCGGGCGACACCCATCGGCCGCCTCGCGCATGGCTGGGAATCCGCGGCCCTCGCGCTGTTTCTCGCCGGCGGGGAGAGCGACTTCTTCGTGGGGCAGGTGTTCCCCTTCTCGGGCGGCTGGGTGATGCGCTGATCGGTCAGCGCCCCGCGCGCCACCCCGCGCGGCTCGTCATCAGCCGCACCACGCCGATCTGCAGGATCTTCACGCTGGCCGTGATTCCAAGGATGACGCAGGCCATGGCGGCGGCGGCGGCGATCTGCCCCGCCTCGTCCATCTGCACGACGGCGACGGAGGCGGGCTTGCTGCCCGGCCCGTAGAGGAAGACCACGGCCGAGACCGTCGTCATCGCATTCACGAAAAGATAGACGGCGATCTCGAGGATGGCCGGCAGGCTGATCGGCACGGTGACACGCCCGAAGGTCACCCGGCGTGGCACGCGCAGGCTGGCGCCCACCGCCTCGAATTCCGGATCGAGCTGGCGGATGGCGGTGACGGCGGTGAGGTGCGCCACCGTGTAGAAATGCACCACGCAGTTCAGCACGAGGATGGCGAGCGTGCCGTAGAGGAAGCCCAGCGGATTGGCCGGGTGGTTGAAGAACAGGATATAGGCGAGGCCCAGCACCAGCCCGGGCACCGCGAGCGGCGCGATCGCGGCCACGCGCACGAAGCCCGAAACGGCGCCGCCCGCCGCGCCACGCTCCAGCAGATAGGCGGTGATGAAGACCACCGGCGTGCCGAGGAGCGCCGCCAGCCCCGCCATGGAGACGGAGGTCCAGAGCGAGCCCCAGCCCTCGGAATCGAAGCGCGCGAAGTCGTAATTCGCGAGGGTGAGGCTCATATTGTAGGGCCAGAAGCGGATCAGCGAGCCCCAGGCCGCCATGGCGACGATGCCGAGCAGCACCGCCGCCACCGCCAGGCAGAGCAGGAACAGCGGCAGGTCCCGTGCGAGGCGCGGCTTGGCGACATAGAGCACGGCGCGGCCTGAGATCGCGCCCGCCTGCATCCGCTGCGCCCAGCGCTCGGCGAGGAAGGAGAAGAGCGCCGGCAGCAGCAGCACCAGCGCCACCACCGCCCCCATGGAGAAATTCTGCTGGCCGATCACCTGCTTGTAGACATCGGTCGCCAGCACCGGGAACTGCCCGCCGATCACCTTGGGAATCCCGAAATCCGTCACCACCAGCGTGAAGACGACGACGGTGGCGGAGACGAGGCCGTAGCGCGCGGCGGGCAGCGTGACGTCGCGGAAGATGCGCAGCCGCCCCGCCTTCAGCGTCTCGGCCGCCTCGAACAATCGCGCATCCGCCATGCCGAGCGCCACGGAGAGGATGATGGCGGCATGCGGGAAGGTATGGATCACCTGCGCCATGACGATGCCGGGCGCGCCATAGATGCTCGCCCCCTCCGGCATCAGGACGCGCAGCAGCCCCTGGTTGCCGAAGAGGTAGATGAGCGAGAGCGCGGGCAGCAGCGAGGGGGCGAGGATCGGGATCAGCATCACCGCACGGAACGCCGGCCGCCCCGGCATGCGCGAGCGCGTGAGGCCATAGGCGAAGAGGAAGGCGATGGGCACGACGATCACGGTGGTCAGCGCCGCCGTCCAGGTGCTGTTCCAGGCCGAGACCAGCAGCGCGGGCGTCGCCGCATAGGCGGCGAAGTGCCGCAGCCCCACGAATTCGTCATCCGCGCCGAGGAAGGCGCGGGCGAGCAGGGTCGCGAGCGGCAGGGCGAGGCCCACCGCCAGCAGCAGCGCGGCGAACCAGAGGCAGAGGCGCAGCAGCGCCGCCTCGCTCAGCAGGCCGCCGCGCGGGGCGGGCAGCGCCTCAGACATCCGGGGCGAAGAGCATCAGCTTGTCGGGCGGCAAAGTGAGCGGGATCTCGGCGCCCAGGGCCACGCCCTGCAAGGCGCGCGGCGCCACCTCCGCCTGCCAGCTGAGGCCGGCCGCATGCAGCTCCAGCCGGCAGACCGGGCCCAGATACTCGATGCCGGTCAGCCGGCCGGTCAGCGCGCCCGCGCCGCCCAACGCCACATCCTCGGGCCGGATGAAGACGCGCACCGCGGTGCCGGGCGCATGGTCGGGCGCCGCCAGGGCCGGCAGATGCGTGCCATCGGCGAGGCGCACCCCCGCGCCCTCCACCACCGCCTCGAAGCTGGTGCTGCGCCCGACGAAGCCCGCCACGAAGGGATTGGCCGGATGGGCATAGACCTCCTCCGGCGTGCCGAGTTGCATGATGCGACCGCGATCCATCACCGCCACGCGATCGGCCAGGCTCAGCGCCTCCTCCTGGTCATGCGTGACCATGATGGTGGTGATGCCCAGGCGGCGCTGCAGCCCGCGCAGCTCCTGCCGGAGGTGCAGCCGCACGATGGCATCCAGCGCCGAGAGCGGCTCGTCCAGCAGCAGAAGGCCGGGCTCGTTCGCCAGCGCGCGGGCCAGCGCCACGCGCTGCTGCTGCCCGCCCGAGATCTGCGCGGGGTAGCGCGCCGCCTGCGCCGAGAGCCCGACAAGCGCCAGCAATTCCGCCACCCGCGCCTCGGCCCGCGCGCGCGGCCAGGCGGGGCCACGCAGCCCGTAGCCGACATTCGCGGCGACGGTCATGTTCGGGAAGAGCGCGTAGGACTGGAAGACGATGCCGAAATCCCGCGCGGCCGGCGGCAGATGCGTCACCTCCCGCCCTGCCTGGAAGATCCGCCCGCGGCTCGGCGCCTCCAGCCCCGCGATCATCCGCAAGAGCGTCGTCTTGCCGCAACCGGAGGGGCCGAGCAGGCAGAGGAATTCACCCTCGGCCACGGCAAGCTGCACCTCCTGCACGGCGGTGAAGCGGCCGAAATCACGGCCGAGCCCGGCCACATTCAGGAAGGGCTCGGGCAGGCGCAGCATGCGGCGCTCAGTTCCGCGGCGCGGATTTGTTGTCGAAGCGGCGGTTCCATTCGGCGAGGATTCGCTCCCGCGCCGCCCCCATCTCGCGGAAGTTCACATTGACCAGGCGCTGCTCGAAGTCGGCCGGGTAGCCCTGCACGCTGGCGGTGACGCCGGGGAGCGCCAGCAGCGCGTAGAAGCGGCCATAGACGGTCATCGCCTCGCGGCTCACCGCGAAATCGGCGAGGCGCTGGGCGGCGGCCAGGTTGCGCGTGCCGCGCATGATGGCCGTCGCCTCCAGGTCGAAGCCCACGCCATCCGTCGGCACGATGATCTCGATGGGCGCCCCCTGGTTGCGCAGCGTGACGGCCCGCATGTCAAGCGAGATGCCCATGCCGTATTCGCCGCGCGCCGCGTTGTTGCAGGGGGCCGAGCCGGAATGGGTATAGACCTGGATGTTCTCGTGCAGGCTGTTCATGAACTGCCAGGCGCGCTCCTCGCCCATGCTGTTGATCCAGCCGGCGATCGTCAGGAAGCCGGTGCCCGAGGAGGAGGGGTTGGGCATGGCGATCTGCCCGCGCAGGGCGGGGTTCAGCAGGTCGGTCCAGGTGGTCGGGCGCGGCAGGTTCCGCTGCCGGGCAATGGCGGTGTTGTAGCAGACGGTGGCGACGAAGGCGTCCATCCCGGTCCAGGTCATCGGGCTGCGGTCGCTCCGCATGTTGGGGCGCAGCGCCTCGGCACCGCGCGGCGTATAGGGCTCGAGCATGTCGAGCGCTTCCATCTGCAGCAGCGAGAAGGCGGAGAGGCCCCAGACCACGTCGGCGCGGGGATTGGCGCGCTCGGCCAGCAGGCGGGCGGTGATGACGCCGGTGCTGTCGCGCACCCAGGCGATCTCGATGTCGCGCACCGCGGCCTCGGCCGCCGCCTTGAAGGGGGCAAGCTGCTCGTTCTCGAGGGCAGTGTAGACGGTGAGGCGCGTGCGCTGCTGCGCCTCGGCCGGGAGGGAGAGCGCGCCCATGATCAGGGCAGCGGCGGTGGCGAGGAAGCGACGATGCATGCGGGGGGCTCCTTGGCGCAGCGGCGGGCGAAGACTAGCGGATCAGCCTGGGCGGGCCAGCGGTTTATGCCGCCCCCGGCGCCAAAGCGCGGGTGGGCAGCAAGAGGGTGACCAACCAACAGGCAGCCAGCATCAGGCTTGAGCCGATCAGACAGGCAGAGATGCCGCCCCAGCCGTAGAGCAGGCCGGAGAGCAGCGTGCCCCCGAAACGGCCGAGCGCATTGGCGGCGTAGTAGAAGCCGACATCCTCCGCCGCCTTCTCGCTGCCCGCATAGGCCAGCACCAGGTAGGAATGCAGCGAGGAATTCACCGCGAAGGCGAGGCCGAAGAGGCAGAGGCCGGCAGGCACCAGCAGGTCCGGACGCGGCGCACCGCCCGCCAGCAGCAGCGCGAGGCCGGCCGGGATCAGCGCGAGGGCCAGCGACCAGGCGCGCGCCGCCGGGACCTCGGCGCTCAGCCCATCCGCGCTGCGGCGCACCAGCGCCGGGGTCGCTGCCTGGATGACGCCGTAGCCAATGGTCCAGAGGGCCAGGAACCCGCCCACCATCGCGAAGCTCCAGCCAGCCGCGTAGAGGAAGACCGGCAGGCCGACGACGAACCACACATCCCGCGCGCCGAAGAGAAAGACGCGCGCGGCGGCCAGCAGGTTCACGCCGCGGTTGCGGGCGAAGAGCTCGCGCGCGGATTTCGAGGCGCGCGCCTTGCCCATCAGCGGCGGCAGCGCGAGCACCACGCCAGCGAGGACCGCGCCGAGCAGCGCCGCCATCAGCCAGAGCGCGCCCTGGAAGCCCAGCGCCTCCAGCAGCAGCCCGCCCAGGAAGAAGCCCAGGCCCTTCATGGCGTTCTTGCTGCCGGTGAAGAAGGCGACCCATTTGAAGAGGGTGCCGCTCGCATCGGGCGCGGTCAGCTTGATGGCGGATTTGCTGGCCGTCTTCGTCAGATCCTTCGCGACGCCGCAGAGCCCCTGCGCCAGCACGACCCAGGCGACGGAGAGCGCCATCCCCCAATCGGGCGAGACGGCCGAAAGCAGCAGGAAGCCCAGGATCTGCGTGGCGAGGCCGACGGCCAGCATGCGCGCGATGCCGAAGCGCGTGGCGAGCCAGCCGCCGATCAGGTTCGCCACCACGCCGGCCGCCTCATAGAGCAGGAAGAGGAAAGCCAGCGTGAAGGGCGAGAAGCCGAGGCGGAAGAAATGCAGCAGCACCAGCATCCGCAGCGCGCCATCGGTCAGCGTGAAGCCCCAATAGGCGGCGGTGACGATGCCGTAGTTCCTCACAGCCCCACGCGCTCCATGTGGCAGGCCAGGTCCACCATGCGGCAGGCATAGCCCATCTCATTGTCATACCAGGCATAGAGTTTGAGCAGCGTGCCATCCGTGACGAGGGTGGAGAGACCATCCACGATGGAGCTCCGCGTGTCCCGGGCATAATCGGCGGAGACGAGCGGGCGCGGCTCGAAGCCCAGGATGCCGGCGAGCGGGCCGTCGGCGGCCGCGGCGAAGAGGGCGTTCACCTCCGCCACCGTCGTCTCCCGCCGCATCTCGAAGACGCAATCGGTGAGCGATGCGTTGAGCACCGGGGCGCGCACCGCATGGCCATCCAGCTTGCCCTTCAGCTCCGGATAGATCAGCGCGATGGCCGTCGCACTGCCCGTCGTTGTCGGCTGCAACGACAGCATGGCCGAGCGCGCGCGGCGCAGATCCTTGTGCGGCGCATCCACCACGACATTGGTGTTGGTCGGATCATGGATGGTGGTGATCTGGCCGTGCCGGATGCCGATCGCCTCGTGCACCACCTTCACCAGCGGCGCCAGGCAATTGGTGGTGCAGGAGGCGGCGGTGACGATGGGGTGGCGCGCGGGGTCGTAGAGATGCTCGTTCACGCCGACCACGATGTTCAGCACGCTGTCGAACTTCACCGGGGCGGCGACGATGACGCGCTTCGCCCCACGGTCGAGATGGCCTTGCAGGACCTCGGGCGTCAGGAACTTTCCGGTGCATTCCAGCACGAGGTCCACGCCGAGATCGCCCCAGGGAATCTCGCCCGGCCGCGCATGCTCGGAGAAGCCCATGCGGCGCGCGCCGATGCGGATGGCGTCCTTGCCCTCCGCGGCGATGGGCGCGCGCCAACGGCCCTGCACGCTGTCGAATTCCAGCAGATGCGCGATGGCGGGCGCACCGCCCTTGATCTCGTTGAGGTGCACGACGTCGAGGCGATGCCCCGCGCGCGGATCCTCCACCGGGCGCTCCGCGGCGCCCAGCGCGGCGCGCAGGGCGAGCCGCCCGATGCGCCCCATCCCGTTGATGCCGACCCTCATGCGCGCTGCACCGGGCGCGGATGCGCCAATTCATCGAGCCTCGCCTTCAGCGCCATGCGGTCCAGCGTCGTGACCGGCAGACTCACAAAGATCTCGATACGGCGCTGCAGCCCGGCATAGAGCTCGTTCAGCAGGGCCGCGCGCTCGGCCGCATTGCCGCTGAACTTCGCGGGGTCCGGCAGGGGCCAGGCGGCGGTGGTCACCGTGCCGCCGAAATCCGGGCAGGCCTGGCCCGAGAGGATGTCACACAGCGTGATCACGAAATCCATGCGCGGCGCCTCGGGCCCCGCGAACTCATTCCAGGATTTGCTGCGCAGGCCCGAGACGTCATGCCCCAGCGCGCTGAGCTGGCTGATCACCTCGGGCAGCGGGCCTGCGGGCCGGGGTGCGGAACCGGCGGAGAAGGCGCGGAACCGCCCCTCCCCCACCTTCGCCAGCACCGCCTCGGCGATGATGGAGCGCGCCGAATTGTGCGTGCAGAGAAACAGGACGTTGAAGAGAGGCATGCGCCGCTCCGTCATGGGGGTGGGAAGAAGCCGGGCGATGTCGCCGCAGCCTTCGGGCTGGCCGTCGCAGCAGCCCTCGGCCAGGAAGGCGATCATCTGCCGCAGCGCGTGGAATTGCGCGGCGTAGAAGAGCTGGCGGCCCTGGCGGCGCGGGGCGATCAGCCCCGCCTGCTCGAGCGCGCGCAGATGGAAGGAGAGGCTGGAGGGCGCCACGCCAAGCTGCCGCGCGGCCTCCCCGGCGGCGAGGCCGTTGGGGCCGGCGGCCATGAGGCGGCGCATCAGCTCCAGCCGGGTGGGCTGGCCGAGCGCCGCGAAGCCGAGGGCGGAAGCTTCCAATTCCATGTTTCGACAATAGTCGAAACATGGCCGGCGCGGCGTGAAACTTCCGTGACGGGTCAGGCCCGCGCGGCGTCCGTCACGAAGAAGCTGGCGCTGGTCTGCTCGTTCCAGGTCTCGGCGCGCAGATGCCCGGCGAGCGTGAGCGGCGCGCCGCCCTGCGCCAGAAGCGCCTCGGCCAGCGGGCCTTCCTTGGCGCGGAAGCAGATGGCCTTGAGGCGGCCGCCATCCTCGCCCTCCAGGAAGGCGCGGATCGTCGCCCCCTCCTTCCCCACGCGCCCGGCCTTCACCACACGGGCGCGGGCGATGCCGAAGGCGGGTTCGTCATTGCCGGCGCCGAAGGGGGCCAGGCGGCCGATGCTCTCGGCGAGCTCGGCGGTGGCGCCGCGCACGTTCAGCGCGCCTTCCAGCACCTGCTCGGCCGCGCCGGGCAGGTCGCGCGCGGCGGCCAGGCGCTCATCCAGATGGGCGTGCAGTTCGGGCAGGCGATGCGCCTCGATGGTGAAGCCCGCCGCCATGGCGTGCCCGCCCCCCGCGATCAGCATGCCCGATTGCCGGGCCGCGATGATGGCGGCCCCCAGGTCCAGCCCCGGCACGGAACGGCCTGAGCCCTTGGCCTTCCCCGCCTCGATCCCCGCCACGCAGGCGGGCCGGTTGAAGCGCTCCCGCACGCGCCCGGCGACGATGCCGACCACGCCCGGGTGCCAGCCCTCATCCTGCAGCAGCAGCACCGCATGGCCCTCGGTCTGCTGCGCCTCGGCCTGCAGCATGGCGGCATGCAGCACCCCGGCCTCCACCTCCTGGCGTTTCCGATTGACCGCATCCAGCCGCTCGGCCATGCCGCGCGCCTCGATCGGGTCGCTCTCCAGCAGCAGGCGCAGGCCGAGATCGGGGACCGAGATTCGCCCGCCCGCATTGATGCGCGGCCCCAGCACGAAGCCGAGCGTATGGGCCGAGGGCGCCTCGCGCACCGCGTTCAGCTCCATCAGCGCGGCGAGGCCCGCGCGCTCGCGCCGGGCGAGGATCCGCAGGCCGTGCTGCACAAAGGCGCGGTTCACGCCGAGCAGCGGCACCACGTCGCAGACCGTGGCCAGTGCCACCATGTCCAGCATCTCGCGCAGGTCGGGCTCAGGACGGTTCGCAAAGAAGCCGCGCCGCCGCAATTCCCGCTGCATGGCGACCGCCGCGAGGAAGGCCACCCCAGCCGCGCAGAGCTGCCGCAGGCCGGAAGGGCAGTCGAGCCGGTTCGGGTTCACCGCCGCCACCACGCGCGGCGGCGGCCCCTCGGCCTTGTGGTGGTCGAGCACGACAATCTCGGCCCCTGCCCCCGCCAGCGCCTCATGCGCCGCGATGCCGCAATCCACGCAGATGATGAGCGTGGCCCCCTGGGCGACAAGCCCCGCGATGGCGGGCCCGTTCGGACCGTAGCCCTCGGCCAGGCGGTCCGGCACATAGGGGATGACGGTGCAGCCCAGTTGCCGCAGCGCCTGCGTCATCACCGCGCCCGAGCAGGCGCCATCCACGTCGTAATCGGCGAAGACGGCGACGGTCTCGCCGCGCTGCACGGCGTCCGCCAGGCGCTGCGCGGCCTGGTCCATCTCGAGCAGCACGGAGGGGTCGGGCAGCAGCGCGCGCAGCGTGGGGGCCAGGAAGATCCCTGCGGATTCCGCATCCAGCCCGCGCGCGGCGAGCAGCCTGCCCGTGATCTCGGGCAGGCCCAGCTGCTGCGAGAGCGCGGCCGCCAGCCGCGGCTCGCTGTGCCGCCAGACCCAGCGGCGCCCGGTGAGGCTGCGCTCGACGCCGAGCGCCGTCTGCATCAGATGGGCTTCAGCTTGAAGTTGTGCCGGCCTTCCACGTAGCGGACGGTGCCGGACTTGCTGCGCATCACGATGGAATGCGTGACCGCACCGCCGGGATAGAGCCGGACGCCGCGCAGCATGGGGCCGCTGGTGACGCCCGTCGCCGCGAACATCACCTCGCCGGAGGCCATCTCCGTCATCGAGTATTTCCGGTGCGGGTCCTCGATGCCCATCTCGCGGGCGCGGACCACCTGGCCCTCATCCTCGAAGATCAGACGGCCCTGCATCTGGCCGCCGATGCAGCGGAGTGCCGCCGCCGCCAGCACGCCCTCGGGCGCGCCGCCCCAGCCCAGATACATGTCCACGCCCGTCTCCGGCTGGGCACAGGCGACGACGCCGAAGACATCGCCATCCGGGATCAGCATGAGGCGCGCGCCGGCGGCGCGGCAGGCCTTGATGATGTCCTTGTGGCGGTCGCGATCCAGCGTGCAGACGGTGAGTTCGCCCACCGGCACGCCCTTGGCCTTGGCCAGGGCCTCCAGGTTCTCGCCCGGCGTGCGGTCCAGGTCCACGATGCCCTCGGGGTAACCCGGGCCGATCGCGATCTTGTCCATGTAGACATCGGGCGCGTGCAGGAAGCCGCCGCGATTGGCGAGTGCCACCACGGCCATGGCGTTGGGGCCGCCCTTGGCGGTGAGCGTCGTGCCCTCCAGCGGGTCCACCGCGATGTCGGCCAGCACGCCGCCGCCGGTCTTGGCGTAGAGGCCCACCTTCTCGCCGATGAAGAGCATCGGCGCCTCATCCATCTCGCCCTCGCCGATCACGACGGTGCCATCAATGGCCACGCTGTCGAAGGCGCGGCGCATGGCTTCCACCGCGGCGCCATCTGCGGCGTTCTTGTCGCCCTTGCCGACCCAGAGGCTGGCGGCCAGCGCCGCCGCCTCGGTCACGCGGACCAGTTCCAGAGCGAGGTTGCGATCGGCGACGGTCTTGGTCTCGGACATCAACTTTTTTCCTTTAGCGACGAAGCAGAAGGTCCGCGGTGACGCGGGCGGTGACGGTGATCTCTTCCGCCGTCACGCTGGGCGGCGTGGGTGCGGCGGCGGCCATGGCGCGCGCGGCCATCATCGGTCGAGCCTCGGGCGCGGATTCCACATAGAGGTCACGCAGCGCGGTGACGCGCAGTCCAAGGTCGCGCGCGATGGCCGCACCGCGCTCCTGCACGGCACGGATGGCCGCGCGCGTCGCGTCGTCGCGGCCCTGGCGCTGTGCGGCCTCGCTCAGTTGCCACTGCACATGGTCGAGCAGCAGGCCATCGGCCTGGAAGCGGCCCACCAGGCCGATCACCGCCTCCGGCCCACGCAGGCTGAGCGATTGCTGCGCGATGAATTCCTGCTTGTCGCGATCCGCCCGCGCCGCGTAGTGGCCGGTGGTGGCGCGCACGCCGGCTGCCCCCCGCGCGGTGGCGAGTGCGGCCGCCATGGCGCGGTTCACCTGCTCCTGCGCCTCGGCCGCCGTGGCTGCCCGCACCTCGATGCGCAGCGATGCCGTCACCTCATCGGGTTGCACCGTCACGCTGCCGGATTCCGAGAGGCGCAACCGCGTCTCCGATTGCGCGAAGGCGGGCAAGGGCGCCAGCAGGGCTGTGAGGAGCAGGAGGCGACGGATCATCTAGAGCTCCTCGATGCGGATCATGGCGGGCGGCTCCACCACGCTCGGAAGGGCCGCGATGCGGGCAAGGGCCGATTGCATCTGCGCCTCCTCGCATTCATGGGTGACGAGCACGACGGGCACCGCCTCGCCCGGAGCGCGGCCGCGCTGGAGCATGGATTCCAGGCTGATCTTCGCGTCGCGCAGCGCACCGGTCACATCGGCGATGACGCCGGGCTGGTCGAGCACCATCAGGCGCAGGTAGTAGGCGCCGCGATGCCGCTCCATCGGCAGGCCGGGCGCCGTCGCGAGCGTGGCAGAAGCCGCACCCCAGACCGGCGCGGTGCGGCCGCGCGCGATGTCCACAAGGTCGGCCACCACCGCGCTGGCCGTGGGCCCGGCCCCCGCACCGCGGCCTTGCAGCACCACGCGACCCACCGCATCGCCCTCGGCCAGCACGGCGTTGAACACGCCATCCACGCTGGCGATGGGGCTGGCTTCCGGCACCATGCAGGGATGCACGCGGGCGGTCACACCCGCCTCATCCTGAGAGGCGATGCCCAGCAGCTTGATGCGATAGCCGAGCTCACCGGCCAGCGCGATGTCGAGCGCCGAGACGTTGCGGATGCCCTCGATATGCAGCGCCTTGAGATCCACCTGATGGCCGAAGGCGAGTGCGGCGAGGATCGCGAGCTTGTGCGCCGCATCCACGCCGTCAATGTCGAAGGCCGGGTCGGCCTCGGCATAGCCCAGCTCCTGCGCGGTCTTCAGCACCACGTCGAAGGGCAGGCCCTTCACGCGCATTTCCGTCAGGATGTAGTTGCAGGTGCCGTTCAGGATGCCGGCGACGCGGCTGATGCGATTGCCCGCCAGCCCCTCGCGCAGCGCCTTGATGGCCGGGATGCCGCCCGCCACCGCCGCCTCATAGGCGAGCGGCGTGGCCTTCGCCTCGGAGAGCTGCGCCAGCGCCGCGCCATGCGTCGCGAGCAGCGCCTTGTTCGCGGTCACCACCGGCTTGCCCGCGGCAAGCGCCGCCTCCACCAGCCTGCGCGCGGGGCCTTCCGAGCCGCCGATCAGCTCCACCACCACCTCGACATTCGGATCGGCGGCGAGCGCCACCGCATCCTCATGCCAGGCGAGGCCCGTCACATCCACGCCGCGGTCGCGCGTGCGGTCGCGCGCCGAGACGGCCACCACCTCGATCGGCCGGCCCGCGCGGGCCGCGATCACATCCCCGTTCTGCCGCAGCAGGTTCAGCACACCGGCGCCGACCGTGCCGAGGCCGGCCACACCCAGTTTCAAAGGCTTGCTCATGCGGAGTGGACTTCCTCGACCGGCGCGGCGTTGTCGCCCTGCAGGAAGCTGCGGATGCCGCGCAGCGCCTGGCGGATGCGATGGTTGTTCTCGACGAGGGCGATGCGCACATGCCCGTCGCCATGCTCGCCGAAGCCGATGCCCGGCGCGACCGCGACCTTGGCCTTCTCCAGCAGCAGCTTGGAGAAGCCGACGGAGCCCAGATGGCGGAACTTCTCGGGGATGGGCGCCCAGAGGAACATCGAGCCCTCGGGCGGCGGCACGTCCCAGCCGGCCTGCTGCAGGCCCTTCACCAGCACGTCACGGCGGTCGCGATAGAGCTCGCGCATCTCGGCCACGCAATCCTGCGGGCCGTTCAGCGCGGCGGCGGCGGCGACCTGGATGGGCGTGAAGGCGCCGTAGTCGAGATAGGACTTCACTCGCGCCAGCGCGCCGATCAGGCGCGGATTGCCGGCCGCGAAGCCCATGCGCCAGCCCGGCATGTTGTAGGTCTTGGAGAGGCTGGTGAATTCGACGGTGCAGTCCATCGCCCCCGGGATCTCCAGCACGGAGGGCGGCGGATTGGCCGGGTTGAAGTAGAGCTCGGCATAGGCGAGGTCGCTCAGGATGAAGAGCTCGTGCTGGCGCGCGATCTTCACGAGCTCCTTGTAGAACTCGCGGCTCGCCAGCAGCGCCGTCGGGTTGGACGGGAAGTTCACGATCAGCGCCGTGGGCTTGGGCACGGAGTGCTTCACCGCGCGCACGATCGCCTCCAGCATCGCGTCATCCGGCGTGTAGGGAATGAAGCGCGCCGAGGCGCCGGCGATGATGAAGCCGAACTGATGGATCGGGTAGGAGGGGTTGGGCACCAGGATGGTGTCGCCCGGGCTCGAGATGGCCTGCGCCAGGTTGGCGAGGCCCTCCTTCGAGCCCAGCGTGGCCACCACCTCCGTCTCGGGGTCGAGCTTCACGCCGAAGCGGTTGGCATAGTAGCCGGCGAGCGCCTTGCGCAGGCCGGGAATGCCCTTGGACATCGAGTAGCGATGGGTGCGGGGGTCCTGCACCGCCTCGATCATCTTGGCGACGATGTGCGGCGGCGTCGGGCTGTCCGGGTTGCCCATGCCGAGATCCACGATGTCCTCGGCATTCGCGCGGGCCTTGGCCTTGGCCGAATTCACCTCGGCGAAGACATAGGGCGGCAGGCGGCGGATGCGGTGGAACTCTTCGGCCATGATGGCCCTCCCGGAATCGAGGAAACGCGCGTCACTGTGGGGCCGGGGCGGTGGTGTGCCCGGCGGCATGGATCATCCCCGGTCTTTAGATCATGGGGCGCGGCGCCGCAAAACCGGCGGCGATTCGGGCGCCTAGCGCGGCGGCGGCGGCGGGGCCCCCAGCAGGTCGGCCGAGGGCAGCGCCGGCACCTCGCCGGGCGTCGGCGCCTCGGGCTCCGGCTCCGGCAGGGGTGGCGCCGCGGTGGTGGTGCCCCGGGGGGGAGCCACGGGCACGCCGCTCACCGTCCAGGGGATGACCGGCGCGCGGGACAGCGCCGCGGGCGGCGGCGGGCGGGCCGCGATGGGCGGCTGGCCGCCGGCCGCGCCCTCGGTCAGCGGCGTGTCGCGCCGGCGGTCGGGCAGCGGCTGGCTCAACTCGTCCCGCCGCTCCTGGAGTTCCGTGGTGATGGCGAGCCGCGCCGCTGGGTCGGGCCGGTCCGGGATGGGGGGCACGCTGGCGAGGTTCGGATAGGGCCGGTCCAGCCCCGGCGGCGGCAGCCGCGCCTCGGCCGCGGCGCCCGAGATGTCGCGCGCCAGCAGCCGCGGGTTGATCTGGCCCGGCACCTCGCAGGCGGTCAGCAAGAGAAGGGGCAGCAACAGGCACGGCCGTGCTTGCCCCGCGACGGGGCGGCCTTTACCCTGGCGTTGAGGCCGGTTCGAGGAGGCAGGCTGTGGCGTCACGCGGCATCCCTTTGGTCGCAGGTGATCCATAGCGCCTCCGCCCCTGGCCGCGAAGTGAGGCAAGGTGCCCTTCCCATCGTATCCTGCCATCCGGGCGGAGCGAACCGGGATGGGAGGCAGGAATGAGCAAGAAGATGACCGACGGCCCCGCCGGCAAGACACCGGAATACAACCTGCCCGACCCCGCCCTGGTTTCCCGCACCATGGCCGAGGTGGCCGAGCGCGGGCAGCGCATCGTCCAGGATTTCCTGAAGCGCCAGGCGGATGAGACGGGCAACCCCGATCCGCTGAACATCGGCAGCGCCTTCATGGAGATGACGGCGAAGCTGATGACCAACCCCGCGCGCCTCGTCCAGGCGCAGATGGGGTTCTGGCAGGACTACCTGACCCTCTGGTCCAACACGGCGCGGCGGATGATGGGCGAGAATGTCGGCCCCGTCATCGAGGAGAGCAAGGGCGACCGCCGCTTCAAGGACGACGCCTGGCGCGAGAACGAGGTGTTCGACTTCATCCGCCAATCCTATCTGCTCTCGGCCCGCTATTTCACCTCGGCGGTGAACAGCGCGGATGGGCTCGACCCCAAGACCTCGCAGAAGGTGGATTTCTACACGCGGCAATTCGTGGATGCGATGAGCCCTGCGAATTTCGTGATGACCAACCCCGAGGTGCTGCGCAAGACGGCCGAGACGGGCGGCGCCAACCTGCTCAAGGGCCTATCCAACCTGCTGTTCGACCTCGAGCGCGGCAAGGGCAAGCTGCGCATCCGCATGACGGATGACAGCAAGTTCAAGGTGGGCGAGAACATCGCCGTCACGCCGGGCAAGGTGGTGTTCCAGACGCCGCTGATGCAGCTGATCCAGTACAACCCGACGACCGAGAAGGTGCTGAAGCGCCCGCTCGTGATCTTCCCGCCCTGGATCAACAAGTTCTACATCCTGGACCTGCGCCCCAAGAACAGCTTCATCCGCTGGGCGGTGGACCAGGGCCACACCGTCTTCGTGGCGAGCTGGGTGAACCCCGACGAGGCGCTCGCCGAGAAGGGCTTCGACGACTACATGAAGGAGGGCGTGCTGGCGGCACTCGACGCCATCGAGCAGGCCACGGGCGTGCGCGAGGTGAACGCCATCGGCTATTGCCTGGGCGGCACGCTGCTCGCCACCACCCTCGCCTACATGGCGACCAAGCGCGACACCCGCATCAAGTCCGCCACCTATTTCGTGACCATGACCGACTTCGAGGAAGCGGGCGAACTCGGTGTCTTCATCGACGAGGAGCAGCTCAAGGCCCTCGAGGAGAAGATGGGCAAGCGCGGCTTCCTCGACGGCCGCGAGATGGCGACGACCTTCAACATGCTGCGCGCGAACGACCTCATCTGGTCCTTCGTCGTGAACAACTACCTCATGGGGCAGGACCCCTTCCCGTTCGACCTGCTCTACTGGAACGATGACAGCACGCGCATGCCGGCCCGCATGCACAGCTTCTACCTGCGCCGGATGTACCAGCAGAACGACCTCTGCAAGCCGGCGAGCGACCCGGACTGCATCGAGCTGCTGGGTGCCAAGATCGACCTGCGGAAGATCAAGGTGCCGACCTACATGATCTCGACGCGCGAGGACCACATCGCGCCGTGGAAGAGCACCTATCGCGGCACGCAGCTCTACAAGGGGCCGGTGCGCTTCGTCCTTGCCGCCTCGGGCCATATCGCGGGCGTCGTGAACCCGCCGGATTCCGGCAAGTACAGCCATTGGGTGAACGAGAACCTGCCCGACAGCCCCGATGAGTGGCTGGCCGGCGCCACCGAGCTCTCGGGCAGCTGGTGGCCGGACTGGCACCGCTGGGTCACGGCGCTGGACCGCACCGAGGTGAAGGCACGCCAGCCGGGTGACGGCAAGCTCACGCCGATCGAGAACGCGCCGGGCAGCTATGTGCGCGTGATGGTGAACGACTAGGTCGGACCGCCCATAACCGCTGAGGGGAAACCCCCTCAGTAGCCGGTGCCCGGGCCGAGGCCCGTGGTGCTGTTCCCGAAGATCTGCCCCTCGACCATCATGCGATGGTCCACCTGCAATTCCGCCACCTGGCGCGCCACCTCGTCCCGCAGGGCGGTGATGGCGAGCATGGCGTCGGGGAAGGCGCCGGGCTCGGTGAGGCGGCTGATCACCGGACGCGCCCCGGGCAGCACGAAGATGGACGAAGCCAGGGCCACCTCGATCGCCCCCGCATCGCCGCGCGTCAGCGCGCGCGAGGCGATGACCAGCGCGGAGACCGCGGCTTCGGGCGTGGCATCGGGCAGGATGCCCAGCGCCTCCCGTCCCTCGGCCACCGCGCGGCGGGTCGCGAACATGTAGGAGTCCGGCAGGCGCGCGAGGCGCCGGCCCAGGCGGAACTCGCCGCCGATCCATTCGAGGCGCGCGACCGCCAGCGCCGTCGCCGCCGGGCGGTTGAGCAGCCGCGCCCCGCCCTCCGCGAAATCGGCGGCCGCGGCGTCGAGGATCGCCATGGTCGGGTTGGCCGTGACGCGGCCCGCGAGGTCGAGCGGCGGCTCGGGCGGGCGCGGCGTGGTGAGTTCGGTGCAGGCGCCGAGCAGCGGCGCGAGCAGGAAGAGGCGGCGCTTCACCACGGCCACCGCCGCATCGGGAATTGGGCCTCCCATTCCGCGCGCTGCGCGGCGACGGCGGCGCGCGCCGTCTCGGGCAGCGGCGGCATGTCGGCCAGGCGCGCAGCGGCCTCGGGCGGCAGGGGCGGCGGCGGGGCCAGCCCGGGCGTGCGCGACATGGCGTAGAGACCCTCGATCACCGGCTGGGCCGGCTGGCTGGGCGGGATGCCCAGTGCCGCGCGCCACTCCGCCCGGCCCTGCGCCAATTGCCAGGGCAACAGCGGGTCGCGCTGCTGATAGCGGGGGTCGAAAGGCAGCGCGGCCGCCAGGAATTCCATGTCGGCGATGGCGCGCGCCATCGCCGCCGGCTGGCCCTGCAGCCTTGCCGGATCGGCGAAGACGTAGGCCGAGCGCGCGACGGCGGCGCGGGTCGGATCGCCCGCGCCCTCCACCGAATCGCGCGGCAGCCGCACCGGATCCGGCAGCGCCACATCGGCGCAGCCGGCCAGCAGCGCGAGTGCCAGAAGGGCGCCCGCGCGCCTCACAGGGCGCGAGTCGTGCCGGGTTGCGGCTGCAGCGCCTGCTGCGCGGTGGCGACGGCGGCGGCCGTCCGGGGCAGGCGCGGCATGGCCGCGAGCTGCGCGACCGTGGCGCTGCCGCCCTTGCGGAACAGGTTCTGCGGCAGGGCCGCCGCCGCCGCCTCGGCATTGCCGGCATCGAGCGCACGGCCCGCGGCGTAGAGCGCGTTGATCACCGGCTGGGCCGGTGCGTCGGGCGCGATGTCCAGCGCGCCGCGCCATTCGCGCCGCGCGATGTCGAGATCGGGCACCAGCGTGGCCGAGGCGGTGGTCAGGCTCATGTTCTGCGGCAGGTCCACCGCCAGGAACTCCATCTGCGCGATGGCGCGCGCCGCGTCGGCCGGGTGGCCGGCGGCCGGGCTGCGCTCGGCGAAGACCGCATTGGCGCTGATCACGGCGGTCCGCATCGGATCGCCGGCCCCCACCACGGCGTCGCGCGGCAGGCGCGCGGTCTCGGGCAGCGGGCCCTGGGCGCAGGCGGCGAGCAGCGGGAGCATCAGCAGGAAGGAACGGGACATGATGGTTTTCCTCAACAGATCAGACGTCATGGGTGGGCGCCGCCGCCACCGCCGCCGCTGCCGCCCGGGCCACCGCCACTCTGGCGCTCGCTCTCGATGCGGTACAGCTCACGTTCGGCCAGCGCCGTCGCGTCACGCGCCACCGGGAGATCGGGTGGCGCGGTGAGCCGCGCAAGGGATTGCGCGGGCTCGATGAAGAGGCCGGGGGGCAGGAAGATCTCATTGCCCCGCTCCAGCGCGCGCGAGGCGCCGAAGAGGCCGTCGGCCACCGCCTGGGGCGAGGCGCCGGGCGCCACGCCGAAGCTGCGGCGGATCTCGTCGCGCGCCGCATCGAGGGCAAGGCCCGTCGTCGGCGTGTATTCCGTCCAGCGCACGCCCCAGCGATAATCGGCCGCCATGAACTCGACCAGCGCGGCCGCGCGCAGCTTGGCCGAGGGTGCGCTCTCCGCCCCCAGCGCATGGGCGCTGGAGAGGATGGCCGAACGCATCGGGTCCGCCGCCAACGGAATCGCATCCGCCGGCAGGCGCACGGAGGGCGGCAGCTCGGAGGTGGCGCAGCCCGCCAGGACCAGCACCGGAAGAAGGACCTTGTTCAGCATTGGTTCAGCTTAGACCCTCCTTCCCGCGTCGCCCAAGTTACGAAATGGAACGATGGCGCCCGGCCAGTTCCACATAATGCGGCGCCGTGCGGTCGAAGCCGGCCCGCGCCTCCTCCGTCAGCACGCGCACCAGCTTGGCCGGATTGCCCATCCAGAGCTCCAGCACGCCGATGCGCTTGCCCGGCGGCAGCACCGAACCCGCGGCCAGCACGCCGCCCGCCTCGATCACCGCGTCGTCCAGCACGGTGGCCCCCATGCCGACGAAGGCGCGGTCCTCCAGCCGGCAGGCGTGGATGATGGCCGCGTGGCCCACCGTCACGTCGGCGCCGATGATGGTGGATTGCCGCCCCGCATTCACATGCACGATGGTGCCGTCCTGGATGTTGGTCCGTGGCCCGATGCGGATGATGTTGGTGTCCCCGCGCAGCACGCAATGGTACCAGATGCTGGCTTCCTCGCCGATTTCGACATCACCGATCACCGCCGCCGTCGGCGCCACCCAGGCGCGCGGATGGACCACGGGCGTCTTGCCCTCGAAGGTGTAGAGCGGACCCATCACGCGGCCCCCTGGCTGTTGCGTCCCGTCATGGTCGTCATCGGGCTTTCCCCCCATTCTGCCTCGGCCGATCTTGGCCCCCGCGGGAAGCGAGGTCCACCGGGCTTTCGGACAAATGCCCCGCCTGCCCGCATGGCGCCGCCCCAGGCCGGCCGTGGCACGGCGCCCGATCCATCCGCCCGCGAAACGCGCCCGGCATGCGCGTGCTGGAGGCGAGGTGCGGAGCGGGGCTGCGGGCAGGTCAGGGGCATCTTGAACATAACAAGAACATAGACTAGGAAGCACCATGAAATCAACGAGAAAGCCCCGCCTTGCCCGCCCCCTCCCCCGCCGCGCGGCCATGATCTTCGTCACCCTCGCCACGCTGGTCGCCGCCTGGCTGAACTGGCAGCCCGCCCCCCTGCTGATGTGCCACGCCCTGGATGGCGACACGATCCGCTGCGGCGAGGAGCGCGTCCGCCTCGCCGGGATCGACGCGCCCGAGCGGCGCGCCCGCTGCGAGGCGGAGCGCCGGCTCGCGGCGGCCGCGACCGAGCGCCTGGGCAGCCTGATGGCGGAGGGCGTGCGGCTGCACACCACCGGGCAGGACCGCTATGGCCGCGCCCTCGCCGTGGTGCGCGACCCGAAGGGCGAGGATCTGGGCGCGGTGCTGGTCCGCGAGGGGCTGGCCCGCCCCTATCAAGGCCGCGGCCCGCGCGAGGGGTGGTGCTGAGGGCCGCTCAGAGGTCCACGCGGTCGATCGTCCATTCGATGCGCGGGAAATCGGGCATCTCGCGCGCGTCATCCACGCCGATCTCGGCCGCGATGGCGCGCTCCAGCTTGGCGCGCATCGCCTCGATGAGGGCCGCGTTCGCCGCGCGGTCGGCGGCGAGGTTGCGCGTCTCCATCGGGTCGGCCGTCAGGTCGAACAGCTCCACGTCGTTCCAGCGATAAAGCTCGTCCAGGTTCTCCGGCCGGTTGCGCTGTGTGGGGGCGAAGTAGCGGGTGAAGCGGTGGCGCCCGTCGAAGATGCTGCGCAGGCTGCCGCGCTTCGTCAGGTCCGGCTGGAAGCCCTGGCGCTTCAGCTCCTCCTGCGGGTTGAGGCCCGCGACGCGCGCCGCCTGCACCGCGCGCCACAGCGCCGCGTCATTGGTGCTGAGGCCGCTATAGGTGAAGAGCGCCGCCTCGCGTACCGCGTTCACGCCCGCAGCACCCGGATTGGCCATGAGCGGCGTGAGGTCGCGCCCCGGCAGGTCGCGCCGCGCCAGCTCCCCCACGCGGCCGGGCGCGACACCCGCCATGGCCAGCAGCGTGGGCACGAGGTCGATATGGCTCGAGAGCGCCGCGCAATCCTGCCCGCCCCGCACATCCGGGTGGGTGACGTAGAGCGGCAGGTGCGTCGTCTCCTTGTAGGCGAACGGCCCCTTGCCGTGCAGGCCATGCGCACCCGCCATCTCGCCATGGTCGGAGGTGAAGACCACCGCCGTGCGGTCGGTGATGCCCTGCGAATCCAGCTCGCCCAGCAGCGCCGTCAGCGAGTTGTCCACGTTGCGGATGCAGTTGATGTAGTAGTCGTGGAAGCGGCGCCAGCGCTCGGCCTCGCGCGGGATGTGGCCGAGCACGATGTCCCACATGCGCTGGAACTCGCCATGCGCGGCGGGGCGGCCCGGCGCGTCGAACGCCTCGGTCAGGGTGGGCGGAACGGGCGTGTCCCAGGTGGCGCGATACAGCGCATGGTCCGGCGCGCGCTGCGGGCGGCGCATCAGGGCCGGGCTGTCCTGCACCGGCTGGCCCGGCAGGTCCGTGTTGAAATACATCACGTCATGCGGGTTCACGAGGCTGACGAAGAGCGCCCAGGGCCGCCCCTGCTCCTGCAGGCCGCGGCCATGCCGGCGCAGCCAGGTCACGGCGCTGCCCGAGATCAGGTGGTCGAACTCGAAGCCGCCCAGCGCATGGCCGATGATGTCGCCCACGCCATTGTAGTCGGCGAAGCCGTGGCTCTCCATTTCGCGGGTAAAGAGGCGCTCGGGCTCCTCCGTGTCGAACTGGTCGTTCAGGTGCCACTTGCCCTTGTAGGCCGTGTAGTAGCCGGCCGCGCGCAGCATGTGGCCGATGGTGGGGATGTTATCCGGCAGCTTGGAGACCCAGGGCACGTCCGCATTCTCGAACATGCGGTTGTCCGGCGTCTGCAGCCCGGTCATCAGCACGGCGCGGGAGGAGGTGCACATCACCGCCGGGCATTGATGCGCGTGGAAGGTGATGCCGGCGCGCGCCAGCCGCTCATGGCCGGGCAGCGAGAGGCCCGTGGGCCACCGCGCCGCGTAGCGCTCCTGGTCGGTGAAGATGAAAAGCAGGTTGGGCGGGCGGTTGCTGCCGCCGCGCAGCGCGAGGCCGGGGGCGGCGGGCTGCGCGCCGGCCTCGGCCTGCGTGAGGGTGGCACCCAGGGCGGCGCCAAGCAGCACGCCCCGGCGCGTGGGCGCCGCATTCGGCATCTGGATCATGGCGCTGTCCTTTCTCATCCAATCTGGACTGACGCTATTGTCAAATTGACGCTTTCGTCAATACAATCCCTCCCATGACGGCCAAGCCCGCCTCCCGTGCCGAGATCGGCCATGCGCGCCGCGCCCGCACCCGCGCGCGGCTGGTGGGGGCTGCCACGCAGGTCTTCGCGCGGCTTGGCCCCGACGCGCCGGCGCTGGAGGATGTGGCAAGTGCGGCCGGCGTGGCGCGCGGCACCATCTACAACCACTTCGAAACGCGCGAGGCGCTGCTGACCGCGGTGGCGATCGAGGCGGCGGAGGTGATCGGCCTGGAGATCCTGCCGCTGCGGGCATGGCGCGACCCGGCGGCGCGTCTGGCTGCTTCGCTGCGCTGCTACATCCGCCGGGCGGGGGCCGAGCCGGAATGGGGCTGGGCGGTGGTGCGGATCGCCTTCGTGGCGGCGCCGCTGGGCACGCGGATGACGGAGAATCTCGGCCAGGATCTGCGCGAGGGGCTGGAGAGCGGCCGCTTCCAGGCGGCCTCGATGCAGGCGGCGGCGGATATCGTGCTGGGCGCGGGCATCCTGGGCATGCGCGCCGTGCTGCGCGGCGAGGCGCCGCCCGGCCATGCCGAGGGCGTGGCGCTGGCCGTGCTGCGGGGTTTCGCTGTGCCCGATGCGGAGGAGGTGGCGCGTCTTCCGCTCGGCCTGCCCGGTCTGCCCTGGGCTTCGTGACGCCCGAAGGTCCCGGAAACGGGTGAGCGCGAGAGGGCATCGCCCTCTCGCTCTTCCGGTCACGCCGCCAGCGGCAGCGCCTCGCTCACATCCACGCCGAGCATCAGCCCGAGGTTCTGCACCGCGGCGCCCGAGGCACCCTTGCCCAGATTGTCGAGCCGCGCGACCAGCACCGCCTGGTTGTGCTTCGCGTTCCCGTAGACCCGCAGCTCCAGCATGTTGGAGCCGTTCAGCGGCTCCGGCTCCAGCCGCGCGGCGGCGTCGGCCGGCATGACGCGCACCCAGCCCGACTTGGCGTAGCGCGCGGTGAGTGCGGCCTCGAGGTCGGCGGGCTTGGGCTTGCCCGGCAGGGCATCGAGGTGCAGCGGGATGCTGACCAGCATGCCCTGCGCGAAATTGCCGACGCTGGGGACGAAGATCGGCCGCGTGCTCAGCCCGCCATAGAGCTGCAGCTCCGGCACATGCTTGTGCTCGAGTGCCAGGCCATAGAGGAAGAAGGGCGCGGCCGTGCCCTCATCGAACTCCGCGATCATCGCCTTGCCGCCGCCGGTATAGCCCGAGACGGCGTTGACCGTGATGGGATGCGTGGGCGGGATGATCCCGGCATCCACCAGCGGGCGCAGCAGCGCGATGCCGCCCGTGGGGTAGCAGCCCGGATTCGCCACCCGCTTGGCGCTCGCGATCAGCGCGGCATGCCCCTCGGTCAACTCGGGGAAGCCATAGACCCAGTCCGGGTTCACGCGATGCGCGGTGCTGGCATCCAGCAGCTTCGGCGCGGCGTCACCCATCTCGGCGGCCATGGCGGCCACCTCCTTGGCGCCGGCATCGGGCAGGCAGAGCACGACGGCGTCCACCTCTTCCATCAGGCGGCGCTTCGCGGCGGGGTCCTTGCGCTCATGCTCCGCGATCGAGCGGATGGTGAGCGAGGGATGATTCTGCAGGCGGGCGCGGATCTGCAGCCCCGTCGTCCCGCTTTCGCCGTCGATGAAAATGCTCGCCATGTGAATCTCCGTGAGGATGCAGAGTGAACCAGGTAGGGTTTGAAAGGCAAAAGGGGCGGACCCTTGCGGATCCGCCCCTTTCGTATGTCCGGCATGCAGGCCGGGCGTGACGCCCGGATCCTGGACGTCAGCGCTTGGAGAACTGGAAGGAACGTCGGGCCTTGGCCTTGCCGTACTTCTTGCGCTCGACCGCACGCGGATCACGCGTGAGGAAGCCCGCCTTCTTCAGGATGCTGCGCAGCTCCGGCTCGTAGTTCACGAGCGCGCGGCTGATGCCATGGCGCACCGCGCCGGCCTGGCCCGAGAGGCCGCCGCCAGAGACGGTGGCGACCACGTCGAAGGCCTGGTAGCGGTCGGCCACCAGGAAGGGCTGGGCGATCAGCATCCGCAGCACGGGGCGCGCGAAATACTGCGTGGCCGGCTTGTCGTTGATGGTGAACTTGCCCTTGCCCGGCATCACCCAGACGCGGGCGACGGATTCCTTGCGGCCGCCGGTCGCATAGGCGCGGCCCTGGGCGTCACGCTTCGGCTGGACGGGGGCGGAAGCCTCGGCGCCGGGGGCAACGGTGTTGCCCTGCACGAGGTTCTTGAGGTCCGCGAGGGAATTGGCGGTGGTCTGCTCGCTCATGACTTAGGCGACCTTGTTCTTGCGGTTCATGGCGGCGACATCAAGCGCGACCGGCGCCTGGCCGGCATGCGGATGCTCGGTCCCGGCATAGACGTGCAGGTTCTTCATCTGCTTGCGGCCGAGCGGGCCGCGCGTGATCATGCGCTCCACCGCCTTGGTGATGACGCGCTCGGGGTAGCGGCCCTCGAGCAGCTGGCCCTTGGAACGCTCCTTGATCCCGCCGGCGAAGCCCGTGTGCCAGTAGAACATGGACTGCTCGGCCTTGTTGCCGGTCAGCTTCACCTTGCCGGCATTGAGGATGACGACATGGTCGCCGCAATCCACATGCGGGGTGAACTGGGGCTTGTGCTTGCCGCGCAGCCGGTTGGCGACGATGGTGGCGAGACGGCCGAGCACGAGGCCCTCGGCGTCAATCACCCACCAGTTCTTCGTCACCTCGGCCGGCTTCAGCGAGCGGGTCTGTGTGCTGAGCATGATAACCTTCAAATACGCTTGATCTGGGGCCGCTGTTTGCAGCACCCGGTCCGCAGGGTCAAGCCGCCCGTTCGTTTTTTTGATGAGGTATCATAATACCGCAGCCTTCCGGCTTGAAGCCGGCCCAGGCCCGGCATAGCCTTTCCGGGTTCCTGCCGGAGACCGAGCATGTCACCTGCCCTGCTGCCCCTCGCCGCCGCCCTGGCCGCGCTGGCCGCCGCCCCGGCCGCCGCACAATCCAGCAGCTACACCGACCTGACAGGCCCCAATTGCCGCCCGGTGCGCGGCGATGAGGGGACGCGCGAATGCCCCGGCCCCGCGGAACTCGGCCTGCGCGTCAATGGCGATCACGCGGTGGACATCGTCACGCTGCGCCTGGGCCGGACGGTGGCGCAGGTGAGCCCGCCCTCCATCGAGGGCGCGGGCGGCGTCACGGGACGCGTGGAGTGGCGCCTGGCCGAGGGCCGCCCCTATGCCCTCATCCTGCGGCGCGGCCTGCGCGATGACGACCTCCGGCCGCGCGGCTCGCGCCTTGAGGTCTACCGGATCGGCGCGACCAGCGTCTGCTACCTGGGCGAGGCGCGGGGCGCGGACGAAAATGCCCGCGCGCGACAGATCGCCGATGCCGGCCGGGGCACCGCCTGCCCCTGACGTCTCCCGAGCAGCCGGCTTCCAGCGCGCCGCGCGGCGCCGCTATCGCGCGATAGGCCGGGCCGAACGGCGCCCCCGGCAGCGCCGATTGGCAAGCCCGTGCCGCACCCTGCATGATCCGGCCTGCATCATCCGTGAGGCAAATCATGCGAAAGCTCCTCCTGCTTCCCCTGCTGGCACCGCTGGCCGCGCCGCTGCCCGCCGCCGCGCAATCGAACAGCCAGCTCTTCTGCTTCGCGAATGACACGCTGGCCGTGCAGACGCGGGTCAGGATCCTTCAGATCCGGAGCGACGGGTTCGAAAGCAATGTCGAGTGGATGCGGGTGGGCGGCAAGTCGCGCTACTGCGTACGCCTCGTGAGGCCCTTCGGGGTCCGCTTCCAGGTGCAGTCCTGGAACGCGCGCTGGGAAGCGGCCGCGAACTGTGGGCGCACCATCTGGCAGCCCAGCGGCGGGACCGTCCTGCGGATGAGCGGGCACGTCCTCAACTTCATCTGCAGCGAGGAGTAGCGGCGCGGCGCTCAGCCCAGTTCGCGGCACATCAGCGTGGTATGGGCCTGCATCTCCGCCGGGCCGAAGTGGCGCACGACGCCCTCGGCATAGGGGTACCGCGTCGTCATGCCCGGCTGCATGTTGACGGGCGCGCCATTGGGCCAGCGCGTGGCCGTGTCGGGCAGTCGCAGCGTCACCCGCACTTCCATCGCGCGATGTGCCACCACCTCGATCAGATAGAGGTAGCGCCAATTCCCCTCCCCCACGGCGCTGTAGCTGGCCGAGACGCGCGGCCCGCAGGGCGTCGGCACATCGGCGCGCGCGGTGGGGCCGGCGAGCAAGATGGTGCAGAGGGCCCAGGCGGAAAGAACGAAGGCGGCGGGGCGGTGCATGATCATGGCCGGCAGCCTCGCACCGCGGCGTTAACGCCGGGTGAAGCGCCTACCAGCACATCAGCGTGGCGCAGGCCTGGAGCTCGGCATCGCTGATCCGCGGGTCGTCGCGCAGCGCATAGATATCCTTCCGCGAGGCGCCCTGCGACAGCACCATGGGGCCGCCATTCGGCCAGCGGGAATCCGCCCCGGGCAGCGTCATCGTCCCGCGCAGGCGCAGCGGCTCATGCGCCGTCACCTGGACGAGGTAGGCGATGCGCGTGCCGGCCTCCTGCAACGCGGCATGAAGCAAGGGGCGGATCTGCATGGGCGCAACCTCGCGCGCCCAGGTTAACCGGGGCTGAGCAAGGCGATGTCCGGCTCGCAAGCCCCGCCCGCGGAAGAGCATCGGCTGCCCTGGCGAACGGCCCCATGCCCCCGCCCCTTCAGGCCATCGCCACACGCGGCAGGCGGCGCCATCCCGCCCCCGGGGCTTCGCCCCTCCGCGCTTCCGGCCTAAGACGTGAGAAAGCCAGCAGGAGAGCGCGCCATGACCGACGACACCAACAACCCCGCCGCTCACGGATTGGGCCGCAACGCCGCGAATTACGGCGACCGCGAATTCGCCCTCTATCTCCGCCGCAGCTTCGCGGCCTCCATGGGCTATTCCAAGGACGCGCTGACCCGCCCCGTCGTCGGCATCGTGGACACGGCGAGCGACTTCAACAATTGCCACCGCTCCGTGCCCGACCTCATCGAGGCGGTGAAGCGCGGCGTGATGCTCTCGGGCGGCCTTCCCATGGCCTTCCCGACCATCAGCCTCTGCGAGCCTTTCCTCACGCCCTGCTCCATGCACTACCGCAACCTCATGGCGCTCGACACCGAGGCGATGGTGAGCGCGCAACCCATGGATTCCGTGGTCCTGGTGGGCGGCTGCGACAAGACCGTCCCCGCCCAGCTCATGGCCGCCGTCTCGGCCGATGTGCCGGCCGTCATGCTCGTCACCGGCCCGATGAGCGCCAATCGCTACCAGGGCGAACGGCTGGCCGCCTGCACCGATTGCCGCCGCTACTGGGCGCGCTACCGCTCGGGTGACGTCAGCGAGGCGCGCATCAACGAGGTGGAGAACGCGCTCGCCGTCACCGCCGGCACCTGCGGCGTGATGGGCACGGCCAGCACCATGGCCTGCCTGGTCGCCACCCTCGGCTTCATGCCGCTGGAAGGCGCCAGCGCGCCGGCCGTCCACGCCGACCGCCTTCGCATCGCCGAGGAGGCGGGCCGCCTCGCCATGGGCCTCAAGGTCCGCCCCTCCGAGATCCTGACCATCGAGGCCGTCGAGAACGCCATGCGCGTGCTGCTGGCCCTGGGCGGTTCCACCAATGCGCTGGTGCACCTCGCCGCCATCGCCGGTCGCGCGGGCCTGCGCGTGGACCTCAAGCGCCTCGACCAGATGAGCGACGAGACGCCCGTGCTGGTGGACCTGAAGCCCACCGGCGAGGGCTACATGGAGGATTTCCACTTCGCCGGCGGCATGCGCGCGCTGCTCTGGGAAATCCGCGACCTGCTGCACCTGGAGACGAAGGACGTCTACGGCCGCACGCTGGCCGAGCGCATCGGCGACGGCACGCATTTCGTGGACCGCACCTACATCAAGGCGCGCGAGAAGCCGGTCTCGCCCGTGGGTGGCCTCGTCGCCCTCTTCGGCTCGCTGGCGCCGGATGGCGCGATCCTGAAGCGCTCGGCCGCCACCGAATCCCTCTTCGAGCATGAGGCGACCTGCATGGTCTTCGACAGCGTCGAGGACCTGGCCGAGCGCATCGACCGCGATGACCTGGACGTGACGGCCGACACCATCATGATCCTGAAGAATGCGGGTCCCCTCTCGGCCGCCGGCATGCCCGAGGCGGGCTACCTGCCCATCCCCAAGAAGCTGGCGCGGGCCGGCGTGAAGGACATGGTGCGGATGAGCGATTGCCGCATGTCCGGCACCGCCTTCGGCACGGTGGTGCTGCACATCGCGCCCGAGGCCCAGGCCGGCGGCCCGCTCGCCTTCGCGGAAACTGGGGACCGCATCCGCCTCTCGGTGAAGAAGCGCAGCCTGGACCTGCTGGTGGATGAGGCGACGCTCGCCGCCCGCCGCGCCAAATGGTCCGCGCGCGCCACGCCCAAGCGCGGCTGGGACCGCCTGGTGCATGAGCAGGTGCTCCAGGCCCCCGATGGCGCGGATCTGCGCTTCCTCCGCGCCGAGGGGGTGTGATGCGCGCACTCGCCCTGCTCGGCCTGCTCCTGCTGCTTCCCGCCGGCGGGCAGGCGCAAGGTGCCAGCGAGCATGGCGGGCAGATCTGCTGGGCGCTGGCCACCACCGGCACGCCCGCGACGGAGATCGCGCAGCGGATCGCGGCCGAGCGCTGCCAGCGCGGCGATGCGCTGATGGTGTTCGGCCTGACGCAGGAGGCGCTGCCCATCGCGGCGAGCTTCTGCGACCTCAACCACCCCATCCATCTCGAACAGGCCGATGGCGCGCGCTCCTTCCTCTGCACCTATGCCGGCCAGCGCCGCATGGGCCGCAACGGGCAGGAGCGCCCGCGCGCGCGATGATCGCGATCCTCGGCGCCTCCGGCCGTTCCGGGGCCAAGCTCTGCCGCGCGCTGGATGAGCCCTTCCGCGCCGTGGTGCGCGATGCGGCGAAGTGGCAGGCGCTCGGCATCGCCGCGCCGCATGCCGTGGCCGATCTGGGGGATCCGGCGGCCCTCGCCGCCGCGCTGGCGGGTGCGGGCACCATCATCTCCTGCGCCCATGCGCGGCATATCCCGGCCATCCTCGCCGCCGCGCCGCCGGATGCGCGCTTCGTGTTCATGGGCAGCACGCGCCGCCATTCGCGCTGGCCAGATGATCACGGCAATGGCGTCCGCGCGGGTGAGGCCGCCTTCCTCGCCAGCGGCCGGCCCGGCGTCCTGCTGCATCCCACGATGATCTACGGCGCCGAGGGCGAGGACAATGTCCAGCGCCTCGCCGCCCTCATGCGCCGCCTGCCGGTGCTGCCGCTGCCCGGCGGCGGCGCAAGCCTGGTCCAGCCCATCCACCAGGCGGATGTGACGCGCTGCCTGATCGCCGCGGCCCGGCGCGGCAACATGGCACCCGAGGTGACGATCATCGCGGGGCCCGAGCCCCTGCCCTATCGCGATTTCTGCGCCGAGGTCGCCCGCGCCGCCGGCCTCGCGCCGCGCCCCGTGCTGCCCATCCCGGCCGGGCTCCTGATGGCGCTGAGCCCGCTGACCCGCGCCCTGCCCTTCCTGCCCCGGATCGGCGCCGAGGAGATCCGCCGCCTGACCGAGGACAAGGCCTTCGACATCGCCGCCATGCGCGAAACGCTCGGCATCATCCCCATCCCCCTTGCCGAAGGTCTCAAGCGGACGTTTTGTTGAGGGAACAGGAGAGCTCCCATGCCCATCATCAACCGCATCGCCGAATTCCATCCCGAGATGACGGAATGGCGCCGCGATTTCCACATGCACCCCGAGCTCGGCTTCGAGGAGCACCGCACCGCGGCCATCGTCGCCGACAAGCTGCGCGAATTCGGCTGCGACGAGGTCGTGACCGGCATCGCGAAGACCGGCGTGGTCGGCGTCATCCATGGCCGCAACGGCAAGACGGGCCGCGCCATCGGCCTGCGCGCCGACATGGACGCGCTGCCCATCGAGGAAGCGACCGGCCTGCCGCATGCCTCCACCATCCCGGGCAAGATGCATGCCTGCGGCCATGACGGCCATACGACGATGCTGCTGGGGGCCGCCAAATACCTCGCCGAGACGCGCAACTTCGACGGCACCATCTATGTCGTCTTCCAGCCGGCCGAGGAGAACCTCGCGGGCGGCGGCGTGATGGTCCAGGAGGGCCTCTTCGAGCGATTCCCGATGGAGCGCATCTTCGGCCTGCACAACTGGCCCGCCATGCCGGAAGGCACCTTCGCCTGGCGTGAGGGCCCGGTCATGGCCGCCGTGGCCAATCTGGAGGTGACCATCACCGGCCAGGGCGCGCATGGCGCGCTGCCCTTCCAGGGCAATGACCCCATCGTGATCGCGGCCGCCATCGTCCAGGCGCTGCAGACCATCGTGGCCCGCAACCTGGATGCGGCGGATGCGGGCGTCATCACCATCGGCCACATCTCGGGCGGGCACACCTACAACGTGATCCCCGAGACGGTCCGCATGCTGGGCACCGCGCGCTGGTTCCTGCCCGAGGTGGGCGACCTGCTGGAGGCGAAGTTCAAATCCCTCGTCACCGGCATTGCGGCGAGCTTCGGCGCCACCGCCACCGCCGAATTCCTGCGCGCCTATCCGGCGACGGTGAACGAAGCCGAGAGCACGCAGCTCGCCAAGCGCGCGGCGCTGGCCGTGGCGGGCGAGGCGCGCGTGGCGCACATGCCCAAGCCGACCATGGGCGCCGAGGATTTCGCCTTCATGCTGAACGCCAAGCCCGGTGCCTATCTCATGCTGGGCGGCGCCAAGACCGGCAAGGAGGCGAGCGTCCACCACCCGCTCTACGACTTCAACGACGACCTGCTGCCCATCGGCGCCAGCTATTGGGTGACGCTGGCCGAGCAGCTTCTGCCCCGTGGCTGAGGGCGAGGCGCCCGTCCCCGGCAAGCTCGACCTCTTCCTCGGCTATGTGAAGATCGGGCTGCTGGGCTTCGGCGGCGTCGGCCCATGGTCGCGCCATGTGATCGTGGAGGAGCGCAAATGGCTCTCCGAGCGCGACTATGCCGAGGTGCTCGGCCTCGGCCAGATCCTGCCCGGGCCCAATGTCGGCAATGCCTCCGTGATGATAGGCCGGCGCTTCCACGGGCTTGCGGGTGCGCTGATCACCACCGCCGGGCTCTATATCGGGCCGCTCTGCATCCTGATCGCGCTCTCCATCCTCTATGAGCTCTATGGCACGCGGCCGGGGGTCGCTCCCTTCATGCAGGGTGTCGCCGCCGCCGCCGCCGGCATGGTCATCGGCACCGCGATCAAGATGGGCCAGAACCTGCGCCCGCCGCCGGAGCTGATCGTGGTGGGCCTGCTGGCCGTGGCAGGCGCCGCCTTCCTGCGGCTGCCGCTGCCGCTCATCGTCGTGGTGCTGGCGCCGCTTGGCGTCTTCCTCTCGCTGCGGCGCAGCTGGAAGCGGGCGGCATGACCCTCCTGCTGCAGATCCTGCTGGCCTTCGGCACGCTCTCGCTGCTTGCCATCGGCGGCGCCAATGCCGTGCTGCCCGAGATGCACCGCCTCGTCGTGGATGTGCATGGCTGGATGGATGACGCGACCTTCAGCCAGCTCTTCGCCCTCGCCCAGGCGGCACCCGGCCCGAACATCCTGGCGGCCTCCGTCATGGGCTGGCACATCGCGGGCCCGGCCGGCCTCGCCATGGCCACGATCGGCATGCTGCTGCCGGCGGCCATCCTCGCCTATGGCATGCAGGGGCTGACGCACCGGCTGCGGGGCGCCACCTGGCTGAAGCCGGCGCAATTCGGGCTGGTGCCGCTGGCCGTGGGCCTCATCGCGGGCTCGGGCGTCATCATGGCGCAGGCGGCGGGGACCAATCTGCTCAGCTTCGTCATCATCGCCGTCTCCACCGTCTTCGTCTGGCGGACGAAATACTCGCCGCTCTGGGTGCTGGCGGGCGGGGGCGCGCTCGGGCTCCTGCTGCTGTGAGCGGGGGGCTGCGCGCGCATCCTTCCAACCGCGCGCTCTTCCTCACCTATCTGCAGATCGGCCTCACCAGCTTCGGCGGCGTCAATGCCTGGGCGCGCCACATGCTGGTGGAGAAGCGCGGCTGGCTGACCGAGCAGGAATACGCCGAGACGCTGGGCCTGGGCCAGGTGCTGCCCGGCCCCAATGCGCTCAACACGGCGATCGGTGTCGGCACGCGCTTCGGTGGGGCGATGGGGGCGCTCGCCTGCGCGCTCGGCCTCCTCGCCGGGCCGATGGCGCTGCTGGCCGGGATCGCGGCGCTCTATGACGCCTATGGGCAATTGCCGCTGGTGCGCGCCACGCTCACCGGCATCGCGGCCGCGGCGGCGGGCATGGTGCTCGGCACCGCGATCAAGATGGGCGTGAAGCTGAGGCCCACCTTGCCCCTGCTGGCCGTCGGCCTCGCGGCGCTGGCGCTGGCGCTGCTGCGCGCGCCCCTGCCCTTCGTGGTGCTGGGCCTCGCCCCCTTCGGCCTGCTCGCCGCCTGGTGGGCCCTGCGGAAATGAACGACGGGGACGACCTCTGGGCGCTGGTCTCGGGCTTTCTCGGCATCTCGCTGCTCTCGGTGGGCGGCGGCGTGGCGGCCCTGCCCGAGATGCACCGGCTGATGGTGGAAACCCATGGCTGGATGGATGACCTCGCCTTCTCCAAGCGCTACGCGCTGGCCCAGGCGGCCCCCGGGCCGAATGTGATGGTGGTGGGCCTCTTCGGCTGGCATGTGGCGGGCCTCACCGGGATGTTCGCCGCCATGCTGGCCATGTGCGGGCCGACCTCGATCCTGGCCTACGCCTTCTGCCGGCTGCGCGGGCATCTGCAGGGGGCCATGGCGATGCGCGTCTTCGAGCGCGGCATGGTGCCCATTGCCGTCGGGCTCATCGCCGCCTCGGGCCTGCTGCTGGCGCAGGGCGCGGCCTTCGGCACGGGGGGCGCGCCGCTCGCCATCGCCATTTCCATCGCCAGCACGCTCTTCGTCTGGCGCAGCCGCTTCAGCCCGCTCTGGGTGCTGGGCGCGGGCGCCGCGCTGGGGGCGATTTTCCTGCATTGAGTGCAGCCCGCCCCCTTTTGCGCGCCCAGGTTGCGTGCCAATGTCGATTGCATGAATACGACGGTTTATTTCGCGACCAACCGCCAGCTCCAGGGCGATGGCACCAACGCCGCCCATTACGCGGGCGAAAGCGGGCCCGCCGGCCTGCCCGGGCGCGTCACCCATGCCGTCGGCTTCGTCGAGGGCACCGACCTCGCGCGGCTGGAGGCCGGGCGCCTCGCGCGCATCGAGGGCGTGGCGGCGGATGATTTCAGCGACACGGTGGCGGCGGACCTGACCTCGGGCCGCAACCTCCTGATCTTCGTCCATGGCTTCGCCAACAGCTTCACCGACAGCATCACCCGCGCCGCCTTCAACCGCGAATGGCTCGCCGCATCGGGCATCACGGCGGCCGATTGCAGCGTGGTCAGCTTCTCCTGGCCCTCGCGTGGCGTGGTGGTGGACCCGGGCGATGTGCTGGGCGGCCTCGCGCTCGGGCCGATGACGCTGGCGCTCAAGCTCCTCGGCATCACCGCCTCGCCGCTGGCCAATGCCTATTTCGAGGACCAGGCGGCGGCCGCCGCTTCCGCCGCCGATCTCGTGAGCTTCCTCGACCGCCTGCGCCCGGCCATGCGGCGGGTGCGGCGGCGCGGCGGGCGCGTCTTCCTGCTGGCGCATTCCATGGGCAACTGGGCGCTGGAGGCGGCGCTGAACCGCTGGGCCGCCATGGGCCTGCCCCCCGGCGCTCTCTTCGACGAGGCGCTGAGCGCCGCGGCCGATTGCCCCCATGCCGAGGCCGGGCGCGGGCCGGCCTGGCTCGGCCATCTCGCCGCGCTGTCGGGGCGCGTCAGCCTCTATCATTCGGCGGGCGACCAGGTGCTGCGGCTGAGCCAGGTGGTGAACAACATCCAGCGCCTGGGCCGCAGCGGCCCGGTGGACCGCACCGACCTCACCCGCTACCCGCGCGAGAGTTCGCGCTTCGTGGATTGCGAGCGGCTGGAGGATGCGGGCCCCGGCCTCAGTCTGGATTCCAGCCACCAGTTCTACCGCCGCATCCCCGAGGTGCGGGACGACATGGCCCGCGTGATGGATGACCGCGGCGCCGGTGGGCGCGTGGTGCTGTGACCCGCGCCTGATCGCCGCGCCGCCCCGTCAGCGCAGCCGCGCCAGCGTTCCCGCTTCCGCCGCCGCGACCATCGCCGCCGCGTCCTCGGCCAGCAGCAGGCGCTCCGCCACGAGGCCCTCCGCACTCGCACGCACGGCGGCGACATAGGCCGCCTGATCCGGCCAGCGCTCGGCGATCGAGGGGCGCGGATCGCCGCGGGCTTCCCGCTCGGCCCGCGTCGCCGCGAAGGCCAGCGCGGCGCCCTGGTTGGTGCAGAGCGCGCCGGCACCAAAGCCCGCCGCACGCGGGTTGTAGCCCGTATAGGTGGCCCGCGGCGCCGCGATCACCGGCAGGCGGAGGCCGCCCACGGCATTGCCATCCGCATCCACCGTCGGCACCAGCACCGGCCAGGCACCGATGGCGCGCGGCGGCATCACGTTGAGATCCAACCGGTAGGCAGGCGTGATGGAGTCGGGCGCGACCAGGCCCGGAATCGGGGGGAAGGCGAAGTTGGCCGGCCCCTCGCCGCGCCGGGCCAGGTTGCCCGAGGGCCGCAGCGTCCCATCCGCCACATTGGGCGTGCGTGAGGCGGGCGGCTCCCTGCCCTCGCGCATCCAGGCCTCCATCGCCACCATCAGCGCGCGCATCGGCGCACCGGCCTGGAGCGGATTGAGCGGCATGGCGCAAAGCTGCCCCTGCTGCGCCCAGGCCTCGGCGGTCGCGTAGTGCGGGTGCCCCGTGAACATGTAGGCCCGCACATTGGCCGGCAGCGCGACATGGCGGCCGGCCGCATCCGTCACGGTCAGCGATCCGCGGGCGCCCCAGAACTCGAACTCCGTGTCGGTCTGCATGATGCGCGGGCAGCGGCGCGCTTCGGTGCAGCGGCGCAGCAGGCCGTCCGTGGTGCCGCTCAGCGGGTCGGTCGTATCGGCATAGGTGAAGGGGAACTGGTCGGCCGGGTAGAGGCGGTCCGTGTGGTCGGAGGGGTTGCGGCCCGGCTGCGCCCAGCGGGCGTTCATGTCGGTGCGGCGCGCGCCGGGGATGTGCGGGACCATGCCATCGAAGACCTGGCGCCCCGCCGTGTCCTCGTTGAAGCCGAGATAGACCGCATCACGCAGGAAGCGGCCAGATTGCGACACGCCGAGGGTGACGGCGCGCGCGGAGGCGCGGCCCGCCTGCGGGTTTCCCCCCGCTTGCGGATCCATGGGCACCTCGCCATGGCGCAGCGCGGCCGCGACGTCACGGAAGGCGGCGAAGCCCATCCCCATCACGCCCGGATCGCGCGCCGTGTACGTCACCTCGTAGATCGCGCCCGCATCGAAGCCTTCGGGGCGCGTGATGGTCACGCGATCAGGCGCGGTGAAGGCGACGGCGAGGCCGGGTGGCGTGGCGCGCGCATCCTCGGTGCGGGCGCGCACCGTGACGCGCAGGCTCGCGGGGTCGGCAAGCTCATAGGTGAGGCGGCCGATGGCCGGATTGGTGCGGTTGTCGAAGACGAATTCGTCGCGCACCGTGCCGGTCACGTTCGGTACGCGCGGCACCTGCACGCGCATCCCCTGCCCCGGCGTCGGGTCACCCTGCCAGCCGATCCAGGCGAGGGTATAGCCCTGGCGGAACATCCAGCCATTGCCGGCATCGGCCGCCGTCGCATAGCGGCCATTGCTGGCGCCCGGCGCATCGTTCAGCAATTGTCCGATGATCTGCCGGCCGCGATTGGGCGGCTCCACCAGCAGCGTGCCATTGGCACGCGCGGGGTCGGTGGGCCGCAGGATCAGCACATCCGCCACCGCCTCCACGCGCCCGGCCGCGTTGCGCGGCGCGAGCGCGATGTCTGCGATCACCGCATTGCGCGGATCGGCGGGGTCGAGCGCGATGGTGGCGCGGCCGCGCAGCAGCTCATAGGGGCCGGCGGCGCCGAAGCTCGTGCCCGCATAGGCGGGGGTGGGCGCTTCCATCTCGAAGCGCGCCACCTGCGCGGCGGCGGGCGTGGCCGCAAGGGCCAGCATGAGCGCGATGTTTCGCATGGGGTGTTTCCTCTCCGGACCCCAAGCTTGCGCGCGCCGGCAGCCCCGAGACAAGCCCGGGGCGCCAGCCTCAGCTGCCCACCTTGAGCGTGCTCGTCATCCCGCGCAGGCAGGCGAGGATGGAGAGCGGCGTGATCTTGCCGGTGCGGGGGTTCTCCACGCTCGGCACGTTCTCGATCGTCATGGTCAGCCGCACCTCGGCACTCTCCACGCGGATGGTGTGCTGGTTGCGCGTCATCGCCGGGTCGGCCCAGATTTCCACCATGGTGCGCTCGGGCCCGATGCCGGCCAGCGCCAGCGCGGCCGCCACGTTCACATTGGCGGGGAAGCCCTGCGCCGCGTCGAAGGCATTGCCCTTGAAGATCATCGTGGGCGTGGTGATCGCCAGGACGTCGATCTTCTGCTGGTCGAGATAGGGCGCGCCGACCAGGCCGCCCGGCGGCTTGCGCGTCTCGATCGTCACGGAGGAGACATTGCCCTCCGCCGCCGCGCGCACGGCATCGAGGCCGAGCAGCGCGCCGGTGGGCACGATGATGCGCGCGCCGGTCTGCTTCGCGCGCTCCACCAGATGCATGCGCGGCAGCAGGGCGCCGCAGGAGGAGGGCACGAAGACGCGCCCGCGCTCGATCGCGGATGACGCCACTTCCTCGAAGACGGCGGCCGGTGCCGCTTCCACCACGATGTCCGCCATCTCGGCCAGCTGCGCCAGCGGCACGATGGCGGGCTTGCTGGCGAAGCCCGCGACATTGGCGGCGGCCTTCGTCTGGTCCTTCGCGCTGACGGCGACGAGGCGCAGCCCCTGCACGCCCTTGTCCAGCGCGCGCGCCAGATGCAGGCCGATGGCGCCGAGGCCGGCGATGCCGACCGTCAATTCCGCAGACATGAAAAATCCTCCCGAGAGACCTCGGGAGGGATAAAGCACCAGATCGGGCCGGCGCGAAGACCGGCCAGCGCGGAGATCAGTCTTCCTTGAAGCCGTAATCCGGGATGCCCTGCTCGTTGCCGTAATACTTGTAGGGCAGGAACTTGCCGGACATGGTGATCTTCACGCGGTCGCCCTTCGGGTTCGCGACACGCTCGAAGTCGAAGTCGAAATCGATGGCGGACATGATGCCGTCGCCGAACTCCTCCTCGATCAGCGCCTTCCAGGCCGGGCCGTTCACCATCACCATCTCGTAGAAGCGATAGATCAGCGGGTCGGTCGGCGGCATGGGCGTGCCGCGATAGGGCACCTCGTTCAGCATCCGCTCCTCGACCTCGGAGAGGCCAAACAGCTTCGCGGCCTTGGCGGCCAGCGGCTTCACCAGCTTCATCTGGCCCATCAGGGCGCCCACGATGAGCGTCGGCGACATGCCGCCGATTTCCTCGCAGATGTATTTCCAGGTCCAGGCCTTCTCGCGCTTGATGTCGAGAATCTTTTCCGTGAGTTGAGCGCGCGTCATCGCGTTTCTCCTGTGGTTGTGAAATCAGCCGCCGAGTTCGACGACGGGCGGGTTGCGGGCGTCGTAACCGGCGGGGGGTGTCCCCGCGAGCGTCCGGCTGCGCGTGATCAGGAAGTCCATGATGTGGTCGCGCAGCGGGTGGTAGCCCGGCATGTGGTGCAGATCGGCGCGGGTGCGGGGCCTGGCCAAGCGGTTGTGCACCACCTCCGCCACGCGCGCCTCGGGGCCGTTGGTCATCAGCAGGATGCGGTCGGCCAGCAGGATCGCCTCATCCACGTCATGCGTGATCATGAAGGCGGTCTGCCCCGCCTCGGTGACGAGGCGCGAGACCTCCTCCTGCAGCGAGCCGCGGGTCAGCGCATCCAGCGCCGAGAAGGGCTCATCCATCAGCAGCAGCTTGGGGTTCACCGAGAGCGCACGGGCGATGCCCACGCGCTGCTTCATGCCGCCCGAGAGCTGCGAGGGCTTGCGCTCGGCCGCCTGGGTGAGCCCCACGCGGGCCAGCGCCTCGCGCGCCGCATCGCGCACCCGCCCCTTGTCCCAGCTGGGATTCCGGCAGGAGACGGCGAAGGCGACATTCTGCTCGGCGGTCAGCCAGGGCATCAGCGCATGGCCCTGGAAGATGACGGCACGGTCGAGCGAGGGGCCCTCGATCTCCTTGCCATCCACCAGCACCACGCCGTCGCTCGGCGTGTCGAGCCCGGCCAGGATGTTCAGGATGGTCGTCTTGCCGCAGCCCGAATGCCCGACGAGGCAGACGAATTCGCCCCGCTCGATCCCGAACCAGACATTCTGGAACACAGTGAGCCCAGGAAATTTGCGCGCGATTCCCTCGACGGAAACGATCCGGTTGGTCATCGCCCTACTCCTGCCAGGCCACGGCCTGGGCGATGAAGCCCAGCAGACGGTCCAGTGCCAGCCCCACCAGCCCGATCATCAGGATGGCGATGACGATGTCGGCGATGCTCAGATTGTTCCACTGGTTCCAGACCCAGTAACCGATGCCGGTGCCACCCACGAGCATCTCCGCCGCCACGATCACCAGCCAGGCGATGCCGATGGAGATGCGCATCCCGGTGAGGATGGTCGGCGCCGCCGCGGGCAGGATCACACGCATCGCCGTCCGCCAGCGTCCGGCTTCCAGCGTGCGTGCCACGTTCAGCCACTCCTTCCGCACCGAAGCCACGCCAAAGGCCGTGTTCAGCAGCATCGGCCAGATCGAGCAGATGAAGATCACGAAGATCGAGCTGATCGAGGAATCCTTGATCGTGTAGAGCGCGAGCGGCATCCAGGCGAGCGGCGAGACCGGCCGCAGCACCTGGATGAAGGGGTTGAGTGCGGCGTTCAGCAGCGGGCTCATGCCGATCACGAAGCCGAGCGGGATCGCGATCACCGCCGCCAGCAGGAAGCCCGCCATGACGCGCCAGAGCGACCAGCCGATCTGGATGCCGATGCCCTGGTCATTGGTGCCGCGTTGGTGGAAGGGATTGCTCAGCAGTTCGACCAGGCGCTTGCCGATATCGGTGGGCGCCGGCATGGCCGTCTGCCCGCCGCGCGCGGCCTCGGGGCTGAGCAGGGCCGCGAGCTCGGGATCCACCGTGGGCGCGCCGCCCGTGGCGCTGCCCTTCACGGCCATTTCCCAGGCGAAAAGCAGGGCGAAGAGCAGCGCGGCCGAGAGAAGCGCGGCCCGCCACACCGGAACTGTGGTGTTCATGGGTTCAGTTCCGCTTGATCGCGAAGCTCGCCATATAGGCTTCGGGCTGAGTCGGGTCGAAACGCTTGCCGAGGATGGTCTCGACGCGCATCGGATTGGCCGGCACCGCCATGCCGAGGTCGCGCATCACGCGGCCGGCATCCAGCGCCAGGAAGGTCTGCTCCGCCACCGCACGCCAGTCCACGTCGCGCTGCAGCTGGTTCCAGCGGCGCATCTGCGTGAGGATCCAGACCGCCATGGAGTGATAGGGGAAGGGATCGAAGCCGATGCGGTTGGGCTGGCGCACGACCTGGCCCAGGCCGTTGGCGAAGGTGCCGGTCAGCACCTGCTGAACCACGGTCAGCGGCTGGTTCAGGTAGTTCGGCCCATGGATGGCGTTCGCCACCTCGACGCGGTTTGCCTGGTTGTCGGAATAGGCGGTGGCTTCGACGATGGCGCGCAGCAGGGCGGCATAGGTGTTGGGCGTGTCGGTGATCATGCTGCGCGGCACGGCGAAGGCGCAGCAGGGGTGCCCGTCCCACAGCTCGCGCGTCAGGATGTGGATGAAGCCCACGCCGTCGAAGACCGCGCGCTGGTTGAACGGATCCGGGCCAAGGAAGCCGTCGATGTTGTCGGCGCGGAGGTTCGCCACCATCTCGGGCGGCGGCACGGCGCGGATCTGGATGTCGCGATCCGGGTCGAGGCCCGCTTCGGCCACATAGGCGCGCAGCAGGTAGTTGTGGATCGAGAAGTCGAAGGGCACGGCGAAACGGAAGCCGCGCCAATCCTTCGGGTCACGCTTGTCGCGATGCTTGTTGGCGAGCGTGATGGCCTGGCCGTTGATGTTCTCGATGGCGGCCACCGAGAAGGGGATGGGGTTCGCCACGCCCACGCCGAGCGACATGGCGACCGGCATGGGGGCCAGCATATGCGCCGCGTCATACTCGCGCGCGATGGAGCGGTCGCGGATCACGGCCCAGCCGGCCGTGCGGATCACCTCCACATTCAGGCCCTGGCGACGATAGAAGCCCATCGGGTCCGCCATGATGATGGGCGTGGCGCAGGTGATGGGGATGAAGCCGATCTTGAGATCGCGCTTCTCGGGCGCGCCCGTCGCCGTGTTGCTCCCCTGGGCCAGGGCTTCGCGCGCATTGCCGAGCGGCAGCACGCCCTCCAGCGCCGCCAGCAGCGTGCCGGCACCGAAGGCGGTCAGCATCGCGCGGCGGGTATTGGCCTCCGGGAAGGCGGCGCGGATCGCGGCCTCGTTCACCGCGCGGCCAAGTTCGCCCGTGCCATCCCCCGGCGCCTGCTCGACGCAGTTGAAGCCGGCGGCGTGGCTGGTGCCGCAATCGCAGAGACGGTTGAAAAGCTGGGCCATCGGGCGCTCCCTGGTGTTGGGCGCGCCTATGCATGTCCTGTGCCAGCGCGAGAGGGCGCTGCTCTCTCGCGCTCTCCCGGCCGCAAACCTGGTTTCCTGCACCTTCGGCCGGCAGCCGCCGCCGACGCCGCCGGATCATCCGCCCAAAATCTGGGCAATCTCAGACGACGGGGCTGCGCCCGCCATCCACATTGATGGCGGTGCCGGTCACATAGCCGCCCTGCTCGCTCGCCAGCATCAATGCCATGGCGGCGAATTCCTCCGCCTTGCCGATGCGGCCGAGCGGGACGGAGCGGCCCTGCTCCTCCTTCCACTCCTCCCAGGTGATGTTGCGCTTGTCCGCCGCGTGGCGGCGCACCCATTGGTCGCTCTCGATGATGCCGACCAGCAGCGCGTTCACCAGCACATTGTGCGGCGCGTATTCATTCGCGAGCGCCTTGGTCAGCGCCATGCCCGCCGCGCGGCTCACGGAAGTTGGCGTGGAGGTGGCGAGCGGCGCCTTGGCACCGATGTTCAGCACATTGATGATGCGCCCCCAACGGCGCTGCTGCATCCCTGGCAGCACCGCACGGCAGAGGCGGACCGCCGCCATCAGCTTGAGGTTGAGGTCGTCCTCCCAGAGCGCGTCGCTGATGTCCATGAAGGGCCCGCGCTGCGAGGTGCCGGCATTGTTCACCAGGATGTCGATCGGCCCGATCGCCGCGGCGGCCGCGGCGGCCGCCGCGGCGCAGCCCTCGGCGGTGCGGATGTCGGCCGGGATGGCGGCGACGCGCGCTGCAGGGGCGGCGGCCTGGATCTCGGCCTTCGCGGCCTCGAGTGCATCCGCCCCGCGCGCGACGAGAGCGACATGCCCGCCAGCCTTGGCGAAGGCCAGCCCCATGGCGAGACCAAGCCCCTTGGAGCCGCCCGTGATCAGGGCCTTGCGGCCATCGAGGGTGAGTTGCATGTGCCGATTCCTCCGTGCTTGGAGGCTATGGTGCCTGCCAATCCGGCCCATCGTAAAGCCAGGCCATGCCCTCCCAGGCGGCCTCGGGCGGGCGGCCCCGCAGCATCGCGTCGCGCAGCTCGGCGCGCACATCGGCGGCGTGGTAGATCTCGCCATAGATCCGCGCCATGGATTGCACGCGGCCGGTGCGTAGCACGCGGGCCTCCTCATAGGCCGCGAGCGCCTGTGGCAGCGGCAGCGCATCGAGCATGTCGGCAAGGCAGAGCGCATCCTCCAGCGCCATGTTCGCGCCCTGCGCCAGGTATTGCAGCATGGGGTGCGCGGCATCGCCCAGCAGCACCGCGCCGCCATCCTGCCACCCGCGCTTCGGCTCGCGGTCGCAGAGCACCCAGTATTTCCAGGTCTCGATCTTCCCGAGCATGGCGCGCACCTCGGGCCGCGTGCGGGCGAAGTGCTTCTTCAGCAGCACCGGATCGCCCGCCTGGTCCCAGCCCTCGGAATACTCCGTGCTGTGGAAGACGGCGACGAGGTTCATCAGCTCACCGCGCCGCAGCGGGTAATGCACCAGATGCAGGCGCGGGCCGGCATGCAGCACCACCTCGTCGCGCGGGATGCCGTCGGGCACCTCGCCCATGGGCAGCACGGCGCGATAGGCGATATGGCCGGAGACGACCGGCTTCTCCGCCCCCAGCATGGCGGTGCGGATGCGCGACCAGAGGCCATCCGCGCCGATCACGAGGTCCCCACGCTCGCTCGAGCCATCCTCGAAATGGAGCGAGACCTGGGCGCCGATCCGGCTGTAGTCGCGCGCGGCGCGGCCAGTGGTGAGCGTGATGGAGGGGTGCGCGGCGCAGGCCGCCAGCAGCACGCCGTGCAGGTCGGCGCGGTGGATCACCGCATAGGGCTGCCCGAACCGCGCGAGAAAGCCCTCGCCCAGCGGCACGCGCGTGATCTCATGCCCCTTGAGGGCGCAGCGCATCACCAGCGCGCCGGGGATGGCGACGCGGTCGAGGATCGCCTCGCGCAGGCCAAGCCGGTCGAACATCTTGAAGACATTGGGGCCGAGCTGGATGCCGGCGCCAATCTCGCGGAACTCCGCGCTGCGCTCGAAGACGCGCACCTCATGCCCGCGCCGGGCCAGCGCCAGCGCGGCGCCCAGCCCGCCGATGCCACCGCCGGCGACGAGGATCCTCACGCCACTTCCGCCAGAACGGAGGGGTGGAACAGTTCTTCTGGCGTCAGGTCCCGCGCGGCCAGGCCATCGGCGCGGGCGAAGCCGATCATGGCGGCGATCTCCTCGCGGTTCTTGGCGAAGCCATAGGGCCAGACATCGCCGCCCATCGCGCGTTCCTGCTCCTCCATCGCGGCCGCGATCCACGGCAGCGAGACGCGCAGCACGTTCACGAGGCGCAGCTCTTCGAGCGAGAGGCGGCGCGCCTCGGCGAAGGCGCGGAACAGCACCAGCGGCAGCCAGGGATTGGCCGCGGCCACGTCGCGCCGGACAGCCAGGCAATGCATGATGGGGAAGAAGCCGGTCTGCGCGAACCAGGCCTTCTCGGCCGTGGGATAATCGGGAAACAGCCGCGCGATCTGCGGATGCGGCGCGGGCGGGCGGGGACCGATCATCGCATCCACGCGGCCCTCGCGCAGCGCCTGCTCGGGGCTCTCGCCGAGCGGCGCCACGTCGTAGCCGTCGGGCAGCGAGATCGCGATGCGCTCGGCGCCGATGCGCCAGCGGATGGCCTTCGTGTCCACGCCATGCGTCTCGCGCAGGATGCCGCGCACCCAAAGCGCCGCCGTCTGCTGGTATTCCGGCAGGGCGATGGTGCGGCCGGCGAGGTCCTCGGGCCGGGTGATGCCGCGATCGGTGCGGATGTAGATGGCCGAATGCCGGAAGGCGCGAGAGAGGAAGACCGGCACGCCGATATAGGGGCTGTCGCCGCGCGCCGTGGTGGTGATGTGGCTGCCCATCGAAAGCTCGGTCACGTCGAAGGCCTTGTCGCGGAGCGCGCGCTTGAAGATGTCCTCCGGCTCGCCCGGCAGGGCGATGAATTCCACGCCCGGGATCTGCACGCGCCCGTCCAGGATGGGCCGCGTGCGGTCCGAAAGGGTGCAGGCGAGCGTGATGCGCAGCTTCTGGGTCATCGGATCAGATTCTCTGGGGTGAAGGGCAGGCGGTCGGGCCGGATGCCCAGCGCCTGGTGGATGCCGCCCGCAATGGCGGCGATGCTGGGCGCCATGCTTGCCTCGCCGGCGCCGAGCGGCGGCGCCTCGGGCCGCTGGATCAGGTTGACCGTCACCCGCGGCACGTCGCGGAAGCGCAGCACGGGGTAGCCCTCCCAGCTGTCGGAGGTGATGCGCGCGCCATCCGTCCTCGCCTGTTCGTGAAGTGCCACGGAGACGCCATGGATGGCGCCGCCCTCCAGCTGGTTGATCGCGCCATCGGGGTTGATCACCTCGCCCATGTCGGCGGCGACGTGGAGCGAGAGGCAGCGCACCCGTTCCTCCGCGCGGATATGGGCCGCGACGGCGCACCAGGCGCCGGTGTTCTTGTAGCGCGCGACGGCGATGCCCAGGCCCTCATTCTCCGGCAGGGCGCGGCCCCAGCCGGCCACGCGCGCCGCCTCGCGCAGCACATGCGCGGCGCGCTCATCGTCGCAATGACGCAGGCGGAAGGCGATGGCATCCTCGCCGGCCAGCGCGGCCAGTTCGTCCATCACGCTCTCGATGGCCCAGACATGGATGAGCGCACCGAGGCCGCGCAGGGCGGAACTGCGGATCGGCATCTCCGTCAGCCGCGTCATCGTGGCCGAGAGGCCCGGTACGCGGTAGAGCGGCACCATGTTGCGCTGCGCACCGCCGCCACCCGCCAGCGGTGGGTTGATCGCGGGCGGGATGGGCTGGCCACTCGGCAGCAGCGGCGCCGCCAGCAGCACGGGCGTCTTCACGCGCCCCGGCCGCCCCGAATGGCCGTTGGAGCGCGCATGCACGCGCCAGGAGGCGAGGGTGCCGGACGCATCCAGCCCCGCCTCGATCTCCACCAGCATGGCGGGAGAGAGCGGCGCCTGCGCCAGTTCCTCCGCGCGGGACCAGAGTACACGGATGGGCCGGCCCGGGCGGAGCCGCGCGCAGATCGCCGCATCCAGCGCCACGTCATCCGCGCCATTATGGCCGTAGCAACCCGCCCCCTCGACATGCTCGACGATGATGTTCTCCGCCGCCATGCCGAGCGCGAGGGCGAGGTCGGAGCGAAGATTGTAGGGCCCCTGCGTGTGGCTCCAGACGCGCATCACGGTGCCGTCGAAGGCCGCGATGGCGCAGCAGGTGCCGACCGATCCATGCGCGATGAAGGGGCGGAAGAAGCGGCGCGTGATGCGGCGAGCCGCGGGCGCGGGCGTGCCGTGTTCGGCCACGACGCTCTCCTCGCCAGGCGCCGCCTCCAGCCAGCGCGGCCAGTCGGTGGGCAGGCCCGCCCCCTCGCTCCAGCGCGCCCCGCGGGCGGCGCGTTCGGCCAGGCGCTCGGCCTCCGCCTCCGTGTCAGCGATCACGGCCAGCACATCGCCGTCGCGCAGCGCGCCCGGGGGGGCTTCCAGCAGGCGCGCGCCGGGCGCGGGCGGGCGGATCATCCGCGCGTGAAGCTGGCCCGCAAAGCGCAGGTCCTGGATGAAGCGCGCCTCGCCGAAGACCTTGGCCGGCAGGTCCAGCCGTGGCGCCGAGACGCCGGTGACGCGCCGCGCCTGGGGTGGCTTGGGCCGCGCATCGGGCGAGGCCTCCACCTCCAGCAGGTCGCGCTCAGCCAGCGCGCCGTAGGAGCCGACAGGCCCCTCGGGCCCGAGGAACACGCCGTTCTCGACGCGCAGATCCTCGATCGGCACGCCACTCGCCTGCGCCGCCACGGAGAGGCAGAGTGCGCGCGCATCGGCGCAGGCATGGCGCAGCGCCATGCCGCCCTCCTGGATGGAGAGGCTGCCGGAGGTCACGGCCTCGTTCGGGCTGCGGCCGGTGATGGTGGGCGCGACGAGGATGCGCTCCAGCGCCACATCCAGCTCCTCGGCGGCAATCTGCGCGAGCGCGGTCAGGATCCCCTGACCCAGCTCCACCTTGCCCGGATGGATGGAGACGCGGCCATCGGCATGGAAGGTGAGCCACATATCGAGGCGGCGGTTGAGGTGCAGGCTGCCGGGCAGCTTCGGCCTGTCATCCGGCCCCGTGCCCCCGAAGGCGAGATTCATGCGCGCATCTCCCGGGCAGCGCGCAGGATGGCGCGGAGGATGCGGTTGTGGCTGCCGCAGCGGCAGAGATGCCCCTCCAGCGCCACGCGCAGCGCCTCCTCATCCGGCGTCGGATTCTCGCGCAGGAAGGCCGCGGCCGTGACGATGATGCCGGACAGGCAGAAGCCGCATTGCCCCGCCTGCTCCTCCAGGAAGGCGCGCTGCAGGGGATGCGGCGCGGCGCGCGTGCCCAGCCCCTCCAGCGTCGTCACCGCACGGCCCGCCACCGCCTCGACCGGCAGCGTACAGGCAGGCACCGAGCGCCCCTCCAGCAGCACATGGCAGGCGCCGCAGGCCTCGGCGCCGCAGCCGAAGCGCGGGCCGTTCAGCAGAAAGTCGCCGCGCAGCGCATGCAGCAGGCTCATGCCGCCGGGATGCGCGACCGCGGCGCCGTTCAGCGTGAAGCGGATCATCCGCCCGTGATCCTCCGGATCAACCCGGCGTGATCCGCGCCATGCGGATCCATTCCCGCTGCCGCTCGATGTCGCGCGTGACGAAGTTGCCGAAATCCTCGACCGACATGGGCAGCGGTTGCGCGCCCGCCGCCGCCTGGCGCTCGCGCGTCTCGGGGCGTTCGAGGATGCGGTTCACCTCGGCATTCAACCGGTCCACGACGGCGCGCGGCGTCCCGGTGGGTGCCATCAGCCCGAGCCAGATCGAGGCCTCGTAGCCCGGCAGCGTCTCGGCCACCGCCGGCAGCTCGGGCAGCAGCGGGTTGCGCTGGGGGCCGCTGGTGGCGAGGCCACGCACGCGCCCGGCGGCGATCTGCTCGCGCATCGTCGGGATCGCGTCGAACATGATGGGCACCTGGCCGGAAATCACGGCGGTGCGCGCCTCGTTCGAGCCACGGAAGGGGATGTGCTGCATCTGCACATCGGCCATGGCGCGGAACACCTCGCCCGCGATGTGATAGGGCGTGCCCGGCCCGCTGCTGGCATAATCGTAGCGCCCCGGATTGGCCTTCAGCAGCGCGATCAGCTCCGGCACATTCGTCGCCGGGATCGAGGGATGCACCACCAGCGCGTGATAGGCCACGTTGATGGCGGCGACGGGCGCGAGGTCGCGCATCAGCACATAAGGGCGGTTCGGCAGCAGCGTCTCGTTCGCCGTGTGCGTGTTGCTCATCAGCAGCAGCGTCTGGCCATCGGGCGCGGACTTCACCACCTGGTCGGTGCCGATGGTGGCCCCCGCGCCGGGCCGGTTCTCGACGATGAAGGGCTGGCCGAAGGCGGCGGCGAGCGGCTCCGCCAGGAAGCGCGCCGCGACATCGGCCGAGCCGCCAAGGCCGAAGGGCACGATGATCCGCACCGGGCGCTGCGGCCAGGGCGGCGTCGTTCCCTGCGCGGCGGCGCCGCCGGCCATGAGCAATGCGGGCGCGGCAAGCAGGAATGGGCGGCGGTTCAGCATGGCGGTTTCTCCCTCCTCGCTACATCGCCCGCGGTCCCCGACCCCGCAAGTGGGACTTGCACGCGCAAGCTGTCGCCGTCATAGATTTCACCAAGGCAATCAAACAGCCATTCAGGGAGAACGTGATGATCGAGCTGACCATCAACGGGCAGGCGCGTCGCCTCGACGCCGCGCCCGACATGCCCCTGCTCTGGGCCCTGCGCGACATCCTGAACCTCACCGGCACGAAATATGGCTGCGGCATCGCGCAATGCGGCGCCTGCACCATCCACCTGGACGGCCAGCCCGCCCGCGCCTGCCAGACCACGCTGGCGGACGCGGCCGGCAAGCGCATCACCACCATCGAGGGCCTGCACCCCGAGGGGCGCCATCCCGTGCAGCTCGCCTGGATCGCGCAGCAGGTGCCGCAATGCGGCTATTGCCAGTCCGGCCAGATCATGGCCGCCGCCGCCCTTCTGCGCGAGACGCCCCGCCCGACCGACGCCGAGATCGATGCGGCGCTGGAGGGCCATATCTGCCGCTGCGGCACCTATCAGCGCATCCGCGCCGCCGTTCACCAGGCGGCGCAGGCGGGGGGGCAAGGGTGATGGCCATGCTTGACCGCCGCGCGCTGCTGCAATCCGCCCTGCTCGTGCCCCTCATGGCCGATGCAGCCCTGGCCCAGGCGCCCGCGGCGCCGCCGCCGCCCACGATCGCCGGCACGGGCGGCAATGGCACGCTGAGCGGCTTCCTCCGCATCGCCACCGATGGCCGCGTGACCCTCTTCACCACGACGAGCGAACTCGGCCAGGGCACCCATACCGCGCATGCGCAGATCATCGCCGATGAGCTGGGCTGCGCCCTCGAGGCGGTGACCGTCACCGTCGGCCAGCCCGAGCCCGCGCTGCGGCTCGCCGGCGTGAACGAGATGTATACCGGCGCCTCCTTCGGCATCCGGCAATGGGCGCCACGCCTGCGCCGGGGTGCCGCCGCCGCGCGCACCGTGCTGGTGCAGGCCGCCGCCCAGCGCCTGGGCGTGCCGGCGGATTCGCTGAGCGTGGCGGAGGGCCGCGTCCTGCATGCGGCCAGCAATCGCGCGCTCACCTTCGGCGAGCTGGCCGAGGCCGCCGCCCGCCTGCCGCTGCCCGAAATGCCGGCGATGAAGCCGGCCTCCGAGCGGCGGGTCAGCGGCAGCAACGCGCCGCGCGCGGACATCCCGGCCAAGACGCGGGGTGCGGCCACCTATGGCGTCGATGTGCGCCTGCCCGGCATGCTCTTCGCCGTCGCCCGCCTGCCCGAGGTCTTCGGCGCGGAACTGGACAGCTTCGACCCGGCACCCGCCCTCGCCATCCCCGGCGTGGTGCAGGTGGTGCCCATTCCGCGTGGCCTGGCCGTCGCCGCCACCACCACCTGGGCCGCGATGCGCGGTGCCGAGGCGCTGGTGGTGCGCTGGAAGGCGACGCCGCATGACAATCTCGATTCCGCCGGCGTCTCCGCCCGGCTGCGCGCCGCGCTGGAGCAGCCCCAGGCACAGCGCCCGCGCAATGACGGCGACTGGGAGGCGGTGCGCGCCGCCGCCGCGCGCGTCGTCTCCGCGACCTATGAGGTGCCCTACCTCGCCCATGCGCCGATGGAGACGGAGAACGCGACGGTCCGCATCACGGGTGATCGCGCCGAAATCTGGGCACCGACCCAGCACCAGGATTGGTGCGTGCGCGACGTCGCGGCCGCGCTGAACATCCCGCCCGCGAACGTGACGATGCACACCACCTATGCCGGCGGCGGCTTCGGCCGGCGCCTGCATGTGGAGGTGGTGGCGCAGGCCGCGCATGCGGCGCGTGCGCTCGGCAGGCCCGTACAGCTGATCTGGTCGCGCGCCGACGAATTCGCGCAGGGCTATTACCGCCCTGCCTTCGCCGCGAAGATGGAGGCGGCGCTCGACGCCTCGGGCCGCGTCACCGGCTTCAACATCCGCGGGGCCGGTGGCTCGGTCATGTATGACTACCGGCCCTGGCTCTTCCGCAACCCGAATTTCATGGACCCCTTCGCGCTGCAGAGCGTGACGGATACGCGCTATCGCTTCGGCCAGGCCTTCCGCGCCGAATATGCGCGCGTGGACCTGCCGCCCAAGGTCTGGCTCTGGCGCTCGGTCGGCTCCTCGCAATACGGCTTCTTCGTCGAGAGCTTCCTGGACGAGGTCGCCGCCGCAGCGAACAAGGACCCGCTCACGCTGCGCCGCGAGTTGCTGGCGCATGACGCGCGCGCGCTGGCCGTGCTGAACCTGGCGGCCGAGAAGGGCGGCTGGGGCACGCCGCTGCCGCCCGGCCGCCATCGCGGCATCGCCTACATGGAGGCCTATGGCAGCCTCTGCGCCGAAGTGGCGGAGATCTCCATCACGCGCGGCGAACTCACCGTCCACAAGGTGACGGTCGCCTATGACTGCGGCGACGTGATCAACCCCGACACGGTGGCGGCGCAGATGCAGGGCAGCGTGGTCTGGGCGCTGTCGGCCATGAAGCATGAGGCGGTGACGCTGAAGCAGGGGCGCGCCGAGCAGCGCAATTTCGACAGCTACCGCATCGCCCGCATCAGCGAGGCGCCGGTGGTGGAGACCCACATCATCCGCAGCGGCCAGCCGCTGGGTGGCGTGGGCGAGCCCGGCGTGCCCCCGCTGGCGCCCGCCGTCTGCAATGCGATCTTCGCGGCGACCGGCAAGCGGGTCCGGCAATTGCCGCTGGCCGGCCAGGACCTGACGCGCGCGTAGGCCGGCCGAAGGCCCAGGACACTCTGTTTCCTGGCGGGGTTGGCCGCGCAGCGGAGACAACGCGAGAGGGCAAGCCCCTCTCGCAAAACGGCCCTTACGGAATGAAATCCGGCCGCGGCAGCGCCAGATAGGCATCGCGCAGGGCCTGCGACCACCCGTTGCGGATGGTCTGGTAGTAGGGATCGTCATCCGTGAAGCGCCGGCGCGAGGCGATGGCGCATTCGCCCGTGCGGATCACCGCCATGTCGAGCGGCATGCCGACCGAGAGGTTGGAGCGCAGCGTGCTGTCCATGCTGATCAGCGTGAGTGCCACGCCCATGACGAGCGAGGTCTGCGGCGTCAGCACGCGGTCCAGGATGGGCTTGCCGTATTTGTGCTCGCCGATCTGCAGGAAGGGCGTGTCGTCCGTCGCCTCGATGAAGTTCCCGGCGGAATAGATCAGGAAGAGGCGCTGCGGCCCGCCGGCGATCTGCCCGCCCAGCAGCAGGCTGCAATCGAAGCCGAGGCCTTGCGCGCCCAACGCCGGCCCATCCTGCTGCGCGACCAGCCGCACGGCGGCGCCCACGAGCTGGGCTGCGCTCACCATGTCCGGCACGTCGGTCAGGCGCTGCTGCACGCCATTGTGCCAGACGCCGGCCTGGAGGTGATTGACCACCGCCTGGGTGATGGCGAGGTTGCCGGCCGTCATCAGAACCAGCGCGCGCTCGCCCGGCTGTTCGACCGCGAACATCTTGGAGAAGGTCGAGATGTTGTCGAGGCCCGCATTGGTTCGCGTGTCGGAGAGCATGACGATGCCCTCATTCACCGAAAGCCCCACGCAATAGGTCATTCCCCGCCCTCCGAATCAGGCGGGGAGGATGCCCGATCAGGCGCGGATGTAGAAGGCCTGGACCGCCTCGCCGAGCTCGGCCGTGTTGATGATCATGGCGGTGAGATACTCGTGCAGCCCCGCCTCCATGATGTCCTCGATGCGGCCCTGGCGCAGCTGCGCGCGCAGCTCCTCCGCCAGGCGGTGCGGCTCGCCACGGCGCCCATCCTGCTCGGCCGCGATCAGGTCCAGCACCTCGCAGACGCGGTTGAAGCTGGCGACGAGGCTGCGCGGCAGCTCGGGCCGGAGGATCAGCAGCTCCGCGATGCGGGCCGGCGTGATCCGGTCCCGGAAGACCCAGTGATAGGCCCGCAGCGCCGAGAAGGATTGCAGCACGGCCTGCCACTGGCCATGCGCCACGGTGCTCTCCGCGGCGCTCTCCAGCACCTCATGCTTCACGTCGAGCAGGCGGGCGGTGTTGTCCGCGCGCTCCAGCGCGGTGCCGAGCTGGACGAAGAGCCAGGCCTCGCCGCGCAGCATGGTGTCCATCGAGGCGCCGTTGAACAGCAGCACCCGCTCGCGCACCCATTCGAGGAAGCCCGGCAGCTTCTCGCCCTGGAAATCCGCGGGGCCGATGCGGCGCAGATGATTCCAGCTGTCCGACATCGCGCTCCACATGTCCACCGTCAGCGCGGTGCGGACGGTGCGCGCATTGTGCCGGGCGGCGGCGAAGCAGGAGATGATGCCCGAGGGGTTGTCGGGGTCGCGGACCAGGAAGTCCACCACGGCCTCCTCGGTCACCTCCCGGTGCTTCTGGAAGAAGCCGGGCTCGCAGCCGGCGGCAACCAGGAGGGCGCGCCACTCGTCGCCCTCATGGTTGAGCTCGGCGGTGAGCCCCGCCATGCGCGAGGCGACGGAGAGGCCGCGCGCCACATTGGCCGCGCGCTCGGTGTAGCGGCCGAGCCAGAAGAGGCTGTCGGCGGTGCGGCTCAGCATGCGGCGGCACCCCCCATGGATTGCGATTGGGATTGCGAGGGTGCGGGGTCGGCCTCCAGCACCCAGGTGTCCTTGGTGCCGCCACCCTGGCTGGAATTCACGACGAGAGAACCCTCGCGCAGCGCCACCCGCGTCAGCCCGCCGGGGACGATCCGCACCGCATCCTTGGTGCTGAGCACGAAGGGGCGCAGGTCCACATGGCGTGGCGCGATCCCCTGCTCCACCAGCGTCGGCACGGTGGAAAGCGCCAGCGTGGGCTGCGCGATGTAGTCCTGCGGCTTGGCGCGGATGCGGGCCGCGAATTCATCGCGCTCGGCCTGGGTCGCATGCGGCCCGATCAGCATGCCGTAGCCGCCCGAGCCCTGGGCCAGCTTCACCACCAGCTTGTCGAGGTTGGCAAGGACCTCCTTGCGGTCCTCCTCGCGCTCGCAGAGCAGCGTGGGCACATTGGCGAGACGCGGTTCCTCGCCGAGATAGAAACGGATCATCGCCGGCACATAGGGGTAGATCGCCTTGTCATCGGCGATGCCGCAGCCCGGCGCATTGCACAGCGCGACATTGCCCGCACGGTAGGCCGCGATCAGCCCCGGCACGCCCAGCATGCTGTCGGGGCGGAAGGCCTTGGGGTCCAGGTAGTCGTCGTCGATGCGGCGATAGATCACGTCCACGCGCTTCGCCCCCGCCGTGGTCCGCATGTAGACGATGTCGTCCTCGACGAAGAGGTCGGGGCCTTCCAGCACCTCCACGCCCATCTCATCGGCCAGGAAGCAATGCTCGTAATAGGCGCTGTTGAAGGAGCCGGGGGTGAGGATCACCACCGTGGGGTCGGGCCCCGCGCGCTCGGGCGCGGCCGCCTTCAGCGTCGCCAGCAGGTCCTCGGGGTAGCGGTTCACCGGGGCGATGCGGTGGCGCGCCATCAGCCGCGGAAAGAGGCGCAGCATCGCCTCGCGGTTCTCCAGCATGTAGGAGACGCCGGATGGCGTGCGGGCATTGTCCTCCAGCACGTAGAACTGGTCGGGGCCGGTGCGGACCAGGTCGATGCCCGCGATATGGGTGTAGATGCCGCCGGGCGGCAGGAAGCCCTGCATCTCAGGCCGGAACTGCTCATTGCCCTGGATCAGGTGGGCGGGAATGCGGCCGGCGCGGATGATCTCCTGCTTGCCGTAGATGTCGGCCAGGAAGGCATTGAGCGCGCGCACCCGCTGGGTGAGCCCGGCCGAGAGCGTCTGCCACTCCGTCCGCGCCAGGATGCGGGGGATGATGTCGAAGGGGATGAGGCGCTCGGGGTCGCCGCCCTCGCCATAGACGGCGAAGGTGATGCCGACGCGGCGGAACAGCACCTCGGCCTCGGCCCGCTTGGCGGCGAGGTCGGCGGGCGGCGTCTCGCGGAGCCAATCGGCGATGGCGGCATAGGCGGGGTGGAGGGAGGCGCCCTTCCCCATCTCGTCGAAGGCTTGGCTCGTCATGCAACCTGATCCTGGCAGATGGCATGAGCTTTGCCGCAGCCCGGCGTTGGGCACAAGCCAGCCCAGCGCGCAATGCGCGGCGGTGGGCCGGGCTTTGCACAAGTCGCGGGCAGCTTGGCGCGGGCCGCCCAGCGCCTATGCTGCGCGCCTGGGGAGAATCCGATGAACGACCAGCCGCACCTGACCACCGGCGCCGAGGCCATGCTGCACAGCTTCGCCGCCGCCGGCATGCCCGCGATCTTCGGCGTGCCGGGCGGGGGTTCGAGCCTCGACCTCATCGCCGCCGCCAAGGCGCGCGGCATCCCCTTCCTGCTGGCACGCACCGAGAATGGCGCGGGGATCATGGCCTCGGCGCTCGCGGAGCTCACCCACAAGCCGGTGGGCCTGCTGACGACGCGCGGCCCCGGCGTCTCCAACGCCGCGAACGGCATGGCCAATGCCGCGCTGGAACGCGCCCCGGTGATCCTGGTGGCGGATGGCTTCGCGGCGCGCGAGAGCCGCTACGTGACGCACCAGCTCTTCGACCAGGCGGCGATGATGGCGCCGGTGACCCGCGCCCGCGGCGTGGGCGCGGCGGAAGCCCCGCGCGTGCTGGAAGCCGCCCTCACCGCCCCGCGCGGCCCGGGCTACCTCGAACTGGCCGGCGATGCGGCCCGCGCCCCGGCCGCACCGGGCGCGCCCTTCACGCCGCCGGTGCTGGCGGCGCCCTCGCCCGGCGCCATGGCCGAGGCGCGGCGCATGCTGGCGGCGGCCCAGCGCCCGGCGCTGATCATCGGCCTGGAGGCGACGGAGCCCGCCCGCGCCGCGGCGACGCGACGCCTGGCGGAGGCGCTGGGCTGCCCCGGCCTCGTCACCTACAAGGCCAAGGGCGTCCTGCCCGACTCACATCCCCTGTTCGGCGGCGTCTTCACCGGCGGCGAGGCGGAGGCGCCCCTGCTGCGCGAGGCCGATCTGATCCTCCTGCTCGGCGCCGATCCGGTGGAATTCGTGGGCCAGCCCTGGCGCTATTCCGCGCCCATCCTCGACCTCGCCTGCGCCGCGCGGGAGATGGAGTATCGCAAGCCGGAGCTCGCCATCATCGGCGCCTGGGAGATGGCGGCGGCCGCCCTGGCCGAGGATGCGCCGCGCAGGCCCTGGCCCGAGGGGCGCGTCGGCGCGCTGCGGGCCGCCTGGCTGGCCGCGCTGGAGAATGCGCCCGGCGGCAATCGCGGCATGGCGCCCTCCGACATCGTGCGCGTGACGCAGGATGCCTGCCGGCGCCTGGGCGCCGACCCGCGCGTCACCGTGGATGCGGGGGCGCACATGTTCCCCGCCACCACCTTCTGGCAGGCGGAGCGGCCGGGCGACCTGCTGATCTCCAACGGCCTTGCCACCATGGGCTATGCGCTGCCGGCCGCGATCGCCGCCGCCTGGCATGAGCCCTCGCGCGGCGCCGTCGCCTTCACCGGCGACGGGGGCCTGTTGATGGCGATTGGCGAGCTCGCCACCGCGGCGGCCATGGGCGTGAACCTGACGGTGGTGGTGTTCAACGATGCCACACTCTCGCTGATCGACATCAAGAAGGGCGAGCGCGACCTGCCGGATGGCGCGCTGGACTGGCCGATGGCGGATTTCGCGACCGTGATGCGGGGCATGGGCGGCCGCGCCTGGCACGCGGCCGATGCGGACGGGCTGGGCGCCGCCCTGGCCGAAGCCATGGCCCTGCCGGGCCCGCGGCTGATTGACGTGCGGACGGACCCGTCCAGCTATCCGGCGCAGATCAAGGCGTTGCGCGGATAGCGCACCAGGGAATATGCGCGGATAGCGCACCAGGGAATATGCGCGGATAGCGCACGGAGGAAGGTGCGCGGATAGCGCACCGGAGAGGGCCGTGCGCGGCGCGGGCTGCAAGCCCCGCGCCGTGCGCCCGCTCAACGCGCGGTGCGCGCCGCGCGACCGGCGCGCCTGGCATCCGGCTGCTCGATCGCCACTTCGTCGCGTCGCAGCGTGTCGCGGACCACCTCGACGCGCTCCGATCGTTCGGTGCGGACCACGATCTCCTCGCGCAGGCGCTGGCGCTTCTGGATCACCGGCACTTCCTCCGTCTCCATCACCTCGAGGGTGAGCTCGGTCAGGATCTCGCCGGTCACCTGGTCCTGCACGGGGCGGCGGCGCTCCACCACCACGCGCTCACTGCGGAGCGTGACCTCCTGCTCCACCGCGCTCTCGACGATGAATCGGCGGATGCGCGCGGTGCCCCGGTTTTCCGTCCGCTTGCCGATGTCCAGCACCTCCTCGCCGAGCTGGATCACCTCTTCCGGCCCGACGCCCTCGCGCCGGGTCGTCACGGCGGCCTCGGTCGGGTTGAGCCAGGGCCACATGAGCATGCGGGTGAAGGCCATGCCCGGAACCTCGGGGCGGCGGCCTGCGCCCGCCTGTCGCGCCAGGTCGTCCATCGCGCGGGCCGTCGCCGCCATGGGGCGCAGTGCCGTGTCGGCCAGCTGGCGGGCCTGCTCGCGCAGGCGCCGCTCGCCCGCCGCGCGCTCGCGCTGCGCCTCGGCCTCGGCCAGCACGGCTTCCTCCGCCGCGCGCGCCTCGCGCTCGGCCTGCTCGCGCTCCTGACGGGCGCGCATCCGGCGCTCCTCCGCCTCGTCCTGGCGGGACTGCTCGGCCTCGGCGATGCCGGCCTCCATGCGTTGGGTGACGCCCTGCATCTGCTCGTCGCTCAGCGCGCGCCGCACGGCGGGCAGCAACTCCTTGCGCTCATCGCGCGCCTGCTGGCTGAAGGCCTTCTGCAGCGCGGCCAGCCGCTCGGCGAAGGCCGGATCGCCCTTGGGCATGGCATCCAGCTCGGCCAGGCTGGCACGCAGCTCCTTGTTCTCGCGCTTGGCCTCCGCGGCCAGTTCGCGCGTCTCGGGGTTGCGGCTCAGCATGGGGAAGAGATGCTCCTCCTCCAGCCGGGCATGCTGCTCCAACTCGGCCTTGAGCTCCGCGAAGAGGCGCTCGCGCGTCTTCACCGCGCCGTCAGAGGTCTCGGACATCTTGGCGAAGAGCTCGTTCGCGCGAGCGGGGGCGGCCTGCAGCAGGGTGCGAAGGGTCATGGAACAACCTCGTAGGGATGCGACGGCGTGAGTGGGTGCTGAGACGCACAAAAGCCGGCGCCATCGCCTCGCGATGGGCCTGGTTGCACGTCAGGGCCGCAACGCGAAGGCGTTGCCCCTGCTCCCTGAACACGGCAGCCGCCCGAAGGTTTCCTGGCCACGCAGACAAATTTGCGCGGGGCGCAAGGCCACGCTTGCGCTTACCGCTTGCGGTTGAGGAAATGTCCCATCATCGCGCCGGGCTCCGCCGTCTCCCAGGACCTGGCAAAGGCCGGGATACCCGCCGCGATGGCCTGGCTGAGCGGCAGGTCCTCCCAGGCGCGGATCAGCGCCTTTTGGTTGGCGATGGCGACCGGCCCCGCCTCGCGGAGCAGGGCGATCCACTCCTCCACCGCCGGGTCGAGCGATTCCATCGGCACGACGCGCTCCAGGAAGCCCCAGGATTCCATGGTGGCGGCATCCAGCGTCTCGGCCAGCAGCAGCAGGCGGCGGGTGCGGCCCCAGCCGATCAGCCCCGGCAACAGCGCGGCCTCGACCACGGAGGGGATGCCGACGCGCACCTCGGGCATGCCGAATTTCGCCATATCGGCGGCGATCCGCAGGTCACAGGCGGCGGCGATCTCAAGGCCCGCCCCCAGGCACCAGCCCTGGATGCGCGCGATGACCGGCACGCGGCAGGCGCGGATGGCCGCACAGGCGCCGTGCACGCGCTCGATGAAGTCCTGGCCCTGGGCGGGCGTGGTGACGGCGCCCATCTCTCGGATGTCCGCGCCGCCGATGAAGGCGCGCGGCCCCTCGCCCGCCAGCACAACGGCGCGGATATCCTCCTCCACGTCGAAGGCGGCGGCGAGCTGCAGCAGCAGCGCGGAATTCAGCGTGTTGAGCTTCGCGTCATTGGCGATGGTGACGCGGCGGACATCGCCCTCGCGGGTGATCTCGATCTTCAACGGACCATCCCCGCCAGCTTGGCATATCCTCGCGCGATGGCGGCCAGCTCCTCATGCGCGATCACGGCATCGAGGTCGGTGAAGCCATCGGGCGCGCGCTCGCTCACCACATCCACCACGCGCTCCGGCCCGCCGCGGCGGTTGGAGAGGGCGATGTCGCGCGTGGCCGGCAGGCGCTCCGCCTCATAGGCCTTGAGCGCCTCCTCCACCGGATGCTCGCCCAGCAGGCGGGCCAGCAGGCGCGCGTCAATGATGGCCTGGGAGGCGCCGTTGGAGCCTGTGGGGTACATCGCATGCGCCGCATCACCCAGCAGCGTCACGCGGCCCTGGGTCCAGAAGGGCAGCGGGTCGCGGTCGCACATCGGGTACTCCCAGAACTCAGGCGTGGCCCGCACCATCGCCTCGACGTCCAGGCCGGGCACGCGGAAGCGCTGCACATGGGGCAGCACTTCCTCCAGCTGGCCGGGCCGCGCCCAATCCTCGCGGCGAGGTGGCGGGCGCGTCGGGTCGCCGATCTGGGCGCAGACCACCCAGTTGGTCAGACGCGTCTCGGGCGTGCTGCCACGGCCGATGGGATAGAAGACCAGCTTCTCCTTCATGTCGCCGGCCACGAACATCACGTCGCCCGTCTCGTAGCGCGGCCATTCGATGGCGCCGCGCCACATCTGGATACCGTTCCAGCGGATGCCGGGATCATTCGGGTGCAGCGCCGCACGCAGCATGGAATGGATGCCATCCGCGCCGATCAGCGCGCGGCCCTGCAATTCTGTGCCATCGGCGAAGCGCGCCGTCACGCCCTCGCCCGTCTGCGTGAAGCCCGTGAGGCGCATGCCGGTCCGCACCGCATCCGCACCGAGCCGCGCCAGCGCCGCGCGCCAGAGCACGCCATGCATGCGGCCGCGATGGATGGAGAGCTGCGGCGCGTCATGCCCCGCATGCAGCCCGCGCGCCTCGGTCCAGATGCGGTTGCCGAAGCGGTCCATGTAGCGCAGCTCCCGCGTGCGGATCGCGACCGCGTCCAGCTCCTCCAGCAGGTCGAGGGCGGTGAGCTCGCGGATGGCATTGGTCAGCGTGTTGATGCCGACGCCGAGCTGCCTCACCTCGGCCGCCGCCTCCAGCACCATGCAGGGAATGCCGCGCTCATGCAGCGACAGCGCGAGGGTGAGGCCGCCAATGCCGCCGCCCGCGATGAGGATGGGCGCGCTCATCGCGGCGCGTGGCTCGCGGGTTTCGCTTTGCGGCGCAGTTCCATCAGATCCTCCCTCGCGCGCTTCGCATTGCGGAACAGCGCGTCCTTGCCCCAGCCATATTGCACGGGGGTGTTCACCCCCCGCACACCATATTCCGCGGCAGCGTGCAGCGTGAAGGAGGGGTCCGTCAGATGCGGGCGGGCGAGCGCCACGAGGTCGGCCCGGCCGGCGGCGATGATGGTGTTCACCTGGTCCGCCGTGGTGATCGAACCCACGCACATGACGGCGATGCCTGCCTCGTTCCGCAGCATGTCGGCCCAGGGAAGCTGGAACATGCGGCCATAGACGGGCTCGGCATCGGCCACCGTCTGGCCGGTGGAGACATCGAGCAGGTCACAGCCCGCATCGCGGAATGCCCGGGCGATGGCCAGCATGTCCTCGTCCGTGATGCCGCCCTCGGCCCAGTCGGTGGCGGAGACGCGGACCGACATGGGGCGGTCCGCCGGCCAGATGGCGCGCATGGCGGTGAAGACCTCGAGCGGGTAGCGCAGACGATTCTCAACGCTGCCGCCGTATTCATCGCAGCGGTGGTTGGTCAGCGGCGAGAGGAAGCTCGCCAGCAGATAGCCATGGGCGCAATGCAGCTCCAGCATGTCAAAGCCGCAGGCGATGGCGCGGTCGGTCGCGGCCAGGAACTCCGCCTTCACGCGGTCCATGTCGGCGCGGTCCATCGCGCGCGGGATCTGGCCATGCGGCAGATAGGGAATGGGGCTGGCGGAGAGGATGGGCCAGGCGCCAGCCTCCAGCGGCTGGTCCATCCCCTCCCACATCAGCTTGGTCGCGCCCTTGCGCCCGGCATGGCCGAGCTGGAGGCACATCTTCGCGCCGGCCGCATGGGCATTGGCCACGATGCGCGTCCAGGCCGCCTGCTGCACGTCATTCCAGAGACCGGCGCAGCCGGGGGTGATGCGGGCATCGCGGGCGGGGCAGGTCATCTCGGTGAAGATAAGGCCGGCGCCGCCCATGGCGCGCGCGCCGTAATGGATCAGGTGGAAGTCGTTCGGCAGGCCCTCTTCGGCCGAATACATGCACATGGGCGAGACGACGACGCGGTTGGGCAGGCGCATCCCGCGCAGCGCGATGGGCTGGAACATGGGCGGATTCCGTGCATCGCCGCCGGGCGTCTCCGCCGCCACCACGCCCTGCACCTCCGCCACGAATTCCGGCGCGCGGAGCAGCAGATTGTCCCAGGTGATCGCTTTGCTGCGCGTCATCACGCCGAAGGCGAAGCGGGCAGGGTGGAAGTTCCAGAAGCGCTTCACATGCTCGAACCAGACAAGCGAGACATCCGCCGCATGCTGGATCTTCTCCACCTCCTCGCGCCGCCCCGTCTCGAAGCGATGGAGGCAGGTGGCCACGTCGCCGCCCGCCATGAAGGCCGCGTGCAGCGCGATCGCATCCTCCATGGCGAGCTTGGTGCCGGAGCCGATCGAGAAATGCGCCGAGGCCTTGGCATCGCCCAGCAGGACGATGTTGTCCTTCACCCAGCGCGCGCAGCGGATCATCGGGAATTGCCGCCATAGGCTGCGGTTGGTGATGAGCTTGTGGCCCTGCAGAGCGTCCGCGAAGACACCCTCCAGATAGGCGGCGCTCTCCGCCTCGTTCATCTTGTCGAGGCCCGCGCGGGCGAAGGTCTCAGGGTCGGTCTCCAGCACCCAGGTGCTCGCACCCGCCTCATACTGATAGGCATGGGCGATGAAGATGCCCTCGGGCCGCTCCTCGAAGAAGAAGCTGAAGGCATCGAGTGGCCGCGTGCTGCCCATCCAGGCGAAGCGGTTGGGGCGGAGATCCACCTCCGGCTGGAAATGCGCCTCGTCCCGCGTGCGGATCGCGCTGTTCACGCCATCGGCGGCGATGATGAGGTCGGCATCCGGGAAATCCTCCGGGCGCACCTCGCGGCGGAACTCCAGCGTGACACCGAGTTCGCGCGCCCGCGCCTGCAGCAGCGTGAGAAGGGTGCGGCGTGAGCAGCCGCAGAAGCCATTGCCGCCCACGCGATGCTCGGCCCCACGCGCGATGATGGCGATATCGTCCCAATAGGCGAAGTTCCGGGCGATGGCGCGGTAGGAGGGCTCATCCGCATCTCGGAAGATGTCGAGCGTCGCGTCCGAGAAGACCACGCCGAAGCCGAAGGTGTCATCCGCCTGGTTGCGCTCCACCACGGTGATCTCGGCCTCGGGCCGGTCGCGCTTCATCAGGATGGCGAAGTAGAGGCCGGCGGGGCCGCCGCCGATCACCGCGATGCGCATGAAGCTCTCCATCAGGCTGCTTCTGCAAATTAGGCTTGAAGGGAGGCGCCCCGCAATGCTTTAAGCTTAAAACATGCAGGAGCTGGCAGGACAGCACGCCTTGGTGAGCGGCGGCGGCACGGGCATCGGCCTGGCCTGCGCCCGCGCGCTCAAGGCCGCCGGCGCGCATGTGACGATCCTGGGCCGACGCGCCGAGCTGCTGCAGACGGCGGTGGCGCGCGGCGAGGCCGATGCCGCCCTGCCCGGCGATGCGATGGCGCCCCCCGCCCTGCCCGATGTCAGCATCCTGGTGAATGCCGCAGGCGCCGCCGTCAGCGCCCCCTTTCTGAAGACCAGCGACGCCGATTTCCGCGCGGCCTTCGAGACCAATGTAATGTCCGCGGTCGCGCTCTCCCGCGCGGTGCTGCCCGGCATGTTGGCGGCGCGACGGGGGCGCATCATCAACATCGCCTCCACGGCCGCGCTCAAGGGCTATGCCTATGTGGCGCCCTATGTCGCGGCCAAGCACGCGCTGCTGGGTTTCACCCGCGCGTTGGCGCTGGAGGTCGCGGCCAAGGGTGTGACGGTGAACGCCATCTGCCCCGGCTTCACCGAGACGCCGCTGCTGGCCGAAAGCCTGGCCGTGATCCAGCACAAGACCGGCATGGACGAGGCCGCCGCCCGCGCGGAACTGGCGAAGCACAACCCCCAGGGCCGCCTGCTGCAGCCGGAGGAGATCGCGGCCCTCACCGTCTTTCTCTGCACCGCCGCCGCCCACGGCATCCATGGCGCGGCGCTGCCCGTCAGCGGGGGTGAGGTCTGATGGATGCCGAGACGCAACTCGCCCATGCGCCGCCCGGCACCAAGGACTCGCTGCGCCTCTGGCTGCGCCTGCTCACCTGCGCGACGCTGATCGAGACCGAGATCCGCCGCCGCCTGCGCGAGGAATTCGCCACCACCCTCCCCCGCTTCGACCTGTTGGCGGCCCTTGACCGCAATGGCGAGGGGCTGACGCTCGGCGATGTCTCGCGCCGGATGATGGTGAGCAACGGCAATGTCACCGGCCTCGCCACGCGGCTGGAGGCCGAGGGGCTGATCGAGCGCCGCCTGGATGCCGAGGATCGCCGCGCCTTCCGCCTGCGCCTCACCGCCAAGGGCGCGCGCGAATTCGCCCGCCAGTCCCGCGCGCATGAGGGCTGGATCGCGGAGCTCCTGGGCGACCTCACCACAGCCGAACGCGCCGAACTGCACCGCCTGCTCGGCCGGGCCAAATCCTCCATCCGCGAAAGCCTCGACCCGCCATGACGCCCCTCGCCCGCTACGTGCCCCAGCATCTGCAACTGACCGAGGCGGGCGGCGTCATCACCCTCACGCTCAACCGGCCGGAGCGGAAGAACCCGCTGACCTTCGAGAGCTATGCCGAGCTGGTCCGCATCTTCCGCGCCGGCGCCGAGGATGACGCGGCCAAGGTCTTCGTCGTCACCGGCGCGGGCGGCAATTTCTGCTCGGGTGGCGACGTGCATGAGATCATCGGCCCGCTGCTGGAGCGCGATACCAAGGGGCTGATGCGTTTCACCGCCATGACCGGCGATCTGGTGAAGGCCATGCGCGCCTGCCCGCAGCCCATCATCGCCGCGGTGGATGGCGTGGCGGCCGGCGCCGGCGCCATCATCGCCATGGCGAGCGACATCCGCCTCGCCACCCCCCGCGCCCGCGTCGCCTTCCTGTTCAACCGCGTGGGGCTGGCCGGCTGCGACATGGGCGCCTGCGCCATCCTGCCGCGCATCATCGGCCAGGGGCGCGCGAGCGAGTTGCTCTTCACGGGCCGCGCCATGCGGGCCGAGGAGGGCGAACGCTGGGGCTTCTTCAACCGCCTGACCGAGAACCTCGCCGAGGACGCGGCAGCCCTCGCCGCCGAGATCGCCGCCGGCCCCGGCTTCGCCCATGGGATGACGAAGCGCATGCTCGCCATGGAGTGGGCGATGGGCGTGGAGCAGGCCATCGAGGCCGAGGCGGTGGCCCAGGCGCTCTGCATGACCACCCAGGATTTCCGCCGCGCCTATGAGGCCTTCGCGGCGAAGCAGACGCCCGTGTTCCAGGGCGACTGATGGCCGATACGAGCTTCCTCGACTGGCCCTTCTTCGAAGCGCGCCACCGCGAATTCGCGGCCGAGGTCGAGGCCTGGGCGGTGGCGAACGCCGATCGCCTGACAGAGCATCATGACGCCGATGGCAGCACCCGCGCCCTGGCCCGCGCCCTGGGCGAGTCTGATCTGCTGCGCATGGCCGTCCCGGAATCCGGCGCGCTGGACGTCCGCAGCCTGTGCCTCGCGCGCGAGATCCTGGCGCGGCATTCGGGCCTGGCGGATTTCGCCTTCGCCATGCAGGGGCTGGGCACCGGGCCCATCACCCTTTTCGGCAGCGAGGAACTGAAGCGGCTGGTGCTGCCCGGCGTGCGTGCCGGCACCACGCTCGCCGCCTTCGCCCTTTCCGAACCCGAGGCCGGCAGCGACGTCGCCGCGCTGGCCACGACGGCCACGCGGGACGGCAACGCGCATTGGCGGATTGAGGGGGAGAAGACCTGGATCAGCAATGGCGGCATCGCCGGCAGCCATGTCGTCTTTGCCCGCACGGGTGAAGCGCCGGGCGCCCGCGGCCTCACGGCCTTCTGGGTGCCGGGCGGCGCGCCGGGCCTTGTCACCGCCGAGCGCATCCAGGTCTCGGCGCCGCATCCGCTGGCGCGGCTGCGCTTCGAGGGCGTGCGCGTGCCGGATGCGCACCGCATCGGCGCGCCGGGCGATGGGTTCAAGATCGCGATGGCGACGCTGGATGTGTTTCGCGCCACCGTCGGCGCCGCCGCGCTGGGCTTCGCGCGGCGGGGGCTCGACCTGCTGCTGCACCGCGCCACCACGCGCAAGCTTTTCGGCGCGCCGCTCTTCGACCAGCAGATGACCCAGGCCGCCATCGCCGATGCCGCGGTGGATGTCGAAGCTGCCGCGCTGCTCACCTATCGCGCCGCCTGGCTGAAGGATCAGGGCACGCCGCGCGTCAGCCGCGAGGCCAGCATGGCCAAGCTGCACGCGACCGAGGCCGCCGGCCGCATCGCCGATGCCTGCGCGCAGCTGCATGGCGGCCAGGGCGTCGTCACCGATTCCGCGCCCGAATTGCTGACGCGCGAGGTGCGCGCGCTGCGCGTCTATGAGGGCGCCTCCGAGATCCAGCGCGTCATCATCGCGCGCGCCGAGCGGGAGAGGATGTGAGCATGGACAGCTTCGCGGCCGACAACCTGCCGCCCCAAGGCGAGTGGCCCGAATTCCGCCTCCTCCCCTACCCCGAGCGCCTCAACTGCGCCGTCGAGCTGCTGGACCGCAACCTCGCCACCCGGGCCGACCACCCCGCCATCGTCACGCCCGCCGAAACGCTGACCTACGGCGAACTCGCCGCGCGCGTGAACCGCATCGCCAATGTGCTGGTGGGCGAGCTGGGCCTGGTCCCCGGTAACCGCGTGCTGCTGCGCTCAGCCAACAATGCCTGGATGGTCGCGGCCTATTTCGCCGTGCTGAAGGCGGGCGGCATCGTCGTCGCCACCATGCCGCTGCTGCGCGCGAAGGAGATCGGCGAGATCGCCCGCAAGGCGCGTATCACCCACGCGCTCTGCGATGCGCGGCTGGTCGAGGAATTGCAACGCGCCGAGGCGCCCGAGCTGCGCCACATCCTCACCTGGGGCGATGGCGCGCTGGAAGCCCGCTGCGCCGCCGCCAGCGACGCCTTCACCGCGCATGACAGCGCGGCGGACGAGACCTGCCTGATCGGCTTCACCTCCGGCACCACGGGCGAGCCCAAGGGCACCATGCATTTCCACCGGGACATGCTGGCCATCTGCGATGCCTATTCCGCGCAAGTGCTGAAGCCGCATGCGGAGGACCGCTTCATCGGCTCTCCCCCGCTCGCCTTCACCTTCGGCCTGGGCGGCCTCGTCCTCTTTCCCTTCCGCGTCGGGGCCACCGCGATCCTGCTGGAGCGCGCGGGGCCTGAGGATCTGCTGCGCGCCATCATCGCCCATCGCGCCACCATCTGCTTCACCGCCCCCACCGCCTATCGCGCCATGGCGGCGCATGTGGCGGGGCAGGACATCAGCGCCCTGCGGAAATGCGTCTCGGCCGGAGAATCGCTGCCCAAGCCGATCTTCGACCTCTGGCAGGAAAAGACGGGCCTGAAGCTCATGGACGGCATCGGCGCAACCGAGATGCTGCACATCTTCATCGCGGCACCCGAGGAGAAGATCCGCCCGGGCAGCACCGGCCTCGTGGTGCCCGGCTATGAGGCACGGGTGATCGACGAAGCGGGGCGCGAGGTGCCGCGCGGCACGCCCGGGCGGCTGGCCGTGCGCGGGCCGACAGGCTGCCGCTACCTGGCCGATGCGCGCCAGCGCAAATACGTGCAGGATGGCTGGAACATCACCGGCGACACCTACATCCAGGATGAGGACGGCTATTTCTGGTATCAGGCCCGCAGCGACGACATGATCATCTCCTCAGGCTACAACATCGCGGGGCCGGAGGTGGAAGCCGCGTTGCTGACCCACCCCGCCGTGCGGGAGTGCGGCGTGGTCGGCACCCCCGATGCGGAGCGCGGCATGCTGGTGACGGCCCATGTGGTGCTGCATGACGGCTTCGCGCCGGATGACGCGATGCGCCTCGCGCTGCAGGAGCATGTGAAGGCGACCATCGCGCCCTACAAATACCCCCGCCGCGTGGTCTTCGCGCAGAGCCTGCCGCGCACCGGCACCGGCAAGCTGCAGCGCTTCGCGCTCAGGCAGCCATGACCCGCCCGGCACCCATCCCGGCCGCCTTGCTGCCCGCAGCGAGCGCGCGCATCCCCGGCCGCATCCGCTTCTCCGACTGCGACCCGGCCGGCATCGCCTTCTTCGGCGCCTGGTTCACGCTGGCCAACGCCGCCATCGAGGATTTCTTCGAACTCACCCTCCAGCTCGATTTCCACCACATCCATGGCCCGCGCCGCACCGGCACCGGCTTCGTCCATGCCGAGGCCGATTGGTTCGCGCCCGGCCGCATGGGCGATCACGTGGTTTTCACGCCGCTGGTGACGCGCATCGGCGGCGCCTCCTACGCCACCACGCTGCACGCCCACAAGGGCGAGACGGAACTGGTCCGCTTCCGCTTCGTGAATGCGACGACGGATCTCGACACCGCCCGCCCCAAGCCCATTCCGGAGGATCTGCGCGCCGCCCTTGCGCGCTACGCCGCCGCCTGCGAAAGCCTCACCCCATGAGCCTGATCAACCTGCAACCCAAGGGCTGGCCCGCCCCCAAGGGCTATGCGAATGGCCTGATGGGCGAAGGGCGCCTCGTCGTCATCGGCGGCCAGATCGGCTGGGATGCGGCCGGCCGCTTCGCCGAGGGCTTCGTGCCACAGGTGCGCCAGGCGCTCGCCAACATCGTCGCCGTGCTCGCCGAGGCCGGCGGCAAGCCCGAGCACATTGCCCGCCTCACCTGGTATGTCACCGATATCGGCGAATACCGCGCGAGCCTCGCCGAACTCGGCCCCGCCTATCGCGCCGTGATGGGCCGCCACTTCCCTGCGATGACGCTGGTGCAGGTCGGCGCCCTGGTGGAGGAGGAGGCCAAGGTCGAGATCGAGGCGACGGCCATCCTGCCCCAGGGGTGAGCCCCACCGAGGCCATTCGTCAGGAAGCCCTCGCGCTCGGCTTCGACGCCGTCCGCTTCACCGAGGCCCTGCTGCCCGAATCCGCCCGGGCGCGGCTCGATGCCTTCGTGGAGGCCGGCGCGCATGGCGCCATGGCCTGGATGGAGACCCGGCGCGAGCAGCGCGCCCAGCCCCGTGCCCTCTGGCCCGAAGCGGTCAGCATCATCGCCCTCGGCCTCAACTACGGCCCGGATTACGACCCGCTGGCGAGCCTGGAGCATCGCAGCCGCGCCACCATCAGCGCCTATGCCCAGGGGCGCGACTACCACGATGTGGTGAAGAAGCGCCTGAAGGCGCTCGGGCAATGGATGGCGCGCCGCTTCAAGGGCGGCGCGCTCAAGGTCTTCGTGGACACGGCGCCCGTGATGGAAAAGCCGCTGGCCGCGCAGGCGGGCCTGGGCTGGCAGGGCAAGCACACGAACCTCGTCAGCCGCACGCATGGCTCCTGGCTCTTCCTGGGCGAGATCTACACGACGCTGGCGCTGGAACCCGATGCGCCGGAGGCCGACCATTGCGGCTCCTGCCGCGCCTGCCTGGATGCCTGCCCCACAGACGCCTTCCCGGCCCCCTACCGGCTGGATGCGCGGCGCTGCATCTCCTACCTGACGATCGAGCATCACGGCCCCATTCCGCTGGAATTCCGCCGCGCCATGGGCAACCGCATCTATGGCTGCGACGATTGCCTGGCCGTCTGCCCCTGGAACAAATTCGCGCGCGCCGCGGCCGAACTCCAATTCGCCCCGCGCGGCGAGGTGGCGCCACCGCTCGCCGAACTCGCCACGCTGGATGACGCGGCCTTCCGCGCGCGGTTCGCCGGCTCCCCCATCAAGCGCATCGGCCGCAACCGCTTCACCCGCAACGTGCTGATCGCCATCGGCAACAGCGGCGACGCCGCCCTCCTGCCCGTGGCGCGCCGGTTGTGCGAGGATGGCGACCCCGTGGTGGCCGAGGCCGCCCGCTGGGCCCTGGAGCAACTCGACCCATGAGCGACGGCGCGCTTGTCCTGTTTTCCGGCGGCCAGGATTCCGCCACCTGCCTGGCCTGGGCGCTGGACCGCTTTCCCCATGTCGAGACGCTCGGCTTCGACTACCGCCAGCGCCACGCGGTGGAGCTCACCTGCCGGGAGGCGCTGCGGGCCGGAATGGCCTCGCCCAGGCTCGGGCCGGACCACACGCTCGACCTCGGCGTGCTGGGCGCCCTCAGCGAGACGGCGCTGACCCGCGACGCCGAGATCGCGCTGCGCGAGGATGGGTTGCCCAACACCTTCGTCCCCGGCCGCAACCTGATCTTCCTGACCTTCGCCGCCGCGCTGGCCTATCGCCGGGGCCTGCGCCACATCGTGGCCGGCATGTGCGAGACGGATTACTCCGGCTACCCCGATTGCCGGGACGACACGATCAAGGCGCTGCAGGCCGCCATCAACCTGGGCATGGCGACCCGCCTCGTGCTCCACACGCCGCTCATGTGGCGCGACAAGGCCGCGACCTGGCGCCTGGCCGAGCGCCTGGGCGGGCCCGCCCTGGTCGAGCTGATCCGCGTGGAGAGCCATTCCTGCTACAGGGGCGAGCGTGCGGTGCTGCACCCCTGGGGCCATGGCTGCGGCGAATGTCCCGCTTGCGACTTGCGCGCCCGGGGCTGGGCAGCCTATGCGGGCGCCCATGATGACCCGCACCCGCATTGAAGGCCTGGCCTTCCTCCTCGGCTTCGCCCTCTGCGTCCCCGCCGCCAATTGGCTGATCGGCAATGCCGGCACGGTCTGCGTGCCCAATGGCCCCTGCCTGATCCCGGTCGCCCCCGGCATCATGGCGCCTTCGGGCGTGCTGATGATCGGCCTCGCCCTCGTCCTGCGGGACCTGGTGCAGCGGCGGCTCGGCATGAATTGGGCGCTGGGGGCCATCGCGCTCGGTGCCGTGCTCTCGGCCTCCATCGCGCCGCCGGCGCTGGTGATCGCCTCCACCGTCGCCTTCCTGCTCTCGGAGCTGGTGGACCTTGGCATCTACACGCCGCTGCAGAAGCGGGGCCTGGTGCTGGCCGTCGCCGCCTCCTCCCTGGTCGGGCTGGTGGTGGACAGCGTGATCTTCCTCTGGCTCGCCTTCGGCAGCCTGGACTACCTCTCGGGCCAGGTGATCGGGAAGGCCTGGATGGTGCTGCTGGCCCTGCCCATCGTGGCGCTGCTGCGCCGGCGGGACGCGCGGCTCGGCCTCGCCTGAGGCGTCAGCCGGCCGCCACGGCCAGCCGCGCGGGGCTGACCTGCAGCCGGGTCTCCTCGCGCCGCATGCCATTCAGGAAGATGTCCACCGCCTCCCGCGCCAGGGTGGCGACCTCCTCCGCCGCCGGCACCTCGCGCAGGCCCAGCAGCAGGCGGATCTGCATCGAGCCGAAGGCCATGCCGTAGAGCATCCGGCCCGTCGCCTCCGCATCCCCGGGCCGGAGGCGGCCGCGCTCCATCTCCAGCCCGATCTGGCGCTGCAGGGCGGTGGCGCCGCGGCGGACCAGCACGCGGTGGAACGTCTCGGCCAGCTCGGGCGTGCGCCCCTGTTCGGCGATCACCAGGCGAAAGATGCCGACGGGCCGCAGCGCCAGCAGGTGCCGCCCCGCCGCCTCCAGCATGCGCGCGAGCGCGGTGTGCAGCTCCGGCTCCCGCGCCAGCTCGGGGTCCATGTGGGCGGGGATCAGCGAGTCGTGGATCGTCGCCTCGAAGAGCGCGGCCTTGGACGGGAAGAGGCGGTAGAGCGTGCGCTTCGACATGCCCGCCTCCTGCGCCACGCGGTCCATGCTGGCCGCGGCATAGCCGTCCCGGATGAAGACGGCCGCCGCCGCCTCCATCAGCGCCTGCCGCCGCGCCCCTTCCGGCATGGGGCTGGGCCCGGGCCTGCAGCGTGCGGCGGCCATGTCCATGCTCACCGGGCCTACTCCGCCGGGGCCGTCTTCGGCGCCGCGGCGGGCGCGGCCTTCTCGACGGCCGAGCGCGTGCGGAACAGGCGCAGCACCAGCACGAAGAAGAGCGGCACGAAGAGCACCGCCAGCACCGTGCCCGCGACCACGCCGCCGATCACGCCGACGCCGATGGCATTCTGCGCGCCCGAGCCCGCGCCGCTGGAGATCGCCAGCGGCACGACGCCCAGGGTGAAGGCGAGCGAGGTCATGATGATCGGGCGCAGGCGCTGCCGCGCCGCCTCCGTCGCGGCCTCGGCCAGCGAGAGGCCGCGGTCATACCCCTCGCGCGCGAATTCCACGATGAGGATGGCGTTCTTGGCGGTGAGTCCGATGGTCGCCAGCAACCCCACCTGGAAATACACGTCGTTCGCCATGCCCTTCATCAGCGAGGCGAGCACCGCGCCCAGCACGCCGAGCGGCACGGCCAGCATCACGGCCGTGGGGATGGACCAGCTCTCATACAGGGCCGCGAGGCACAGGAAGACCACGATGAGCGAGATCGCATAGAGGGCCGGCGCCTGGCCGGAGGATTGACGCTCCTGGAAGGAGATGCCGCTCCATTCATGCGCGAAGCCGGGCGGGAGCTGCTGCATCAGCCGCTCCATCTCCTCCATCGCCTGGCCGGTGGTGTAGCCCGGCGCAGGCCCGCCCTGGATCTCGCGCGAGGGGATGCCGTTGAAGCGCTCGAGCCGTGGCGAGCCGAACTGCCATTCCGCCCGGCCGAAGGCGGAGAAGGGCACCATCTGCCCCTGCGCGTTGCGGACATACCATTTGTCGAGGTCGGAGGGCACCATCCGCGCCTCCGGCTGGCCCTGCATGAAGACGCGCTTGATGCGCCCGCGATCCATGAAGTCATTGACGTAGGTGGCGCCCCAGGCGGTGGAGAGCGTCTGGTTGATCTCGGAGATGGTGAGGCCGAGCGCGCTCGCTCGCTCCCAGTCGATGATGAGGCGGAACTGCGCCTCGTCATTCAACCCGTTGGCGCGGACGCGGGAGAGGATGGGGCTGGCCTGCGCCAGGCGCAGCAGCTGGTCCCGTGCCTCCATCAGCGCCTGGTGGCCCTGCGCGCCGCGATCCAGCAGCTGGAAGGAGAAGCCGGTGGCATTGCCCAGCTCGCGAATGGCGGGCGGCGAGGAGGCGATGATCAGCGCATCCTGATAGGTGCCGAAGCGGCGGTTGATGCGTTCGGTCAGCGCCCCCACCGAATTCTCGCGGCCCGGCCGCAAATCCCAATCCTTCAGGGTGATGAAGCCGAGGCCGGAGGCCTGCCCGCGCCCGCCGAAGCTGAAGCCGTTGATGGCGAAGAGACTATCCACCACGCCGGCCTCCTCCTCCCGCAGGTAGCGGCCGACATCGTCCAGCGCGCGCTGCGTGCGGTCGGCCGTGGCGCCCGGGGGGGCCGTGACCTGGACGAAGGCGATGCCCTGGTCCTCGTTCGGCAGGAAGCCGCCGGGCAGGCGCAGGAAGGAATAGCCCAGCGCGCCGAGCAGCGCCGCATAGACCATCATCATGCGCGCGGGGCGGCGGAGGCTGGCGCGCACGCCCCAGAGATAGCCATTGGTCGTGCGGTCGAAGCCGCGGTTGAACCAGCCGTAGAAGCCGCGCGTGCCCTGCCCCGGCTTGTGCGGCTTCAGCATGGTGGCGCAGAGCACCGGCGTGAAGAAGATCGCGACCAGCACGGAGAGCGCCATGGCCGTCGCGATGGTCACCGAGAACTGCCGGTAGATCACGCCGACCGAGCCGCCGAAGAAGGCCATGGGCAGGAAGACCGCCGAGAGCACGAGGCCGATGCCGATCAGCGCGCCGGTGATCTGGTCCATGGATTTGCGCGTGGCCTCGAGGGGCGAGAGGTGCTCCTCCGCCATCACCCGCTCGACGTTCTCGACCACCACGATGGCGTCATCCACCAGCAGGCCGATGGCGAGCACGATGCCGAACAGGGTGAGCGTGTTGATGCTGAAGCCCAGCGCCGAGAGCACCGCGAAGGTTCCGAGCAGCACCACGGGGATGGCCATGGTCGGGATCAGGGTCGCCCGCAGGTTCTGCAGGAAGAGGAGCATGACGAGGAAGACGAGGGCCACCGCCTCGATCAGCGTCATGATCACGCTCTTGATGGAGCGCTGCACGAAGGGCGTCGTGTCCTGCAGATAGGTGACCTCGAGGCCGGGCGGGAAGCTCGGGCGCAGGCGGTCGATCGTGGCCCGAACTGCCGCCGCCGTATCCAGCGCGTTGGCGCCGCTGGCGAGCCGGATACCGATGCCGCTGGAGATGCGGCCATCGAGCTGGGTGGAGATGGCGTAGTTCTCGCCGCCGATCTCAAGCCGCGCCACGTCGCGCAGCCGCACCTGGGAGCCATCGGGGCGCACGCGCATCAGGATGGCGCCGAACTCCTCGACGGTCTGCAGGTAGGAGGGGCCGATGATGGTGGCGTTGAGCTGCTGGCCCGGCACGGCGGGCAGCCCCCCCATCTCGCCGCTCGAGACCTGGACGTTCTGCGCGCGCACGGCGGCCGCGACATCGGAGGGTGTCAGGCCGAAATTGATCAGCTTGGCGGGATCGAGCCAGATCCGCATGGCGAATTGCGCGCCGAAGACCTGGAAATCGCCCACGCCCGGCGTGCGGCTGATCGGGTCCTGGACATTCGCCGCCAGGAAGTCGGTGATGTCGAGGCGCTCCATGCTGCCATCGGTGGTGTAGAAGCCCACGATCAGCATCCAGTTCCCGGCGGACTTCACGACGCGGAGGCCCTGCTGCTGCACCGTCTGCGGCAGGCGGGGGACGGCGAGCTGCACGCGGTTCTGCACCTGCACCTGCGCCGTATCGGCATTGGTGCCGGGCGCGAAGGTGAGCTGGATGCGCGCCTGGCCGTCCTTCGTCGTCTGGCTGTCGAAGAAGAGCAGGTTGTCGATGCCGGTGAGCTGTTGCTCGATCACCTGCACCACCGTCGCCTGCACCGTCTCGGCCGAGGCGCCGGGGAAGGTCACGTTGATCGCGATGGTGGGCGGCGCGATGGCCGGGTATTGCGAGACGGCCATGCCGCGCAACGCCAGCGCGCCCGCCAGCATGATGCCGATGGCGATGACCCAGGCGAAGACCGGGCGATCAATGAAGAAGCGGGCCATGGCGCGGGCCTAGCTCGCCGCCGCGCCGCGCTCGGTCGCGCGCACGCGGGTGCCGGGGCGGATGCGTTGCAGCCCCTCCACCACCACGCGGTCGCCGGGGTTCAGCCCCGCCGTCACCATCCAGTCATTGCCGAAGGCGCGGTTGGCGCGCAGCACGCGGCTTTCCACCACACCCTCCGCATTCACCACGAAGGCCATGGGCTCGCCGCGCGGGGTGCGCAGCACGGCGCGCTGCGGCACGAGGAGCGCGCGGTCCGTCACCCCCTCCTCGACCCGGGCGCGGATGAACATGCCGGGCAGCAGCAGCTGGTTCGGGTTTGGAAACACCGCCCGCATCGTCACCGAGCCGGTGCCCTGGTCCACGATCACCTCGGAGAACTGGACCTCGCCCGGATGCGGGTATTCCGAGCCATCCTCCAGGATGAGACGCGCCGTCGCGCGGTCGGCCGAGGGGCGCCGCAGCGCGCCGCTCTCCACGTCGCGACGCTGCTGCAAGAGGGCGGCGCTGGGCTGCGTCAGGTCCACCAGGATGGGGTCGAGCTGCGCCACGGTGACCAGCGCGGTCGGCTGGTTGGCGGTGACCAGCGCGCCCGGCGTGACGGTGGAGCGCCCCGTGCGGCCCGAGATGGGAGAGGCCACGCGGGTGTAGTTGAGGTCGATCCGCGCCGTCTCCAGCGCCGCCCGCAGCGAGACCAGGTCGGCCTGCGCCTGGCGCAGCGTGGTCTCGGCATTCTCCAGGTTCTGCTCGCTCACCACCTGGGAGCGCGCCAGCGTGCGGAGGCGGTTCACCGTGCTCTGCGCCACGCGCTCCGCCGCCTCCATGCGGGTCAGCGCCGCCTCGGCCCGGCGGACCGCCGCCTCGAAGGGCGCGGGATCGATCTGGAAGAGGGACTGGCCGGCGACGACGGACTCGCCCTCGGTGAACAGGCGCTCGCGCAGCAGCCCGCCCACCTGCGGCCGGATTTCGGCCACGCGCAGCGGCGCGGTCCGGCCCGGCAGCACGGAGGTGATCGGGATCTCCTTGCGCTCCAACGTCACCACCGTGACGGCGACGGGCGGCGGCGGCTGGGCGGGGGCCTGGGCGGCCCGGGGCTCGTCGCAACCGGCCAGCAGCAGGGCGAGGGCCGCGGCAGGCAGCGCCCCCGCCCAGAAATGGGCGAGGCGGGAGGACGAGGCGGCAGCAGGCACGGTCACAGGCGTCATGTCGGTCACCCAGGGAAACTGGTTACAGAAACTGGTGGGTTTCCAAACATTGTCAATGTCACCTGGCATGTTCTTTGGGCCGCGCAACCAAACCCGCGCGGTGTTCGCGGCTTTTCCGGGCAGCCTGCCTGCGGGATGGGCCGGCCTCAGCGCGCGACGGACAGCCCCCGCACCCGGTGCTTCTCGATCAGCGCGGCGACCAGCCCACCGGCCTTGGCCTCCGCGACGAACGCCGCGAGCCAGGCGGCGGCGGCGGTGTTGGCGCGGGCCGTGCCAATGGCCTGCTGCACCGTGGTGAAGTTGCCGGGCAGGATGCGCGCCCCAGGCAGGGCCTCGGCATCGGTGAGCAGCCGCGGCTTGAGGCCGGCCAGCACCTCCAGCCCATCACGGCGGAAGATGTCGAAGGCGCCGTCCAGGCTCTCCGCCCGCACCAGCTCCGCCTGGTGGATGTTGCGGGCGAGCCAGAGGTCATAGGCCGCGCGCGCCGTCACCGCGATGCGGATACCCGGCCGGTCCACCTGGTCCAGCGCGGTGATGGGGCTGTCGCCGCGCACCAGGTAGGTGGCCTCGATCTCCGCATAGGCCGGCGTGAAGGCGATCTTCTCGGCCCGCTGCGGCTCGGCGCCGATCAGGCCGATATCCCATTGCCCCACCGCGTCGGCCAGCTCGCCCGGCCGCGGGAAGGGCATGTAGTGCACGGGCACGCCCAGGCGCTCGGCGATGGCGCGCGCCATGCCGGGCGAGACGCCGTCCGGCTCGCCCTCCGGCCCGCGCCCGGTGACGAGCAGGAAGTTGCTCATGTTGATGGCGGCGCGCAGCACGCCGGTCGGCGCCAGTTGGGCGCGCACCTCAGGCGACATGGGGCAGCACCGCCTGCATGGAGGTCTTCACCAGGATCGCCGCCGGGCCTGGGGCCGCGATGGCCGCGCGCATCGCGTCGAAATCGGCCCGCGTGTTCACCCGCGTGACCGGCAGGCCGAAGGCCTGGGCCCAATGCGCGAAGTCTGGATTGGCGAACATGGTGCCGCTGACCCGCCCCGGGTGCTGCCGCTCCTGATGGATGCGGATGGAGGCGTAGCCAAGATTCTCCGAGAGCAGCAGCTTGATGGGCAATTGCCGCTCCAGCGCCACCGCCATCTCGCCCCCCGTCATCAGGATGCCGCCATCGCCCACGCCGCAGACCACCGTGCGGCCGGGCTCGCGCAGCAGGGCCGCGACGGCGGCCGGCACGCCGAAGCCCATGGCGCCCGAGACCGGCGCCAGCAGCCGCTGCCCCGGCCGCCACACCGCCTTGCGGTAGAAGGGCGCGCCGAAGGTGCCGGCATCCAGCGTGATGATGCCATCCGCCGGCAGCGCCGCATGCACCACCTGCGCGACCTCGGCGAAGGCCAGGCCATCCTGCCAGTCGCGCGGCGTCACCTTGCAATCGGCCACATGCAGCGCGCGCAGCCGGGCGATCCATTCGCCGCGCGGCGGGCGCCGGCCCGGCGCGCCCAGCACGGTCATCAGCGCCACCGGATCGGCCGTGGTCGCGACCTCGGCCGGGAAGTGCCAGTTCAGGTGCTTGGGATCGGCGCAGAGATGCACGAGGCGCTGGCCGGGGGCCGGCCAGGAATAGCCCTGCGTCGTGATATCGGTCAGCCGCGTGCCGAAGGCGAGGATGAGGTCGGCCTCGGCGAAGGCTTCGCGCTGCGCGTCGGGGTTCCGAAGGCCAAGATCCCCCGCGTAGAAGCGGCTCGCATTGTCGAAGAGGTCCTGCCGGCGGAAGGAGACGGCGACCGGCACCTCCCATTGCGCGGCGAAGCGGGCCAGCGCGGCCCGGCCCTCGGCACTCTCGAAGCCATGGCCGGCGAGCAGGATGGGCCGCTCCGCCTGGTGCAGCAGGTCGGAGATGCGGGCCACCTCGGCGGGCGCGGGCAGCGCGGGGCGCGCCGGCGTGATGGCGGGCGCCGCGGGCGCGCACGCCATGGCCAGCACATCCTCGGGCAGCGAGAGCACGACGGGGCCAGGCACGCCCTGCATGGCGGCGGCGTAGGCGCGGGCCATCAGCTCGGGCACCTGCTCGGGGCGGCTCGCCTCGCCCACGAATTTGCAGAAGCCGCCGAACATGCGGCCATAGTCGATCTCCTGGAAGGCATCGCGCCGCAGGTCGCGCGCCTCCACCTGGCCGATCAGCAGGATCAGCGGCACCGCATCCTGCTCGGCCGTGTGCAGCGCGATGGCGGCGTTGCAGGCGCCGGGCCCGCGGCTGACCAGCACCACGCCGGGCCGGCCCGTCAGCTTGGCATCGGCGATGGCGGCGAAGCCCGCGCCCCCCTCATGCCGGCAGACGACGAGGTCCAACGGCGCGTCGTGCAGCGCATCCAGCAGGGCGATGTAGCTCTCACCCGGGACGCAGAAGGCCCGGTCCATGCCATGTTCGACCAGGAAGGCGACAAGGCGTTCAGCAGCGGTTTTCAAGGCTTGTTTCCGTTTTGGTGGCGTTCAGCGCGCGCCCTGTTCCCAGATGCGGGCGCTCGTCTCGGTCACGTTGCCGCGGTCCACGCGCAGCAGCACCTCCATGGAGAGCATCTGCCGGTTCTCCATCGGCCGGCGCATGGTGCAGTTCCATTCGCCCGTGGCGCCGGCCGGGGCCGCGCAGCTGAAGCCCAGCGTGTTCAGCCGCTGGATGGCGGGCCCGGGATCGGCCCCGCGCGGCGAAAGCTGGTCCACCTCACGCTTCAGCGCCTCGGTCGCGTGGCGCGTGCCCTGGCGCAGATAGATCTCGAGCGGCGTCACCGGGCGATGATCCGGCCAGACCGCCGCGACACCGGCCACCCCCGCGAGGATCACCCCGGCCACGAGCGCCGCCCGCTTGATGGTGCCAGGTTGCATGACCGCCGAATCCTCCGGGTGTGCCGCCATCAGGCGGCTTTTCGCCGCGGATTCCCAAGGAACCGCCCCGGCGCCGCATGGCCCGGCCCCTGGCCTTCCACATGCGTGCGAACCCCGTTGCACCAGACCTGCGCGATGCCGTCCGAAACCAGCATGGGCTCGGCATAGGTCGCGTTGTCCCGCACGCGGGCGGGGTCGAACAGCACGAGATCGGCGAAGGCGCCGGCGCGGATCACGCCGCGATCCGGCAGGCCGAAGACCTGCGCCGTGCGGCCCGTCATCTTGTGCACCGCGCTCTCCAGCGTGAAGAGGCCGAGGTCGCGCGCATACATGCCGAGCACCCGCGGGAAGGTGCCCCAGAGGCGCGGATGCGGCTTCGCGTCGTGCGGGATGCCGTCGCTGCCGATCATCGCGCGGGGATGCGCCATGATGCGCCGCACATCCGCCTCATCCATCGAGAAGGAGATGGCGCCCGCCGGCAGAAGCCGGTCCGCCGCCGCGCGGCGCGTGACGCCCCATTCCTGCGCGATGTCATCGAGGTTGCGACCCGCCATCTCGGGGTGCGGGATGGACCAGGTGATCTGCACCGGCACGTCCTGGCGCAGCTTGTCCGGCATCAGCACGGTCGAGCCCGCCGGATAGGGATAGACGTCATAGGCCACGGGCTGGTCCTGGCCGAGCCGGTCCATCAGGGCCAGCGTATCGCGCGAGCGGCCGAAATTCTCGCTCATGCTGCATTTGTGGTGGCTGATGACGACCTCGAGCGGCTTCTCGGGCGTGCCGGCCTCGCGGCCCACGCGCAGCGTCTCGCGGATGCTCTCCATCACGAAATCCGCCTCGTCGCGCATGTGGGTGGCGTAGAGGCCGCCCTCCTCGCGCAGGACTTCGGCGATGGCGATGACCTCCTCGGTCGGCGCCTGGGCATTGGGCGGGTAGTAGAGGCCGGTGGAGAAGCCGCCCGCCCCCTCGCGCAGGGCGCCGCGCAGGCGTTCCTGCATGTGGGCGATCTCGCGGTCATTGGCCGCGCGATAGACATCGCCCGCCATGGCCTCGACGCGGAGCGACATGTGGCCGCAGAAGGCGAAAGTGTTGACCGAGGTGGGCTTCCGGGCCAGCGCCTCGGCATATTCGCCGAAGCCGCCGAGCGTGAACCAGCTCTCATCGCCCAGCAGGTCGAGCGGCGGCGGCGGGCGGTTGGACAGGCGCAGCGGCGCGAGGGAGACGCCGCAATTGCCGACGACCACGGTGGTCACGCCCTGGCTCGTCTTGCAGTGCATGCATTCGGGGCCGCAGACCACGGCGCGGTCGTCATGGGTGTGCGCGTCGATGAAGCCCGGCGCCAGCGCCAGGCCCTTCGCCTCCACCTCCTCGCGGCCCGAGGCGCTGCCCAGGGCGCCCACGGCCACGATCCGGTCGCCCTCGACGGCCACATCGGCGGTGAAGCGGGGCGCGCCCGTGCCGTCCAGCACGGTGGCGTCACGAATCACCAGGTCACAGCGCAGGGTCATTCCGGTTCCTCAACCTCGATTTTTTTCATCATGGGACAAAGCGCGTTGAAACGCCATGTTGCGCGGCCCGAGAGTAATAACGTATCCACGAAAGACAAAGTCCGGAGAGAAACATGTCCCTGTCACCATCCACCCTCTTCCGCCGTTCGGCCCTGCTGGCAGGCCTCGCCACGCTCGTCGCGGCGGGCCCCGCCCTCGCGCAGACGCAGATCACGATCCACCACGCGCTGCCGCCCAACAGCCACACCGGCGCCGGGCCGATCGCCTTCAAGGAGACCTTCGAGCGGCTGACCAACAACCGCTACCGAATCGTCATCCAGCGCAACGACAACGAGCGCGAGATGATCGAGAGCGTGCAGATCGGCACCATCGACTGCACCTTCACCTCGACCGGCCCCGTCGGCAATTTCGTGCCCGAGGTCCGCATTTTCGACGTGCCCTTCCTGTTCCGTGACACGGCCCATGCCCGCGGCGTGCTGGACAGCGAGATCGGCCAGCAGGTGCTGGCGCGCTTCAACGCCCGCGGCCTGCATGGCGTGATCTGGACCGAGAACGGCTTCCGCCACCTCACCAATTCCCGCCGCGACGTGAACACGCCGGCCGACATCCGCGGCCTGAAGGTCCGCACCATGGAGAACCAGGTGCATATGCGCGCCTTCTCCGTGCTGGGCGCCCTGCCCACGCCGATGGCCTTCTCCGAACTCGTGCCCGCGCTGCAGCAGGGCACGGTGGATGGTCAGGAGAACCCGATCTCGGTGATCGTGGCCAACAACCTGAACCAGGTGCAGCGCTACATGACGCTGACCAACCACGTCTATTCGCCGGCCGTGATGATCTGCAACCCGGGCACCACGCAGCGCCTGAACGCCGCCGACCGCGCGCATTTCATGACCGCCGCCCGCGCCGCGCAGGCCGCCAACCGCGCCCGCGTGACGGCCGACGAGGCGAGCGGCGTGGAAGAGCTGCGCCGCCGCGGCATGACGGTGATCACCACCGTCAACACCGCCGCCTTCCAGGAGGCGCTGGCGCCGGCCTTCGCCGAGTGGGAGCGGACGATGGACGCCGCCACGCTGCGCCGCATCCGCGACTGGCGCCCGGCGCAATAAGCCCGAGCGGATCTTGATCCTGGCCGCGGGGCGAAACCCCCGCGGCCTTTTGCGTGAGGGGGAACCGCCCGCGTGAATCCGATGAATGCCACGCCGCTCGCTATCGTGCTGGGCGGCACCGTCCTGCTGGTCATCGCAGCCCTCTGGGTCGGCCAGCGGGCCGATGGGCCGCATGCGCAAATCCGCCGCGCGGTGCTGGCGGCCGACCGCATCACGACCGGCATTGCCACCGCCATCGCCATCGCCGCCCTGCTGGTCGCGGTCTTCGCCGGTTTCTGGCAGGTGGTGGCCCGCTTCGCCACCGAGACCCCCTCCGTCTGGTCCGAGGCGCTGGTGCGGACGGCGCTGGTCTGGATGGCCTTCCTCGGCCTCGCCGCCGCGATCCGCACGGGCTCGCTCGTCTCGATCGACATGGCGCACCGCTATTCGCGCGGTGCGCTGCGGCGGGGGATCGAGGCGGCGGTGCTGGCCGGCAACCTCTCCCTCATGGGCGTGCTCTTCTGGTTCGGCTGGATCATGGCCGAGCGCGTGAAGTTCCAGGAAATGGCGGGCCTCGAGGTCTCGATCAGCTGGGGCTATGCGGCGCTGCCGCTGGGTGCGGCCTTCGCGGCGCTCGGCGCGCTCGGGCAATTCCTCGACCGCCGGGCCGAAGAGCTGGAGATGGCGGTATGAGTTCCTTCATGCTCACCGCGATGCTGGTGCTGTTCGCCGCCAGCATCCCGGTCGCCGTCGCCATCGGAATCGTCGCCGTCATCGGCGTGGCGGGCTTCACCAATTTCCCGCTGATCGTGGCGGCGCAGCAGCTCTATGTGTCGCTGGACCGCTTTCCGCTCGCCGCCGTGCCCTTCTTCATCCTGGCCGGCAACCTGATGGATGTGGGCGGCATCTCCCGCCGCCTCGTGGATTTCGCGAAATCCATCGTGGGCGGCATCCAGGGCGGGCTGCCCGCCACCTGCATCGTCACCTGCATGATCTTCGCGGCCATCTCGGGCTCCTCGGTCGCCACCACCTTCGCGATCGGCGCGGTGATGATCCCGGCCCTGATCAAGGCGGGCTATCCCGTGGCCTTCGCGGCAGCGCTGATGGCGACGGCGGCCGAGCTTGGCGTCATCATCCCGCCCTCCATCCCGATGATCCTCTATGGCGTCACCACGCAGACCAGCATCCCCGAGCTCTTCATGGCGGGCTTCGGCCCCGGCCTGCTGATCGGCGGCGCGCTGATCGCGACCGTGCTGATCTGGTGCCGCATCACCGGCTGGGGGAAGAATGACGGCGAGGGCCGCCTGCCCTTCCTGACGGCCACGCGGCAGGCGGGCTTCGCCCTCTTCATGCCCTTCGTCGTGCTGGGCGGCATCTATGGCGGCATCACCACGCCGACCGAGGCCTCTGTCATCGCGGTGGTCTACGCCGTGCTGGTGGGCATGTTCCTGCACCGCGAGATCACGCTGCGCGACCTCTACCCCATCTTCAAGAAGTCGGTGATCAGCTCGGCCGTCATCATGTTCATCATCGCCTGCGCCGGCCTCTTCTCCTGGCTCTTGAACCGCCAGGGCGTGCCGGATGCGGCGGCGGAACTCATCGTGCAGACCTTCGATTCACCGGTCTGGTACCTGCTCGGCGTGAACGCCTTCCTCTTCGTGGTGGGCATGTTCGTCGAGACCTCGGCCTCGATCATCGTCCTCGCCCCGATCCTGGCCGAGGCGGCGGAGCGGCTGGGCATCAACCAGGTGCATTTCGGCACGGTGATGGTGGTGAACCTGGCCATGGGGATGATCACGCCGCCCTTCGGCGTGAACCTCTTCGCCGCCGCCCAGGTGGCGGGCACCAGCATCGACCGGATGATGCGCTATCTGCCCATCTTCATCGGAGTGATCTTCGCCTGCCTGATGGTCATCACCTATGTGCCGGCCATCGTGATGTTCCTGCCCGACCTGGTCTTCCGGTGAGGCGCAGCTTGACCTGACCATGGGGGGAAGGCGCATCCTTCCCCCCATGAAACGGTTGCGCTGGCTTCTCCTGCTCCTGCCGCCGCTTGCCCTCGCCTGGGGCCTCTTCGCCTGGGGCCAGCGGCCGCTCGAGGTCAGCCTGGCACGCCCCGAGCGGGACGTGCCGTTGCGCGTCTTCGGCCTCGGCACCGTCGAGGCGCAGATCCTCACCCGCATCGGCTTCGAGGTCGCCGGCACGCTGGTGGCGCTCGAGGCCGACCACGGGGACCGCGTTTCCCGCGGCGCCCTCCTCGCCCGGCTGAACGATACCTCGCAGCGCGCCCGCATCGCCCGGGCCGAGGCGAGCGTGCAGAATGCCGAGGCGCAGCAGGGCCGCGTCGCCGCCATCGCCGAGCGCGCGACCGCCACCTATGCCCAGAAGCGCAGCCTCGCCCAGCGCCGGCGCGAACTGGCCAATCGCGGCAGCGGCTCGCTGGAAGCGGCCGAGATCGCGGAGACCGAGGCGCTGACGGCGGCCGCCGACCTCGCCGTGGCGCGGGCCGACATCATCGTGGCGCAGGCGGTGCTGGCCGATGCGCGGGCCAACCTCCAGGCCGAGCGCGGCACGCTCGCCAAGCACAGCCTGGCCGCGCCTTTCGACGCGCTGGTGATCGCCCGCAACCGCGAGGTCGGCACGGCGGTGCAGCCGGGCGAGGTGATCTTCACCCTGGTCGCCCCCGGCAGCCTCTGGGCGCTGGCCCATGTGGACGAGGCGCGGGCCGGGCATCTGCGCGAGGGGCAGCCCGCCGAGATCCGCCTGCGCTCCCTCCCCGGCGAGGTCTTCCCCGCCCGGGTCGTGCGCATCGGCCTCGAGAGCGACCGGGTGACGGAGGAGCGCCGCGTCTATCTCCGCTGCGAACGCTGCCCCGAACGCCCCGTGCTGGGCGAGCAGTTGCAGGTGGAGATCGAGACCGGCCGCCTGCCGGAAGCGCGCCTTGTGCCCGAGGCCGCGATCACGGGTTTCGACGGCGCAGAGGGCCGCGGCTGGGTGCTGGAGGGCGGCACGCTGCATCACCGCCCGCTGCGCTTCACCGGCCGCACGCTGGATGCCCGCCTGGTGCTTGACCCCGCCATGCCGGAGGTGGTGACGCGCGTCCTGCCCGGCTTCCGCGAAGGGCGGGCGGCGCGCGCCAGCCCATGAACCTCGCGTTGCGCGACATCCGCCACAAGCTTGGCCGCTTCCTGCTGACCTGCGCGGGGCTCGGCCTGCTGCTGGGTGTCGCACTCGCCATGGTCGGCATCTATCGCGGCGTGGTGGATGAGGCCCTCTCGCTGACCCGCGCGCTGGGCGCCGATCTCTGGGTGGTGGAGGGCGGCACGCGCGGCCCCTTCGCGGAGGCCAGCCGCATCCCGGGCGACACGCGCGAGGCGGTGGCGCGCATCGCGGGCGTGGTGGCCGCCGGCAGCGTCACCTTCCAGACCGTCGAGGCGCGCGCGGCCGGCACCGCCGCCGCCAGCACGGCCGGCGCCTTCCGCAACGAGGCGGGGCGCGAGCGCGTGGGCGCCGCCCTCCGCGTGCAGATCCTGGGCTATGAGCTGGACCGCCCGGGCGGCCCGCCTCCCCTGGCCGAGGGGCGCGGCATCGCCGCCCGGCGCGAGATGGTGCTGGACCGCGGCGCGGGCCAGCCGCTCGGCGCCATGGTCGAGATCGGCGGGCTGCGCTTCCGCGTGGTGGGGCTGACGGCGCGCGCCGTCTCCTCCGGCGGCGACCCACTGGGCTGGATCACGCTCGCCGATGCGCAGGAACTGCAGTTCCGCCTGAACGCGCCCGCCGCCCGCCGCGCGACGGCGAGCGGCAGCGCGGGCCAGCCGCGGGACACGGTGAACGCCGTCATCGCCCGCCTCGCCCCGCATGCCGATCCGGTGCTGATCACCGAGCAGCTTCGCCACTGGAAGCACCTGGCCGCGCTCACCTCGGCCGAGCAGGACAATATCCTCACCCGCAGCGTGGTGGAGCGCGCGCGCAAGCAACTGGGCCTCTTCACCACCATCCTGCTGCTGGTCTCGGGCGTGATCGTGGCGCTGATCGTCTACATGCTCACCATGGACAAGCTGCGCGAGATCGCGACGCTGAAGCTGATCGGCGCGCCGGACCGCGCCATCGTCTCGCTCGTCATGCAGCAGGCGCTGCTGCTGGGGGCGGTCAGCTTCGCCAGCGGCGCCACGCTGCTGCTGCTGGTGAAGGACGTCTTTCCCCGCCGCGTTGTGCTGGGGCCGGAGGAGCTGGCCGGCGTCGGCCTCGTCGTCTTCGTCATCTGCCTGCTGGCCAGCCTGCTCGGCGTGCGCGCCGCGCTGCGGATCGAGCCGGCGCAGGCGCTGGGCGGATGAGCCTCGTCGAGCTCCAGGGCATCGCCAAGGGCTTCGGCGAGGGGGAGGCGCGCGTGCAGGCGCTCGCCGACATCCACCTCCATGTGGACCCGGGCGAGGTGGTGGGGCTGCGCGGCCCCTCGGGCAGCGGGAAATCCACCCTGCTCAACGTCGTCGCCTGCATCCTGGAGCCCGATGCGGGGGTGATGCGCCTCTCGGGCGAAACGGTGTGGGAGGGCGGCTGGAAGCGGCGCGACCTCCGGGCGCTGAGGCGCGAGAAGATCGGCTTCATCTTCCAGGCGCACAATTTGCTGCCCTTCCTCAACGCGACCGATAATGTGGCCCTCGCCATCACGCTGTCGGGCGTCGGCTTGGCCGAGGCGCGCCGGCGCGCGGCCGCATTGCTGGATCACCTCCAGGTCGGCCGCCGCGCCAGCGCCATGCCGGCGCTGCTCTCGGGCGGCGAGGCGCAGCGGGTCGCCATCGCGCGCGCGCTGGCGAACCACCCCAGCATCATCCTGGCCGACGAGCCGACCGCGGCGCTGGATTCCGAGCGCGCCCGCGTGGTGATGGAGCTGCTGCGCCGCGTGGCGCGGGAGCAGCGCGCCGCCGTCCTCGTCGTCACGCATGACGAGAAGATCTTCGATCGCTTCGACCGCATGGTGAACCTGCGCGACGGCCGCATTGAGAGCGAGACGCGCCCCGGCGCTTGACCCTGACCTTGTGGGAGGCCCGACACTCCGCCCATGCGATTCCTCCTGGCGGCCCTCCTGATCCTTGCACCCGGCCTTGCCCTCGCCCATTCCGAGCTGAGCGGCAGCACGCCGCCGCAGGGCGCGCGCCTCGCCGCGCCGCCCGGCGAATTCGTGCTGCGTTTCAACGAGCCGGTGCAGGTCACCTCGCTGCGCCTCTTCGACGCGGCGGGCCAGGCCCTGCCCCTCCAGCGGGAGGGCGATGCGGCGCCGCGGCGGGAGGCGCGTGCGACCCCCGCCGCCCCCCTGCCGCCCGGCGCGCTGCGCCTCGAATGGCGCGCCATCTCGGCCGATGGGCATCCGATCCGCGGCAGCCTGCGCTTCACCTGGGAGGCCACGCGATGATCCTCGAATTCCTCCAGCCCGACCCGAGCCTGCTGGACGGCGCGACCGTGCTGCTGCGCGCCGCGCAATACGCGACCTCCCTCGGCGCGGCCGGCATCGGCCTCTTCCTCGCCGGGTTCGGCCACCGGCTGGATCCGGGGGGGCTCGCGCATCTGCGCCGCTGGCTGCTGGGTGCTGCGCTGGCCGGCATCGCCGTCTCGCTGCTCGGGCTGCTGCTGCGGGCCCAGATCCTCAGCGGGAACGAGGCCTGGTTCGACGGCGCGGTCTGGCGGGCGATGATGGTCTCGCGCATCGGGGATGCCTTCTGGCTGCGCGTCGTGGGCCTTGCCCTGCTCGCGCTCGCGGCCATGCCCTGGCCGGTGGCCCCGGCGCTGGCCGCCATGGGTGCGCTGATCGCGGCCGCGAGCTACGCGGCGATGGGCCACTCGACGCTCTACCGCCCGCGGCAGGAACTCTCGGCGCTGGTCACGCTGCACCTGCTGGCCGTCGGCTTCTGGATCGGCAGCCTGCCGCTGCTGATCCGCGCGGCCATGGCGGGCGAGGCCGGGCTGATCGCCGCCTGGTCGCGCGCCGCCATCGCCATGGTGGCGGTGGTGGTGCTGGCGGGCGGGATCGCGGCCATCCTGCTGGTCCCGCGCTGGGACCTGCTCTTCGCCGCCTGGTATGGCTGGGGGATGATCGCGAAGCTGCTGCTCGTCCTCGGCCTGATCGCGCTGGCGGCCTGGCACCGGCTACGCCTCGCCCCCGCCCTGGCCGAGGGCGGCCGTCCGGCGCGGCAGCGCCTCGCGCGCTCGATCCGCATCGAGGCGGTGCTGGCGCTGCTCGTCTTCTGGGCGGCGGCCGAGATGGTCTCGGTCCATCCACTCGATGCGGGGCACCGCATCGCCCCCTGATCGCGGCGCTTGCACGCGGACGAAACCCCGCGCAGCATCCTGCCAAAATCAGGGAGGGCGCGAGCCATGAATCCGATCACCCGCCGCGGCGCGCTTGGCGCCGCGACCGCCATCGCCACGACACCGCTCGCCGGCCGCGCGCAGACGCGCGACAACGTGATCCGCATCGGCGTGCTGGCCGACATGAGCGGCCCCTATCGCGACACCTCGGGCCCCACCTCCGTCGCCGCCGTGCAGCAGGCCGTCGAGGATCTCGGCATGGCGCAGCGCGGCGTCACGGTGGAGGTTCTCTCGGGCGACCATCAGAACCGGCCGGATGCGGCCCTGGCGCTGGCCCGCCGCTGGATCGACACCCAGGGCGTGGACATGATCTGCGAGGTGAACAACAGCGCCATCGCGCTCGCCCTCGCCAACCTGGTGCGCGAGAAGGACAAGATCCAGCTCGCCTCCGGCGCCGCCTCCTCCGCGCTGACCGGCCCGCAATGCTCCACGCACACCGTGCAATGGACCTATGACACCTGGATGTTCGCCAATGTGGTGGGCGGCGCCACGGTGCGCTCGGGCGGGGATTCCTGGTTCTTCATCACCGCCGACTACGCCTTCGGCCACCAGCTGGAGCGCGACACCTCGCAATTCGTCACGCGCTCGGGCGGACGGGTCATGGGCAGCGCGCGCTACCCCTTCCCCGGCACCACGGATTTCAGCTCCTTCCTGCTGCAGGCCCAGGCCAGCCGCGCGAAGGTCGTGGGCCTCGCCATGGCGGCGGCCGACATGCAGAACTGCGTGAAGCAGGCGCATGAATTCGGCCTCACGCGGCGCGGCCAGCAGCTCGCCGGCATGATCATGTTCGTGCAGGACATCCGCTCCATCGGCCTCGAAGCGGCACAGGGGATGGTGATGAGCGAGGTCTTCTACCATGACCTGAATGACCGCACGCGGGCCTTGGCCAGCCGCATCCTGCGCCGCACGCCGGAGAACATGCCGAACCAGGAACACGCCGGCACCTATTCCTGCGCCATCCACTACCTCAAGGGCGTGATGGAGGTGGGCGTGCCACGCGCCAAGGCCTCGGGCATCGAGGTGCTGAACGTCATGAAGCGCATGCCGACGGAGGATGACGCCTTCGGCCCGGGACGCATCCGCGAGGATGGGCGCAAGATCCATCCGGCCTACCTGTTTGAGGTGAAGTCGCCCCGCGAGTCCCGCGGGATGTGGGACTTCTACAAGCTGCGGGCGACCGTGCCGGCCGAGCAGGCCTTCCGCCCGCTGAACGAGGGCGGCTGCCCCCTGATCCGAACCTGAGGAACATCCGATGATGCAACGCCGCCACCTCGCCCTCATGCCCGCCGGGCTGCTCGCCATGCCCGCGATCGCCACCGCGCAGGAAGCCGAGCGCAGCCAGGACCTGGTCCAGGGCTTCTCCCGCGCGCGCCTCGCCCGCTTCCAGCCCGCCATGGCGCGGGAGGTGGAGCGCGGCAGCTTCAACGGCTGCGTGGCGCTCATCGCCCGCAACGGCCAGATCATCCATCACGAGGCCTATGGCCACCAGGACAATGCGCGCCGCGTGCCGATGACGCGCGAGGCGATCTTCCTGCTCGCCTCCATGACGAAGCCCATCACCAGCGTCGCCGCCATGATGCTGGTGGAGGAGGGCCGCATGAAGATCGGCGACCCCATCACCCAATGGCTGCCGGAGCTGCGCGAGCTGAAGGTGATGACGCGCGACGGCGAGGTGCCGCTCGCGCGCCCCATCACCGTGCAGGACCTGCTGCGCCATTCCTCCGGGTTCGTCTATGCCGCCTCCTCGCCCTTCCCGCGCATCCGCGAGATGTATGAGGAGCTGGACATCGAGGCGCGGCGCGGCCCGGTGCCGGCCGACGAGATGCTGCGCCGCCTGGGCACCGTGCCCCTCGCCTTCCAGCCGGGCGCCCAGTTCTTCTACTCGATCAGCACCGATGTGCTGGGCCTGCTGCTGCAGCGCGTGGCCGGCCAGCCGCTGGACCAGCTCATCGCCGAGCGGCTGACGCGGCCGCTGGGCATGACCGATACGGTCTGGTGGGTGGACGCGGCGCGGCGTTCGCGCGTGGCGGAGAGCATTGCCTCCGACCCGCTTTCGACGCCCATGTGGAACAGCTACCGCATCGAGCAGAATCCGGTGCCGGCGGGCCACTTCAAGGGTGGCGCGGGCCTCGTCGGCACCAGCGCCGACTATTTCCGCTTCGCGCAGATGATCGCGAATGGCGGCAGCTTCGAGGGCAAGCGCTACCTCTCGGCGCCGACCGTGAACTGGATGCTCTCCGACCACATGGGCAGCATGGGCGGCACGCCCCAGGCCAGCACGGGCCCGGGCTACGGCTTCGGCCTGGGCTTCGCGGTGCGGCGGGAACAGGGCATCTCCGTCGCCCCCGGCTCGCCCGGGGATGCGATGTGGGCCGGCGCCTGGGGCACCAGCTTCACCATCGACCGCGCCGAGAAGCTGGTCGGCGTCTTCATGGCGCAGGGCCCGTCCAGCCGCATGCACACGCGGATGGTGTTCAAGAACATGGTCTATGGCGCGATGGTGGAGAGCCTGCGCGGCTGAGCCACGCGGCCTAGCGCGGCGTCAGCACCTCGGTGCCGACGCCGCCCTCGCGCCCCTGGGTCCAGCGGCCGACCAGGCGGCCATCCTCCATCACCTCATAGGCGACGACGCCGGTCTCGCGGCCGGCGACGTAGCCGATGACCAGCAGCTTCCCCACGGTGAGCGCGATGCCGTTGGTGGTCTCGCCGGCCACGCGCCAGGTCATCCGCCAGGTCTGCGGGCCGGTCGCGGTGAGCGTGGCCGAGCCCTGGTAGGCGGTGCCGTCGGCGCCGCGGCCCTCGACGGCATAGACGCCGCTGCGCTGGGCGGCGGCCGGCTGGATGGAGAGGCCCGCGGCGAGGAGCACGGGCGCGGAGAGCAGGAAACGACGCATGGACGACTCCAAGGGTTGCGGGCCCAATCTGGGCGGGCCAGCCTAATGAAGCTTTGCCGGAGATGGGCATTGCGGCAACCGGCGCCGCGCCCATCTCAGGGACATCGTCGAGGAGAAGACCCATGGTCCTGAAACTGATCTGCGCGCGGATGCTGCTGGGCCGGGTCGCGCTGCGCGGCGCCTTCACGCTGGGCGCCGTCGCCGGGACGGCGGGCGTCATCGGGCTGTGCGCGCTACGCAGGGCGATGGCGGAAAAGCGCGACAGCGCCGCCTAGAACGTCTCGACCCAGGGACGGAGCGCGATCTCGCTGCTCCAGGCCGAGCGCGGCTGCGCCAGCACATGCAGGTAGCTGTCGGCGATGGCATTGGGGTCGAGCAGGGAATCGGAACCCGGCGCCGCCACGCGGCGGCTCGATGCGATGCCGCCATCGATCACGAAATGACAGACATGGATGTTCCGCGGGTGCAGCTCGCGCGCCAGGCTCTCGGCGAGCCCCCGCAGCGCGAACTTGCCCATGGCGAAGGGTGCTGACTGCGGAAACCCCTTCACCCCTGCCGAGGCGCCGGTGAAGAAGATGCTGCCCCGCCCCGCCGCCAGCATGCGCCGCGCGGCCTGCTGCGCGGCCAGGAAGGCGCCGAAGGCGCAGACCTCGAGCGTGCGGCGCACCTCTTCCGGGTCCAGCTCGGTGATCGGACCGCGCACGCGGAAGCTGGGGTTGTAGACGAGCAGCGAGGGCGCACGGCCGGCCGCTTCGAGATCCGCGAAGAGCGCGGCCACGCCCGGCACATCCGCCGCGTCGCAGGCATGCAGACTGCCCCGGGTCTCGGCCGCGAGGCCGGCGAGCTTCGCCGTGTCCCGCGCCGCCAGCGCCACATCCCACCCAGCGGCGGCGAGCTTGCGCGCCAACGCGGCGGAAAGCCCCGCGCCGGCGCCGATGATGAGGGCGTTGTCAGCCCTGTCCATAGATCCGCTTCGCCTCCGCCGGGCTCACCAGCCCGTCGGCCACGTCGCGCGCCACCAGGGCCGGATCGCGCTGCTTCGGGTCGCCCATGCCGCCGCCGCCCGGCAGCTTCAACACCAGATGGCGGCCCTTCGGGATCACCTGGAAGCCCTTGGTGCGCAGCACCGTGCCGTTGGCGTCATCCAGGCCGACCCAGCCGCCCGCGCCCTCGCCACCGCCGAAGCGGCCCTTGGGCGGGTTGGCCACGCGGTCGAAGATCGCGTTCACCGCGAATTCCGCGTCCTTCTTCGCGCCGATCTCCATGATCTGGCCGAAGCCGCCGCGCGTCCTGCCGGGGCCCGCCGAATCCGGCCGCAGCTCCTTCCGCCAGAAGATCACGGGGGCCACGTTCTCGGTCGCTTCCACGGGCATGGTGCGCACGCCCGAGGGGAAGGCGATGCCGTCCAGCCCATCCTTCGTGGGGCGCGCGCCAGTGCCGCCGGAGTTGAAGGTGATGATCTCGAAATCCTCGACCTCCGCCTCCTGGCCGCTCACCTGGCTGCCACCGCGCAGCGGCGGATTCCAGAGGGCCGAGGAGCCCTCGGCATTCACGCGGTCCGGCACAGCCTGGCTCAGGCAGCCCATCATCAGGTCGGGGATGAGCTGGCCGATGACGTGCCGCACGCTGACCGGATAGGGGCGCGGCGCGTTGAGGATGCAGCCCTCGGGAATCTCCATCCGGAAGGGCAGCAGGCTCGCCCAGTTGTTCGGGATCTCGGGCGCGATCACGCATTTCAGGCCGAAGCAGGCATAGGCGCGGCAATAGGCCGGCGGCACGTTGATGCCGCGCGTGGAGAGGCCCGATGTGCCGGCGAAATCCACCACGATCTCGCCGCCCTCGGCGCGCATCGCCGCATGCAGCGTCACCGGCGCCTCATAGCCGTCCGAGCGGATCTCGCCGCGCCAGACGACGCCCTGCGGCAGCTTCGCGATCTCGGCCTTGGTGGCGCTCATGCTGCTGTCGAAGATGAAGGCGGCGAGGTCGTCCAGGCTCTCCATCCGGTACTCGTCCATCATCTCGACGAGCCGCTTGGCACCGGCGTCGTTGCAGGCGCAGAGCGAGTAGATGTCGCCCTCCAGTTCCACGGGCGTCCGGGAACCGGCACGGATGAAGTCGAAGAAGGTCTCGTTGGGCTGGCCCGCTTCGAAGCACTTCACGATCGGGATGTAGAGGCCTTCCTCGAATACCGAACGCCCCTCCGGCCCCATGCCGAGGCCGCCGATGTCGATGATGTGCGCAGTGTTGGCGAAGAGGCCCACGATCTTGCCGTTGCGGAAGGCGGGGCTCACGACGGTCAGGTCATGCAGGTGGCCGGTGGCGAGCCAGGGGTCGTTGGTGATGTAGTGGTCGCCCGGCTTCATCGTGTGGGCGGGGAATTTCTTGAGGAAGTGGCCCACGGCCTCGGCCATGGAGTTCACATGGCCGGGCGTGCCGGTGACGGCCTGCGCCATCATCCGCCCCTCCAGGTCGAAGACGCCGGCCGAGAGATCGCCCGCCTCACGCACCGTGGTGCTGAAGGCGGTGCGGATCATGGTCTGCGCCTGCTCCTCGACCACCGCGATGAGACGGTTCCACTGGATCTGGCGTTGGATCTTTTCGAGTGCGGTGTTCATCACGCATCCCCCTTCGTCAGTTCCAGATAGCCCAGACCATCCATCCGGCAGGACCAGCCCGGCCCCACCAGTGTGCTCGTCTCATCCTCGGCGATGATGCAGGGGCCGGGGACTTCCGCGCCCGGTGCCATCTGCGTCCGGTCATAGACCTGCCAGGTGGCGACCAGGCCCGTCGCCGTGTCGCGCACCTGCTGGCTGCGGATCGGCTTGGGCGCCGGCGCATTGGCCACCTCGGCCGCCGCCTGCACCGCATCCACCACCGTCGCGACCGTGACGGCGAAGCTCAGCACCTCCACGTCGCTGCCCGGCACCGGGCGGTCGTAGAAGCGCGTATACTCCGCGTCATAGGCCGCGCGGATGGCCGCGATGTCGGCCTCCACCAGCGGCCGCACCGGCAGGGCCACGGCGATCTCATGCCCCTGCCCCACATAGCGCATGTAGCCGATGCGGTGCTCGACCGTCGGCGCACCGAAGCTGCCCTCGGCCACGACCTTCGCGGCCTCGGCGCTCATCGCCGCCAGCAGCGCATTCACGCCCGCGACATCGAAGCTCGCGAAGCGGGTGTAGAGGCTCTTCACCACCTCATAGCCCACGGGGGCCCGCAGGAAGCCGATGGCCGAGCCCACGCCGGCCCCACTCGGCACCAGCAGCTTCCGCACGCCGATCTTCTCGGCCACGCGATAGCCATGCACGGGCCCGCCGCCGCCGAAGGCGATGATGGCGCGGCCCTCATAGGATTTGGCACTCTCGATGGCATGGACACGCGCCGCATTGGCCATGTTCTCATCCACCATCTCGACCACGCCGAGCGCGGCCATGCCGGCCTCGAGGCCCAGGCCCTTGCCCACATGCTCAACCAGCGCGGCCTCGGCCGGCGCCGTCTTCAGTGGGAAATTGCCGCCCGCGAAGGCCGCCGCGTCATAGCGGCCGAGCGTGAGGTTCGCATCCGTCACCGCCGGCTTGGTGCCGCCGCGGCCATAGCAGGCCGGGCCCGGATCGGCGCCCGCGGATTCGGGGCCCACCTGGATGCGCCCCATGCTGTCGAGATGCGCCAGCGAACCGCCGCCCGCGCCGATCTCCACCATCTCGATCACGGGAATGCGCAGCGGCAGGCCCGAACCCTTGCGGAAGCGGCCGACGCGCGCGACCTCGAAGGTGCGGCTCGCCTGCGGCGCGAAATCATCAATCAGGCAGACCTTGGCCGTGGTGCCGCCCATGTCGAAGCTCAGCACCTTGGACCAGCCGCGCTGCTTCGCCACATGCGCCGAGAAGATGGCGCCGCCCGCCGGCCCGCTTTCCACCAGGCGGATCGGGAAGCGCGACGCGGTCTCGATCGTGGTGAGGCCACCGCCCGAGAGCATCAGGAACAACGGGCAGGTCATGCCGCCCTGCCGCAGCCCCGCCTCCAGCCGCGCCAGGTAGCTCGCCATCAGCGGCTGCACATAGGCATTGGCGACGGTGGTGGAGAAGCGCTCCCATTCGCGCATCTCGGGGCTCACCTCGCAGCTCAGCGAGATCGGCAGTTCCGGCCATTCGGCGCGGATGATCTCGGCCGCGCGGCGCTCATGCACCGGGTTCACGAAGCCATGGATGAAGCCGATGGCGAGGCTCTGCACGCCCTCGGCCTTCAGGAAGGGAATCCAGGCGCGGACGGCGCCCTCATCCAGCGGCACCAGCACCTGGCCGGTATTGTCCAGGCGCTCGGTCACCGGCAGGCGCCAGCGGCGCGGAACCAGCGGCTGGGGCAGCTCGATGTTCAGGTCATACTGGTCATAGCGGCTCTCATTGCCGAGGGCGAGCACGTCGCGGAAGCCCTCGGTCGTGATCAGCGCGGTGGGCGCGCCCTTGCGCTCGATCAGCGCATTGGTCGCGAGCGTCGTGCCATGGATCAGCAACGTGATGTCGGCGGGCTGCATGCCGGCACGGGCCAGCACCACGCGCACCCCCTCCAGCACGCCAAGCTCCGGCGCATGCGGCGTGGTGAGGACCTTGGCGGTCCAGCGCTGGACCTGGTCCTCGCCGGTCGCCGCCTCGATCGCGACATCGGTGAAGGTGCCGCCAATGTCGACGGCCAGCCGTGCGTTGCTCACCACCCGCGCACCATCCCGCCATCGGTGCGCATGATGCTGCCCGTGATGTAGGCCGCCTGCTCACTGCACAGGAAGGCCACCAGCGGGCCGTATTCGCCGGGCAGGCCGTAGCGCCCGGCCGGGATGGTCTTGCTGCGCTCGGCAATCACCTCGTCCACCGTCTTGCCCTGGCGCTTGGCGAGGCTGCCCGCCGTCTCCAGGCTGCGGTCGGTGCGGATGGCGCCCGGCGCCACGATGTTGCAGGTGATGCCCTCATGCGCCACCTCGGCACTGAGCGTCTTCATCCAGCCCATGATGCTGGCGCGCAGCGTGTTGCTGAGCACCATGTTGGGCAAAGGCTGCAGCATGCCGGTGCTGCCCACATTGATGATGCGGCCATACTTGCGCTCGCGCATGCCGGGCAGCAGGCGGTTGGTGATGCGGATGGGCGAGAGGACGATGCTCTGGAACCAGGTGGTGAGCAGCGCCTCGGTCACCTCCAGCGCCGGCCCCGGCGGCGGGCCGCCATGGTTCTGCACCAGGATGTCCACGCCCCCCATCGCGGCGATCGCGCCATCGGCCAGCGCGTCCATCTGCTCGCCCTTGGAGACATCGGCCGGGATGCCGGTGCAGGAGGCCGCACCCAGCGCCACCAGTTCCTTCGCCGCCACATCGAGACTCGCCTGGTCGCGCCCGCTGATGACCAGTGCGGCGCCCTCGGCCGCCAGCGCATCCGCGATGGAGCGCCCCAGGCCCTTCGAGGCCCCCATCACCAGCGCGCGCTTGCCCTTGAGCCCGAGATCCATCGTCCAATTCCCCTGGAAAAAACCGGGCCTGACCCTGCCGCGCCGCGCCCCCTCTGGCAAGCCGCCGCACGGCCGTTATGTTGCGCGTCCCCAGCGAATGACCAGGAAACGATCATGCCGAAGCCCGTGCTGCTCATCACCCGCAAGCTGCCCGCCGCCATCGAGGCCCGCGCCGCGCGCGACTACGAGGTCCGGCTGAACCCCGATGACGCCCCCTGGTTCCGCGACGGCGCCGAGATCGCCAAGCGCGCCCAGGGCGCCGACGGGATCCTCTGCGCGGCGGGTGATCCAATGAGCGCCGCCACCATCGCGGCCCTGCCCGCCTCGGTGAAGTGCATCGCCACCTTCAGCGTGGGCTATGACCATCTGGACGTGGCAGCGGCGAAGGCGCGCGGCATCACCTGCACCAACACGCCCGAGGTGCTGAGCTTCGCCACGGCCGAGACGGCGATGACCCTCATGCTCATGGCCGCCCGCCGCGCCGGCGAGGGCGAGCGCATGGTGCGCGCGGGCAAGTGGGAGGGCTGGGCGCCGACGCAGCTCATGGGCGTGACCCTCGAGGGCAAGAAGCTCGGCATCCTCGGCATGGGCCGCATCGGGCGGGAGCTCGCCGCCATGGCGCGTGGCTTCAAGATGGAAATCCACTACCGCGACATCAACCCGCTGCCGGCCGAGGCCGCGCAGGGTGCGATCTACCACGACAATGACGACAGCTTCCTCAGCACCATCGACGTCATCTCCATGCACGTCCCGGGCGGCGATGCCACGCGGAAGTGGCTGAACGCGGAGCGCCTGGCCAAGATGAAGCCCGGCCACCTCGTGGTGAATTCCGGCCGCGGCGGCAGCGTGGATGACGCGGCCCTCGTCGCCTCGCTCACCTCCGGCCACACCCGCGCCGCCGGCCTCGACGTCTATGACGGCGAGCCCAAGGTGTTCCCGGGCTATTTCGCCCTGGAGAACGTGGCCCTGCTGCCGCATCTGGGTTCCGCCACCATCGAGGTGCGCGACGCCATGGGCCATCGCGCGCTGGAGAACCTGGACGCGGTGCTGATCCACAAGAAGCCGGCGCCGCACGCCATCGGCTGAGGCGTCAGGCGCAGTCGGGCGAGAGGCCGAGCTCGGCGCAGATCATGCGCCCCTCGCGCTCGCCCGCCGCATCGGCGTCGCGGAGCAGGTCGAGGAAGGCCTGCTCCGCCTCGCCCAGCGGGCGGCCGCGCAGCCGCAGGATCCCGGGATGGACGGAGACCCAGGGCTCGCGCCAGCGCAGCGCCACCACCTCACCCAGCCGCAGCGCGCGGGCGGCGAGGCTGGTGGTCACCGCCACCACCGCATCCGAGCGGGAGACCAGGCTCAGCGCCACGGTCGGGCTCTCATGCACCAGCGCCGGGAAGGCCGGGTGGATGGCGCCCGCCGCCCGCGCCGCCTCGCGCGCCCTGACCAGCGGCGCCTGCACCTCGCGCGGGGCGCGGCCGATGAAGGCGAAGGGATGCGCCATGATGTCGGGCAGCGTGACGGCAGCGAGCCGCGTCAGCGGATGGTCCGGCCGCACCACGAACAGGCCGGGCTGCGGCCGCAAGGCCTCCAGCTCCAGCCCTGCCTCCCCCTGGAAGCCGCGCAGGTCGAGCAGGCCGAGCGGCGCCTCGCGCTCCAGCACCGCGCGCGCCACCTCGGCCCAGTTCGCGGCCGTCAGGCGCAGGCGAAGCTCGGGGTAGAGGCTCACCATCCGCCCGGCCGCGGCCAGGGCCAGGCTTTCCGCCACATAGCTGCCGGCCACGATGTTCAGGTCCCGCACCTGGCTGCCGCGCGCCTCGGCCAGGTGCCGGTCGAGCCCCGCCATGCGCTCCAGGATGTCGCGCGCATCGGCCAGCACGGCCCGGCCCAGGTCGGTCGTGATGGTGCCGCGCCCGGTCCGCTCGAAGAGCGGGCCGCGCAGCCGCGCCTCGACCGCGGCCAGCCCGCGCGTGACGGCCGACTGCGCGACGCCCAGCGCGCGCGAGGCGCGCAGCAGGCTGCCATGCTCGTCAATCGCCAAGATCAGACGGAGGTCCCGGATCTCCAACATATGCGGTGCATGCAATCACAAATTGCCGATTGATGATTAGCCCCCGGTCATCTCACCCTGGCAAGCTGAAACTATTGGGGAAAGAGCCGAATGACCACCGACGCCGCAGACAAGCCGCGCGCCATGGAGGAGGAAGCCCCGCCCGGAATGCGCCGCGTTCCGGGCGGCGCATTCCAGATGGGGTCCGACGCGCACTACCCGGAGGAGCGCCCGGCGCATCGCGTGGTGGTGGACGGCTTCTGGATGGACGCCACCACCGTCACGAATGACCAGTTCGCTGCCTTCGTCGCCGCCACCGGCTATGCCACCGTGGCGGAGCGCCCGCTCGACCCCGCGCAATATCCCGGCGCCCAACCCGAATTGCTGGTGCCCGGCGCCCTGGTCTTCCACATGACGGACGGCCCGGTGGACACGCGCGACATCTCGCGCTGGTGGCGCTGGACGCCCGGGGCGCAATGGCGCCACCCGCATGGCCCGGGGAGTGACCTCACGGGCCTCGGCGACCACCCCGTGGTGCATGTCGCCTTCGAGGATGCCGAGGCCTATGCGCGCTGGGCGGGCAAGGAATTGCCGACCGAGGCCGAGTGGGAATTCGCGGCGCGCGGCGGGCTGGACGGCGCGGAATTCGTCTGGGGGGAGGAGCTGGCGCCGGGCGGCGTGCATCTCGCAAACACCTGGCAGGGCCCCTTCCCCTGGCGCAATTTCGAGGCGGATGGCTTCACCGGCACCGCGCCGGTGGCGAGCTACCCAGCCAATGGCTACGGCCTGCACGACATGGCCGGCAATGTCTGGCAATGGACGACCGACTGGTTCGCCGCCCGCCACGCGGCCGACCCCGCCAAGCCCTGCTGCGCGCCCCAGAATCCGCGCGGCCCGGCGATGGAGGAGAGTTTCGATCCGCGCCAGCCCCAGGTCCGCATCCCGCGCCGCGTGGTGAAGGGCGGCAGCTTCCTCTGCGCGCCGAGCTATTGCCGCCGCTACCGCCCCGCGGCGCGGCACGCCCAGATGGTGGACACCGGCATGAGCCATATCGGCTTCCGCTGCATCCGCCGTGATCCGCAAAACGTCCAAGGAAAGCAGAAGCCATGACGGACTCCATCCGGCCCTCGCGCCGCAACATGCTGCTGGGGGGCGCCGCCGGCCTCGCCGCCACGGCGGCGCAGGGCGTGCAGTTCGCCCAGGCACAGGCGCAGGCGCAACCCGCTGCGCCAGGCCGCCCCGCCGCCGCCCCGCAGGGCCGCCCCAACATCCTGGTGATCTTCGGCGATGATGTCGGCTGGTCCAACATCAGCGCCTACAACATGGGCATGATGGGCTACCGCACGCCCAACATCGACCGCATCGCGCGCGAAGGCGCGATGTTCACCGACGCCTATGCGGAGAATTCCTGCACCGCCGGCCGCTCCGCCTTCATCACGGGGCAGAGCCCGGTGCGGACAGGCCTCTCCAAGGTCGGCCTGCCCGGCGCGGCCGAGGGCATGAGGGCGGAGGACCCCACCATCGCCGTGCTGCTGAAGGCCATGGGCTATGCCACCGGCCAGTTCGGCAAGAACCACCTGGGCGACCGCGACGAGCACTTGCCCACCATGCACGGCTTCGACGAGTTCTTCGGCAGCCTCTACCACCTGAACGCCGAGGACGAGCCGGAGAACCCCGACTATCCACGCAACCCCGAATTCCGCCGCCAATACGCCCCACGCGGCGTGCTGAAATCCTGGGCGAATGCCGATGGCACGCAGCGCATCGAGAACACAGGCCCGCTCACCATGAAGCGGATGGAAACGGTGGATGAGGAGTTCCTCGCCGGCGCGCTCGACTTCATGGACCGCTCGCACCGCGCGAACCGGCCCTTCTTCACCTGGTTCAACTCGACGCGCATGCATATCTGGACGCGCCTCAAGGAGTCCTCGCGCAGCGTCACCGGCCTTGGCGTCTATCCGGATGGGATGGTCGAGCATGACGGGCATGTGGGCCAGCTGCTGAAGAAGCTGGACGACCTCGGCATCACGCAGAACACCATCGTCCTCTACACGACGGACAACGGCGCCGAGGTGATGTCCTGGCCGGATGGCGGCTGCACCCCATTCCGCGGTGAGAAGGCGACCGCCTGGGAGGGCGGCTTCCGCGTGCCCATGGCGGTCCGCTGGCCGGGCCGCATCCCGGCGGGCCAGGTGATCAATGACATCTTCTCCCACCAGGACTGGCTGCCGACACTGCTGGCCGCGGCGGGCGACCCGGACATCAAGCCCAAGCTCCTGGCCGGGCACCAGGTGGGGCGCCGCAGCTACAAGGTCCATCTGGACGGCTACAACCAGCTGCCGCTGCTCACCGGCAGCGGGCCGGGCGCCCGGCGGGAGATGTTCTACTTCACCGATGACGGGGACCTCGCCGCGCTGCGCTATGACCAGTGGAAGATCCATTTCCTCATCCAGGAGAATCACGGGCTGCGTGTCTGGGAGCGCAACTTCACGACGCTCCGCATGCCGATGCTGTTCAACCTGCGCTCCGATCCCTTCGAGCGCGCGGATGAGAGCTTCGACTATGGCCGCTGGCGGGTGGAGCGCGCCTTCGCCTTCGTGCCGGCGCAGCAGTTCGTCGGCCAGTTCCTGGCGACCTTCCGCGACTTCCCGCCGCGCCAGGCGCCGGGTAGCTTCAGCCTCGGCGATGCGATGTCCCGCCTGAGGACGGGCGCCGCCGGACGGTAATCTCGCATGCGCCGCGGTCCGGGCCGCGGCGCATGCCGAGCCGGCGGGCGCGCCTCACGGCGCCCGCCGGCCCCCCATCGAAGGAGGCCGCCATGCTCGTTTCCCGCCGCCGCCTGACTGCCGCCGCCGCCCTCGGCCTCGGCTTCACGCGGGCAGCGCAGGCGCAGGCCGATCCCCTGCCCTCCTGGCGCGATGGCCCGCGCCGCCGCGCCCTGCTCGATTTCGTCGCCGCCGTCACCACGCCGGGCGGCCCGGATTTCGTCCCCCCGACCGAGCGCATCGCCACCTTCGACAATGACGGCACGCTCTGGGTGGAGCAGCCGGCCTATACGCAGCTCATCTTCACGCGGGACCGCCTGCGCGCCCTGGCCCCGGCCAACCCGGGCTGGGCGCAGGATCCCGTGCTGCGCGCCGCCCTGGCCGGGGACCTCTCGGGCGTGCTGGCCGCCGGCAGCGAGGGCACGCTGCGGCTCATGGGCCTCACCCTGGCGGGCCTCTCGCCCGAGACCGCCCGGCGCCTGGCGGCCGAATGGCTCGCCACCGCGCGGGATGCGCGCTGGGGGCGGCCCTACACGGCGCTGGTCTATCAGCCCATGCTGGAGGTGCTGGCCCTGCTGCGCGCCCATGGCTTCGCCACCTTCATCGTCTCGGGCGGCGGGGTCGAGTTCGTGCGCGCCTTTTCCGAATCCGCCTATGGCATCCCGCCGCACCAGGTGGTGGGCTCCAGCTTCGCGCTCCAGCCGGGCGAGGCCGAGGGCCGGATCACCCTCGCGATGGAGCCGCGCGCCGATTTCGTGGATGACGGGCCGGGCAAGCCCGTCGGCATCGCCCGCTTCATCGGCCGCCGGCCCATCGCCGCCTTCGGCAATTCCGACGGCGACTGGCAGATGCTGCGCTACACCACCGAGGGGCCCGGCCGGCGCCTGGGGATGATCATCCACCATGACGACGCAGCGCGCGAATACGCCTATGACCGGCAGAGCCCCGTCGGCCGCCTGGCCCGCGCGCTGGACGATGCGCCCGCACGCGGCTGGCTGGTCACCTCCATGCGGCAGGACTGGGCGCGGATCTTCCCGGGCGATTGAGCGCCACACAGGAGAACAGGATGAAGGTGATCGGACAGGCGCTGCTCGACGGCGCCCTGGTGGTGCTGCCGATCGGCGCCATCGCGCTCCTGGTGCTGGGCATCGTCCATCGGCTGCAGGCCATGGCCGACCCGCTCTCCAGCACCTATGTCCATCCGGCCCTCGCCGCCGTGCTGCTGTTGCTGCTGCTCTGCGCGCTGGTGGGCGCGCTGGTGCGCTCGGCCATGGGGCGGCAGGCGCGGCATGTGCTGGAGGTGGGGCTGCTGCAGCGCATCCCGGGATGGCGCCTCGCCAAGGCCTTCGCCGCCGAGGGCCCGCTGATGGGCCAGGGCGGCCGCTCGCTGCGCCCGGCGCTGGCCCATATCGAGGAAGGGCTCTGCCCCGCCCTGGTGATGGATGAATTCGCCGATGGCCGGCTGATGGTCTTCGTCCCCGGCTCGCCCGCGCCCATGTCGGGCGCGATCTACATCTTCACGCCCGACAAGGTGCAGCTGCTCGACGTGCCGCTCATGCCCTTCCTGCGCGGCATCGCCTCCTGGGGCCTCGGCCTGCGCGAGATGATCGAGGCGGACGAGGCCCGGCGGGGCTGAGCCTCACGCCGCGCGCACCTGCTTCAGGAAGTCGCCCGAGCGGTCCCGCAGCAGCCCCGCCTGATGCGCGAGGTCGTTCGAGGCGTTCAGCACCTCGCCCGCCGAGCGCCCGGTCTCACCCGAGGCCGCGCGCACATCCTCGATGCGGCGGGTGACGGCGCCCGTGCCCTCCGCCACCAGGGCGGCGCTGCGGGCGATCTCCCGCGTGGCCGCCCCCTGCTCCTCCACCGCCGCGGCGATGGCGGCGGTCACCTCGTTCATCCGCTCGATCGTCGCCGTGATGGAGCGCAGCGCGCCCACCGCGTCACCCGTGCTGCCCTGAATGCCGCCGATCTGCGCGGCGATCTCCTCCGTCGCCTTCGCGGTCTGCGCGGCCAGGCTCTTCACCTCGCTCGCCACCACGGCGAAGCCCTTGCCGGCATCCCCCGCCCGCGCCGCCTCGATCGTGGCGTTCAACGCCAGCAGGTTGGTCTGGCCCGCGATGTCGCTGATCAGCCGCACCACGTCGCCGATGCGCGCCGCCGCCTGGGCGAGGCCCTGCACCGTGCCGTCCGTGGCGCGCGCCTCATCGGCCGCGGCGCGCGCCACCTCGGCGCCCTCCGCCACCTGGCGCGTGATCTCGGCGACGCTGGCCGCCAGCTCCTCGGCGCTCGCCGCCACCGACTGCACATCGGCGCCGGCGCGCTGCGACACCTCGGAGACGGCCTCCGCCTCGCGGCCGGAGGTCTCGGCGGCCGCCGTCAGGGCATGGGCGGATTGCTGCATCTGCCCGGCCGCCGCGGCCACCGCATCCACGACGCCGCCCATCTCCGCCTCGAACCGATCGGCAAGGCGCGCCTGGCCGGTGACAAGCTGCCAGCACAGCATGGGCCCAACATAGGCGCCCTCGCGGTCACGGATCGCGGTGATGTTGAGGTCCAGCACCTCGCCGCCCGTGGCGATGCGCGCGCGCTGCGGCAGATGCGCGCCATCGGCCAGCATCTCGTTCTGCAGGGCGGGGTGCTGGTCGAGCGTGGCAACGGCCTGGCCCAGCACCTCTTCCGCCTTGACCGGCAGGGCATGCTCGATCCGGCGCATCAGGTCCTGCGCCTCGGGGTTCAGGTAGGTGACCCGCAACCCGTCCTTCGGATCGGCCATCATGACGCCGAGCGGCATCTGGTCCAGCATCTGCTGCCGGGCGAAGGCCTGCGCCACCTCGCCGCGCAGCCCCTCCAGCGCGACGGCGATCTGGCCGATCTCGTCGCGGCGGTCGCGATCGGGCACGGGGCGGGCGGTGTCGCCCGCCGCGATGCCGCGGATGGCGGTGGCAATGCGGCCGAGCGGCCTTCCGATGGCACGCGCCGTCAGCCAGCCTGAGACGGCGAGCAGCAGGGCGACCACAGCGCCGATCATCCAGACGCTCTGCTCCAGCATCGCCATCGCCGCGCGCGCGGCGGCGGCGTTCTGCACCGCCTCGGCCTCCAGCGCGGCACTCGCCGCACCCAGCGCCGTGACCGTCCGGTCGCGACTTGGCGTGTTGCGGGTGTTCCGCAGCTCCTGGATGCGGGCGGCCAGCGCCATCACGCCATCGGCCTGCTCGGCCAGCGCGAGACCGGTGGTGGCCAGGCGCTCCATGTCGGCCTTGACGGAATCAGGCGCGGCGGAGGTGAGGCGACGCGCATGCACGCGGCCCTGCGAGGCGGAGCGGCGGGTGCGCGTGGCGGCGGCCGGGTCGTCGGTCGCGAGGTAGCGTTGCAGGCTGAGGCGCACTTCGTTGATCGCCTGCACGAAGGTGTTCATCACGTCGCGCAGCTCGTCCCGCGCATCGCCCTCCACGCCGAACTGCAGGTTGGCGGCAGCGGATTCCAGCGCCTGGTCGAATTCGGCGAAGCGGGGAAAGAAGTCGGCGTCGCGTTTCTGGATCAGCTCGCGCCGCGTCTGCACCGTCGCCGCCACGGCCGAGCGGTATTCGGCGAATTCACGCTGCGTCGCCGCCAGCGGGGCGATCGCGGCGGCGGCCGCGCTCTCCCGTGCGCGGGAGAGTGCCTGCTCGGTCGCGACGAGGCTCTCCTCCATCAGCGCCGCCTCGGTGGCGAGCCGCTGCGGCTGGTTGGCGAGCAGGACGCCGCGCAAGGCGTTGTTCGCCTCCATCAGGTGGCGCCCCGCCTCGAAGGCGGCGAAGCGGGCGGCGGCGGCGCGGCGCTCGGCCGCCTGCTGCTCGGCCACCTGGGCATTCTCCCGCGTGACGAGGCCGATAAGCGCGCCCAGCAGCAGCAGGGCGACGCCGGCGCTGATGGCCAGTTTTCGGCCGACGGACAGATTCCGGAAAAAGCGCATGGAAGGGTTCTCCTTGTCCGTGCCAAGCTGCGCAGCCTCCGCTTAAGGTCCGGTGAACGCCCCCTCGACAGATGCGCGCGCCCCCCCCAATTTGCCGCGACCCCACCCTGAAGGCCGCCCGGACATGCTCTTCGACTTCGAAACCCTTCCCACCGCCGACCGCTACAAGCTCGTCGTCTCCACCATCGTCCCCCGGCCCATCGCCTGGGTGGTGAGCCAGGACGAGGCGGGCGTGGTGAATGCGGCGCCCTATTCCTTCTTCAACGCCTTCTCGGACGATCCGGTGGTCATCGGCATCGGCTGCGGCCCCAAGCCGTCCGGCGCCACCAAGGACACGCTGGCCAATATCCAGGCGATGGGCGAATTCGTCGTCTGCCTCGTGCCGCAATCCCACCTGCCGCACATGAACATCACCGCGACCGATTTCGGCCCCGAGGTGGATGAGCTGGATGAGGCGAAGCTCACCAAGGTGCCCTCCACCAAGATCCGCGTGCCGCGCATCGGCGAGAGCCCGGTGGCGCTGGAATGCAAGACCTTCCAGCTGATCCCCGTCGGCCACCACACCATCGTGCTGGGCCGCGTGGTCGCCATGCATGTGCGCGACGATGCGGTGATGGACGAGGCCAAGCGCTACATCGACACGCCCAAGCTCGACCTCGTCGGCCGCATGCACGGGCGCGGCTGGTACACCCGCACGACCGACCGCGTGGAGGTGCCGCGCATCACGCTGGCCGAATGGGAGGCCGCCAAGAAGGGCTGACCAGCGCCCGGCTTTGGTGTAGGAGAGCGACCCAGATGAGAATGCGTCGCAACTCCCGATGAGCGCCACCAGCCTGGCGTCATCCCCCGCCACATCCGCGCGGCGCGTCCCCCTCTGGGCGCGGCTGACGCTGGGCGTGGCGACGCTGATCATGCTGCCCATCGCCGCCGTGCTGGCCGCCGCCATCGCCCCGGCGGGCGAGGTCTGGCTGCATATCTGGCGGACCTCCCTGGCTGAGCTGCTGGGCACCACGGCGGCCCTCGCCCTGCTGGTCGCGCTGATGGCAGGCAGCGCGGGCGCGGTGACGGCCTGGCTGGTCACGGCCTGCGAGTTCCGCGGCCGCGCCTTCCTCCAGGTGGCGCTGCTGCTGCCGCTCGCCATGCCCGCCTATGTCAGCGGCTATGCCTGGACCTGGCTGATGGATGTGGCGGGGCCGCTGCAATCCAACCTGCGCGGCGCCACCGGCTGGCGCTATGGCGACTACTGGTTCCCCGAGATGCGGAGCCTGCACGGCGCGGCCCTGGTGCTGGCCATGGTGCTCTATCCCTACGTCTACCTGCTCTGCCGTTCCGCCTTCCTGGCGCAATCCACCTGCCTCGTGGAGGTGTCGCGCACGCTTGGCCATTCGCTCTCGCGCTGCTTCTGGCGGGTCGCGCTGCCGCTCGCGCGGCCGGCGCTGGTGGCGGGGCTGGCGCTGGTCCTGATGGAGACACTGGCTGATTTCGGCACGGTGCAGCATTTTGGCCTGCGCACCTTCACCACCGGCATCTATGAGGCGTGGTTCGGCATGGCCGATCGCGGCGCCGCCAGCCAGCTCGCCGCCGCCCTGCTCTTCTGCGTGGCCCTGCTGCTGGCGCTGGAGCAGGCGAGCCGCGGCGGGCGGCGCTTCCACCCGATGACGACGCGCCACGCGCCTTTCCGCCCGGTGCAGCTGCGTGGCGCGAAGGCGGCGCTGGCCGTGCTGGCCTGCGCCCTGCCGCTGCTGCTGGGCTTCGTGGTGCCGGGCAGCGCCCTCTTCGCCCTGATGATCGAGGCGGGCGACCCGCTCTCGCCCTCGCGCTTCCTGCCCTTCCTGACCCATTCGCTGACGCTGGCCGCCATCACGGCGGCCCTCGCCGTGCTGCTGGCCGCCTGGCTCGCCTGGGCCGCGCGGCTCTACCCGAGCGCCACCGCGCGCTGGGCCAACCGCGCCGCGGGGCTCGGCTACGCCATCCCGGGCTCGGTCATCGCGGTGGGCACGCTGGTTCCCTTCGGCCTCTTCGACAATGCGCTGGATTCCTGGCTCAGGGCGAGCTTCGGCGTCAGCTCCGGCCTGCTGCTCTCGGGCACCATCGCGGCACTGGTCTTCGCCTATCTGGTGCGCTTCCTGGGGGTGGCGCTCTCCTCCGTCGAGAGCGGGCTCGCGCGCCTCAAGCCGAGCTTCCAGTCGGCCGCCCGCTCACTCGGCTGCGGCCCGGGCGAGGCGGTGTGGCGGGTGGAACTGCCGCTCTCGCGCGGGGCGCTGCTGACCGCCGCCATCCTGGTCTTCGTGGACACGATGAAGGAATTGCCGGCGACGCTGATCGTCCGTCCCTTCGATTTCGACACGCTGGCGGTCCGCGTCTACAACCTCGCCTCCGACGAGCGGCTGGCCGAGGCCAGCACCTCGGCCCTGCTCATCGTGCTGGCCGGGCTGCTGCCGGTCTATGCGCTGACGCGGGCGATGAAGCGGAGCTGAGCGCCGCCGAGAACCATGCGAGACCGCCTGACCGAAATCCCCGTCACCTCGCCGGGCGAAGATCACGCCAGATCGGCCGAGGCCGGCCGAACCGCCGTTTCGCTCGCCGTCTGGAGTGCTGCGACATGAATGATCCGGCCCGTTGCATCCCGATCCTGGCCTCGCTCGACCTCGAAGAGACGATGCGCTTCTACACGGAGCAGCTCGGCTTCGCCGGCGAATCCTGGGGCGATTACGCGATCCTTCGCCGCGAGTCGATGGAACTCCACTTCTGCCTGACGACCGATCGCGTCCATCCGGAGCACACCTCCTGCTACATCCGCGGGGGCCAGGTGCCGCTGCTGCATGCGGAATTCGCGGCGCGCGGCGTGGCTGGCCTGTCCGCCTTCACCGTCCGTCCCTGGGACATGAAGGAATTCACCATCCACGACCCGCACGGCAATCTGCTGCGCTTCGGCTGCGCGCCGCAGGAGATCGTGGAATGACCGGCAGGCCTTCGCCTGTCGGATTCTCCCGCGACCGCTGACCTGATTGACGCGGCCCGCTGCGCGAGGACCAGCAACGCGATCCGTGAGTGCCGGACGAGAATGACCTTCCGTGTGACGCCCGCCGCAGCCTGCGCTTCAGTCCGGCAGGGCCATGCCCTGGCTGAGCACTTCGACGACATGGCGGGCGATCATGCCCTCCTCATCCGTCGGCACCACCCAGGCGGAGAGGCGTGAGCCCTCGGCGCTGATGCGCCCCTCGCCCGCTGCGTTGCGCGCCGCGTCCAGCGTCAGGCCGAGCCAGGCGCAGCCCGCCGCCACCTCCGCGCGCGTGGCCGCGTCGTTCTCGCCGATGCCGGCGGTGAAGACCAGCGCATCCAGCCCGCCCAGGGCCGCGGCCAGCGAGCCGATCTCGCGGTGGATGCGATGGACGAAGAGTGCGATGGCATGCCGCGCTTCCACCGCATCGGAGGCCCGGAGCGCCCGCATGTCCGACGAGATGCCCGAGACGCCGAGCAGGCCAGATTCCTTGTAGATCAGCGCCTCCAGCGCACGGGCATCCATGCCCTCGCTGTCCATCAGATGGATCAGCACCCCCGGGTCCAGCGCGCCGCAGCGCGTGCCCATCATCAGCCCATCGGCCGCGGTGAAGCCCATGGTGCTGGCGACACTCCGCCCGCCCTGCATGGCGCAGAGGCTCGCCCCATTGCCGAGATGTGCCACGATGACGCGCGCCTGCGCGAGGCCGAGCCCCGGCAGTTGCGTGGCGATGTATTCGTAGGAGAGGCCGTGGAAGCCGTAGCGCCGGATGCCCGCCTCGGTCATGCGGCGCGGCAGTGCGAATTCCTGCACCAACGGCGCCTGGCTGCGATGGAAGGCCGTGTCGAAGCAGGCCACCTGCGGCAATTCGGGGGCGAGTTCCACCAACGCGCGGATCGGCGCCAGGTTGTGCGGCTGGTGCAGCGGCGCGAGCGGCGAGAGGGCGGCGAGACGGTCCAGGATCCCGGGCGTCACGCGCACCGGCCGCGCGAAATCCAGCCCGCCATGCACCACGCGGTGCCCGGCGGCGACCACGCGCGAATCGCCCAGCGCCTCCCGCTCCAGCGCCAGCATCTCGCCGATGGCGCGGGCATGGTCGAAGCCCTCGGGCGCCCAGCGCCGCTCCAGCACCGTCTCGCCCGCCGCATCGCGCAGCCTGAGATGCGGCGCGGTGCCGATGCCCTCGATCAGCCCGCGCAGATGGGCGGCGAAGGGCGCGCTGGTTTCGTGCAGGCCGAACTTGATGCTGGAGGAGCCGGCATTCACGACCAGGAAGAATTCGGCCATGGCTCAGTCGCCCAGCGCGCGCACCGGAACGCTGCGCCGCGCGGCGGCCACCAGCGCCGCGATGGCGCAGGAGGCGATGCGCGTGACGCGGCTGTCGGCCCGGCTGGTCAGGATGATGGGCACGCGCGCGCCCACCACGATCCCCGCCGCCTGCGCGCCCGCCAGGAAGGTGAGACTCTTGGCCAGCATGTTCCCGGCCTCGAGGTCGGGCACGATCAGCACATTGGCGCGCCCCGCGACGGGCGAGACGATCTTCTTGATCGCCGCCGCCGCCATGTCGATGGCGTTGTCGAGGGCCAGCGGCCCATCCAGCAGCCCGCCCGTGATCTGCCCGCGATCGGCCATCTTGCACAGCGCCGCCGCCTCGATCGTGCTGGGCACGGCGGGGTTCACCGTCTCCATCGCCGAGAGGATCGCAACACGCACCTCCTGGAAGCCAAGCGCCTGCGCGAGGTCGATGGCGTTCTGCGTGATGTCCACCTTCTCGGCCAGGGTGGGCGCGATGTTCACGGCGGCGTCGCTGATGATCAGCGGGTCGGCGTGGCCCGGAACATCCATCACGAAGCAGTGGCTGACGCGGCGCTTGGTGCGCAGGCCCTCGCGCGCCACCACGGGGCGCATCAGCTCATCCGTGTGCAGGCTGCCCTTCATCAGCGCCTCGGCCCGGCCCTCGCGCACCAGGCCCACGGCGATCTCGGCCGCCGCGTCGCTGTGTGGCGCATCCACCTGCTCGATGCCGTCGAGGGTGACGCCCGCCGCCTGCGCCGCGGCCGCGATCTTGGCGCGGGGGCCGACCAGGATGGGGCGGATGATCCCCGCGCGCATCGCCTCCATCGCGCTCTCGATGGAGGTCGCGTCGCAGGGGTGGGCGACGGCCACGCTGGTGGGCGGCAGCCTCGCCCCGGCGGCGATCAGGCGGTCATAGCGGGAGGTCATGCGTTGTCTCAGGCGACGATGTTGGCGCCGCCATCCACGTAGATGGTGCCCCCCGTGACGCGGCGCGCATAGGGGGTGGCGAGATAGGCGCAGGCGAAGCCCACATCCATGATGTCGGCGAGCTCGCCGAGCGGGGCGCGCTCGGCCGCTTCCGCCAGCAGCAGCTCGAAATCCTTGAGGCCCGAGGCGGCGCGCGTCTTGAGCGGCCCGGGCGAGATGGCGTGCACGCGGATGCCCTGCGGCCCCAGCTCATGCGCGAGATAGCGGCACGAGGCCTCCAGCGCCGCCTTCACCGGGCCCATCACGTTGTAGTTCGGCACGACGCGCGCGGCGCCGTAATAGCTCATCGCGAACATGGCGCCGCCCTCGGTCATCAGCGGAGCGGCCAGCTTCGCCATGCGAACGAAGGAATGGCAGGAGACGTCCATGGCCTTGGCGAAGCCCTCGGCCGAGCAGTTCAGCAGGCCGCCCTGCAGATCCTCCTTCGGCGCGAAGGCGATGGAATGCACGAGGATGTCGAGCCGGCCCCAGCGGCGGGTGATCTCCTCGAACACCGCCTCCAGCTGGCCGGGGATGGAGACGTCGAGCGGCGCCAGGATCTCGGCCCCGAGCGCCTCGGCATGTGGCGCCACATGCGGGCGCGCCTTCTCGTTCAGATAGGTGATGGCGAGGTCGGCGCCGAGTTCGCGAAAGGCCTTGGCACAGCCATAGGCGATGGAGTGCTCATTCGCGACGCCCACGACGAGCGCCTTTCTGCCGGCGAGGACAGGGCTCGGAGGGGGCTGCATCAGCCGCGCCCCCGCGGGCGCCGGGCAGGTGCCTTGAGGGGCGCCTTGCGGACGGGCGCCTTGCGCGCGGGTGGCGCAGCGAGCTTCGGCGCCGATGCCTCCATGGCGGGCGCCTCGAGCGCGGGCGTGACCGCGCCGAAGGCCTCGGCCAGCGCATCCAGCCGCGCCTGGCCTTCCGGCGAGAGCCCACCCTGCGCCAGCACGATGCTCCGCAGCGCGGCGAAGGCCTGGGCCCGCACCCCTGCATCCTCCGGCAGCAGGCCGGGCAAGGTGGCGAGCGCACGCGCCTCGTCCATGCGGAGAAGCTGCGACTGGTCGCGCACCAGGTCGCGGAACTGCGGCAGGGTCAGGCGCTTCTCGGCGGGCTGCGCCTGGCGCAGCGCCTCGATGACGTGGGCCGCGCGCTCGTCGAAGCCGCGCTCGGCGCGCAGCACATGGATCAGCGCGCGCAGCATGGCCTCGGGCAGGCCGCCCTCCGCCATGCGGTGCGAGAGGGCGGCAGCAGCGCGCTCATAGGCCGCCTCGCGCACCAGGTCCCGCGCCACGCGGCGGCCGGCGCCGACGGGCTCGGCACCCAGGCCGACCATGGCCTGCAGCACGGGCGACCCATAGGTGGCGAGGAAGACCGCCTCGCGCATCGCATCCCGCGCGTCGCGATAGGCATCGAGGCCTTGCGCCACCGCCTCGGAGAATTGCCGCTCCATCGCGAGAAGCGGGTTGCCGGGCTCCACCGGCCGGCGGTCCTGGCGCACCGCCTCGGCCAGGGCGGGAATGGCGGCCAGCGCCGGGTTGCGGCTGGAGAACATCTCGAAGCGCATCCGGTGCGGATGCGTGCGGCGCAGGAATTCCGCCGATTGCGGCGTGCTCATCAGGCGCAGCAGGGGCGCCATGAACTGCGCGTAGAGGCCGCGATTGATCTCGGAGACGCGCGCCACCGTCTCGAAGCGGCGCTGGTCGGCCGCGTCATTGCCGCCCAGCGCGCGCAGGTCGTCCAGGCTGCGGCCCTCGATGCGGAAGAGATATTTGCCCTGCACCAGCTCGGGGTTCGCCGTGTCCTCGTCCACCTCGGTGATGACCGCCTCGTAGAGGCCGGGCGGCAGCATCTCGATCATGTCCATGCAGTTGGTGAAGCGGCCATGCTCGCGGCTCGCAACCTGGCCGGAGACGAAGATGCCCAGATGCCCGATGGTCTGGTGCACGGTGTAGACCACCGCCTGCCCCGCGGCCCGCATCTCCTCATCGGTGTCGTAGAGGTCGGTCAGCCAGCCCAGCGCCTGCTGCGGCGGCGTGATGTCATCGCCCCAGGAACAGAAGACGATGATGGGCCCGCCGATATTGCGAAGATCCATCCGGCGGCCGTCGCGCGTGGCGATGGCGCCGGCGGAGAGCTTGTTGCCGATGAACAGCTCATCCACGATGAACTGCATCTCCTCGGCGTTCAGCGTGACGGGATTGCCCCACCAGCTTTCGAAATCGAGGAAGCGCGGCGCCTCCGTGTCCACCTTGGAATAGAGGTTGTAGAGCTTCTTCCAGTAGGTGTTCGCCGGGTTCAGCGATTCGAAGTTGGCGATGAGGCTGGCGCCGTCGAAGACGCCATGGCCGAGATCGCCGCTCATCGCCGTCAGCCAGCTGCCGCCATAGAGGCCGCCCGAATAGCGCATCGGGTTCTTGCCGCGCACGCCCGCCCAGTAGGAGAGCGGCGCGCCGGCCAGCAGGATGGGGCCCGGCAGCTCCGGATTGAGGCTCGCCATCATCATGATCTGCCAGCCCGCCTGGCAATTGCCGATGAGGCAGGGCCTGCTCTCCGCCTCCGGGTGGCGGGCGATGACGGTCTCGACGAAATGCGCCTCCGCCGCGCAGACATCCTCGATGGTCTGGCCGGGCACGGGCTCGGGCAGGAAGCCCACGAAATAGCAGGGATGGCCGGCGGCGAGCGCCACGCCGATCTCGCTGTCCTGCTTCATGCCGCCGATGCCCGGGCCATGGCCGGCGCGCGGATCGAAGACGATGAAGGGGCGCTTCGCCGGGTCCACCCGCTGGCCCGCGGGCGGGATGATGCGCACCAGGCCGTAATTCACCGGGCGGGCAAGCTGGCGGCCATCCACCAGCACTTCCACCTCGAAGGTGAGCACATGCGGCGCCGTGGCCTGGCTGCGGGTGATCTGGTTGTCGCCGCGCTGGCGCAGCGCGTCGAGGGTCAGGATGGCGCGCTGCGCCGCATCCAGCCAGTAGTCCTGCACCGCGCCGAAGGGCCAGAAGATGGGCGGCGCGTCAGGACGCGGGGGAAGGTGATCCGGCATGGCTGGTTCCTCGCTCGGCGCCCTGAGGAGCGCCGGCGAGGAGTTTCGCGCATTTCATGTTGCAGCGCAACATTTTGCGCGTGGGAGGCCTCAGCCGTGCTGCTCGGGGGCCGCCGCGCTGTTGAGCTGGATGTAGTTCTCGATCCCCATCTGGCGGATCATGTCGAACTGCGTCTCGAGGAAATCCTCGTGCTCCTCCTCATTGGCGAGGATGGCCTTCAGAAGGTCCCGGCTGACATAGTCGCGCACGCCCTCGCAATGGGCGATGCCCTCACGCAGGTCGGCCAGGGCCTTCACCTCGAGCTTGAGGTCGCATTCCAGGACCTCCTTCACGTTCTGCCCGATGAGGATGGGGTTCAGCCGCTGCACATTGGGCAGGCCGCCGAGGTAGAGGATGCGCTTGATGAGGTCATCCGCGTGCTTCATCTCCTCGATGCTCTCGGCGTATTCGTGCTTGGCGAGCTTGGTCACGCCCCAGTCGTCCAGCATGCGCGCATGCAGGAAATACTGGTTGATGGCCGTCAGCTCGTTGGTGAGCTGGATGTTCAGATGCTCGATGACCCGGGGGTCGCCCTTGGGCATGCGAAGTGTCTCCTTGTCGCGCTACGCCTTTGCGGGCGTTTCACGCAAAATTTGCACAACGCTCGGGGCGCAGCAACCACATTGCGCCCGCCCGCCGCAGCAGGCGTAGACCTCCGCGGGACGCGAGGCGCCTTGCGCGATGGCGGCGCGCACGTCGCCATCGCTCATTCCGTTGCAGAGACAGATGACCATCAGCGCCAGCCCGCGCGCTGCATGATCCGCAACGCCTCGGGCGAGAGCGCGCCGATCCGCGCGGCGTTCAGCTGGTCCTGCTTGAAGGCGCCGAGGCCGCGCAGGAAGGCGCTGGGCTGTGCGTCGGCCACCACGGGATATTCGCTGTTGCCGTCGGCGAAGATGGTCTGCGCCGCCTGGCCGCTCAGATATTCCAGGAAGGCCACCGCCGCCTCGCGGTTCGGCGCGGTGCGGACGACACCCGCGCCCGAGATGTTCACATGGGTGCCGCGGTCGCCCTGGTTCGGGAAGAGCACGGCCATCTTCTCGGCCACCGCGCGATCCTCGGCGCGCTGCGAGCGCGCGAGATTGCCGAGATAGTAGGTATTGGAGATGGCCAGCCGCCCCTGCCCGGCCGCGACGGCGCGGATCTGGTCGGTGTCGCCGCCCGAGGGCGGGCGCGCGAGGTTGGCGGCGATGCCGCGCGCCCAGGCCTCGGTCGCCTCCGCGCCATTGGCGGCCAGCATGCTCGCCGTCCAGCCGATGGAATAGATGTTCCCGGAGGAGCGGGTGACGACCATGCCGCGATATTCCGGCTTGGCGAGGTCCTCGTAGCGCGCGAGGCCGGCGGGCAGGCCGATGGTCTTGTCGTACATCACCACGCGCGCCCGCATGGAGAAGCCGAACCAATGGCCCTCCGGGTCACGCAGATGGGCCGGGATGCGGGACTGGAGGACAGTGGATGCCGTCCGCTGCAGCACGCCCGCTTCCTGCGCACGCGCGAGGCGCCCGGCATCCACGGTGATGAGGACATCGGCCGGGCTGTTCGCGCCCTCGGAGCGGATGCGCTCCAGCAGCTGGTCGGCATTGGCCTCGATCAGCCGGATGCGGATGCCGCTCTGCCGGGTGAAGCCGTCATAGAGCTCACGATCCGTGTCGTAGTGGCGCGAGGAATAGAGGCTGAGCACGCGCTCCTGCGCCCGCAGCACGGCGGGGGCCCCAAGAGCGGCGAGGGAGGCGGTGGTGGCGGCGAGCAGGCTGCGGCGGTGCATGGCGTTCCCTGTGAGGAGGTGTCTGAGCGCTGGTTATCGCAACTGCGAACCACTCGCAAGTCTATTTGCGAATGTTTCGCAACTGCAGCCATGATGCGCCGCAGCCCCCTCCCCCCACCTTGATCAGGATCAACCTGCGGCGAGGCCGCGCAGGAATTTCGCGCGCTGGCCCGCGCCCGCCATCACGAAGGCATGGTCCGAGCCGCCCAGGATGAAGCGCGCGCCAAGCGCCACATAGTCGCGTGCGACCACCTCGTCATAGACGCCGCCCATCCCCAGCACCTTGCCGTGGCGCGCGCAGGCGGCGGCGACGCTCGCGTAAGCCGCGCGCACGCGCGGATGGCCGATCTGCCCCGGGATGCCCATGGTCGCCGTCAGGTCGCTCGTGCCGAACATCAGCACATCCACGCCGGGGATCGCCGCGATGGCGTCGGCATTGGCGACGCTTTCCTCCGTCTCGACCATGCAGGCGATCAGCACCTGCTCGTTGCTCTCGCGCTGCGCCGTCGCGGCATCGGGCGCCTGGAAGCCGTACAGGATGGGCGGGCCGCCCCAGCTTCGCATGCCCAGCGGCGGGAAGCGGAAGGCCTCCACCACCTGCTTCGCCTCGGCCACCGTGTCCACATGGGGGACGACGACGCCCATGGCGCCATTGTCCAGGCAGCGGGTGCCCTCGAAGAGCGCGTCCTTGCAGCAGCGCACGATCGGCGTGCAGCCCTGGCCCAGGGCCGCCATGGAGATCTGCGCGGCGTCGTCCACGCTCATCGCGCCATGCTCCATGTCGATGAAGAGCCAGTCGAAGCCGGTGGCGGCGCCCAGCGCGCCCACGGCGGAGCCGCGCAGGTGGTGCACGCCGAAGCCGATGGCGAGCCCGCCTTCGGCCAGGCGCTGCTTGGCGATGTTCTGGATGATGGGCATGGATGACCTCCCTCTGCTTTGCGCCCAGCGCATCACGCGGGGCGCGGGGGGTCAACCAGGCCTCACCGGGCGGCGATGCCGACGATCTCCACCTTCGCATCGCGCGGCAGGCGGGCGGCCTGCACCGTCGCGCGCGCCGGCGGGCTGGTCGGGAAATAGGTCGCGTAGACCGCGTTCATCCGGGCGAACTCGTTGAGATCCGCCATGAAGACGGTGGTGCTGACGATGTCGCTCATGCGGAAGCCGGCCGCCTCCACCACGGCCTTGAGGTTGTCCAGCACGCGGCGCGTCTCGGCCTCGATGCTGCGGTCGGCGATCATCTGGTTGGTGACGGGATCAAGCGCGATCTGGCCCGCGAGGTAGAGCGTGTTGCCCACACGCAACGCCTGGCTGTAGGGGCCGATGGCGGCAGGCGAACCGGGCGTCGAGATCACCTGCGGCTGCGCCAGCGCGGGCGTGGCGAGGGCGAGCAGCAGAAGGGCGGCGCGGATCATCATGGGGGGGCTCTCCGTGGCGGGAGGAGAAGCCTAGGGACATCCACGCCGCGGATTCAACGCCCAGTTTTCAGCATCCGGTTTTCAACGCCCGGTTTTCAACGCCCGGTCTTCACCGCTTGATCAGCGCCTCCAGCGTCTCCAGCCGGTCGGCCTCCTCCGCGGGCTTGTCGCGGCGGATGCGGGCGATGCGCGGGAAGCGCAGCGCGACGCCCGACTTGTGGCGCGGCGAATATTGGGCCGCGTCGAACTCCACCTCCAGCACCAGGGCCTTCTCCACCTCCCGCACCGGGCCGAAGCGGGCGGTGGTGTGGTCGCGAATCCATTTGTCGAGGAAGGCGAGCTCGGCATCGGTATAGCCGGAATAGGCCTTGCCGATGGGCACGAGCTCCTCTTCCCCCTTTGGGCCGCGCCAGAGCCCGAAGGTATAGTCGGAATAGAAGCTGCTGCGCTTGCCGTGGCCGCGCTGGGCATACATCAGCACCGCATCCACGTTCAGCGGGTCACGCTTCCATTTCCACCAGGGCCCCTTCACGCGGCCGGGCGAATAGACGCTGTCGCCGCGCTTGAGCATCAGCCCCTCGATGGAGGCGGCGCGCGTGCCGGCGCGGATGTCGGCCAGTTCCTCCATGGTGGCGAAGGCGATCAGGGGCGAGAGGTCCATGCGGGCCGGCGCCTCGCGCGCATACCAGGCTTCGAGGCGCGCGCGGCGTTCATCGAAGGGCAGCGCGCGCAGATCCGCCTCGCCGTCGAAGAGCAGGTCATAGAGACGCACATGGGCGGGGTGGTCGCGCAGCATCCTGGCCGTCACGCTCTTGCGGTTGAGGCGCTGCTGCAGGTCGCCGAAGGGCGCCACCTCCCCTTCCCGCATCACGAGCAATTCGCCATCGGCCACGCCATGGAACTGCATCGCCGCGATGATCTCCGGGAAGCTGCCCGAGATGTCCTCGCCCGAGCGGGACCAGAGCCGCGCGCCGCCGGGCCCGGCCGTGAGCTGCACGCGGATGCCGTCCCATTTCCACTCCGCGCGCCAGTCGGGCGCGTGCAGCCTGGCGAAATCCGCCTCCTCCAGCGGGTGGGCCAGCATGAGGGGGCGGAAGACCGGCGCGCCGTTCGGATCAGGACGCGGGCCCTTCCCTTCCAGCCAGGCGAAGAGCGGGAGGTAGGGCGGGGACACCCCGTGCCAGACCTCCTCGATTTCGCCGAGCTCGGCTTGCGCCCATTCCGCCAGCGCGGCCTTGGCCAGCCGGGCCGAGGCGCCGACGCGCAGCCCGCCGGTGATGAGCTTGATGAGCGCGAGCCGCGCGCCCGATTCCAGCGCGTCCAGCCAGGCGGCGATGATGCCCGGCAGCGCGGCCTTCGGCGCCGTCTCCAGCGTCCGGATCACCTCGGCCAGGCCCGGTGGCGGCGCATTGCGGCGGTCGCCCTCGGGCCAGAGCAGGGCGATGGTCTCGGCCAGATCGCCCACATAATCGTAGCTGAGGGCGAAGAGCGTCGGGTCCGTGCGTTCCGCGATCAGCTCGCGCAGCAGCGCGGGCTTGGCGGTGCGCAGGCTGAGTTCGCCCGCCAGCGCGGCGAGGCCGATGCCGCGATCGGGATCAGGCTGCCCCGCGAACCATTGCCGCAGCAAGGCGAGCTTGCCATTGCGGCCCGGCGTGAAGAGCAGGCGTTCCAACAGCTCCGCGAAGGCTTCGAGGCTGCCGCTCATTCCTCCTCCCCCTCGCCGCGCCCCACCAGGTGCAGCGCGCGGCCGCGGATGCCGCGCTGCGCCAGCGCATGGATCAACGCCTCCTCACGCCCATGCGTCACCCAGACCTCGCCGGCCTCCACCTCGGTGCAGGTGGCGAGGAGCTCGGGCCAATCGGCATGGTCGCTGATGACCATGGGGAGTTCCACGCCGCCCTGGCGGGCGCGCTGCCGCACGCGCATCCAGCCCGAGGCGAGGCAGGGAATGGGCTCGGAAAGGCGCCGCGCCCAGCGATCGGCGATGGCCGAGGGCGGGGCCAGCACGATGGCGCCCGCCAACTTCTCTTTCCCCGCCACCGTCGCCGGCACCAGCGGGCCGAGCGTCACGCCGAGTTCCTCATAGAGCGTGCAGAGCTTCATCAGCGCGCCATGCAGCGGGATGGGCGCCTCCCAGCCCGCCTCCCGCAGCAGCGAGATCAGCCGCTGCGCCTTGCCCAGCGCATAGCAGCCGATGACATGGGTGCGCTCGGGGAAGAGGGCGACGGAGCGCAGCAGCCGCGCGATCTCCTGCCCGGCCGGGGGGTGGGTGAAGACGGGCAGCGCGAAGGTGGCTTCCGTCACGAAGACGTCGCAGCGCTCCGGCTCGAAGGGCGCGCAGGTGGCGTCATGCCGGCGCTTGTAGTCGCCGCTGACGACGGCGCGCGACCCCTGCCATTCCAGGCAGACCTGCGCCGAGCCCAGCACATGCCCGGCCGGGCGCAGCCAGAGCTTCACGCCGTTGATCGTCAGCGTCTCGCCATAGGGCAGCGCCTGTTGCGTGGCACCCGCGCGGTCCTCGCCCATGCGGGCGCGCATGATGGCGAGCGTCTCGGCCGTGGCCAGCACATGGGCATGGCCGGGGCGGGCGTGGTCGCTATGGCCATGGGTGATGACGGCGCGCTCCACCGCGCGCACCGGGTCCACGAAGAAGCCGCCCGGCTCGCAGAACAGGCCATCCGGCGTCACGCGCAGCCAGGTTTCGGGATGGGGGGGCATTCGCGTCTTCACCTCGGGACCGCCACCCCATATAGCTGGGGTGCCGTGAGAACAATGCCAGAACTTTTCGCCCGCTGGTTCAAGGGGCGCGGCTGGGCGCCCCGGGCGCATCAGCTCGACATGCTGGCCGCAGCGCGCGCCGGGCAATCCGCCCTGCTGATCGCGCCGACCGGCGGCGGCAAGACGCTGGCGGGCTTCCTGCCCTCCCTCATCGCGCTGCATGAGGCACCGCGCGAGGGGCTGCACACGCTCTACATCTCGCCGCTCAAAGCGCTGGCGGTGGACATCGCCCGCAACCTGGAGGCGCCGATCGCCGAGATGGGCCTGCCCATCCGCGTCGAGACCCGCACGGGCGACACGCCGGCCAATCGCCGCGCCCGCCAGCGCGAGACGCCGCCGCAGATCCTGCTGACGACGCCCGAGAGCCTGACGCTGCTGCTCTCGCTGCCCGATGCGGCGGAGATGTTCGGCGGGCTTGCGGCCATCGTGGTGGATGAGGCGCATGCGCTGGCCGGCACCAAGCGGGGCGACCAGCTGTGCCTCGGACTGTCGCGCCTCGCCACGCTGGCGCCCGGCGCGCGGCGCGTGGGCCTTTCGGCCACGGTGAACCACCCGGAGGCGCTGCGCGCCTGGCTTTCGCCCAGCGCACGCGCGCAGGATGTGGCGCTGATCCGCGCGCAGGGCGGCGCGGCGCCGCGGCTTGGCGTGCAATTGCCCGAAGGGCGGCTGCCCTGGGGCGGCCATATGGGGCTCGATTCCGCGCCCGAGATCCTGGCGCGCATCGCGGCCAGCCGCGTCACCATCGTCTTCGTGAACACCCGCGCCCAGGCGGAGCTGATCTTCGCCGCCCTCTGGAAGATCAACGAGGATTCGCTGCCCATCGCCGTGCATCACGGCAGCCTGACGGTCGAGCAGCGCCGCAAGGTGGAAGCGGCCATGGCGGCGGGCAGGCTGCGCGGCGTGGTCGCCACCTCGTCGCTCGATCTCGGCATTGACTGGGGCGATGTGGACCAGGTGATCCAGGTGGGCGCGCCCAAGGGCGTCTCCCGCCTGCTGCAACGCGTGGGCCGCGCCAATCACCGCATGGACGAGGCGAGTGCCGCGCTGCTGGTGCCCGCCAACCGCTTCGAGGTGATCGAATGCGCCGCCGCCCTCGAGAGCATCGCCGCCGGCGAGCTGGATGGCGAGCCGCCGCGCCCGGGCGGGCTGGATGTTCTGGCGCAGCACATCCTTGCCATGGCCTGCCACGCGCCCTTCCGGCCGGATGATCTCTATACCGAAGTGACCCGCGCCGGCGCCTATGCGGAACTCAGCCGCCGCGATTTCGACGATGTGCTGCGCTTCGTCGAGGATGGCGGCTATGCGCTGGCGAATTACGAGCGCTGGCGCCGCCTCTTCCGCGATTCCGAGGGCCTCGTGCATGTGCGCGGCACCGCCGTCGCGCGGCAATTGCGCCTCAACCTCGGCACCATCGTCGAACTGCCGCTGATGAAGGTGAAGCTGCGCGGCGGCCCCGTGCTGGGCGAGGTGGAGGAGTGGTTCATCTCCACCCTCAGCCCCGGCGACACCTTCCGCTTCGCCGGCCAGGTTCTGCAATATGAGGGCATCTCCGGCGTCACCGCCGAGGTCTCGCGCGGCGGCACGCGGGAGCCGCGCGTGCCGGCCTATGGCGGTGCCCGCATGCCGCTCTCCACCCATCTCGCCGACCGCGTGCGCGGCATCCTGAGCGACCCCACGCATTGGGCCATGCTGCCCGAGAGCGTGCGCGAATGGCTCGGCATGCAGCGCCTCAAGAGCGAATTGCCCAGTGCGGACGGCCTGCTGGTCGAAACCTTCCCGCGCGGCGGGCGCTGGTATCTGGTCGCCTATTGCTTCGAGGGTCGCCTCGCGCACCAGACGCTCGGCATGCTCGCGACGCGGCGGATGGAGCGGCTGGGCTGGGGGCCGCTCGGCTTCGTCGCCACCGACTATATCCTCGCCTGCTGGACCGCCTTCGAACCCGGCGACCCCGCCGAACTCTTCATCGAGGACCTGCTGGGCGAGGATCTGGAGGATTGGATGGCGGAGAGCTCCATGCTCCGCCGCACCTTCCGCAACATCGCGACCATCGCGGGCCTGCTGGAGAAGCACCACCCCGGCGCCGAGAAGAACCGCCGGCAGATGAGCGTGAGTTCGGACCTCATCTACGACGTGCTGAGGAAGCACGAGCCCGACCACATCCTGCTGCGCGCCACCCGTGCGGAGGCGGCGCACGGCCTGACCGATGTGCGGCGCATCGGGACCATGCTGGCCCGCGCCAAGGGTCGCATCCGCCACCGCCGGCTGGACCAGGTCTCGCCGCTCGCCGTGCCCGCCATGCTGGAGATCGGCCGCGAATGGGTGGCGGGCGATGCGGAGGAGGCCCTGCTGGCCGAGGCCGCGGCGCTGGTCGCCGAGGCGACGGGCGGGCTCGAGACCTTCGATGAGCCACTCTTCGGCCCGGGCGAGGCTCCCCCCGAACCCAGGCCTGCCCGCGGCGCGCGCCGCCCGCGCGAGCGGCGCCGCCGCTAGGGCAGGCCCGTCTTCAGGGCAGTCCCGGTGCCCGCATGCGGAGCAGCGCCATGCGCGTCAGCACACCGCCCACCACCGTCACCACCACGGCCAGCAGCACCTCCTCGCGCTCGATCACGGCGCTGCGCCATTCAAGCCAGAACGAGAGGATGACGCTCCAGATGACGGCGACCTCGCCATAGAAGCCGGTCTTGAGGTTGGGCACATCGCCGCCGCCGCGGATGATGTCGCGGATGATGCCGCCCCCCGCCCCGGTGATGGCGCCCAGCAGCGGGCCCCAGAGCCAGAGCGGGCCCGCCGTGCCGACGGCGACGGCCACACCCACCACGGTGAAGGCGCCGAGGCCGATCGCATCGGCCAGGTCGAACAGGCGCTCGCGCCAGGCGCCGCCCGTTGGGCCGGTGGGCAGGCGCGGCAGGGCCGCATTCAGCCGGCCCACCAGATAGGCCAGCAGCACCGTGCCCAGCACGAGTTGCAGGTAGATCGGGCTGCTCATCACGCCGATCGGGTGGCGGGCCACCAGCAGGTCGCGCAGCACGCCGCCACCCACCGCCGCCGTCAATGCCAGCACCAGTCCACCAAACAGGCTGTAGCGCCCCGACCGCGCCGCCAGGTAGCCGGCCAGCGCGGCGGCGACGGTGCCGATCACCTCCAGCACGAAGAACCAGCGGGAGTTGAGGGTCAGGCCCAGCAGCACGGGCGCACGGAACCGGACGGCGATCCTGTCCAGCGTGCCATCGGCGCGCAGCGCCGCGATGGCGGCGTCGAAGGCCGCGACGGTCGCTTCCGGCACGCGGGGGCTGAACATCAGGTGCAGCGGGATGCGGATGCGAAGGCTGCCATTCTCCTCCACCGCACGCGGGTTGGCGCTGGCGGCCACCAGCGCGGCGGCGGAGAGGCGCTCGGCCAGGAAGCCGTCGATCTCGCCCGCCAGCAGCAGGCGCAGATTGGCGGCATCGCTGGCGCTGCGCCTGACCCGCGGCCCGCGGGCGGGATCGGCCAGCCAGGCGTCCAGCGCCGGGTCGCCGTAGGAGAAGCCCTCGATCACGCCGATCCGGAACTCCGAATCCCGCAGCTGCGCCAGCAGCCCCGCCGCATCCGCGGCGCTGGGCTGCCCCGCGCCGCCGCGTCGCTGGATCAGGACGTTCACATCCTGGCGATAGGCACGGCTCATCCGCCCCGCCGCCGCGCGCTCCGCCGTCCAGGCGATGCCGGACGCGAGGTCGCGCCGGCCGGCGGGCACGTCCTGCATCAGGTCCGGATAGGCGACACGCGTGAAGGCGAGCCCATGGCCGGCACGGGCGGCGATGGCGCGCACCATCTCGATGTCGAGCCCGGTCAGGCCGGCCGGGCCCTCGCTCTGGAAGGGCGCCGTGGAATACCAGCCGATGGCCAGCGGCGCCTGGGCCCGGGCCGGCCCCCAGGCAAGACAGAGACCGAACGCAACCAACCACAGCCGATGCAACACGCGCCGATCCGCTCCAATACCTGACAGATCATGGTGATGGCGAAGCAGCCGGGCGCGCAAGCCGCAACTTGCCCCCATGGGGATGGCTGCGGATGGCCGCGGACCACTCAGCATGATCCGGCCGTCATCGCGCCGATGATTCGGCGCTGCGGCGATTCCGCCCCGGCGCATCATGCTCTAAGAGACTGGACCGATGCCCCGCCGGATCACCCGATGATCGCCGCCCCCCTGCACCTGGCGGGCGAGCGCCTGATGCTCTGCCCGAGCGGCGTCGCCCTCTGGCCGGCCACGCGCACGCTCATCGTCGCCGACCTGCATTTCGAGAAGGGCAGCGCCCAGGCCATGCGCGGCCACCCCGTGCCGCCCTACGACACGCGGGAGACGCTGACGCGCCTGGCCTTCGCCCTGCGCCGCCACGCGCCGCGGCGCGTCATCGTGCTGGGCGATGCGCTGCATGATGATGGCGCGCTGGCGCGCATGGCGCCGGCGGATCTCGCCGCGCTCCAGCGCCTGCTCTCGCAGTGCGAGGTGCTTTGGATCGCGGGCAACCACGACCCCTCGCCGCAGCCCGGGCTGCCCGGGCAATGCGTGCCTGACTGGAAGGAAGGGCGGCTGCATTTCCGCCATATCGGCGGCGCGACCCCCCTGCCCCGCCATGAGGCGGAACTGAGCGGCCATTACCACCCCAAGGCGACCCTGCCGACCCGGGCCGGGGGCGTCACGCGCCCCTGCTTCCTGGCGAGCGGCCAGCGCCTGGTGCTGCCCGCCTTCGGCGCCTTCACGGGCGGGCTCGACGTGCTGGACCCCGCGATGTCGGCGGTGGCGCGCGGCGCCCTGCGCGTCTTCCTGCTCGGGCGGGAGAGGCTGCACAGCGCCGCCTTCGAGGCGCTGCGCCAGCCCTTCGCCGCGGCTACTGGATCAGCGGCTCGCTGATCGGCAGCACGATGCCGTTGCTGCAGATGATCTCCCGCGAGCCCAGCGTGATCGGCGAGAGGGGGATGTTGATGCCGCCCACGCCGAAGCCGCTGTCGCCCACGATCCGCGCCTGGACGAGATTGCCCTGGCCGCCGTTGAACTCGACCTGGTTGCCGTTGCGCGTCCGCACCTGCGTGGTGCGGCCCAGCATCATCTCCATGGGGTAGCGCCCCTCGATGATGTGCATGTTGCCGAAGGCGAGCAGGCGCACGCGGTCGGGGTCCTGGCGCTGCGCGCCGGAGCCACCGGTGCTGGGGTCCAGCATCTCGCGCAGCGAATTGGGCATGCGCGCCATCGCCGCGTTGTTGGGCGCGAGCACGGTGTAGGGCCCCGCGCCACGCAGCGTCTCGACCAGGCCCGCGCGCGAGATCATCTCGATGAAGTTGTCGTAGTTGCCGGCGGCCGCCAGCGCATCCACCACATTGGTGGGCTGGACGAGGCCGGGCACGACGCCCTGGGCGCGCGGTTGGGCGAAGAGCGTGGCGGGCAGCAGGGCGGCGGTGGCGCCAAGCAGGAACAGGCGGCGTTGGGGCATGTGGGGGTCCTCCAGGAGGGGTTGTCCGAATACCCCGTGGGAACGCCCCAATGCGCGGCCCGGTTGCAGCCGGCCGCCAGGAAAGCGTCAGCGCGGCTGTTGGCCGAAGCCGTAGAGCGCCGCCGGGTTCTCCACCAGGATGCGGTGGCGCGCGGCCTCCTCCGGCACCCAGTCGAAGAGCCAGTCGAGCAGCAGGCCGTCATCCAGCATCTGCGCGGGCGTGGCGAATTGCGTATGCGGCCAGTCGGTGCCCCAGACGCAGCGCTCGGGCGCGGCGGCCACGAAGCGGCGCGCGATGGGCGCGAGGTCGGCATAGGGTGGCCGGCTCGCGCGGTAGCCGCAGAGCTTTACGTGCACGCGGCCGTCCTCCATCAGGCGGAGTGCGGCGGCGAGATGCGCGCCATCGGGGCCCTGTGCCGCATCCACGCCGGCCATGTGGTCCAGCACCAGCGGCACCGGCAGGGCCGCGAGGCGGGGCGCCAGCGCCGCCAGCACATCGCCCTTCATGTAGAGCTGGATATGCCAGCCGAGATCGGCCACGCGGCGCGCCAGGGATTCGAGCTGCTCGACCGGCGTGCCATTGCCGCTGACCGCGTTGAAGCGCACGCCGACGGCGCCCGCATCGGCCAGGCGCCGCAACTCGGCGCCGCTCGCGTGCTCATCCACCACCACGATGGCGCGCGCCTTGTCCTGCCCGAACTGCGCGACCGCATCCATCGTGACCGCATTGTCCGTGCCATAGACGCTGGCCTGCACGACGACGCGCCGCGTGAGGCCGAGCGTCCTCGCCATGTCGAGGTAATGGCCGATCAGTGCGGGCGGCGGCGTATAGGGCCGGGTCGCGCTCATCGGGAAGCGGTCATAGGGGCCGAAGATGTGGAAATGGCTGTCGCAGCTGCCCTCGGGCGCGCGCTGCCGGGGCGGGTTGGTCACGGCATGGGCGGGGGCGCAGGTGAAGGTCAGGTCCATGGGGTGAGATTGCGGGCATCGCGCGGCCGGCGCAATCTGGTGCCACAGCATGCGGGAGAGACGCGATGAGCAAGGTTGCGGTGGTGACGGGGGCGAGCACGGGAATCGGGCGCGCCGTGGCGCTTGGTTTGTTGAAGGCGGGATACCGCGTGGCGCTGGCCGCCCGCCGCCAGGATGCGCTGGATGAGACGGCGCAGATGGCAGGCGCCAACAGCGTCAATGCCCTGCCGATGGCGACCGACGTGGCCTCGCCCGATGGCGTGAACGCGCTGTTCGCCGCGCTGAAGGCCAAGTGGGGCCGCTGCGACCTGCTGTTCAACAATGCCGGCATGGGCGTGCAGGGCTACCTGCTGGAGGACCTTCCCGTCGAGAAGTGGCTGGAGGTGGTGAACGTCAACCTCACCGGCAGCTTCCTCTGCGCGCAGCAGGCCTTCCGCATGATGAAGGAGCAGACGCCGCAGGGCGGGCGCATCATCAACAACGGCTCGATCAGCGCGCATACGCCGCGGCCGGACAGCGTGGCCTATACGGCGACGAAGCACGCCATCACGGGCCTCACCAAGTCGCTCATCCTGGATGGGCGGAAATACAACATCTCGGCCGGTCAGATCGACATCGGCAATGCGGCGACGAACATGACGGCGCGCATGCAGAAGGGCGTGAAGCAGCCCAATGGCGAGATGATGGTGGAGGCCACGATGGACGTGCAGAACGTGGCGAACGCCGTGCTCTTCATGGACAGCGTGACGCCCGAGGCGAACGTGCCCTTCCTGACGGTGAAGGCCTCGCTCATGCCGTGGGAGGGGCGGGGCTGAGCCCCGCCGCCCGGCTCACGCCGTCGCCAGGGCGATCCTGACGGCGGCCAGCGCCTCTTCCGTCTTGTCGCCATCCGGGCCGCCGGCCTGGGCCATGTCCGGCCGGCCGCCGCCGCCCTTGCCGCCCACGGCGGCGGAGGCGGCGCGCACCAGCGCCACGGCATCGGCGCGGCCCTTGGCCACCTCGCCCACGCCGACCACGATGCTGGCCTTGCCCTCGGCGCTGGAGACCAGCGCCACGACATCGGCCGCGCCGCCCTTCAGGATGGCCTCGGCCAGGCCCTTCAGCTCCTTGCCCGGCATGTCGCCCAGGTCCCGCAGGGCGAGGCGCAGCCCGGCCACCGTTTCCACCTCGACGCCGGCCGTCGCCATCTTCTTGCGCGTCTCGGTGAGGTCGCGCTCCAGCTGGCGGCGATCCTCGACCAGCGCGGCCACACGGGCCGGCAGGTCGGCCGGGCTCACCTTCAGCACGGCGGCGGCCTCGCGCAGCAGGCGGGCCTCCGCCTCCATCGCGGCATAGGCGGCAGCGCCCGTGACGGCTTCGATGCGGCGCACGCCGGCGGCGACGGCGCCCTCGGAGACGAGGCGGAACATGCCGATATCGCCGGTGCGCTTCACATGCGTGCCGCCGCAGAGCTCGATGGAGTAGTGGCCCTTGCGGTCCACCGCCTCGGGGTCATGCCCCATGGCGACGACGCGGACCTCCTCGCCATATTTCTCGCCGAAGAGGGCCATCGCACCTTCCGCCACGGCGGCGTCCGGCGTCATCAGGCGCGTCGTCACCTCGGCATTCTCGCGGATGCGGGCATTCACCTCGGCCTCGACCCAGGCCAGGTCCTCGGCGGCGATGGGGGTGGGCTGGCTCACGTCGAAGCGCAGGCGCTCCGGCGCCACCAGCGAGCCCTTCTGCGACACATGGGTGCCGAGCCGGCGGCGCAGCGCCTCATGCAGCAGGTGGGTCGCCGAATGGTGGGCGCGGATCGCGCCGCGGCGCGTGTGGTCCACCTCGGCGATCACCGCCTGGCCCACGCTCACATCGCCGCTCTCGACCTTGCCGAGATGGACAAAGAGGTCACCCAGCTTCTTCTGCGTGTCGCGGATGCGGATCACGGCGTCGCCCGCGCGGATCACGCCGGCATCGCCCTGCTGGCCGCCGCTTTCGCCATAGAAGGGCGTCTGGTTCAGGATGATCGAGACCTCGCGGCCCTGCGTCACGCTGTTCACCGAGGCGCCGTCCGCCACGATGGCGGCGATGCTGCCCTCGGCCGTCTCGGTCGAGTAGCCGAGGAACTCGGTGGCGCCGAGCTTCTCCTTCAGGTCGAACCAGAGCGTCTCGGTCGCGGCCTCGCCCGAGCCCGCCCAGGCGGCGCGGGCGCGCTTCTTCTGCTCGGCCATGGCGGCGTCGAAGCCGGCCACGTCCACGGCGCGGCCCTCGGCGCGCAGCGCGTCCTGCGTGAGGTCGAGCGGGAAGCCGTAGGTGTCGTAGAGGCGGAAGGCCACGTCACCGGGGAGCGCTTCCTTCTCGCCAAGCTTGGCCTTCTCGGCCTCGAGCAGGCCGAGGCCGCGATCCAGCAGGGTGCGGAAGCGCGTCTCCTCGAGCTTGAAGGTCTCGGTGATCAGCGAGGCGGCGCGCGACAGCTCCGGATAGGCGGCCGCCATCTGCCGCTCCAGCGCGGGGAAGAGGCGATGCAGCAGCGGCTCGGCCGCACCCATCATGTGGGCGTGGCGCATGGCGCGGCGGAGGATGCGGCGCAGCACATAGCCGCGACCCTCATTGGAGGGCAGCACGCCATCGGCGATCAGGAAGGCGCCGGCGCGGAGGTGATCGGCCACCACGCGGTGCGAGGCGCGGAAGAGGCCATCCGGCTCCTGCCCCGTCAGCTGCGCGGATTCGAGGATGATCGCGCGGAAGGTGTCGGTGTCGTAGTTGTCGTGCTTGCCCTGGAGGATGGCGGCGAAGCGCTCCAGGCCCATGCCCGTGTCGATCGAGGGGCGCGGCAGCGGGTTCCGGGTGCCCTTGGGCTCCTCCAGGAACTGCATGAAGACCAGGTTCCAGATCTCGATGAAGCGGTCGCCATCCTGGTCGGCGCTGCCGGGCGGGCCGCCCGGGATCTTGTCGCCATGGTCGAAGAAGATTTCCGAGCAGGGGCCGCAGGGGCCCGTGTCGCCCATGCGCCAGAAATTATCGTCCGTCGCGATGCGGATGATGCGGCTGTCAGGCAGGCCCGCGATCTTCTTCCAATAGCCCGCCGCCTGCTCATCCTCGGAATAGACGGTGACCAGCAGCCGCTCCTTCGGCAGCGCGAAATCCTTGGTGATCAGGTTCCAGGCGTGCTCGATCGCCTGTTCCTTGAAGTAGTCACCGAAGGAGAAATTCCCCAGCATCTCGAAGAATGTGTGGTGGCGCGCCGTGTAGCCGACATTGTCGAGGTCGTTGTGCTTGCCGCCGGCACGGACGCATTTCTGCGCCGTGGTGGCCGTCACATAGTCGCGCTTCTCCTGCCCGGTGAAGACGTTCTTGAACTGCACCATGCCGGAATTGGCGAACATGAGCGTCGGATCATTGCGCGGGACGAGCGGGCTGCTCTCCACCACGCGATGGCCGTTGCGCGCGAAATAGCCGAGGAAGGTCGCGCGGATGTCGTTGCTGCTGCTCATGAAGGACGCCTGACAAGGAGTGTAGCGGGTGGATTACCGCGCCCCGCCTCCCCTCTCAATAGGCGGCGGTCAGGCGGCGCGCAGCCCCTGTGCCGTCTCCCCCACCGCCGCGCGCAGGCTGGCGGCCTCGCCCCGCAGCCCCTCGGCCATGCGCTCCAGCCCGGTCACGGCCTCCGCCGTCGTGCCGATGCGCTCCACCGCCCTCGTGACGGCGGCCGAGGCATTGCCCGTGCCGCGCGCCACTTCGGCGCTGGCGCCGGCGATTTCCCGCGTGGCATTCCCCTGCTCGGCCACGGCCGCGGCGATGATGGCGGCCACCTCGTTCACCTCGCCCACCACGCCTGCGATGGATTGCATGGCGGTCACGGCCTCGGCCGTCGCCGCCTGGATGGCGCCGACCTGATGGCCGATCTCCTCCGTCGCCTTGGCCGTCTGCCCCGCCAGGTTCTTCACCTCGCTCGCCACCACGGCGAAGCCCTTGCCGGCATCCCCCGCCCGCGCCGCCTCGATCGTGGCGTTCAATGCCAGCAGATTGGTCTGGCCCGCGATGTCGCTGATCAGCCGCACCACATCGCCGATCCGCTGCGCCCCGTCGGAGAGGCTGCGAACCAGGGCATCCGTGCCTTCGACCTGGGCGCTCGCCCGGCCGGCCACCTGGCTCGCCTGGGCGACCTGGCGGGTGATCTCGGCCACGGCGGCGGCCAGCTGCTCGGAGGCGGCGGCGACGGTCTGCACGCCGGAGGAAGCCTCCTCCACCGCACCCTGTGCGATGGCGGCCTCCCGTGCCGCGCCCTCCGCCTCGGCTGCGATCCGCTTGGCGCTGTCATCCAGCGTGCCCGAGGCGGCCTCCACCCCCTGGGCGACGCCGCCCAGCGAGCGCTCGATGCGCTCGGCCGTCGCGGCGCGGGCCTCGCGCGCTTCCCGCGCGGCGGCAGCCTCCAGCGCCTGGCGGCGTTCCACCGCCGCCAACTCGGCCTGGCGCGAATGCTCGGCCTGGACGATGGCGGCCCGGGCCGCCTCCGCCGCGCGCCGCATGCCGGCCACCAGCACCAGCAGGCCGGCCGCCTCGACCAGGAGGATCACCGCATGCAGCACGACGCGGCCCAGATCGCCGTCCGGCGTGCCGAAGACCAGGGCGGGGGCGGCGAAGTTCAGCGCCACATGGTGCAGCGCCACGGTGAGCGTGCCGAGCAGGATGGGGCGCGGGTCGCAGAACCCGGCCAGCAGGGCGAGCGCCGCGAAATAGGCCATGTGCACATCCAGCCGCCAGCCGGCGGGGGCCAGCGCCACATGCACCGAGACCACGGCCATGATCCCGACCGCGATGGCCTGCCCCACCGCCGGTGAGGCCACCCCCCCGCGCGCCGCCATCAGCGCCACGACCAGGGCGGCGAGGGCGATGCCGGTGCCAAGCAGCAGGGCCTGGCCCCCCTGCCCCTCCAGCCAGCCGAGCAGGGGCGTGAGAGGCACCATCACCGCCAGCAGCAGCAGGAGCATGCGCCCGGTTCGGGTGCGGAGATCGGTCAGGTCCATGCTGGTTCCTTCAGGGTTGGCGGCAATCATCGGGGGGCACGGCCAGCCAGGCGAAGGCGGCGCCCGAGACCCGGCGCAGCCGCGCGGGATCGGCATCCGGGCTTTCCGGCATGGCGAGGATCAGGGTGAAGGGGCCGCGCTGGGAGATGGCACGGATGCGCCAATCCGCCGCGGCGAAGGCCGCCTCGGCCGGGGCGCCAGGCGGCAGGGCCAGGAGCACGGCCTGGCCCGCGCGCGGCCAGAGGGCCCCGGCGGTCAGCGCCAGGGTCGAGACCAGCAGGAGGGAGAGCGCATGCGCCATGCGGGACTTATTCCGCAGGCGCGTGAATCAAACCTTGCCGCCATCCGCGTTGCCACGGATGGCGCAGCCTCAATAGGCGGGCGTCGCCTCCGTCACCGAGACATGCGCCGAGACCACCTTCCAGCCCAGATCCGGGAAGCGCACCCAGGTCTGCGTCTGGCGTGCCGGCAGGTCACCGCGGCCGCGCATCTTGAAGATGAGGTTCACCACGGCGAAGTCGCGCCCCAGCGTCAGGATGTCGAGCCGCAGGCGCTCCAGCTTGATGCCCGGACCCGGCGGGCGGGCCACGCGATGGGCGTGGATCTCATCGAAGCCATAGCCGTTCTCATGGATGGCGAGGCGGCGCGTGTGCGGCGAATTCCAGAAGGTGTCGTCCAGCACATCCACATCCTTCGAGACGAGCGCCGCTTCGTAGCGCTCGAATTTCTCGCGGATTTCCTCGACCACTTCGGGGATGTTGGGGGTCATGCGGCGTTCTCCAGGGCAAGGGCGGTGCGGATGAGAAGGGCGTCGGCCCCGCGCGCGGCGATCAGCGAGAGCCCGACGGGCCGCCCCTCCACCGTGGCGCCCGGGAGGTTGATCTGCGGATGGCCGGCCAGCCCGCCCTGCGCGCAGAGGCAGAGGATCTGGTCGCGCAGCGGCGTCAGCTCGCCCAGCGGCAGCCCGGCCCTGGGCGCCGGGAAGGGCGTGGTGGGGAGCGCGAGCACGGTGCCTGGCGGCAGCAGGAAGCGCATGCGGCCGCGCACCTCCTGCCGCATCAGCGCGGCCCAGCCGCGATCCGCCTCGCTCGACATGGCGCCCAGCACCAACCCCTTGGCGACAGAGAAGGCGAAGCGCGGATTGTCGCGCTCCACCCATTCGCGGAAGGTCTCCCAGGCTTCGACGGGCTGCAGCACGCGTTGCGCGCGGCCCCAGACGGAGAGGCCGGGCGGGGCCATCAGGTCGAAGCGGGTGTCGGGGATCAGCGCCTTGAGGCGGCGGACCATGGGCTCCAGCGCCGCGGCGGTCGCGGGCTCGGCGAAGCCGAAGGCGTCGCTGGCGATGACGAGGCGGGTCGGCAGCGCCTCGGCAATCGCCTCGCCGAGCAGCACCTCGGAGATGCGGGCGAAGGTCTTGGCGTCCCGCGCGAACCAGCCCGTGGTGTCGGAGGAGGGCGCCTGGGGCAGCATGCCCGTCAGGTCCAGCCGGCCATGCGTGGGGCGGATGCCGTAGAGGCCGCAGAAGCTCGCCGGCACGCGGACCGAGCCGCCGGTATCCGTGCCGAGCGCCGTGTCGCAGATGCCCTGCGCCACCGCGCTGGCCGAACCGGAGGAGGAACCGCCCGGCACATGGCCCGGGGCGGCGGGGTTGAGCGGCGTTCCCTCGAAGGCGTTCTCGCCCAGGATGCCGAGCGAGACCTCATCGGTGATCGTCTTGCCGATCAGGGTGGCGCCCGCATCCAGCAGGGTCTGCACCGCCCAGGCATGGCGGGTGGGCACCGGATTCTGCCGGGCCCAGTCCGGATTGCCGCCGCCGGTCGGCGTGCCCGCCACGTCGAACAGATCCTTCGCGGCGAAGGTCAGGCCCGCGAGCGGCCCGCCCGCGCGCCCCTCGATCCGCACGGAAGAACCTGGAACGAAGGGGGATGTCATGCGGCGCGCTCCGACCAATGGAGCGCGCAGCTTGGCCGCGCGCGCGGCGCTTGGCTACTCGTCCTCGGCCGGGCCGTCGCTGTCGGGCGCCACCATCATGGCGCTGGCGACGGTGGTCGCCTGGCCGCGGATGCGCTTCTCGATGCTCTCGGCCATGGCCGGGTTGTCGCGCAGATACTGCTTCGCGTTCTCGCGGCCCTGGCCGATGCGCTGGCCATCGCAGCTGAACCAGGCGCCCGATTTCTCGACGACGCCGGCCTTCACGCCGAGGTCGATCAGCTCGCCCACCTTGCTGATGCCCTCGCCGTACATGATGTCGAACTCGACCTGCCGGAAGGGCGGCGCCATCTTGTTCTTCACCACCTTCACGCGGGTCTGGTTGCCCGTCGTCTCCTCGCGCTCCTTGATCGCGCCGATGCGGCGGATCTCAAGCCGGCAGGAGGCGTAGAACTTGAGTGCGTTGCCGCCCGTGGTGGTCTCGGGGTTGCCGAACATCACGCCGATCTTGAGGCGGATCTGGTTCAGGAAGATCAGCAGCGTGTTGGAGCGGCTGACCGTGCCGGTCAGCTTGCGCAGCGCCTGGGACATGAGGCGCGCATGCAGGCCGACATGGGTGTCGCCCATCTCGCCCTCCAGCTCGGCCTTCGGCACCAGGGCCGCCACGCTGTCCACCACCAGCACGTCGATCGCGCCGGAGCGCACCAGCGTGTCGGCGATCTCGAGCGCCTGCTCGCCGCCATCGGGCTGGCTGATCAGCAGGTTCTCGACATCCACGCCGAGCTTGCGGGCATAGCTCGGGTCCAGCGCGTGCTCGGCGTCGATGAAGGCGCAGGTGCCGCCCTTCTTCTGGGCCTCGGCGATGGCATGCAGCGCGAGCGTCGTCTTGCCCGAGGATTCGGGGCCGTAGATCTCGATGATGCGGCCCTTGGGGAAGCCGCCAATGCCCAGCGCCAGGTCGAGCCCGAGCGAGCCCGAGGAAATCACCTCGATCCCCTCCATCGCGCTCTTGCTGCCCATGCGCATGATGGAGCCCTTGCCGAACGCACGTTCGATCTGGCTCAGCGCGGCGTCGAGCGCCTTCCCTTTTTCCATCCTGGAGATCCCCTACAACCCATGGCAGCCGTGCCGGGCCAGATTACACGCAAAGCCCAGGCCGCCCATCGAATTCTTAAAATCTGAATCCAGACGGCGGCCCGGGCTCGTGTTCTATTAATGTTCCATATCGCGCCGGGTTGCAAGGGGGAGGAAGGCCCCCGCCACCGCCAATTTCAGCGTGTCGGGCGTATAAGGCTTGGCGAGGAAGCGGAACCCCTCCTGCGCCAGGTCGGAATCCACCACGGCCGCGGAATAGCCCGAGAGCAGCAGCACCGGCACGTCGGGCAGAAGGCGCCGCGCCGTTCGCGCCAGCGTCAGGCCATCCATGCCGGGCATCGCGACATCGGTCGCGATCAGGCAGGGCTTCAGCCCCGCTTCCAGCTGCTCCAGCGCCTCCTCGCCATCCAGCGCCTGCACCACCTCGAACCCCGCCTGCTGGAGGCAGAGCGCGGCCACGCGCAGCAGCGAGGGCTCGTCATCCACCAGCAGCACCGGGCCCACCGGCACCGCGACGGGGATGGGGCGCGGCGGGGGCGGCGGCGCATCGGCCGGACCCTCATGGCGCGGCAGCAGGATGCGGAAGGTGGTGCCCTGCCCCGGCTGGCTCTCCACCTCGAGCTGCCCGCCGAGCTGGCCGATGATGCCCTGCACGGTGGCGAGGCCGAGGCCAGTGCCGCCCTGCGCCAGCTTGGTGGTGAAGAAGGGCTCGAAGATGTGGGGCAGCAGCTCGGGCGCGATGCCGGGGCCGTTGTCGGTCACTTCCACCATGGCGTAGCGCCCGGCGGGCAGGGCCAGGCTGTCCAGCACCAGCCGCCGCCCCGTCGCGATTCGCAGCCGGCCCTCCCCCTTCATCGCGTCGCGCGCATTCACCATCAGGTTCAGCAGCACCTGGTCCCATTGCGAGGGGTCCACGCGGATGCGGCGCGAGGGCTCCTCCAGGTCGAGCACCAGCTCGATCCGCGCCCCCAGCAGGCGCGGCAGCATGACCGCCAGCGCGCGGATGGAATCATTGAGGTCGAGCACGCGGGGCGCCATCACCTGCTGCCGCGCGAAGGCCAGCAACTGCCGGACCAGCGCCGATCCGCGCTCCGCCGCCGCCTCGATCGCCTCCAGCTCGGTCGCGGCGGCCGCCACGGGCGCCACATGCCGCAGCGAGCCGGCCGCGCCCAGGATGACGGAGAGCAGGTTGTTGAAGTCATGCGCGATGCCGCCCGCGAGCCGGCCCAGGATCTCGAGCCGCGCGCCCAGGCCCGGCGCCATCCCCTCCAGCAGGAGCAGCGCACCGCTGCCGGCACCGAGCGGGACCAGCCGCAGCAGGCCGACCGCCGCGACCTCGACCGGCGCCGGGGACTGCCCGGCCAGCGCCGCGCGGATCGCGCCCTCGGCCGCGGGGAAGAGGCGCGCCGCCACCTCGCCCGGGCGGATCAGCACCGCGCCACCCAGCGCGCTGCGCATCGTCGCATTGGCCAGCACCACCCGCCCCGCGAGGTCGAGCAGGGCGGCGGGTTGCGGCAGGGCGGTGACCAGCGCCTCGGCCGTGGGCGGCGGCCGCGTCACGGCGCACCCCTGAGGCGCATGACATAGGCGATGATGCGCGCCGCCGCGTCCCAATGCTCGGCCGGGATCTCCTCCTCCAGCTCGACGCGGTAGAGTGCCCGGGCGAGCGGCGGGTCGGCCATGACGGGCACGCCGGCCTTGCGCGCCACCTCGCGGATTCGGGCTGCCATCTCATCCACCCCCTTCGCCACCACGCGCGGCGCCGCAGCCTGCCCGGGCTCATAGGCCAAGGCTACGGCATAATGCGTGGGGTTGGTGATGACGACGGTGGCGCGCGGCACCGCCGCCATCATCCGCTGCCGCCCCGCCGCCTCACGCAGCTGGCGCTGCCGGAACTTCACGATCGGGTCGCCCTCGCTCTCCTTCATTTCCTCCTTCAGCTCCTGGCGGGACATGCGCAGGCGCTCGCGGTGGCGGAAGCGCACCAGGACGAGGTCGAGGATGACGAGCAGCGCGAAGGCGGCGAGCGTCGCGCCCAGCAGGCGCAGCACGCCCCGGCCCGCCGCACCGAACATCTCGGCCGGCGGCGCATCCAGCAGCGCGGCCAGCGCCGGCAGGTCCGCCGCCACATACCAGATGGCCGCCGCGACGATGATGATCTTGATGAGCGTGCGGGCGAATTCCAGCAGCCCCTCGGGGCCCAGGATGCGGGTGAACCCCGCGATGGGCGAGATCTTGGCCAGGCTCGGCGTCACCGCGCTGGCCGAGATGGCGCCGCGCGTCTGCGCGAGCGTGGCGAGCGCGGCGCCGGCCACGGCCGCCGCCGCGACCGGCCAGGCGAGCTGGAGGAAGAGGCCGAGCCATTCCCGCGCCACCGGCCCCAGGCCCAGCTCATGCGCCCGGCCGAGCGTGCCGCGCATCGCCGCCGTCACCTCCGCCATCTGGCCGGGCAGCAGGATGAGGGCGAGCAGCGTGGTGGCGAGCAGGGTGGCGAAGCCCACCGCCTCGCGCGAGAGGGCGACATTGCCCTCCGCCGCCGCCTGGTCGAGCCGCCTCTGGGTGGGGGGCTCCGTCTTTTCGGCGGTGCTGTCGTCTTCCGCGTCCTCGGCCATGGTTCAGCCGCCCGGCAGCCGCAGGAAGCCCTGCGTCATGGCGCCCTGCCAGACGGCGAGGATCGCCGGCAGCAGCAGGATGATGAGGAGGAAGCCGCCCAGGATCTGCACCGGGGCGGCCACCACGAAGACCTGCGCCTGGGGGGCGAGGCGCGCGATCAGGCCGAGCCCGGCATTGAAGAGGATCGCCGCCAGCACGAAGGGTGCCGCGAGCTGCATGGCGAGGGCGAGGCTGTCCGCCGCCTTGCGCGCCAGCGTCTCGGCCGCCGCCCCGGCCGGCAGGCCCTGACCCGCCGGCAGCACGGCATAGCTCTCGACCAGCGCGCGCAGCGGGATCTCGTAGAGCCCCGTCGCCAGCACCAGCGCGGCGGTGGCCAGCGCGAACATGCGCGCGAGCGCGGTGGCCGAGGCGCCCAGCACCATGTCCCCCTGCAAGGGCGAAGCGAGGCCGATCAGCAGCGCCACCACCTGCCCCGCCTGGGCCAGGGCCATGGCGAGGAAGCGCGCGAGCAGCCCGATCCAGAGGCCGATGCCGGTCTCGATCAGGATCACCCGCGCGAGGCCCGCCACATCGCCCGGCATGGCGGGCAGGCCGGGCGCCAGCACGGGCAGCAGGACCAGCACGAGGCCGAGGGCGAGCGTCAGCCGCAGCGTGGCCGGCACCTCCGCCTCGCCCAGGCCCGGCAGCAGCATCGCGGCCGCGCCCAGGCGGCAGAGCAGCAGGACGGCGTGGAAGGCGAGGCCGGGCAGCGCCTCCAGCAGGGCGGCATCGGCCAGGGCGAGGCTCGGCGTCACGGCAGGCCGCCCAGGGCGATCACCTGGTCGAACAGGCGGATGGACCAGGCCTGCATCAGCCCGGTCATCCAGGGGCCCATGACCAGCAGCAGCCCGCCGATGGCGGCAAGCTTGGGCAGGAAGGCGAGCGTCGCCTCCTGGATCTGCGTCAGCGCCTGCAACAGCGAGACGGCAAGGCCGATGGCCAGCACGACGAGCAAGGGCGGGCCAGCCAATTGCAGGCTGACCCAGAGCGCCTCGCGCATCGCCATGGCGACGGGTTGTTCAAGCATGCGGCCCCGCCTCCTGCGGGTGCGCGCCGCCAGCGGGGATGGGCCCGCTAGATCGGCATGCGCATCACGTCCTGGTAGGCGCTGATCACGCGGTCCCGCACCGCCGTCGCGGTCTGCAGGGCGATCTCCGCGCGCGAGACGGCGAGGACGACATCGGTGACGCTGCCCTGGCCGGTCAGCGCCTGGGCGGCGGCGCTGTCGGCGCCGCGGCCCACATCGATGGCGCGTTGCGCGGCGCGGCTCAGCGCCTCGCCGAAGCCAGCACCCTGGCTGAGCGCCTCGGCCCCGCCCATGGCGGCGCGATAGGCGGCGGCCGCCCCGCCAATGGCGAGGCTCGGTGCCGCGATGACCGGTGCGACCATCTTCCGCCCCCCTTACCGCAGCGTCTCGATCGCGCGCAGCAGCATGCCGCGCGTCGTCTCGAGGACCGCCAGATTGGCCGAGTAGCTGCGATTGGCTTCGCGCATGTCCATGTTCTCCACCATGCTGTCCACGTTCGGGGTCTTCACATAGCCGCGCGCATCGGCGGCCGGGTGGCCGGGGTCGAAGCGCTCGGGGAAGTCGCGCTGGTCGCGGCCGATGCGCGCCACACGCAGCGTTTCGACGCCGAGGCTGCGGTCCAGCCGGTTCGCGAAGCTCACCGTCTTGCGGCGATAGGGCTCGGCACCGGGCGACTGACCGGTGCTGTCGCGGTTGGCGATGTTCTCGGCCACCACGCGCAGCCGCTTGGATTGGGCCGCCATGCCGGCCGCCGAGATGGAAAGGGCGCGATCAAGGTCCATCATCATTCTCCTGCGTCGGTCGGGGTGGGCATCAGCGGCCCAGCGTCATGCGGAACAGGCCGATGTATTTGCGGTGCAGCCCCATCGCGAGGGCATGCGCCTGGTCGGTCTCGGCGATGCGGACCGCCTGCTCGTCGAGCGAGACGGAATTGCCGTTGGGCGTGCGCTCCGTCACGCGGCGCGCCTCGACGGCGAGGCTCCCGGCGCGCGCGGGCATGATGTGGCGCGCATCGGTCATGACCAGGCCGGCGGCGGCATGGCTGCGGGCCAGCACCGCCTGGAAGGGCACGGCGTCGCTCGGCCGGAAGCCCGGCGTATCGGCGTTCGCGACATTGCGCGCGAGCAGCTTCTGCCGCACATCGAGCCAGGCGAGGCGACGCTCCGCGAGCGAGACGGGGCTGTTCGAGAGAAGGCTGCTGCCGATCACATCCATGCCGGCAGCCAACACCATACGGGGTTAAGACTTCCTGAAGCTCGCGGGCGATGGGTGCTGAGGAAGTCTTAACCTTCGCCGCCGCATCCTCGGCCCATGCCGAAGTCCCAGCGCCACGCCGAGACCCCGCCGCCCAGCTTCGAGATCGCGGCCATGCTCGCCGCGATCGAAAGCCTGCACGCGACGCTCACCATGGCCCGTGCCCTGGTGCTGGCCGGGCGCCAGGTGGACCTGGCCGGGCTCGACCGCGAGGCCGCGCGGCTCTGCGCCGCCGTCGCCTGCATGCCGGGCGATTCCGGCGATGCGCTGCTGCCGCCGCTGCTGCGCCTCGCCGGCGAGGTGGAGGCGCTCTCCCTCTGCTTGCCGCGGCCCTGACGCTCCCTTCCCTCCAGCGCCGGCAGGAGGCCGCGCATGTCCCTCGAACCCATCCTCCAGGCGCTCGCCGCGCTGGTCGCCGTGCTGCTGCTGGCCTGGGGGGCCGCGCACCTCGCGCAGCGGCGCGGCCTGGTCACGACGCAGCCCGGGCGGCTTTCCATCCGCTCGGCCGTGGCCCTCGATGCGCGGCGGCGCCTCATCCTCGTCAGCTGCGACGGGCGGGAGGCGCTGCTGATGACCGGCCCCACGGGTGACAATTTTCTCGGCTGGCTGCCGCCCGCGCCATGAGGTGGCTGCTTCTCCTCGCCGTGTTGCTGGTGCCGGGTGCGGCGGTCGCGCAATCCGTCTCGCTCGACCTCGGCGGCAACCAGCCCGGCGCCACCGCGCGCCTGGTCCAGCTCACCGCGCTGATCGGGCTGCTCTCGCTCGCCCCCTCCATCCTGGTGATGGCCACGGCCTTCACGCGCATCGTCATCGTGCTGGCCCTGCTGCGCACCGCCATCGGCGCGCAGGGCGTGCCGCCCAACCCGGTGCTGATCGGCCTTGCCCTTTTCCTCTCCTTCTTCGTCATGCAGCCGGTGCTGGAACAGGCCTGGATCCAGGGCATCGTGCCGATGAACGAGGGGCGCCTCACGGAGATGGAGGGGCTGACCGCGATGGCCGAGCCCTTCCGCAAGTTCATGGCCGCCAATGTGCGCGAGAGCGATCTCAACCTCTTCAACCAGCTCGCCCGGTTGCCGGCCACCGCGCCCGAGGCCGCGCCCTTCCGCACGCTGATGCCGGCCTTCCTCGTGACGGAACTCAAGCGCGCCTTCGAGATCGGCTTCCTGCTGTTCCTGCCCTTCCTGGTGATCGACATGGTGGTGGCGTCCATCCTCATGTCGCTCGGCATGATGATGCTGCCGCCCTCGGTGGTGGCGCTGCCCTTCAAGCTGATCTTCTTCGTGCTGGTGGATGGCTGGGCGCTGCTCTCCTCCAGCCTCGTGCAGGGCTTCGTGCTGCCGTGAGGAATCGTCATGCGAAGCCGCTTGCGGGCGGCGAGGCTCAGACCTAGCCTTGTGGCCGGGACATTGAACCAAGGGTGAGGAGAAAAGCCGGTGAAGATCCTGGGCATGGCGTTGTCGTCTCTGCTGGTGGCCTCCGTCGCGGTGGCCCAGACCCCCGCACCACCGCTCACCGAGCAGAACCTGGAGCGCGGCCTCGTCAATCTCGGCCTCATGGCTGGCCACGCCTTCCAGTGCATGCCCGAGGCCGAGCGCCCCGCCGCGCAGGCCGCGCTGCTCGCCTTCAACAGCATCCTGATCGCGCAGATGGGCTCCAACGCCGCCTTCCGCTGGGCCACCTCCTTCGGCGCCGGCTCCTCGCACGAGGTGGACCGCGCCTTCTGCGAGCGCAGCCTGGCCGATTGGCGGCGGCATGTGCAGCAACACCGGCTGGATCGCTGACCCCATAGCCCGGAGAATCCCGATGCGAATCATCCCCCTCGCCGCCGGCGCCCTCGCGCTCGGCCTCCTCTCCGTGCCGGCCGATGCGGGGCCGAAGCATGGGCTGCATGTGCAGGCCCCGGGGCCCCTGCCCGGCCTCGAACTCGTCTTCTGGCGGGCGGGCGGCGTCACGCCGGGCGGCACCGCCTGGCATGCGGGCGGCGGGAACTGGGGCGGCGGCTATCGCTATGGCGGCGCCTACCACGGCTATGTCGGCGGGTATCACCCCTATCCGGCGACGGCCTGGCGCGCTCCGGTCGTGGTGGCGCCCTACTACCACGCGCCGGTGGGCAGCTTCGCGGCGGGCGCGCTGGTGGGGGCCGCGGCCGGCGCGGCGGTGGGCACGGCCGCGGCGAGCGTCGCGGCCGCGGGCCAGCCCAACACCACGGTGATCAACAACTACTACTGAGACGGTGCCGGGCGGGGCGCCGCACCGGCTACCAAGCCGGGCGCCTGCCGGCCCGCGCCAGCGCGGGCGGCGCCGGCCCACCTGCGGCCGCCGCGATGGCGAGGATCGCCGGATGCTGGCGCACCAGCTGCTCGCCGTATTGGACCAGCGCATCCACATCGGCATCCGGGATGGTCAGCCCGGTCGGGATGGCCTCGAGCCGCGCCCGCCAGACCGGGTCATCAATCCCCGAAAGTGCCACATGCACGAACTCGCCCTGCACATCGCCGCAGGGCCGGCCCGCGATCACCCGCGCCTGTCCGCAGCGCACCTCGCGGAAGGCGGCCGCCAGGTGCTGCGACATCTCGGTGGCGAGGCCCAGCGTCTCGAAGTTGTAGGCGTCGATCTGCGTGCCGGAGACGGCGTTCAGCACCTGGCCGATGCCGCTCACCACCCGCTGCCGGCCGAGCGAGCGGTCGGGCGCCGCCTCGCCATCCACCGAAAGGATCAGGATGCGCCGCGTGCGCAGCGCGATCTCGCGGAAGACGGGGCTGTTCTGCGTGGTGACGGTGATGGAATCGAGCAGGCCGCGCAGCGCGAGATTGTCGGCGATGCCGCCATCCATCAGGTGGATCCAGCGCGTCTCCTCCGCATTGGCGTAGCGGTCCGCCTGGCGGGCCAGCGCGGCGCGGCGGGAAGCGACGGAGGCCGGCTCGGCCCAGGCATGCGGCGGCGTGTTGGGCGGCCGGCGGCCACCGCACTGCGCGGCGTGGTTCTGCAACGTGATCGGGCTGAACAGGATGGGAAAGCCGTTGCTCGCCGCCACCGCGCGCGCCACGGGAAAGCTGTTGAGGTCCGAGCAGAGCAGGCCGAAGGTGCCGTTGGTGAAGGGGAAGGTCGTCTCGTTCACCACATCGGTCGCGTTGATCGAGACCATGGGCGCGCCCCGCCGCCGCAGATCGGCGAAGGTGGCGCCGTGGAACATGAGCTGGTCATAGACGCGCGCCATGTAGTCATTGGTGCCGACCAGCGGATTCACCAGCCAATCCCAGTTCCAGGGCAGCAGGTAGGTGCCGAAGATGTAGCTGTTGATGTCGCGCGTCAGGAAATCCTGGCGGAAGGTCTCGAAATGCCGCTCCCGGTGCAGGCCGTAATGCGCCGCCGGAAAGCTGCCGCCCGAGACGCCGGCGAGGTAGTCCACATCATCCAGCAGGGTCCAGCCGGCCTCGCCCGACGGCCGCACCGGGATGGCGCGCAGGCCGCGCAGCGCGCCATGCCCGAAGGCGGAGGACCGCTTGCCCCCGCCTGAGAAGGTGACGAAGACCAGCAGGTCGCTGCGCGCGGCAGGCCCCTGGCCCGCCACCTCGCCCGCGAGGACGCCGGCCAGGCCGTAATTCGCCGCGTAGTCGGGCTCGCCCGCCGCGTTCCGCGACAGGGGCTGGTTCATCGGCACGGTCAGGCTCTGGCAGCCCGCGAGCAGGCCGAGGCCCAGCAGCAGCCCGGCAAGGCGGCGGCGCATCACCGCCCGAGCCGCGTGACCACGCCGCCCGGCGCCACGCCCAGCACCATGCCCTCGCGCGGGGGCTGCATGACGATGAGCACGAGGTTGTCATTGCCCAGGCGCAGGCCGCCGGTCAGCGCCGCCGAGCCGCTGCCGCCATCCACGATGCGGTAGGTGCCCGGGAAATCGGACCCGCCGCGCGGCAGGCCATAGACCTGGCCGCGCAGATCCACCCGCGCGCCGCCGCCCTCCACCGTGAGGCCGGTGACCGTCACCGGCAGGTTCTCCCCATTGGTGGCGAGGATGCCCGTGGCGTTGGGCTGCCCGCGCCGCAGCGTGAGCCGGAGGTTCCCATCCACCGGCGTGCCGGGCGAGAGGGTGAAGAGCGAGCCGGGGGCGGCCACCATGTCCGGCGCGGGCGCGGGCTGCGGGGGCGGGCCCGCGCAGGCGGCGAGGGCCAGCGCGCCAAGCAGCCCGGGCAGGGTGCGGCGAAGGGCACGAGGTGTCATGCGGAGCTTCCTTGATGAGGCGTGGCGCATATCCTGCGGGGCCGGCCCCGCGCTGTAAACCGCGCCTCAGCCCTCGCCGGGCGGCGCCGAGGAGCGGCGGATCACCAGTTCCACCGGCAGCTCGACGCGGCGCGCATGCGCCTGCCGGCGCAACCGCGCCAGCACGAGTTCCGCCGCCTCGGCGCCGATGCGCGCAGTCGGCACATGCACGGTGGTGAGCGGCGGCGAGAGATGCGCCGCCATCTCGAGGTTGTCGATGCCGACGACGGAGAGCCGCTCCGGCACCGCGATGCCGCGTGACTGCGCCTCGACCAGGCAGCCCACCGCAAGCTGGTCGATGCCGCAGATGATGGCGGTCGGCGGCTCGGCCAGGGCGAGCAGGGCGGCGCAGCCGGTCCGGCCGCCGGCCAGGCTGAACTCCTGCTCCACCACGCGCCAGTCGGGCAGCTCCAGCCCATGCGCCGCCACCGCGGCGCGCACGCCCTCGAGCCGCAGGCGCTGGCGGTCATTGTGACGTGTGAGGCCGCAGACCACGCCGAGACGCGTATGGCCGAGGCCGATCAGGTGCTCGGCCGCCATGCGCCCGGCCTCGTGGTTGTCCACCACCACCGCGTCGAAGCCCGGCGCCGCGCACCAGGTGAGGATGACGGGAATGCCGGCCGCCGCCAGCAGCTCCCACGCCTCGGGCGGGCGCTGGGCGCCGACGAGGATCAGCCCCTCCACCCCGCGCGCCAGCAGGCCGCGCAGCACGGCAAGCTCGGTCTCGGGCTGGTAGTCGGAGGAGGCGACGAGCAGGTGGTGCCCCGCGCCGTTCAGCACGCCCTGCATGGCCTGCAATGCGCGCGAGAAGATCGGGTTGTCGAGCGTGGGCACGATGGCGGCGACGCCGCTGCCGCTGGCCGGACGGGCTGGTTCCAGCGCACGCGGGCCGCCCAGGCGCAGCACCGCGGCGCGCACGCGGGCCAGCGTCTCGGGGCTCACGATGTCGGGCTGGGCCAGGCTGCGCGAGGCGGTGGCGAGGGAGACGCCGGCCTCGGCCGCGATGTCCACGAGGCGCGGGCGGGGGCGCGGTTTCATGGCGTGATCCTGCCGCGTCTGAAAAATTTTTCAAGCATGATCCTCACAAGCAATCGCTTATTTCGTTTGACTCACGCGAGGGCCGGTGAAAGCATTTTGAAAATTCTTTCGTGAAACGCGAAAGCTGGAGGAATGTCCTTGGCTGCAGGCCCCGCCCGCATCCAACTGCCGCGCCCGTCCCGTGGGTTCCTTGTCGGAACCGTCACGGTGCTCGCCGTGCTCGGAATGTGGTGGCTCGCCACCTCGGGGCTGCGCCTGCTCAATCCGCTGCGCCTGCCCGCCCCTGCCGAGGTCTGGGTCGCCTTCCAGCAGATCAACGGCCGCGGCTATGCCGGGGCCACCCTGATCGAGCATGCGCTGCACAGCCTGGGCCTCGTCGCGCGCGGCTTCGCCGTCGCCATCGTCACCGGCGTGCCGCTCGGCCTGCTCATGGGCTGGAGCCGCCGGGCCGAGGCGCTGGTCAACCCGATCTTCCTGCTGCTCCGTCCCATCCCGGCGCTGGCCTGGATCCCGCTCGCCATCGTCTGGTTCGGCCTGGGCGACACGGGCAAGGTCTTCGTCATCTGGCTGACGGCCTTCGTGCCCTCCGTCATCAACGCCTTCAGCGGCGTGCGGCAGGTGGACACCATCCTCATCGCCGCAGCCCGCACCCAAGGCGCCTCGACGGCGCAGGTGCTGCGCCATGTGGTGATCCCGGGCGCCATGCCGATGATCTTCACCGGGCTGCGCCTTTCGCTCCAGGCCTCCTGGACCACGCTGGTGGCGGCCGAGCTGGTGGGCGCCTTCTTCGGCCTGGGCCGCGTGCTGAACATCGCGGGGCAGGACATCTACCCGGGCATGATCCTGGTGGGCATGGCGGCCGTCGCCGTCTGCGGCGCGGGCACCACCTGGCTGCTTGGTCTGGTCGAGCGGCGCGTCCTCAACTGGCGGCCGGCGGTCTGATGGCGAAGCGCAACTTCCTCGGCCCGCACGGCACCGTCCTCGGCCTCGGCGAGTTCTGGCTGCTGACGCTGGCGGGCTTCGCGCTCTTCTTCGGCGGCTGGAGCCTGCTCGCCTGGTCGGGCTGGCTGCCGGCCAACCTCCTGCCCTCGCCGCGCGCCGTCTGGGCCACGCTGGTCCGGCTATGGGAAAATCCCTTCGCAGGGCACGTCTATGCCGACCACCTTCTGGCGAGCCTCGGCCGCTTCCTCATGGGCTGGGCCATCGCGGTCGCCATCGGCATCCCGCTCGGCCTGCTGATGGGCTGGTACCGGCTGCTGGACGAGATCGTGACACCCCTGTTCGACAGCATCCGCTTCGTCGCGCCGCTGGCCTGGGTGCCGCTGGCGGCGCTGTGGTTCGGCACGGGCATCGGCGGGCCGCTGTTGATCATCTTCGTGGGCTCCTTCGCGCCCTGCGTCATCAGCGCCTATCGCGGCGCCCGGTTGGTCGAGGCGCGCCTCGTCGAGGCGGCGCAGACCATGGGGGCCAGCGGCCGGCAGGTGATCCAGCATGTGCTGGTGCCGGGTGCGATGCCCTCCATCATCTCGGGCCTGCGCGTCTCGGCCGGGCTCGGCTGGCAGTCGCTGGTGGGCTCCGAGCTGATCGTCGTGGGGGCAGGCCTCGGCTACCTCATGGTGCAGGGCCAGGGGAACCTCGCGACCGATGTGGTGATCGCCGGGATGATCGGCATCGGCGTCGTGGGCTTCGCGATCGATGTCGCGCTGCGCGGCGTCGAGGCATGGTTTCGCAAGCGTTGGGGCCAGACTGCATGAGCGAGATCGTCTTCAGGGCGGTGACCAAGACCTTCCGCCTGCCCCGCGGCGGCGAGTTCCTGGCGATCGACACGACCGACCTGCGCATCGAGGAGCGCGAATTCGTCGCCATCGTCGGCCCCTCCGGCTGCGGCAAGACGACGCTGATGCGCATGGCCGCCGGCCTCGAATTCCCCTCGACCGGCACGGTGGAGGTGGGCGGCAAGCCGGTGCGCGGCCCGGGGCCGGAGCGCGCGGTGGTGTTCCAGCAATTCGCGCTGATGCCCTGGAAGACGGTGCGCGAGAACATCGGCTTCGGCCTGATGTGCAAGGGCACGCCCAAGGCCGAGGCCGATGCCGCCATCGGCCGCTATGTCGAGCTGATGGGCCTCGCCGGCCATGAGGACAGCTTCCCGCACCAGCTTTCGGGCGGCATGCAGCAGCGCGTCGCCATCGCGCGCGCCTATGTGATGAACCCCGCCGCCCTGCTGATGGACGAGCCCTTCGGCGCGCTGGACGCGCAGACGCGCATCGTGATGCAGGAGGAGCTGGTGCGCCTCGCCCGCCGCAACCCCCGCACAGTCATCTTCATCACGCATGCGGTGGATGAGGCGATCTACCTGGCCGACCGCGTGGTGGTCATGGGCCGCAAGCCCGGCCGCATCATCGAGACGATCGACATCAAGCCGCTGCGCGCCGAGGGCGGCTGGGAGGCGATGCCGATCGAGGAGGTCATGGACACGCCGGCCTTCACGCACATGCGCAGCCGGATCTGGAAGCTGCTCAAGGCGCGCGAACAGGCCGCCGCCGATCACTGAACCGAACACGCAGGAGGAGACCAACATGCTTCGCAGGACATTCACGGGGGGCCTCGTCGCGGCCGGACTCGCACTCGGTGCCATGCCGGCCATGGCGCAGCAGACCACGCGGCTCAACATCTCGATGCAGCCGGCCCTGTATTCCATGGTGCCGCTGCATCTCGCGACCGAGCAGGGCTGGTGGCGGCAGATGGGCATCGAGCCCAATTTCTCCTCCTTCCCCGCGGGCCCGCCGCAGATCGCCGCCGCCGCCGCCGGCACCTGGGATGTGGGCATCACCGGCTCCGCCCCCGGCGTGCTGGGGGCCGCGCGCTTCAACATCCGCACCATCGCCATCTCGAACGACGAGAGTGCCACCAACGTCCTGATGGCGCGGCGCGATCAGGTGGAGGCGATCCGCGCCAATCCGGCCAGCCTGCGCGGCCAGCGCGTGCTGATCACGGTGAACACCACGGTGGACTACGTGCTGCAGAACTGCCTGCGGCGCTGGAACATCCCGCGCAATGACCTGCAGGTGGTGAATTTGAACCAGGCGCAGATCCTCTCCGCCTTCTCCACCGGCGAGGGTCGCCTCGCGGGCCTCTGGGCGCCCAACATCTACACGGCGGAGGAGCGGATGAACGCCGTGCCGCTGTGCAGCGGCAGCGATGCGGACGCCATCGTGCCCGGCAACATCATCGTGCGTGAGGAGTTCCTGAACCGGAACCCGGACATGGTGGCGCGCTACCTGGCCGTCATCCTGCGCGGCATCGCCTGGATGAAGGCCAATCCGGACCAGACCATCCAGGTGATGAACCGCTTCTACCAGGCGGGCGGCGTGACCGTGACCGAGGCGGCGCTTCGCGCCGAGGTGGCGCGGCGGCCCATCTTCGGGCTCGAGGAGCAGCTGCGCCTGATGTCCCGCGCCAATGGACCCTCCCAGGCCGATCGCTGGTATGCGGGCCTGGGCGAGTTCCTCCAGCAGGTGGGCACGGTGCCGACGGCGCCGCCGGTCACCGCCTACCTCACCGATGCCGTGCTGCGCCGCATCGCCGACAACCCGCAGTTGCGCGCCTTCGCGCTCAACCAGTAACCGCACGGCGCGGGCTGCGGCCCGCGCCCCTTTTGCAGGACACCGCCCATGGCCATCACCCATCTCAAGCGCGCGAGCCGCACGCCGGAGGACACCACCTCCGAGGCGCGCGGCGTGGTGGAGGCCATGCTGGCCGATATCGCGGCCGGCGGCGAGGCGGCCGTGCGCGCTCATGCCGCCCGGCTGGATGGCTGGACCGGCGAAATCATCGTGACGGGCGAGGAGATCGACCGCCGCCTTGCCAACCTGCCCGAGGGCATCCGGGCGGACATCGATTTCGCGGTGGACCGCGTGCGGCGCTTCGCGCTCGCCCAGCGGGCCAGCGTGCAGGATTTCTCCGTCGAGCTCTCGCCCGGCGTGGTCGTGGGGCAGAAGCTCGTGCCGATGCAGGTGGCGGGCTGCTATGTGCCGGCGGGCCGCTACGCGCATATCGCCTCGGCCTACATGTCGGTGGCCACCGCCAAGGCCGCGGGCGTGCCAACGGTGATCGCCTGCTCCGGCCCGCGCGGCAGTGAGGGCGTGCATCCCCTGGTGCTCTATGCGCTGCGCGCGGCGGGGGCGGATATCGTGATGACGCTGGGCGGCGTACAGGCCATCGCGGCCATGGCGCATGGCCTCTTCACCGGCAAGCCGGCCGACATCGTGGTCGGCCCCGGCAACAAGTTCGTGGCGGAAGCCAAGCGCCAGCTCTACGGCAAGGTGGGCATCGACGTCTTCGCCGGGCCGTCCGAGGTCGCGGTCATCGCCGATGCCACGGCGGATGCCGAGATCGTCGCCGTGGACCTCGTCGCGCAGATGGAGCACGGCCATGAAAGCCCCGGCTGGCTGATCAGCACCGACCGCGCCCTGGCCGAGGAGGTGATGGCGCGCATCCCCCACCTCATCGAGGCGCTGCCCCCCACCGCGCGCGACGCGGCGGGCGCGGCCTGGCGCGACTTCGGCGAGGTCGTGCTCTGCGACACGCGGGAGGAGGCCGTGCAGGTCTCCGACGCCTATTGCTGTGAGCACCTGCAGGTGCAGGCGGCCGACCTCGACTGGTGGCGCGAAAATCTTTCCAACTACGGCTCTCTCTTCCTGGGCGAGGAGACGACCGTCGCCTATGGCGACAAGGCGAGCGGGCCGAACCACATCCTGCCGACCAAGGCGGCCGGGCGCTATTCCGCCGGCCTCTCGGTGCACAAGTTCCTCAAGCCCCTCTCCTGGCAGAGGATGACGCGGGAGGGCTCGCGCGAGGTGGCGCTGGCCACCGCCCGCATCTCCCGCGCGGAGGGGATGGAGGCGCATGCCCGCTCGGCCGATATCCGCCTCGCGCGCTATTTCCCGGGCGCCAATCTCGACCTGGGCGAGCCGGTGAAGAGCTGATGTTGCGCCTGGACCGCGACCTTTCCTCGCCCCCGCCCATCCCCGAGGCCGGAATCGCGGCCGTGGAGGGCGTGCTGCGCGCGGGCTGGCTGCATCGCTACGGCGAGACGATGGGCGACGCCTCCGAGGCTTCGCTGCTCGAGGCGGAGTTCGCGGCGCTGCTCGGCACCAGATACGCGGTGGCGGTGAATTCCTGCGGCAGCGCGATGTTCCTGGCGCTGCTCTGCACCGGCGTGAAGCCGGGCGACCGCGTGCTGATGAACGCCTTCACCCTCGCTCCAGTGCCCGGCGCCGTGGCGCATGCGGGGGCCGAGCATGTGCTGGTGGAAGTGACACCCGACCTCGTCATCGACCTCGACGACCTCGCCCGCAAGGCCGAAGCCTCGGGAGCAAAGCACCTGCTGCTCTCGCACATGCGCGGCCACATCGCCGACATGCCGCGGCTGATGGCGCTCTGCGACAGCCTGGGCATCACGGTCATCGAGGATTGCGCGCACACCATGGGCGCGAACTGGGCCGGCAAGCCCACCGGCACCTTCGGCCGGGTCGGCTGCTTCAGCCTGCAGGCCTACAAGCACGTCAATGGCGGCGAAGGTGGACTGCTCGCGACCGACGACGCGGATGTCGCGGCGCGCGCCATCCTGCATTCGGGCAGCTACATGCTCTACGGCCAGCACCGCGCGCGGCCGGAGGAGGCGGTGTTCGCCCGCTGGCGCGATGTCACGCCCAACTACTCGCTGCGCATGTCCAACCTGGTCGCCGCCGCCGCGCGCCCGCAACTGGCCCTGCTCGCCGAGCGCGCACGCATCTGGAATGACCGCCATGGCCGCCTCGCCGTGGCCCTTTCGGCGCTGCCCGGTCTGCGCCTGCCGCATCGCCCGCAACAGGAGGAGTTCGTGCAATCCTCCATCCAGTTCGCGGTCAGCGGTCTGGACGAGGGCGCCTTCGCGCGCTTCCTGGCGGGCTGCCGGGCCCGCGGCGTGTATCTCAAATGGTTCGGCGCGAGAGAAGCCCAGGGCTATACCAGCGTCTCCGCCCAATGGGGCTTCCTGCGCGACCCCCATACCCCGCCCGTGACGGCCGCCGTGCTGGAGCGCCTCTGCGACATGCGCATCCCGCTCACACTGACAGAGGGCGAATGCGGCGTGATCACCGGCATCATCGGCGAGGAACTCGCCTCGGCAAGGAAAGCCTGACCATGTTCGACGTGCTGGTCACGGGAGGCGAGATCCTGGACGGCACGGGCGCCCCCGCCTACCGCGCCGATCTCGGCGTGAAGAACGGCCGCATCGCCGCCATCGGCCTCGACCTCGGCCATGCCACGGAAACGCTGGACGCCACGGGCTGCATCGTCGCGCCGGGCTTCATCGACATCCACACCCACAGCGATTTCGTGCTGCTGGTGGATGGCCGGGCCGACAGCCAGGTCTGCCAGGGCGTGACGCTGGAGGTGATCGGCCAATGCGGCTTCTCCTGCGCGCCCTTCACGGGCGAGATGAAGCCCAGCCAGCTCATCGGCTTCCATGATGCGGGGGTGGAGGTCACCTGGCGCAGCTTCGGCGATTACCTGGCGCGGCTGGACGCCCAGCCGCTCGGCGTGAATGTCGCGGCCATGGTCGGCCATGGCGCCATCCGCCAGGCGATCAAATGCGACAGCGTGGAACCCACCACGCCGGACGAGCTGAAGGCGATGACGCGCCTCGCCGAACAGGCCTTCGAGGCAGGGGCCATCGGCTTCTCCACCGGCCTCGAATACTTCCCCGGCAACATCGCGCCGATGGAGGAGGTGGTGGAGCTCTGCCAGGTCTGCGCCCGCCACAACCGCCTCTACGCCACCCATGTCCGCAACCGCGATGTGCATTACGACCTTGGCTTCACGGAAGCCGTGGCGACGGCGCGGCAGGCGGGGGCGCGGCTGCAGATCTCGCACATCCAGCCCAAATACGGCGCACCCCGCAACGCCATGGCGCATACGCTGGAGCTGCTGGACCGCGCCCGGCGCGAGGATGTGGATGTCGCCTTCGACATCATCCCGCATGACTGGAACCACACCTCCGTCGTCTCCTCCCTCCCCGCCTGGGCGCGGGAGGGCGGGCCGCGCGGCGTGCTGGCCCGCCAGCGTGACCCGGCCCAGCGCGAGGCGATGAAGCACAATCCGCGCCCCATGTGGCGCCTCGTCGCCGAGCGCCGCTTCGACGACATCCTGCTGCTGCGCTCGGGGGCGCATCCCGAACTCGTCGGCATGTCCTTCAGCGAGATCGGCCGCCGCCGCAACACCACGCCGATGGATGCGGCGCTCGACCTGCTGGAGGCGGAGGGCGAGGCGCTCAACAGCGTCATGTGGACCTCGCGCGGCTTCGATGACGCCGATGTGCGCCTCTGCCTGGAACAGGCCGAATGCGCGGTCATGTCCGACACCAAGGCGCTGACACCGCGCGGGCCGCTGGGCGAGACCATCGGCTCCCTCAGCGGTTATGGCTGGGTAGCGCGGCTGCTCGGCCATTACGTGCGGGACGAGCGCGTGATCTCCCTGCCCGAGGCGGTGCGGCGCATCACCTCCCTGCCCGCCGCGCGCCTCGGCCTCGCCGATCGCGGCCGGCTGCATGCGGGCATGGTCGCCGATCTCGTCGTCTTCGACCCCGCACGCGTGCGCGATCTCAGCAGCGTGCGCGAGCCGCTCCGGCATCCCGAGGGCTTCGCGCATGTCGTCCTCGGCGGCGTCTGCACCCTGCGCGACGGCCGGCGCACCGAGGCCAATCCGGGACAGGCCATCCGCGCCAAATGAGGAGAAGAATTCCCATGCCCAACACCACGCGCCGCGCCCTGCTCGCCGCCACGTCCCTGCCCGCCGCCGCGGCCTCCCCTGCCCTGGCCCAGGCCCCGGCCCCGGCCCAGGCATCGGCCGGCCCGGTGCTGACCATCGGCATCGGCGCGCCGGTCACCTCGATCGACCCGCATTTCTTCAACGCCTCCTTCAACAGCGCCATCGCGTCCCACATCTTCGACCGGCTGACCGAGCGCACGGCCGATGCCCGCCTCGTCCCGGGCCTGGCCGAGAGCTGGCGCCTGGTCTCCGATACGGTCTGGGAGTTCAAGCTGCGCGCGGGCGTCACGTGGCATGACGGCCGCCCCTTCACCGCCGACGACGTCGCCTTCACCATCGAGCGCGCGCCCAATGTGCAGAACGCCCCGGGCGGCTTCGCGATCTACCTGCGCGCCATCCAGCGCGTGGAGATCCTCGACCCGCTCACGCTGCGCCTGCACACCGAGCGCCCGCATCCGGCCATGCCGAGCGACCTCAGCTTCATCGCCATCATCGCCCGCCACGCCGCGACCGGCGCGGCGACCGAGGATTTCAACAGCGGCCGTGCGGCCATCGGCACCGGCCCCTATCGCTTCGTCTCCTTCCGCGCGGGGGACCGTATCGAGCTGGTCCGCAATGACGCCTATTGGCGCGGCCCCCAGCCCTGGGCGCGCGTCAGCACGCGCATGATCACCAATGACAGCGCGCGCCTCGCCGCCCTGCTCGCCGGCGACGTGGACGTGATCGATCAGGTCCCCTCGGCCGACCTCGCGCGCCTCCGGCGTGAGGCGCGCGTCGCCATCGCCGAGGCGCCGAGCCTGCGGCTGATCTTCCTCTCGCCCGACTTCTCGCGGCGGGAAAACCCCGTCTTCGTCAGCGATGCGGAGGGCCGGCCGCTCGCGACCAATCCGCTGCTGGATGTGCGTGTCCGCCGCGCGCTCTCCATCGCCATCGACCGCGAGGCGCTCGCCACGCGCGTCATGGAGGGCACGGCGCGCCCGGCCGGCCAATGGCTGCCGCCCGGCACCTTCTCCCACAACCCCGACGTCCCGCCCCCCGCCTACGACCCCGAGCAGGCGCGCCGCCTGCTGGCCGAGGCCGGCTTCCCGCAGGGCTTCCGCCTCACGCTGCACACGCCCAATGACCGCTACCCGAATGACAGCCGCACCTGCCAGGCGGTGGCGCAGATGTGGACGCGCGTCGGTATCCGCACCGAGGTGGTGGCGCTGCCCTGGGCCGCCTTCCCGGCGCGCGCCGCGCGGCAGGAGTTCGCCATGCACCTGATCGGCTGGGGTTCCTCCGCGGCGGATTCCTTCGGCGCGCTGATGAGCGTCATCGGAACCTTCAGCCGCGAGCGGCGCCTGGGCACCTTCAACCACCATCGCTACAGCAACCCCGCGATGGACAGCCTCGTCGAGCGCGCGCTGGTGACGACGGATGATGCGGCGCGCGAGGCGATGCTGCGCGATGCGGTCCGCATGGCGGCGGAGGATGTGGCGGTGATCCCGCTCTACAACCTCGTCAATGTCTGGGCGACCAGGCCGGGCCTCAGGATGGAGGCGCGCATGGATGAGCGGACCCTGGCCATGGGCGTCCGCCCGGCATGAACCGGCTGGCGCCGCTCTTCTCGCTGGAGGGCCGCACGGCCTTCGTCACCGGCGGCAATTCCGGCATCGGCCTCGCCATCGCGCGCGCCCTGGGTCTGGCCGGCGCACGGCTCATCCTCGCTGCGCGGCGCGAGGCGGAGCTGGCCCAGGCGGTGGCCGACCTCGCCGCCGAGGACATCGCGGCCGAGGCCCTGCCGCTCGACCTGACGCGGAGCGACTTCAGCGCGCTCACCGTGGCGCCCGACATCCTGGTGAATGCGGCGGGCGTGAATCTCCGCCAGCCCTTCGCGCAGGTGACGGCCGAGGCCTTCGACCTGCACATGGCGCTACACCTGCGCGCGCCCTTCCTGCTGACGCAGCGCTTCGCGCCGGCCATGGCCGCGCGCGGCTGGGGGCGCATCCTCAACATCGGCTCCCTGCAATCCTTCCGCGCCTTCCCCGACAGCGCGCCCTATGGCGCGGGCAAGGGCGGCGTCGCGCAGCTCACCCGCGCCATCGCCGAGGCATGGTCGGGCCAGGGCATCACCTGCAACGCCGTGGCACCCGGCTTCTTCCCGACGCCGCTGACGGCGCCCGTCTTCAACGACGCGGCACGCGCGGCCACGCTGGCCGAGCGCACCTGCATCGGCCGCAACGGGCGGCTCGAGGATCTGCACGGCACCGCCGTGTTCCTCTGCTCGGACGCCAGCGCCTATGTGACCGGCCAGATCCTGGCCGTGGATGGAGGGTTTCTCGCCAAATGAAGGCACTCGTTCAGACCGCCCCCAACACGCTGGTCTATCGCGACGAGCCCGAACCCGCCGCGATGGAGGGCGAAGCGCTGGTGCGCGTGGAGGCGGTCGGCATCTGCGGTTCCGACATGCACGCCATCCATGGCCATGATTCGCGCCGCCCCACGCCCATCATCCTGGGCCACGAGGCCGCGGGCCGCGTGCTGGACGGGCCGCTGGCCGGGCAGCGCGTGGCGGTGAACCCGCTCTGGGTGCCGATGGATTGCCCCTTCGCGCGGGAAGGGCGGCCGCATCTCTCGCCGCGGCGGGAGATCCTGTCCATGCCGCCACGCCCCGGCGCCTTCGCCGAATGGGTCCGGGCGCCCGTCGAGAATCTCTGCGTCATCCCCGAGGACATGCCAGCGCAGCACGCCGCACTCGCCGAGCCCATCGCCGTCGCCTACCACGCGGCGCATCACGGCGCGCGGTTGCTGGGCCGGCCGCTGCCGGGAGCCCGCTGCCTCGTGCTGGGCGGCGGCGCCATCGGCCTTGCCGCCGCGCTGGTGCTGCGCCAGGCCGGTGCCGGCGAGATCTGGCTGATCGAGCCCAACCCGGCGCGGCGCGAGACGGCGCTGCGCGCGGGCATCGCGCTGGCCCGCGCGCCCGAGGACGGCCCGCCCGATGGCAGCGCCGACCTGATCCTGGATGCGGTCGGCAGCGCCGCCACGCGCGCCGCATCCTGCCGCATCGCGCGGCCGGGCGGCGTCATCGTGCATGCCGGGCTTCTGCCGGGGGCGGATGGTCTCGATGTGCGGCGGATCACGCTGCAGGAGATCACGCTCACCGGCACCTATTGCTACACGCCGGCCGAGTTCCGCACCGTCGTCGCCCTGCTGGTGGAGGGCCGCTTCGGCGCGCTGGACTGGCTGGAGACGCGCCCGCTCTCCGAGGGCGCGCAGGCGGTGGCCGATATTGATGGCGGGCGCGTCGCGGCCGCCAAGATCATCCTCATCCCATGACGGAGCGCCCCATGCGCAAGCCCAACATCATCCTCGTGATGGCCGACCAGCTGACGGCGGGCGCGCTTCCCGCCTATGGCAACACGGTCGCCAAGACGCCGCACATCAACGCGCTGGCCGCGCGCGGCACGGTCTTCGGCAACACCTATTGCAACTTCCCGATCTGCGCGCCGTCCCGTGCCTCCATGCTGACCGGCCAGCGCGCCACGAGCATCGGTGCCTTCGACAATGGCGCGGATTTCCCCTCCTCCACGCCCACGCTGATGCATCACCTGCGGCTGGAAGGGTATCGCACCATCCTCGCCGGCAAGATGCATTTTGTGGGGCCAGACCAGCTGCACGGCTATGAGGAGCGGATCACCACCGACATCTACCCCTCCGACTTCACCTGGACGCCGGACTGGCAGACCAACCCGCCCGTCTCCGGCGCGCGGATGAGCCTGCTGGGCGTGGTGGAGGCCGGGCTCTGCACGCGCAGCCTGCAGCTCGACTATGACGAGGAGGTGGCCTTCGCCGCCAACCGAAAGCTGTTTGATCTCGCGCGGGATGAGGACAAGCGCCCCTTCTTCCTCACCGTCTCCTTCACGCACCCGCACAATCCCTTCGTCACCACGCAGGAATACTGGGACCGTTACGACCCGGCGGAGATCGACATGCCGGCGGTGGGGCCGATCCCTTATGACGAACAGGATGGCCGCAGCCAGCGCCACTACCTGCTGACGCGCTGCGACGAGCACGACATCACGCAGGACCGGCTGCGCGACGCCCGCCACGCCTATTACGCGATGACGAGCTACATCGACGACAAGCTCGGCCAGCTCATGGCGACGCTGAAGGCGGCCGGCCTCGATGAGAACACCATCGTGATCTTCACGGCCGATCACGGCGAGATGCTGGGCGAGCGCGGCATGTGGTTCAAGATGTGCCTCTTCGAGGGCTCGGTGCGCGTGCCGCTCATCATCGCGGGGCCGGGCTGGCCCGAGGGGATTTCGCGCGAGGAGAACACCTCGCTGCTCGACCTGGCGCCCACCATCCTCGCCCAGGCCGCGGAAGGGCCGCGCGAGACCGCCTTCGAAGGAAACGACCTGGCACCGCTGGCGCGCGGCGAGGCGCCCGACTGGCCGAGCGACGTGCTCTGCGAATACACCGCCGAGGGCTGCGACGAGCCCTGGTTCATGCTGCGCCGCGACCATCGCAAGATGATCTGGAGCGAGACGCACGGCCCCCAGCTCTTCGACCTCGCGACCGATCCGCACGAGGCGCGTGATCTCGCGAAGCTGCCGGAACATGCCGAGGAGGTCGCGGCGATGATCGCGGCGATCCGCACCCATTGGGACGTGGCGCGCGTGGACCGGACGGCGCGCGAGAGCCAGGCACGCCGCCACATGCTGCGCGACGCGCTGGGCCATGGCCGCCGCCCGCCCTGGGACTGGCAGCCACCGAGCGACGCGGCGAAGCAATATGTCCGCAGCGGCGACAGCCCGACGCTGACCAAGATCCGCTCGCGCCTGCCCTATCGCGCGCCGGTTCCGCCCGACCATCCCCGCAAGACGGAGGACAAGTCATGAGCATCAACCGTCGCACGCTCCTTCTCGCTGGTGCCACGCTGGCCTCGGCCGGCAGCGCTGGCGCGCAAAGCCTGCAGAACCGGCCGGTCCGCATCGTCATTCCCTTCCCACCAGGGGCGGCGATGGATGTGGTGGCGCGCATGATCGTGACACCCCTCGCCGAGGCGCTGGGCCAGGCCGTGGTGATCGAGACACGCCCCGGCGCCGGCTCCACCATCGGGACCGCCGCCGTCGCCACGGCGGCGCCGGATGGCCACACCATCCTCTTCACCTCGGCCGCGATCGCCTCGGCGCCGGCGGTGATGCCGCAGCTCAGCTTCGATCCGCTGCGGGATTTCGCGCCGCTCAGCCTGCTCGGCCATGTGCCGCTGGTGCTGACCACGGGGCCGCAGAACGACATCACCAGCATGGCCGCCCTGCTGGCGGCGGCGCGCGCCCGGCCAGGCGCCATCACCTATGCCACGCCGGGCAATGGCACGCCGATCCATCTGGCGATGGAGCTGCTGCAGCGCGAGGCGGGGATCCGCCTGGTGCATGTGCCCTACCGGGGCACGCCGGTGCCCGACCTCATCGCCGGGCGCGTGGACCTGCATCTCGACAGCGCGCATGCCGCGATTGCGCGCGGGCGGCAGGGGCAGGTGCGGCTGCTCGGCATTTCCACGCCGCGTCGCCTCCCCACCCTGCCCGAACTGCCCGCCATCGCGGAGACGGTGCCGGGCTATGACGCCTCCACCTGGTTCGCCTTCTTCGCGCCGGCGCGCGTGCCGGCGCCGATCCTGGCCCAGCTCAGCGCGGCGCTGGTGGATGTCACCTCCCGCCCCGCCCTGCGCACGGCGATGGCCGAACAGGGGGTGGAGGTGCAGGCCACCGGCCCCGAGGCGCTGGCCCGGCTACTACAGGCCGACACGGAGCGCCTGGGCGCGATCGCGCGTGCGGTGGGCGCCAAGCTGGACTGAGGGGCGCCTCACTCCGTCTCGGCCATCGGCTCCTGCCCCACGCCGCGCGGCGTGGGGCGCGGCGGCACCCAAGGCCGGTCGCCCCGCCACGCCCGGTCCGAGACCACGCGCGGCGGGTCGAGCCAGACGGCATGCGCGCCGTCCCGCCAGACCGAGAAGCGATCCACCACCACGCTGCCCGGGCAGTCGCCGCGGATCGGCTCGGGCGAGAGCAGCACGGGGGCCGTGCCGCAGGCCGGGTGCGGGCCGCGCCGGAAATCGGGTGCCGGGCGCTGGCCGCGCGGCGGCGGTGCGGGGCGCAGCAGCAGGACGGCGGCCGCGCCGGATGCATCGTGCAGCAGGCAGGACGCCGGCGTGCAGGCGATGCGCCCGCTGGCCAGTTCACCCTCCGGCGGCAGGGGCGTCGCGGCCTCGTCACCCAGGCCGCGCAGCCAGGCCTCGCCCGTGAAGCGCGAGGCGCCGGGGCGGCGCTCCAGGAACACCTCGCCCGCCACCTGGAAGGCGTAGAGCCGGCCATCGCCCGCGGCCAGGGCGGCGGGCAGGCCGGCCCAGCCCCAGGCCGCAAGCCCCAGCGCCATGGGCGCCAGCCCCAGCAGCCGCCAGCGCGTGCGCCAGAGGCAGAGCCAGCAGAAGCCGAAGGCGATGGCGCCGAGCGCCAACCCGGGCAGCGGCGCCATCGCCAGCGCCGCCCCGGGCCATCCCGCCACCTCGCGCGCGACAGCGAGGATGCCCGCGATGCCCCAGCCCATCACGCCGAGCGCCAGCCCCTCACCGCCGAAGGGCATCAGCAGCAGCGCGGCCATGCCCGCCGGCATCACGAGGAAGCTCGTCAGCGGCACGGCCAGCGCATTGGCCGCCACCCCATAGACCTGCACCCGGCCGAAATGGTGCAGGCCGAAAGGCGTGGTCGCGAGGCCCGCGATCACCGAGGTCAGCACCGTGCCGGCCAGCAGCAGCGCCGCGCGCTGCCAGAGCGGGCGGGGCGCGGCACCCCCCATCAGCCACGGCCGCGTCGCCTCGAACCCCGCGATCAGGGCGAGGACCGCCGCGAAGCTCATCTGGAAGGAGGGCCCGAGGATCGCGGCCGGTTGCACCAGCAGCACCGCCACCGCCGCGAAGGCCAGCACGCGCGGGCTCAACGCGCGCCGCCCCGCCAGCAGCGCCAGCGTGACCAGCGCGGCCATGGCGAAGCTGCGCTGCATCGGCACCTGGCTGCCGGTGAGAACCATGTAGAAGCCGCCCGCCGCCAGCGCCGCCAGCGCCGCCCATGGCTTGGTGCCGAGGCGCAGCGCGAAACCCGGCCACAGCGCGAGGCCGCCGCGCACCACCGCGAAGACCAGCCCCATCACGATCGCGATGTGCAGCCCCGAGACGGAAAGCAGATGCGCCAGGCCCGAATCCCGCATGGCCTGCATCGCCTCGGGTGGGATGCCGCTCTGCCCGCCGGTCAGCAGCGCGGCCGCGACGGCGCCGACCGGCCCCGGCAGGGCGGCCATCACCCGTGCCTCGATGCGCGCGCGCAGGCCCGAGAGCGGCGGGGTCGCGCCGCCCTGCGCCGTGATCTCGACCGGCCCGAGCGCGAAGCCCGAGCCGCCAAGCCCGTCGAAGAAGGCGGCGCGCTGGAAATCCCAGGCGCCGGGATAGGCGGGCGGCGGCGGCGGGCGCACCAGGGCGCGCAGGCTCACCGCATCGCCGGGCTCGGGCCGCGCCGGATCATTCCCGCGCAGCCGCACGCGGATCAGCCGCGCGGCCGGCGCCATCCCCTCCGCCCAGCGCGCCCCGGCCAACGTCAGGCGCAGCCCGCCCGGCAGCGGGTCCACCTCCACCACCGTGCCGCTGAGCTGCACCGCACCGCGCGGCGGTTCCAGCGGGGGTGCCGCGCGGCCGGCATGCCAGGCGACGAGCGCGAAACCCGCCGCCACCGCCGCCAGCAGCAGCACCGCCCAGGCCAGCAGCGGCCGCGAGGCCCGCAACCAGACCGCCAGCGCCAGCGGCACCAGCCCGGCCACGCCCCACCACAACGGCGGCTCGAAGCGGGGCGCGAAATACAGCAGCACCCCCACGCCCAGCGCCACCGGCAACCAGAGCGCGAGCCGCCCGGCCTCGGCCTCCAGCCGGCTGATGACCCAGGGTTGAATCGCGGCACGCATCCACAAGCAAGGGAGCACCACCCCTCACCCGCCGTCCAGCGCCGTGATATGAAGGGGCATGACCGTTCGCACCCGCTTCGCCCCCTCGCCCACCGGCTACCTCCATATCGGGGGCGCCCGCACCGCGCTGTTCAACGCGCTCTTCGCCCGCCGGCATGGCGGCGCCTACCTGCTCCGCATCGAGGACACCGACCGCGCCCGCAGCACGCAGGAAGCGGTGGACCAGATCCTGGAATCGCTCGCCTGGCTCGGCCTCAGCCCGGATGAGCCGCCCGTTTTCCAATCGCAGCGCGAGGCGCGCCACGCCGAGGTGGCGCATGAACTCCTCGCCGCCGGAAAGGCCTACCGCGCCTATGAGACGCCGGAGGAGCTTGTCGCGATGCGCGAGCGCGCCATCGCCGAGAAGCGCCCGCCCCGCTACGACGGCACCTGGCGCGACCGCGAGCCCGGCCCCGCCGAGGCCGGCAAGCCCTTCGCCATCCGCCTCAAGGCGCCCCGCGAGGGCGAGACGGTGGTGGAGGATGAGGTGCAGGGCCGCGTCACCGTCGTGAACACCGAGCTGGATGACATGATCATCCTCCGCTCCGACGGCACGCCCACCTATCTGCACGCGGTCGTGGTGGATGACCACGACATGGGCATCACCCACGTCATCCGCGGCGATGACCACCTGACCAACACCTTCCGCCAATGCATGGTCTATGACGCGATGGGCTGGCACCGCCCGCGCTTCGGCCACATCCCGCTGATCCATGGCGCGGATGGCGCCAAGCTCAGCAAGCGGCACGGCGCCGTCTCCGTGCTCGACTTCCGCGACCAGGGGCTGCTGCCGGAGGCCGTGTGCAACTACCTGCTGCGCCTGGGCTGGGGCCATGGCGATGAGGAGATCATCCCCCGCGAGCGGGCCGAGAAGATCTTCGACCTCAAGGATGTCGGCCGCGCCGCCTCCCGCATGGACTACAAGAAGCTGGAGCATGTGAACGGCGTCTATCTGCGCCAGGCCGACCCGGCCGCCCTGCTGCCCGATGTGCTGCACCGGCTGCAGGCCCAGGGCGAGCTCTTCGGCACGGAGAAGATCGCGCGCCTCAAGCTGCTGCTGCCCGCCCTGCAGGAACGCGCGAAGAACCTCGCCGAGCTCGCGGCCTCCGCCGCCTTCGCGGTGACCGATGGCGCGCCCGAGGCGGATGCGAAATCCGCCGCGCTGTTGACGCAGGACGCCAAGGCGCGCCTCGCCGACCTCGCCGAATTCCTCTCGGCCGCGCCGTGGGAGCGGGCGGACCTGGAACACTGGCTGCGCGACTACGCCGATGTGAAGGGCGTGAAGCTGAAGGATGTGGCGCAGCCGCTGCGCGTCGCACTCACCGGCAGCACCATGTCGCCGCCGATTGACCTGACGCTGTTCGCGTTGGGGCGGGATGAGGCGCTCGCGCGCATCTTGAACGGGGCCAGCTAAGGGGCTCCGCCCCTTAAACTCCGGCAGGGAGCTTGCTCCCTGCACCCTGGCAAATTAGGAATTTTCTCTTCCTTACTGCCTTACCATCTTGCTATCTTTCCGGGGCCCTCAACGGAGCTTTCGGACAAATGGCCCACATCACCGTCAAGGTCACCTCGAAGAACCAGCTGACCCTGCCCAAGCGCATCATGGCCGAGCTGGACTACCCCAGCCACTTCAAGCTCAACGTGGTGAAAGGCGCGCTCTGGCTCTTCCCCGCCCGGCTGGTGTCGTTGGAGTTGCAGGCGAAGACCGCGGGAATCCCGCTCGATGTGCTCCGGCTGGCGCAGCGTCTGGTGGCGGAAGGCAAGGGTGTCGAACCCAACCCGGCCGAAGCGACGGCGCCGCCGCAACCGGGTGGGTAAAGCCGCATTGGTCGCATATTCCTAGGATAAAAGTCAATAACATTGGGGAGCCACGGGCTCCCCGGACCACTGCGGCACCTCTCACATTCCCGCCGTCAGCGTGAACAGCTTGCCCACCGCCGCCGGCACCACCTTGGGCCCCATCTCCCGCTCCAGCGCATTCACCGCCCGCCATCCCGTGCAATGCGCCGGAATCACCAGCGGCAGGTCGAACCCGCTGATGTCCGCCACCGTCTCGGGGATGATCTTCTCGTTCTCGCCCGAGAGGTGGAAGCCGCCCATCACCGCGAACAGCCGCTCGCCCGGAAAGGCGGCCCGGGCCGCGTGCAGCACATTCACCACCCCCGCATGCGAGCAGGCGGAAAACACCACGATCCCCTGCCCCGCGAGGCGCACGGCCAGGAAGCGCTCATCCATCAGCGCCTCATCCGCGACCCAGGGGCTGCCTTCCGCGTCGCGCACCACCTGGCCGGGGAGGCCGCGCTCATAGGGCGTCACGCGCGGGATCTCGGCGCTGACGTAGAAGAGGTCGTCCAGCAGCGTCCGCGCCTCGGCCGTCACCACGGGTTCCGCGCCCATTTCGGCCCATTGCGCGGGGCTCGGGATGTAGTCCATCGGCAGCACCCCGCCATCGCCCTGGCGCATGCCGCGCTCACGGAACATGCCGGGATGCAGGTAGAGCGGCACGCGGCGGCCGGGCGTCGCCGCCTGGATCATGGCGAAGGCCTGGGGCAGCCCGCCCGCATGGTCCCAATGGCCATGGCTCAGCATCACCGCCTCGATCGCGGCGAAATCCACGCCGAGGCGGGTGGCGTTGCGCTCGAAGGTCATGTCCACCGGCCCGCCGTCGAACAGCATGGTGCGCGGGCCGTTCGGGCCATGCGCCGTGACCAGCAGGGAAAGCCCATGGCTCGCGCAGCACAGCGCGCCGCCGGTGGTGCGCTTCATCCCCCGCCGCAGCAATTGCTGCGTCTCCCGCGTCACGAAGCGCGGCGTGCTGGAGAGCATGTCCAGCACATTGTCCACCAGGACCTGGATCTCGATCCGCTCGGCAGCCATCAGCGCCATGGCGTGTTCCTCCCTCTCTTTCCCGGAGCTTGGCCCCGGCCCGGCGCCTGCGTCCATCCCGCCAAAGCTTGACGTTGCCTCATTCCGGGCGCATTCACCGGGCCACCAGCGCCGGGGGTTGCCCGCGGCGCATGCGCATGCGCCCAGGCACGAACCCACCAAAGGATCCGAATGTCGAAAGAGGATATGATCGAGTTCAGCGGCCAGGTCGTTGAACTCCTGCCCAACGCGATGTTCCGCGTGAAGCTGGACAATGAGCACATGGTGCTCGCCCACACCTCGGGGAAGATGCGCAAGAACCGCATCCGCGTCCTCGCCGGGGACCGCGTGAATGTCGAGATGACGCCCTACGACCTGACCAAGGGCCGCATCACCTTCCGCTTCAAGTAAAGGCGTCCCCTCCGTGACCACCCCAGGCGAGCGGCCCCCGCTGGTCCTCGCCCCGCTGGTCCTCGCCTCGGCCAGCCCGCGCCGGATCGAGCTCCTGGCCCGGATCGGCATCGTGCCGGCCCGCGTAGCCCCCACCGACATCGATGAAACGCCCAGGCGCGCGGAATTGCCGCGGCAGCTGGCTCTTCGCCTCGCCTGCGCCAAGGCCGCGGCCGCCGATGCGCCCGGCGCCTTGATCCTCGCCGCCGACACGGTGGTGGGCGTGGGCCGCCGCATCCTGGGCAAGCCCGCCGATGCGGCCGAGGCGCGCCGCTTCCTCGAGCTCCTCTCGGGCCGGCGGCATCAGGTGCATACCGGCGTCGCCCTGCGCCACCCGGATGGGCGCATCACGCATCGCCTGGTGAGCACCATCCTTGCCTTCCAGCGCCTGACGGACCAACAGGTCACGGCCTATGTCGAGTCGGGCGAGTGGCAGGGCAAGGCGGGCGGCTATGCCATCCAGGGTGCGGCCGAGATGTTCGTCCGCTTCCTCTCGGGCAGCCACTCCAACGTCGTGGGCCTGCCCCTCTTCGAGACGGCGCAGCTCCTGCGGGGCTGCGGCTGGCTGAAGCCATGAAGCAGATCCGCCTCGCGCGCTCGCCGGGCGAGCGGCGGGTGGCGCTGCTGAGCGACGGCGAACTCATCGCCTACCGGCTGGAGCGCCCCGCGCGGCCCGATGGCGTGGGGGACATCCTGCGCGGGCGCATCGCGGCCGCCATGCCGGCGCTGGCCGGCGCCTTCGTGGCGCTGCCGCCCCCCTGGGCGCCGGGCGAAAGCGGCTTCCTGCCCGAGAGCGAATGCGAGGGCCGCAAGCTGCCGCCCGAGGGCACCATCCTGACGCTGCGCGTGACGCGCGCCGGCCAGGGCGGCAAGGGCCCGCGGCTTTCCGCCCGCACGCCGCAATCGCCCGGCGAGATGGGCCTGCTGGCCCGCGGCCCCGATGCCGCGCTGCGCTGGGCCGCCACCCACCCCGAGGCGCGAATCGTCACCGATGACCCGGCCGAGGCGGCGCGGCTGCGCGCCGCCCTCGGCGCCGGGCGCGTCCTGCTCCAGCCCGAGGCCTTCGACGAGGCGCTGGAGGAGGAGGTCGCGCGCCTGGCCGAGCTCGAATGGGCGCTGCCCGGCGGCGGGCGCCTCATCATCTCGCCCCTGCCCGCGCTCACCGCCGTGGATGTCGATTCCGGCGGCGCCGACCCGCGCGAGGTGAACCGCCTGGCCATCCCCGAATTCGCCCGCCAGCTTCGCCTGCGCGACCTCGCCGGCCCCATCCTGCTCGACCTCGCGGGGCTTTCGGTGAAGCAGCGCGCGGCGCTGGAGCCCGAATTGCGCAGCGCCTGCGGGCCGGACGGGCTGACGCAGGTGCTGGGCCTGGGCCCCCTCGGCCTGTTCGAATTGCGGCGCGCGCGCATCCATCCGCCGCTGCATGAGGTGCTGGCCGACCGTGCCCTCGCGCAGGGCCTGGCCCTGCTGCGCCAGGCCGCGCGCGAGTCGGCGGCCAACCCGGGCCAGCGCCTGGCCCTGGAAGCGCCGCCCGCGCTGCTCGCCGCGCTGGAATCCCTGCCGGGCGCGCTGGCCGAATTCACCGAGCGCGCGGGCCATGCCCTCACGCTGCGCCCCGCCCCCAGCCCCGGGATCGCCCCCTGGAATGCCGATGCCTGAGCCCCGCTGCCCGATCTGCCGCCGACCTGCCGCCCCGCGTGAGCCGGGCCGGCGTGGCGCCTTCCCCTTCTGCTCCGAGCGCTGCCGCCAGGTGGATCTCGGCCGCTGGCTGACCGAGAGCTACAGCGTCCCCGCCGTCGAGCCCGAGGACCAGGAAGAAGAGCGGTGACCCCGGCTGGACAGGCAGCGCCCGCTTCGCTATCACCCGCCCACCAAGCGCGCCCGGGTAGCTCAGTTGGTAGAGCATGCGACTGAAAATCGCAGTGTCGGTGGTTCGATTCCGCCCCCGGGCACCATTTGCCCTCCCAGCATGAAACACCGTCCGACTTTGGGAATGGGGGCTCGCGCATGATCCGTCGTCGCACCATCCTGGCGCTGCCCGCTCTCCTCGGCTTGCCCGCCCGCGCGCAGGACACGGTGGCCCTTGGCCGGCAGATCGCGCCGACGGGCACGCTGCGCGCCGTCATCAACCTCGGCAATCCGCTGCTGGCCCACCGCCGCCCGCGCGAGACCGAGGCGCATGGCGTGGGCCTCGACCTCGTCCGGGAGCTGGCCCGCCGCCTCGGCCTGCCGCTGGAGGTGATCACCGTCGCCTCGCCCGGGCGCAGCCTGGAGCTGCTGCGCGGCGAGGAGGGCGACATCGGCTTCTTCGCGGTGGATTCCACCCGCGGCCAGGGCGTGGACCTGACGCCGCCCTTCATCGAGGTGGAGGGCACCTTCCTGGTGCGGGAGCACTCGCCCATCACCACCAATGAGGAGGTGGACCAGCGCGGCATCCGCATCGCCGTCGGCTTCAACAGCGTCTACGACATCTACCTCCGCCGCGAGATCCGCGACGCGACGCTGGTCCGCGTCGCCACCTCGCCGCGCGTGGTGGAGGAATTCCTGCGCCAGAACATCGATGTCGCGGCCGGCGTGCGCCAGCAGCTCGAGGCCGATGCGGCGCGCTTCGGCGGCCTTCGCATGCTGCCCGGCCGCTTCCACGCGGTGCAATACGCGATGGGCCTCGCGGGCGGGCGCGATCCGGCCGCCCTCGCCTGGGTCATCGCCTTCATGGCCGAGATGACGCGCTCGGGCTTCCTCGCGGATTCCATGGCGCGGCACGGCATCCGGCTGGCCTCGGTGGTGGCGCCGGGCTGAGCCCGCCTTGCGCCAAATCATAACCTCCGGGGCTGGTGACGGGCGATATGGTCGCATTCCGAACACATGGAGGATCCGCGATGTCCGAAAGCATTCTCGCCAGCCGCCGCGCCGGGCTGGAGGAGGCCTTCTTCGCCCGCCACAATGAGGAGCTGCGCCAGCGCATGCTGCAGGCCGATGCGGAGAAGTTCCGCAAGGAGGCGCTGATGGCCGCCACCGGCATCGTGGATGACGCGGTGCTGGCGCGGCTGATGGCCCTGCAGATCGGCACCGGCACGCTCGCCGCCCTCACCCTCGTTCCCATGGTGCTGGTCGCCTGGGCGGATGGCGCCATCTCGGCCGAGGAGCACCGCGCCATCCTGGCCGGCGCGAAGGAGGCGGGGCTGCAGCAGGGTGGCCCGGCGCTGGAATTGCTGGAGGCCTGGCTGCACACCCGCCCGGCCCCGGCGCTCTTCCAGGCCTGGAAGGACTACGTCGCCGCCCTCACCCACACGCTGACGCCGGAGGAGCGTCGCTCGCTGGAATCGAGCGTGCTCGCCCAGGCGCACAAGGTGGCGTCGGCGACCGGCAGCTTCCTTGGCCTCACCTCGCCCATCTCGGACAGCGAGAACAAGGTGCTGCGGGAACTGGCGGCGAGCTTCCACCCGCCTGCCTGACGCGCCTCAGCCCCCATAGCCCAGCAGCAGCCTGGGCAGGGTGAGGGAGACGGCCGGCCAGTAGGTGGTGAGCGCCAGCGCCACCAGGATGGCGCCCCAGAAGGGCCAGATGGTCCGCATCACCTCCTCGATGCGGATCTGCCCGATGGCGCAGCCGACGAAGAGCACCGCCCCCACGGGCGGTGTGGTGAGCCCGAGGCCGAGATTCATCATCATCACCATGCCGAACTGCACGGGGTCCATCCCGATGGCGACGACCACGGGCAGGAAGATCGGCGTGGTGATGAGGATCAGCGCCGCCATGTCCATCACGCAGCCCATCAGCAGCAGGCAGAGATTGATCAGCAGCAGGATGACGATGGGATTGCCGCTGATGGCGAGCATGCCGTCGGTCAGCAATTCCGGCAGCCGGTACATGGCCAGCAGCCAGGCGAAGGCGGTCGCCGTGCCCACCAGCAGGAAGACCACCGCCGTGGTCCGCACGCTGGTGCGGACGGCGAGGACGAAGCTCCCCCAGGGCAGCGCGCGATAGACCAGCAGCGTGACCAGCAGCGCCCAGATGGTGCCGAAGGCGGCACTCTCGGTCACGGTGAAGACGCCCGAGAGCACGCCGCCCAGGATGATCACGGCCGTCAGCAGGCCGGGCAGCGCGTCCACGAAGGCCCAGAGCAGGTGGCGGAAGCCCTTCCAGCCCTCGGCCGGATAGCCGCGCCGCACCGCCATCACATAGGCCGCCAACGCCAGCAGCAGGCACATCATGAGGCCGGGCACGATGCCCGCGATGAACAGCGCCGAGACCGAAATCCCACCGCCGGCCGCCAGCGAATAGAGGATCATGTTGTGGCTGGGCGGGATCAGGATGCCCGCGATGCTGCTCGTCACCGTCAGCGAGACGGCATAGTCCGTGCCGTAGCCCTTGGCCTTCATGGCCGGGATCAGGATGGTGCCGGTGGCCGAGGTGTCCGCCACCGCCGAGCCCGAGATGCCGCCGAAGAGCATGGAGGTGGAGACATCCACCATGCCAAGCCCGCCGCGCATCCAGCCCACCCCGGCCGAGGCGAGAGCGACCAGCCGGCGCGCGATGCCGCCATGCAGCATGATCTCGCCCGCGAAGATGAAGAAGGGGATCGCGAGCAGCGAGAAGATGCTCATCCCGCTCGCCATCTGCTGGAAGGCGACGGCGGGGTTCAGCCCCTCCCAGAGGAAGCCCGCGACCGCCGCGATGCCGAGGCAGAAGGCCACCGGCACGCCCGCCATGAGGCAGAGCGCGAAGACGCCGAAGATCAGGAAAAGGCCCGGTTCCACGCGCGCTACTCCAGGAAGGCGGCGGCGACGCCGCGCTGCTCGGGCGCCTCGGGCGAGAAGATGTCCAGCAGCACCTGCTCGATCGCGAAGAGCACCATCAGGAGGCCGCCCGCCACCATCGGCGCATAGGTCCAGCCCTGGCTGATGCCCAGCAGCGGAATCCTGAAGGGCCCCACCATCTCGACCAGCTCCCACGACCACCAGGCCATGCCCGCGCCGAAGGCGCCCATCAGCACGTCACAGCCCAGCGCCACCCAGCGCTGCGTGGCCCGCGGCAGCGCCTCGCGCACGCCCAGCACCGAGAGGTGGAAGCGCTCGCGCACGCCGACCGCCGCGACGGGCATGGCGATGGAGAGGATGGCCAGCGTCGCCACGCGCTCGATCCAGGTCGGCGTGTCGTTCAGCACGTAGCGGCCGAAGACGAGCCAGCCCATCATGCCCACCAGCACCACCAGCGCCACGCCGGCCAGCGCGACCGTCACCCAGGACAGCGCGCCCAGCGCCCGCGAGAAGATCGCGAGCGCGGGCGGGACCGGCCGGCTCACCGCATCTCGCGGATGCTGCGGACCAGGCCGGCCAGCGCCGGCGTCGCCGCGTATTTGGCGTAGACCGGCTCCATCAGCGCGGCCCAGGGGCTGCGGTCATTGATCTCGATGACCGTGACCCCCGCCGCCACCACGCGCTGGCGGCTCACCATCTCCCGCTCGGCCCAGAGGCGGCGCTGCAGGGCGGCGGATTCGCGGGCGGCCTCGCGCATCATGTTGCGCTCGGCCTCGTTCATCCGCTGCCAGCGCTGGCGGGAGACGGCCAGAACCTCCGGCACGTTGGAATGCTCGGTGGTGGTGAAGAAGCGCGCCACCTCGAAATGGCGCGTGCTTTCATAGCTCGGCCAGTTGTTCTCGGCGCCGTCGATCACGCCCGATTGCAGGCTGGTGAAGACCTCGCCGAAGGGCAGCGGCGTCGGGTTGGCGCCGAGCCCGCGCATCAGGTCGATCCAAAGGTCGGAGGTCTGCACGCGGATCTTCATGCCGCGCAGGTCGGCGGGCGTCCGCACGGGCCGCGTGGTGTAGAGGCTGCGCGCCCCCGCGTCATACCAGGCGAGCGCGATGATGCCGATCGCCTCCAGCTCCCGCGCGATCGCCTCGCCCGCGACACCATCAATGGCGCGCTGCATGTGGCCCACGTCGCGGAACAGGAAGGGCAGCGTGACGACGTTGGTGGACGCCGCCAGGTTGTTGAAGGGCGAGAGGTTGAAATTGCCGAAGTCGATGGTGCCGAGGCGCATCTGCTGGATCGCCTCGTCCTGCTGGCCGAGCTGCGCGGAATGGAAGGTCCGCATGCGGATGCGGTTGTTGCTGCGCTCGCCCACCATGCGGGTGAAGGCATCCATGGCCTGGCCGTTCGGGTAGTCGGCCGCATGGATGTTCCAGCCGCGCCATTCCTGCGCGGCGGCAGGCAGGGCGGGCAGCGCGGCGAGGGCGAGCATCGCGCAGGCGGTGAGAATGCGTCGGGCGGACATGGACTTCTCCTCGGGGCCGGGTGCTGGCGCACCTCTCGTGACGCCACAGCGGATGGGGACCGGAACGGCCGGGCACCAACTGCAATAGCAGTTGCAAGCTTGACCCAGTCGGAGGCCGCGCGTCAACGCGAGTCTTCGGCCCGCCTCAGCGCGGCTTCCTGTCCCCCGCCGGCAGCACGCCGTTGGTCACCAGCGAGCGCAGGACATGCCCGCGCATCCGCGCCTCGGCCAGGGCGGGGTCGCGCCGCTTGAAGGCGGCGACGATCGCCTTGTGCTCGGCCAGCGATTTCGGCAGGTCGCGCGGCGTGCTGCCCACCGCGCGGTGCCGCCCCGCATGGTCATAGGCGCGCAACGAGGTGAGCGAGCGCGTCAGGAAGGCATTGCCCGCCGCCGCGTGGATCAGCGCGTGGAATTCCTCATTCGCCGCATCCAGCGCGGCGCTGTCCCGCGCCTCGGTCCCCGCCTCCATGCGGCGCAGCAGCGCGGCGAGTGCGGCAAGGCCCGCCGCGTCCAGCCGTTCGGCCGCCAGCGCGGCGGCGACACCCTCCAGCGCCGCGCGGATGCGGCCCAGCTCGGCCAATTGCCCGGGCCCGACCTCGGCCACCACCGTCCCGCTGCGCGGCAGGGTGACCACCAGGCCCTCGCGCTCCAGCCGGCGCAGCGCCTCGCGCACGGGCTGGGCGGACATGCCGAAGCGCGCCGCCAGCCCGCGCTCGGAAATCTTGCTGCCGGCCGGCAGGGCGCCGCGGATGATGGCATCCCGCAATTGCCGGAAGGCCTGCTCGCCGAGCGAGAGCGTCTCATCCTCGGCCAGTTGCGTGGTGAAGGGGGAGGACGCCGCCATGCGCCACCCATAATGCGCGCGGGCGCGGCGCGGAAGCGGAAGGCGCGGCGTGCCGCGCCCCAGCCCTCGCGGACGGCCCCCGGGGGGCCTGGTTCAGACCCGCGCCAGCGCGATCAGCTGCTCGGCGCGGAAGAAGCCCAGGAACTCCCAGTCGCCCCCGCGCGGGCGGAAGACGCCCGCGGCGCCCTCCGGGAATTCCTGCTGCGCCAGGCCCCGGCCCAGGATCATGCCCAGCGGCACGATATGGCCGACCATCACGCGGTTGCCGCCCGCCACCGGCTGCGCGAGGCGGCGCGAGACGGCGCGCGCATCGTCGCTCGCGCTGCCCGGCGTGTAGTCATCGGCGATCAGGTCCCGCTCCACGCGCACGCGGGCTCGGCCGAAGGCCAGCTCCGCCGTGTCCTGCGCGCGGAAGACCTCGCTCGTCAGCACCTCCTGCACCGGGATCTCCAGCACGCGGAAGGCCTGGCCCAGCCGCGTCGCCTGCTGGCGCCCGGCCTCGCTCAGGTTGCGCTGGCCCGCGCGGTCGCCGCGCCGGCCGGTGTCCACCTGGCTGCGGTCGGTGATGGCGTGGCGGACATAGAGGTTGAGCCCGCCCGCCCGCAGCAGCGGCAGCAGCGCGTCATCCGGGATGAAGGCGAAGCCCTGCACGCGCGCGCGGCTGGGGATGGCCAGGGCGGCGGAGATCGGTGCGGCGGCGAACAGGGCGCGGCGATGCATGAAAAGGCCTCCTTCTCCGGATCGGCCGCGATTAGCCGGGCGCCGCCAGCCGGGCAAGCGGTTCCAGTGGACCAGCGGGCCCCGGCTTTGCCATGCTGTCCCCAACCAGAACAGGAAACGCCATGCTCACGCGCCGCTCGGCCCTCGCCCTGCCCCTCGCCACCAGCCTCGCCGCGCCCGCCCTGGCGCAGCAGGGCTTCCCCAATCGCCCGATCCGCCTCGTCATCCCCTGGCTGCCGGGTGGCTCGGCGGATACGCATCTGCGCGTGCTGGCCGAGCTCGCCGGCCGCAACCTCGGCCAATCCGTCATCGTCGAGAACCGGCCCGGCGCCTCGGGCACGCTCGGCCCCGCCATGATCGCGCAGGAGCCGCGCGGCGATGGCCACCTGATCGGCCAGATGCCGGTGACCATCTTCCGCATCCCGGCGATGTCCCGCCGCCCGACCTTCGACCCGATGACGGACTTCACCTGGGTGATCCACCTCACCGGCTATGTCTTCGGCGTGGTGGTGCGCTCCGACAGCCGCTACCGGACCTGGGAGGAGTTCCTGGACTACGCGAAGGCAAATCCCGGCAAGGTCAGCTACGGCACGCCCGGCGTCGGTTCCTCGCTGCACATCACCATGGAGCGCATCGCGGCCGAGCGCGGCATCGAGTTCCTGCACGTGCCCTTCCGCGGCGGCGCGGACACGACGCAGGCGCTGCTGCAGGGCTCGGTCGAATGCGTGGCGGACAGCACGGGCTGGGCGCCCATGGTGCAGGAGGGGCGCTTCCGCCTCCTCATCGTCTGGAGTGCCGAGCGCGCCAAGCGCTTCCCCCAGGTCCGCACCCTGCGCGAAGTCGGAATCGACATCGTCTCCGACAGCCCCTTCGGCCTGGCCGGCCCCAAGGGCATGGACCCGGGCGTGGTCCGCGCGCTGCATGACGCGATCAAGCCCGCCCTTTTCGACCCGCAGCATGTGGCGACGCTGGAGCGCTTCGACATGCCCGTGCGCTACATGGACCCCGAGGCCTATGCGGATTTCGCAAGGCGGCTCAACGCGGAAGAAAGCGCGGCGGTGCGCCGCCTGGGCTTGCGGATGGACTGAACGGGGGCGATAGACGGGCGCAAGAACAGCCGAGGAAAGCCATGCCCGTCATCTCCCGCCGCCACGCCCTGATCCTGCCCGGGGCCGCCGCGCTCGCCGCACCCGCCTATGCCCAGCAGAACTTCCCCAACCGGCCGATCCGCATGATCGTCCCCTGGGGTGCGGGCGGCACCACCGATGTGCAGATGCGCGCCTATTGCGAGGCGGCCTCGCGCCGGCTCGGCCAGCCCATCGTGGTGGAGAATCGCGCGGGGGCCGGCGGCGTGCTCGGCGCCCAGGCCCTGCTGACCGCGGCACCGGATGGCTACACGCTCAGTCAGATGCCCATCAGCGTCTTCCGCCAGCCGCTGCTCAACAGCCGCGCGCTGTTCGACCCGCTGACCGACTTCACCTATGTCATCCACGTCACCGGCTATCTCTTCGGCATCGTGGTCCGCAACGATGCGCCGTGGCAGACGCTCGCCGACCTCATCGCCGCCGCGCGGCGCGAGCCCGGCAAGCTGAACTACGGCACGCCCGGCGTCGGCACCTCGCTCCATCTGACGATGGAGCAGATCGCGCAGATGCAGCGCATCGAATGGACGCACATCCCCTTCCGCGGCGTGGCCGAGAACCTGCAGAACCTGCTGGGCGGCCAGATCCAGATCACCGCGGACAGCTCGGGCTGGGTGCCGATGGCCGAGGAAGGCCGCGTGCGCGTGCTGGCCACCTGGGGCGAGAGCCGCGCCAAGCGCTTCCCCAACGTGCCGACGCTGAAGGAAAGCGGCATCGACATCGTCTCGATCAGCCCCTACGGCCTGGCCGGCCCGAAGAACATGGACCCGGGCGTGGTGCGCGTCCTGCACGACGCCTTCCGCGAGGCGCTCGGCGACCCCTCGCATGTCGCGGTGCTCGAGCGCTTCGACATGCAGCCCAACTACAAGAACAGCGCCGACTACACCGCCTTCGTCCGCCAGACGATGGAGGAGGAGCGCCGCTTGATCCAGCAGCTCGGCCTGCGGCTGAGCTAAGCTCCGACCGGCTCCGGTGGCATCGCCCGGGGCTTTGCTGCACCTGCGAGGCGGCCCGTTGCGCCGCCTCGTGCAAAACCCGCAGGCTTCCCGAAACGGAGGAAGCCTGCATGCCCATCACGCGCCGAGCGACCTTGCTCACCGGCCTCTCCGCCCCCGGCCTCGCGCTCGCGCAGTCCCGCTTCCCCGACAAGCCCTTGCGCGTCTTCGTGCCCTGGACGCCGGGCGGTGCCACCGACATCCAGATGCGCATGGTCTGCGAGGTGGCGTCGCGCCATCTGGGCCAGCCCGTCATCGTCGAGAACAAGCCCGGCGCCTCGGGCACGCTCGGCGCGCAGAACCTGGCGCGCGAGGCGCGGCCCGATGGCTATACGCTGAGCCAGATGCCCAATGGCGTCTTCCGCCTGCCCGCCATGATGCGCGCCCAGAACATGACGCCGCCCTTCGACCCCATGCAGGACTTCACCTGGGTGCTGCGCATGGTCGGCTACATGGGCGGCGTGGTGGTGCGGCCCGATGCGCCCTGGCGAACCATGCGCCAGCTGCTCGACCATGCCCGGGCCAATCCGGGCACGCTCTTCTACGGCACGCCCGGCGCCAACACGACCGATGTGGCGATGACGCGCCTTGCCCGCATGCTCGGCATCGAATGGACCGCGGTGCCCTTCCGCGGGGCCGCGCCCAACCTGCAGAACCTGCTGGCCGGGCAGATCCAGTTCTCCGCCGAGACCTCCGCCTGGGCGGACATGGCGCTGGAGGGCCGGGTGCGCCCGCTGGCGCTCTGGATGTCGGCCCGCGCCGCGCGCTTCCCCGAGGTGCCGACCTTCCGCGAACTCGGCCATGACGTGGTGGCCGAGAGCGCCTATGGCATCGCCGCCCCGCGCGGCACGCCGCCCGCCATCGTCAACATCCTGCATGACGCCTTCAAGCTGGCCGTGCATGACCCGCAGCACCTGGCGGTGCTGGCCCGCTTCGACATGCCGGTGCGCTACCTGGACAGCGAATCCTATGCGAATGACGTGATCCAGGTGAACGCGCAGGAGATCGAGACGGTGCGGGAGCTGGGGTTGCGCCCAGGCGGCTGAGCAAGGGCGGCGAGGCGCGCTACGCTCGGCCGCATGCAAGACACCTGGACCCTCGCCATCCATGGCGGCGCCGGCACCATCCGGCGCGACGAACTCACCCCCGAGAAGGAGGCCGCCTACCACGCGGGCCTGGAGGCCGCGCTCCAGGCGGGCGGCGCCATCCTCGCCGCCGGCGGCAGCGCGGAGGAGGCGGTGCTGGCGGCCGCGACCAGCCTCGAGGATTGCCCCCTCTTCAATGCCGGGCGCGGCAGCACCTTCACCGCCGCCGGCACGATCGAGATGGATGCGGCGCTGATGACGAGCGCGGGCCAGGCCGGCGCCGTCACGGGTGTCACGCGCATCCGCAACCCCATCCTCGCCGCGCGCGCGGTGATGCGCGGGACGCCACATGTGCTGCTGGCCGGCGCGGCGGCGGATGACTTCGCGGCAAGCCAGGGCCTGGCGATCGAGGCGCCCGGGTATTTCCGCACCGAGCAACGCCACGCGCAGCTCCTCGCCGCGCAGGCCGCGCAGGTGGTGGCGCTGGACCATGACCTGCCCGCGAAGATGGGCACGATCGGCGCCGTGGCGCGCGACCGCCACGGGGCGCTGGCCGCCGCCACCTCGACCGGCGGGATGACCAACAAGCGCGCGGGCCGCGTGGGTGACACGCCCATCCTCGGCGCGGGCACCTGGGCCGATGCCCATGTCGCCATTTCCTGCACCGGCACGGGCGAGGCCTTCATGCGCGCGGCGGCGGCGCATGAGATCTCGGCGCTGATGCGCCTGGCCGGCCGCTCGCTCCTGGAAGCGGCCGAGGAGGTGGCGCTGCACCGCGTGCCGGAAGCGGGCGGGCGGGGCGGGCTGATCGCGGTGGATGCGGCGGGGAATGCCGCGCTGCCCTTCGGCACGGAGGGGATGTATCGCGGGCTGTGGCGCGCGGGCGAGGCGCCGCGCACGGCCATCCACGCCGGCTGAAGCGTCAGCGCCGCGCGGCGAAGAAGGCGCGCAGCAATTCCGCCGCCTCGCTCTCGCGCACGCCGCCCACCACCTCGGGCGCGTGGTTGCACTGGCTGTGCGCGAAGACGCGCGCGCCATGCTCCACGCCGCCGCCCTTCGGGTCATAGGCGGCGAAGACGACGCGGGCCACGCGAAACAGCGAGGCACCCTGCGCGCACATGGCGCAGGGCTCCAGCGTTACCCAGAGCGTCGCGTCCGTCAGATGCTTCGCGCCGCGCAGCACCGCCGCCTCGCGCAGCGCCAGCATCTCGGCATGGGCGGAGGGGTCGCGCCGCTCCTCCACGCGATTGCCGGCGCGGGAGAGCACCGCGCCATGCGCATCGGTGACGACGGCGCCGATCGGCACCTCGCCGCGCGAGGCGGCCGCGCGCGCCTCCTCCAGCGCCATTTCCATGGGTGTCATGCGGCGCGTTCTGCCCGAGCGGGGCGGCATCACGCAAACGCCATCTTGTGCTGGCCGCGCCACACTGCTTCACAGGCGACATGACAAGACGCCCCGTGATCGGATTGACGCTGGATGCCGAACCGGCGGGCGGCTGGTCCAAGCTGCCCTGGTATGCGCTGCGGCAGAACTATTTCTCCGCCGTCATCGCGGCGGGCGGCCTGCCGGTCGCGCTGCCGCACGCGCCCGAACTCGCCGCCGACTATCTCGACGCGGTGGACGGGCTGCTGGTCACCGGCGGCGCCTTCGACGTGGACCCGGCCTTGTGGGGCGGCGGCACACCCCACCCCAAGGTCACGCTCAAGCCCGGCCGCACCGATTTCGAGCTCGCCGCCACGCGCCGGGCGCTCGCCAGGGACCAGCCGGTGCTCGGCATCTGCGGCGGGCAGCAATTGCTGGCCGTGGCGCTCGGCGCCACCCTCATCCAGCACATCCCGGACGAGCACCCGAGCGACATCGCGCATGAGCAGCCCAACCCGCGCACCGAGCCGGGGCATGAGGTGATGGTCGCACCCGGCACGCTGCTGGCGCGCATCACCGGCCGCGCGCGCATGGCGGTGAATTCCGCGCACCACCAGGCGGTGAGGAGCGTGGGCGAAGGCCTCGTCATCAACGCGACGGCGCCGGATGGCCTGATCGAGGGCATCGAGGCGCCGGCGCACCGCTTCGCGCTCGGCGTGCAATGGCACCCGGAATACGGCGTGGACCCGGCCGACCCGCTGATCCTGCGCGCCTTCGTGGAAGCCTGCCGATGAGCACGACCGACCAGGAAGATCCCGCGCGCGGCGAGCGCATCGCGAAATGGCTCGCCCGCGCCGGCGTGGCGAGCCGCCGTGACGCCGAGAAGATCATCGCCGAAGGCCGCGTGAAGCTCGGCGGCAAGCTGGTCACCCAGCCCGCCACCTTCGTCCAGCCGGACGACATCGTGACGGTGGACGGCCGCGCGGTGAACGAGCCCGAGCGCACGCGGCTCTTCCGCTTCCACAAGCCGCCCGGCCTCGTCACCACCCATCGTGACCCGGAAGGCCGCCCCACCGTCTTCGAGCGCCTGCCCGAGGGCCTGCCGCGGCTGATCTCCGTGGGCCGGCTCGACCTCAACAGCGAGGGCCTGCTGCTGCTCACCAATGACGGCGCGCTCTCACGCCGGCTCGAACTGCCCTCCAACGCCTGGGTGCGGCGCTACCGTGTGCGCGTCTTCGGCGATTTCGACCCGCGCGCGCTGGAGATGCTGGCCAAGGGCGTGACCATCGAGGGCGTGCGCTACGCACCGATCGAAGCCGGCGTGGACAGCCGCAAGGGCGACAATGCCTGGCTGACCATCTCCCTCCAGGAGGGCAAGAACCGCGAGATCCGCCGCGTGCTGGCTTGGATGGGCCTCGAGGTCTCGCGCCTTATCCGCATCGCCTATGGCCCCTTCCAGCTCGGCACGCTGGAGCGTGGCATGGTGGATGAGGTGAACCCGAAGGTGCTGCGCGAGCAGCTCGGGCTCGCAGCGCCAGGCCGGAAGCGCTGAGCATGGCCAGCCAGGCAGGATCGGCACCGCACAGCCGGTATCCGCGCCGAAGAGGCGCGGCGCCAAGCCTCAGCTATGCGAAGCCAAGCCGGCGCCCGGCGCTTGAGGGCACCAGCTGATGCGCATCATATCGGGGATCTGGAAGGGCAAGCGCCTGGTCGCCCCGGAGGGCGAGACCGTCCGCCCCACCTCCGACCGCGCGCGGCAATCGCTCTTCGACATGCTCTGGCACGCCCCCTGGGCCGGGCGCGAGATGGTCGAGGGTGCCCAGGTGCTCGACGCCTTCGCCGGCACGGGCGCGCTGGGGCTGGAGGCGCTCTCGCGCGGCGCCGCGGCCGCGACCTTCCTCGAGAAGGACCGTGCGGCGCTGGCCGCACTGCGCGCCAATATCGCGAGCGTCACCAAGGGCCAGGCCGAGACCCAGATCATCGCGGGCGATGCGACCAAGCCGCCGCGCGCCATCAAGCCCGCGACCCTCGTCTTCCTCGACCCGCCCTATGGCGCGGGCCTGCTCGCCCCCGCGCTCGCCGCGCTCGATGCGGCCGGCTGGATCGCGCCCGGCGCCCTCCTCTGCACCGAGCTCGGCCAGCGCGACGAAGTGCCCGAGACGCGCTTCACCACGCTGGACGACCGCGGCCACGGCAAGGCGCGGCTCCTCATCCTGCAAGCCTGAACCGGCGATGCGCGGCCAGCCCGGGCGCATCCTGGTCGTCATCCCCTCCCCCGTCTTCGGCGGTGCCGAGGCCCAGACGCTCCAGGTGGCGCGCGGCCTCATCGCGCTGGGGGCCGAGGTCGCCGTCGTGGCCGAGCCGCATGTGCTGGCCGCCGCCGGCCCGGCGCTGGGCGCCGCCCGCCCCCTGCCCGCCGCGCTCCGCCCGCCCGAGGACCTGCCGCGCGACGCCGCGATGGCGTGGCAGCGCGCCGGGCTCGCCCCCGCCATCGCCGCCGCGCGGCCCGATGCGGCGCTGGTCTGCTGCCCGCTCCCGACCGAGGGCTTCGGCGCGCTCGGCGCCCTGGCCGAGGCGCGGATCCCGGCGCTGGCCGTGGCCCATCTCGTCCGGCTGGACTGGCACATCGCCGAGGCCGAGCGCGCCGCCCTGCCCCGGCTCACGGCCGATTGGGCAACGGTGTCCGAGGTCTCGGCGCGGCGGCTGGAGGCGCTGTTCGGCTGGCCGCCCTTCCGCGTGGCCGCCATCCCCAACGGCATCCCGCCCTGGCCCGCCGCGACCCCCGCCCGCGCCGCGCTCGGCCTGCCCGAGGGCGTGCCCCTGCTGGCGCAGGTCGGCCGGCTCGACATCCGCAAGGGCGCGCAACTGGCGCCCGCCATCGGCGCCCGGCTGCAACCGGGCCAGATGGTGCTGGCAGGCGATGGCCCGCTGCGCGCCCGCCTCGCCGGGGCCAGCGGCGTGCTGGCGCTCGGCCCCTGCGAGGACATCCCGGCGCTGCTGGCCAGCGTGGATGCCTTCCTGCTCGCCTCCGAGCATGAGGGCTGCCCGCTCTCGGTGCTGGAGGCGGCGCGCGCGGGCTGTCCCATCCTCGCCACGCGCGCCGCGCTGGAGGCCTGGCCCGAGCCCGCCGAGATGGCCTGGATCATCCTGCGCGAGCCCGACCACATCGCGGCCACCTTCGCCCAGGCCATGGCCGATCGCGCCGCCACCGCCCGCCGCGTCGCCCGCGCGCAGGCCGTCGCCGCCGCCTGGGACGAGGCGGCGATGATCCGCCGCACCGCCTTCCTGCTGGCCGCCGCATGCGCCTGATCCTCCAGCGCTGGCCGGGAGGCACGCGGCTCTGGCTCGGCGCCGCGCCGCAGCCGCTGCACCTGCCGCCAGAGGGCAACCGGCTCGGCCTGCACCTGCCGCGCGCCGCGCCCGCCTCCACGCTGGTGGTGGAGACGCTGGGCGGCCCGGCCCGCCGCGCCGCGCCCGCTGCCGGATGGGTGGTGCTGGAACTGCCCGCCGCCCCCCTCGCCGTGCGGGCCGAGGGCGCCCCCTTCCAGCTCTCGGGAAGCCTGGGCGAGGGCCCGGCCTCCCCCGCCTGCCGGCTCTGGCAAGCCGCGCCGGAGCTGATCCCCGAGGATCACTGGCGGCGCGCCCGGATCCTGGGCGATGGCGCGGTGTTGGCGGCCGCCGCCGGCCCGGCCCGGCCCTTCGTGAAGCTCGGCGCGGGCGAGGCCGCGCGCATCACCTTGCCGCCCCTGGCGCTGCCGGGCCCGCTGGAGCCCATCCTCGCCGCCCTGCGCGGCCCGCTTCCACTGGCGGAGCTGGAAGGCCTGACGCTCAGCCTGCGCGCCGGCGCCGCCTGCGCGGTGCTGTGGGAGGGCGTTCAGCTCCGGCCGAACAACCGCGCGAATTCCGAGGCACCGAGCCTGAGATAGGTGGGCCGCCCATGGCTGCAGGTGGCCGCGCGCGGCGTGCGCTCCATGGCGCGCAGCAGCGCGTCCATCTCGGGGGCGGTCAGCCGCCGCCCGGCGCGGATGCTGCCATGGCAGGCCAGCCGCGCGATGGCGGCATCGAGGCGCAAGGCAAGCGCCGTCCCCTCGCCCGATTCCGCCAGCTCCTCCGCCAGGTCGCGCAGCAGCGGCGCGGGGTCGGGCGCGCCGAGCAGCGCGGGCAGGGCGCGAACGATGACGGCACCCGGCCCGAAGCCCTCCAGCTCCAGCCCCAGCTTCGCCAGCTCGGGCGCGGCCTCGGCCAGCGCGGCGGCGCCCGGCAGCTCCACCACGGCCGGGATCAGCAAGGGCTGGGCGCGCACCGCGCCGGCGTGCATCTCCTCGGCCAGGCGCTCATGCGTCAGTCGTTCATGCGCCGCATGTTGGTCCACCAGGATCAGCGCGCCATCGGGCGCTTCGGCCAGGATGTAGGTCTCCAGCACCTGCGCCAGGGCGCGGCCCAGCGGGTGATCCGCCGGGACGGGCGCGGCCTGTGGCGCTGGCGCCGGCGCGGGCGCGGGAAAGGCCAACGGCAACGGCGCCTCGGCGAAGCCGCCCGGGTTATAGGGGGCGCGCGACGGCGGCGCGCTGAAGGAAAGCCGCGCCGGACCGGCATAGCCGAGCGACGGGCCGGAAGGCCCCGCCACCTGCCCCACCCCATGCCCCAAGGCGCGCCGCAGCGCCGAGATCACCGCCCCGCGCACGCCCGCCGCATCGCGGAAGCGCAGCTCGGTCTTCATCGGATGCACGTTCACATCCACCTCGGAGGGCGGCAGGTCGAGGAAGATCGCCGCGACCGGATGCCGCCCCGGCGCCATCACCTCGCGATAGGCGACGCGCAGGGCCGCGCGCAGCAGCGGGTCCCGCACCGGGCGGCGGTTGACGACAAGGTGCTGCTCCATCGCGGTCGCCCGCGTATAGGCCGGGCCGCCGGCCAGCCCCGAAAGCTCCAGCACGCCCGGCGCGCCGCCCGCGATGGGCAGGGCGGCGGCGGCGAATTCCGCGCCCAGCAGGTCCCGGATGCGCGCCTCGCGCGTGGCGGGGGCCAGGGTCAGCGCCATGCGCCCATCCATCACCGCCTCGAAGCCCACCTCGGGCCAGGCCAGCGCCAGGCGCCGCAGCGCATCCAGCGCCGCCTCGCCCTCGCCGCGCGGGCTCCGCAGGAATTTCCGCCGCGCCGGCGTCGCGAAGAACAGGTCATTCACCTCGACGCGCGTGCCCGGCGCGCCCGAGGCCGGCTGCACGGCCGAGACGCGCCCGCCCTCCACCGTGATGCGATGCGCCTCGCCGCCCGGCGGGCGCGAGGTGATGGAAAGCCGCGCCACCGCGCCGATGGAGGGCAGCGCCTCGCCCCGGAAGCCCAGCGTGCCGATGGCGAAGAGCATCGCCTCCTCCGGCAGCTTGGAGGTGGCATGGCGCTCCACCGAGAGGGCGAGGTCCTCGGGCCCCATGCCGCTGCCGTCATCCTCGACCAGCACGCGGCCGATGCCGCCCTGTTCGAGCGCGACGCGGATCTGGCGCGCGCCGGCATCCAGCGCGTTCTCGACCAGCTCCTTCACCACGGCGGCCGGGCGCTCCACCACCTCGCCGGCGGCGATGCGGTTGGCGGTGGTCTCGGGGAGGCGGCGAATCACCATCCCCCACCCTACCCCATCAGGATTGCAGTTTCAGCACCTCGGCCAGCAGGCCGCGAGTCGAGCTGTCATGCGCGGGCGAAGGCGCGCCCTGCTCCAGTTCGCGGACCAGGGGGGTCGCCAGCACCTTGCCCAGCTCCACCCCCCATTGGTCGAAGGGGTTGATGCGCCAGAGCGCGCCCAGCACGAAGACCTTGTGCTCATAGAGCGCGATCAGCGCGCCGAGCGAGGCGGGGTCGAGGCTCGGCAGCACGATGGTCACGGAAGGCCGGTCGCCCGGGAAGATGCGATGCGGGAGCAGCCGCGCGATGGTCGCCTCGTCCGCACCGGCCGCGCGCATGTCGGCCTCCACCCCCGCCGCGTCGCGGCCCATCAGCAGCGCCTCGGCCTGGGCCAGGCCGTTGGCCAGCAGGATGCGGTGGTTCTCGGCATGGCTGTGGTCGGGCTTGGCGACCAGGATGAAATCCACCGGCACCGGCTTCGGCCCCTGATGCACCAACTGCATGAAGCTGTGCTGCGCCGAGGTCCCCGGCTCGCCGAACACGACGGGCCCGGTGGCGCGGGGCACGAGGCTGCCATCCAGGCGCACCCGCTTGCCCAGGCTCTCCATCTCGAGCTGCTGCAGATGCGCGGGAAGGCGCCGCAGGCGCTCGTCATAGGGCAGCACGGCGCGGCGGTTGAGGCCGAGGCCGTTCACGTGCCAGGCCTCGGTCAGCGCCAGCAGCACCGGCAGGTTCTCCGCCAGCGGCGCCGAGAGGAAATGCCGGTCCATCGCGGCGGCGCCGTCCAGCAGGGCACGGAACCGCTCCCAGCCCAGCGAAAGCGCGAGCGAGAGCCCGATCGCCGACCAGAGGGAGAAACGCCCGCCCACCCAGTCGTTGAAGGGAAAGACGCGCTCCGGCGCGATGCCGAATTCGGCCGTGGCCTTCATGTTGGTCGAGAGCGCGACGAAATGCGCGGTGGCGCCCAGCTTGCCGACGCTCGCCTCCATCCAGCGCTTCACCAGATGGGCATTGGCCATCGTCTCCTGCGTGGTGAAGGTCTTGGACGCCACCAGCACCAGCGTGCGCCGGGCGTCCAGCTGCGGCAGCACCGTCTCCCAGCCATGCCCGTCCACATTGCCGAGATGGATGGGCCGCATCGGATCGCCCGCGCGCCAGAGCGCCCGGCCCACCATGACGGGGCCGAGGTCGCTGCCGCCGATGCCGATGTTCAGCACCGTGTCGAAGCGCTGGTTCGTGGCCCCGCGGATCTCGCCGCGATGCACCGCCTCGGTGAAGACGCGCATCGCCTCCAGCGTCCCGGCCGCCTCGGCCGAGGGGCCGGGCGCGCCGGGCAGCGCCTCGCGCAGGGCCATGTGGAGCGCGGCGCGGCGCTCGGTCTCGTTCACCAGCGCGCCGCGCGCCATCTCGTCCCGCCGGGCCTCCACCGCGGCCGCGCGGGCGAGGTCGAGCAGCGCGTCCCGCACCGTGTCCGAGATGGCGGTCTTGGAGATGTCGAGCAGCAGGCCCGCGCCGCGGGCGTGGAAGCGGGCGAAGCGGTCAGGCTCGGCGGCGAAGAGCGGACGGATCGCCGAGGCGCCGGGCGCCGCCCCCAGAGCCGTGATCCTCGCCCAAGCCGCTTCCAGGGAATCGCCCGTCATGTCCTGACCCATTTCGCCAAGACACTGAGACTACAGACCTTGCGGCTGCCCCGCCACTGCCAGCACCAGGCCTTCGGGCTTGAGGATGCGCCGCGCGACGGCGGCGACATTCTCGCGGTTCAGCGCGGCAAGGCGCGCCGGGCGCCCGGCCAGCCAGTCGAGCGGCCGGCCCGCCTGGCGGAGGCCGAGCAGGAGCGAGGCGGTGCGGCGGCTGTCGGTGAATTGCAGCGGCAAGGAGCCGCCGAGGAAATCCACCGCCTCCACCACCTCCTCGGTGGTCGGCCCATTGGCCGCCATCTCGGTCCAGGCAGAGCGCACCAGGCCCCAGACCTCGCCCACCTTCGCATTCTCGGTCGCCACATTGCCGATGACGATGCCGCGGCCGAACAGCAGGTCGAGCCCCGCGCCGATGCCATAGGTCAGGCCGCGCTGCTCGCGCACCGTGCGCATCAGGCGGCTGGTGAAGCCGCCGCCCGCGAGAATGCGGAGCGCGACCTGGAATCCCTCCCAGCCCGGATCATTGGGCGCGAGCCCATCCTGGCCGAAGACCAGCGTGGATTGCGGCGCCGCCTTCTCGCGCGCGGCGATGCCGAAGGCGGCGAGCGGCGGCAGCGCGGGCACCGCCTCCGGCGCGCCGGCCGGCAGGTCGGCGAAGAGCTCGGCCATCACGGCGCGCAGCTGCGTGGCGTTGATGGCGCCCGAGGCCGCGATCATCACGCCGCCCTGGCGGAGCTGGGCGGCGAGGGCGGCGCGGATCTCGGCCTCGGTGATGGCGGTCAGGCTCTCGGGCGTGGAAAGCCGGCCGGCCGGGAAGCCCGGATAGGCCGATTCCCAGAAGGCGCGGCGGGCGATGCCGGCCGGCGTCTCCAGCGCCTGGCGCGCGCCCAGCACGGCCCGCGCCCGCACCCGCGTGATGGCTGCCGCATCGAGGCGGGGCCGCGCCATGGCGAGGCGGGCGAGGCGCACGGCTTCCGGCAGCGCCGTGGTCAGCGCGCGGAAGCTGCCATCGAAGCTGTCGCGCCCGGCCGAGAAGGAGAGCCCGATGCCGGAATCACGCAGCGCATCGGCGAAGCCGACATTGTCGTATTCGCCGGCACCCTCGCTCAGCATGGCGGCGGCAAAGGCGGAAAGGCCCTCGCGCCCCACCGGGTCGCGCGCCGCACCGCCGGGCCAGGCCCAGGCGAGGGAGACGACGGGCACCGAATGATCCTCGACCAGCCAGGCCGAGACGCCGCCCTGCTCGACGAGCTGGATCGGAACGGAAAAGCCGTGGCGGGGCGGCAGGGTGACGCCGAAGATGGTCTGGGACATGGTTTGGGGCCTCAGGCGCGACGCGCTGCAAGCGCGCCGGCGAAGCCGGCCTGGCTGCGCCGCGCAGCGGGTGCGCGAGTGGGAAGGTCGGCTGTGCGGCCGGATTCTCCGGGCAGGCGCCCGTTCTGCCGTGTTGTGCTCATGCCGGCAGCAGCCAGGCGGCGGTGGCGACCTTCGGCTGGGCGAGCACGGCGCGCGCCGCCTCGTTCACCTGCGCCTGCGTCACCGCCTCCATCCGGGCCGGCCATTGCTCCACCGCCTCGATCGGCAGGCCGATGGCCAGCGCGCCACCCAGCATGCGCGGCGCGGCGCCCAGGCCATCCAGCGCCAGCAGGGCGCCGGCGGTCTGCTGGCGGATGGCGCGGCGCGTCTCGGCCTCGGTCGCGCCGGACTGCACCAGCTCCGTGACGGTGGCGGCGACGATCTCCTCGATGCGCGCCTGGCTCACGCCCGGGCGGGGCGTCACCGCCACGAAGAGGCCGCCCACCCCCACCACGTCGCCGTCATAGCCGGCGCCGGCACTCACCGCGTGCCCGGCCTCGACCAGGGCGCGGTGCAGGCGGGAGCCGGGGCCGCCGCCCAGCACATGCGCCATCACCTCCAGCGGGTCCGACTTGGAGGTATCCCCCCAGGTGGCCGAGGGGGCGGCGAAGGCCTGCAGGAAGGAGGCCTCGCGCACCGCGGGGTCGCGCGTGACGAGGCGCGCCTCGGGCGCCGCGGCGGGCGGGGCCGCGCGGTCGCGCGCGCGGCGCGGCCGGGTCGGCACGGGGCCGTAGAATTCCTCGGCCCAGCGGCGCAGATCCGCCTCGCGCACATCGCCCGCCACCACCAGGGTGCAATTGGCGGCGGCGTAGTGGGTCGCGTGGAAATCCACGAGGTCCTGCCGGGTGATGGCGCGGATCTCGCTCTCCCAGCCGATCAGCGGGCGGCCGCGCCAATGCTGCGGGCCCCACATGGCGGCGTCGAAGGCCTCACGGAAGCGGCCGCGCGGCACGGCGTCGGTGCGCTGGCTGCGCTCCTCCAGCACCACGTTGCGCTCGGATTCCGTCTCGGCCTCGGGGATGAGGGGGGCGGCCAGGCGATCCGCCTCCATCCGCATCATCAGCGGCAGGCGGGAAGCTTCGACGATCTGGAAATAGGCGGTCACGTCGCGGCTGGTGAAGGCATTGTCCTGCCCGCCCTCGCGCGCCACGGTCCGGCTGAAGGCGCCCGAGGGGATGTGCGGGCTGCCCTTGAACATCATGTGCTCGAGGAAGTGGGCGACGCCCGACTTGCCGGCCGGATCCTCGCCCGCGCCGGCCGAGACATAGAGGTAATGCGCGGCCACCGGCGCCCGGCGATTCTCCGCCAGCACGACGGTGAGGCCATTGGCGAGCTTCCAGCTCACGGCGCCGAAAAGCGGCCGTTGCGCCGGGCGCGGCGCCGGTTGGGCGAGCGCGGGGGCTGCCAGGGTGGGAGCGAGGGTGGCGGCGGCGGCGCCCTTGAGGGCGGTTCGGCGGGTCAGGGTATCCATGCCCCCAATGTGGGGGTGCCCGGCGTTTCGCGCCAGCACCGGCTTGGCCATTCCGCGTTGCGGCCCGTCACGTTGTGTAACCGGGCCGCGAGAAGCCTCACCAGAACTTCAGCGCGTCATACCAGGGGCGGCGTTGCGGCTGGATGATGGGCGTCTGCCCTTCCGTGATGTCCCGGCCAAGGGCCGCGTTCTCGCGCAGGCGCTGCGCCTCGCGCGCCGCATCCACGGGGATGCCGGGCTCGGTCGGCGCCGGGCGCCAGAACAGGGCGCGGTCCACGATGGAGCGGTCCACCCGCTCGAGGCGCATGCTTTCCTCATCCACGCGGTCGCGGATGTTGTCGGGCGCGGGCGTGCCGGTCGAGGAGAGCAGCGCGCGCTCGCCCGAGGATTGCGGCGCGCGGGCGGCGGCCTGACCGGAGCCGGGCACCAGGGTGGATTCGGCCTGCTCGCGGATGCTCAGTTCCTGCGGGCGGGAGGCGCCGGGGCGCGGCGTGGGCAGGCTGCCCAGGCTCGGCGGCATGGAGAGCGGGGCGCGGGTCGTCACCTGGAATTCGTCCGGCGCGTCGCGCGTCAGGCCGAAGGTGCGCGCGGTGTCGCCGCAGCCCGCCAGCAGCAGGGGGGCGAGAAGCAGGAGCGGGGCCGGATTCGTCTTCATCCCAGGTTCTTCATCATCATGGAGCCTCTTTGCGCTTGCTTTCCGGCCGGATCAAGGCATCCGCCACCAGGGCCAGGACGCCGCAGACGATCGCCGCATCAGCGACGTTGAAGACATACCAGTGCCAGCCCCAGGCGTGAACATCCACGAAATCCACCACGGCGCCGAAGCGCATGCGGTCAATCACATTGCCGATGGCCCCGCCGATCACCGCCCCCAGAGCATAGGTGACGAGCCGGGTTTCCGAGCGCGCCAGCCAGCGCAGCAGGAACCCCGCCACAACGAGCGCGAGGGCGGCCAGGATCAGGTGGTTCCAGGCCCCCTCGCCCGAGAAAAGTCCGAAGGTGACGCCGCGATTCCACACCATGGTGAGGTCGAGCCCCACAGGCCCCAGCTCCAGCAACGGGATGTTCCGCCGCTCGGGCAGGTTCACCACCTCCAGGATCCAGTACTTGCTCGCCTGGTCGGCCACCAGGAGGATGGCGGCGAAGACGAGGCCGGTCCGCAGCGTGGAGGCCATCAGCCCTCCACCGCCGCTTCGCAGCGCAGGCAGAGCGTGGGATGCGCGGCGGAGGCGCCCACCTCGGGCAGCACGCGCCAGCAGCGCTCGCACTTGGCGCCGGGGGCGAGCGCGACATCGAGCGCCACCTCCTCCCCCTGCCCCAGCTCGGCCTGGGAGACGATGAGGATCTCCGCCCATTCCTCGGCGCTGAGCGTCTGGCCCGGGAGGGTCAGGCCGATCCGCGCCTGCAGGGAGGAGCCGAAGAGCCCATCCCGCCGGTGATCCTCCAGGCTCGCGGTGACGAGCTTGCGGATGCGGCGGATCTCCACCCAGCGCGCCGCCAGCGCCTCATCCCGCCACTCGGCCGGCAGCGTCGGGAAATCCTGCTGGTGGATGCTCAGGGCCTCCTCGCCGAAGCGCGAGAGCCAGGCCTCCTCCGCCGTGAAGACCAGCACGGGGGCGAGCCAGGCGCAGAGGCAGCGATGCAGCTGGTCCAGCACGGTCCGGGCGCTGCGGCGGCGCAGGCTGTCCTTCGCGTCGCAGTAGAGACTGTCCTTGCGGATGTCGAAGTAGAAGGCGCTGAGATCGGTCGCGCAGAAGGCGTGGATCTCGGGCACGACGCCGTTCCAGTCGTAATCCTTCGCGGCCTTGCGGATGCGGCCATCCAGCTCCGTCAGGCGGTGCAGCACCCAGCGCTCCAGTTCCGGCATCTCCGCCACCGGCACGCGCTCGCTCTCCTCGAAGCCCGCGAGGTTGCCCAAGAGCCAGCGCAGCGTGTTGCGCAGGCGGCGATAGAGCTCCGCCTGCTGCTCCAGGATGTTCTTGCCGATGCGCAGATCCTCGGCCGTGTCGGAATTCATCACCCAGAGGCGCAGGATATCGGCGCCATACTTGGTCATCACCTCCTGCGGCGCGGTGACGTTGCCGAGCGACTTCGACATCTTCCGCCCGCTCTCATCCAGCACGAATCCGTGAGTGAGGATGGCCTTGAAGGGTGCCACGCCCCGCGTGCCGACCGACTCCAGCAGCGAGGACTGGAACCAGCCGCGATGCTGGTCCGAGCCCTCCAGGTAGAGATCCGCCGGGAAGGGCAGGTTGCGCGGCGGCAGGACGAAGGCGTGCGTGCTGCCGCTCTCGAACCAGACATCCACGATGTCCATCACCTGCTCGTAATCGTCCGGGTTGCGCTCATTGCCCAGGAAGCGGGCCGCGGCATCCGGCTGGTACCAGGCATCGGCGCCCTCGGTGCGGAAGGCGTCCACGATCCGCTGCATCACCGATGCATCGCGCAGCACCTCGCCGGTGCGCTTCTCGACGAAGACGGCAATCGGCACGCCCCAGGCGCGCTGGCGGCTGATGCACCAGTCGGGGCGCCCGGCCACCATCGCGCCGATGCGGTTGCGGCCGATATCGGGCACGAAATGCGTGGCGGCGATGGCGTCCAGCGACTTCTGGCGGATCTGGTTGCCGTCATCCATCGCGATGAACCATTGCGGCGTCGCGCGATAGATCACCGGCTTCTTGGAGCGCCAGCTATGCGGGTAGCTGTGGTTCAGCTTGCCCTTGGCCGCCAGCGTGCCGAGCGCCGTCATGGCCGCATAGACCGGCTCATGGGCGCGGAACACATGGATGCCCTCGAAGCCCGGCGCCTGGAGGGTGTAGGTGCCGTCATCGCCCACGCATTCGGGGATCTCGATCCGCGCCTCGGGGTGCGCGCGATTATGCGCCACCACCAGCGCGAAATCCTCCTCGCCATGGCTGGGCGCGATGTGGACGATGCCGGTGCCCGCGTCATCGGTCACGTAGTCGCCCGCCAGCATCAGCGCCTCATGGCCGTAGGCGCCGGCATGGCCGCGCAGCGGGGCGGCGCAGGCGGCCCCCGCGAAGGCGGTGCCAGGGAAGGTCTTGATCAGCGTGTGCGTCGCAATGCCGGCCTCGGCGCAGAATTGCGGCAGCAGCGCCAGGGCCACGACGAGGCGCGCGCCCGGCTTCACCAGCGCGCCCTCGTTCACATGGTCCACATGCAGCAGCGCGTACTGGATCTCGGGCCCATAGGCGAGCGCGCGGTTGCCCGGGATGGTCCAGGGCGTCGTCGTCCAGATCACCACGTCGCTGCCCGCCAGCTCGGGCATGGCGGGCGCCCGCAGCACGCGGAACAGCGCGTGCAGCGTGGGCGAGACATGGTCCATGTACTCGATCTCGGCCTCGGCCAGCGCCGTCTTCTCGACCGGGCTCCACATGACGGGGCGCAGGCCGCGATAGAGCGAGCCGTTCATCAGGAAGCGGCCGATCTCCTCGACGATCACGGATTCAGAGGCGAAATCCATCGTCGCGTAGCGGTTCGCCCAATCGCCGGCGACGCCCAGGCGCTGGAACTCCTCCGACTGCACGGCGAGCCACTTGGCCGCATAGGCGCGGCATTCGGCGCGGAACTCGAGGACCGGCACCTGGTCCTTGTCGAGCTTCTTCGCGCGGTATTCCTCCTCGACCTTCCATTCGATCGGCAGGCCGTGGCAGTCCCAGCCGGGCACGTAGTTGGCGTCCGTGCCCGACATCTGCGCGGCGCGGTTGATCACATCCTTCAGGATCTTGTTCAGCGCGTGGCCGATATGCAGCGGCCCGTTCGCATAGGGAGGGCCGTCATGCAGCACGAAGGGCGGGCGGCCCTGGGACTTCTCGCGCAGACGGTTCCAGCTCCCGGCCGCGGCCCATCGGGCGAGCAGCTTCGGCTCGCGGTTGGGCAGGTCCGCCTTCATCGGGAAGCCGGTCTGCGGCAGGAAGACCGTCTTGCGGTAATCGCGCCCCTTCTGGTCGGAGGCGGGAGAATCAGGGGCGTCGTTCATGAGGATCTCGGGTCGCGCTCGGCGCGGAAAGGAATGGGCGTGCGGGTCTGATCCCGGCCTTCAGGCGAAGGCCGGGCGCCGAATTCGGGAAGGGCGAAGCAAGCTCACGCGCATCCCGTTCGTATGCGGAGTCCGGGGCCTTCCGGTCAAGGGCGCACAAGGTCACGGGATTGTCACTTGGCGCGCTTCTTCCCTGCATGGGACGGTTTCGGCCAGTCCCGTGAGGTGGCCCGTCCATGATCCTGCCCCGCCGCACCGCCCTTGCGCTGCCACCGGCCCTTGCGCTGCCCCCTACCGCCGAGGCCCAGACCCAGGCGCCGGCGCATCGGGTGGTGGCGCTCTACCCCTCCGGCCATTTCCTGGAGAACCTGCTGGTCCGCCCCGATGGCGCGGTGCTGTTCACGAGCTATTTCGCGGGCGAGGTCGGCATCTGGTCGGAGGCGGCGGGCCAGGCGGTCTTTGCACGCATCCAGGGCCACCCCGTCTCGCTCGCCCCCGCGCCGGGCGGCGTCCTGCTCGTGCTGCATGGCGTGGCCTTCACCGAGGGGGCGCGCCTCGCGGGCAGCGGCGCGGTGCAGTTCCTCAGCGCCGAGGGCCGGCCCGGCCACCGCATCCCGCTCCCGGAGGCAGGCTTCCCCAATGGCATGGTGCGCCTCGCCGAGGGCGCCTATCTCATCGCCGATAGCGGCCGCGGCCGCATCTGGCGCCTCGACCTCGCGGGCGGCACCGCCAGCCCCTGGCTCGAACTGCCCGAGATGGCGCCCGACGCGGCCCGCCCCGGCCTGCCCGGCGTGAACGGCCTGCAGATCGCCGCGGGCGCGCTCTTCTTCTCCAATTCCGCCCGGCCCGGCATCTGGCGCCTGCCGCTGGGCGCCGAGGGCCGGCCGGGCGGCCCCGCCCAGCAGGTGGCGACACTGCCCGGCGTGGATGATTTCGTGGTGCTGCCCGATGGCGGCTTCCTCGCCGCGACGCATGGCGATGTGGTGCTGCGGGTCAGCCCCGGCGGCGCCGTCAGCCCGCTGCTGCAGACGCCCGACATCGCGGGCTGCACCGCCGTCGCCCTGGCGCCGCGGCCGGGGGGCGGGCAACTCCTCTACATCTCCGCCTCGGGCGGCCTGCTCGAGCGGCGCGGCCTGCCCGCGCATCTGGTGCGCGTCGAACTCCCGGGCGGTGTCTGAAGCATGATGTGCTGAGGCGGGGTCGCCGAAAGGCCGAAGCCCCCGCCCGGCACCGGCCAGGCCCGGCGGGGTGAACGCCGCTTCCTCTGGCGGTCAGGCGCCCAGCAGCTTCCGCGCGGTGGCCGCATCCGCCCGGATCTGCGCGACGAGCGCCGGGAAGTCGGGGAATTTCCGCTCCTCCCGGATGAAGGCGGTGAGCGCCACCCGCAGTTCCTGGCCGTAGAGATCCTCGGCCAGGTCAAACAGATGCGCCTCCAGCCGCGAGACGGGATCGCCCCCCAGCGTCGGCCGCCGGCCGAGATTGGCGACGCCGGGCACCACCCGCCCATCGGGCAGCGTGGCCCGCACCGCATAGACCCCGCGCGCCGGCTCCAGGTGGCGGCCGAGCGGGATGTTCGCCGTGGGAAAGCCGATGGTCCGCCCGCGCGCATCGCCATGCGTGACGGGCCCGACGATGGAAAAGGGCCGGCCCAGCAGGGCTGCCGCGCGCTCGGGATAGCCATCCTGCAGCAGGCGGCGGATGCGGGTGGAGCTGATGGTGCCCTCGCCATCGGCCACATGCGGCACGATGGAGAGGCCGATGCCCAGTTCCTCGGCGATCTGGCGCAGGAAGCCGACATCCCCGCCACGGCGATGGCCGAAGGCGAAATCCGGGCCGCAGGCCAGGTGCTTCGCATCCAGCGCCTGGTGCAGCACCTGTGCGACGAAATCCCGCGCCGACATGGCGGCCAGCTCCGGCCCGAAGGGCAGCGCGACGACGACGCGCGCCCCCGCCGCCCCCAGCGCCGCCGCCTTGGCGGGCAGCAGGGTGAGCCGGAACGGCGGGTCATCGGGGCGGAAATGCTCGCGCGGATGCGGCTCGAAGGTAAGCGCGCCAAGCGCCAGGTCCGGCCGCGCCTGATGCGCCGCGGCCAGCACCGCCGCATGGCCCAGATGCACGCCATCGAGGTTGCCGAGCGCCAGCGTGCCCCCCCGCAGCGCGGGCGGTACGGCGCGCCAGTCGGTGACGATCACGGGCGCGCTCATGTCTCTTTCTGCGTCATCCAGCGGGTCACGGTGGGCGGCGTCCAGCCGGCCAGCGCATCCAGCGCCGCCTCGGGCGTCCGCGCCCGCAGCGCCAGGCCCGCATGCTGCGGCCGCACGAAGCCCCCTTCGGTCATTCGTTCCAGCAGGGCGAAGAAGGGCGCCCAGTAGTCATCCACGTCGAGATAGACGAGGCCCTTGGCATGGATGCCGAGCTGCGCCCAGGACTGGATCTCGACACTCTCCTCGAGCGTCCCGATGCCGCCCGGCAGCACGACGAAGCCATCCGAGAGGTCGTTCATCATCGCCTTGCGGACATGCATGGAGGGGACGACGCGCAGATCCGTCACGCCGCCATGGCCGAGCTCCCGGTCCATCAGCGCCTCGGGGATCACACCGATCACCTCGGCGCCCCCCTTCAGCGCCGCATCGGCCACGATGCCCATGAGGCCCACCTTGCCGCCGCCATAGACGAGGCCGAGGCCGCGCGCCGCGATGGCGCGGCCGAGATCGGCGGCGAGGCCCGCATGCACCGGATCATGCCCCGGCTGGGCGCCGCAGAAGACGCAGACGCGCCGGAGGTTCACCCCCGCCGAAGCCTCAGCCACGCGAGGGCACCATCACCGTCGCCTCGCCATCGATCACCGGCTTGCCCGCCACGGTGCAGACCGTGCTGAGCGTCACGCGCTTCTTCGCCGCATCGAGCGCGGTCACGGTCACCGTCGCCGTCACCGTCTCGCCGATCTTCACCGGCGCGCGGAACTTCAGGTTCTGGCCCAGATAGATGGTCCCCGCCCCCGGCAGCCGCGTGCCGAGCACGGTGGAGATCAGGCTGGCGGAGAGCATGCCATGCGCGATCCGCTCCTTGAACATGGAGGCGGCGGCGACTTCGGCATTGATGTGGACCGGGTTGGTGTCGCCGGAGACGCCGGCGAAGAGGAGGATGTCGGCCTCGGTGATGGTCTTGCCGAAGCTGGCGCTCTGGCCGAGCGAGAGATCCTCGAAGAAATACCCATCCATGCGCTTGCACCCCAATCTGTCAGGCGCGGGTGTAACGCAAAGCGGCTTGCCGGGGAATGCGGAAGGCACCCCCGGCGATGCGGCTCAGGCCTCGGCCATCTCGCCGGCCGGCTCGCTCTTCTGGCCCAGCGTCTCGATGCGCCAGACGGCGTAGCTGACCATCAGCGCCGCGGCGACGAGGACCAGGTTCGCGATGCCCGGATGCACGAAGGGCGTGCGCTGGCCCGAGAGGCGGACGATGTCGGCCCGCACCGTGCCCCAGGCGTAGAGCGCGGAGATGAAGGCCGAGATCGCCGGCAGGAAGACCATGACCACGGCGATGACCGCGATCAGCATGCGCCACTTGTGCAGCTGCGGCAGGAAGGCCGCGGCCAGCAGCAGGGCCAGCGCCACGAATTTCAGCTTGGTGAACCAGGGCAGCACGTCCCAGGTCGTCATGGTCAGCAGCTCGCTGCGGCCGGCGACCTGGATGACCGGCAGGAAGGTGGCGGCGACGGCCAGAACCACGCCGAGCAGGAGGACGACGACCGCAACCTTGTCTTTCTCGCCTTGGGCCGGCATGAACGTCTCCTAGATGTCCGAATGATTGCCGAGTGGTAATTTATAGCAACCCTGAAAGCAAGGATTTCCTCACGCCTGTCGCCGCTGCCGGCTTGGCGCGCGCCACGGCCCTGGCGAAAATACGCGATGCCCTTCCGCTTCCTGCTGATTCTCCTCGCGCTTTCCGCCAGCCCCGCCCCGGCGCAGGATCTGGCCGGCCATGGCGGGCCGGTCCGCGCCCTGGCCCTGCTGGGCCCGCGCCTCGCATCGGCGGGCTTCGACCAGGCCGTGATCCTCTGGAATCCGGCGACGGGGCGGGCCGAGCGCGTCATCCGCTGGCACCAGGGCGCGGTGAATGCGCTGGTGGCGCTGCCCGATGGCCGCCTCGCCTCGGCCGGCGAGGATGCGCGCATCGCCATCTGGGGTGACGCGGAGGCACCTGCCCTGGTGCTGGAAGGCCATTCAGAGCCGGTGGCGGGCCTGGCCGCGCGCCCTGGCGTGCTGGCCTCCGCCGCCTGGGACGGAACGGTCCGCCTGTGGGACCTCGCCACCGGCACGGCCCGCGTGCTGCAGGGGCACCAGGGCAATGTGAACGCGGTCGCCTTCCTGGGCGATGTGCTGGTCAGCGCCGGGCAGGATGGCACGCTGCGCCGCTGGGAGGCCGATGGCACGCCGGCCACCATTGCCGAATTCGGCTTCCCGCAGAACGCGCTGCTGGCGCTGCCCGATGGCAGCCTCGCCGCCGCCGGGGTGGATGGCACGGTCCATCTGGTCCAGCCCGACGGCACGCAGCGGGCGGTCCATGCCGCGCCGCGACCGGTGGTGGCGCTGGCCGCGAGCCCGGATGGAAGGACCCTGGCCGTCGCCAGCATCGGCGGCGGCGTGTCGCTCTACGACCTGCCCTCGGGGCGGCTGCGCCATCGGCTGGATGGGCCGGGCCTGCCGGTCTGGTCCGCCCTCTTCGCCGCCGATGGCCGTACCCTCTGGACCGGCGGGCAGGACCGCCGGGTGCGCCGCTGGGATGCCGCCAATGCCCGCCCCCTCGGCCCGCTGGCGCCCGAGGTGGAGGAGGCGCTGCCCGCCGGCCTCGACCGCCACGGCGCCGAGGTCTGGCGCGCCTGCCAGGCCTGCCACGCGCTGCGCCCCGACAGCGGCCCGATGGCCGGGCCGCATCTGCACCAGCTCTTCGGCCGCCGCATGGGCAGCGTGGCGGGCTATGCCTATTCGGAACGCCTGGCCCAGGGCGACATCATCTGGACGCCGGAGACCGTGGCGGATCTTTTCACGCGCGGCCCGGACATCGTGACGCCCGGCACCCGCATGCCGGTGCAGCGCGTGGGCAATGCCGAGGACATGGCGGCCCTGCTGCGCTTCCTGGAGGCCGCCACCCGCTGAACCGGGCGATCAGCGCAGGAAGGCCTCGACCTCCGGGCCCCAGATCGCGCTGCCGCCCTGGCCGAAGAAGAGCCCGTGCCCGTCCCGTCCGAAGGCGGGCTTCTGCCGCAGCGTGAGCGGCCCGCCCGCCACGCGGTAGGCGCCCGCCATGGCACGCGCCAGGCCGGGCGCGAAGAAGCTGTCATTCTCGGCATAGATCCAGAGCGTCGGGATCCGCGCGGTCGCGCCGAAGCCGCCCGCCGCCTGCACCAGGCTCTCGGGCCGGCAGACACTGTCCGGCTGGTCGTTCTGCCGCCCGCCGCGCCCGCCCGCCATGTTCACGATGCGCGCCACCTCGCCGGGGTTTTCGGCCGCCAGCGCCAGCGCGCCCCAACCGCCGGCGGATTGGCCGACGATGATGGCGGGCCCGGGGGGCGTGCCCGGCCGGGCCTGCATGGCGCGCGTCGCGGCCAGGATGTCCCGCGCCGTCTCGCGCCCGGCCCGCGCGTAATCGGGCGCGGCGCAGGGGCCATAGCCCTCGGCCCAGGTGCCGCCGGTGAGGCCATAGCCGCGCCGCATCGGCAGCGCGACGAGATGGCCGCGCGCGGTGAACCAGCGCACCGCCTCGCTCTGGCAGGAGGCGGGGCGCATGGCGGGCCGGATGGCCGCATCGCCCGGCGAGCCGTGGTTGACCAGCACGAGGTGGCCCGGCGGCGCGCCCGGCGGTGGCGCGCAGATGCGCGTGTAAAGGCCGCCCGGCACATGCGCGGCCGCCAAGCGCACCGTCTCGCCCGCCTGCCCGGCGCTGAGGTCGGATTCCGCGATGGCGCAGGCGCCCAGCAGCGGCAGCAGCAGCGCGGCCGCGGCGAGGCGGCGCATCATTCGCCGCCCTTGTTGCGCATCAGCCGCGCCTTGTCGCGCTGCCAGTCGCGCTTGGCGATGTCGGCGCGCTTGTCATGCATCTTCTTGCCCTGCGCGAGGCCGAGCAGCACCTTGGCGCGCCCCTTCTCGTTGAACAGGATTTCCAGCGGCACCAGCGTGGCGCCCTCGCGCGTGATGGCGCCGACGAGTTCGCGGATCTGCTTCTGGTGCAGCAGCAGCTTCTTCGGCCGCACCGGATCGAACTTCGCCATGAAGCTGCCGGCCTGGTATTCCGGGATGTGGCAGCCGAAGAGGAACATCTCCCCCTCGCGCTCCCCGGCCCAGGCCTCGGCGATCGACGCGCGGCCGAGGCGCAGGCTCTTCACCTCCGGCCCGTGCAGCACGAGGCCGGCCTCATAGGTCGGCCCGATCTTGTAGTCATAGCGCGCACGGCGGTTCTGCGCCGCCGTGCCCGTGCTGATGATGGGCTTCTTCCGGGGAACTTGCGCCATCAATTGAGGAGGCCGGCTCCACGCATCGCGGCCTCCACGCGCACGCGCGTGCTCTCCGCGATGGGCGCCAGCGGCAGGCGGCAGAAGGCGCTGCTCTTGCCGAGCAGGCTCGCCGCGTATTTCACGGGGCCCGGCGAGGTCTCGCAGAACAGCGCGTCATGCACCGGCAGCAGGCGGTCCTGGATCTGCATCGCCTCGCAGACGCGGCCCTCGCGCCAAGCGCGCTGCAGATCGGCGCAGAGGCGGGGCGCGATGTTGGAGGTGACGGAGATGCAGCCATGCCCGCCCGAGGCGTTGAAGGCCAGCATCGTGTGGTCCTCGCCCGAGAGCTGGATGAAATCCGCCCCGCAGGTCGCGCGCTGGTGCAGCGGACGCGCGAGATTCGCCGTCGCATCCTTCACGCCCACGATGTTCTTGTGCTTGGCGAGCCGCCCCATCGTCTCGGGGGTCATGTCCACGACGCTGCGGCCGGGGATGTTGTAGATGATCATGGGCAGGTCCACCGCCTCGGCGATGGCCATGAAGTGCTGGAACATGCCCTCCTGCGTGGGCTTGTTGTAGTAGGGCGTCACCACCAGCGTGGCATCCGCGCCGGCCTTCTTCGCATGCTGCGCGAAATCGATGGCCTCGGCCGTGCTGTTGCTGCCGGCACCGGCCACCACGGGCACCCGCCCGCGCGCGACCTCGACGCAGATCTCGACGACGCGCTTGTGCTCGTCATGGCTGAGCGTGGGGGATTCGCCCGTGGTGCCGACGGGCACCAGGCCGTCAATGCCCTCGGCGATCTGCCATTCCACGAAATCGGCGAAGGCTTTCTCGTCCAGGCCGCCATCGGGACGCATGGGCGTGATCAGGGCGGTGAGCTGACCCTGCAGGCGCAACGGAGTGGCGGACATGGCGTGTTTCCTTGTGGCTGCCCGCAAATTAGGAGCGACCGGGCTTTGTCACAAGCGCACATGCCGAAGCGGCGGCCAGCCGGCCCGCGGCGAAGCCTGGCGGGCCGGGCCGGGCCTCCGCTCAGAACCGCAGATTGCTGCGGGCCAGGTCCACCACCTCGTCGCCGCGGCCATTCATCACCGCCTTCAGCATGAAGAGGCCGAACCCCTTGGCCTGCTCGAGGTGGATCTTGGGCGGCATCACCAGCTCCTGCTTGGCCGTCACCACATCCACCAGGGCCGGCCCGGGATGGGCGAAGGCCCGTTGCAGCGCCGCGTCCACCTCAGCCGAGTCCGTCACCCGGATGCCCAGCACGCCCATCGCCGTCGCCATCGCCGCGAAGTCGGGGTTGGTCAGGTCGGTCCCGGTGTCGAGATAGCCACCCGCCTTCATCTCCAGCGCCACGAAGCCGAGCGAGCCATTGTTCACCACCACCACCTTCACCGGCAGCCCAAGCTGCACGAGCGAGATGAAGTCGCCCATCATCATGCTGAAGCCGCCATCGCCCGAGAGCGAGACCACCTGCCGCCCGGGTGCCGCGGCCTGCGCGCCGATGGCCTGGAGCATGGCATTGGCCATCGAGCCATGGTTGAACGAGCCGAGCAGCCGGCGCTTGCCGTTCATGGCGAGGTAGCGCGCCGCCCAGACCGTGGGCGTGCCCACATCGGCGGTGAAGATCGCATCGTCCGCCGCGAGGTCGCTGATTCGGCGGGCCAGGTATTGCGGATGGATCGGCCGCCCCGGTGCGGCGGGTGTCGCGAGGTCATCCAGCTCCTTCCGCGCGTGCCGGTAGTGCTGCAGGGCGGAATCGAGGAAGCGGCGCTCCGTCCGCTCCTGCAGCAGCGGCAAGAGGGCCGAGATCGTCCCGTCCACATCGCCCACCAGGCCCTGCGTCAACGCCGCGCGCTTGCCGAGCGCACCGGGGTCTCGATCCACCTGCAGGATCTTCGCCTCCTTCGGATAGAAGGCGCGATAGGGGAAATCGGTGCCCAGCATCAGCAGCGTGTCGCACGACATCATCGCGTGATAGCCGGAGGAGAAGCCGATGAAGCCGGTCATCCCGACGTCAAACGGGTTGTCCCATTCGACATGCTCCTTGCCGCGCAGCGCATGCACGATGGGCGCCTTCAGGCGCGCGGCGAGGGCGACCAGCGCGTCATGGCTGCCGGCGCAGCCGCTGCCGGCCAGGATGGTCACGGTCTTGGAGGCGTTCAGCGTCGCGGCCAGGCGCTCGATCTCGCTGACCGGCGGCAGGATGCGTGGCGCCTTGGGCAGCGCGGCATGCGCGGGCCCCATCGCCGGGGCGGGCAGCAGCGCGACATCGCCCGGCAGGACGAGCACCGAGACACCCTTGCGGCCGACCGCCGTGTTGAGCGCCCGGTAGAGCACCCCGGGCAGCTGCGCCGGATTGGAGATCAATTCGATGAAATCCGCGCATTCCCGGAACAGCTCCTGGGGATGCGTCTCCTGGAAATAGCCGAGCCCGACCTCGGAGGACGGGATATGCGCCGCGATCGCCAGCACGGGGACGTGATTGCGCTTGCAGTCGAACAGGCCGTTGATGAGATGCAGGTTCCCCGGCCCGCAACTCCCCGCGCAGACCGCGAGCTCGCCCGTGATGGCCGCCTCCGCGCCGGCGGCGAATGCGGCGGTCTCCTCGTGCCGCACATGCATCCAGTCAATCTTGCCGAGCCGGCGGAGGCTGTCGGTGAGGCCGTTCAGGCTGTCGCCCGTCACCCCCCAGATCCGCTTCACGCCGGCCTCCGCGAGGGCCTGGGCCAGAACATCGGCAACGGTCATGGACATGGCGGAAGGCCCTTATCTCAATTCTTCGATTGCCCGGGAATTCACGATAACCGCATCAGCTTCTCCCGCCTAATCTATCCAGGCGTGACGCCGATCCAAAGAAGTTTGCGCGAGGGACGCGCCCGCGCGGCGGCCACTTCGCCGGCCGCCGCGCGGGCGGGCGGTTTTATCGCTCTGGTCGAAACCGGACCGCGCTAATAGATACTCATGCGCCCTTTCCTCCTGGCCCTCGGGCTTTTCCTCCTCGTCCAGCCCGCCTTCGCGCAACCCGCCGTCGCGCAGCCCGCGCGCGAGGCCGGCCGCCAGGCGCTGGCCGCCGCCCAGGCCCAGCGCTGGGGCGAAGCGCAATCCGCCGCCGCCCAGGCCGACCCGCTGGTCGCCAAGATGGTCACCTGGATGCGCCTCACCCAGCGCGGCGGCGCGGGCAGCGCGGCCGAGATCGTGGGCTTCATCGAGAGCGCCAGCGACTGGCCGAGCCAGGACGCGCTGGCCCGCCGCGCCGAGGAACTGCTCGCGACCGATCCGGATGACGCGCTGGCGCTGCGCTTCTTCACCGGCCGCCCCGCCCGCACGCTGGAGGGTGCCACCCGCCACGTCACCGCCCTGGTGAATGGCGGCCGCGCGGCCGAGGCCCGTGCCGCCGCCCGCCGCGCCTGGGCCGAGGACACGGCGGCCGATGCCAGCGCCGAGGCCGCCTTCCTCGCCCGCGCGGGCGAGTTCCTGACGCCCGAGGAGCATTGGCGCCGGTTCAACCGCCTCTCCTTCGGGCGCGATTTCGGCGCGGCGCAGCGCGTGGTGCCGCTGCTCGACGCAGGGCGCCGCCCGCTGGCCGAGCTGCGCCTCGCCTACGCCACCTCCTCCGGCAGCGATCCCAACCCCCAGCTCGCCGCGCGCGATGCGGGCGCGACGCTGGAGCGCGCGCGCATGCTCCGACGCGCCGAGCGCGATGCCGATGCCGCCGCCGCCTGGGCCGCCGGCGCCGCCTCACAGGCCAACCTCCCGCCCGAGGCGCAGCGCGCCATCTGGACCGAGCGCCAGGTGCTGGCACGCAAGCTCATGCGCCTGGGCAACCCGCAGGCCGCCTACACCGTCGCCGCCCAGCACGGCCAGACGGTGGCGGGCGAGCCCCGGCAGGAGGCGGAGTTCCTGGCGGGCTTCATCGCGTTGCGCCAGCTGAACGAGCCGGCCCGCGCCATGCCGCATTTCCAGCGCCTGGCCGAGGGCAGCCGCAGCGCCATCACCCAGGCCCGCGCCGCCTATTGGCAGGGCCGCGCCGAGGCCGACCCGGCCCGCGCCCGCGCGCATTTCGAGCGCGCGGCGGGCTTCCCCGTCACCTTCTACGGCCAGATGGGCGCACTCGCGCTCGGCGAGAACGGCGCGCAGATCTCGGCCCGCATCAACAACCTCGCCATCCCCCGGCCCACCGAGGCCGAGGCCCGCGCCTTCATGAGCCGCGAGCTGCCGCGCCTGCTGCTCGCCCTCGGCGAACTCGGAGAGGCCCGGCGCGGCCGCCTCTTCCTGCTGCGCCTGGAGGACACGGCGCCGAGCAATGCCGAGCGCCTGCTGGTCGCCCGCCTCGCCACCGCGATGGGCCGGCCGGACCAGGCGGTCTGGGTGGCGCGCCGCGCGGGCGCCCATGGCGCGATGCTGGTCGAGGATGGCTGGCCCATGCCCTACCCCGCGCCCGCCAACAGCGCCGAGCCCGCGGTGGTCTTCGCCATCACCCGGCAGGAGAGCAATTTCGAGAGCGAGGCCGTCTCCACCGCCAATGCCCGCGGCCTGATGCAGCTGCTGCCCGCCACCGCGCAATCCGTCGCGCGCCGCCTCAGCATCCCCCACCAGCCCGCCTGGCTGACCAGCGACCCTTCGCACAACATCCGGCTCGGTGCCGCCTATATCCAGGAGCGGCTGGACCGCTTCGGCGGCGTCATGCCCTTCGCCTTCGCCGCCTACAATGCCGGCAGCGGCCGCGTGGACGAGTGGCTCGTCACCTATGGCGATCCCCGCCAGGGCAATGTCCGCATGCTGGACTGGATCGAGATGATCCCCTTCGGCGAGACCCGCAACTACGTGCAGCGCGTCATTGAGAACGTCGCGGTCTATCGCGCGAAGGACGCACGGGCTGCGGCGCTCGACCACCCGATGGCCCAATGGACGCGTTGAGGATGGCCCGTTGAGGTCCATCGCCTCCCTGGGCGGCATCGGCTTCCTCCGCCCGGCGCCGGGCACCTGGGGCTCGGCCGCCGTGCTGCCGCTGGCCTTCCTGCCGCCCTGGGTGGCGCTGCTGGCCGCGCTTCTCTTCACCGGCCTCGGCTACTGGGCGCTGACCCGCCTGCCCGAGGCGGCGGCCGATCCCGGCTGGGTGGTCGTGGACGAAGCGGCCGGGCAATCCCTCGCACTCGCCGCCGCCACGGGCTGGCTCGGCGTGGTTCTCGCCTTCGCGCTGTTCCGCCTCTTCGACATCACCAAGCCCGGCCCCGTCGGCTGGGCCGACCGGCAGAAGGGGCCCTTCGGCGTGATGGCCGATGACGTCATCGCCGGCGCCATGGCGGCGGTGATCCTCCTCCTCCTCGCCCCTTTCGGAATCCGCTGATGCTGCCCGAGACCACGCTGGATGACGCCGCCCGCCTCCTCGCCGCCCTGCAGGCGCGCGGCCTGACCATCGCCACCGCCGAGAGCTGCACGGGCGGGCTGATCGCCGCCGCACTCACCGCCATCCCCGGCTCCTCAGCCAGTGTCGAGGCGGGCTACGTCACCTATTCCAACGCGGCCAAGACCGCGATGCTGGGCGTGGACCCCGCGCTGATCGAGCGCGTCGGCGCCGTGAGCGAGGAGGTGGCGCGCCGGATGGTGGAGGGCGCGCTGCGCGCGGCGGGCACCGACATCGCCATCGCCTGCACCGGCGTGGCTGGCCCGGGCGGCGGCTCCCTGCTCAAGCCGGTGGGCCTCGTCTGGATGGGCGCGGGCCGGCGCGGCGGCGCGATCATCGCCGAAAGCCGCATCTTCCCCGGCGACCGCGCCGCCATCCGCGCCGCGACGGTCGCCCGCTGCTTCGAGATGGCGCATTCGCTCCTGGCCTGAGGCCTGATATAAGGGCGAATGACAAGGACGCTGCGCGATGCCTGACGATGACGACGACGAATGGGAGGTGCCGGACGCCTTCCAGCCCGACCCCACCGAATTCGCCTTCGACCTGGAATCGCGCCTCGCCACCGTCGTCGCGCTCAAGTCCTTCGTGCCGCCCGATGCCACCTCCGCCGCCGCCCTGGGCGTGGAGCGCGAGGGCTCGGGCGTCGTCATCGACGCGGGCGGCCTGGTGCTGACCATCGGCTACCTGATCACCGAGGCCGAGACCATCTGGATCACCAACAATGAAGGCCGGGTGGTGGAAGGCACGCCGCTCGCCATGGATTTCGAGACGGGCTTCGGCCTGGTGCAGATGCTGGGCCGCATCCCCGGCCAGAAGGTGGCCGAGCTCGGCGACTCGGAGGCGATGCGCCATGGCGCGCAGGGCGTGCTGGCCGCGGCTGGTGGCCTCAGCCACGCGCTGGCCTGCACCGTGGCGGCCCGCCAGCCCTTCGCGGGCTATTGGGAATACCTGCTGGACAACGCGATCTTCACCGCCCCCGCCCATCCGCATTGGGGCGGCGCCGGCCTGTTCGACGCGACGGGGCGGCTGGCCGGCATCGGCTCGCTCATCCTCCAGCAGGGGCAGCGGGGCGGAAAGCGGCTCGACCTCAACATGGTGGTGCCGACGGGCGAGCTGCTGCCCATCCTCGAGACGCTGCGCCGCACCGGCCATTCCGGCCGCCCGGCGCGCCCCTGGCTTGGCCTCTACGCGACCGAGGATGACGAGGAGGTGGGCGTCGGCTCCCTCGCCAAGGGCGGCCCGGCCGAGCGCGCGGGCGTCAAGCCGCGCGACCGCATCGTGGCCGTGGATGGGCGCAAGGTGAACGACCTCGCCTCGCTCTGGACGGCGGTGCGCGCGGCCGGCCCGGCGGGGGCGGAGGTGCGGCTGACGCTGGCGCGCGGCGCCCGCCAGCTCGACCTCGCCATCACCAGCACGGACCGCGCGCGACACCTGAAGACGCCCCGCCTGCACTGAGCGGCGCAACCCGCGGCGCGGCCCCGCGTTGCGCGGGCTGCAACCGGGGGGCTCATCTTGCGCGGCGCGTATCGGCTGGGGCGGGACACGCTCCGGGGCTTCATCGAGGATGACGCGCTGACCCGCGCGGCGGCCATCGCCTATTTCACCCTCTTCTCCCTCGGCCCCCTGATCTACCTGGCCTCCGGCATCGCGAGCCTGCTCTTCGGCGAGGCCGAGGTGCAGGCCGCACTCGCCACGCAGCTGCGCGGCCTCCTGGGGCGCGAGGCGGCGGCGACGGTGCAGGAGATGGCCGCGCGCGCGCTGGGCCAGGTGCGCGGCGGCTGGGCCTTCGCCATCGGCCTCGCCACGTTGATCATCACCGCATCGGGCGCCTTCGCCGCGCTGCAGGCCGCGCTGAACGCCATCTGGAAAACCGAGGCGCCCGCGCTGGCGGGCGAGGGCAGCATGATCGCGGCCTTCCTGCGCGCCCGGGCGCTGAGCATCGGCCTGGTCGGCACCACGGGCTTCCTGCTGCTGGCCTCGCTGATCGCGAGTGCCGGGATCGCCGCGCTCGGCGAATGGCTGACGGCGGGGCGCGAGGCGGCGGCCTGGCTGCTGCGCGCCGCCAATTTCGCTCTCTCCTTCACGCTGATCGCCTGCCTCTTCGCGGCTGTCTTCAAGATCCTGCCGGACCGGCGGCTGCATTGGCGGGATGTGGTGGTGGGCGCGATCGTGACCGCCCTGCTCTTCACGCTCGGCAAGGCGGCGATCGGCCTCTACATCGGCCGGGCGGCGGTCTCGGAGGATTTCGGCGCGGCGGGCTCGCTCGCCGTCGTGCTGCTCTGGCTCTACTATTCGGCGGCGATCTTCCTGCTCGGCGCGGAATTCACCCGCGCCTGGAGCGGCAAGGAACCCGTGGCCCCGACGCTCACCCCGGCGATTCCCCATGACCGGGAGGGGCTGGTGCGCCTGGACGGGGGGCTGGGCGGCGGCCCCAAGGCATCAGCGCGGCGGCGCACGCCGCAAGGCCTGCTGCTGCTGCCGGCGGCGCTGCTCGCCCTCGGCCTCGCGCTCCGCCTCACCCGGCGGTGAGCGTTGGTCTCAGCGCGAACCGCCGCGCGAATGCCCCTGCTTCCAGAGATACTGGGCCAGCCCGATGGCGAGGTCATGCGCGGTGGAGCCCGGGGATTCCTCGGACTCCGCCTCGGCGGTCTCAGCGCCGGCCTCGGGCGCCATGTCGGGCAGCAGGGCGAGCGGCGGCGTCTGCAGCGCCTCGGCCAGACGCAGCAGCACGACGACGGTGACGCGCGCCGCACCCGATTCGCTGCGCTGGATCTGCTGCACCGTGAGGCCGGAAATCTCGGCCAGCTGCTGCAGCGTCAATTGCCGCGCGCGACGGCGTGCGCGCAGCCGTCGGCCGATCTCGGCGTCCAGGTCCCGGTCCAGGCGCTGGCGCCGTGCGCTGCCACCGGCAGTGACGGAGGGCATCATGTCGGACATGTCTCGGTTTCCCCGCGTTGTTGAGGCAAGGCGTGGGACGGAGCGCCGGTCCGGCCCGCTCCGGGGCCTTGCCGGCATGATGAAGTGACCGACTGCGTCACACGCAATACTTTCCTGCCTATCCGCGAATGAAGTTGCGCGCCTGGCGGCGGCTGCACAAGCACAGGTACAAAAATCCACAATCGCCAAACGGTTGCCGCATGAATTTTCGAAAATTACAGCCTATGGTTGTGCCCGCGCAATGAAGCACGGGGCGAAGCGCCTCGTCCATCGCGGGGCGGACAGGACTGCCGCCCGCCCCCTGTATCGCTCTGGAATTCTTGATCAACCGCCATCCGGCGGGGGGATCGCCGCTTCGTCCTCGCGCGGCAAGCTGCCCCCGGCGGGCCGCCTGAAGCCGCGTCGGTGCCCAGGCCACAGGGGCTCCAGCGACGGCCCCATCGCGTTCATGTTGAGTTCAGCCAAAGCATGCATGCTGTCTACAAAGCACACCGATACAATACAAAACTCTTCAAAATTAGTCTTACTGTGCCATGGGGCGCTGGTTGGTCATCGATATTCTCCTTTTGCGAAGATGTCCGGATGAATTTGCGCCAATCGCAAATGCCGGCCACGCCCATGCCTGAAAGCTCTACTTGTTGGAGGGTTCAGGTGGCGTATTCACGCCGCCGCGCGCCGGTCCTACCATGGCAGGAATCATGCCCGGGGCGAAGATTCCGCCCCGGGCCACAACCCTTTGGAACCGCCTGGACACCGTGACCGCCAAGATCGCCGTCGTGGATGATGACCCCGCCTTCGGCGCGCAGCTCGCCCGGCTGCTGGGGCGCGAGGGCTTCACCGCCCTCGCCTATGACGGGGGCGAGGCCTTCCTGGCCGCCCTGCCCGACGTCCCGCCCGACCTCGTCATCCTCGACCAGATGATGCCCGGCGCCACCGGCATGGAGGTGCTGCGGCGCCTGCGCGCCACCTCGGACATGCCCTGCATCATGCTCACCGGCAGCGAGGACGAGGCGACGCGGATCGCGGGACTCGAGGGCGGCGCCGATGACTACATCGTGAAATCCGCCCCCCCGCGCGAGATCCTGGCCCGCATCCGCATCGCGCTGCGCCGCGGCGCCGCCCTGCCCGCCACCCAGCCCCCGGCCGCCCGCTGGGAGTTCTCCGCGGCCGAGCGCACGCTGCGCGACCCCCAGGGGCAGATCGTCCACCTCACCTCCTCCGAGTTCGAGCTGCTGCACCTGCTGCATGAGCGCCAGGGCCAGCCCGTGAGCCGGGAGGAATGCCACCGCCGCGTGTTGCGCCGCCCCTACCGCGTCGAGGACCGCGCGATCGACACGCTGGTGGCCAAGCTGCGCGGCAAGATCGAGCCCGAGCGCGACGGGCCGCGCCGCATCCATGCGCTGCGCGGCGTGGGCTATGTCTTCGTGGGCTTCGACGCGGCGGCCACCCCGCCCGCCAGGCCACGCCATGGCTGAGCCCCGCCGGGAGGGACGCCTCCCCGGACGGCCGGTCTGGATCGCCGCTGCCGGCTTCTGGCTGGCGGTTCTCGCCACCGGGACGGGCGGCGTCTTCCTGTTGCTGCGGCACGAGGAACGGCAATTGGCGCGCGAGGTGAAGGCGCGCTGCCTCTCCACCGTGGATGCGCTGCACCAGACGCTGCAAGGCACCCTGGAGGCGATCCAGCGCGTGCATGTCCTGCAGCAGCTGCAGCGCGACCTGCTGCGCCAGGGCAACCGGGACGGCGCGCAGGCCATCAGCGGCTACCTCACCGACGTCGCGGCGCAGGAGGCGCTCGGCATCCTGCAGATCGCCGCCACCGATGCGCGGGGCGTGCTCTCCTTCTCGAGCGTGCCCGGCTGGGCGCCCATTCCGCTGGCTGACCGCGAGCATGTGCGGGTGCATGTGGACCGCCCCGCGGCGCTCTTCGTCAGCGAGCCGCTGATCGGCCGCATCTCCGGGCGCTGGAGCCTGCAGCTCAGCTACCCGCTGCACGACGCGGAGGGCCGCTTTGACGGCGTCTCGATCGTCTCGCTCGACCCGCTCCTGCTGTCGCGCCGCCTGGCCGAGATCTCGACGGCGGAAGGCGCGCTCTCCGCGCTGATGCGGCTCGATGACGGCGCGCTGCTCGCGCGCAGCCGAGACGCCGAGGCGCAGCTCGCCCGCCCGCCACTCGGCGACCATCCGGCGGTGCGCGCCGCGCGTGACGCGCCGCGCGGCAGCTTCCGCGCGCCCAGCGCGCTCGACGGGCGGGACCTGCTGATGTGCTTCCGCAAGGTGCCGGAGGGGCGGCTGCTGGTGGCCGCCGCCGAGGACTGGGCGATCGTCTCCCAGCCCTTCGTGGCGCTGCAGCGCTGGGCCTGGGCGTCCTTCGCGCTGATCATGCTGCTGCTGGCGGGCGGGCTGCTGGCGCTGCTGCGCGGCGCGGGGCTGCGCGCCACCCGCCGCCTGCTGGCCGATGCCGAGGCAGACCGCGCCGCCACCGCCACCGCCTGGACCCGGCTCGAACAGCTGCTCGAGGCGGCGCCCGTCGCCATCTATGCGGGCCGCCTGGAGGCCGCCTGCTTCCGCACCGAATTCGCCTCGCCCAACCTGCATCGCGTGGCGGGCTGGCCGCCCGAGGTGCTTCTCGACCCCGCCGCGGCCGCGGAGCGGATGGACGCGGCCACGGTCGCGCTGCGCGCCGATTTCCGGCGCCACGTCCTGACCGAGGGCCAGGCCCTCGTCGAATACCGCTGCCGCCGGGCCGATGGCAGCTGGCGCTGGCTGCGCGAGGAGGCGCGGCGCGTCGGGCCCGATGCGCGCGACATCGTGGGCTACCTGCTCGACGTGACCGAGCAGCGCGAGACCGCCGCCTGGGCCGCCGCCAGCGCGCGGCTGACCATGCTCGGCGAACTCGCCGCCAACATGGCGCATGAGCTGAACCAGCCCCTCGCCGTCATCTCGCTCGCCGCCGAGAACGCCTCCGCCGCGCTGGACGAGGATGGCGCGGCGGGCATCCCCGATGCGCTGGAGACCTTGGATCTCGTCGCCCAGCAGGCCGCGCGCTGCAAGGAGGTGGTGCAGCACCTGCGGCTCTTCAGCAGCCCCGACAAGCGCCAGGCCCTGGCCGAGGTGCGGCTCGAGACGGTGGTGCAGGGCGCGATGCTGCTGGTGCGCGGCGCGCTGCGCGATGCCGGCATCACCCTGCACAACCGCCTGCCCGCCATCCTGCCGCCGATCCGCGCCAATGCCGTCGGCGCGGAGCAGGTCTTCGTGAACCTCTTCCTCAATGCGCGCGACGCGCTGGCCGCCCTGCCGGCCGGCGCCGCGCGCGAAATCTCGATCACGGCCGAGGTCGAGGAGACGCCCGGCCGCCTGACCATCCGCTTCGCCGATACCGGCGGCGGCATCCCGCCCGAGGCGATGGGCCGCGTCTTCGAGCCCTTCTTCACCACCAAGCCCAGCGACAAGGGCACCGGCCTCGGCCTCGCCATCTGCCACTCGGCCATGCGCGGCTTCGGCGGCGACATCCGGGTGCGCAACGCCGACGGGGGCGCCGAATTCACCCTCGACTTCCCGCTGGCCACGCCGGAGCGCGAAACCACATGAGCGAATCTGTCAGCCTGTTGCTGGTGGAGGACGAGCCGCACATCCTGCGCGAGATGGCCCGGGCCCTCTCGCGCCGCTGGAGCCCGGTGCTCCAGGCCGGCTCGGCGCAGGAGGCGATGGCGCTGCTCACCGCCCACCCCGAGATCGCCGTGCTGGTGACCGACATCCGCATGCCCGGCGAGAACGGACTCGAACTTGCCATGCGCGCGCTCGCCGGGCGTGGCGCGGCCGATGCGCTGGAGGTGGTGCTGATCTCGGGCCACGCCATGCCGCGCGACCTCGACGACCTGGCCCCGGGCGGGCGGCTGGAATTCGTGCAGAAGCCCTTCCGCCTGGCCGAGCTGGACGCGGCGGTCACCCGCGCGCATGAGCGGGCTGTCACGCGGCGGAATGGTACGTGACAGGCGGGCTGTAACACAGGCCTGCCCTGTCTTTGCGGAGAATTGTCGAGCAGGCGCGATCCGCCTTGCGAAGCCGCGCACCGGCTGCACCATCCGCGCTGTTCGGTAGAAAGCGTTCCGTGCAACCCCTCGCCCCCGTCATCGCGGCCAGTGCCCTGGAGGCCCGCAAGCGCATCGAGGTCAATCGCCTCTGCGCCATGCTGGCGCTGCTGCTGGGGCTGCTCGCCTTCCTCGGCGCGGCGGTGAGCACGAGCCTCGCCGCCTATCGCCGCGCCGAACATGCCCGCCTCGCCGACACCGCGCGCGCGCTCGCCGGCGCCGTGGATGCCGAGCTCGGCCTGCTCGAGGTCGCGCTGCGGACCATCGCCACCTCGCCCCGGCTGCTGCCGCGCGTGCCCGATGCCGGCGCGATCCGCGACATCGGGCGGATCGGCGAGGAGCTGGGCGGGCGCATCGAAGTGCTTCCGCCGGGCCCACCCGGGACGGACCCCAAGCGCCGGCCGCAGGCCCTCGTCTCCGACCTCGTGGAGCAGGAGGGGCAACCGCTCAGCCTCGCCATCACCCTGCCCGTGATCCGCGAGGGCGAGGTGGCGCACCTGCTGCGCTTCAACTACCCGCCCGCCCTGCTGCGCCCCATGGTGCGGCACCTCGGCCTGCGCGGCGAGAGCTTCGCCGCGATCGCGGACGGCAATCTCCGCATCCTCGCCCATTCGCGTGATGCGACGGGGCGCAGCACCGGCGTGTCGGCGCCAGGCTGGGTGGGCCCGGCCGTGGCGGGGGTGCAGCGCATCCTCGTCACCGGCCCGGGCTGGCAGAACCAGCCCAATGTCTATGCCGTGGAGCGCCTCACCGCCGCCCCGGGCTGGACGGTCGTGGTCGCGCAGCCCGTGGCGGAGATCGAGGCCACGGCCTGGGCCGCGCTGCGCTGGCTGCTGGTGGGCAGTGCCGCCGTCGCCATCGGCATCGCTCTGGCCGCCTGGTTCGCCCGCCGCGCCTCGCTCATCGCGGCCCGGCAGGAGGCGGCGGTGCTGCGCGAGGGCCGGGCCGAGATGGCCCGCATCCTGGGCGCGCTGCCCGTCGTCGTCACGGTGCGCCGCGTCACGGCCGATGGCGCCTCCACCCTCGTCTTCCGCGAGGGCGACATCACCGCCGTGACCGGCTGGCCCGCGGCGGGGCTGCGCGGCGGGAACGACGCGCGCCATCTCTTCGCCCCCGACGCGCCCGATCTGCCGAGCATGCTGCTGCGTACGATCCGCGAGGGGACGCATCGGGACGAGGTGCGGCTGCGCCGCCCCGACGGGGGCTGGAGCTGGGTGCGTCGCGGCGCCATCTGCCTGCGCCGCGACGCGAGCGGCGGCGCCGAGGTGCTGACCTACACGCTGAACATCGACCGCGAGCGCCGGGCCGAGGCGCGGGCCATCACCTCCTCGCGCCTCGCCTCGCTGGGCGAAATGTCCACCGGCCTCGCCCATGAGCTGCTGCAGCCGCTGACCGCGATCCTCCTGACGGCCGAGAACACCCAGGCCGCGCTGGACGGCCCGGCGGAGGAGGCGGCGCGGCGCGCCCTCGACGTCATCATGGACCAGGCGCTGCGCGCCTCGCGCATCATCGAGGATCTGCGCCGCTTCGCGAGCCAGCCGGAGGAGCGGCCGCCCATCAAGCCCGTCACGCTCGCGGAGCCGGTGGGCGGCGCGCTGGCGCTGACCAGCGGGCTGCTGCGCGACGTGGAGGTGAGCGTCGAACTGGGGCGCGAGGCGCCCGTGGTGCTTTGCGACCGCACCATCCTGGAGCACATCCTGGTCACGCTGATCGGCAATGCGCGCGACGCCATGGCCGGCCTGCCGCCCGGCGTGCCGCGCCGGCTCACCATTGGCGCCACGCGGGCGGGGGGCGAGGTGCGGCTGAGTGTCGCCGACAATGGCGGCGGCATCGCGCCCGAGGTGATGGAGCGCCTCTTCGAGCCCTTCGTGACGACGAAGGGGCCGGATCGCGGCATCGGCCTCGGCCTCTCCGTCGCGGCCGGGCTCGCCGAGCGGATGGGCGCCAAGCTCCAGGGCCGCAACGAGGGCGCCGGCGCCTGCTTCGAGGTCACCCTCGCCGCGGCCGAGGTGGCGGCCGAGCCCGCGCGCTGACATCCACGCGCGCACCGCGCCCTCAGGCGGCGGGCGCCGCCGGCAGGGTCAGGGTAAAGACAGCGCCCTCCCCCTCGTTGCGCGCCTCGATCGTGCCGCCCATGCCCGTGGCCAGGCCATGGCAGATGGACAGGCCAAGGCCCGTGCCCTTGTCCGGCCCCTTCGTCGTCACGAAGGGCTCGAAGAGCCGTGCCATCACCTCGGGCGCGATGCCGCCGCCCGTATCGGCGAGGGTGATCCGCACCATGCCGGGCGGCCCGGGCTCGGCCGCGATGCGGATGCGCCGGGTCGCGCCCGGCGGGCGCTCGGCCAGCGCGTCACAGGCGTTGCGGAGCAGGTTGGAGAGCAGCTGGTCCAGCAGGATCTCCTGCGCCTGCAGGATGGGCGGCGGCTCGCCCAGCGCCAGCTCCACCGCCACGCCGTGGTCCAGCAGCGGGCGGCGCACCAGCTCCAGCGCGCCCGCCACCGCCTCGGCCAGCGGCACGGGCTGCATCGGCGCCTCCGCCTCGGCGCCGCGCGCGAAGCGGCGCAGCCGGTCGAGCAGCAGGGAGGTGCGCTGCGTCTGCTCGACGATGCGCTCCAGCCGCACATTCACCTCGTCCAGGTCGCGCTCGCGCGCCGCGTATTGGCCGAGTTCGGCGGCGAGCGAGATGACCTGCAGCGGCTGGCGCAGCTCATGCGCCATGCCGGCCGCCAACTCGCCCAGCGAGGCGAGGCGTGCCGCGGCCATGGCGCGCGCCTCCGCCTCGTGCCGGGCCTGGATGTCGATGGTGTAGCCGACGATCACGGCGCCCCCCTCGGGCGGGCGCTCCAGCACGCGCACCAGCGTGTGCAGCCAGCGCCAGCCGCCGCCGGGCTGGCGCATCCGCCACTCATAGCCGACGCGTCCCTCCAGCAGCAGGCGGGGCAGCTTGTCCGCCAGCGTCGCATCGCCGGGATGGGCGAGCGTCGCGGGATCGGGCCGCCGCGCGAGTTCATCCGCCGGCCAGCCGGTCACCGTCTGCATGTCGCCGCCGCGATAGAGCAGGCTGATCTCGCCGTCGGGCGCCACGTCGCAGAGGAAGATCTCGGCCGGCAGACCCGCATGCAGCCGCTCCACCTGGGCGCGGCCGGTGCGCAGCAGCACGGCGGCGCGCGCGCCCTCCTCCCGCGCATCCCATTCGCGCGTCACCGCCAGCATGAGGAAGGGCAGCGTGGTGCCGTAGAGCGCCGTCAGCAGTGCCGGGATGACCGAGAAGAAGGCCTGCGGCCCGGCCTGCGTGGGCGGCACCACCGCCGAATACAGCACGACGCCGAGCAGGCCGAGCACGACGATGGTGACAAGCACCGCCATGTCGAGCGCGGCGCGCAGCCCCTCGCGCCGGTGCACGCGCCACATCTCGAAGGCCGCCCAGAGCGCCGCGCCATTGGCGAGCGGCGCATAGAGCGCGAGGCGCGCGCCCGGTGATTCGAGGAAGCCCGGGACGAGGCAGGCCAGCACCCAGATGGCGGAGGGCAGCAGCGCGATCCAGCGCGCCACCGCATGCCCCGCCATCCGACGCGCGCCGAGCCAGAGCAGGCTGATCGCGAGCAGTTGCGCGGCGTTCACCGTCGTGAACACCAGGAAGGCCGGGAGTTCGCCGCGCAGCGCATGCCCGAAGGAGGCGAGCGCCTGCATGATCGAGGCGATCAGCCAGGCGGTGGGCACCGGGCGGCCGCTCGCCCGGCCGCCATGCTCGCTGTTCCGCACCAGCAGCAGGCTGCCGATCAGACCGACGAAGCCCGCGACGAAAAGGACGGTGGGGGCGTGAAGGAAGCCGCTCAAATCCGGAACGATGCGCTGAATGCCTCAACCTAGACGAGTGCGGGGCCAAGCCAAGGCGGCCCGCGCCCCGCGCACAATTCTCGACAATTGATGCATGCCGCATCGCGCACCCGGGCGCCGTCCCGGCCGCGGCACAGCTCAGTTCAGCGGCACTTCCATGCGGCTGAGCACCGGCCTCCAGGCCTCGAGCTGCGCGGCCAGGAAGCGGCTGAACTCGGCCGGCGTGCTGCCCTGGACGAATTGCGCGTCATTCGTCAGCCGGTCGCGGATGCGCTCATCGCCCAGCGCGGCCACGGCGGCGGCGTTCAGCGCCTCGATGGCGGCGGGCGGCGTGCGGGCCGGCGCCAGCAGGCCGAACCAGCTCAACGCCTCCAGCCCCGGCGTGAATTCCGCGAAGGTCGGCACGTCGGGCGTGGAGGGCACGCGCTGCGCGCTGGTCCAGCCGAGGATCCGGCCCTGGTTGTTGCGATGGACCGGCAGCGCCGTGCTGCCCGCCACCACCAGCAGGTCGAGATTGCCGGCCAGGAAGTCGTTCAGCTGCGCCGCGTCGCCGCGATAGGTGACGTCCTGCATCGTGACGCCCAGCCGCTCCAGCACCATCAGCATCGCGACATTCGTCAGCGTCGTCGGCCCGTTGGTGCCGTAGGTGATGCGGCCCGGCCGCGCGCGGGCGGCGGCGACCAGCGCCGGGATGTCGCGCGGGCCGTCATGGCGGGCGATCACCGCGAAGGGGAAGGTGGAGCAGAGCGTGACCGGCGCGAAATCCTCGATCTTGTAGGAGAGGTTGCGCTGGATGATGGGGTTCACCGTCAGCGTCGTGCCGGCCGCCATCAGCAGCGTGTGGCCATCGGGTGCGGCGCGCGCCGCGGCTTCGGCGCCGACGATGGTGTTGCCGCCCGGGCGATTCTCCACCTGCACGGGGCGGCCCAGCGTCTGCGTCATCCGCTCGGCCATCAGCCGCGTCAGCACATCGGTGCTGCCGCCCGGCGCGAAGGGCACGATGATGGTGACGTTGCGTTGCGGAAAGCCGCCTTGCCCCCCCCCTTGGGCAAGCGCGGGTGTCGCGAGAAGCGGGAGCGCGGCGCCGAGGGTGCGGCGGGTGATGCGGGTCATGTGTTCCTCCTGTTGGGCCGTGATATGCCACCGCACGACGCCGAGCGCGAGGAGCATTCCGCATGTCCAGGATCGCCCTGATCGTCACCTTCGAGGTCCGGCCCGGCTGCCACGCGGCGTTGCTGGACCTCATGCGCCGCCACGCCGCCGCCTGCCTCGCGGATGAGCCGGGTCTGGAGCGCTTCGACGTGCTGGAGGCGATGGATGCGGCAGGCCGGCCCGACCCCCTGCGCCTGATGCTCTACGAGGTCTTCCGCGACCAGGCGGCGCGCGAGGCGCATTGGGCGAAGCCGCGGCATGAGGCGACCAAGGCCGCCTTCGCGCCGCTGATCGAGGGCCGCTCCTCCCAGCTCTGCCGCCTCGGGCCGGATTGACGGGGGCGCGCGGAGGCCCCGCAATGGCGCCCGGAAACACCGGAGAGCCCCATGGCCAAGATCGCCCTCGTCGTCGAATTCAAGCTGAAGCCCGGCGCGCATGCCGCCTTCGATGCCATCATCCGCGACCACGCGGCCGGCACCCTGGCCGACGAGCCGGGCTGCGAGCGCTTCGACGTGCTGCAGCCGGGCAGCAAGGAAGGGCCCGATCTCTCGCGCGTCATGCTCTACGAGGTCTATGCGGATGACGCGGCCTTCAAGGCGCACACGCAGAATCCGCGCCTCGCGCGCACCCGTGCCGCCTATGAGCCGCTGATCGAGGATCGCACGATTCACATCTGCAAGTTGTAGGACCCGCCCATCTTTTCGCCTTTTTCGCGCGGGAAACCTTCCCCGACCAAGGAGGTTTCCATGCGCACACGACCGATTCCCATGACCCTGCTGCTGGCCGCGCTCGCCTTAGGCACCATGGGCTGCACCAATCCCTACAACCAGGGCCAGCGCGCCGCCGGCGGCGCGCTGATCGGCGCGGGCGGCGGCGCCGCGATCGGGGCGCTGGCGGGCGGCGGCCAGGGGGCCGCGATCGGCGCCGTGGCGGGTGCGCTGACGGGTGCGGCGGTCGGCGTCGTCACCACGCCGCAGCCGCCGCCGCGCCGCAATTGCTGGCGCCGCGACGATGGGCGGACGGTCTGCCGCTGACGCTTCCCGCTGGGCCGGGCCCATGGCAAGCTCCCCGGAAAGGAAACGAGCCATGGACCTGCCCGCGGGCGCGATCGACGCCGATCTCCATCCCATGGTGCCGGGGCTGTCCGCGCTGGCGCCCTACCTGCCCGACCTCTGGCGGGACCAGATCACGCTGCGCGGGATGGAAGGCTTCGACACCCAGGCCTATCCGCCCAAGGCGCCCAAGACCGTGCGCGCCGACTGGCGCCCCGCCGGTGAATGGCCCGCCTCGCGCATCGGCCATCTGCGCGAGCAGGTGCTGGACCCGTGGCGGGTTTCGCGCGGCATCGTGACGCCGCTCTATGGCGTGCAACTCGTCTTCAACGAGGACATGGCGCATGCCTTCACCTCGGCGCTGAACGACTGGACGCGCGCCGAATGGCTGGACGCCGACCCGCGCCTCGCCGGCTCCATCGTGCTGCCCATGTTCAACACCGAACATGCGGTGGCCGAGATCGAACGCTGCGCGCCCGATCCCCGCTTCGTGCAGGCCATGGTGCTGGTGATGGGCGAGACACCACTCGGCCGCCGGCACAACTGGCCGGTCTTCGAGGCGCTGGTGAAGCACAACCTGCCGCTCGCCATCCATGCCGGCACGGCCTATCGCAACCCGGTCACCTCGCTGGGCTGGCCGTCCTGGTATGCCGAGGATTATGCCGCGAACCAGCAGGCCTTCCAGAGCACCATGGCCTCGCTGATCACCGAGGGCGTCTTCGTCCGCTTCCCCACACTCAAGGTCGTGCTGCTGGAATCCGGCGTCTCCTGGCTGCCGGCCTTCCTCTGGCGCCTGGTGAAGGGCTGGAAGGGCGTGCGCTTCGAGGTCCCCTGGCTCGACCGCAATCCCTTCGACGTGGTGCGCGAGAATGTCCGCCTCTCCATCCAGCCCTTCGACGCGCCGGAGGATGCGGAAACCGTGCAGCGCGTGATGGACCACCTGGGCAGCGACCAGATGCTGCTCTGGTCCAGCGACTGGCCGCATTGGCAGTTCGACGGCCCGCCGCGCCTGCCGCCCGGCCTCGATGCCGGGCTCGCGCGGAAAATCTGCGTGGAGAACGCGCTTTCCACCTATGATCGGCTCGCCCTGGAGGTGACCCCATGAATGTGATCCGCCCGCAAGCCGCCCCCCATTCAAAAGGGTTGGGCCGTCCCCTCGCCGCCACGCAAGGCCTGGTGGATGTGGACATCCACCCCCGCCCGCGCTCGATCAACGACTACGAGCCCTGGCTCTCGGCCGAGATGCGCGAGCGTCTCAACACCTTCGGCATCCGCCCGCGCCACGGCTTCGTGAAGGGCACGCCCTATTTCAAGTCGCAGCCGCTCGCCTGCCGCCGCGACGCCTGGCCCGCCGAGGGCACGCCGGCCTCCGACCTCGCCTTCATGCAGGAGCAGATGCTCGACTTCCACGGCGTGGATGTGGGCGTGCTGAACCCGCTGCAGCCGACCGCACAGGGCGACCAGAACAATCCCTTCTCCGTGGCCATGGCGCACGCCGTGAATGAGTGGCAGCTCGCCACCTGGGTGGATCGCGACGCGCGACTGCGCGCCAGCGTCGTCGTCCCCTATGAGGACCCCGAGGCGAGTGCGCGCGAGATCCGCAAGCGCGCCGGTGATCCCCGCTTCTGCCAGGTGCTGCTGATGAGCCGCACCTCCCACCCGCTCGGCAATCCGAAATACTGGCCGATCTTCGAGGCGGCCGAGGAAGCGGGCCTGCCCATCGGCATCCATGCCTTCGGCTATAGCGGCTGGGCGATGACCAATGGCGGCTGGCCCAGCTTCTACATCGAGGAGGTGAGCGAGCACGCCACGTCCTGCCAGTCGCTTGTGAACTCGCTGGTGATCGAGGGCGTGCTGGAACGCTTCCCGAAGCTGCGCATCATCCTCATCGAATGCGGCTTCGGCTGGCTGCCCAGCGTCGCGTGGCGGCTCGACCGGCACTGGCCCATGCTCAAGTCCGAGCTGCCCGCCATGAAGCGCCTGCCCTCGCAGCAGATCCGAGACCAGATCTGGGTCAGCACCCAGCCCATCGAGGAACCGCCGCGGCCCGAGCACCTGCTCGACTGCATGAGCTGGATCGGCTGGGAGAAGATCCTCTACGCCAGCGACTATCCGCATTGGGATTTCGACGACCCGCGCACCGCGATCCCGAGCTTCATCCCCGAGGACAAGCGCGCCGCGATCTATGGCGGCAATGCGCGCAAGCTCTACGGCTTCTGAGATGAGGCACGTGGTTGCGCCGGTGGCCGAAATCCCGCCCGGCGAACGGCGCCTGGTCGAGGCCAATGGCAAGCGCGTCGTGGTGTTCAACCTGGGCGGCGAGTTCTTCGCCCTCTCCGACCGCTGCCCGCACCAGGGCGGCTCGCTCGCCGCTGGCCCGGTCATGGGCCTGGTCGAGAGCCCCTGCCCCGGCGAATACAGCTATGGCCGCGCCGGCGAGATCATCCGCTGCCCCTGGCATGCCTGGGAGTTCGACATCCGCACCGGCAAGTCCCGCTTCGACCCGCGCCGCATGAAGGTCCGCGCCTTCCCCGCCTGCGTCGAGAAGGGCGAGGCGCTGCAGGCCGAGACCTTCCCCGTGCGCGTCGAGGAAGACTACGTCGTCGTCGAGGTCTGACCGCCGCCCGGCGGCAGCGTGATCCGCACGCCGAGCCCGCCCCACTCGCTCGCCTCCAGCTCCAGCGCGCCGCCATAGGCGGCCACGATGTCCTGCGCGATGGCGAGGCCGAGGCCCGTCCCGCTCACCGAGGCATCCAGCCTGACACCCCGCGTCAGCGCCGCGCGGCGGTCCTGCGGCGCGATGCCCGGCCCGTCATCCTCGACGCGGAGGACGAGGCCCTCGGGCGCGGCCTCGGCCATGACGCGCACCCGCGCCCGCGCCCATTTCCCGGCATTGTCGAGCAGCGAACCGAGCAGCTCCAGCATGTCCCCCTCATCGCCCGTCAGCGTCAGCCCGTCGGGCACCGCCACTTCCCAGGCGAGGCGCTCGCCCGCGGGGGAGCGGGCCAGCGCATCGGCGATGCGGCGGGCCAGCGGCGCCAGCGCCACGCGCCCGCCCAGGCGCGGCGGCCCATGGATGTGCGCCCGCGCCAGTTCCCGCGCGAGCCGCGCCTGCATGGCATCGGCCAGTTCGCGCAATTCGGCCGCCGCCTCCAGCTCGCCCCGGCCTTCCAGCTCCCGCGCGCGGGCGGCCAGCAGGGCAAGCGGCGTGCGCAGCCCGTGCGCGAGGTCGGCCGCGCGTTCGCGGGCGATGCGCGAGGCGCGGCGCTGCCCCTCCAGCAGAGCGTCGAAATCCTGGGCGAGGCCGTCCAGCTCCGCCGGCAGCGCGCCGCTCAGCCGTTCGCGCTTGCCGGCGCGCAGCGCGGCGAGCGCCCGCCGCGCATCCGCGATGGGCCTGAGCGCGATCACCCCCTGCACCAGGGAGGCGACCAGCATGGCCAGGGCCAGCAAGGCCAGGACCGGCAGGAACTCCCAGAAGAAGGCACGCTTGGTGGCGTCCAGCACCTTGCGGTCCACCGCCACCACGGCGCGCAGTGGCCCGCCCGGCGCCTCGCCCAGCTCGCGTTCCAGGGCGATCATCTTGCCGCCCCCGGGGCCACGCAGGATGACGCGGTGCAATTCGCCCGGGCGGGGCGGCGCGGGCTGCATCTCCAGCGTGAAGCCGCCAAGCGAGGGCGAGCGCCAGGTCTCGCCCGTCCGCGTGTCACGGATCTGCCAGTAGAGGCCCGAGAAGGGCTCGGCGAAGCGCGGGTCGGGCAGCGGCGGCAGGCGGGCGGCGATGCCCTCGCCCGTCGCGACGACGCGGGCCAGGATGCGAAGATCCACCTCCAGCTGCACCTCCGCCTCGCGTTCCACATGGCGCTCGAACAGGCCCTGCAGCACGAGGCCCAGCACCAGCATCAGCCCCGCCGTCATGGCGAGGCCGGCCCAGGCGAAGCGCGCGCGCAGCGAGCGCGTCATGGCTCGATCACATAGCCATGGCCGCGCCGCGTGCGGATCGCCTCCGGGCCGATCTTGCGCCGCAGCCGCGCCACCAGCGCCTCCACCGCATTGTCCGCGCGGTCGGCTTCGTCGGCGTAGAGATGTTCCATCAGCTCGGTCTGGTGAACGGCGCGGCCGGCATGGTGCATCAGATAGGCGATGAGGCGGAATTCCAGCGGCGTCAGCTCCACCGCCTCGCCATCCCGCGTCAGCCGCCGCGCCCGCGTGTCGAGCGCGAGGCCGCTCGCGCGCAGCACATTCCCGGCAAGCCCCGCGTTGCGGCGGAGGATGGCGCGCAGCCGGGCCAGCAATTCCTCCATGGCGAAGGGCTTCACCAGGTAGTCATCGGCGCCCGCATCGATCGCCTCCACCCGCACCGCCCAGGTGGCGCGGGCCGAGAGCACGAGGATGGGAAAGCCCACCCCCTCCGCCCGCCAGCGGCGCAGCAGGGAGAGCCCGTCCACGCCGGGCAGGTTGAGGTCGAGGATGGCGGCGTCGAAGGCCTCCGTGCCGCCGCGCTCCCAGGCGGCGCCGCCCTCGGCCACGTGCTCCGCCGCGAAACCCGCATGCGCCAGGGCCCGCAGGACGTCCCGCGCGATGCCCGCCTCATCCTCCACCACCAGGATCCGCATATGCCCCCTTAGCCCGCCCTTCCTGACATCGCGCTGACACGCCGCGTCAGCCCGCCGGGGCGCCCGCCCGTTAGGCCGCGCCCCGGACGATGGAGATGCGCATGAAGATCGGTCAGGATTTCCCGGCAAGCCCCTGCCGGCTCTGCGGCACCGCCACGCGCCGCCTCGTGGCCGATCGCGGCCGCGGCGGCGCCGCGCTGGAGACGGCCCTCTGCACCGGCTGCGGCCTCGTCAGCCATGCCGAGATCCCGGACGAGAGCGCGGTCAGCGATTTCTACGCGACCCGCTATCGCCTGGAATACAAGGGCGGCTTCACGCCCAAGCGCAAGCATGCGCTGCGCGCCCTGCGCGGCGCCATGGCCCGCGCCCGCCGCCTGGCGCCGCTGCTGCCCGCCCCCATTCCATCCACCAAGGCGCGCGTGCTCGACATCGGCGCCTCCTCGGGCGAGTTCACCTTCGTGATGCGCGAGGCGGGCTTCGCCGCCACCGGCCTCGAACCCAACTGGGGCTATGCCGAATTCGCCCGCCGCGAATATGAGGTGGATATCCGCCAGGGCGGCTGGGACAGCCCCGAATTTCCGCGCGAGGCGCTGCACCTCGTCACCATGAACCACGTCATGGAGCACCTGACCGATCCCTGGGCCGCGATGCGCCGCATCCACGCCGCCCTGGCCCCCGAGGGCCTGCTCTTCATCGAGGTGCCGAATCTGGCCGGCATCCGCAAGCAGCTCGCCAACACCTTCCACGCTGCGCATATCTGGAACTTCACGCCCGAGACGCTGGTCGCCGCCGCCTGGCAGGCTGGCTTCACGCCCTGCGCGGGCGAGAACCTGGCGCACACCTCCATCGTCTTCCGCAAGCGGCGGCCGGGCGACGCGCCGCCCACGGGCGCGGATGCGACGCATGCCGCCGCCCTCTGGCGGCAGATGACGCAGGAGCAGTCGCGCGGCGCCTATCTGCTCTCGGCCGCGCCCCTCACGCGGCGCTGGCAGCGGCTCCTGCGCAACATCGGCGAGCATGTGGTCACGCGCCGCCACCGCGGCATCCGCGCCATGGGCGAGGCGCTGCTCGACGCGGCGGCGCTGGAGCCTTCCTCGCCCTGGGCCGGCCGGCATGGCTGGCGTCTCGGCGGGCGCGCTCAGCCCGCGAATTCGGCCGTGACGCGCGCGAAGGCCTGATCAAGCCAGGGGAGCAGGGCGGCCACGTCCTCCTGCTCCACCGTCGCGCCGCACCAGATCCGCAGGCCTGGCGGCGCGTCGCGATAGCTGGCGGCGTCGAGTGCCACGCCCTCCTCCTCCAGCAGCGCCGAGAGCCGCGCGGCGGCCTTGGCCTGCACGCCCGGATCGAGCGCGGTGAACCAGGGCGCCACGATCCGCAGGCAGACGCTGGTGCAGGAGCGCGTGGCCGGCTCATCGGCCAGGAAGCGCGCCCAGTCGCTGCGCTCCACCCAGCCCGCGATGGTGGCGAGGTTGCCCTCGGCGCGGGCGACGAGGGCGCGCAGCCCCCCCACCCCCTCGGCCCAGCGCAGACCGTCCAGCGCATCCTCGACGCAGAGCATGGAGGGGGTGTTGATCGTGTCGCCCCGGAAGATGCCCTCGATCAGCTTGCCGCCCTTGGCCAGGCGGAACACCTTGGGCAGCGGCCAGGCCGGCTTGTGGGATTCGAGGCGCGCGACCGCGCGCGGCGAGAGCGCCAGCATGCCATGCGCCGCCTCGCCCCCCAGCACCTTCTGCCAGGACCAGGTGACGACATCGAGCTTCTCCCACGGCAGGTCCATGGCGAAGGCGGCCGAGGTCGCGTCGCAGATGGTCAGCCCCTCGCGCGCATCGCTGATCCAGTCGGCATGGGGCAGGCGCACGCCGCTGGTGGTGCCGTTCCAGACGAAGACGCAATCCCGCGCCGGATCCACGGCGGAGAGATCCGGCAGCTGGCCGTAGGGTGCCTTGAGCAGGCGCAGATCGGTGAGCTTCAGCTCGGCCTGGATGTCATGCGCCCATTCGGCGGAAAAGCTCTCCCAGGCCAGCACATCCACGCCACGGGGGCCAAGCAGGCTCCACAGCGCCATCTCGACCGCGCCGGTGTCCGAGGCGGGGACGATGCCCAGCCGGTAATCGGCCGGCATGCCGAGGATGGCCCGGGAGCGCTCGATCACCTCGGCGAGGCGCGCCTTGGGTGCCGCCGCGCGATGGCTGCGGCCGAGCAGCGCGCCTTGCAGCGCATCCAGCGAGAATCCGGGCCGCTTGGCGCAGGGGCCGGAGGAGAAACGGGGGTTGGCGGGCTTCTGCATGGGCCGCTTCGTCGCATGCGGGGCCGGGCCTGTCATCTCCCCGCCGGCGTGGCAGGATGCGCCGATGACCGAACGGCTCGAAACCTTCTGCCACGCGCTGCCCAAGGTGGACCTGCACGTCCATCTGCTGGGCGCGGTGCGGCAATCCACCTTCGCCGAGATGGCCGCCCGCTGCGGCATGCCCGCGGCCGAGGCGGAATCGCTCTACGCCCGCGACGCCAAGCCCAAGGGCGTGCTGCACATCCTGCGCGCGCTGGAGAGCCGCATCCTGCGCGATGCGCGGGACCTGCACCGCATCGCCTATGAACACCTGCAGGATGCGGCCGCGCATGGCGTGCGCCATTCCGAGATCTTCTGGAACCCGACCGGCACGGCGCATCTGTTCAGCTACGCCAAGGGCGCCGACGCCATCCTGGCGGGCTTCGCGGATGCGGCGGCCGATTTCGGCGTCTCCGCCCTGCTGATCCCGTCCATCGACCGCGAGGCCCCGCCCGAGGCCGCGACCGAGGTGGCCGAATGGATGCTGGCCCACCGGCGGGACGCCATCATCGGCATGGGGATCGACTACCGCGAGACGGACCGCCCGCCCGAGCTCTTCTGGCGCGCCTGGCGCATGGCGAAGCAGGCGGGCTTCAAGCTCACCGCCCATGCCGGCGAATTCGGCTGCCACCCGCGCAACATCGCGACCGCGATCGACCTTTGCGAGGTGGACCGCATCGACCACGGCTACACCGTCCTGGAGGACCCGGCGCTGACCGCGCGCTGCGCCGAGCGCGGCATCCTCTTCACCGTGGTGCCGACCAATTCCTACTACCTCCGCACGCTGGAGAACTGGCCCGAGGGCCACCCGCTGGCCCGCATGCCGGAAGCCGGGCTGCTGATCCATCCCAACACCGACGACCCGCCGCTGCACCAGGTCACCCCCACGCGCTGCTGGCGGATGATGGTGGAGGATTTCGGCTTCGGCCTGCCGGACCTGCGCGGCTTCATGCTGAACGGCATCCGCGGCTCCTTCCTGCCGGAGCCCGCGCGCCGCCACCTCGAAGGTGCCTTCGCCCAGGAATTCGATGCCCTGGCCGCCGAGATCTTTCCCCAAGGGAGCCTCGCATGATCCCCCGCCGCGCCCTGCTGCTCGCCCCCCTCGCCACGTCCGCGCTCGCGCAGTCCTGGCCGACGCGGAACATCACCCTCGTCGTGCCCTTTGCCGCCGGCGGCAATGTGGACACGGTGGCGCGGCTGGCGGCCGCCGAACTCACCCGCCGCCTCGGCCAGAGCGTGGTGGTGGAGAACGCGCCGGGGGCCGGCGGCACCATCGGCACCGAGCGCGTGGCCCGCGCCGCACCCGATGGCTACACGCTGCTGCTGGGTGTGGAGAGCCCCTTCACCATCTCGCCCTTCGTCACGCCGGGCGCCGTGCGCTACGACCCGCTGCGCGACTTCGCGCCCATCGGCATGCTGGCCTCGCTGCCGCTCACGCTGGTCGGCCGGCCCGACCTGCCGGCGAATGACCTGAACAGCCTGCTGGCCCTGGCGCGCTCCCGGCCGGAGGGGCTGACCTTCGCCACCTCCGGCACCGGCACCTCGCTGCACCTCTGGGGCGAGATCATCGCCCGCGGCGCCGGCATCCGGCTGGAGCACGTGCCCTACCGCATCGCCGCGCAGATCCCGACCGACCTCATCGCCGGCCGGCTCGACCTCGCCGTGCTCACCGTCACCAGCACGGCGCCGCTGCTGCGCGAGGGGCGGATCAAGGGCTTCGCCAATTCCTCGCTCCGCGTCATCGAGGGCCTGCCGCCGCTGGCCAGCCTGCCCGCCTTCCAGGGCGTGGAGATGCTGGCCTGGCAGGGCCTCTTCGCCCCTGCCCGGACCGATGCCGCCATCCTCCGCCGCCTCGCCGCCGCGCTGGACGCGATGCAGGAGGAGCCCGAGTTCCGCCAGCGCCTCGGCCAGATCGGGATGACGCCCTGGCGCAGGACGCCCGAGGAGATGGCCGCGCTGCTCCAGGCCGAGCTCGCGCGCTACCGGGAGGTGGTGCGGGCGGCGAATATCCGGGCGGATTAGCCGCAGGCCGGCGCGCGTCGCCTTATCGCAAAATCTGAATGCCAGCTTGAACCGGGCGCATTCGCGTGCAAGCGTTGCCCTCGACTGGAGACGCCCGCATGCCCCTGGCCCTGACGCACCGCGCGCTCATCCTTCTGGCCGCCTTCCTGCTGACCCTCGCCCCGGCGCTGGCCGCCCCGCCCCCGCCGCCCGGGCCCAATGAATGGCAGGCCTATGTGCGGCGCTACATGGCGCCCGAGGGCCGCATCATCGATACCGCCAACCGCGGCATCTCGCACAGCGAGGGCCAGGGCTATTCCATGCTCTTCGCCGTGCATTTCGACGACCGCGCGCGCTTCGACCTGATGTGGAACTGGACGCGCCGCAACCTGGCGCGCCCGAGCGACAGCCTCGCCGCCTGGCGCTTCGACCCCAACAGCCGCGCCGGCGTGACCGACATGAACAACGCGACGGATGGCGACATCTTCATCGCCTGGTCGCTCCTCATGGCGGCCGAGCGCTGGAACGTCCCCGCCTATCGCGAGGCAGCGCAGCGCATCACGGCCGACATCCTGCGCTGCTGCGTGATCGAGTTCCAGGGCCGCACGCTGCTGCTGCCCGGCATCCATGGCTTCCAGGATTCGCAGGGCGTCATCATCAACCTCTCCTACTACGCCTTTCCGGCGCTGCGCGCCCTCTCGCGCCTCGTGCCCGATGCGCGCTGGGCGGCACTGGAGCAGGATGGGCTGCGGCTGATGGACGAGGCGGCCTTCGGCCGCTGGCGCCTGCCACCCGACTGGCTGCTGTTGCCCGCACAGGGCGGGCCGCCGGTGAATGCCGGCCGCTGGCCCAACCGCTTCGCCTGGGATGCGGTGCGGGTGCCGCTGAACCTCGCCTGGCAGGGGCTGGATGTGGGCCCGCTCCCGGCCTCCCGCGAATTCTGGGACTTCCCGAACCACCCCCGGCGCCCGCCCGCCTGGGTGGATCTCGGGACCGGCGAGATCGCGCCCTATCCGGGCCATGCCGGCATCCGCGCCATCCATGCGCTGGTCCGCAGCCGCTTCGGCGAGACGGTGGGCACGCCGCTCGGCGTCGCCGACGCGCCCGATTACTTCGGCGCGGCGCTGGTGCTGCAGACGCGCATCGCGCCGCACATGGCCCCGCAGCCCCCGGCGCTGGTGCCCCCCACGCCTGCCACCCCGCCCTCCCGCACCGAGCGGCTGATGGGCGCGGCCCAGGCCGCCTGGGCCCGCTGGCGCGGCGATGAGGAGGTGGCCGAGCCGCCCTCCCCCGCGCCCGTCCAGGCCCAGTGGTCGCGCAACCTGAGCGCGGAGCAGTCGCAGGTGCGCGGCGTTCCGGCAGGGCTGCGCGGCCTGGCGCCGCCCCGATGAGCCGCCTCTCCCGCCGCTCCCTGCTGGCCGCCGCCGCCACGGCCGGCGCCACGCGCGCCCCCCCTTCGGCTTGGGCCCAGGCCCCGCACGCGGGTGACCTCTTCGTCGTCATCGCCGGCGAGGGGCCGCGGCTGAACACGGCCGTACTCACCGAGCTGCAGGATCATCCGGATTTCCACCTGCCGGTCGGCACGCTGCGGATCGAGAACGTGCCCTGGATCGCGACCGAGCTGCGCGAGGAGGTCGAGGCCGGGCTGCCGGGCACCGATGCCGTGATCACCAACATCGCGGGCCATGCGCTCGGCGCCGCGCGCGACCTCTGGCAGGAGGTGCCGGCCGCGCTGCTGGCGGCCAATACGCCGGGCCTGACCCCCGCCGGGCAATTGGTGCAGGAGCGCATCGGCGCGAGCGGCCTCGTCCTCGGTGCCGTGCCGGGCGGCCCGGTGCTGGTGCATCGCCGCTCCGTCCTGCCCACGGCGCCGCGCACGGCGGAGGAGCTGCTGGACTATGCCCGGCAGAATCCGCGGCGCTTCCAGTACACGCGGCCCGGCCAGTCACGCTTCGGCCAGACCTTCGTGACCGGCCTGCCCTATCTCCTGAACGACTCCGATCCGCTCGATCCGCGCGCCGGCTGGCCCGCCACCTGGGCCTACCTCGCCGAGCTCGGCCAGCACGTCGCCTATTACCCAAGCTCCGGCGAGGCGGCGACGGAGGAATTCCTGGAGGGCGGCGTGGACCTCAGCACCGCGCTGCTCGGCCCCTACCTGCTGGGCATGGGCCAGCGCCTCCTGCCGCCCGACACGCTCTGCACGCCCTTCCAGGCGGCGCCGCTGCTGCCGCACAGCCTCATCCTCGCCGTGCCGCGCGGCGTGGCGGAGGCGCGCATCGCCCAGTTGCAGCCCCTCGCCGCCTTCCTCGGCCAGCCCGGGATGCAGCGCCACGTCTTCGGCCGCGGCCTGGTGCCCGGCACCGGCCCGCGCGTGACCGACACGACCCCGACCGACCGCCTCTGGACCGAGGCGCTGACGCCCTCGCTCGCGGCCGAGCTGGAAGGCCGCGCCGTGGCGCCGCCGCTCAGCGCCGCCGCGCGCGCCTATATGCTCCGCGCCTGGGACGACCGGATCGGCTCACACTACGGCGAGACGCGCTGAGCCCTCACCAGACCAGGCGCCGCGGCGCCAGCGCCTGCCCGCGCGCGGCCAGTTCGGCCGGCGGCAGCACGTCGCAGGAGGGCCAGAGCCCGCTCTCCAGCCCCGCCGCATAGCCCTCGGGCAGGCGCGCCCGGCGCATCGCGGCGGCGGCGGCGGCGTGGTCATAGGCGAGCGGCAGGATCTCGATGCCGAGTTCGCGCGGCCCCGGCGTCAGCAGCGCGAACCAGACGCGCGGCGTGCCGTCATTGGCCGGCATGCCGATCGCGCCCGCATTGAGCCAGAGCCCGCCGCCCGCAAGCCGCCGGGCGAAGGGGATGCCGCAATGCCCGGCGATGACGCCGGCGCAGCCGGTCGCCGCGAGTTCCGCCCGCAATTCCTCATCCCCGGCCGAGGCGAAGAGGAAGCGGCTGATCTCCCGCGCGCCGCCATGCAGCACGGCGAGCCTGCGGCCATCGGGCAGGTCGAGATGGATGCGGCGCGGCAGCCCGCCCATCCAGGCGCGGTGGCGGGCGGTCACCTGGCGGAGCGCATGGGCATACCAGGCGCGCGAGAGCAGGTCGCACGCCGTGTCCTCGGCGAAGCCGCAGCCGCAATCCTCGGCGCCGGCCGCGAGGTTCTCCTCGCAATTGCCCATCAGCACCCGGGCGCCGCTCTGCATCATCAGGTCGCAGCAGGCCGCGGCATCGGCGGCATAGGCGACGACATCGCCGGTGCAGAGGATGTGCTCCCCCGGGATGCCGCGCCGCGCGGCCTCGGCCAGCAGCGCCTCGGTCGCCTGCAGGTTGGAATAGGGCCCGCCCATGACTAGGAGGGGCGCGTCGAGCCGCAGCGTCGGGATCATGCGAGGCAACCTTCAGGACAGGCTTCGGCGCAGGGCGCCGCTGATGCGGTCCGCCGCCAGGGTCAGGGCGATGATGACGATGAGGATGGCAAGCACGCGGTTGAAATCCAGCAGGTCCACCGCGTTCTTCAGCTCCTGCCCGAGCCCGCCCGCACCGACCAGGCCGAGCACGGTGGAGGCGCGGATATTCGCCTCCCACACATAGAGCAGCGCGCCCAGGTTCTGCGGCAGCGTCTGCGGCACCAGGGCACAGAGCGCGACATGCCAGCGCGAGCCGCCGACCGCGAGGATCGCCTCGGCCGGGCGCGGATCGGCCTCCTCCATCGTCTCGGACCAGAGCTTGGCGACCGAGCCCGCCGAATGCAGCGCGACGCCCAGCATGCCCGCGAAGGGGCCGAGGCCCACGGCGGCGACGAAGAGCAGCGCGAAGACGAAGCCATCCACGCCGCGCAACGCATCCAGCACGGCGCGCAGCGGGTGGTAGAGCGCGAAGCCCGGCGTCACCTGCCGCGTCGCCAGCAGCGCGAGCGGCACCGCCATCAGCGCGGCGGCGAGCGTGCCGAGGGTGGCGATACCCAGCGTTTCGCCCGCGCGGCGCGCAATGTCCCCGGCATCGGAGAAATCGGGGGGCCAGGCGCCGGCAAGCCAGCCCGCGAGGCGCGGCAACCCGGCCGCCAGCCGCGCCGGATCGGGCGCCACCACCCAGGCCGAGCCCAGCAGCAGAGCGATGAAGGCAAGCCAACCCAGCTTCACGAGGTGCGCAGCCGCCCCAATGACCGCCCCGCCGCCTCGATCAGCGCATAGGTGCTGGGGGTCGCCGCCACCCAGCCCGTGTAGTTGGCCGGCATGACGCGTACCGCCTGCTCGGGCGTGATGGCGAGCGCGGCGGCGGCGAGTGCCGATTTCGTCGCCGCATCCAGGTCATGCCGGACGGCGAGCGCGTCATTGGGCAGCGGCTCGCTCTGCCAGACGATGCGCGCCTGCTCGGGCCGCACCCGGCCGGAAGCCAGCATGGCGTTGAAGTTGCGGTCGAAATCGGTGGCGAGGTCCACCTGGCCCGAGGCCACGGAAATCACGTTCGCCGCATGGCTCGCGCCGTCGCGATACTGGAAGAAGCGCCGCACCTCGATGCCCTGCTGCGCGAACCAGTGATGCGGGATGAGCCAGCCGCTGGTCGAGCCCGCATCGGCGAAGGAGATCGAGAGGCCGCGTGCATCATCCGGAAAGCGGGCAATGGTGAGGCCCGCGCGCGCCAGGATGATCGCGTGGTAGGTGGGCCGCCCCTGGTAGAGCACCGTCGCCAGCGCCTCAGCCCGCGCCCGGTCGCGCGCCAGGACGTAGCCCCAGGGTCCCATCCAGGCCGCATCCACCTGGCCCGCGCCGAGTGCGACGGCGATGCCGGCCCAGTCGGTGGTGACGGTGAGTTCGTAGGGCCGGCCCAGCGCCTGCGCCAGATGCGCGAAAAAGGGCTCGAAGGCGCGGCGCGTGTCGCCCGCGGTCGGCTGGAAGGGGCCGACGGCGAAGCGGATCGGCGCGCGCGTCTGCGCCTGGGCGAGGCCCGGCGACAGGAGTGGCGCGGCGAGGAGCGAGCGGCGATGCATCATGCGGCGGGGTCTTCCAGGGGATGTTCGATCCAGACATTGGGCTCGACATAGACGGCGTGGTCCTGCTCGACGGACACATGCAGCGGCGTCAGCCCGCCTTCGATGGCGACAGGCCCCGAAGCGCCAAGCGGCAGGCCGGTCCAGCGGCGCCACTCGGCGAGCGTGCCGGGGATCACCATGCTGGTCGGCGCGATCTTGATGACGCGCCCGCCGATGCGCTCATGCGTGCGCACCCAGGGGTCCGTCGCGAAGCCCTCCGCCGTGCGGCGCGCCAGGTAGTCCGCCATCGGCAGGAAGGGCTCGTGCTGCTTCGCGGTGGGGCGGACGGGCGCGAAGAGATGGCCAAGGCCCCGCGCCGCGGCATGGCGACGCATCGCCCGGAGGATGGCGGCCGATTGGCCCTGGCCGCGATGCGTGGGCAGCAGCGTGATCTCCAGCGCGCTCAGCGCGTTCGGCGCGCGGCCGGCGACCGCATCCGCATGCGCCATCCGGATCACGCCGTCCCAGCCGGAATCCGGCAATTCGCCGGTGAAGTGGAAGGGCACGGCGAAGGAACGGCCGACCGGCCGGTCCGGCCGGGCCGGGTCGAGGATCGCGAAGGAGAAATCGAGGTAGCGCGAGAAGGCCGCCGCATTGAAGCGCAGGTCGGCGGCCGGGTCGTGCATCATGAATTCCGGCCAGAGCGCGCGGAATTCCGGCGTATCGAGCGCATCGGCAAGGTCGGGCCGCGCGCTCAGCGGCACGAAGTCCAGCGTCATCGACTGCAGGCCGCGCCACCCAGCACGCAGAAGGTGGCGCAATGCGGGTGGTTCAGCGAAACCGGCCGCGCCGCCTCGGTCAGCGTGGCGCCCAGTTCGAAGCGCTCATCATAGGCCAGCAGCGTGCAGGCCAGCACGGCCGGCCGCTCGGCCCCCTTGCGCTTCACCACCATGCGGGAGGAGGCGCACATCATGGACTCGGGCGATTTCTTCAGAATGCCCCAGCAGGCCTCGGTGATCTCCGGCACGTCGCGCCCCTCGTCCATCTCGGGGAAGAGCATGAGGGCCACGGGGTCCTCGGCATCCACCGGGATGCCGTGCGCCGCGAAGAGGCGCGCGAAGCCCGCGCGCATCGCCGCCTCGTCCTCCGCGCCGAAGCCCGCGCGGCCGGCGACATGCAACTGGAAGCCCTCGCGCGCCAGCCAGCCGAGCCCCTCCATGGTCCGGGCGAAGCTGCCCGCGCCGCGCTCCAGGTCATGGATGGCGGCGTCGTGATGGTCGAGGCTGACGCGGAGGATGAGGTTGCCCGTCCCGTGCCGGTCGCGCAGCGCCAGCAGGGGGGCGGCATAGCGCCGCATGGGCTGCATCGCATTGGTCAGCACCAGCGCGCGCAACCCGCGCGAGAGAACATCCTCCAGCATCGGCACGAGGTCCGGGTTCATGAAGGGCTCGCCGCCGGTGAAGCCCACCTCCGCCACCGGGAAGCCGGCCGCCTCGTCCAGGTAGCCGCGCACCTCGGCGGCAGTGAGATAGACCAGCGCGTCATTGCGCGGGCTGCTCTCGATGTAGCAATTGGCGCAGGTGATGTTGCAAAGCGTGCCGGTGTTGAACCACAGCGTCTCCAGCGCCGCGAGGGCGACGCTCGCGCGCCGCTCGCCCTTCAGCGTCCAGTCGGGATCCTGGAACTTGCCGGGCAGGAGCGGCGTCGTGGTCTGGCTGCGAAGGGACAAGGCGGGGCTCTCCGGAATTCAGGACGGCGTGGCGTCGTTCAACGCCCAATCATAGGCATCTTCCGCGATGCGGGTGACATTTCGCAGCGCATCGGCCAGCGGGGGTGCGGCATGGCGGCGGAGATGCGCGAGGATGCCCGCATCATCGCCGCCGAAATCCTCGCGGAACCAACGATAGATGGAGGAGACGCGCAGGCCCCCGCCCGCAAGCAGGGCCGCACCGCGCGGGTGGTTCACGAAGGCGCGGGCGGCGGCGTCCAGATCGGCTTCCAAGCTCGCCGCCCGCCAGGCGCGCAGCGGCAGGTTCGGGCAGCCGATGGAGGCGCAGTTCACCGCGTAATGCACGCGCGGATCGCGGAAGGTCGGGCGCATCGTGCCGTGCTCGATATCGTCCAGCGACATGCGCGTGCCCTCGATGGTGACGAGGCGCGTGCGCCAGGGCCCGAGGAATTGCCGCGGATCGAGACCGACGCCGGTCGAGCGGATGTCCTTGATGGAGCGCACCGGATAGCGCTCCAGCACGAGCTTGAGCGTGAGCGCGTTGTAGAGATTGGCCCAGAAGGCGAAGGCCTCGCCCCGCGGCATGGCCGAGGGGCGGCGCGTCGCGGCCTCGGCGATCCAGGCGTCGAGGGCGGCCATGTCGGCGGCGCTCGCCTTCCAGCGGCCATAGGCCACACGCGTCACGCCATCGGCGGGCGTGCCGGCGTAGCGACCGAGCAGCGCATCGAGGCCGGGCTCCGCCGCTTGGGCGGGGCCGATGAGGATGGCCGGGGCCAGGAGGCCGAGGGCGCGGCGGCGGATCATTTCGCGGCGAACCTGTTCTTGAGCGGGATGGCCGCGAGCGAGAGCGCGGCGAGGCCCAGCAGCGCGCCCAGGATCTGCGGCGTCAGCACCGCGCCGAGGTCGAGCGTGCCGCCGGCATCCAGGATGGAACCCAGCCCCGCGCCGGTCAGGCTGAAGACGAAGGTGCCGGGCATGATGCCGAAGAAGGTCGTCAGCACGTAGACCGGCAGCTTCACGCCCACGAAGGCGGGCACGAGGTTGACCAGGAAGAAGGGAAACAGCGGCACCAGCCGCAGCACCAGCAGGTAGGAGGCGGCGTTGCGGCGGATGCCCTCGGCCAGGCGCTGCGCCGGGGCGCCGAAGCGGTCCAGCGCGTTCTCGCCGAAGATGGTGCGGGCGAAGAGGAAGACCAGCGTGGCGCCGATGGTCGCCCCCAGCACGGTGAGCAGCGTGCCCAGCACCGCGCCGAAGAGGAAGCCGCCCGCGAGCGTGAGGATGATGGCCCCCGGCACGGAAAGCGCCACCGCCGCCGCATAGACCAGCACGAAGCCGCCCGCCGCCAGCAGCGCGTTGCGCGCGACGAAGCCGCCCAGCGCCTCGCGGTGCCGCGCCAGCGTATCGAGCGAGAGCAGCTCACCGAGCCCGGTGGCGCGTAACACCCCGAGCAGGGCCAAGGCCCCAAGGAGCAGCCAGAGCCGCCTGTCGCGAAGCCACCTCATGGCAGCAGCCTCTGGATCCAGCCCACGATCCGCCGCGTGCGCGCGGAAAACAGGCTCGGCGTGTAGAAGGCGCCGGCCGCGCGCTTGGAAATCTCGGACATGGTCGGATAGGGCGCCATCATCTGCGCCACCGCGCCGATCTTCATCCTGGACTGGATGGCCAGCCCCCAGAGGCCGATCATTTCACCGGCGCGGGGGGCCAGGATCGTCGCCCCCAGGATGCGCCCGCCGCCGCCCAGGATGATCTTGGCCAGGCCCTGGTCGCTCCGCTCCGCCACCGCGCGGTCATTGCCGGAGAGCGGCTGCAGCAGGACCTGCACCGGGTGGCTGGCGAGCCGCGCCTCGGCCTCGGTCAGGCCCACATGGGCGAGTTCCGGGTCGCAATAGGTCACCCAGGGCAGCGCCGCGTAATCCACCTTCGCGGGCAAGCCGAAGAGGATGTTCCGGATCAGCACGCCCGCATGGTAGCCCGCCACATGGGTGAATTGCGGCCCGCCCGCGACATCACCCGCGGCGAAGACGCGCCGGTTCGTGCTGCGCAGCCGCCGATCCACCGTGATGCCGCGCGGCGTCACCTCCACACCCGCCAAAGCGAGGTCGAGCCCATCCAGGTTGGGCTTGCGCCCCGCCGCCACCAGCAGGTGCGAGCCCGCGATGACCGTGCCGTCGGCCAGCTCGACCTGCACGCCGGGCCGGATGCGCGCCACCTGCGCGCCCTCGATCAGCGTGATGCCCTGGCCGCGCAGGATCTCGCGCAGGATCGCCACCGCCTCGGGCTCGTCGCGCGGCAGGATGGTGTCGCGCTGGATCACCGTCACCGCCGAGCCGAGGCCCCGGAAGGCCTGCGCCATCTCGATGCCGATCGGCCCGCCGCCCAACACCAGCAGATGCTCTGGCCGCTCGGTCAGTTCGAAGATCGTCTCATTGGTCAGATGCGGCGTCTCGGCGAGGCCGGGGACCGGCGGCAGCGCGGGCGAGGAGCCGCTCGCCACCACGAAGCGCCGCGCGCGGATGCGCTGGCCGCCGGCGGCCACCTCGCGCGGGCCGGTGAAGCGGGCGGCGGCGCGGATGACCGTGCAGCCCAGCCCCTCGAAGCGCTCCACGCTGTCATGCGGGGCGATGGTGGCGATGACGCCCTGCACATGCGCATGGACGCGGGCGAAATCCACCACGGGGGCGGGCACGTCCACGCCGAAGCGCGCCGCCCCGCGCGCCGCCTCCGCCGCATGGGCGGCGGCGAGCAGCGCCTTGGAGGGAACGCAGCCCGTGTTCAGGCAATCGCCCCCCATCCGGTGCTTCTCGATCAGCACGACCGAGGCGCCCATCTGAACGGCGCCGGCCGCGAGCGAGAGCCCGGCCGAGCCCGCGCCGATCACGCAGAGATCGGCATGCAGCACGTCGCCCTTCCGGCGCGGGCGGCGCGCGGCCGGTGTGGGGGTCTCGTCATGGGTCATGTGTCGGGCGTCATTCTGGATCTGCCGCTGCGCTGTGCCGGTTTCGCTGAAGGGCTCGGGAAGGTTACGCGCCACGGGCCTGCGCGGTTGCCCGGCGCGGATGGCAGGGATGATACCACGGACCTCACAGCCAGCGCGGCGGCATGATCCGCGCCACGGCCAGGCCGCCCCGGTCATCCGTATCGGCGGACAGCGCCAGGTGGGTCACGGCCGGCGCCGGCTCGCCGAAGGCCGCCGCGTGATCCGCGGCGACATCCACCACCTCCTCCAGCCAGGTGGCGAGCGGCGCCTCCTCCCCGCGCAGGATGATCACGGCGCCATCGCGCGGCGCATAGGGGTTGGGCAGGCGCCGGCCCGGCGGCCCGCCGCCCCAGCAATAGGTGAGGCCGCGGCCGGCCATGCCCTCCGGCGTCAGGCCCCGGCGCATGAAGGCGAGCGCGCCGCTGGCCGCGAAGAGCACATGCAGGGCGGCCGAGCGGTCATCGGCGCCGCGCGCCCCGGCGTCACTGGGCGGGGCCGCGCTTTCCAGGCGCCAGCGCCAGGCGAGGCGGCCGGGCGGCCCGGGAAAGGGGCGCAGGAGGAAGCCCACGGAATCGCGCGCGGTGACGCGGATGGAGCCCGCCTCTTCCAGCGTGAATTGCGCGACGGCACGGCCGCGCACCGGCTGCAGGCGCCAGCCCGCCTCGGCAAGGCGCGGGTCCAGTTCCTGGGCCCGGGCGGCGCGCGGCGCGGCCAGCGGCAGGGCGAGCGCGGCCCGGCGTGGGATCACAGCGCCGCGCGCTGCATCAGCAGGGGCCCGGCCAGCGCGCCCAGCGCCGTCACCACCAGCACCGCGAGGCCATGCCAGACCAGCACCATCACCGCCGCGTTCAGCTCATGCACCAGGGTCAGGCCGAGGCTCGCGAAGGCCGCGGCCGAGAGCGCGCCGAGAGCCGCCACCGGCACCGGCCGCAGCAGCGCCGCATGCCGCGTGAGGAAGACGATGGCCGCCGTCATCGGCAGGCCAAGGCCGATGATGAAGCTGAGGCAGGGCAGGCTGACGCCGAGCTGCAGCGCCTCCGGCCCCAGCCGCGCCAGATCCTCGAGGCAGCCCCAGCCCATCGTCACGAGCCAGCCCACCACCGCCGGCACCGGCAGCAGCGCCCAGCGCTGGTCGCGGTCGGGCAGGGCCAGCTGGAAGGCGGCATAGCCCGCCGTCAGCGCCACCAGCGCGGCGGACATGAGGTGGTAGAGGTCGAACCCGTCCATCAGCCAGGCCGCGAAATCGGCGCGCAGGCCCGAGATCAGCAGCGCCGCGCCGATCACGCCCGCGCAGAACAGGCACCACAGCCCCAGCATGGCGAGCGGCGAGGGCAGCCGGCGCACCGGCTTGAGCCCGCGGCTCAACTGGCTGATGAGGTCTTCGGTCCGCATGGTCATGGCTCCCTGCCGAGTTTGCGGCGCAGGCTCTGGATGGCGCGATGGGTGGCGACCTTGAGCGCCCCCATGGACATGCCCGAACGCGCGCTCGCCTCCGCCAGCGAGAGCGCCTCGATCTTCGTCAGTTGCAGCGCGGTGCGCTGCGAGGCCGGCAATTGCCCCACCGCCGTCCGCAGGTCGGCCGCATCCAGCCGCTGCTCGGCATCGCCCTCGGCGCCGACATGCTCGGCCGCCTCCAGCACCGTGTGGCGCGAGAGGCCACGCGCCACGCCGCGCCCACGGTCCAGCGCGCGGCGCTCGGCGATGGCGGCGACCCAGGGGCGGAAGGGGCGCGCCGGGTCATAGGTGGCGCGCACGCGGTGCAGCGTCAGCAGCGTGTCCTGCACGGCATCCTCCACCTCGGCCGCGTCGCTCAGGCGGCGGCGGCAGATGGCGCGCAGCAGCGGCAGGCATTCGCGCAGCAGCATGTCATAGGCGCGCGCGTCCCCCGCCTGGGCGCGCGCCATCAGGTCCGACCAGCGCGCATCGCGCGCGGGCCTTTCCTCGGCCTCGCTCATGCCGGCGAGGCCGCCCAGGGCAAGCTCGGTCGTGACACGCGTATCCTCAATCGCGCCCGCCCGGCCCGATGCCGGGCCCGAAAGCGCCTGATCCCGGTTCGCCGGGGGTGGCGCCGGGGTTACGCCGGGCGGGCAAGATTTTCCGCAGGCGATAGAGGAGGTGGCGGCGCATCGGATGCCCCTCGGGCAGGTTCGGGTGCTCGAAATCACCGTCCGGCGCCATGCCGAGCTTTTCCATCAGCCGCCAGGAGGGCTCATTGGCCGGGATGGTGAAGGCGACGATCTCGGCGAGGCCGAGCGGGCCGAAGCCATGCGCCAGCGCCGCCCGCGCCGCCTCCAGCGCGTAGCCCTTGCCCTGATGGGCGGGGGCGATGCGCCAGCCGATCTCGACCGCCGGGGTGAAGCGCGCCTCCCAGGGGATATTGAGCAGGCCGACCAGGCCCACCAGCCCCGGCGCCTCCTGCCGGAACACGCCCCAGAAGCCGTAGCCATGCTCGGCGAAATGGCGCGCGATGCGCTCGCGGAAGGCCTCGCTCGCGGCGAAGTCGAGCGGCTTCGGGAAATGCCGCATCACCGCCGCATCCCCGTTGATGGCGGCGAGTTCAGGCCCGTCGGCCAGGGTGAGCGGCCGCAGCAGCAGGCGTTCCGTGTGCAGGATGGCGGCCATGCGCGCGACCCTATCCCCGCGGGCCTCGCCTCGGCTACACCAAGCCTGTCTCAAAAAGGGGAGAGACCGAGATGAGCTGGCCGATCCAGACGGGCCTGCACGCCCTGGGCGACGTGACCACCCTCTCGGGCGAGGTGATCCGCGGCGCGAAGCTGAGCTGGAAGGCGCATGGCAGGCTCTCGCCGGCGCGAGACAACGTGATCCTCTACCCCACCAGCTACGCGGCCCAGCACCAGGAGCTGGAATGGCTGATCGGGCCGGACGGCATCCTGGACCCGACGCGCTGGTTCATCATCCAGCCCGACATGTTCGGCAACGGCCTCTCATCCAGCCCGTCCAACGACCCCGAATACCCGGCGCTGGTGACCGCCTGGGACAATGTGCGCGCGCAGCGCCGCCTGCTGACCGAGCAGTTCGGCATCGAGCGCCTGGCCTGCGTCTATGGCTGGTCCATGGGCGCGCAGCAGGCCTATCACTGGGCCGCGATCTTCCCCGAGGCGGTGGAGCGCATCATCGCCATCTGCGGCAGCGCGCGCACCGCCGTGCACAACCAGGTCTTCCTCCGCAGCCTGATGGCGGTGCTGGAGGCCGCACCCGAGCATATCGGCGGCGGGCGCTTCACCGCCAAGCCCATGGCGGCGCTGCGCGCCTATGGCCGCATCTATGCGAGCTGGGCGCTGAGCCAGGATTTCTACCGCGCCGGCCGCCACCTCACCAACGAGCCGAGCCTCGAGGCCTTCCTGGTCAACCAGTGGGAGGCACGCTGGATGGCGCGCGACGCTGGCAATCTCTACGCCCAGGCGCGCTGCTGGGATGCCGGCGACATCAGCGCCAACCCGCTGCATGGCGGCGACCTCGCGCGCGCCCTGGGCGCCATCCAGGCCCGGGTGCTGCTGCTGCCGGGTGAGACCGACCTCTATTTCCGCGTGGCCGACAATGCGGCCGAACTGCCGCATCTGCGCCATGGCGAGATGCGCGTGATCCCCAGCATCAACGGCCACCGCGCCGGCAATCCGCAAGGCTTCGCCGAGGACACGGCATTCCTGAAATCCGCGACACGTGCCTGGCTGGATGCCTGACCCCAACCGGTCTAGCCTCGCCCGCAGGAAGGAACGCCCGATGACCCTGATGAACCTGGACGCGATGGCGGCGAGCATCCCCGATGGGGCGATGATCGCGCTGCCGCCCGACAACTCCCTCCCCTCCGTGGCACTCGCCAAGGCGCTGATCCGCCGGGGTGCGAAGCGGCTGCGCCTGGTGGGCGTGCCCATCTCGGGCTTCGCGACCGACATCCTGATCGGCGCCGGCTGCGTGGAGGAGGTGCAGACCAGCGCCGTCACGCTCGGCGAAGCGGGCTTCGCGCCGCGCTTCTCGGCCGCGCTGAAGGAAGGGAAGCTCCGCATCCTGGACGCCACCTGCCCCGCCATCCACACCATGCTGCAGGCGACCGAGAAGGGCGTGCCCTTCATGCCGCTGCGCGGCCTCATCGGCAGCGACATCCTGGCCAACCGCCCGGACTGGAAGGTGGTGGAAAGCCCGTTCGGAACCGGCGAGAAGATCACCCTCCTGCCCGCCCTCAACCCCGATGTCGCGGTGTTCCACGCGGTGATGGCGGACAGCGCCGGCAATGTCTGGGTCGGCCGCCGCCGCGAATGCGCCACGATCGCCCATGCCAGCAAGCGGGCCTTGGTCACGGTGGAGCGCGTGGTGGAGGGCAATTTCCTGGAGGATGAGCGCCTCTGCCCCGGCGCCATCAACGCCACCTACATCTCGGGCTACGCCATCGCCGAGCGCGGCGCGCAGCCCGCCGCCCTGCTCGACGAATACGGCTTCGACACGCAATACGTCATGGACTATGCCCGCGCGGCCAAGACCGAGGCCGGCTTCGCCGCCTGGTGCGCGGAGCATGTGTTCGGCAGCCAGGCGGTGGCCGCGGAATGAGCTACCGGACCGAAGAACTCCTCGCCGTCTCCATCGCGCGGCTGATCCGCGCGGTGCCGACCGCGCATATCGCCGTCGGCGCCGCCTCGCCCATCCCGGCGGCCGCCTGCTGGCTCTGCGTGAAGCAGGGCGCGCCGCTGCGCCTCTCGCTGCTGCACAAGCGCACCGGCAATCCCTTCACCGATGGCTCGCGCGAGCTCTTCGACCTGACGGGCCAGGGCCGCGTGGACCTGTTCTTCCTGGGCGGCGGCGAGATTGACGGCCAGGCCAACCTCAACCTGATCGGCACGGGCGGCTGGCCGGGCATGGAGGTGCGCTTCCCCGGCAGCTTCGGCTCGGCCTTCATGTATTTCATGGCCGGCCGCACCATCCTGTTCCGCGAGGAGCACAGCCCGCGCGTGCTGGTGGACCGCGTGGCGCACATCTCCGCCCCTGGCATCTCCGAGCCCGGCGTCTTCCGCCGCGGCCACGCCCAGGCGCTGGTGACGGGCCGCTGCGTCTTCCACTTCCACCCGGAAAAGGGCCGCTTCTCGCTTGCTTCCATCCATGCGGGCGAGACGCTGGAGAGCATCCGCGCCATGACCGGCTTCGACTTCGACGTCGCCCCCGATGTGGGCGAGACACCCGCGCCGACCGACGAAGAGCTCGCTTTGCTGCGTGGCGCGGTCTGCGACGAGATGCTGGAGACCTATCCGGATTTCTGCGCCCGCGTCTTCGGCCGCAAGCGCGCGGCCTGAAGCCGTGGATTACGAGACCCTCGCCCGCACGCGCCGCAGCGTGCGGGGCTACAAGCCCGACCCGGTGCCGCGCGCCGTCATCGAGGAGATCATCGAGGTCGCGAAGCGCGCGCCCTCCTCGATGAACACCCAGCCCTGGCATGTCCATGCGCTGACCGGCGCGCCGCTGGAGCGCGTACGGCAGCGGAACATGCAGGTGATGGCCGGCGGCGCGAAGCCCAACCGCGACATCATCAGCCACGGCGAATACGAGGGCGTGCACCGCGCGCGCCAGGTGGCCATCGCCGTCAAGCTCTTCGGCGCCATGGGCATCGCGCGCGACGACAAGCCGATGCGCCAGGACTGGGTGATGCGCGGCTTCCGGCAATTCGACGCGCCGGTCTCGCTCGTGCTCACCTATGACCGCGTGCTGGACCCGGGTGCGGTCGTGCATTTCGACCTCGGCGCCCTCAGCTACGGCATCTGCCTCGCCGCCTGGGATCGCGGCCTCGGCACCGTGGTGAACGGCCAGGGCATCATGCGCTCCGAGATCGTGCGCGAGGAGGCCGCGATCCCGGAGGACCAGGTGATCATGACCTGCATCGCCCTCGGCTATCCGGAGGACGCGTTCCCCGCGAATGGCGTGACCTCGGATCGCGAGCCCAACGCGAATTTCCTGCGCTTCGTGGGCTTCGACGCGTAAGGCTGCCGCCGGCAGGAAAGCCTTAACCCTGATGCGCGATCTGGCTGCGTCCCCGCAAGGAATGCAGCCCGATGACACAAGGTCTCCCTCGCCGCGCCATGCTCGCCGGCGCCGCCGCCTCGATCACGTCCGCCCTGGCCGCCTGCGCGGCCCCCGGTCCGGACGGCACGGCGGATTTCACGCATCTGAACATCCCCGCGCAGCGTGACATCCCCTATGGCGCGCACCCGTCGCAGCGCCTCGATGTCTATCCCGCCGCCATGCCGCGCCTCGGCCCCGCGCCCGCGCCGCGCCCGGCGCTGGTCTTCTTCCATGGCGGCTTCTGGCAGTTCGGCAGCCGCTGCGAGGCGATGGTGGAAACGCTGTGCAGCCACCTCGCCGCGCGCGGCATCACCAGCATCGCCGCCGGCTATCGCCTCTACCCCGAGACCAACCATGCCGGCATCCTGGAGGACGCGGCCAACGCCGTCGCCTGGGCCACGCGGCACGGGCATGAGCATGGCGCCGCGCGCGGCGAGGTGGTCGCCGCCGGCTGGTCCGCGGGCGGCTGGATGGGCGCCATGCTCCAGGTGCGGCCACAGCTCGTCCACCGCGCGCTGGGCGTGACGGAGAGCGACCGCCATCCGCTGCGCGGCTTCGTCGGCGTGGCCGGCCCCTATGGCCATTGGCCCACGCGCTACCCGCTGCTCTTCAGTCTCTTCGAGGGCACGACGCGCGAGCAGCGCACGCCCAACGCCTTCGTCACGCCCAACCTGCCACCGAGCCTTCTCGTGCAGGGCATGCTGGACGCCATCGTCTGGCCGCCCAACGCCATCCATTTCGCCGAGGATCTGCGTGAGGCCGGCAACCCCGCGCAGCTGCGCCGCTACTGGATGCGGGACCACATGACCGTCATGCCGGGCATGGGCGTCCTGCCCGGCAGCCTCTCGCTGGTGGATGACATCGAGGGCTTCGTGAAGGGCCCGGTGATGCGGCGGGCGTAACCCCCGCCGGTTCGACAAAACGGCGCCGATGGCGCATCTTCCGGGCGCAACGCACGTGCGCCCAAAGGAGATTCGCCATGGATATGCCAGCCCCCACCGCGCCCATCGGCGCGGGGAATGCGCCGGGCCCGGGCGCGCTGTCCGGCTTGCGCGTGGTGGACCTCACCCGCGTGCTGGGCGGCCCCTATTGCACGATGATCCTGAGCGACCACGGCGCCGAGGTCATCAAGCTCGAACCGCCCCAGGGCGACGAGGTGCGCGACTGGGGCCCGCCCTTCAACGAGAATGGCGACGCCAGCTACTTCATCGGCGTGAACCGCAACAAGCGCAGCGTGGGCCTCGACCTCAGCAAGCCCGAGGGGCGCGAGGTGCTGCTGCGCCTGCTTGAAGGTGCCGACATCCTGGTCGAGAACTTCAAGCCGGGCAGCATGGAGAAATGGGGCCTGGGCTATGAGGAGGTGCTCTCCAAGCGCTTCCCGCGCCTGATCCATTGCCGCGTCTCGGGCTTCGGCGCGACTGGCCCGCTCGGCGGCTTCCCCGGCTATGACGCCATCCTGCAGGCCATGGTGGGCCTCATGTCCATCAACGGCACGGAGAATTCGGGGCCGACGCGCCTCGGCACGCCCATCGTCGACATCGCGACCGGCCTGTTCAGCGCCATCGCCATCCTGATGGCCGTCGTCGAGCGCGAGAAGTCGGGCCGTGGCCAGTATTGCGACATGACGCTGCACGACTGCGGCATGGCGCTGCTGCACCCGCATGCCGCCAACTACTTCCTGAACGGCAAGCGGCCGGTCGCCACCGGCAACCCGCACCCGAACCTGGCGCCCTACGCCAAGTTCACGACGAAGACCTGCGAGATCTTCGTGGGCTGCGGCAATGACCCGACCTTCCGCAAGTTCTGCGCCTTCCTGGGCCTGGACGGCCTCGGCACCGATCCGCGCTTCGCCACCAACGGCCAGCGCGTGATCAACAAGGCCGCGCTGACCGAGATCCTGAACGCGCGCTTCGCCGATGAGGATGGGCATGACCTCTGCCAGCGCATGCTGGCCGCCGGCCTGCCCGCCGGCCCCGTGCTCGGCGTGGACGAGGCGATGGCGGCCGCCCACACCGCGCACCGGCAGATGGTGACCGAGAAGGACGGCTTCGTCGGCCTCGGCACGCCCATCAAGCTCTCCCGCACGCCGGGCGGCACGCGCGCCGCCCCGCCCCGCTTCGGCCAGCACACGCAGGAGGTGCTGGCGCGCCTCGGCTTCTCGGAGGAAGAGATCGCGAAGCTGCATGACGCGGGCGTGCTGGTGGAGAAGCGCCGGAAGTGATGCTGGCCGAACTCCGCGAGGCGGATGCGCCGCCCGAGGTGGACGCCATCTATGCCCAGCTCCGCCAGGCCTATGGCCTGCCGATGGTCAACCTGATCTGGCGGCATTTCGCGACGCTGCCGGGCGTGCTGCCCTGGGCCTGGGAAAGCATCGCGCCCGCGACGCCGCTGCTGCCGGCGGCCACCGCGCGCCTCATGGCGGCGCTGGAACCCCTGCCCCGCATCTCCATGGGGCCGGATGCGGCGGGGATCGCGGCGCTCTACAACCGCGGCAACCTCAGCAACCTCATCCTGCTGACCGCGCTGCTGCGCGGCCCCCAGCGCGGTGCCACGGCCCCCGCCGCGGGCCCCGCCCCTGCCGGGCCGCCCCCCGCCATGCTGCCCAAGCCCCCGCCCCTGCCGCGGCTCGAGGCGCTCTCGCCCGAGGCGCGGCGCAGCGTGCTGGCGCTGGCCGGGCTGCATGGCCATGCCGAGGGCATCATCCCGACGCTCTACCTGCATCTCGCGCATTGGCCGGCGCTGCTGACGCCGCTCTACATGGCGCTCTCGCCGCTGTTCGGCATGGGCCGCATCGCGGAACTGCGCCGCAAGGCGCTGGAGGCGGCGAGCCGGGAGGCCGATGCGATGCGGCCACACCTCGCCGCGCCCCCGCCGCCCCCGCCCGAGGCGCTGGAGGCGGCGCGGGCCGTCCTCACGCCCTTCACCGGCCAGGTGATCGCGGACATGGTGCCCATCGGGCTGATGATCGGCCGGTAGAGCGCGGGCCGATCAGGCCGCAGGCGGTGCCCAGGCGCGGGCGAAATCCTCCTGCGCCTTCGTCTCCACGGCGCGCGGATCATGCTGCGCGCGCACCCAGGCCACCGGGTCGCCCACAATGCCGGCCTCGGCGGCGAGGCAGGCCAGCACCGTGCCGGTCCGCCCCAGCCCCGCGCGGCAGCCCACATAGAAGAGGCGTTCCGGCTCGGCCGCCATGGCGGCGCGCAGCGCGTCCAGCGTGGCGCGCAGCGCCGCCGGGTCGGGCAGGCCGTAATCCACGATGTCGAGCGTCAGGCTGGCCTCGCCCCGGTTCGGCGCCTCGGGATCGAGGCAAAGGCCGAAGGCGCCCGCGGGCAGGTTCCGGAAGGGGCCCGCCGCAACCTCGACGCCCAGGATCTTCAAGGGATGGTCGCCTTGGCCGGCTCGGCCTCCGCACCCTCGCGCATCGCCTCCGCCTCGCGCTTCAGCCGCGCATAGGACCGGACGGAGAAGTAGAGCATCCCGAAATAGAGCAGGCCACCCAGCGAGAGCGCCGCCCAGGGCTCCGTCACCAGGAAGGCGATGTAGCCGCCCGTGCCCAGCAGCAGCGGCAGCACCATGTTGGAGGGCACCTTGAAGTTCTTGAAGGACCAGGAGGGCAGCGTGCTCACCATCAGCCCCCCCACCAGGAAGAGCATCACCGCGCTGAAGGCCGGGTGGCGCGCCGCCTCGGCCATGGAGGCCCAGCCCCATTCGGCGAAGCCGAGCGAGGCGAAGAGCGGCAGCAGCGCGAGGCCCGCCCCCGCCGGCGCCGGCACGCCGGTGAAGAAGTTGTAGGCATAGGCCGGCTTCACGATGGGGATGGCGCCCGGCTCGGCGATGCTGGCGGCGTTGAAGCGGGCGAGGCGCAGCGCGCTGCACACGGCGAACATCATGCCGGGGATGAAGCCGATCGGCCCCGCATTCTCCAGCGTCCAGAGATAGAGGATCAGGCCCGGCGCCACGCCGAAGCAAAGGAAATCGCTGAGGCTGTCGAACTCGGCGCCGAAGCGGGACGTGCCCTTCAGCAGCCGCGCGATGCGGCCATCGAGGCCGTCGATCACGCCTGCCGCCACGATGAAGGCCGCCGCCTGGGCGAAGCGCCCCTCCAGCCCGAAGCGGATGGCGACCAGGCCCGCGCAGAGCCCCATCATGGTCAGCAGGTTGGGGATCAGCCGGTTGAAGGAGGGTCCGCGATAGCGCGGCCGGGCGCGCGTCTGGAAGCGGCCCAGCCGGCTCCGGAGCCCGGCCCGCGTCACGCGAGCTCCGCCAGGATGCTCTCGCCGCCGATCATGGTCTGGCCGACCAGCACCAGCGGCTTCACGCCGACCGGCAGGTAGACGTCGGTGCGGCTGCCGAAGCGGATGATGCCGAAGCGCTCGCCCGCCATCAGCCGGTCGCCCTCATGCGCCGTGCAGACGATGCGGCGCGCGACCAGGCCCGCGATCTGCACGCAGGCGAGGTCCCGGCCATCGGGCAGGTCGAAGCGGAGCGCATTGCGCTCATTCTCCTCGGAGGCCTTCTCCAGGCTCGCATCCATGAACTTGCCGTGGCGGTAGGAGATGCGGGAGATCCGACCCTGCACCGGGCTGCGGTTCACATGCACGTCCAGCACCGAGAGGAAGATGGCGACGCGCCAGCGCGGCTGGTCGCCCATCTCGAGCTCGGCCGGCGGGATCGCGGGGCCGACCAGCACGACCTTGCCATCGGCCGGCGCCAGGACGAGGTCATGCCGCGCCGGCGGCACGCGCTTCGGGTCGCGGAAGAAATAGAGGCAGAAGGCGGTGAAGGCCGCGCCCAGCCAGAAGAGCCAGGAGCCGAGCAGCAGCCCGCCCAGCAGCGCGACGCCCGCGCCCGCATAGATGAAGGGACGCCCGGCCGGGTGCGGCGGGGCGAGGACGAGGGAGAGGCTGTTCGCGAGAGACATCGCCCGGTTTATCCTCTCTTCACTCTTTCGCGGCAAGTTGTGTGTCGCATGATGACCCCGCCCCTCACCCCTGCTCCATCCTTGGGCCCATCCGTGGGCCCTTCCCCCGCCCCGAAGCCCGCCCTCACCTTGGGCCCCTTCGCCGTCGCGGCGGATGGGACGCTGGCGCCCCGTGCCCCGGGGCTCAGCCCGGCCATCCGCTTCGCCTGGCGCGGCCGCCTGTGCGAGGCGCGATTGCAGGAGGGCGCGCTGCGCCTGCGCGCCATCGCCGGGCGCATCCCCTCCACGGCCGAGCCGGGGGCGGACCGGCATTTCACCGCCCGCGCCGTGGCCGCCCTGCCCGCCGAGATGCCGGAGGGCTGGCAGCTTCGCCTCACGCCCGATCACCGGGTCGCGCTGGAGCGGCAGGAAGCGCCCCGCACCACCGCGGTCTCCCTGCTGGCCGAGATGGTCCGCTTCGCCCTCGCCCTCGACCCGCATCTGGAGCGGCTGGAGGGCGTGGGCGCACGCTGACGGGGCGTCAGCGCAGCAGGGACCAGACCTGCTCCGCCGTCAGCGGCATGCGCAGCCGGTCCGCCGCCGCCGCCTTCCCATGGCGGGCCAGCGCATCGGCCACGGCATTCATCACGGCCGGCGTGGCGCCGATCGTGCCAAGCTCGCCCACGCCCTTCACCCCGAGCGGGTTGGTCAGGCAGGGGATGCTGGGATCGAGCTTCGTCGCGTAGTCGGCCACCATGTCGGCCCGCGGCAGGCAATAATCCATGAAGCTCGCGGTCAGCGGCTGGCCGGTCTCGGCGTCGTAGATCACATGCTCGCACATGGCCTGGCCGATGCCCTGCAGCGCGCCGCCGACCACCTGCCCCTCCACGATCATCGGGTTCACCACGCGCCCCGCGTCATTCACCGAGGCATAGCCCGCGATCACCACCTCGCCCGTCTCAGGGATCAGCTCCACCTCGCAGACATGGCAGCCATTGGGCCAGGTGGGGCCGGAGACGCTGCTGGTGTGGTCGATGAAGATCCGCCCCTCGGGCTGGCGCGCGGCGAGGTCGAACAGGCCGATGGCCCGGTCCGTGCCCGCCACGGTGAAGGCGCCCGCGCGGTATTCGATGTCCGCCGCCGCCGTCTCCAGCGCCTCGGCCGCCATGTCCCGCGCCTCGTCCACCGTCTTGTCGGCCGCGAGCTTCACGGCCGAACCCGCGGTGAAGAGCGAGCGCGAGCCGGCCGAGCCGAAGCCGCTGCCGCGATCGCTGTCGCCGAACACCACCTGGATGCGCTCGAGTTCCACGCCGAACACGTCCACCGCGAGCTGCGCGTAGCTGGTCGCGATGCCCTGCCCCATGCCCTGGGTGGTGGCATAGATCTCGATGCTGCCATCGCCTTTCACCGCGATCGTCACGCGCTCCTCGAAGACATTGCCGCCGGTCCATTCCAGGAAGGTGGCGATGCCGCGCCCGCGCAGCCGGCCCTTGGCCTGGGAGGCCGCCGCGCGGGCGGCAAAGCCGTTCCAGTCGGCGAGGTCGAGGCCCTGGTCCAGGATCCGCTCGAAGGACCCGCTGTCATAGGTCATCGCCATGGCGTTCTTGTAGGGCATGGCCGTGGGCGCGATCATGTTGCGGCGGCGCAGTTCCGCGGGGTCCAGCCCCATCTTGCGCGCCGCCGTGTCGAAGAGGCGCTCCAGCAGGTAGATCGCCTCGGGCCGGCCGGCGCCGCGATAGGGGCCGGTGGGGGCGGTCGTGGTCAGCAGCGCGCGGAAGGTGAAGTCCACGCAGGTGATGTCGTAGATGCTGGTGGAGACCCAGGGCCCCACCAGCAGCTGGATCGCAACGCTCGCATTGCGCGGATAGGCGCCCATGTCGGCCGCCGTCCGCACCCGCAGCGCCAGCACGCGGCCCTGGGCATCCAGCGCCATCTCGGCCCGGCTTTCCGTCGCGCGCCCATGCAGGGCGGAGAGGAAATCCTCCATGCGCGTCGAGGCCCATTTCACCGGGCGGCCAAGCATGCGCGCCGCGAAGGCGACCACGCCCTCCTCCGGGTTCAGGCCGGTCTTCATGCCGAAGCCGCCGCCCACATCGCCCACCAGCACGCGCAGCTTGTCGGTCGGGATGTCGAGCAATTCCTTGCAGATCGCGTCGCGCACGCCCGACGGCATCTGGGAGGAGAGGCGCAGCGTGATGCGCCCGCTCGCCGCGTCATATTCGCCGAGCGCCACGCGCGGCTCCATCGAGACGGGGGCGAGGCGCTGGTTCTCGATATCCAGGCCTACCACATGCGCGGCCTTGGCGAAGGCGGCCTCGGCGGCGGCGGCGTCGCCATAGCGGCTTTCGGCCACCAGGTTGCCGGGCGCGCCCTGCCAGACCAGCGGCGCCCCCGGCGCATCGGCGCGGCCGGGGCCGATCACGGCCGGCAATTCCTCGTATTCCACCTCGATCGCCTCGGCGGCGTCGCGCGCCTGGCCCAGCGTCTCGGCGATGATGGCCGCGACCGGCTCGCCCACGAAGCGCACCTCCTCGACGGCGAGGCAGTGGCGCGGCGGCGCCGTCAGGGCCGAGCCGTCCGGCCGCTTGAAGGGCAGCGCCACATACATCGGCTTCACCCCGGCGGCGACCAGATCCGCGCCGGTGAGGATGGCGACCACGCCCGGCAGGGCGCGCGCCGCATCGGTGTTGATGGAGACCAGCTTCGCATGCGCGTGCGGCGAGCGCAGGAAGACCATCTGCGTCACGCCAGCCGGCGCGAAATCATCGGTGAACTGCCCCTGCCCGGCCAGCAGCGCGCGGTCCTCGATGCGGCGCACCGCCTGGCCGCTGCCGAAGCGGCCGATCTGCGAGGTGTTTCCGTCGGGCATGGTCTGGCTCCTGGCTGGGGTGGCGGGAGCCTAGCAGCGCGAGGCGCCGGGTGACGAGGGGTTCACCCCAGGCGCGCGAGGCCCCAGGCGGCGGCCACCGGCAGCACAGCCAAGAGGATGATGAGGAGGCTGGCCCGCCAGCCTTTGAGGCGGCCGGTCAGGCGGGGCCCCAGCAGCAAGGGGGCCAGCGGCGCCAGGGCCGCCGCCCAATCCGCGGCCGCACCACGCGCCAGCAGCGGCCCGGCCAGCAGGGCGGCCAGCAGCATGGCGAAGGGCAGCCGCGCCGAATCCGGCATGGCGCCACCGCCCGCCAGCTGCTGCCCGAAGCTGGCCGAGAGCAGGATCAGCCCCAGCATGACCCAGGGCCCCGGAATCCCCGAGGCCAGGAGCCCGGCCAGCAGCGCCACCGCCGCCAGCACCCCCCGCCAGGGCGGCGCGGCCTCAAGCTGCACCAGCGGCACCAGCAGCATGAGGGCAAGGCCCGCCGGCGCCGCGCGCAGCAGGTCCGCCTCGGTCAGCGGGCCGCCGGCCATCCACCAGCCGGTGAAGCCCGCCGCCAGCAGGCCGAGCAGGAAGGCCAGCCAGCCACGCCGCCCCCAGGCCAGCGGCAGCGCCAGGGTCGCGGCGGCCAGCGCCAGCACCGGCAGCCGCTCGGCCAATTGGCGGGGCGAGGCGAGGGTCAGGCCCAGCAGCAGCACCACGCCGAGCAGCGTGGCGAGGGCGAGGCCGAGTCCCGCCGTCAGCGGCCGGCGGCGCCAGCGCAGCAGGCCCGCCCAGGCGGTGGCCAGCGCCAGCGCGGCGAGCGGCGCCGCGGCCTCGGTCATCGAATCGGGAAGCATGCGCGCAACTTGCCTCACTCCCCCGGTGGGAAGCTATGCTGCATCGCGAGACGCAAAGGATGCGAGATGAACGAGACGCGCGTGCCCGAAACCCGGGTCAAAGTCTGGGATGGCTGGGTGCGGCTGGTCCACTGGTCCATCGTCATCCTGATCCCGACCTCCTACCTCACCGCCCGTTCCCACAACATGGATCTGCACATGCTCAGCGGCTACACGCTGCTGACGCTGGTGATCTTCCGCATCCTCTGGGGCCTCGTCGGCTCCGAGCCGGCGCGCTTCATGACCTTCCTGCGCTCGCCCTTCACGGCATTGGCCCATCTGCGCCACATGAAGGCCGAGCCGGGGCCGGACCGGGAGCTCACCCACAACCCGGCCGGCGGCTGGATGGTGGTGGTGATCCTCTCCCTGCTGCTCACCCAGGCCGTGACGGGCCTCTTCACCGATGACCAGATCTTCACCCGCGGGCCGCTGGCGCAGCAGGTGAGCGGCGCCACCAGCGACTGGGCGGGCTGGATCCACATCCGGCTGATCTACGCGATCGGCATCGCCATCTTCCTGCATATCGCGGCCGTCATCTGGTATCGCGTGAGCCTCGGGCATGACCTGGTGCAGGCCATGATGCGCGGCAGCAAGCCCATGCCAGAGGGCACGCGCGCGCCGAAGATGGGCCACCCGGTCCTGGCCCTCCTGCTGCTCGGCGCCAGCGCCGGCTTCGTGAACTGGATCTCGCGCTTCGGCTGACTGCCCCCCCCTGTGGCCCCGGTCTTGCTCTGCCCCCCGGCAGGCAACAACCGGGACCCTTCCTGAATGTCATCCAATTCCTTCTCTCGTCGTGATCTTCTGGCCCTGACGAGTGCCGCAACTGTAGCCACCCTGCCCTTCTCCTGGGCGGAGATGGAGGCGCATGCCCAAACTGTGGGCGGCGAGAGGGTGCTGCGCTACGGCATCTCCATGGCCGACATCCCCCAGACCACCGGCCAGCCCGATCGCGGCGCCGGCGCCTACCAGTTCACCGGCCACACCCTCTATGACCCGCTCGTGGCGTGGGAGATGGATGTCGCCGACCGCCCGGGGAAGCTCGTCCCCGGCCTCGCCACCTCCTGGGAGGCGCTGCCGTCGGACCGCACGAAATGGGTCTTCCGCCTGCGTCCCGGCGTCACCTTCCATGACGGCTCGCCCTTCAACGCGGATGCCGTGATCTGGAATTTCGAGAAGGTGCTGAACGCCCAGGCGCCGCATTTCGACAACCGCCAGGCCGCCCAGGTCCGCCCCCGCCTGCCCTCCGTCGCCAGCTATCGCAAGCTGGACGACATGACGGTCGAGGTCACCACCCGCACGGTGGACAGCTTCTTCCCCTACCAGATGCTCTGGTTCCTCATCTCCTCGCCCGCGCAATATGAGCGCCTGGGCCGCTCCTGGGAGCGTTTCGCGAACGAGCCCTCCGGCACCGGTCCCTTCCGCCTCGCCCGTCTCGTCCCGCGCGAGCGCGCCGAGCTGGTCCGCAACCCGACCTACTGGAACCCGGCCCGCGCGCCGAAGCTCGACCGGATCATCCTGATCGTCGCACCCGAGACGGTGACGCGCACCAACGCCATCCTGACCAACCAGGTGGACATCATCGAGAGCCCGGCGCCCGACCTTCTGCCGCGCCTACGCCAATCCGGCGTGCGGATCATCGAGAACGTCACGCCGCATGTCTGGAACTACCATCTGAGCCTCGCCGAGGGCTCGCCCTGGCGCGATGTCCGCCTGCGCCAGGCCGCCAACCTCGCCATCAACCGCGATGAGGTGGTGGCCCTGCTGGGCGGCCTCGCCAAGCCCGCGGTCGGCGTGGTGGACCCGACCTCGCCCTGGTTCGGCAACCCGACCTTCCGCATCCGCCACGATCCGGCCGAGGCGCGCCGCCTGCTGGCCGAGGCCGGCTTCTCGCCGCGCAACCCACTGCGCACGCGCTTCATCGTGCCCTCGGGCGGCTCGGGCCAGATGCTCTCCATGCCGATGAACGAATACATCCAGTCGGCCTGGCGCGAGGTGGGCATCCAGGTGGAGTTCCAGGTCGTCGAGCTGGAGGTGCTCTACACCGCCTGGCGCCAGGGCGCGCTGGGCGAGATCAGCCGCGCCGGCAACATCACGGCCAACAACGTGGCGTATCTCACCAGCGATCCGCTCTACGCCTTCATCCGCTTCTTCCACTCGGACCAGATCGCGCCGCGCGGGGTGAATTACGGCCATTACCGCGATGCGGAGATGGACCAGATCCTCAACGCCGCGATGAACAGCTTCGACGAGCAGGAGCAGAACCGCCTCATGCAGCGCGCCCACGAAAAGGCCGTCAACGAGGCGCTCTGGGTCTTCGTGGTGCACGACACCAACCCGAAGGCGGCGGGGCGTGCGGTGCGCGGCTATGTGCCGGCGCAGCACTGGTTCCAGGATCTGACGACCCTGTCGTGACTTGGCGCGAGGGGGCTTTGCCCCCTCGACCCCCAGCAGGAGGCCAGCCTCCTGCACCACAAATTGTCGGAGATGCAAGAACCTGAGGTTCTTGCCGGGGTGTCTGAGGGGCTGGTCTTTACTATACCGTCAACCTACCCAACGAAGCTCGCAGGTTCAAATTGGGGACAGGGTTCGGCTTATGGAGAACAAGGCTAACGCTCGCTGCGGCAGCGCGAGGATAACGCACCGGCCGTAACACCGCACTCCGGCTTCGGGCGTTTGGCTCTCATGGGAGCAATGGTGGCTCGGCCAAGCATCGACGCTCATCTGCAAATGTCACGAAACACGATGCATTCCGCCTCAGGGGTGATGATCCCAGCAACACTGGAGAGTTGCACGCAGCGATCCTCGGTCGGCCTCAGCGTGATACCGTCTCGCTGCGGGGTGGCTCTGACGTAGTCCACATCGCGGTCCGCCAGACTCCGGTCATGGCGATGCTTGGATAGGCCCTGGGCGATGCCGGTCGCCAGGGCCGAACTGGAGCGGGCCTGAAAGTGCAGGGGAGCGCGACCTCGGCTCGCTGCTCGAGCGGGCGAAGCTAGCTCGGTCGGGATCGGCTCACCGCAAGGCCGGCAACGGGACAGCACCAATCAAAGGGCGATGAAGCCACAGAAGAAGCAGCCAGACCGCCAAGCCAAACGCGATGCGCTTCATGGCGGAAGCCTTCCCGAGTTCTCCAACGCCAGGCCAAACCAAGGCGGTGCGGCGCGACATCCTAAGCCAAGCCTCCCGGCCCCAGGCCCGCCTGCGCCGCCGGTCCAGCGCGCCCATCCCGACCAGGCCCATCAGCGCGAAGGCGCCGAACAGTGCCACCGAGGCAAGATCTCCATTCGGCGGGATATGGGACGCTGCCCAGAGCGTGATGCCGACCAGCACCGGGTGGCGCGTCACGCCCAGGATACCGGGCCTTGCGGCGTCGAAGCGCTCGGGCCGCGCACCGCCGATCGAGAAGGGATTTGGAATGCCGATGCCCAGGGCCAGCAGCACGCAGGCGAATGGCATGGCGACGTTCGGCACCCAAGCCTGCCAGGCCGCCCAATCCCAGAGGGGCAGATAGGGCGCGCGCCCCCTCGCCGCGATCAACCAAGCCAAGACCGCCACGGAGGCGCAACTGTAAAGTGTGACGTAGCCACGCTGTCCGAGGAGGCTGACCAGGGCTGGGCGCAGACGTGGCCGTGCCGGCAGCATGTGACTCAGCAAGAAGACGGCCCAAGCCGCGAGGTATTCTCCCCAGCCGCCCATCACCCCGGCTTGCCGTCCGCGCGTGGCATCCAGAGAATCGGCGCATAAACCCGGAGAAACAGCACGAAGGCCGTCATCCAGCACAGCGCCGCCGCCCCTACGACGACCAGCGCATCCGCCTCGGCGAGGCCCATGAAGCCGCGCAGCAGCGCCGCCGTCAGCACCAGTCCATAGGCCAGCACCACCGACGGTGCCGCCACCAGCGCGTGGCCCGTATGGCCAAGCGTCGCGCGGGTCATGACGGCGAGGATCATCAGCGACACCGCCCCCGCCATCTGCAGATGCAGCCAGGCCGCGCCCCAGGGCGAAGCCGCAAGCAGGAAGGCCGCCTTTACGGCCAGCGCGAGCGGGATCAGCGCGTAGGCCAGGTGCAGCACCCAGAGGATGGGCCAGCGCAGCGTGCGCAACCCATGCCAGCGCGAAAGGCGCAGCGCCACCAGCGCCGCCGCCACGGCCGCGAGCGCGCCGGCGACCATGCCCCCGGGGTCGATCAGGTCCACCACGGCCACCAGGGCCACCGCGAGGATCGCCGCGCGATCAACCCCCGGCAGAGGCTGCGCCTCGGCCGCCCGTTCCGTCTTGCGCAGCGCGTTCAGGGTGAAGGAGGGCACGATCCGCCCACCGATCAGCACGACCAGCAGCAGCGCCGTGTCGGCCATCAGCATCTGCCCGGCTGCCCACCCCGGCGAGGTCCACCAGCCCGCAGCCTCGGCCGCCATCATGACCTGCCCGGCCCAGAAGATAAGAACCAGCACAGGAGGACCGAACAGTCGCGCGGACCCGGCCTTCACCAACGCCGGCAGCACCAGTAGCAAGGTCGCCGGCAGTGCTGCGAGGTCGATCACCACCGCGATCCCAATCGGCACTGGCGAACCCGGCAGCATCACGAGGCGCGCGGCCAGAAACAACACCACAAGCGCCACCAGCGGCACACCCGAATAGCCGCGCCGCCCCGTCCAGTTCGGAATCGCCGTCAGGAGGAAGCCGATCATCGCCGCCCCGACGAAGCCCGCGAGCAACTCATGCGCGTGCCAGCGGATCATCGGCAGCGGCCCCTCGGGGAGCGGCAGGCCCGTGAGCGTCATCACCCACAGTCCCACGCCGAGCGGCGCCACGAGGCCGGCCATCAGGAAGAAAGGCCGGAAGCCATGCGCGAAGAGCGCCATCATGCGCCCTTCGGCCGGAAGGCGACACAGGCCTCCGGGTCTGTCTCGATCCGCGGGCCGCCAATCAGGTCCACGCAATAGGGAATGGCGGGAAATACCGCATCGAGGCACTCGGCGATGGCCGAGGGCTTGCCCGGCAGGTTCACGATGAGGCTGCGCCCGCGCGTGCCCGCCACCTGCCGCGAGAGGATCGCCGTCGGGACGGCGCGGAGGCTGACGGCGCGCATCATCTCGCCGAAGCCGGGCAGCAGCCGCTCGCAGACCGCCATGGTCGCCTCGGGCGTCACATCGCGCGGGGCGGGGCCCGTGCCGCCGGTGGTGACGATCAGCGGGCAGGCTTCGGCGTCGGCAAGGTCTCGCAGGGCGGCCTCGATGGCCGGCATCTCGTCCGGCACCAGGCGGCGCAGCGGGCGCCAGGGGGTGGCCAGGAGGCGGCCCAGCGCCGCCTCGATGCCGGGGCCGCCCTGGTCGGCATAGCGACCCTGGAAGGCGCGGTCGGAGATGGTCACCACGCCGATGCCGATGGGCTCGCTCATGCCCCGAAACCGGGGAAGAGCACCTCATTCTCAAGCCGGATATGCTCGCGCAGATCTTCCGCGAATTTCGCGGTGCCGGCGCAAAGCGCCTGCCAAGTGGCGCAGGCACCGGGCGGTGGCCGGTGCTGGTGGGTCAATGCCGCCAGCTGCTCCAGCCGCGCCGCGTGGTCATCATGCTCGTCGCGCATCAGGGTCATGGCCATCGCCATGCGGTCCTCGCCGGCACGGAGTTCAGGGAAGAGCCCGTCCTCCTCCTTTCGCATATGTGCCTCCATTTCCCACGCCATGCGGCGCAGGAGGTCAGTGAGGCCGCGCGGCAGCTGCGGGTGGCTCGGATGCGCCGCCTCGACCGCGGTGGCCAGCTGGATCAGGTCCGGCATCTCGGCCCGATGGACCGCGTGGTAGCGCGTGAGGATGTGGTCAATCAGCCGCCCGGCCTCCTCGCCCGTCATGGGTGCGGGCCTTCCGCGGCGGGGATCCGGGGGCAGAGGCCGTCGAGCCAGGCATCCGCGTCATCGAGGCCGATCTCCTGCCCCAGCCCGCCCGCGAAATTGCGCCATGCGTCGAGGTTGCGCAGCGGCACAGCGATCAGCACGGGCACGCCCTGCTCCAGCGCGGCGGCGATGAGGGGGCGGAAGCCGCCGCCCTCGGCCTCGGCCTTGCCGAACTTGTTGAGCATCAGGAGCTGCGGTCTCTCGCGTAGCGTGTCGGAGACCAGCGCGATGGCGCGTGCCATTTCATGCGCATCGAGGCGGCAACCGCGCGCGAGCGGCCCGCGATCCTCGGAAATCGCGATGCGCGCACCCTGGGACAATTCCTCCAGGATCATGTCGCAGCGCGCACGGCCTGGGCGGGGCAGCGCATGTTCCAGCACCCCGGCGAGGCTGCGGCCGGCCGCCTCGAAGCGTTGTGCCACGGCGCGCATCACCTGTGCGGCGCAGGCGGAATCGGCATGGACCAGGGCGGTGAGCAGGCAGGGTTGCAGGGTCATCCGGACGGCTTCTCCAGGGAGGGCATGCAGCAAGGGGCCGAGGCCATGTCATCCAGCCGGAGGCCCGAGAAGGCTTCGAGTGCGTGTCGGCGGCGCGGGCTGAGAGGCTCCGTCCCCACCGCCACGCATTGATCTATGGAGGGCAGCGCCTCGCGCTCGGCGAGGGAGGCGACCTCGGTGCCGAGGTCACGCAGCAACCCGTCATGCATGCCATAGATCCAGCCATGCAGGTGAAGTTCGCGCTGGCGCGCCCAGGCGCCCTCCACGATCGGTGTCGCGGCGACGCGGCGGAGCTGCATCTGCACGTTGAGCTCACAAAGGCGGTTGGCCTGGAAGGTCGCATCACCCATGGCGGCGAAGGCGGCGCGATGCTTGCGGAAGAACATTGAGAGCGGCTGCAGCCAGTGATCCACGAGCGCGCCGCGCTCCTCCGCCATGGCGCGCAGCACGCCCCCGCAGCCATAATGACCAGAGACGATGATGTGCCGGACGCCCAGAACCTCGATCGCGTACTCCAGCACGGCGAGGATGTTCATGTCGCTCGTGTGGACGATATTGGCGATATTCCGGTGCACGAAGACCTCGCCCGGATCCAGGCCCAGCACGTCATTCGCCGTGATGCGGCTGTCCGAGCAGCCGATCCAGAGATATCGCGGCGCCTGCTGCTCGGAGAGGCGCCGGAAGAAGCCGGGGTCCTGCTCGGTCTTGCGGTCCGCCCAGGCGATGTTGCGGTCGAACAGGTGCTCGAGGCTGCTCACGGCGCCTTGATCCCACGCCGCGCCTTCATGTTGCGGCTGATGGCCAACAGGTCTGGCCGCTTGAGACGGATGCGCGCCAGGGCGAGCACCACGGCGTTCTCGATGGCGAGATGACGCAGCTCGCTCGCCGCGTAATCCTGCATGGCCGCTGCCGCACCGGCATCAAGCACGACCTCGGCCTCCGCCGGGGAGACGGCGAGCGCCCCGGCGATCTGCGCGGCGGTGGCGAGGCCCTGGTGATGCTCCCGACCCAGTCGCGCCAGTGTCGGGCCCAGCCCGTCAGCCGGCACGGCGCGGCGACGGAGCGCCGGGTAGAGATCCAGGTCTTCGTCCTCATGGTGCAGGGCGAGATCCTCGGTGAGATAGGCGCTCACGCGGCCGGCCTCCTTGCGCGAGACGCGAAGCGCCGCGGCGAAGCCGTGCAGCCGCTGGCAGACAACCCGCTGCAGATGATGAGCGGCCAGGAAATACGCGAGCGGATCGTCGAGGAGCGCAACGGGCGGTGGGTCGAGCGCGTCATGCGGCATGGCCCGCACCACCATGGCCGCAACCGCAGCCATGCCCACACGCCTCCCCCGCCCGAGCCTCCGCCGCGTCCCGCGCGAGGGCCCAGCGCAGCATCCGCTCCAGCGTCGCGCGCGCCGGATCGTCGCCGCGTTCGACGGCGGTCATCAGCGCGAGCCACTCCTCACTTGAGGCATCGGCCGCGAAGCGCCGCGTCGCGCCGCAGACATAGTCGGCCGGCGTCTCGTCATGGAGTTCGCCCATGGCCTGCACCTCGGTGAGCAGGACCATGTCGCCCATCGCGGCCAGCGCCTCGCCAGCATCCGCCTCCTGGCCCAGGCGCTTCAGGATCGTACCAAGCAGCATGGCATCCCCCTCACTGCACGAGCGGCGAGCCGGCAGCCGCCAGGTCGATGCCGTCGATCTCCGCGCGCCCCGCCAGGATCTGGATGTATTGGCGGATCGCGGTGCGGCGCACCTTCTCCTCGAGCCAGGCGGCGATCTTGCCGCGCACGATGTCAAAGGGCAGGTCCCGCCCCTCGATCCGGCGATCCAGCGCGACGATGTGCAGGCCGTAGCGCGTCTCGACCGGCTCAGAATGGATGGCTCCGACGCTCATGCGCGCCAGGGCTTCCTCGAATTCCGGGACCGTCTGCCCCGGGCCGATCTGGCCGAGACTGCCGTCCGTCCGACCGGACGGGCAGGCCGAGTGCGCCAGGGCCAACTCGCCGAACTCACCAGGCGCCACGGCCAGGCGGGCCAGGATGGCGGCCGCGACCTCCGCCCTGTCGGGCTCATTGGCGGGCAGGAGGATATGCCGGACCTCGTGGAGATCCGGCGACCGGAACTGGCGCCTGTTCTGCTCATAGAACCGCCGGCAGGCCGCCTCATCGGCCGCGGGCGTCTGGACCTCACGCTCGACCAAGCCGCGGATCAGTGCCTCCTCCTCCGTCTCACGGCGGCCCTCGCCATCGCTGGCGGGGTCTGCCGGGATACCGAGGCGGCGCGCTTCCTGCAGCAGCAGCTCCCGCACCACCAGGGCCACCGAAGCGGCCTTCATGGCATCCAATGGCCTGGGGGCCGGGTGGTGCTGCGTCTCCTGCGCGATGGCGGCACGCGGGATGACCACACCATTCACGCGGATCGTCTTGCGGCTGGCGGGGGGCGCCGGCTTGGCGCCGCAGGCGGCTGTCGTGCTCATGGCATTCACTCCGCCGCCTGCTTCACGGTGATGGGGCGGCGGCTGCGCACCACCTGGTAGCCGCGCCGTCCGAGATACCAGACCGGCGCCGACCACACATGCACCAGACGTGAGAAGGGGAAGATCAGGAAGATCGTCATCCCCAGCACCAGGTGGGCGAGGTAGGGGAAGCTCAATCCCTGCAGCGTCTTCGCATCAACCGGCTGCAAGGTGAGGATGCCCTGCGCCCAATGCGCCAGCACCAGCATGGTCGAACCATCCGAATGCGCGAGCGAGAAGGGCAGCGTCAGCAACCCGAGCGAAAGCTGCACCCAGAGGATCATCAGCACTGCGAGATCCATGTATGTGGAGGTAACGCGGATGCGCGGATCATAGAGCCGGCGATGCAGCAGCAGCGTCAGCCCGATGAAGCAGATGAGGCCCGCGATGCCGCCGGCAATGACGGCGATCAGCTGCTTCTGCTCGACCGTGATGAACAGCGTGTAGATGAATTTCGGCGTCAGCAGCCCCGCCGCATGGCCGAGGAACAGGAACAGCACGCCGGCGTGGAACAGGTTGGAACCCCAGGCGAGCTGCCGCTTGCGGAGAATCTGGCTCGAGCTTGCGCGCCAGGAATACTGCTCACGATCGAAGCGGATCAGGCTGCCGATCAGAAAGGCTGTCAGCGCCACATAAGGATACCAGACGAAGAGGATGTGGAAGATGGCGTCGCGCATGATGCGTACTCCTCAACCGGCGTTGCGATGGGTGATGGTGGTGCGCGGGCGCTGACCCGGCGGCGGCTCCATGCCGGGGGCGGGGCGATTGGCTTGGCGCAACTTGGCGGCCAGCACATCCGTGCCGCAGGCGGCGGCGGCCGAGCCTGGGCCGAAGGTCACTTCCTCCTCCTCCCAAGCGGCATCCAGGGCTTCCAGGTCATCCGGCTCTGGGTCGGCTTCCGCGCGCAGTGCCGCCAACGCCGACGCGTTCAGCCTGGTGCGGGACAGCGCGGTGAGTGCCGCGAAGATCCCCTCATAGGGCGAGGAACGCTTGGCCAGGCGTTCCCGCAGGGCCGCGAAGACATGGCCTGGCTGACCGATCAGCTCGAGCGCCTCGGCCGGCGCGCGGGTGGCCGCATATTCCAGGAAGAGCGGCAGGAAGTCCGGCAACTCCTTGGTGGTGGGCGTGAAGCCACCATCCTCATAGACCTTGATGAGATCCACCATGGCCTGGCCGCGATCCCGGCTCTCGCCATGCACATGCTCGAACAGGTGCAGCGAGAGCGAGCGCGTGCGGTCGAACAGCAGGATGTAGCGCTCCTGCGCGTCGTAGAGATCATGCGCGGCGAGATCGGCGATCAGCGCCTCCACCGCCGAGCGTTCGCGCTTGGGCAGCACGGCCTCGCGCTCCAGCACGGCGCGGAGCTCGGGGCCGGCCGACACCAACTCGGCCGTGGGATATGTGAGCAACGCCGAGAGAACCTTGAGCGTGCGCATCACAGAACCCCCATCTTCGGCTTGTCGTTCTTGAGCTTGATGCCGCCGAACAGATTGCCCGCCTGCTCGCTCGGCGCGCAGCCATCGCCGAAGGAGAACCCGCAATGGCCGCGCATCTCGTAAGCGTCCTCGGTGACTTCGCGGTGCGCCGTCGGGATCACGAAGCGGTCCTCGTAATTGGCGATGGCCATCACGTGGTACATCTCCTCGATCTGCGCGGGGGTGAGGCCGGCCTTGCGGGCCACCACCTCGTCAATCACGCCATCCACCGTTTTCGCGCGCATATAGGCGCGCATGGCCAACATACGTTCGAGGCCATTGGCGACCGGCACCTCGTCACCCGCCGTCAGCAGGTTCGCCAGATACTTCAGCGGGATGCGGAGCGAGCGTACATCCGGCATGCCGCCATCCGTGCCCATCTGACCGGCTTCCGCCGCGGCCGTGATGGGCGAGAGCGGCGGCACGTACCAGACCATCGGCAGCGTGCGGTATTCGGGATGCAGCGGGAAGGCGACCTTCCACTCCATCGCCATCTTCCAGACCGGCGAATGGCGCGCCGCTTCCAGCCAGGAGTCGCTGATGCCATCCGCCCGCGCCTGGGCGATCACCTTCGGGTCGTTCGGATCGCAGAAGATGCTCATCTGGGATTCGTAGAGGTTCTTCTCATCCGCCACGCTCGCCGCTTCCTCGATGCGGTCGGCGTCGTAGAGCATCACGCCGAGGTAGCGGATGCGCCCCACGCAGGTCTCGGAGCAAACGGTGGGCTGCCCCGCCTCGATGCGCGGATAGCAGAAGATGCACTTCTCGGATTTCCCGGAGGACCAGTTGTAATAGATCTTCTTGTAGGGGCAGCCCGAGACGCACATGCGCCAGCCGCGGCACTTGTCCTGGTCAATCAGGACGATGCCATCCTCCTCGCGCTTGTAGATGGCGCCCGACGGGCAGGCCGCGGCGCAGGCCGGGTTGAGGCAGTGCTCGCAGAGCCGCGGCAGATACATCATGAAGGTGTTTTCGAACTGGCCGTACATTTCCTTCTGCACGCCCTCGAAATTCACATCCTTCGAGCGCTTGGCGAATTCACCGCCGAGGATCTCCTCCCAGTTCGGCCCCCACTCGATCTTCTCCATCCGCTCGCCGGTGATCAGGCTGCGCGGCCGAGCGGTGGGAAAGGCCTCCAGCTCCGGCGCCTTCTGCAGGTGCTCGTAATCGAAAGTGAAGGGCTCATAGTAGTCGTCGATCTCGGGCATGTTCGGGTTGGCGAAGATGTTCGCCAGCACGCGCCACTTGCCGCCGATGCGCGGCACGATCTTGCCATTGCGTCTGCGCTTCCAGCCGCCCTTCCACTTCTTCTGGTCCTCCCAATCCTTGGGATAGCCGATGCCGGGCTTGGTCTCGACGTTGTTGAACCACGCGTATTCCATCCCCTCGCGGTTGGTCCATACGTTCTTGCAGGTGACCGAGCAGGTGTGACAGCCGATGCACTTGTCGAGGTTCAGCACCATCGCGATCTGCGCGCGGATTTTCATGCCACTTCTCCCGTGACCAGCGTTGAATCTGCGTGGGGGCGTTCCAGCCAGTCGATCTCCGTCATCTTCCGCACCACCACGAACTCATCGCGGTTGGTGCCGATGGTGCCGTAGTAGTTGAAGTCATAGGATTGCTGGGCGTAGCCGCCGATCATGTGCGTCGGGTTCAGCACGATGCGCGTGACCGAGTTGTGGATGCCGCCGCGGTTGCCCGTCATCTGCGAGCCGGGCACGTTCACGATCTTCTCCTGCGCGTGGTACATCATCACCATGCCGTCCTTGACGCGCTGGGAGACGACGGCGCGCGCGACCAGCGCACCATTGCTGTTGAAGGCCTCCACCCAGTCATTGTCCACGATCCCGGCGCGCTGTGCGTCCGCCTCGCTGATCCAGATGCAGGGGCCGCCGCGTGAGAGCGTGAGCATCAGGAGGTTGTCGGTGTAGGTGGAGTGGATGCCCCATTTCTGGTGTGGCGTGATGAAGTTCAGCACCACCTGCTTCTGGCCGTTGGGTTTCATGTCCGCCACCGGGGCGACCGTGCGCAAATCCACCGGTGGCCGATAGACGCAGAGTGCGGCACCGAAGGCGCGCATCCAGAGATGATCCTGGTAGAGCTGCTGCCGCCCGGTCAGCGTGCGCCAGGGGATCAGCTCATGCACATTGGTGTAGCCGGCGTTGTAGCAGACCTTCTCGCTCTCCAGCCCGGACCAGGTGGGGGCGGAAATGATCTTGCGCGGCTGCGCCACCACGTCGCGGAAGCGGATCTTCTCGTCTTCCTTGGGCAGCGCCAAGTGCGTGTGGTCGAGGCCCGTCGCCTTGCCGAGCGCTTCCCAGGCATGCACCGCGACCTCACCATTTGTCTCGGGGGCGAGCATCAGGATCACCTCGGTCGCATCGATGTCCGAGACGATCCGCGCCAGGCCCTTATTGGCGCCCTCGGCATGGACGCCGTTCAGCGCCTTGAGATGTTCGACTTCATGCCCGGTCTTCCAGGCCATGCCCTTGATGCCATTGCCAATGCTGTCCATCAGGGGGCCGAGTGCCGTGAAGCGCTCGTAGGTGGCGGGATAGTCGCGCTTCACCTCGAAGACATTGGGCATGGTCTGGCCCGGGATCGGTTCGCACTCGCCGCGCTTCCAGTCGCGCGGGTCGAAGGGCTGGGCGATCTCATTCGCGCTGTCGTGCTTGATGGGGTTCAGCACCACATCGGTCTCGACGCCGAGAACCTCGGGCGCCACGCGCGAGAAGGCCTTCGCGATGCCCTTGTAGATCTCCCAGTCGCTGCGCGCTTCCCAGGCCGGGTCCACCGCGCCGGTCAGCGGGTGGATGAAGGGGTGCATGTCCGAGGTATTGAGATCGTTCTTCTCGTACCAGGTGGCCGTGGGCAGCACGATGTCGGAATAGACGCAGGTGGTGGACATACGGAAATCCAGCGTCACCAGCAGGTCCAGCTTTCCTTCCGGCGCCTCCTCATGCCAGACCGCCTCGGTGGCCTTGGCCCTGCCCTGCGCGCCGAGGTCCTTGCCCAGCACGCCATGCGTCGTGCCCAGCAGATGCTTGAGGAAATACTCATGCCCCTTGCCGGAGGACCCGAGCAGGTTCGACCGCCAGACGAACATGTTGCGCGGCCAGTTCTTCGGATGATCCGGGTCCTCGCAGGAGAGCTTCAACGTGCCCTCCTTCAGCCCCTTCGCCACATAGTCCTTGGCCGACATGCCAGCCGCCGCCGCGTCACGGCCGACCTGCAACGGGTTGGTCTGCAACTGCGGCGCGGAAGGCAGCCAGCCCATCCGCTCGGCGCGGATGTTGTAGTCAATGATCGATCCGTCCCACGGACCCTTCGGCGCAGTTGGGGAGATGATGTCGCCCACATTCATCGTTTCGTAGCGCCATTGGTCGGTGTGCGCGTAGAAGGCCGATGTGGAGTTCTGCTGGCGCGGCGGACGGCCCCAATCCAGCGCGAAGGCGAGCGGCGCCCAACCGGCCTGCGGACGCAGCTTTTCCTGCCCCACGTAATGCGCCCAGCCGCCGCCCGATTGGCCGACGCAGCCACAGAGCACCAGCATGTTGATCACGCCGCGGTAGTTCATGTCGGCGTGGAACCAATGGTTCATCGCGGCGCCGATGATGATCATCGAGCGGCCTTTGGTCTTCTCGGCATTGGTCGCGAATTCGCGCGCCACTTGGATGATCTTGTCGCGGCTGACGCCGGTGATCTTCTCGGCCCAGGCCGGCGTATAGGGTGCCACCTCGTCATAGCTTGCCGCGATGTTGTCGCCGCCGAAGCCGCGATCCACGCCGTAATTGGCCAGGAACAGGTCATGCACACAGGCCACCAGCGTCTCGCCATCGGCCAGCGCCAGGCGCTTTACCGGCACGCGGCGATGCAGCACGGAGGCGTGGTTCGTCGAGGTGAAGTGCTCATGCTCAATATTGCCGAAATAGGGGAAGGCGACGTCGGCCATCTCGTCCTGGATGCCATCGAGCGAGAGGCGCAGCTTCGTGGCCGTACCGTCCGAGGCCCTCTCCTCCAGGTTCCACTTGCCTGCCTCGCCCCAGCGAAAGCCGATGGTGCCGCGCGGCGCGACGATGTTTCCGGTGGTCTCGTCGAAGGCGACGGTCTTCCACTCGGGATTGTTCGCCTCGCCGAGGGATTGATCGAAATCGCTGGCGCGAATGAAGCGCTCCGGCACAAGCTGGTCGCCTTGCTGCACAAGCTTCACCAGCATCGGCATGTCGGTGTACTGGCGCAGATAGTCGCGGAAGTACGGCACTTGCCGGGCCACGTGATATTCCTTCAGGATCACATGCCCCATCGCCATCGCCAGCGCCGCATCCGTGCCCTGCTTCACGGAAAGCCAGATGTCGCCGAACTTCGCCGCCTCCGAATAGTCGGGGCAGATCACCGCGCTCTTCATGCCGCGATAGCGCGCCTCGGTGTAGAAATGCGCGTCGGGCGTGCGCGTCTGCGGCACGTTGGAGCCCCAGAGGATGATGAAGCCCGCATTGTACCAGTCGGCCGATTCCGGCACGTCAGTCTGCTCGCCCCAGGTCTGCGGCGAGGCTGGGGGCAGGTCGCAATACCAGTCGTAGAAGGACATGCAGACGCCGCCGATCAGCGAGAGATAGCGGCTGCCCGCGGCGTATGAGACCATGGACATGGCCGGGATGGGTGAGAAGCCAAAGATGCGGTCTGGGCCGTGCGTCTTGGCCGTATAGGCATTGGCGGCGGCGATGATCTCCTGCACCTCGTCCCAGCCGGCACGGACGAAGCCGCCATGGCCGCGCTTGCTGGTGTAGGCGGCCCGCTTCTCCGGATTCTCGACGATGGAGGCCCAGGCGGCGACGGGCGTCATGATCGCCCGCGCCTCGCGCCACAGCTTGATGAGCCGCGAGCGCACCAGCGGGTATTTCACGCGGTTGCCCGAGTAGAGATACCAGCTGTAGGAGGCGCCGCGCGAGCAGCCGCGCGGCTCATGATTGGGAAGATCGGGGCGCGTGCGCGGATAGTCCGTCTGCTGGGTTTCCCAGGTGACGATGCCGCCCTTCACATAGATCTTCCAGGAGCAGGAGCCGGTGCAGTTGGCACCATGCGTGGAGCGAACGATCTTGTCGTGCTGCCAGCGCTTCCGGTAGCCATCCTCCCAGCGGCGATCCTCGTTGGTGGTGATGCCGTGGCCGTTGGAGAAGGGCTCTTGGACCTTCTTGAAGAAGGTCAGGCGGTCAAGAAAATGGCTCATGTCGTGATGCCTCGGTTTTCGGTCGGGATCATTGGGCGGGAGAGACGGCGGGGGCCGTGTGGCCGCCGCGCTCGACGTCGTGCAGCAGGCCGCCGCGGCGCGTGTAGAACCACCAGGTCGCGAGGACGCAACTCACGTAGAACCCCAGGAAGCTATAGAGCGCCGTCTCCGGGCCACCGGTCATGGCGATGGAGGTGCCGAAGCTCTTGGGGATGAAGAAGGCGCCATAGGCGGCGATGGCAGAGGTGAAGCCGATGATCGCGGCCGATTCCTTGTCGGATTGCTTCACGCGCTCCGCCCCCGTCAGGCCGGGCTCGAGGCGCGCCACCTCTTTGCGCATGATGGCGGGGATCATCTGGAAGGTGGAGGCATTGCCCACGCCGGTCGCGGCAAAGAGGAAGAGGAAGCTCGCGAAGAAGACCGGGAAGGAAGTCGGGTCGCCCTTCATGCCGATGGCGTAGAGGATGCCCATCACACCCAACGACATGGCGATGAAGACCCAGAAGGTGATCCGCCCGCCGCCGATCCGGTCACAGGGCTTGCCAGCCACGGCACGGGACAGCGCGCCGACCAGGGGGCCCAGGAAGGCGTATTTCAGCGCGTTGACCTCGGGATAGAGGATGCGCGAGAGCAGCGGGAAGGCGGCCGAGAAGCCGATGAAGGAACCGAAGGTGCCGGTGTAGAGCCAGCACATGATCCAGTTGTGGGTGCGGCGGAAGATCACCGCCTGGTCCGCGAAGGAGGCCTTCATGCTGGCGATGTCGTTCATCCCGAACCAGGCCGCGAAGGCCGAGGCGATGATGAAGGGCACGAAGACGAAGCCCGCATTCTGCAGCCAGAGCGTCGAGGTGACGCCGCCGACGGTTGCCGTCTGCGGCGCGCCGCCGAGCCAGCCGAAGACGCCGGCCGTGATGGCCAGCGGCACCACGAACTGCACCACGCTCACGCCGAGATTGCCGAGGCCCGCATTGATGGCGAGCGCGTTGCCCTTCTCGCTCTTCGGGAAGAAGAAGGAGATATTGGCCATGGAGGAGGCGAAGTTGCCGCCACCGAAGCCACAGAGCAGGGCGAGGAGCAGGAAGATCCAGTAGGGGGTCGCCGGATCCTGCACGGCGAAGCCCATGCCGAGTGCGGGGATCAGCAGCGACCAGGTGGCGAGCGTCGTCCAGAGCCGGCCGCCGAACATCGCCGGCATGAAGCTATAGGCGATGCGCAGTGTGGCGCCCGAGAGGCCCGGTAGAGAAGCCAGCCAGAAGAGCTGCTCCGTCGTGAAGGCGAAGCCCACGCTCGGCAGCTTGGCGACCACGACGGACCACACCATCCAGACCGCGAAGGAGAGCAGGAGGCAGGGTACCGAGATCCAGAGGTTGCGGCGCGCGATGGCGCGGCCAGGACCCTCCCAGAAGACCTTGTCCTCTGGACGCCAATCCTGGATCGGGCCCTTGGCCGAGAGCGCGCCCTTCTGCGCGGGGGTGTGGATGGGCTGCATTTCCGGCAGTTCGGGCAGGTTCTGATGCAGCCCCGCCGGCTCGGCAGCCTCGCGCTCCATCCGCAGGATGGAGACGTGCATCCAGACCAGCGCGACCGCGACGATGAGGAAAAGCAGCCAGAAGCAGCTCTGCCACACGCCGGTCAGGTCATTCAGGGCGCCGAAGGCGATGGGCAGGACGAAGCCGCCCAGGCCGCCCACCAGGCCCACCACGCCGCCCACGGCGCCGACGCGGTCGGGGTAGTAGACCGGGATGTGCTTGTAGACGGCCGCCTTGCCCAGGCTCATGAAGAAGCCCAGCGTGAACGTGGTGATCATGAAGCCGATGAGGCCCATGGACATGCTGAAGGTCATCGGGCCGCGGATGCCCTGCACCACGTATTGCGTCGGCGGATAGGAAAGGATGAAGGTGCAGACGACGGAGACGCCGAAGGTCCAGTACATGATCCGCCGCGCGCCGAACTTGTCGGACAGGTGCCCGCCATAGGCACGGAAGATCGAAGCCGGGATGGAATAGGCCGCACCCACCATGCCGGCGGTGACGATATCCAGCCCATAGACCCCGATGAGGTAGCGCGGCAGCCACAGCGCCAGCGCCACGAAGGCGCCAAAGACGAAGAAGTAGTAGAGCGAGAAGCGCCAGACCTGGATGTTCTTCAGCGGCTCCATCATGGCCGAGAGCGGCTCGGGCTTCGCTCCGATGGCGCGGCGGCGCGCCAGGTCCGGGTCATCCTTCGTCATCACGAAGAAGACGACCGCCATCACCAGCAGCGCCGCCGCCCAGATCAGCGCGACGGTCTTCCAGCCATAGGCGACCATGATGACGGGGGCGGCGAATTTGGTGACGGCCGCGCCCACATTCCCGGCGCCGAAGATGCCGAGCGCGGTGCCCTGCTTCTCCTTGGGGAACCACTTCGCCACATAGGCGACGCCAACCGAGAAGGAGCCGCCAGCCAGACCGACACCGAGTGCGGCCAGCAGGAAGGTCGGATAGTCATAGGCCTGGGTGAGCAGCGCCGTCATCACGGCGGCGGAGAGCATGGTGATGGTGAACACCATTCGCCCGCCGTATTGATCAGACCAGATCCCGAGAAGCAGTCGAATCAGCGAGCCGGTCAGGATAGGCGTGCCGACGAGCAGGCCGAACTGCGTTTCACTCAGACCCAACTCGCGTTTGATCTGGACGCCGATGATGGCGAAGATGGTCCAGACGGCGAAGCAGACGGTGAAGGCGATGGTTGAGAGCCACAAGGCACGACCCTGGTCAGGGCCATCCGGTGGGGCGGCAGGTGTTGCGGTGCTGGCCATTCATGCCTCCTTCGTTACGACGCACAGCGCCGGATCCGGGGCGAGGAAATCCTTGCGGCGGCAGCAGGAGGTTGATTCAGGTCAAGCTCGCCAGGCGGCGCGACGATTCAAAGCCACACCGTACAAGGGGCAAGAATTCTGGGGATTTACGTCAAGCAAGAGCCTAGATTGGGCCGGGGCGCGACTTGATAATTATCAAGTTGGAGGCCGCGCGGCCCGGATAGGTTGGTAGGAGGAGGTGCATCGTGAGAAGTCAGGACAGGGAAGAGATGCGCCGTATCGGGTTCTTCCGGGGCGTGGACGATCCTGAGCAGGTTGACGCGATGCTCCGGGGCGCCTTTCTGCAGCGCTTTCCGGCGCATGTGGAGCTGATCCAGACGGGCGAGCCCGCCGATTTCCTGCATGTGATCGTGGACGGGACGGTGGAGATGTTTTCCGGGCATCGAGATCGGGAGACGACGCTCGGCGTCTCTGGTCCAGGCGACAGCTTCATCCTCGCCGCTGTGTTGTTCGACCGACCCTACCTGCAATCCGCGCGGGCGCTCACCGCCGCGCGGATCCTGATGGTCCCTGCGGAGGCCGTGCGCCAAGCCTTCGCGGCTGATGCTGGCTTTGCACGGTCAGTGGCGGAGAGTCTTGCGTTAGCCTATCGCGGGCTGATCATGGAATTGAAGAACCAGAAGCTCCGGTCTGGTCTTGAGCGGCTCGCGAATTGGCTGCTCGCCCATGATGCGGCGAACGGCTCGAAAGGGCGGTTCGATTTGCCCTTCGACAAAAAGGTTTTGGCAGCCCGACTTGGCATGGCCCCGGAAGTGCTGTCCCGTTCCTTTGCCGCGCTCGTGCCATACGAGGTAGTTGTGCAAGGTCCATCCGTGGTGATCCGGGACCCTGCCGTGCTGCGGAAGCTGGCCCAACCCTGCACGACCATCGACGGAGCCACCCTATGATGGCATGTAGATGTTGAGTGCCGGCGAGTGAGAAAGCCTTGCCGACGCATATTGGTGCGCGGCGTTTCTTGCGCCGAGTTGGGCCTGTTTGCTCGGCCAATCAGTCGAGGCGCTACAGCTGCAACGGGCACTTCCGCGGTCTGTGCGACAACCCGGTCCAGGTCTCTCGGCCCAAGCTGGAGGCGGCCGTCCTGGCGGTCCTGGCGGACCAGATGATGGATCCCGCCCTGGCCGAGGCCTTTGCGGAAACCTTCAGCCGCGAATGGAAGCAGTTCGCGGCCGAGCAGGGGCGTGATGCCAGCAAGCTCCAGCGCGATCTCCAGGCGACGGAGCGCAAGCTCGAGAACTTGCTGGATGCCATCGCCGATGGGCTGCGCAGCCCTGGGCTCCAGGCGAAGCTAACGGCCCTGGAGGCTGATCGTGAACGCCTGACACTCGCCATCGAGGAGGCCAAGCCGGAACCCGTCCGCTTGCTCCCCAACCTGGGAGACGCCTATCGTCGGGCGGTGCAGAGGCTCAGGGACGGACTGGCAGCGAGCGACAATCCCGCGGCTTCAGACGCGGTGCGCCAACTCGTCGAACGGGTGGTCATCCATCCGACGAAACCCTACAAGCCACCCCGCATCATCGTGGAAGGACGCCTCGCAAACATGGTCGCCCTCGCTCAGCCCGGGCTGACACCCAAGGCAGCCAAGGCCATCGAGCACACCTCACGACAAACAGTGAAAGAAAGACCGGGGGGCAGCGCCCCTCAGTTGCTGCTCACCGCCGGCGCCAGGCCCACGCTCTTCGCCGCCGGATGCCCCGGATTGCGGAAGCGCAGCTCGCCCTCCGGCGCGCAATCGCCCAGCGCGAAGAATTCCTGCCGCGTCGTGCAGGTCACCGCGACCACCAGCTTCGCCTCCGGCTCGGTCAGGAAGCGGCGGATCACCCCCTCCAGCTCCAGCGTGTCGCGCAGCGAATGCCACTCGGCGGCCTCGATGTCGTCGAGGAAGACGGCGACGATGCCCGGCCGCGTGCCGGTCAAGCGCGCGGTGGCCGAGGCGGCGACGCGGCGCTTCACGGCGAGCGAGATCTCATTCTCCCGCCCGGCGCGGGCCGCCATCACCAGCACCGAGCCGCTGTTGGGATCGGCGGTCACGGCCAGATGCGCCTCCACGCCGAACACCTCGCGCAGGCGAGCCGGGAGCGCGCGCTGCGGGTCGCTCGCCGCCTGGGCGCCGGCCAGCACCAGCGGGTCGAGCTTGAGGATGGCGTCGGCGCTGGAATCCTGGCGCTTCTCGGTCGCCAGCATGGTGGAGATGCGGCTGTGCAGCTCGGAGAGCTGGGTCTGGTCCGTCACGCCCTCGGGCAGCGTCATCTTCAGGATGTAGCGGCCGGGATGGGCGGCGAGCCAGGTCTGCAGCTCAGGGTTCACCCGGTCCACCAGCTGGGCCCAGTCGCCCTTGTGCAGTGGGCGGCCTTCCTCGGCCGAGACCGTCTCGCAGACCACCTCGGCCTCGGCGCCGTCGCGGCGGATCAGCAGGTCATGCGCCGTGCCGTGCAGCAGCCCGTCGAAGGAGACCTCGAAGCCGCGCGCGCGCAACAGGGCCGCGGTGCGGACGAGGTGGAACAGCGGCACCAGGGTGGCATCGCCCGAGAGGCCATCGCCCACCAGGGCACGCAGCCGGGCGCGCGGCCCGGCCGGCAGGGATTTCGCCAGCTCCGCCGCCTCGCGCGCGAAGGCCAGCACGCGGCGCTCCGCCCGGCCGGCCTTGGCCAGCAGCTCCGGCTTGGAGAGGCGCGCGAGAATCAGCTCCAGCGCATGGCGCTGCTGCATGGCGCGGCCCGCGAGCGAGCCCGGCTGCAGCCGCGCGCCCAGATCCGCCATGCGTTTGCGCCAGGCCGCCCCGCCCGCAAGGGCGACGAAGGCCTTCACGGCGGCCGGGTCGGGCTGGGGATCCGGGTGTGTCATGGGCTCTCGATGCGGTTCGGGGCGGGCAAACCATGCCCTGTTGGGAAGTTTTAGCGGTTTCGTTGCAACCGCTCAACGTGGTTTATCCCAGAGGCAGCCGGCCGACGACCGGCGCCTCCGGATTTTGTGCCCGGTGGCGCAGCAGATGATCCGCCAGCACGCAGGCCAGCATCGCCTCGCCCACCGGAACGGCACGGATGCCCACGCAGGGGTCATGCCGCCCCTTGGTGAGCAGATCCGTGTTGCGCCCATCGGCGGTGACGGCCTGGCGCGGCGTGAGGATGGAGGAGGTGGGCTTCACCGCGAAGCGCGCCACGATGGGCTGGCCGGTGGAAATGCCCCCCAGCATGCCGCCCGCGTGATTCGCCAGGAACTCGACCGAGCCATCCTGGCGCATCCGCATCTCGTCGGCATTCTCCTCGCCCGAAAGCTCCGCCGCGGCGAAGCCATCGCCGATCTCGACGCCCTTCACGGCGTTGATGGACATCAACGCCGCCGCGATGTCGGCGTCGAGCTTGCCATAGATCGGCGCGCCGAGGCCGACGGGCACGCCCTCGGCCTGCACCTCGATCACGGCGCCGATGGAGGAGCCCGCCTTGCGGACGCCCGCCAGCAGGGCTTCCCAGCGCTGCGCCGCGGCGGCGTCGGGGCACCAGAACTCGTTCTGCTCGGTCTGCGCCCAATCCCAGGCGGCGCGGTCCACGCGGTCCCGCCCGATCTGCGTGAGCGCGCCGCGGATCACCACGCCATCGCCCAGCACGCGCCGGGCGATGGCGCCGGCCGCAACCCGCATCGCCGTCTCCCGCGCCGAGGCCCGGCCGCCGCCGCGATAGTCGCGGATGCCGTATTTCCACGCATAGGCGATATCGGCATGACCCGGCCGGAAGCTCCGCGCGATCTCGCCGTAATCCTTGCTGCGCTGGTCCTGGTTCTCGATCATCAGCGCGATGGGCGTGCCGGTGGTGTGCCCCTCGAAGACGCCCGACAGGATACGGACCTGGTCCGGTTCCTGTCGCTGGGTCACGTATTTGCCCGAGCCCGGGCGGCGCTTGTCGAGGAAGGGCTGGATCCAGGCCTCGTCCAGCTTCAGGCCGGGCGGGCAGCCATCCACCACGCAGCCGATGGCCGGCCCGTGGGATTCGCCCCAGGTGGTGACGCGGAAGAGATGGCCGAAGCTGTTGTGCGACATGGTGGACCGCAACTAGCGCAGATCGCCACAGGGCGGAATCGCCCGGAGGCGTGAATCTGCGCGCGAAGCTGGCGCGAAGCGCGGCGATGCGCCATCAGGCGGGGATGCGCGCCGCGCTGATCCTGCTGCTCCTCGCCCTCGCCGGCCCTGCACAGGCCCAGGTGACGGAGCTGTGCCGCCTCTACCCGCGCGATGGCGTGCATGCCGGCTGCGGCCTCTGCGGCGGCCCCGGCTGGCGCAAGCCCGATGGCCGCTGCGCCCGCTGGAGCGATGTGGGCCCGCCCGATTGCCGCGCCCTGCGCCGCGAATTGAGCGACCCGGCGCGCTGCGCCCAGCAGCGCGAGCGCGGCCGCCGCCTGCCCTGACGTCCCGGCGCGGTCCGGGTTACGCTCCTGCCATGCATCATGCGCACCCACTGCTCGCGACCCTCGTCGTTGCCCTGGCCCTGGCCTTCGCGCTGGGCCTCGCGGCCCGGCTGCTCCGGGTGCCGCCGCTGCTCGGCTATCTCGCGGCGGGCCTCGCCGTCGGGCCCTATACGCCGGGCTTCGTGGCCGATGAGGGCGTCACCTCCGCCATGGCGGAGATCGGCGTGGCGCTGCTGCTCTTCGGTGTCGGCCTGCATTTCCGCGCGCGGGACCTGCTGGCCGTCTGGCGCGTGGCGGTGCCGGGCGCCATCGCGCAGATCACCATCGGTACCGTGCTCGGCGCGCTGCTCGGTCATCTCGCCTTCGGGCTGGAGGCGGGGGCGGCGCTGGTGCTGGGCCTTGCGCTCGCCATCTCATCCACCGCGGTCGCCACCCGCACGCTGGAGGAGCGAGGGCGGCTCGGCGGCGATGCGGGGCGCCTCGCCCTCGGGTGGCTGGTGATGCAGGACCTGGTGGTGGTGCTGGCGCTGGTGCTGCTGCCCGCACTCGCCCGTGGCGGCGAGGGGACGGCGCTCGGGCCCGCCCTGCTGCGAACGGCGGGCGAGCTGGTGGCCTTCCTGCTCGTCATGGCCGTGGCCGGGCGCGTCCTGCTGCCCCGGCTGCTCGGCCTCGTCGCCGCCACCGGCTCGCGCGAGCTGTTCACGCTCGCCGTGGTGGTGGCGGCACTCGGCACGGCCTTCGGCAGCGCGGCGCTGTTCGGCGTCTCGCCGGCGCTGGGGGCCTTCTTCGCCGGCGTGCTGCTGGCCGAAAGCCCGCTCGGCCATCAGGCGGCGGCCGAGACGGCGCCGCTGCAGCGCGTCTTCGTCGCGCTCTTCTTCGTCTCGGTCGGCATGCTGGTGGACCCGCTGGTGGTGCTGTCCGCCCCCTGGCTGACGCTGGCCGCCTTCCTGACCGTGCTGCTGGGCACGGGTGTCGCGATCCTCCTCCTGCTCGTCGGGCTGCGCGTGGCGCTGCCGACGGCCGCCGTGGTGGCGGGCAGCATGGCGCAGATCGGCGAGTTCTCCTTCGTGCTGGCCGCGCTGGCGATCGGCCAGGGCCTGCTGCCCGAGACGGTGCGTGGCCCGCTGCTGGCCGCCGCCACGCTCACCATCGTGCTGACGCCGCTCACGCTGCGCCTTGCGGAGCGGCTGGCGGCCCGGGCCGTGGGGGACCGGCGCTACCGCGCCTGGGAGACGCGCCGCGCCGGCGCCCGCGCCTTCCCCTCGCCCCCGCCCGGCCTTGCCGGCCATGCGGTGATCGTGGGTTTCGGCCGCGTCGGGCGCCTGGTGGCGCAGGGCCTGGCGCGGCATGGCGTGCCCATCCTCGCGATCGAGGCGGACCACGCCCGCGCCGCAGCGATCCGGCGCGAGGGGATTCCCGTCATCTGGGGCGATGCCGCGCATGCCGAGGTGCTGGCCGCCGCCCGGCCGGAATCGGCGAGCCTCATCGTGCTCGCCATGCCCGACGCCTTCGGTTGCCGCCGCGTGCTGGAGCTGGCGCGCGCGGCCAATCCCGGCCTGCCCGCCGCCGTGCGCGCGCATGATGACGAGGAGGCGGCGCTGCTGGAGCGGATCGAGGGCGTGGGTCTCGTCGTGATGGGCGAGCGCGAGATCGCCCTCGGCATGGCCGGCTTCGCGCTGCGGCATTTCGGCGTGCCGCCGCTGGGCGCGCAGGCGACGCTCGAGGAACTGCGGGCGGGCCGCGGCTGACGCTTCAGCCGAGGCGCATCGCCATCAGCAGCGTCACCGCCTCGACCCCCTCCACCCGCAGCGAGGCCGCCTCGGTGCCGTAGAGCGTGAAGCCCGCGCGCTCATAGAGCCGCCGCGCCGCGGGATTCCCCTCCCCCACCATGAGCTGCAGCACGGAGACCTCGGCCCGCGCATGGGCGATGGCGGCCTCCAGCAAGGCGGCGCCGATCCCCTGCCCGCGCGCCTTCGGGCGGACATACATGCCCCAGAGATGGCCGATATGCCGCCGCTTCAGCAGGCTGTCGCGCCGATAGCCCAGCATGCCGCCGAGCTGGCCCGGCCCGTGCTCGGCCGCGAAGACCGCGGCATGACCCAGGGTCTGGCCGAACCAGGAGAGCGGCCTGTGCTCCTCCTCGGCCAGGGCCGCGCCGAAGGCGAAGGGGGCAAGGCGCAGCGCCTCCAGCCGGAGGGCGCGAAAGGCATCGGCATCTCGCGGGGCGAGGCGCCGGACCCGCATCTCAGCCCTTCTCGATGGTGAGGTCCGGCGCGTCGGGGTTCTTCATGCCGACGATGTGGTAACCGCAATCCACGTGATGCACCTCGCCCGAGACGCCGGTGGAGAGCGGGCTCACCAGATAGAGGCCGGCGCCGCCCACCTCTTCCAGCGTCACGTTGCGCTGCATGGGCGCGTTGTACTGGTTCCACTTCAGGATGTAGCGGAAATCGCCGATGCCGGATGCCGCGAGCGTCTTGATCGGGCCCGCGCTGATCGCATTCACGCGGATGCCATCGGGGCCGAGGTCGGCCGCCATGTAGCGCACGCTGGCCTCCAGCGCCGCCTTGGCCACGCCCATGACGTTGTAGTGCGGGACCCATTTCTCCGCGCCGAGGTAGCTGAGCGTGAGCAGCGAGCCGCCCTCGCTCATCAGCGCGGCCGCGCGGCGGCCGGTGGCGGCGAAGGAATAGCAGGAGATGTCGAGCGCCTGGAGAAACGCCTCGCGCGGGGTGTCGAGGAAGCGGCCGCGCAGATACTGCTTGTCGGCGAAGCCCACGGCATGGACGAAGAAGTCGAGCTTGCCCCAGCGCTCCTCGACCGCGCCGAAGGCGGCGTCCATGTCGTCATCGCTGGCGACGTCGCAGGGCACCACGAAATCGCTGCCCACGCTGGCGGCCAGCGGCCGGACGCGCTTCTCCAGCGCCTCGCCCTGGTAGGTGAAGGCCAGCTCGGCGCCCTGCGCGGCGCAGGCACGGGCGATGGCCCAGGCGATGGACCGGTCATTGGCCACGCCCATGATCAGGCCGCGGCGGCCCTGCATCAGGGTTCCCGTGGGCAAGGCGGGGGCAGAATCGTCCTTCATGGGGTTCCGTGATCCGGTTGCGGGGGCCAGATGGTGGTGGCACATGCCCCTGAACCGGGCAAGGCCCCATAGGAAAAGCGAATGACCGAAGACCCTTACGCCCTCTTCGCCGAATGGCTGGCCGAGGCGACGCGCACCGAACCCAATGATCCGAACGCCATGTGCCTGGCCACCGCCACGCCCGATGGCCGGCCCTCCGCCCGCATGGTGCTGCTCAAGGGCCATGATGCGCGCGGCTTCGTCTTCTACACCAACCTCGAATCGCGCAAGGGCGGCGAACTCGCGGCCAACCCCCACGCCGCGCTCTGCTTCCATTGGAAGACGCTGACCCGCAGCGTGCGCGTCGAGGGGCGGATCGAGCCGGTGACGGCGGAGGAGGCCGATGCCTATTACGCCTCCCGCTCGCGCGGGTCGCGCATCGGCGCCTGGGCCTCGCGCCAGTCGCGCCCGCTGGAAGGGCGCTGGGCGCTGGAAAAGGCCGTCGCGGAATACACGATGAAATTCGGCGTCAGCGAGATCCCGCGCCCGCCCTTCTGGTCCGGCTTCCGCCTGCTGCCCGAGCGCATCGAGTTCTGGCGCGACATGCCCTTCCGCCTGCATGAGCGCCGCGTCTTCACGGCCGATGGCAGCGGCTGGAAGACCGAGGCGCTCTACCCCTGATGGCGATTCCCGCCATCCAGGCCGAGGCGGCCGCCTTCCTCGGCGGCCTCGTGGGCGCGGCCCCGGTGGAGACGCATATCTCCGCCGTCTTCCTGGGCGAGCGGGAGGCCTTCAAGCTGAAGAAGGCGGTGGATTTCGGCTTCCTCGACTTCTCCACCCTCGCCGAGCGCGAGCGGTTGACGAAGTTCGAGCACGCGCTGAACGCGCCGCATGCGCCGGGCCTCTATCTCGGCGCCGTGCCGCTCACGCGCGGCCCGGATGGCGCGCTGCGCCTGGGTGGCGAGGGCCCGGCCGTGGAATGGGTGCTGCGGATGAAGCGCCTGCCGCCCGAGGCCTTCTTCACAGGCCCCCTGCCGCCCGAGCTGCTGGACCCGCTGGCCGATGCGGTGATGGCGCTGCATGAGGCCGCACCCCGCCGGGCGGGGGATGGCCGCATGGTCGGCGTCATCACCGGCAACCGCGAGGCGGCGCTCTCGGCCGGGCTGCCCGCGGCGCCGGTCCGCGCCTGGGCGGAAGCCGCTCTGGCCGCCGAGGCGCGCCTCGCGCCCTGGCTCGCGGAACGCGCGGCGGCCGGCTTCCTGCGCCGCTGCCATGGCGACCTGCACCTGGGCAATATCTGCCTGCTGGAGGGCCGCCCCACCCCCTTCGACGCGCTGGAATTCGACGAGGCGCTGGCCACCATCGATGTCGGCTACGACCTCGCCTTCCTGCTCATGGACCTCGACCGGCGGGACAGCCGCGCCGCGGCCAACCGCGTGCTGAACCGCTACATCGCCCGCACCGGGGATGTGGCGCTGCTGCGCGCGATGCCCCTCTGGCTCTCGCTGCGCGCGCTGATCCGCGCGCATGTCGCGGCGCGCTCCGGCCAGGATGGCGGCCCGCTGCTGGCGGCGGCCGGCGCCTATCTCGCGCCCGCGCCAGCGCGCCTCGTCGCCGTGGGCGGCCTGCAGGGCACCGGCAAGTCGCACCTGGCGCGCCGCCTCGCGCCCGATCTCGGCGCCGCGCCAGGCGCGCTCATCCTCCGCAGCGACGAGATCCGCAAGCGCCAGGCGGGTGTCGCACCCGAGACCCGCCTGCCGCCCGAGGCCTATCGCCCGGAAACGAGCGCCGCCGTCTTCGCCACGCTGAACGCCATGGCCGCCGAGGCGCTGGCGGCCGGCCATGCGGTCATCGCCGACGCCGTCTTCCAGCGCGCGCCGGAGCGTGACGCGCTCGCTGCCCTCGACCCTGGCTTCACCGGCCTCTGGCTTGAGGCGCCGCTCGACATCCTGCGCGCGCGCATCGCCGCCCGCAGGGGCGATGCCTCGGATGCCACGCCCGAGGTGCTGGCCGCGACCGCCGCGCGCGACCTGGGCGCGATCACCTGGAACCGCCTGGATGCCACCGCCGCACCGGAAGACATGGCCCGCAAGATACTGGACTTGCCCCCGCGGCCTTCGCCATAACGGTGCCCGAACAACCGGTTGAGGGATCACGAACATGGCCTATCGCCGCCTGCTGCTGCCGATGACCGGGACCGCCGCCGGGGAAGCCGCACTCGCCACCGCGCTGATGGTGGCCCGCATCTGGGGCGCCCATGTGCATTGCCTGCATGTGCGCGTGGATGCGCGCGACGTGGCACCGCTCGCCGGCGAGGGGCTCTCGGGCGCCATGATCGAGGAGATGATGGCGGCGACCGAGCGCGAGAGCGGCGACCGCGCGGGCCGCGTCCGCGCGCTCTTCGAGCGTTTCGCGGCCAGCGCGGGCGATGTCACCATCGCCCACTCCGCCGAGACGGCGCTGAAATCGGGCGGTCCCACCCTCTCCTTCGAGTCCATCGCGGGCCGGGAGGAGGACATCGTGGCGCAGCAGTCGCGCCTCTATGACATGGCGGTGGTGCCGCACCCCGAGGCGGGCGAGGACGTCTCGAGCTCGGACGCGCTGCATGCCGTCCTCTTTGATTCCGGCCGCCCGGTGCTGATCGCCCCCCGCGTGGCGCCGGCGACCATCGGCACGCGCATCTGCTGCGCCTGGAACGGCACGGCCGAGAGCGCCGCCGCCATGGCCGCCGCCCTCCCCTGGCTGCACCGCGCCGATGCGCGCCGCATCCTCTACGCCGACGACTACCAGCGCCGCGGGCCGAAGGTGGAGGGCATCCTCGCCTATCTCCACTGGCACGAGATCCCGGCCGAGGCGATGCAGTTCAAGCCGGTCACCAAGGATGTCGGCGCGGGCCTGCTGGGCGCGGTGCGGGATTTCGAGGCGGACCTGCTCTGCATGGGCGCCTACAGCCATTCGCGCCTGCGCCAGCTCATCCTGGGCGGCGTGACCCGGCACGTGCTGGAGAATGCCGACGTGCCCGTGCTGATGTGCCGCTAGCGCATGATCCGCTGAGGCGAATGCCGAAGCGGTGAATCATCCGCTCGGCAGGCCAGGATCATCACCGGCCTGAATGACACCGATCAGGCGGCGTGAGTGGCAATCCGGCGCCACGCCCCCTATCTGGGCTCCGAACGCAGCCACAAACCGGCGCGTCAGGACCTCCATCATGATTGACATCCGCCCCTTCAACTCGCTGGGCCATGCCAATTTCGGCTGGCTCAATGCCCGCCACCACTTCTCCTTCGGCCACTACAACGACCCCTCCCGCATGGGCTGGGGCCGCCTGCGCGTCTGGAACGATGACGAGATCGCGGCCGGCACGGGCTTCGACCCGCATCCGCACCGCGACATGGAAATCATCACCTATGTCCGCGAGGGCGCGATCACGCATCGCGACAACATGGGCAATGAGGGCCGCACCGAGGCGGGCGACGTGCAGATCATGTCGGCCGGCACGGGCGTGGTGCACAGCGAATACAACCTCGAGCCCGGAACGACGAAGATCTTCCAGATCTGGATCCTGCCCGACGTGCGGGGTGCGAAGCCCAATTGGGGTGCCAAGACCTTCCCCAAGGCCGCGCGCGAGGCGAAGTTCGAGGTGCTGGCCGGCGGCCGCCCCGGCGATGCCGAAGCCGGCGCCCTGCCCATCAACGCCGATGCGGCGGTGATGGCGACGACGCTCGCCAAGGGCCAGGAGCTGAAGCTCACCCTCGCCCCGGGCCGCGCCGCCTATCTGGTACCGGCCAAGGGCAGTGCCACCGTCAACGGCCAGCCGCTCGGCCTGCGCGACGGCGCCGCGATCGAGGGCGAGCGTGAGGTGACGATCGTGGCGAATGACGAGGCTGAGCTCGTTCTCGTCGAAGTGGCGGCGTAAGCCGTCTGGAGCAGGGGTCAGCCCTGCTCCAGCTCGCTGTCCCAGTACAGGTAGTCGCGCCAGCTCTCATGCAGGTGGTTGGGCGGGAAGCTCCGCCCATTCTCCTGCAATTCCCAGCTCGTCGGCTGGCGCGGCGTCTGGCGGGGCAGCATGTGGCATTCGCGCGGCAGCGCGCTGCCCTTGCGGAGATTGCAGGGGCCGCAGGCGGCGACGACATTCTCCCAGCTCGTCCGCCCGCCGCGCGAGCGCGGGATCACATGGTCGAAGGTCAGCTCATGCGCGGGCAGGCCATCGCCACAGTACTGGCATTCGAAGCGGTCGCGCAGGAAGACGTTGAACCGCGTAAACGCGGGGCGCCGTGCCGCCGGAATGTATTCGCGCAACGCGATGACCGAGGGCAGGCGCAGCGCGAAGGAGGGCGAGTGCACCTCCGTCTCGTACTCGCTGAGCACCGAGACGCGGTCCAGCACCACCGCCTTCACCGCATCCTGCCAGGACCAGACCGAGAGCGGGAAATAGGAGAGAGGTCGGAAATCCGCATTCAGCACCAGGGCGGGAAAGCCGCCGGGGCCGTTGATCTGAGGGATGAGACCGCCGTCGGGCAAACCAGGCTCCTCTCACTGCCATGCTGGCGGAGAGCGACCGGTCCGGGTGCGGCCAGGCTCCCGGATTCGGTGCGCCGCCAACAACTCGGGTGAATGCATGGCACCCCTGCTGCATTGCCGCAAGACGGGATTAACGGCTTTCATCCCCCCGTCACATGATGTCCCCCATGCCCTTCGCCCCGCCACCCGGCTGCGTCACGCGCTTTGCGCCCTCCCCCACCGGCCTGCTGCATCTCGGCCACGCGCATTCGGCGCTCTTCGCGGCGCGTGCGGCCGAGCAGGCCGGCGGCCGCTTCCTGCTGCGCATCGAGGACATCGACGCCACGCGCTGCCGGCCGGAATTCACCGCCGCGATCCTGGAGGATCTGGCCTGGCTCGGCCTCGCCTGGGAGGAGCCGGTGCGGGTGCAATCCGCCCGCATGGCGGGCTATGGCGCGAGCCTGGATTCGCTGCGGGCGCGCGGCCTGCTCTACCCCTGCTTCTGCACGCGGGGCGACATCGCCGCCGCCATCGGCGCCGCGCATGGCCCCATGGGCGGATCCTCGGCGATCTATCCCGGCACCTGCCGCAACCTGCCGCGCGCCGAGGCAGAGGCGCGCATCGCCGCCGGCCGCCCCTATGCGCTGCGCCTCGACGTCACCCGCGCGCTGGCGGAGACCGGGCCGCTGACCTTCACCGACCTGATCCACGGCCCGCGCCGCTGCACGCCCGAGACGCAGGGCGATGTGGTGCTGGCGCGCAAGGACATCCCCGCCTCCTACCACCTCTGCGTCACCCAGGATGACGCCGAGCAGGGCGTCACGCTGGTGACGCGCGGCGAGGACCTGCTGGAAGCGACTGACATCCACCGCCTGCTCCAGGCGCTGATGGGCTGGCCCGCGCCGCTCTACGCCCATCACGGCCTGATCCGGGACGCCGAGGGAAAGCGCCTGGCCAAGCGGGACCAGGCGCCCACGCTGCGCGCCATGCGCGCAAGTGGCATGAGCCCGGCGGAGGTGCGCGCCGCCGCGGGTTTCCCCTAAGCTCACTTGTGTGAGCCCAAGAACCACCGGCCTGTTGCTGCTTCTGCTGACCGGCCTGGGCTGGGGCTCCAACTGGCCCGCCCTGCAATTGCTGCTGCGCGAGATGCCGCCGCTCGCCGCGCGTTCCTATGCCGGGCTCGCCTCCTCCTTCGTCTTCGGCCTGGGCGCGCTGGCCTTCGGCGTGCGGCTTTCCGTGCCGCGCGCGCTCTGGGGGCGGCTCGCGCTCTTCTCGGCGTTGAATGTCACGGCCTGGATGGGCCTCGCGACGGTCGGCCTGCTCTGGCTGAGCGCAGCGGAAGCGGCGACGCTGGCCTACACCATGCCGGTCTGGGCCGCCCTCCTGGCCTGGCCCATCCTGGGCGAACGGCCAAGCCTGACCAAGCTGCTGGCACTCGCCCTGGGCATCGGCGGGGTGGTCATCCTCTTCGCTGGGCGCGGGCTGGATGTGGGGCTCGCCAAGCTGCCGGGGATGCTGCTCCTGCTGGGCTCGGCCATGTTCTTCGCGCTCGGCGCCGTGCTGGCCAAGCGCTACCCGCTGCCCATGCATCCGGTGGCCGCCATGGTCTGGCAGGTCGGCCTCGGCTGCCTGCCGCTCTTCCTGCTCTCGCCCTTCCTGGAAACGGTGCGCCTCGGTGAGCTCTCGCCGCTCGGCTGGTTCCTGATGGGCTGGATGGCGGTGGTGGCGCTCGGTATCGCCTATCTCGCCTGGTTCGGCGCGCTGGCGCGGCTGCCGGCCTCGACGGCCACCATCGGCACGCTGCTGGTGCCCATCGTGGCCGTGCTGGCGACAGGCCTGCTGCTGGATGAGCCGCTGGGGCTTCGCGAATGGTCGGCGCTGGGCTTCACCCTCGCGGGCGTGCTGCTCGCCACACGGCGGCGCGCATGAACCAGCGGCAGGTGGGCCTGGTGCTGCTGATGCTCACCGCGGTGAACTGGGGCGCCACCTGGCCGCTCATGAAATTCCTGCTCACGGAATTGCCGCCGCTCACCATGCGCGCCATCGGCACGGCGACGCTCGCCGTGGCGTTGGCGGCGGGCGCCCTCGCCTTCGGCGTGCGGCTGCATGTCCCGCGCGAGCAGCGGCCGCGCCTCATTCTCTTCGCGCTGCTCAACATCACCGCCTGGATGGCCTTCGGCACGCTGGCGCTGCGCTGGCTGACGGCATCGGAAGCCGCGATCCTCGCCTACACCATGCCGGTCTGGGCGGCGCTCTTCGCATGGCCCATCCTCGGCGAGAAGCCGGGGCCGCGCCGCATCGCGGGGCTGGTGCTGGGCTTCGGCAGCATCCTGATCCTCTTCGCCGGGCGCGGCGTGGAACTCGGGCTCGCCAAGCTGCCGGGCCTGCTCTTCATCCTCGCCTCCGCGCTGCTCTTCGCGCTGGGTGCGGTCCTCTCCAAGCGGCGGCCGCTGGTGCTGCACCCGATCACGGCGCTCGCCTGGCAGATGGCGATCGGCTGCCTGCCCATGGCGATCCTGGCGCCGCTGCTGGAGACCTTCCAGCCCGGCCTCGTCTCCGGCCCCGTCTGGTTCTGGTTCGGCTGGTTCATGATCTTCTCCATGGGCATGTCCTACCTCACCTGGTTCGGCGCGCTCGCCCGCCTGCCCGCCTCCACGGCCGCCATCGGCACGCTGCTGGCGCCCGTGCTGAGCGTGCTCGGCGCGGGCCTGATCCTGGGTGAGCCGCTCGGCTGGCGCGAGGCGCTGGCGCTTTCGGGCACGGTGGGCGCGGTGGCGCTGGCGGTGGGAGTGCGCGATAAGCCGGCATGACCCCGCTTCTTCGCCTGCAGCCCGGCCGCGACCGCCGCGTGAAATCCGGCCATCCCTGGGCCTTTTCCAACGAGATCGTGATGGATGCGGCGGCCCGCGCCCTGCCGCCCGGCAGCCCCGTGCGGCTCGAGGGCGATGACGGTGTGAAGCACGGCATCTGGCACTTCAACCCGCACAGCCTGATCGCGGCGCGCATCCTGGACCGGCAGGCCCAGGCCGCCCCCGACGCCGCCTGGTTCACCGCCCGCATCGCCCGCGCGCTGGCGCTGCGCGAGCGCCTGGGCCTCGCCCGCCACGCGCGGCTGGTCCATGCCGAGGCGGATGGCCTGCCGGGCCTGATCGTTGATCGCTTCGACGATGTGATCGCACTCCAGGCGAACACCGCCGGCATGGAGGCGGCGACGCCGCTGATCGTGGAAGCGCTGCGCGAATTGCTGAACCCGCGCAGCATCCTCGCCCGCAATGACAGCGCGGTGCGCGGCCTCGAGGGCCTGCCGCTGGAGACCAGGCTGCTGCACGGCAGCGAGGCCCAGGCCCGCGTCGAGGAAGGCGGCCTCGCCTTCGCGGTGGACCTGCTCTCCGGCCAGAAGACCGGCTGGTTCTTCGACCAGCGCGAGAACCGCGCGCGCGTCGCCGCCCTGGCCAAGGGCGCCACGATGCTCGACGCCTTCTGCCACACCGGCGGCTTCGGCCTGATGGCGGCCAAGGAAGGCGCGCGCCAGGTCACGCTGCTCGACCGCTCGCAGCCGGCACTCGACCTCGCCTTGGCTTCCGCTGCCGCGAATGGCCTGGCCGACCGCGTCACCGCCCGGCGCGGCGAGGCGCTGGAAACGCTGGAGCGCATGATCGGCGCCGGCGAGCGCTTCGACGTGGTGGTGGCCGACCCGCCGGCCTTCGCGAAGACCCGCAAGGACATCCCCGCCGCATTGCGGGCCTATCAGCGCCTCGCGCGGATCTGCGCGCAGCTGGTGAATCCGGGCGGCTTCCTGTTCATCGCCTCCTGCTCGCACCATGCGGCGCCGCCGGAATTCGCCGCCGCCGTGGCCGAAGGCGTCTGGCGCGCGCGGCGCGAGGCGCGGCTGCTCGCCAGCACCGGCGCAGGGCCCGACCACCCGGTTCACCCCATGCTGCCCGAGAGCGCCTACCTCAAGGGGCAGCTCCTGCAACTGGCGTGACGCGGGCCGAGGCCTATCGGCGCACGCAGTATCGCGCGGGTGAGGTGGTGGTGCGCGTGGGCCGCCGCAGCGCGACGGCGGATCGCTGGATGGCGCGGCACGGCGCGCGCGAGGCCGGCTTCATCACCGCCTGGAACCCGATGAGCCGCCGGATGCCGCCCGCCTGGAACGCGGCCGCCCAGGCGCGGCTGCGGCGCGACCTGCGCGGCGCAGGCCGCGAAGAGGGCGAGGGCGCGCTCGGCGCCTGGCACGAGGCGATGCTGCTGGTTGCCCTGCCGAAGCGCGTACTGGCCCGCCTCGCCCGCCGTCATCGCCAGGCCGCGGTGGTCTGGCTGCGGCGCGGCCGCCCCGCCCGGCTGCTGGACACGCGGCCCGGGTGACCGCGCCGGCCCTCAGGCCGGGACATCCGCGAGGCGCCACAGCCCCAGGTAATGCGTCCGCCAGATGGGCGGGGGCAGCCCGAAGGGAGGGCGTGTGATGTCGAGGTGCCGGGACCCGCGCCGCCCGAGCCGGGGCAGTTCCACATTGTCACGCCCGAAATTGTTGGAGGCGAGCAGCAGGCGCGAGCCGGAGCGGCGCATGTTCTCCAGCGCGGCCCGCACATCTGCGAAGCAGAGATGGTTCAGCAGATCCTTGCAGAGGATCAGGTCCACGCTGGGCGGCACCTCGCGCGTGATGTCCAGCCGTTCGAACTGGAGGCCGGGATGGCGCCTGCGGTTGTCGGCGATCATCTCGGCCACGATGTCGAAGCCCTGGTATTGCACCTCAGGCCAGGCCTCGAGAAACAGGGGCATCCAGTTGAAGTCGCCGCAGGGAATGTCCGCGATGCGGCGCACGCCATGGTCGTGGACGGCCATCCCCAGGGCCTCGATGGCCGCCGCGACCGAGCCGGAATCACGGCGGGAACCCGGGCCGGAGCGGGATTCCGGATCAAGCCAGTAGTTGGTGCGGTAGAAACGCGCGAAACGCCCCTGGAGCGTCAGGTCGGTGCGTCCGGAGACGATCCCGAGGAGCTTGTTCAACATGCGCTTGCGGGTCTCCGGGGCAGGTCGGATCTGCGGTCTCCGTGCCTGCCCGCAGGCCCGCCTTCTCAGAGATAGCGCTGGATGTCCAGCGTGCTCTCGCGCCCCACCTTGTCCAGGTTCTCGCGGATGAAGAGGTCCGCCGCCTCCCAGCCATAGTCGCGCAGCGTCTGCAGGAAGTCCCAGTCGCCGTTGAACTTGGTGCTGAGCTTGAAGGCGCGCATGCGCGGCTCGTCCTCGATGGAATGGAGGAAGATGCGGCGGTAGCGCGGCTGCTCCAGCCGCCCCGCCTCCAGCATGCGCTGAACGAAGTCGATGGCGCGCATCTCGCTCATCAGCGAGGCGTTGAAGCTGATCTCGTTCAGCCGGTTCATGATGTCGCTGGTCGTGGTCGGCAATTCGGGGCGCAGCAGCGGGTTCAGCTGCACCAGAACGATGTCGGCCGCCATGCGCTCGTGATAGAGCGGCCAGAGCGCCGGATTGCCGAGGTAACCGCCATCCCAATAGGCCTCGCCATCGATCTCCACCGCCTTGAACACATTGGGCAGGCAGGCGGAGGCGAGCAGCGCATCCACCGTGATCTCGCTGCGCGTGAAGACCTTGGGCTTGCCCGTGCGGACATTGGTGGCCGAGATGAACAGCCGGATCGCGTTCTTGTCGGCGCGCAGGCGGGCGAGGTCCAGGCTCTGGTCCAGCGCCTTGCGCAGCGGGTTGAACTCCATCGGGAAGGGGTTCAGCTGGTAGGGCGACATGACGCGCGTCATGGTGTCGAAGGCGTTCCAGGCCAGGCTGTATTGCAGGTCCCAGCCCCAGAGCGCCTTCTCGATCGGCGTCGCCTTGAGCGGCGAGACGGCGAATTTCGCGCCCAGCGCGCGCCAGAAGCGGTTCAGCGCATCCTTCGCCCCCTGCCGCCCGCCTTCCAGCAGGCCGAGCGCCAGCACCGCGCCGTTGATCGCGCCGGCCGAGGTGCCGGAGAGGCCGTCGAACTCGATGCGCTCCTCCTCCAGCAGCCGCTCCAGGGCGCCCCAGGTGAAGGCGCCATGCGTGCCGCCGCCCTGCAGCGCGAGGTTGATGCGGCGCGAGGTCTTCTGCGCGATGGCCGGAGCCGCGACGGGCTGGGTGGCGGCGGGGGGCGCGCTGTCCATCAGGCCGCGAGCCAGCCGCCGTCGATGGACAGGGCCGAACCGTTCACCCCGCCCGAGCCGGGGCCGACGAGCCAGAGCGCCATGCGCGCCACCTCATCCACCTCGATCCAGCGCTTGGAGGGCTGCTTGGCCAGCAGGTGATCCTTCAGCGCCACCTCCTCGCTCACGCCGAACTTGGCGGCGAGCGGGGGCACCTGCGCTTCGGCCAGCGGCGTGCGGACGAAGCCCGGGCAGATCGCGTTGCAGGTCACATCGGCCTGCGCGATCTCGAGCGCGACGGACTTGGTCAGCCCCACCACGCCATGCTTGGCGGCGACATAGGCGGTCTTGTAGGGGCTTGCCACCAGGCCATGCGCGCTGGCCACGTTGATGATGCGGCCGTAGTTCCGCGCCAGCATCCCCGGCAGCGCGGCCGCGATCGCGTGGAAATTGCTGCTCATGTTGATGGCGATGATCGCATCCCACTTCTCGGCCGGAAAATCCTGCACGGGCGAGACGAACTGGATGCCCGCATTGTTCACCAGGATGTCGAGCTTGCCGAACGCGGCCTCGGCGGCGGCCACCATGCCGCGCACCTCGGCGGGCTTGGACATGTCGGCGGCGCTGTAGGGGGCCTCCGCCACGCCCATGAGGCGCCCGATCTCGGCGCGGGCGGCGGCGATGTCCTCGGGCTTGCCGAAGCCGTTCAGCATCACCTTCGCCCCCGCTTCGGCGTAGAGCCGGGCGATGCCGAGGCCGATGCCGCTCGTCGAGCCGGTGATCAGGGCGGACTGCCCCTCCAGGATGCGTTCCATGCGATGAGCCTCAACCTTGTTCTTTGTGCACCGCAATACCGCAAAGGTCCGGAAGTCTCAACCGCGCGACGAAGGAGCGCCGCGACAGATGCGACAATCGCGACGATCACCCCGCGACACGGCGCCGGCATGTTGCTCCCAACAGAGCTTCACCCCTTCGGAGACCACCCCATGCGCCACTTCCTGATCGCCGCCGCCGCCCTCATCGCCCTGACCGCCCAGGCCGAGGCCGCCGCCCGCATTCCCGCCCCCCAGGCCAGCGTGGTGGTGACCAGCGCGGTGCAGCTCGCCAGCGGCATGGGCAACGGCCTGCGCCCCGCGCTCCCGGCCGATGCGCGCGTGGCGCAGATCGCCCCCACCCGCGGCGAGTGACGCTTGCGCGGGGCGCCCGCGCATGGAAGATGGCCGCATCCCCGCAGGAGTAGCGCCCATGTCCACCACACAGGACCCCGCCGCCCCCATGCTCGCCGAGCAGATCCTGGCCGAGCAGCGCCGCCAGGCCCGCATCGACATGGCCGCCGCGCATCGCCTGGCCGTGATGCATGACTATCACGAGGCGATCGACAACCACTTCACACTGCTGGTGCCCGGCCGCCCCGGCCGCTTCTACCTCAACGCCTTCGGCCTCCACTGGTCCGAGGTGACGGCGAGCAACCTCATCGAGGTCGCCTTCGACGGCACCATCCTGGACGGCACGGGCCCGGCCGACCGCACCGCCATCTGCATCCATGCGCCGATCCACGCCATCACCGGCGCCGAATGCGTGCTGCACACGCACATGCCCTACATCACCGCCCTCTCCCAGCTCGAGGACATGACGCTGGAAATGACCGGACAGAACGCGCTGCAATTCCACGACCGCATCGCCTACGACTACGACTACAACGGCTTCGCCCTCGAACATGAGGAGGGCGAGCGCATGGCCGCGCTGATGCAGGGCAAGCCCATCCTGATGCTCGCCAACCACGGCGTCGTCGTCACCGGCAAATCGGTGGCGCAGGCCTATCACCGGCTCTATTTCCTGGAGCGCGCGGCGCGCACGCAGCTCTTCTCCATGTGGACCCATGCGCGGCGCCGCTTCGTGCGGCCCGAGGTGCTGGAGAAGATGAAGGTCCAGGCCAGCTGGCAGGATCCGACCCACAGGATGAGCGGCTCCGACTATCATTTCGCCGCGCTGAAGCGCGTGCTCGACCGCACCGACCCGGGCTACGCCGACTGAGCTTCCTCCAGCGCTTTGCGCTCCGGCCCACCCGGGCCATATGGGGGCCATGACCTCCCCCGCCCTCGTCTGGTTCCGACAGGATCTCCGCCTCGCCGACAATCCCGCCCTCGCCGCCCTGGACGGGCGGCCGGCGCTCCTCGTCTACGTCCTCGATGACGAGGCCGCCGGCGCCTGGGCGCATGGCGGCGCGCAGCGCTGGTGGCTGCACCATTCGCTCGCGTCGCTGACGGCCGATCTCGCCGCGCGCGGCGCCAGCCTGCACCTCGCACGCGGCCCCGCCACGCGCATCATCCCGCAGCTGGCCACCGCGATCGGCGCCTCGGAGGTCATCGCGGGCCGCCTCTATGAGCCCTGGGCGCGCAGCCGCGACGCCGCCATCGCGGAGGCGCTGCAGGCCGAGGGCCGCAAGCTCAGCCTGCACACCTCCTCGCTGCTGCATGAGCCGCACCGCATCCGCACCGGCACGGGCAAGCCCTATTCGGTCTATACGCCCTTCTCGCGCGCCCTCTTCGCGCTGGGCGAGCCGCCGCCGCCGCTGCCCACCCCCGCACGAATCGAAACCCTCGCGCATCCCGGCCTGCCGCTCGAGGCGCTGGAGCTCCTGCCGAAGCGGGACTGGGCGCGCGAATTCCCGCAGCACTGGCAGCCGGGCGAGGCGGGGGCGGCGGCGCGCATCAAGGCCTTCAGCCTGCTGAACCGCTACGACGCCACCCGCAACCTGCCGGGCATCCCCGGCACATCCGGCCTCAGCCCGCATCTGCGCTTCGGCGAGATCAGCCCGCGCCAGCTCTGGCATGCGGCGCGCGCCGCGGGTGTGACGGGCGATGCGACCTTCCTGAAGGAGATCCTCTGGCGCGAATTCGCCTATCACCTGCTCTGGCACCGGCCCGAACTGCCCGAGGCGCCGCTCCAGCAGAGCTTCGCGAACTTCCCCTGGCAGCCGGACGCGAAGCTGCTGCGCGCCTGGCAGCGCGGCCAGACGGGCTATCCCATCGTGGATGCCGGCATGCGCCAGCTCTGGCGCAGCGGCTGGATGCACAACCGCGTGCGGATGATCACCGCCTCCTTCCTCGTGAAGCACCTGCTGCAACCCTGGCAGGCGGGCGAGGCCTGGTTCTGGGACACGCTGCTGGATGGCGACCTCGCCTCCAACGCCGCCTCCTGGCAATGGGTGGCGGGCTGCGGCGCCGATGCCGCGCCCTATTTCCGCGTCTTCGCCCCCGTGCTCCAGGGCGAGAAATTCGATGCCGACGGCGCCTATGTCCGCCGCTGGGTGCCCGAGATCGCGGGCCTGCCGGACAAGTTCCTCCACAAGCCCTGGGAGGCGCCGGAGATCATCCTGCGCGGGGCCAACATCCGGCTCGGCGTGGATTATCCGCGCCCCGTCATGGACCACGGGCAAGGCCGCGCCCGCGCGCTCGCCGCCTATGCCGAGATGCGCGGCGCCGCGCCATGAAGCTCGACCCGGCCAGCCTGCGCGCCCGCGGCTTCTCCGGGCTGCGCGTGGTGGGCGACGTGCATGGCGAGCCGGACGCCCTGGCCTCCGCCATCCGCGGCGCGGCGGAGGAAGGGCTGTTCCTGCTGCAGCTGGGTGACCTGACCGATTACGGCCCGGATTCGCCCGGCGTGCTGCGCCTGATCTTCAACCTGCTGGATGACGAGGCGGGCCTCTTCCTGCTCGGCAATCACGACCACAAGCTGCGCCGCGCGCTGACCGGGGCGCGCGTCCGCAGCCCGCCCGAAGCCACGCCGCGCACCCTCGAACAATTGCACGCGGCCCCCGACGGGCCGGCGCTCGCGGCCCGCGCCGTGGCCGAGATCGCCGAGGCGCCCGCCTGGTGGCGGCTCGGCCCGCTGCTCTTCGTCCATGCCGCCTTCCACAAGGGCATGCTGCTGCAGGCCCCGCCGCGCGAGGCGGGGGCCCGCAAGCCCGACGCCATCACCTCCCGCGCGCTCTTCGGCCAGGTGACCGGCGGCACGACGCAGGAGGGTTACCCCGAGCGCGTGCTGCATTGGGTGGATTCCATCCCGCCCGGCCTCACCGTCTATGTCGGGCATGACCAGCGCTCACGCGATGGCCGCCCGTGGGAGACGCGCGGCCGGCTGGGCGGGCGGGCGATCTTCATGGACACCGGCTCGGGCAAGGGCGGCCACCTGTCCTGGGTGGACCTGCCACTGCCCGAACAGCGGTTCCTGGTGGCCTAGGCCTTCCCCCAGATCGCCGGGTTCGCCAGCAATTCGGCGCATTTCGTGGCGATCGCATCGAGCAGGGCGGCACCCTTCGCCCGGCTCGCGCGCCGGGCATCGCCCACCACGCCCGTGGGCGTGATCTCTTTGAAGCTGCGCCGCATCAGCAGCCCCGGCGGCTGCCCCGGCGCGCGGGAGGAGGACGGCCCATGCGCCTCGGGCAGACGGTCGGGACGCACGCCCTCGGGCAGCAGGTGCCACACCATGGAGGTCTCGGCCTCGCAGGCATGCATGAGGCCGGGCTGGTCCTCCAGCAGCGGCGCGATCGCCTTGGGCACCATGTGCCAATAGGTGCCGCCACCCACGCGGATGCCGAATTCCACCGCGAGGTCGGTTGCCGCCGTGCCGATCGCCTCGGCATTGCCGCCATGGCCGTTCATCAGGAACACGCGCTTGAAGCCGTGCCGCGCGGCCGACTTCACGACATGGCGCAGCACCGCCTGAAAGGTCGCGCTGTCGAGCGTGACGGTGCCGCCGAAGGCCATGTGATGCTCGGCCAGGCCATGCCAGACGACGGGCGTGACCAGGGCGGGATGTCCGGCGGCGACCAGCTTGCGCGCCGTCTCCAGCGCGACATTGCCGCCCAGGATGATGTCGGTGCCGGTCACCAGCGCCGGGCCGTGCTGCTCGAGTGAGGCGACGGGCACGATCAGCAGCGCGTCCTCGGCCGCGGCTGCCTGCACCTCGGCGGCGGTGAGCTTCATCCATTCAAGACTGCGGGCCATGGGCGTTCCTCCTGCGTTGAAGGTGCGCAGCATCCCGCCGCGTCAATTCCCCTGCAAGTCGAGCTGGGCGATGAAGGCCTGGCGCAGGGGCAGTTCGGCATCCCAGAACCGCGCGAAATCCTCGGGCGTCGGGTCGGGGTTCGGCAGCACGCCATTGGCCAGCATGCCGTTGCGGATCGGCAGGGCTTCCAGGGCGCGGCCGAAGGCGGCGTTCAGCCGCGCCGCATCGCCCGCCGGCAGCCCGGCGCGCGCCACGATGCCCCACCACTCCATCACCTCCAGCCGGAAGTCGGGGCGCAGCTCGGCCAAGGTGGGCACCCGCTCCAGCTCCCGCGTCCAGACGGCGCGATGGCCGCTGGTGACGAAGAGCGGCCGCAGGCGGCCCTGCTGGATTCCCGGCACGGCGGCGGCGGCCGGCAGCAGGGCGAAGCCGACCTCGCCCCGCGCGAGGGCCAGCATGAGGACGTTGCCGCCCGCCTCGTAATGCCGCGGGGCGGGCATCGGACCCGCGGTCAGCTCGCGCCAGATCCGGATGAGGCATTGGTGGCTGAGCGAGCCCTGCCCCGGCGTGCCCAGCGGCACCGCCCCGGGGTCGGCCGCCAGCGCCGCGCGCGCGGCGGCCGCATCCTGCCAGGGGCTTGAAGCCGGCACGCAGCCGACGAGCGGCGACATCCCGATCCGCGTGATGGGCTGGAAGTCCTCGCGCGGGCGGAAGGGCAGCGCCACGCCGGGCAGGCCGGTGAACAGCGCCGAGGTGCTGACCAGCAGCGTGTCGCCATGGGCCGGCGCGGCGAGCAGCGCGACCCCGGCCTCCAACCCCGCACCGCCGGTCACGGATTCGATCTCCACCGGCCGGCCCAGCTCCTGGCCGGCCGCGCGGCCGATGGCCTGCAGCAGCGGGCCGCCATCCTCCGCGCGGGCGAAGGTGAGCATCACCCGCAGCGGCGGCCGGGTGGCGAGGGCAGGAGTCGCGAGGCCGAGCCAGGCGAGGGAAGGCAGCGCGCGACGCGAAAGGGCGGTCATTCAGATTCTCCGAAGGCGGAGAACCAAATCACAAACCGCGACGCCGAAAAAGTGAAATGTCTCTGATTTTTCGACAATCCGCCGGGCGGCAGGTCCGCCGCCTATTCGGCGACGGCGCCCGAAGCCTCGACCAGCTCGCGCCAGACCGGCACCTGCGAACGCCAGAACTCGCCGAAGGCGGCGGGCGTCGCATCCGGCATGGGCTGGATGGTGAGGCCGAGCAGGCGCGTGCGCACCTCCTCCATCGCCAGCACGCGGGCGATCGCGCCATGCATGGTGGCGATCGCGGGCTCCGGCGTGCCGGTCGCGGCGACGACGCACCACCAGTTCAGCGCATCAATGCCCGAGCCGGGCAGCAATTCGCCCATGCTCGGCACATTCGCGATCTCGGGCACGTAGTCCACGCGCCCCGCGCTGCCCACGGCGAGCGCGCGGAAGCGGCCCTCGCGCACATGCGGCAGCAGGGCGGGCATCACGTCGAACATCATGTCGATATTGCCCGAGATGAGGTCCTGGATGGCGGGGCCGCCGCCGCGATAGGGCACATGCGTCATGTCGGCATTGGTCTGCCGCTTCACGCGCTCGAAGAAGAGGTGGCTGATGGTGCCGGTGCCGCTGCTGCCCATGGTCACGCGGCCCGGGTTGCGGCGGGCGAATTCGATCTGCTCCTGGAAGGTCCGCCAGGGGCGCTGGGCGTTCACCACCCAGAGCAGCGTGCCGATGCCCACGCGCGTGACCGGCGTGAAGTCGCGCAGCGGCACGAAGGGCATGCGGTTGCCGTAGAGATAGGTGTTGGCCGTGAGCACATTGGCCGAGGTGAGCAGCCAGGTGTGGCCGTCCTTCTCCGCCTGGATCACCGACTGCGCGCCGATATTGCCGCCGGCGCCGGGGCGGTTCTCCACCACCACGGTCTGGCCGAGGATCGGCTGCAGCCGCTCGGCCATCAGGCGGGCGATGATGTCATTCGCACCGCCCGGCGCGATGGGAACCACGATGCGGACCGTGCGGCTCGGCATCCAGGCCTGGGCCAGGGCGGGTGCGGAGAGGAGCGGGGCGCCGAGCGCCCCCAGGATCAGGCTGCGGCGGGGGGTATGGGGCATCGGCGGAACTCTCCTGCGTTGGATCCCTTCAACCGCGCGGGGCCCCGCAGGTCAAGGCAAGGATGACGTTCTCTCCAGGAATTTGCCGGCCTCCACCCGCATCGCGGCGAGCTTCTCCGGCGCCATCTTCCGCAACCCGTTCAGCGGCATGGCCATGCGCGGATTCGTGGCGAAATCCTCCGCGTGGCGCGCGATGAAATCCCAGTAGAGGAAGTTGAACGGACAGGCGCCCTCGCCCGTCGCGCGCTTCACATCATAACGGCAGCGGGCGCAATGATTGCCCATGCGGTTGATGTAGGCGCCGCTTGCCGCATAGGGCTTGCTCGCCATCACGCCGCCATCGGCATGCAGCGCCATGCCATGGGTGTTGGGCAGTTCCACCCATTCGAAGGCATCGGCATAGACGGCGAGGTACCATTCCTGCACCTGGAGCGGGTCGATCCCCGCCAGCAGCGCGAAATTGCCGGTGACCATGAGGCGCTGGATGTGGTGGGCATAGGCGAGGTCGCGCGTCTGGCCGATCGCCGCATCCATGCAGCGCATTCCGGAATCGCCCCGCCAGTAGAAGCCGGGCAGCGGGCGATGCGCGCCCAGCGAATTGGTCGCGCCATAGCCCGGCATCTTGAACCAGTAGAGGCCGCGCACGTATTCGCGCCAGCCCAGCACCTGGCGGATGAAGCCCTCGGCCGCGTTCAGCGGCACGCGCCCCGCGCGATAGGCGGCCTCGGCCGCCGCGCAGACCTCGCGCGGCAGCAGCAGGCCGATATTGAGGCTGGTCGAGACCAGGCTGTGGAACAGCGTCGCCTCGCCCTCGGCCAGCGCGTCCTGGTAGTCGCCGAAGCGGGGCAGGCGCTCGGTGATGAAGGAATCGAGCGCGCGCCGCGCCTCGGCCGCGGTCACCGGCCAGTTGAAGCCCGAGAGGCTGCCGAAATGCGCGGGGAATTCGCGCGCGACCAGCGCCGTCACCTCCTGGGTGATCCCGTCCGGCGCGAAGCGGGGCGGCGCGGGCGGGACGAGGCCCTTGGGCAGCGGCTTGCGGTTCTCCGCATCATAGTTCCAGGCGCCGCCCTCGGGCTCGCTCCCCTGCATGAGGAAGCCCGTGGCGCGGCGCATCTCGCGGTAGAAGAACTCCATGCGGAGCTGCTTCTTCCCTTGCGCCCAGCGGCGGAAGAAGCCGAGATCGGCCAGGAAGCGCGTGTCGTCCCGGATCTCGACCGGCAGGCCGAGCGCCGCCTCCCACCCCTCCATCTCCTGCCGCACCCGCCATTCGCCGGGTTCCGTCGCGATGAGGCGGGCGGGCTTGTGGCGGGCCACGGCGCGCGCCACCTCGCCCGAGAAGCCCTGCGTGTTCGCCGGGTCATCCAGGCGGATGTAGTCCACCCGCACGCCGCGCGATTCCAGCGCGCGGGCGAAATGCCGCATGGCGGAGAGGATCAGCGCGATCTTCTGCGGATGATGCGGCACATAGGTGCATTCGCCCCGCACCTCCATCATCAGCACCACGTCCCGCGCGGGGTCGAGATCCTCGAGCGCCGAGAGCGAGGCCGAGCACTGGTCGCCCAGGACGAGCCTCAGGCAGGGCGACTCGGGGTCAGGCCGCGGCATAGATCACGGTGCTGCCGTCATCGCCCTTGACCTGATAGGCGGTCCAGCGGCCCGAGGCGTCGAATTCCAGCACGGCCTCGATCTCGCCCGCCGTGCGCCAGCGCACCCCCTGCCCCAGCGCCTCGCGCGTCCAGCGCAGGTCGAGCGGCTTGCCGGTGGTGGTGCCGAAGAGCGGCACGGAACCGCCGAAGCGCTGCGGCTCCCACCAGGCGAGCGGCACGGCCTGCGCCGGCAGGTTCAAGGCCCCCTCCGGCCCGCGCAGAGTCACGCCCTGCGCCCCGGCCTGCGCCTCCACCTCGGTGATGGCGCCGTTGCGGTTGAGGCTGGAGCGCACCGAGACGAAGCGCCCGCCGCGGCTCACCTCGGTCAGGCGATGCTCGTAGCGGAACACCACCACGCCCATGACGCGCGGCGTGACGAGATTCTCGGAGACGGTGATCCGCTCGCCGCCGCGCTCGGTGAAGCTGATGTTGTGCGTGCCGATCGCCGTGCCGTTGCGCATGACGCGCCAGCGATAATCGGCCGGCGCCTGCGCGAGGGCGGGGCCCGCGGCCAGCGGTGCCAGCAGCATCGGCAGGTTGCGTCGTGCGATCATGTGTCATCCGGCCTTGGTGCGGAGGGTGGAGCGTCCGCCATCCACCGCGATCACCTGGCCGGTGATCCAGCCGGCGGCGGACGAGAGCAGCATATCGGCCATCGCCGCAATGTCATCCGCCTCCCCCAGGCGCGGCAGCGGATGCAGACGCGCGATCGCCTCCGCCATGGCCGGGTTCCGCGTCAACGGCTCGGCCATGGCGGTGCGGGTGAGGCTGGGCGCGATGCAGTTCACCCGGATGGCGGGGGCGAGTTCGGCGGCCAGCGCGACCGTCATGCCCTCCACCGCCGCCTTGGCCGCGGCGATGGCGAGGTGGTTGGTGAAGCCCGTCCGCGCCGCCACCGTGCTGAACAGCACGACGCTGCCGCCCGCGGCTGAAAGCGCGGGGGCCGCCGCCTGCACCGCCAGGGCCGCCGCCACCGCATTCAGCCGGAACGTGTCCATCATCTCCGCCTCGGTGGTCCGCAGCGCGGGCTTCAGCAGGATCGAACCGACGCAGAAGGCGAGGCCCGAGAGCGGCCCGCCCAGCCCCTGGATCGCGGCCTTCAGCGCCGCGCCATCGGTCACGTCCGCCACCACGCTCTCGGCGCCCGGCCATTCGGCGGCAAGCGCCGCGAGCCGCCCGGCATCGCGTGCCAGCAGCACGGGCCGGGCGCCGCGCGCCGCCACCCGCCGCGCCAGCGCGGCACCCACGCCGCCCGTGGCCCCCAGGATCAACACCCGCTCCGTCATGAAAATTCCACACTCCCGCGAAGAGGCCGCAGAGGTGGTGTCATCCGCCCATTCGGGAAGCCCCGGCCCTCAAGGGGACGGGACAGGCGGGCGGAGGCGTGCCATCATCGCCGTGCCATGCGCCAGCTCCTGCTGCTCCGGCACGCCAAATCCTCCTGGGATGACGCGATGCTCTCCGACCACGCCCGCCCGCTCAACGCACGCGGGCGGCAGGCGGCGGCTGCCATGGCGGCGCAGATGCAGGAGCTGGGCCTCGCGCCCGACATCGTCCTCGTCTCCTCCGCGCGGCGCACGCTGCAGACGCTGGAGGCGCTGCAGCCCATGGAAAGCTCGCCCATCATCGAGGTGATGGACGACCTTTACCTCGCCCCGTGGCAGCGCCTGATGGACACGCTGCGGACCATGCCGGAGACGGCGCGCTCGGTGCTGCTGATCGGCCATAATCCGGGCCTGCATGAGCTGGGGCTCGCGCTGATGGGCCCGGCCGGGGCGGCGCTGGGCGGCGTGCATGCAAGGCGCCTCTCCGAGGGCTACCCGACCGGGGCGCTGGCCGAATTCACCATCGCGGGCCCCTGGCGACAATTGCAGGATGGCGGCGGCCGGCTGGTGCGCTTCGTCGCGCCCCGGGACCTGCCGGAGGTGGCGGCCTGATCCTCGAGCTGGCCCCCTGGGAGACACCGGGGGCCGCGCCCCCGCGCTGCCCCCGGCATCCGCGCCTCGCGGCGCCGCGCTGGCAGCCGCACCGGGTCACCTGGCTGCGCGCCGAGGGCGCGGAGGCCCCCCTCCTCGCGCGGCGCAACCGAAGCTGGCACGCGGTGACCCCCCTGCCGCCCGAGGGCATGCCGGCCTGGCCCGGCATGCTCCCGCCGCCCCAGCCGGTGGCCGCCGATGCCGCGGCCCTGCCGCTCGCCCGCTTCACCGGCCGCCGCGCCGTCCTGGCCACCGGCGTCACCTGGATCGAGGGGCGCATCGAGGCGGGCGGCCAGGCCCAGCGCATCGCCCGGCTGGTGCTGGAGGGCGAGCCGGCCGAGGTGCTCGCCCTTGCAGCCGAACTGGCCGAGGCCCTGCCGCTGCTCCCCGCCCATCACGGCCTGGACGAGGCGGCGCTGGCCCTGGCCGAGAGCCGCCCGCCCCGCCCCCGCCGCCAGGGCCCGGCGAGCCTCGCGGGGGCCGAGACCAGCCACGCCGCCTTCCGCGCTGCCCTCGCCCATCTGCTCGACGTGATCCTGGCCGAGTCGCCCGGCTGCCGCCCGGGCGCCGGCCCGCGCGGCGTGCACCAGACGCGCGTCGCGCTGCGGCGCCTGCGCTCGCTGCTCCGGCTCTTCCGGCCGGTGCTGGACGGGCCCGCCTGGCGCGCATGGGACGGGCAGCTGCGCGAGGTGGCCCAGGCGCTCGGCGCTGCGCGCGACTGGGACGTATTCCTCGCGGGAATCGGCCCCGGGACCCTGGCGGCGCTGGACGGCGATGCCCGGGTGAAGCGCCTGCTGGCCGCCGCCGGGCGGGAGCGCGACGCCGCCTATGCGGCGCTCGGGCAGTTCCTGGCCTCCCCCGGCTTTCGCGTGGCGATCCTGCGCGGGATGCAGCTTGGCCTTCTCCAGGCCCCGGCCACGCCCGACCCGCCGCTTGCCCCCTTCGCCGCCGGGGTGCTCCGCAAGCGCTGGAAGCGGCTGAAGGCGGCCGGCTCCGCCATGGCGGAGCTGGACGCGACCGCGCTGCACGAGATGCGCCTCGACGCGAAGCGCCTGCGCTACGCGGCCGAGCCCTTCGCCGCCCTCTGGCCGGGCCGCGCCGCACGGCGCTTCGCGCGGCGCCTGGCCGAGCTGCAGGAGGCGCTGGGCCTCGCCAATGACGCGACGGTGGCGGCGCAGCTGGCGCGCCGGCTGGCCGGGCGGGGGGCGGGCGGATTCGCGATCGGCACGGTCACGGGCTTCGCGGCAGGGCGCGCGGAGGGGAGCCGAATCGCCGCGATCGCGGCCTGGAACCGCCTGCGGAAGGCCGGCCCGTTCTGGAAGTCACCGGAAAACCACGATTTGTAATATGGCGAAACAAGCGGGTTGCCAGGGCCCTTGATGGTGGTTTAACCAAACCTGCATGCGCCGCCGGAAAATTTACAAACCCACCCGCTCGCCCCGCCGCTGGGGCCGCGCCTTCGTGGTGGGCGCGACGGCGCTTCTGGGCGGTGGCCTGGTGTCGCTCGGCCTGCCCGGCCAGCTGATGGGCTCCGCCCCCGGCAGCCAGGACTGGTCCACCCCCAATGCGCAGATCCGCATCGTGGACGGCGACACGCTTCGCCTGGGTGACCGCATGCTCCGCCTGCACGGCGTCGAGGCGCCGGAGCGCGGGCAATTCTGCACCGACGCGCAGGGCCGCCTCTATGATTGCGGCACCGCCGCAGCGGCCGTCCTGGCGGATCTTGTGGGTGAGCGGGCGGTGGATTGCCGCGTCGCGGGCCGGGACCGCTTCGGCCGGGCGCTGGGCGCCTGCCGCGCCGGCACCATCGACCTCAACGCCTCCATGGTGGCGGCAGGCTGGGCGCTGGCCGATTCCGGCGCCGTCCCCGTCCTCGCCCAATATGAGACGGCCGCGCGCCAGGCACAGCGCGGCCTGTGGACCGGCGGCTTCGAGCCGCCCGCGCATTGGCGCCGCGGCCACTGAGCCCAGAGGCGGGGGCGTGCACCCCGTTTTCACCTTCGCATGACATGCAGGACGATCCGCCGGCGAGAGTCGGATGGACAAGTCTGCTGACCTGCCTACACTGCAATGCAACATCGCGCGGGCGGCTTACGCCCCGCGCCCCCAACCTGTTGAGGAAGGCCGCACCATGAGCAAGACCGGCTCGATCACCGTCACCATCGAGGGCAGCAACAGCAGCACGACCCTGCCGCTGCTCGGCGGCACGCTCGGCCCGCAGGTGGCCGACATCCGCAAGCTCTATTCGAGCCTCGGCATCTTCACCTACGACCCCGGCTACGGCGAGACGGCGAGCTGCGAGAGCAAGATCACCTACATCGACGGCGATGCGGGCGTTCTGATGTACCGCGGCTACCCGATCGAGCAGCTGGCCGAGAAGTCCGACTTCATCGAGGTCTGCTACCTGCTGATGAACGGCGATCTGCCGAACAAGGCCGAGCTCGAGAAGTTCCGCAAGGACGTCACCTACCACACGATGGTGCACGAGCAGATCCGCCGCTTCTTCGACGGCTTCCGCCGCGACGCGCACCCGATGGCGATCATGTGCGGCGTGGTCGGCGCGCTGGCCGCCTTCTACCACGACAACCTCGACATCAATGATCCGCGCCAGCGCGAGGTCGCGGCCTTCCGGCTGATCGCCAAGGTGCCGACCATCGCCGCCATGGCCTACAAGTACGCGCTCGGCCAGCCCTTCGTGTATCCGCAGAACAAGCTGAGCTACGCGGCCAACTTCCTCTACATGCTCAACACCGTCCCGGCCGAGCCCTACGAGGTCTCCCCGGTGCTGGAGCGCGCGATGGACCGCATCCTGGTCCTGCACGCCGACCATGAGCAGAACGCCTCCACCTCGACCGTGCGCCTCGCCGGCTCCACGGGCGCCAACCCCTTCGCCTGCATCGCCGCCGGCATCGCGGCGCTCTGGGGTCCTGCCCATGGCGGTGCGAATGAGGCGGTGCTGAAGATGCTGGCCGAGATCGGCACGCCGGACAAAATCCCCGCCTTCATCGAGAAGGTGAAGGACAAGAATTCCGACGTGAAGCTCATGGGCTTCGGTCACCGGGTCTACAAGAACTTCGACCCCCGCGCGAAGATCATGAAGGAGACCTGCCACGAGGTGCTGGCCGAGCTCGGCATCAAGGACGAGCCGCTGCTCGACATGGCGATGGAGATGGAGCGCATCGCGCTGACGGACGACTACTTCATCTCGCGCAAGCTCTACCCGAACGTGGATTTCTATTCGGGCATCATCCTCAAGGCGATGGGCATCCCGACCTCGATGTTCACCGTGATCTTCGCCGTGGCGCGCACCGTCGGCTGGGTGAGCCAGTGGAAGGAAATGATCGAGGATCCGAGCCAGCGCATCGGCCGTCCCCGCCAGATCTACACGGGCGCCGGCGCGCGCGACTACAAGCCGATGGCCGAACGCGGCTGAGGCCGCTCCTCCCGGCGGCCCCGGTTCCGGGGCCGCGCGGGGCTTTTGTCAGCGCGCCGCCACGCGTCTTCCCAGCGCGTCGCGGCACGATGTCTTTTCAGCGCGTGGCCACGCGGGCCAGCACCTGGTCCACGAAGAGCGTGGCGCTCCCCAGATAATTCTCCGGGTTGCACAGCGCGCGCAGCCGCGCCGGATCCACCCGCGCCGCGATCTCGCGATCCTGCTCCAGCGCCGTCACCAGCGGGATGCCGCGGGCGATGGCGAGGTCGCAGGCACGGTTGACGATGTGGTGCGCCTCGCCACGGCCCAGGATGGGGGCGAGGCCCATCATCACCTGCTCGGCCGCGATCAGCCCGCCCGTCGCGGCCAGGTTGCGCAGCATGCGGGCGGGATCCACCACCAGCCCCTCGGCCAGGAAGCGCGCCTGGGCCAGCGCGCCATGGGTCAGGTTGAAGGCCTGGCCGATCGCCAGCGCCTCGGCCTGCCAGGGCCCGGTGCCACGCTCCAGATCCTGCGCCATCGCCGCCATCATCTGCGGCACCAGCGCATGCACGCCGCGCGACTGCGCGAGGATGTACTCGCAGGCGATCGGGTTGCGCTTCTGCGGCATGGTGGAGGAGCCGCCGCGCCCTGTCACATGCGGCTCGTTCACCTCGCCCACCTCGGTCTGCATCAGCAGCATCACGTCGGTCGCGATCTTCGACAGCGCGCCGCTGAGCAGGCCGAGGAAGGACACCGCCTCGGCAAAGCCGTCGCGCGCCACATGCCAGGGGATGTCCGGGCAGGCGAGGCCAAGCTCGGCCGCCAATTCGCGATGCACGGCGAGCCCTTGCTCGCCCAGCGAGGCGAGCGTGCCCGCGGCACCGCCGAACTGCACGCGCTCGACGCGCGGGCGCAGCTGCTCCAGCCGCTCCAGCATGGTGATGAGGGGCGAGAGCCAGACCGCGACCTTGTAGCCGAAGGTTACCGGCAGCGCGTGCTGCAGATGGGTTCGCCCGGCCATGATGGTGCCGCGATGGCGCTGCGCCATGGCCGCGAAGCCGCCGATCACCGCGATCAACTCGGCGCGGATCAGCGCCAGGCCCTGGCGCATCTGCAGCACGACGGCGGTGTCCATGATGTCCTGCGTGGTGGCGCCCCAATGCGTCCAGCGGCCCGCCTCATGGCCCGAGAGCGCGGTGAGCTGCTTCACGAGGCCGACCACGGGGTAGCCCGTGTTGCGCGTGGCATCGCCCAGCGCCTGGAGGTCGAGCTTGTCCACCTGGGCGGCGAGCGTGATGGCGGCGGCCGCCTCGACCGGCACGATGCCGAGGCGCGCCTGCGCGCGGGCGAGTGCCGCCTCCACATCCAGCATGCGCTGGAGAAAGGCGCGCTCGCTCATCGCGCTGCGCATGGCATCCGTGCCGTAGAGCACGCCCATCACGGGGGAATCGGCGGGGTTCACAGGCATGATCAGATATCCAGGAAAACGGTTTCGGCGCCGCCACGCAGGCGGATGTCGAGCTGCCAGGTGCCGGGGGCGGTGGGTTCGGCGATCAGCGTGGCGCGGCGTTCGGCCGGCACCAGCGCCAGCAGCGGGTCCGCCTCGTTCAGCGGCTCGCCGGCGAAGTAGAGGCGCGTCGTGACATGGCTCAGCAGGCCGCGCGCGAAGATCGCGATCTGCACATGCGGCGCCTGCAGCGTGTTGCCGCGGCCGGGCACCGGGCCGGGCTTCAGCGTCGTGAAGCGGAAGCGCCCCTCGGCATTGGTGGCGCAGCGGCCGAAGCCCTGGAATTCGGCGTCATAACGCCCGGCCGGGTCAGCGTGCCAGATCTCGACCATGGCATCCGTCACCAGCGCGCCATCGCCATCGGTGATGGTGCCCTCGATCACGATGCGCTCGCCTTGCGCGCCCGCATTCGGGCCACCCTCGCGCAGCACATCGGCCCAGGCGGGGAAGTCGATCATATGCCAGTAGGGACCGGCGGTCTGGTGGGCGGTGGCCATCAGTGGTGATCCCCCCCCTGGGCAGACATGTCTTCGAAGGGTGTGGCCGCCGGGCCGCGCAGCGTGATGTCGAAGCGATAGCCCAGCGCCCATTCGGGCTCGGTCACCTCGAGGTCGAACCGCGCGACCAGGCGCTGGCGGGCCTCTTCGTCGGCCGTGGTGTTGAAGATGGGATCGAGCGGCAGCAGCGGGTCGCCCGGGAAATACATCTGGGTGATCATCCGTTGGGCGAAGCCCTGGCCGAAGAGGCCGAAATGGATGTGCACCGGCCGCCAGGCATTGTGGTGGTTGCGCCAGGGATAGGCGCCGGGGCGGATGGTGGTGAAGCGGTAGCGCCCCTCGGCATCGGTGAAGATGCGGGCATGCCCCTCGAAATTCGGGTCGAGCGGCGCGTCATGGTCGTCGCGCACATGGTGGTAGCGGCCGGCCGCATTGGCCTGCCAGACCTCGACCATGCTGTTGGCGACGGGCCGCCCCGCCTCGTCCAGCACGCGGCCGGCGACGATCATGCGCTCGCCCATCGCGGCCTTGCCGTTGTGCACGGACATGTCGGCCTGCACGGGGTAGTGCATGGGCGTGAGGCGCGGGGAGCTGGCCTCCGTCAACGTGTGCGGCGCACGGATGGGCGCCAGCAGCGGCGCACGCGATTGCGTGCTGCGATAGGCCGGGCTGTCCAGCGGCGGCTGGGAGCCGGGCGCCGGGCGGGCGTAGGGGATGGGGTCGGACATGGTCTGATCCTAGGTCAGAAGTCGCACCAGCCATAGGCTGAGCGCGGGGAAGGCCACGCAGAGGACGAGGCGCAGCAGGTCGGTCGCCAGGTATGGCAGGACGCCCCGATAGGTCTGGGAGATCGGGATGTCGCGGGCGATGGCGGAGATGACGAAGACGTTCAGCCCGATGGGCGGCGCCGTCAGCCCGATGCCGACGACGACAAGGACGAGGATGCCGAACCAGATCGCCGTCTCCTCCGTCGTCATGCCGAAATCCAGCGCGGTGATGACAGGGAAGAAGACCGGGAGCGTCAGCAGGATCATCGCCAGCTCATCCATCACGGCACCGAGGATGATGTAGGTGAGCAGCAGCGCCACCAGCACGCCATAGGGCGGGAAATCCTGGTCCGTCACCCACATCGCCAGCAGGTCCGGCGCCTGGGAGAGGGCGAGGAAGGCGTTGAACACCTCGGCGCCGAGCAGGATGGCGAAGATCATGGCGCTCGTCTCGGCGGTGCCGAGCAGGGCGGCGCGGATCTCGCGCAGCGGCAGGCTGCCGCGCAGCAGGCCCACCAGCAGCACGCCGATGCAGCCCACGGCGGCACTCTCGGTCGGCGTGAAGACGCCGCCATAGATGCCGCCCACCACCATCACCGCGATGACCAGCACCGGGATCACGTTGCGGAAGGCGCGCGCGCGCTCACCCGGCTCCAGCGGCGGGGCGGGCGGGCCGAGTTCCGGGCGCAGCTTCATCCAGAGCCAGATGGCGGCGAGGTAGAAGGCAGTGGCCATCAGCCCCGGGATGAGCGCGGCCATGAAGAGCTTGGCGATGTTCTGCTCGGTGCTGATCGCATAGACGACGAGGATGACCGAGGGCGGGATGAGGATGCCGAGCGTGCCGCCCACCGCGATGGTCCCGGTGGCGAAGCCCGGCGCATAGCCGAAGCGCCGCAATTCCGGCAGCGCCGCGCGCCCGAAGGTGGCCGTGGTGGCGACGGAGCTGCCGCAGACCGCGCCGAAGGCCGCACTCGCGCCGATCACGCTCATCGCCAGCCCGCCAGGCCGGCGGCCCAGCAAAGCATTGGCGGCCGCGAAGAGGTCCCGCGCCAGCCCGCCGCGCTCGGCCAGCGCGCCCATCAGGATGAAGAGCGGGATGACGCTCAGCGTGTAGTTGGCGAACAGGTGGTAGGGCGTGGTCTTGAGGTAGTTGAACAGCGCCGCCTGGTCGAGGATGTGGACATAGCCCGCCGCCCCCGCGAGCAGCATGGCGAGCGCGATGGGTGCGCGCAGGATGATCAGCGCCATCAGCCCGGCGAAGCCCGTGAGGGCCAGCGCGAATTCCGGCGCCATCAGCCGCGGCCCCGCAGCAGGCGCGGAATGGCGAGCAGCGCGGCGATGCCGGCCAGCGCGAAGCAGAAGGCGCCGATGCCGATGGCCCACCAATAGGGCAGCGCCAGCAGCCCGATGGTCCGCATGCCGTTGCGCCAGGTGTCGAACATGCCCTGCCACATGCGCTCGGCGATGAGCAGCGTGGTCGCGGCCCAGACGAGCGACCAGAACGCATCAATCGCGCCGTTCAGCCGCGCCGGCAGCCAGGCGGTGAAGCTGTCCACCAGGATGTTCGCCCGCGTCACGCTGCCCCAGGCGAGGAAGCTCAGCACCGCAAGGCCGGAGCCCAGCGAGACCAGCTCGAAATCCCCCTTCACCGGCTGGCTGGTGAGCCAGCGCGAGATGACGGAGACCACGGTGAGCAGCGCGGTCGCCAGCAGCACCGCCCCGCCGCAGACGGCGAGCGTCGCCGCCAGGCGGGCGATGGGGCCGCGGGGGAGGCGCGCGTCGCTCAGGCCACACCCTGGCCGTAGCGGGCGATGAGCGCGCGGGTCTGTTCCAGCAGGGCGCCGCCCTGGATGTTGCGTTCGCTCATCGCGCGCACCCAGTTGTCGATCACGGGCTGCGTGGTGCGGGCCCAGCGCTGGGCTTCCTCGGCCGGCAGCTCGACGATGGCGTTGTTGCGCCGGCGGACCATCTGCTCGACGATCGGGCCCTGCTCGTCCCAGACCTTGGCCGCCATGGCGGCGGCCACCTGGCCGGAATTGGCATCCAGCACGCCGCGGAGATCGGCGGGCAGTCCGTCATACTTGGCCTTGTTCATCGCCAGGACGAAGCTCGCCACATAGAAGGTGGGCGAGCCCGCGATCTCGGTGTGGTTGCGGAGCGTCTCATGCAGGCGGATCGCCGGCACCACCTCCCAGGGGACGACGGCGCCATCGATCACGCCCTGCGCCAGCGCCTCGGGCACCTGCGGGATGGGCAGGCCGATGGGCGCGGCGCCGAGCGCGCGCAGCGCCTCGCCCGCCTGGCGGGTCGGGAAGCGCAGCTTCAGGCCGGCCAGGTCCTCCTGCCGGCGCACCTCGCGCCGCGCATGGATCACGCCCGCATCATGCGCCCAGGCGCAGATGATGTGCGTGTCGGCGAATTCCTGGCGGAAGCGCGTCTCGTAGAGTTCCTGCACGACGCGCGCATTCACGCTGGCGCGCTTATGCGCCACGAAGGGCAGCTCGATCACCTCGATGGAGGGGAAGCGGCCCGGCGTATTGCCCGGCAGCGTCCAGATGATGTCCACCACGCCGTCCTTCGCCTGGTCGTAGAGCTGCGGCGGCGCGCCGCCCAGCTGCATGGCGGGGAAGATCTGCACGCGCAGGCGGCCCTGGCTCTCGGCGCTGACCTTCTGCGCCCAGGGCATCAGGAAATGGCGATGCACGTTGGAGACGGCCGGGAGGAAGTGGTGCAGCCGCAGCGTCACCTCCGGCGTCTGAGCCTGCGCCCGGGGTGCGGCGATGAGCGCGGGGGCGGCGAGCGCGCCCAGCAGCGCGGTGCGACGTGTCGTCATGGCCTTGTGGCCTCCCTGGAGCATGTTTCCTTCGCACGTTCTGCCCTGATCCCCGGCCCCGCTCAAGGGCTTTCGCCCCGCCCCGGGCGGTGCCTCAGGGCCGGACGAACTCGACGATGAGGATGTCGAGGTCGCGCGTCGGCGTGAAATCCGTCCGGCGCATCTCGAAGCGGCGCGCATCCAGCCGGCGCACGCCCTCGCCGCAGAAGCTGACGATCGCGGCCGGGTCGCCCTTGTCCACGACGAGGCGGAAATCGCGGATCGGCCCCGCCCAGTTGGCGCCGGGCGTCAGCCGGTATTGCAGCCAGATCTCGCCGTAATCGGCGCCCCGCGCGGCGGGGCGCGTGCGGCGGTCGAAGGCGGCCAGGAACCCGTCCTCCATGCAGTAGCGGGCGCGCAATGCCTGGAATTCCGGCGAGGCGCGCCGCGCGGGCCCAAGCCGCCCACCGACCGAGCCACCGGCGAAGGGCACATAGCTGTGCTGAACCGCGAGGCTGCGCCCGGCCGGAAACACCTGACGGCGCGTCACGCTGGTGCTGACGGTCCAGAGCGGCTCGTCGATATTCGTGCGGCCCTGCTCGAGGGCGCCGATCACCAGCTCCTCGCGCAGCAGGGCGGCGCGCTGCGGCTCGGGCAGGTCGTTCACGCGGCGCTCGAATTCCTCGCCACCCACCAGCGGCAGGCCCAGCGCACGCAGGCGCTCGGTGATGTCCTGGCCCTTGAAATGCGCCCGCTGCACCAGCTCATAGGTCACCGGCCGGCCTTCCACCACCGTGCGGAAATCCAGCTCCCGCCGGTAATCCGGCACGCGCTCCACCGGGCTGTGGGTGAAGTCCGGCAAGGGGAAGGCCACCAGCGTCTCGATGTCGCGATCGGTGGTGTTGGTGAAGAGGTATTCGACACGCACCCGCTCGCGGCTGATGAAAAGCTCCTGCCGGTCGAGGCGGACGGCCTCGCTGCGGACCAGCGCGAGGCCGCCGATGCCGATCGCGGCCATGCTGTCATTGGCCGGCGCGGGGCGCGCGAGGGCGAGGAGCAGGAGGGCTGCAAGGCGGAGGGCGAAGCGAGGCATGGGCCGCATCATGCCCCTCCCCCCGCCGGCCGCGTCAAGCGCAGTGGCGCTGGGCAGCGCGCCGCCCTAGGCTCCCGTCATGGGGCGAGAAACCCCAGAGGAGGAACAGATGAAGCAGCTCACCCTCGCCGCCCTCTGCGCGGCGTCGCTCGCCACCACCCCCGCCCTCGCGCAGCTCGCCCTCTCCGGCAATGACAACAAGGCGGTGTCGCAGAACGGTGCGGTGCGCGTCGTGCCCAACCCGCCGGCGGACAACGTCACCATCCTCGACCTCGGCCAGCACCCGCCGCGCGTGGTGGCGACCGTGCAGGCGCCGCATTCGGTGGTGGGGCCGCCCACCTCGGTCGCGCTGACGCCGGATGAGCGGCTGGGCCTCGTCGCCTCGGCGCAGAAGGTGGATCCGGCCAATCCGGCGCGCACCATCCCCGACAACCGGCTTTCGGTGATCGACCTGCGCGCCACGCCGCCCGCCGTGGTGCAGGTGCTGGAGGCCGGCGCCGGCGCCTCGGGCGTCTCGGTGAACCGCGCGGGCACCTTGGCGATGGTCGCCAACCGCAATGCGGGCACGGTCAGCGTCTTCCGCATCGCCGATGGCCGGCTCGCCCCCGTCGGCACGGTGACCGTGGGCCCCGCCGCCTCGGGCGTCAGCCATGTGCAGTTCACCCCCGATGGCCGCTTCGCCCTGGTGAGCCGCGACGGCGATTTCATGGTGACCGTGCTGCGCGTGGAGGGCGAGACCGTGACGCCCGCCGGCCGCGACATCACCGTCGGCATCCGCCCCTATGGCTTCGGCATCACGCGCGACGGGCGCTGGGCCGCCGTGGCCAATCTCGGCCGCGTCTCCGGCGATGCCGACACGGTGAGCCTCGTCTCGCTCGCGGCCGAGCCCTTCCGCGTGACGGACACGATCAGCGTGGGCCCGACGCCGGAGGGCATCCAGGTCAGCCCCGACAACCGGCATGTGGCGGTGGTGGTCATCAACGGCTCGGCGCGCGCCACCAACCACCCGCTCTATGGCCGCGGCAAGCTGGTGATGCTCCGCATCGAGGATGGGCGGCTGGTCCGCGTGGCCGAGGCCGAGATGGGCAGCTGGGGCCAGGGCGTCGCCTTCAACGGCGACGGCACGCGCGTCTATGTCCAGAACATGATCGAGCGTGAGATCCAGGGCTTCGGCTTCGACGGCCAGCGCCTCACGCCGCTGCCCGGCCGCGTCGCGGTGGATGGCGGGCCTTCGGCGCTGCGCACGGCGGAGCGTTGAGCCCAACCATCTCCGAGAAGGGCGCGCGGCCGGCCTGGCTGACGGCCGCGCCCTTCCTCTTCGTCTCGCTCTGGTCCGGCGGCTTCACCGCCATCAAGCTCTGCCTGCCGCATGCCGAGCCGATGACGCTGCAGGTCATGCGCTATGCCACGGTGGTGGCGGTGCTACTGCCACTCTGGCTGCTCCTGCGCCCCGCCTGGCCGGAGCGGGCGACGCTGATGCACCTGGTCCGCATGGGGCTGCTGGTGCAGTTCGCCTATTTCGCCTGCATGAACCTCGCCATGGCGAATGGCATGGGGCCGGGCACCATCGCGCTGCTGATCGGCCTGCAACCTGTGCTGGTCGCGCTGCTGGCGCCGGCCGTGGTGGGCGACCCGCCGGTGGGGCTGCGCGGCTGGGCCGGGCTCATGCTCGGCATGCTGGGGGCGGCCATGGTCATCGCCTCCGGCTCCGGCTTCGCGGCGAGCGGCTGGCTCGGCCTCGGCTTCGCGCTGCTGGCGCTCTCGGTCATGACCGCCGGCGCCCTGCTGGAGCGCAAATCGGGCCGGCCCACGCATCTCGTCACCGCCAATCTCGTCATGTGCAGCGTGGCGCTGGTGGCGAGCATTCCGGTGGCCTGGGCGACCGAGACCATGGTGGTGGACTGGGCGCCGGGGCTCTTCATCGGCCTCGGCTACATGGTCTTCGTCAATTCGCTGATCTCGCTCTCGATCCTCTTCGCCATGCTGCGCCATGGCGAGGCGGCGCGCGCCTCCTCCGTCTTCTTTCTGGTGCCGCCGCTCGCCGCCTTCATCGCCTGGATGGTGCTGGGTGACGAGATGGCCTGGCTCGCCATCGCGGGCACGGCGGTGGCCGTCGTCGGCGTGGCCCTGGTGGTTGCCAAGCGGTAAGCGCCGCGCCACGCTCCGGCCAACATACGAGGAACCTCCCATGGCCCATGCTGGTCTGAATTTCGGCATTTTTCTCGCCCCCTTCCACCGCCTCGGCGACAATCCGACCCTGGCGCTCGGCCGCGATCTCGACCTGCTGGTGGCGCTGGATCAGCTCGGCTTCGACGAGGCCTGGATCGGCGAGCACCACTCCGCCGGCTGGGAGACGATCGCGAGCCCGGAGATCATGATCGCCGCCGCCGCCGAGCGCACCAAGCACATCCGCCTCGGCTCCGGCGTCACCAGCCTGCCCTATCACCACCCGCTCCTGGTAGCGCAGCGTTTCGTGCAGCTCGACCACATGACGCGCGGCCGCGTCATGCTGGGCTGCGGCCCGGGTGCCCTGGTGAGCGACGCCTACATGATGGGCATCGAGGCCCACACGCAGCGCCCGCGCATGGAGGAATCGCTCCAGGCCATCATGCGGCTGCTGGCCTGCGACGGCCCGGTGACGATGAAGACCGACTGGTTCGAGCTGCGCCAGGCGCGCCTGCATCTGGCGCCTTACACCTATCCGCGCTTCCCGATCTCGGTCGCCTCCTCCACCACGCCCTCAGGCGCGCTGGCCGCCGCCAAGCATGGGCTCGGCCTGATCTCGCTCGGCGCTGGCCTGCCCGGCGGGCCGCAGAAGCTCGCCGAGCAATGGCGCATGGCGGAGGCCGAGGCCGCGAAGCACGGCCAGACGATGGACCGGAAGAACTGGCGCCTCGTCGTCAACATGCATTGCGCCGAGGATGACGAGCGCGCGATGCGCGAATGCCGCGTGGGCGAGCGGCTGGAAACCGAGACCTATTTCGGCGAGACGCTGGGCCGCCCGCCGACCCGCACCGAGGACCCGCTGGGAGATGGCCTGAAGGCCGGCACCACCCTGGTCGGCAGCCCCGACACGGTGGCGAAGGGCATCGAGCGGCTGATCGGCTTCAGCGAGGGCGGTGCGGGGGGCATCCTGTTCCGCAGCCATGAATGGGCGGATCGCGAGCAGACGCTGCGCAGCTACGAACTCTTCGCCCGCTGGGTAATGCCGCGCTTCCAGGGCTCACTCCGCATGCCCAGCGAGAGCCGCGAATGGTGCTACCAGAATCGCGAGGGCATCTTCGCGCCCAATCTCCAGGCGCTGAAGCAGGCCTTCGTCGCGGCCGGCCAGGCCGTGCCGGAGATGGAGCGCCTCAAGCTGCGCGAACGCCAACCGGGCGAATAGCCTCCTCCAGCCCGCGCGCCTGGTATTCGATGCGGGCGGAGATGGCCGTCAGGCTCTCCACGCTCGCCTTCACCTCGGCCGCCGCGCTGCGGGCCACGCGCGTGGCGAGGATCTCGGCGCGGGCGGTGGCATTGGCGCTGCGTTCCTCCGCCGTGGCGATCAGCGCGATGAGCTGCTGGCTGTGCGCCGCGACCCGCTCCACCGCCTCCAGCGTCTCGCGCTGGTGCTGCAGCAGCATCGCGGTCCCTTCGCGCAACGTGCCGGCGAAGGCGGTGACAGAGCGGCGCATCTGCTCCAGCTCGGCCGCGCTCAGGCTCGGCGGCGGCGGGCGGCGGCGATGCGCGAGCAGGGCGAGGAGGATGCCCGCCAGGAAGCAGATGCCGCCCGTGGCGAGGGCCAGCGCCTCGGGCGCGAAGCCCGCCCAGGGCGCCGCCATGGCCGGCCGTGCGGCCAGAGTGAAGGCCAGCAGCGCGGCCCCGCCCCATGCCAGGGGGCCAAGCGCAGGCAGGCGGGGCGGGCGATGGGTCATGCGTCCAGCATAGGCGGCCGCGGTAAAGAAAGCCTTGCCGGCGGGGCCTTCGTGCTTCGTTAACGCCTCCCGGTCAGTCTTCCAGCGCGCATGCCCCGGAGACTGACCAGGATGGTCGAACCCCCCTGCCCCTTCGCGCCGCTGCTGGCGATGCTGGACGCCCCGCCCCGCGTGGCGCTGCGTGGCCCGGCGCCCCCCGGGCTGGCCCGGATGCCCGCCGCCGCCGGTTCACCGGCCGACCTGCTCTGGCTGGGTGAACCCGCGGCGCTGCGGGAGGAGGATCTCGGCACGCGCTGGATCGCCTGGCCGCGAACCGCCCCCCTGCCGCCCGGCCTGGCGCCCCGGCTGGCCGGCGCGGGCTATGCGCTCGCACCGCTCGGCACCGCCCTGCTGGCCCGCCGCCTGCCCGCCGCCACGCTTCCGGCCGAGGACGCGAACGCGCTCCAGGCCCGCGCCGCCGCGCTGCCGCCGGCCGAGGCGCTGGCCCTGCTGCGCCTGCTGGCGCCATCGCATCCGCCCGCCCGCGCCGCCCTGATCGAACGCCTCCTGGAGATGGGCGAATGGGCCGAGGCGCTCGGCCTCGCCCATGGCGACGCGGCCGGGCAGCGCGCGGCCACGGGGGCGCTGGCCGCCTTCAACCAGGCCATCGCGGCGGGCGACGTGGCGCGCGCCGAGAGCCTGGCCGCCGCCCTCGCCCGCTTCCAGCCGGACAACCCGGCGGTGCTGGAAGCGGCGCTGGCCTGCAACCGGCAGCTCGGCCAGGGCGCGCGCGCGGCGCGCTTCGCGGCCGCCCTGCTGGCGCTCGACCCCCGGCATGTCGGCGCCAACCTGATCCGCCTGGAGCAGGCCGAGGCCACGGGGGACCGGGCGCAGGAACTCACCGCGCGCAGCGGCCTCGCCCTCGCGCCGGAGGGCGCCATCCATCCGCTGCGCCGCCTGCATGAGGCGCATCGCGCCATCAGCCTCCATCTGCTGCGCCCGCTCGACGAGGCGAGCCGTGCCGCCCTCCAGGCCCTGGTGGCCGCCGCGCGGATGGTGGAACCCACCGCACTTCCCGAGGGCGAGGCGCGACACTGGGCCCGGCACTACCGCCATCTGTCGGAGGCGGCCGACACCCGGCTGCTGGGGCGGGAGGCCGCGCCACTGCCCGTTGCGGCGCTCCACCGTGCTGCGGGCCGGCCGCTCGGCTGGGCAGGGCTGCGCCGGCAGGCGCGCGATGCGAAGGTCGCCTTCGTCGTGGCGGCGGATGCCGCCTATCTGCGCCTCTATGGCCGGGCCTATCTCGCCTCCATCCTGCGGAACACGGACCTGCCCTGCGTGATCCTGGTGCACGTCATCGGTGGCGCGCGGCAGCTTCCCGCGCTGATCCGGCTGATGGAGATGCCCGATCCCCGCATCCTCTACAGCGCCGACGACTTCTGCCCCGCCGCCGTCACCACCCAATGCCATGACAGCGATGGCCCACGCGCCCTGCCCGTGGCCCATTTCCAGTGCACGCGCTTCGCCATCGCGCGCCGCGTCCTGGAGGAGCTGGAACTGCCCGTCCTCGTCTCCGACATTGACGCGGTGCTCCAGCGTGGCGCCGGCGAGCTGCTGGCGCGTTTCGCAGGAACGGACATCGTGCTCAACCGCAACGAGGCCAGCATCGCCTTCGGCAGCCACATCACGGCCAACCTGCTGCTGGCTTTCCCCACCGCGCCCGCCCGCGCCTTCCTCGCCGGATTGCAGGGTTACCTGGAGGCGGCGCTCGCTGGGCCACATGTCACCCGCTGGATCGACCAATGCGGGCTGCAGGCCTGCTGGAACGCCAGCACCGCCCGCTTCGGTTGGTTCGACACCACGGCGGACATCAACAACGTGATGTATCCGCGCTGGCAGCCCAACCCCTTCCTCTTCCTCTCGCTCTTCCACGGCTTCGACATGACGAGCCTGCCGGCGGCCGACTGATCAGGGCCAGAGGCGCCCATCCGGCGGCATCGGCCGCACCGCATGGCGGCGCGCAAGGCGCGCGCGATAGAGGCCGTCCGGGTCAGGCAGGGCCAGCATCTCCTCGGCCTCGTGATCGAGCGATGCGCCGATCTCGAGATAGGAATCGAGGTTGTCGAGCCGGGGCACCGGCGTGCGGCCTGCCTGGTGCGTCCGCGCGGCCTGATGGAACAGCGCCTCCAGCCGCTTCACCAGCTTCTCCATGTTGAAGAGGTCGCAGCGGTCCCGCCGCGCCGCGAGGGTCCGCCGGTGCCGGGCCAGCTCGACCGGGTCCTGCGCCAGGGCGATGGCGCGGCGGACATATTCGTCGGGCGTGGCGCAGACCATGCCGGGCAGGCCCGCCGCACGCACCAGGCTGCCGCAGACGCGCGAAGCAAAGCCGCGGCCCGAGAGCGTCAGCACCGGCACGCCGAGCCAGAGCGCGTCGGACGCGGTGGTGTGGGCGCCATAGGGCACGGAATCGAGGAAGAGATCCGCCAGGCGGTAGCGCGCGAGGTGCTCGGGGTTGTTGAGCTTGGGCGCGAACACGATCCGCCCCTCCGCCACGCCGCGCGCGGCCGCGAAGGCGGCCAGGTTGGCGCGCATCTCCTCGCCCGAATCCAGCAGCCAGAGCACGCTGCCCGGCACGGCCAGCAGGATCTGCATCCAGCGCTCCAGCGTGAAGCGGGAGAGCTTCTGCGAGGCGTTGAAGCAGCAGAAGACGAAGCCCTGCCCGGGCAGCCCCGCCGCCGCCCGGCTGGGCGTGGCGGCGATGACGCGCTTGCGGTCATTGGGCTGGTAGCAGGGCAGCCGCAGCACGCGCTCGGAGTAATGCGGCTCGGCCTCGGGCGGGATGATCCAGGCATCGGCGATGATGTAGTGGTGCCACGGCGTGCCGAGCGTGCCGGGATAGCCGAGCCAGTTCACCTGCACCGGCGCGGGCCGCCGCGCGAAGATCGCCGTGCGGGCGTCACGCGTGTAGCCGTTCACATCCACCAGGATGTCGATGCCATCCGCCGCGATGCGCGCCGCAGCCGCGTCATCCGTCATCTCGCGGATATCCACCCAGTGCTCCACCGCCGCCTTGATCCGCGCCTGGAGCGGAGCGGTGGAGGGTGGGCCACAGTAATAGGCCGTGACTTCGACGCGGCCACGGTCGTGCAGCTCGAACACCTCGGCCATCAGGGTGCCGATCGCGTGGTCCCGCAGGTCGGAGGAGAGATAGCCGACGCGCAGCCGCCGCCCCTCCAGGAGGATCGGCGCATCCCGCCGGTCATGCGCCGAGAGGTCGCGCGACTCATCGACGAGGCAGCGGGCGTAGTGGTGGGCAAGACCGAGATGCAGCCAGGGATCATCCGTATAGGCCAGCATGGAGAGCGGGCTGGTGCCGCGCAGCAGGCGCCGGCGCTCCGCCGCATCGCCGGGGGGTAGCACCGGCCAGGCGCATTGCGCGAGGCGCAACGCCATGAACTGCTCGATCACGTCACGCTGCTCGGGCTGCAGCTCGAGGCATTGGCGCAGCGTCGCCTCGGCCAGGGCCGGCTTGTGGTGCTCGCTCAAGACGCGGGCGATCTGCTTGAGCGCGGTCAGCTTGTAGGCGATGGCAGCCCCGGTAACGGCGACGACGCGCTGCGCCACGCCCTGCCACTGCTCGATCGCCAACGGCACCTGGCCCGCCCGCTCCAGCAGCCCGCCCAGGTTGATGCTGGCCGGCAGGAAGTCGGGGTTGAGGGCGAGGCAGGCCTGGAGCGATTCCCGCGCCCCCGACGCATCGCCCAGATCGCCCTGCAGGCAGGCATGGTTGAAATGGGCGATGTAGAGCTGCGGGTTCGCGGGGTTCGCCGCGATCCAGCCGGCGTAAAGGCCGCTCGCGGCCGCCCCTTCACCGGCCGCCGTGAGGCGCTGCGCCTCCGTCACCAGGTTCGCCAGGGTCATGACGAGGGTCTCGGACATCCTGTCCTCCTCTGTTCAGCCTCAGAGGCCGAGATAGGCCGTGATCTGCTCATCCGACATGCTGCCCACCTGGGTCGCATCGAAGCCGGCGAGCTGGGTCTCGTTCAGCGAAGCGATGTTGGTGGTGGAGAGCTGGTCGATCTGCGTGGTGGTCAGCGCGCGGATCTGCGTCGAGGTCAGCGGATCCAGGTTGGTCGTGGTCAGCGCGCCGATCACCGTGGCAGTGAGCGCGCCAATCTGCGAGCCGCTCAGCGAGGAGAGCTGGGTCTCGGTGAATTCCCCGATATCCGTGCTGGAGAGCCCCTGCACCTGGGTGGTGGTCATGCCGCGCAGCTGGAGCGTGCTCATCGCCCCGACCTGGGTGGCGTCCAGGGCGGAGAGGTTGGTGGCGGAGAGTGCCGCGATCTGCGACACGCCGAGCGCCTCAACCTGGGTCGCGCTCAGCTCCGACACATCCGTCGCCGTCAGGCCCCGGATCTGCGTCGCCGTCACACCCCCGATCTGCGTGGCACTCAGCGCGCCCATCTGCGTCGCATCCAGCGCCGACAGACCCGTCGCCGTCAGGCCACCGATCTGAGAGGCCGCGAGGCCACCCACCTGCGTCGCCGTCAGCTCGCCCACATCCGTGGCACTCAGCCCGCCCATCTGCGTCGCCGTCACGCCCCGCAGCTGCGTCGTGCTCAAGGCGCCCATCTGCGTCGCGTCAAACCCAGACAGCGCCGTCGCCGTCAGACCGCCGATCTGCGAGCTCGTCAGACCCCCCATCTGCGTGGCCGACAGCGCCGCCAGGTTCGTCGCCCCCAGCGCCCCCAGCTGCGTCGCGCTCAAGGCGCCGATCTGCGTGGCGCTCAGCTCGCCCACATCCGTCGTGCTCAGCCCGCCCAGCTGCGCATTGGTCAGCCCACGCACCTGCGTCGTGCTCAACGCCCCCACCTGCGTCGCATCCAGCGCCGAGAGGCTCGTCGCGCTCAGCGCACCCACCTGCGAGGCCGTCAGCGCGCCCACCTGCGTCGCACTCAGCTCACCCAGGTCCGTCGTCGTCAGACCCTGCACCTGCGTGGTGCTCAGCCCCCGCAGCTGCGTGCCCGACAGCGCCCCCGTCTGCGTCGCGTCCAGCGCCGAGACATTCGTCGCGCTCAGCGCGCCAATCTGCGACGCGTTCAGCGCTCCCACCTGGGTCGCGCTCAGCTCCGACACATCCGTCGCCGTCAGGCCCCGGATCTGCGTCGCCGTCACACCCCCGATCTGCGTGGCGCTCAGCGCGCCCATCTGCGTCGCATCCAGCGCCGACAGACCCGTCGCCGTCAGGCCACCGATCTGAGAGGCCGCAAGGCCACCCACCTGCGTCGCCGTCAGCTCGCCCACATCCGTCGCACTCAGCCCGCCCATCTGCGTCGCCGTCACACCCCGCAGCTGCGTCGTGCTCAAGGCGCCCATCTGCGTCGCGTCAAACCCAGACAGCGCCGTCGCCGTCAGACCGCCGATCTGCGAGCTCGTCAGACCCCCCATCTGCGTGGCCGACAGCGCCGCCAGGTTCGTCGCCCCCAGCGCCCCCAGCTGCGTCGCGCTCAAGGCGCCGATCTGCGTGGCGCTCAGCTCGCCCACATCCGTCGTGCTCAGCCCGCCCAGCTGCGCATTGGTCAGCCCACGCACCTGCGTCGTGCTCAACGCCCCCACCTGCGTCGCATCCAGCGCCGAGAGGCTCGTCGCGCTCAGCGCACCCACCTGCGAGGCCGTCAGCGCGCCCACCTGCGTCGCACTCAGCTCACCCAGGTCCGTCGTCGTCAGACCCTGCACCTGCGTGGTGCTCAGCCCCCGCAGCTGCGTGCCCGACAGCGCCCCCGTCTGCGTCGCGTCCAGCGCCGAGACATTCGTCGCGCTCAGCGCGCCAATCTGCGACGCGTTCAGCGCTCCCACCTGGGTCGCGCTCAGCTCCGACACATCCGTCGCCGTCAGGCCCCGGATCTGCGTCGCCGTCACACCCCCGATCTGCGTGGCGCTCAGCGCGCCCATCTGCGTCGCATCCAGCGCCGACAGACCCGTCGCCGTCAGGCCACCGATCTGAGAGGCCGCAAGGCCACCCACCTGCGTCGCCGTCAGCTCGCCCACATCCGTCGCACTCAGCCCGCCCATCTGCGTCGCCGTCACACCCCGCAGCTGCGTCGTGCTCAAGGCGCCCATCTGCGTCGCGTCAAACCCAGACAGCGCCGTCGCCGTCAGACCGCCGATCTGCGAGCTCGTCAGACCCCCCATCTGCGTGGCCGACAGCGCCGCCAGGTTCGTCGCCCCCAGCGCCCCCAGCTGCGTCGCGCTCAAGGCGCCGATCTGCGTGGCGCTCAGCTCGCCCACATCCGTCGTGCTCAGCCCGCCCAGCTGCGCATTGGTCAGCCCACGCACCTGCGTCGTGCTCAACGCCCCCACCTGCGTCGCATCCAGCGCCGAGAGGCTCGTCGCGCTCAGCGCACCCACCTGCGAGGCCGTCAGCGCGCCCACCTGCGTCGCACTCAGCTCACCCAGGTCCGTCGTCGTCAGACCCTGCACCTGCGTGGTGCTCAGCCCCCGCAGCTGCGTGCCCGACAGCGCCCCCGTCTGCGTCGCGTCCAGCGCCGAGACATTCGTCGCGCTCAGCGCGCCAATCTGCGACGCGTTCAGCGCTCCCACCTGGGTCGCGCTCAGCTCCGACACATCCGTCGCCGTCAGGCCCCGGATCTGCGTCGCCGTCACACCCCCGATCTGCGTGGCGCTCAGCGCGCCCATCTGCGTCGCATCCAGCGCCGACAGACCCGTCGCCGTCAGGCCACCGATCTGAGAGGCCGCAAGGCCACCCACCTGCGTCGCCGTCAGCTCGCCCACATCCGTCGCACTCAGCCCGCCCATCTGCGTCGCCGTCACACCCCGCAGCTGCGTCGTGCTCAAGGCGCCCATCTGCGTCGCGTCAAACCCAGACAGCGCCGTCGCCGTCAGACCGCCGATCTGCGAGCTCGTCAGACCCCCCATCTGCGTGGCCGACAGCGCCGCCAGGTTCGTCGCCCCCAGCGCCCCCAGCTGCGTCGCGCTCAAGGCGCCGATCTGCGTGGCGCTCAGCTCGCCCACATCCGTCGTGCTCAGCCCGCCCAGCTGCGCATTGGTCAGCCCACGCACCTGCGTCGTGCTCAACGCCCCCACCTGCGTCGCATCCAGCGCCGAGAGGCTCGTCGCGCTCAGCGCACCCACCTGCGAGGCCGTCAGCGCGCCCACCTGCGTCGCACTCAGCTCACCCAGGTCCGTCGTCGTCAGACCCTGCACCTGCGTGGTGCTCAGCCCCCGCAGCTGCGTGCCCGACAGCGCCCCCGTCTGCGTCGCGTCCAGCGCCGAGACATTCGTCGCGCTCAGCGCGCCAATCTGCGACGCGTTCAGCGCTCCCACCTGGGTCGCGCTCAGCTCCGACACATCCGTCGCCGTCAGGCCCCGGATCTGCGTCGCCGTCACACCCCCGATCTGCGTGGCGCTCAGCGCGCCCATCTGCGTCGCATCCAGCGCCGACAGACCCGTCGCCGTCAGGCCACCAATCTGAGAGGCGGTGAGCCCTGTGAGCTGCGTCGTGCTCAGCGCCGCGACCTGGGTGGAAGCCAGCGCGCCCACCTGGCTCACCGTCAAGGCGCGGACCTGGGTGCTGGTGAATTCGCCGATATCGGTCGCCGTCAGGGCGCCCAGCTGCGTCGTGCTCAGCGCACGGATCTGCGAGGTGGTCAGCGCCGCGACTTTCGTCGCATCGAGGCCGGAGAGCTGCGTCGTCGTCAAGGCGCGCAGCTGGAACTCGCCCAGCACGGCCAACTGGTCCCCGCTGAAGCTCAGCTGGGCCGAGAGATAGGGGATCTGCGTTGCGGTCAGGCCCCGCACCTGCGAGGTCGAGAGCGCGCCGATCTGCGTGGCGCTCATCGTCTCGACGGCAGAGCTGCTGAGCGCCCCGATCTGGGTCGTCGTCAGCGCGCTGATCTGCGTGGTCGAGAGCGCCGCCACCGAGGTGGTTGTCAGCGCGCGGATCTGGTTGGTGGAGAGCAGCGAGATGGACATGGCGCATTCCTTTTCCAGAGAGGGCGGAACACAGCGTCTTGCTGCCGGCTTCTCCGAGGGGTGCTCTCTGGAAACACCACTCCCGCATCACGAGATTCCCAGTCGAAGGCTTATATTTCGTGAATCGCGCTCGGTTTTTTTGCCGATCAGGCCGCCTTCCGCGCCACAAGCGCCTCGAAGGCGATCGCGCCGCGCCATTGCAGGACGGGCGGCATCGCCCGGCTGCCGGGCGCGAGACGGATCTGCCCCTCCACCTCCTCCCAGTGCCAGGGCTGGCCCGCCGCCACCTCCACCAGGCCGGCGGCCGCCACGCGCGGCAGCATGTCGAGCAGCAGCGCGGCATCGGCCATGCGGCTGGCCGGCAGGCGCGCAACGGCATAGGGAACGCGGCCGCGTTGCGCGGCCAGGCGCAACAGCGCCTGCCAATCCCGCCCCCGCGCCGGATCGCCCGCGATGGCCAGTGCCGTTGCCGCCGCGCCGAAGCCCAGCTCGGCCTCGGTGCCCGCCTCCCGCACCGCCAGCACCGCGAAATCCGCGCAGCGCGAACGCCGCTCCTGGAGCCAGGTCTCCAGCCCCGCCACCGGCCCGCGCAGCGCCTGGGAGGGGCGCGGCACCTCGCGCTCGAACAGGAAGTCGAGCTGCAGCAGCGCGCCGTCCCGCACGCCGCGCAGGCGATGGAACTCCGCCACCTCCGCACTGCGGAAGCCGAGCGCGCCCAGCGCCGCGAAGACCTCCTCCGCGCGCGCGCCGCCCTGGTTGTATTCCACCAGCGAGACCTCGATGAGGATGTAGTCCGCCTGGCGCAGCACCTGCTGCCCACCGAGCAGCACGTCGAGCTCGGCGCCCTGCGTGTCGATCTTCACCAGGTCGAAGCGGCGGCCGGCCAGCACGTCATCCAGCCGGCGCCTGGGCACGGGCGTGCGCACCAGCACTTCGTCGCGGAAGAAATGCGTGTTCTCGCGGTAGAGCGAAGTGCCGGTGGATTGCAGCCATTCCCGCGTGAGGAAGAGCTCCGCCTCGCCATTCTCGTGGCTGGCGGCGAAGCCCAGCACCTCATGCCCGGTCGCCGCCAGGGCAGGCAGGCAATGCGGGTTGGGCTCCACCAGCGTCGGCACACAATCGGGGAAGACCTGCCGGAGGCCCGCCGTGAAATGCCCGAGATGGGCCCCCACATCGAGCAGGGTGCGGGGCGCATAGCCCGCGAAACGCAGCGCCTCGAGCCGTTCTGGTCGCATGATGCCCCTCGTCGTGCCGGCCCTTTTGCCGGCAGGGCGAGAGTGACCGCCGCGCCTTAGCGCCGGGTTAACGGGCCAGCAGCGCCTCCGGCACCCGCACGGTCAGGCCGAGCAGCCGGAAGGAGTTGGTCTTGCCATGGCCGTCGAGGTTCAGGCTTCCATTCACGCCACCCTCCAGCACCTCATCCACCACGAAGTTGAAGGCGTGCAGCCGCGGCAGGTCATGCCGCACGCACCCGGTGGCGCCGCGATGGCGGAACAGCGCCAGCACGCGCTCCGCCGTCACCTGCTCGGCGAGGATCGGGTAGAGCTCCGCCCGGTAGGGAATGAGCGACATGTTGAGCCGGTTGCCCTTGTCGCCCGCGCGGCTGTGCGCGACCTGATGCAGAGGAACTTCGATCACGCCAGGATCTCCCGCGCCGTGCGCACCGAAACCGTGACCGGCACGCGCTCGCGCAGCACCAGGTGGCTGCGGGTCAGGATGCGCGGCGTGACGCGCCAGCGCGCCCCGCCCGTGCCCGCCGTGCCGCAGCAGAGCAATGCCAGAACCTCGCGCGAGGCCTGGTCGGCATCGTCGCGCGTGCGCGCCTCGACGGCGAGGCGGATGCGGATTTCCGGCGGCTCCGGCCCGTCATAGCCGCGCCAGAGCGCGCCATCATCACTGTCATGCACGCTGGCCACGCCGATCAGGTCCACCCGCGCGCGCACCTCCAGGCCGCGGATCCTCATCCGCTCCAGCAGGACATCGGCAGTGGCACGGGCGCGCGCCAGCGCATTGGGCCCGGCGACGGAGACCTCGCCCTCGCCCAGCCAGCTGCCCTCGAAGCTCGCCGTCACCTTGAGTGTGTCGGGCCGCGGATGGCCGCGCAGGCCGTGCACCGCGACGCGGTCCTTCCCCACCTGCTCGGCCGTGCAGCCGGTGATGTCCAGCACCACGTCGGGCGTGATGTAGTGCGCGGGGTCGTGCAGCTCGTAGAGGAGCTGCTCCTTCACCGTGCGGAGATCCACGAGGCCGCCGGTCTCGGCCGCCTTGGTGATGACCAGGCCACCTTCGCGCGTGACCTCCGCGATGGGGAAGCCGATATTGGCGGGGTCGGGGATGTCCTTGAAGCCGGGGTCCCAGAAGACGCCGCCGGTGACCTGGCTGCCGCATTCCAGCAGATGCCCGGCGGCCGCGCCCAGGGCCAGCTTCTCCCAGTCATCCGCCCGCCAACCGAAGTGATGCGCGAGCGGCGCGATGGCCAGCGCCGGGTCGCTCGTGCGGCCCGCGACGACCACGTCCGCACCCTGGGCCAGCGCCTCCACCAGCGGCTCGGCGCCGATATAGGCATTGGCGGCGATGAGGTTCCAGGCGCCCATGTCGAGGCCCGCATCGGCCTCATGCACCGGCAATTGCCCGCCGGCGACGAGCCCCGTCACGTCATCTCCCTCGACGAGGGCAATGCGGAGATCGGGCATCCCCTGCGCCAGCGCCAGCTTTGCCACGGCGCGCGCCGCGGCGGGCGGATTGGCCGCGCCCCAATTGCCGAGCAGCGGGATGCCATGCCGCTTCGCCAGCGCCAGGATGGGCTCGAGCAGCCGTTCCAGCATGGGCTCGTAGCCCGCCTCGCGGTCGCGGCGCTTCTCCAGATGGGCCAGCGCCACGGTGCGCTCGCCCAGCGTCTCGAAGAACATGGCCGCGGGCAGGCCGCTGGCGATCAGGGTGCGCAGCACGGGCAGCGGCGCATCCACGCGATCGCCCGAAAAACCCGCGCCATTGCCGACGAGAAAGCGGTCCATCCTGATCCTCCCTGGGGGCCAGTCTTTGCCGGGCGGCGTCACTCGGCAAGGGCCGCGCGCAGCAATTCGCCCAGGCGCGCGCAATCCCGATCATGCAGGCTGACCGGGTTGATGGTGAGGATGCCCTCCGCGAGCCGCGCAGGGTTCACATGCACGGCCGGGCAGCCCGCGCGCAGCCGTGCCTCCATGGCCGGCGCATCGGGCACGCGCAGCCAGAGCAGCGGGACCTCACCCGCCATGCCCGCCTCGAACTCGAGGCCGGAGGCGACGCGCACCGCATCGAGCCGCGCCTGCCAGCGGGCGCGGCGCGTCGCCGCATCCTCGGCCGTGAAGCGGCGCAGCGCCACCAGCAGCCCCATCACCTCCTCCCGCCCCACCTTGCAGGAACGCCCGATGCCGGTGCGCGGGAAGAAGGCCAGTTGCGACAACGCCGAGAATTCCGCGGGCGCCCGGAACTGCGACGCCGGCAGGTCGAGATCGAGCATCTGCGCGAGCGCCGAGGCCACCAGCACCCCCTGGCCCGCGAGAAGACCCGAGGCCTGCGGCCCGCCGATCGCCTTGCCGCCGGAGAAGGCGACGAGGTCCGCCCCTTCCGCGATGAAGCGCCGCAGGTTCTCCGCCGGCGGCAATTGCGCGGCGGCGTCCACGATGACCGGAATCCCCGCCGCCCGCGCCACGGCGATGATCTCGCGCAGCGGCGGCTCGGCGCGCGGCTGCGCCACATGCAGGATGCCCGCCGTGCGCGGCGTGATGGCATCGGCGAATTCCGCCGCACTCGCATCGCGCACGCCCGCCCCCGAGACGCGGTCCGGGATGCCGACATCCACGAGGCGCCCGCCCGCCGTCTCGATCGCCCGGTCATACATGTTGCGCTGGCTGCGAGAGATGAGGAATTCGCAGCGCCCCTCCCGCGTCACGGGCAGGCGGTTCATCGCCCCGGCATCCAGCCGCGCGAGGCAGGCGGCGGCGGCCAGCAACAAGGCGGCGGAGGCGCCGGAGGTGACAAAGCCCGCCTCCGCCCCCGTGGCGCGCTGGATCTCCCGGCAGGCCGCGGCCTGGAGGTCGAGGATGTCCACGCTCGCCGTCGCGGCCGCGCGCATGGCCTCGGCCACCTCATCGGCCAGCGGCCCGGCCGAGAGGCGCGTGTTGGTGCCATAGGCGTTGATGATGGGCGTGATGCCGAATTCGGCGAAGATCATGCGCTGCGCGTCCGGCGCACCGCGTCCTGCCAGGCCGCCCGGCGCTCGGCCGCCTCCTCGCGGCTCATGTTGGGCTGGAAGCGGCGCTCCAGCCGCCAATGCGTCGGCGCCTCGCTGGGCGAGGGCAGCAGCCCGGCCTGCAGGCCCGCGAGATAGGCCGCGCCCAGCGCCGTCGTCTCGGTCACCATGGGGCGGTCCACCGGGGCGCCCAGCAGGTCGGCCAGGAACTGCATGGTCCAGTCGCTCTTCGCCATGCCGCCATCCACCCGCAGCACAGTCTGCTTCATGCCCGGCCAGTCGCGGCGCATCGCCTCCAGCAGGTCCCCGGTCTGCAGCGCCACCGCCTCCAGCGCCGCACGGCAGATCTCGGCCCGGCCCGAAGCGCGCGTCAGGCCCAGGATGGCGCCGCGCGCCGCCGCATCCCACCAGGGGGCGCCGAGGCCCGTGAAGGCCGGCACGAGTTGCACGCGCTCGGCCGGGTTGGCGCGGGCGGCCCAGCCATCCGCCTCGCTCGCATGCTGGATGATGCCGAGGCCGTCGCGCAGCCATTGCACCGTGGCGCCGGCCATGAAGATCGAGCCCTCCAGCGCATAGGCCCGCCTGCCGCCCAATTGCCAGGCCAGGGTGGTGAGCAGCCGGTTGGAGGAGGGCACCGCCTCCTCGCCCGTCACCAGCAGGGCGAAGCAGCCCGTGCCGTAGGTGGACTTCATCATCCCCGGCGCGAAGCAGGCCTGGCCGATGGTGGCCGCCTGCTGGTCCCCAGCCATGCCGAGGATGGGAATGGCGCCGCCCAGCAGCCGTGTCTCGCCCAGCGGTGCGGCGCAATCCCGCACCTGGGGCAGGATCGCCATGGGCACGCGGAACAATTCGCACAGCTCCGCGTCCCAGGCGCCGCGATGGATGTCGAAGAGCATGGTGCGCGACGCATTGGTCGCATCCGTCGCATGCACGCGCCCCTCGGTCAGGCGGAACAGCAGGAAGCTCTCCACGGTGCCGAAGCAGAGCTCCCCACGCTCGGCCGCCGCGCGCGCGCCAGGCGTGTGGTCGAGCAGCCAGGCGAGCTTGGTCGCGGAGAAATAGGGGTCGAGCAGCAGGCCGGTGCGCGCGCGGACCAGCGCCTCATGCCCTGCCGCCTTCAGCGCCTCGCAGGTGGCGGCGGTGCGGCGGTCCTGCCAGACGATGGCACGGCCGACGGCGCGGCCCGTGGCGCGCTCCCACAGCAGGGTCGTCTCGCGCTGGTTGGTGATGCCGATGCCGGCCACATCCCGCGCCTCGCCACCCGCCTTGGCCAGCGCCTCGCGCAGCACGGCGAGGCTGTGCGCCGCGATGTCCTCCGGCTCATGCTCCACCCAGCCCGGCGCCGGGAAATGCTGCGGCAATTCCACCTGCACGGTCGCGACTGGCGCCAGCGTCGCGTCGAAGGCGATGGCGCGCGTCGAGGTGGTGCCCTGGTCCAGGGCCAGCAGCAGGGGCATGGCGTCGTCTCCCGATCCTTCAGGCGCAGGAGAGGAAGCTTTGCCCGCAGGGTCAACCGGGGTTTGACGCGTCGGGAAGCCGGCCCGACAATCCCGCCGCAGCCGAGGAACCAAGCCCATGCCCCTGAACAACCGCATCGCCGCCATGGCCCCCGAGATCGCCGAATGGCGCCAGACCATCCATGCGAATCCGGAGCTGGGCTTCGAGGAGCACGCGACCAGCGCCCTGGTGGCCGAGAAGCTCGCCTCCTGGGGGATCGAGGTGCATCGCGGCATCGCCGGCACCGGCCTCGTGGGCGTGCTGCGGAACGGCAATTCCGGCCGCTCCATCGGCCTGCGCGCCGACATGGACTGCCTGCCGATGACGGAGGAGACCGGCCTGCCGCATGCCAGCAAGACGCCCGGCAAGATGCACGCCTGCGGCCATGACGGGCACACCGCCATGCTGCTGGGGGCCGCCAAATACCTCGCCGAGACGCGCAATTTCGACGGCACGGTGAACTTCATCTTCCAGCCGGCCGAGGAGGGCCCGGGCGGCGGCCGCGTCATGGTCGAGGAGGGCCTGTTCGAGCGCTTCCCCTGCGACAGCGTCTACGGCATCCATAACGATCCCTCCCTGCCGCTGGGCGAGACGGCGATCGTCTCGGGCCCCATCCTCGCCTCGGCTGACACCGTCACCTTCAAGATCCGCGGCCTGGGCGGCCATGCGGCGCGGCCGCACATGGCGATCGACCCGGTGCTGATCGGCTCGCAGCTCGTCGTGGCCCTGCAGGGCATCGTCTCCCGCCGGGTGGACCCGCTGGACAGCGCGGTGCTGTCCCTCTGCATGTTCCACGCCGGCAGCGCCTCGAACGTCATCCCCGAGACGGCCGAGATCAAGGGCACCATCCGCACCCTGAAGAAGGAGACCCGGGCCGCGATGGAGCGCCACATCAAGCGCATCGCGGCCTCGGTCGCCGAGGCCTTCGAGGCGGAGATCGTGGTGGAGTGGAAGTCGGGCTACCCCGTGACGGTGAACCATGAGCGCGAGACCGACCTCGCCGCCCAGGCCGCGGCGAAGGTCTTCGCGCCCGAGGGCATCATCCGCAAGCGCCCGCCCATCATGGGGGCCGAGGATTTCTCCTACATGCTGGAGAAGCGCCCGGGCGCCTTCGTGAAGCTCGGCCAGAAGGCCCCGGATGGGAAGGGCGGTGTGCCGGTGCACCACCCGAAATACGACTTCAACGACGATGCGGCGCCCTATGGCGTGGGCTTCTTCAGCGCCCTGGTCGAGCAGGAACTGCCGCGCGGCTGAGCCGCCCCCGGCCCCCGGGCGCGCCCGGGGGCCCCTCGCCTTGACGGCGCGAAGCCCGCGCAGCTACACGGGCGCCTTCCGATGATGACCCTGCCAGGAGATGGCGCGCCCGGGCGCGAAGCCGACCCGTGCGCGATGACGGGGTCGCGCCTCGTCCCGACCACGGTCGAGGCCGCGGGCGCGCCGTCATCCCGCCGCGAGAGGACGGTGCCGCGCCATGGCTGACCCGCTTCCCATCGTGGTGGACCTGGACCACACGCTGCTGCGGACCGACACGCTCGATGAGAGCTTCGTCCGCGCCCTGTTCCACCACCCGCGCGCCGCCGCCACCGCCCTGCTCGCCCTGCCCCGCGGCCGCCTCGCCGTGAAGGAAGCCCTGGCGGAGGGCGTCCCGCTCGACCCCGCCGAGCTGCCGCTGCGCGAGGACCTGCTCGACTGGCTGCGCGATTGCGCGGCCGCGGGGCACGCGCTGCATCTCTGCACCGCCGCCCATCAAACCGTGGCCGATGCCGTCGCCACCGAACTCGGCCTCTTCGTGAGCGTGATCGGCTCGCGCTCGCACAACCTCAAGGGCGAGGCCAAGGCCGCCGCGCTGGCGGAGCTCTTTCCCCAGGGCTTCATCTATGCCGGGGACAGCCGGGCCGATCTCGCCGTCTGGGGCCGCGCGGCCGGGATCGTGCTGGTGGGCGCGGCCCCCGCAACGGCGGCCGCCGCGCGCCGCCTCGGCCCGCCCATCCTCGCCGAATTCGCGGCCGAGCGCGCCACGCCACGCGACTGGCTGCGCGCCGGCCGGCTGCACCATGCCTCCAAGAACCTGGTCGTCTTCGTGCCGCTCATCCTGGGCCAGGGCTGGCGGGACATCGGCCAGGTGATGGAGGCGATCCTCGCCTTCGCCCTGCTGCTGCTGCTCACCTCCTCGACCTACCTGCTGAACGACCTGTCGGACCTGCGCGCCGACCGCGCCCATTGGTCCAAGCGCCACCGCCCGATCGCGAGTGCGCGCATCCCGATCCGCACGGCGCTCCTGGCCGGGGTGGGCGGCGTGCTGGTCGCGCTGCTGGCGGGTTTTCTCGTCTCCGTGCCGCTCTTCCTGGGCCTTGCCGCCTACCTGGCGCTGACGCTCGCCTATTCCCTCGGGCTGAAGCGCGTGCCGTTGCTGGACACGCTGATCATCGCGCTGCTCTTCGGCCTTCGCATCCTGATCGGCGTGGCCGCCCTCGGCCAGCCGGTCTCGGGCTACCTGATGACCTTCGCGCTTTTCTTCTTCTTCTCGCTCGCCACCGCGAAGCGCCACACCGAGATCCTGCGCGCGGGGCCCGAGGGGGCCGCGGCACTCGCCGCGCGCGGCTACCGCCCGGCCGATGCGGAGCTGACGCTGGTCGCGGGCGTCGCCGCGGCGCTGGGCTCGCTCATCATCCTCGTGCTCTACCTGATGCATGATGCCTTCCTGCGCGTGCCCTATGCCGACCCCTGGTGGCTCTGGGCGCAACCGCTGCTGATCGCCATCTGGATGGGGCGCATCTGGCTGCTCTCCCATCGCGGCGAGATGCTGGATGACCCGGTGAGCTTCGCCATCCGCGACCGGACGAGCTGGGGCCTGGGTGCCGCGGTTGGAATCGCCTATCTGCTTGCGCTATGAGCACGGCGCGCGGCCTTGAAACATCGGCGCTGACCAGCTGGGGCCGCACCCTCCGCGCGCCGCAGCTGGTCTTCGCGCCATCCTGGCGGGATGAACTGCCCGGCGCCCTGCGCGCGGCGGTGGCGGCGCGGCCGGGGCATGGCGTGCTGCCCATGGGGCTGCGCCGTTCCTACGGCGACAGCGGGCTGAACCCCGAGGGCGCCGTGCTCCTCACCCCGGCGCTGGACCGCACCATCGCATTCGACCCCGCGACGCGGCTGCTGCGGGCGGAGGCGGGGCTGAGCCTTGCCGCGCTGCTCGCCTGGATCGTGCCGCGCGGCTTCTTCCTGCCGGTCACGCCGGGCACGCGGCACGTCACGCTGGGCGGCGCCGTCGCCAATGACGTGCATGGCAAGAACCACCATGGCGCGGGCACCTTCGGCCGCTGGGTGCGCGCGCTCGGCCTGCTGCGCTCCGACGGCACGGCGCTGGAGCTGCGCCCGGGCGACCCGCTCTTGGCCGCCACCATCGGCGGCCTCGGGCTCACCGGCCTCGTCACCTGGGTGGAGCTGGAGCTGCTGCCCATCGCCAGCTCCGTGATGCAGGTCGAGGACGAGGTCTTCGAGGATCTGGACGGCTTCTTCCGCCTGGCCGAGGCCTCCGCCGGCTGGGACTATACCGTGGCCTGGGTGGATTGCCTGGCGAAGGGCGCGGCGCTGGGGCGCGGCATCTTCTCGCGCGGGCGGCATGCGGCGGCGGGCGGGCTGCGCGCCGTGGAGCCGCCGGGACTGCTCCGCATGCCGATGGACGCGCCGGGCTTCGCGCTGAACCGCCTCACGCTCGGCGCCTTCAACGCGCTCTACCTCGCCATGGGGCGGCGGCGTTCGGGGCGGGTGCGGCAGGTGCCCTACCTGCCCTTCTTCTATCCGCTGGACGGCATCGCGCAGTGGAACCGCCTCTACGGCCGGCGTGGCTTCTTCCAGTACCAGAGCGTGGTGCCGCCCGCCGCCCAGCGCGAGGCGACGCGCGCCATGCTCACGGCCATCGCGCAGGCGGGCGAGGGCTCCTTCCTCGCCGTGCTCAAGACCTTCGGCCCCCTGCCCTCCCCGGGCCTGCTCTCCTTCCCGATGGAGGGGACCACGCTGGCCCTCGATTTCGCCAATCGCGGCGCGCCCACGCTCGCCCTGCTCGCGCGGCTCGACGCCATCGTCCGGGAGGCGGGCGGGCGGCTCTACCCCGCCAAGGATGGCCGCATGCCCGCCGCCATGTTCCGCGCCGGCTACCCCGCCTGGGAAGGATTCCAAGAGCACATGGACCCGCATTTCTCCTCTGCCTTCTGGCGCCGGGTGGCCCAGCCATGACGGCCCCGCGGCACGTCCTGATCCTGGGCGGCACCTCGGGCATCGCGGTCGCGACGGCGCGGCTCTTCGCCGCCGAGGGCGCCGTGATCGGCCTTGCGGGGCGCGACGCCGCGCGGCTGGCCGAGGTGGCGGCGGATCTGACGGCGCGCGGCGCATCCGCCGTGCCGCTCTTCCCGCTCGACCTCGCGACCGAGGCCGAGCCCGCCGCGCAGCTCGCCGCGATGCGCGACGCGATGGGCGGGCTGGATGATGTGCTGCTGGCCTATGGCATGATGGGCCCGCAGGCGGAGGATGAGCGCGATGCCACGACCGCCCGCCGCACGCTCGACGTGAACTTCACCTCCGCCGCCCTCTGGGCGCTGGCCGCCGCCGCGCTGATCGAGGCGCAGGGCCGTGGCGGCCTCATCGTCCTCGGCTCCGTCGCGGGGGATCGCGGGCGGCGCAAGAACTTCGTCTATGGCGCGGCCAAGGCCGGGATCGCGGCGCTGATGGAGGGCATCGCGCATCGCTTCGGCCGCCCCGGCGCGCCGCCCGGCCTGCGCGCCGTGCTGGTGAAGCCCGGCCCCACCCGGACCGCCATGACCGCCGGCATGGACCGCGAGGGCGGCAGCTGGGCCGAGCCGGAGGATGTCGCGCGCATCATCCGCCGCGCCGCCGACAAGGGCGGGCCCATCGTCTACGCGCCGGGGCGCTGGCGCTGGATCATGCTGGTCATCCGGCACCTGCCCGCGCGCATCTTCAACCGGCTCGACATCTGAATGACCCAGCGCATCGTCATCACCGGCGCGGCCGGCCTGGTCGGGCAGAACCTGCTGGCACGGCTGGTCGAGCAGCCGGGCCTCTCCCTCGTCGGCATCGACAAGCATCCGGCCAACACGGCCATCCTGCGCCGCCTGCATCCGGGCCTGGAGGTGATCGAGGCCGATCTGGCGCAGCCCGGCCCCTGGCAGGAGGCCTTCGCCGGCGCCGATGCCGTGGTGGTGAACCAGGCCCAGATCGGTGGCCTGGATCGTGCCGAATACATCGCCAACAACGTCGCGGCGACCGAGCGCGTGCTGGAGGCGATGGCCCGCGCCCGCGTGCCCTACATGGTCGGCATCTCCTCCTCCGTCGTGAATTCCCGCGCGCAGGACCTCTATGTCGAGACCAAGACGCTGCAGGAGAAGCTCTACCTGGAGAGCGGCATCGCCTGCGCCGTGCTGCGCCCCACGCTGATGTTCGGCTGGTTCGACCGCAAGCATCTGGGCTGGCTGCGCCGCTTCATGGACCGCACGCCGGTCTTCCCCATCCCGGGCAGCGGCGACTACCTGCGCCAGCCGCTCTACGCCGGTGATTTCTGCGCGGTGATCGAAAGCTGCCTGCGCCAGCGCCATGGCGGCACGCATGACGTCTCTGGCCTGCACACCATCACCTATGGCGCGCTGATCCGCATGATCCACGACATCGTGCAGCCGCGCGCGCGCATCGTGAACATCCCCTATTCCGCCTTCTGGGCGCTGCTCTGGCTCTATGCGAAGTTCGACCGCAATCCGCCCTTCACCGTGAAGCAGCTCGAGGCGCTGGTGATCCCCGAGACCTTCCCCGTCACCGATTGGCCCGATCGCTTCGGCGTGACGCCGACCCCGCTCGAGGATGCGCTGCGGCGCACCTTCACCGATCCGCGCTACCGCGACGTGGTCCTGGAGTTCTGAGCATGCCCCGCATCGTCATCCTCGGCGCCGGCGCCATGGGCCTTGCCGCCGCGCAGCGCGCCGTCACCCTGGGCGCCGAGGTCGAGCTGATCGAAGCCGACCGCGAGCCCGGCGGCATGGCCGCGCATCTCGACCTGGGCGGCGTCTCGATCGAGCGCTTCTACCACTTCGTCTGCAAGTCCGACGCGCCGACCTTCGCCCTGCTGCGCGAGCTGGGCCTGCCCGACGCGATGCGCTGGGTGCCGACCTCCATGGCCTATTTCATGCGCGGCGGGCTGCATCGCTGGGGCGACCCGGTCTCGCTGCTGCGCTTCCCGCACCTCTCCTGGACGGCGAAGTTCCGCACCGGCCTGCAGATGTTCCTGACCACGCGCCAGAACGACTTCGCCGCCATCGAGCGGCTGACCGCGCGGCAATGGATCGAGGCGGGCTCCGGCCGGGAGGTCTATGACACGCTCTGGAAGCGCCTCATGGGGCTCAAGTTCTACGAGCATGCCGACCATGTCTCCGCCTCCTGGATCGCGACCCGCGTGCGGCGCATCGGCCGCTCGCGCCGCTCCATCTTCCAGGAGGAGCTGGGCTATATCGAAGGCGGCTCGCAGACGCTGGTGGATGCGCTGGTGCAGGACATCACGGCCAAGGGCGGCCGCGTGGCGCTGGGCGAACCTGCCGCCCAGGTGCTGACCGAAGCCGGCCACGTGACCGGGGTGCGGACCGCGGCGGGCCGCGAGGTGGCGGCGGACCACGTGATCTCCACCGTGCCCACGCCCCTCATCCCCCGCCTGGTGCCCGACCTCCCGGCCGCGCTCAGCGCGCAATACGCGGCGATCGAGAACATCGGCGTCTGCTGCGTGCTGCTGCGCCTCAAGCGCAGTGTCACGCCGCATTTCTGGGTGAACATCGTGGATGAGGAGATCCCCATCCCCGGCATCATCGAGTTCAGCAACCTCCGCCCCGCCGCCGGCGAGGACGCCATCGTCTATGTCCCCTACTACATGCCGGTGACGCAGCCGCGCTGGTCCTGGAGCGATGAGGAGCTGATCACGGAATCGCTCGCCTGCATCGCGCGGGTGAACCCGGCCGTGACGCGGGCCGACCTGGTGGAGGCGCGCGTCGGCCGGCTGCGCCATGCCCAGCCGGTCTGCGGGCCCAATTTCCTCGACCGGCTGCCGCCGGTGCAGACGCCCATCACCGGCCTGCAGATCGCCGACACCTGCTACTACTACCCCGAGGATCGCGGCATCGCGGAAAGCGTGCGCCTGGGCCGCGAGATGGCCGAGCACGCATGCAGCTGACGCCGGAGCTGCTGCGCTTCGTGCTATCGGGCGGCGCGGCGGCGGCGGCCAATTTCCTCTCGCGCATCGTCTTCAGCCAGGTGATGCCCTATTCGCCCGCGATCATCCTGGCCTATGGCGTGGGCATGCTCACCGCCTACCTGCTGATGCGCCGCTTCGTCTTCGAGCGGTCAGGCCGCAGCACACGGGACGAGGCCGGGCGCTTCATCCTGGTCAATGCGGTGGCCGCGGCGCAGGTCTGGGCCATCTCCATGCTGCTCGCCCGCTGGCTGCTGCCGGCCCTGGGCTGGACCTGGCAGGCCGAGACGCTGGCGCACATGGTGGGCGTCGCCAGCACCGTGCTGACCAGCTACGCGATGCACAAGGCCTTCACCTTCCGCCGGAGGAATGACGGATGAACCCGCGCCGCTGGCTCGACCCCCGCCTGCTGCGCGACGGCTGGACGCTGCCGGCGCTGGCCCTCTCGGCGGTGGCGCTGGCCGGCGCGCTCCTGGTCATCGCGCAGCTGCTGCGCTCGCTGTGGCTGACGCACACCGCGATGCCCTTCATGGATCAGCTCGACTACGCGAGCGTGGCCGAGATCTCGGGCATCCTGCTCGGCCGGCACAATGAGCACCTGATCCTGCTGCCGAAGCTGGGCTTCATGCTCGACCTCGCCTTGGGCGGCAGCAATGCGGTGAATTTCGTGACCATCCTGCTGATCCAGCTCGCGCATGGGCTGCTGCTCGGCTGGATGCTGACCGCCGGCAATGGGGAATGGCGCCGGCCGGACCTGGTCGCGCTCGGCGTGGCACTCGCCACCTGCTTCTCGGCCCTGCAATACGAGAACCTCGCCTGGGGCTTCCAGACGCAGTTCGTGGGCGTCTATGCCCTGGCCACGGCCTGCTTCGCGGTGGTGTTCCTGGGCGGCACCGGCCTCCTCGCCACGCTCGGCGCCTGCCTGCTCGGCGCGGCCGCCATGCTGAACATGGCCAATGGCGTGCTCGTGCTGCCCATCGCCGCCACCATCGCGCTGCTGGCCGGCCGGCCTTGGCGGCAGGTGCTGGCCTATGCGGCGGCGAGCCTCCTCGTCGTCGGCGCCTTCATGGCGGGCCATGTCTCGCCGGACCACCACAGTTCGCCGCTCGATGCGCTGCGGATGCCGGCGAGCGTGGGCGCCTATGTCGCCGTCTTCTTCGCCCGGCCCATCGTCGAGATCCTGCGCCTGCCGGTCGCGGCCGATGGCACCGGCTGGCTTGCCTGCGTGGTGATCGGCGCGGCCGGGCTGGCCCTCGCGGCCGGGCTCGGGCTCCGCGCGCTGGTGAGGCGCCGCTCGCTTCGCCCGGTCGAATTCGCGCTGCTGGCGGGCATCGCCTTCATCGTCGCCTCGGCCCTGGTCACCGCGGCGGGGCGGCACAGCTTCGGCTGGATCCAGGCGACCAGCCCGCGCTACGGGACGCCGGCGCTGCTCTTCTGGTGCATGATGCTGCTCTGGCTCCATCTGCTCGCCCAGCGCGGCGGCCGGCTACGCGCCCTGGGCGCCTCCGGCCTCGTGGTGCTCGTGGTGCTGGCCCTGGTGCAGCAGCAGCCGCGCTCGGTCGCCGTGCTCGAGCATTTCGTCGCCTCCCGCTATCCGGCCGAGGCGGCGCTGATCGCGGGCGTGCGGGACGAGGCCGCCTTTCGCGACGTCTTCCCCCTGCCGGAGGTGGTGGAATCCCGCGTCCGGGACCTGCGCGCGAACCGCCTCTCGATCTTCGCGCCGCCTCATGCCGGATGGATGGGCCGGCCGCTGGAGGGCACGTTGCGCGTGCTGCCGGAAGGCCGCTGCCGGGGCTCGCTCGACGGCGCCCGCCTGCTGGGCAGCGCGCCCGCGCAATTCGCCGCCGTCACCGGCTGGGCCTGGGACCGGCAGGAGCGCCACCGCGTCAACCAGCTTCTGCTGGTGAACCAGGCGGGCGTGATCGTGGGCTATGCCCGCGGCCCCCTGCGCCGGCCCGATGTGCCGGCCGGCACCGGCCGCTCCGTGCCCGACACCCGCGTCGGCTGGGTCGGCCGGGCCGCTGCGGGCCCGGGCACGACGCTGCGCGCCTATGGCCTGGCCGAGCCCGGGGCGGCCTGCCCCCTGCCTGGCGCCATCACGCTGACGGAGTGACGCGCCGCCTCAGTTCTGCAGCGTGATGCCCTTGGCGCGCACCACCTCGCTCCAGCGCGTGAGGTCGCTCTCCATCACGGCGCGCAGCGCGGCGCCGTCGCCCCCACGGGCGTTCCCCCCTGCTGCACGAAGCGCTCGCGCAGCTCGGGCGTGGCGAGCACCTTGCCGATCTCCTCCTGGATGCGCGCGACCAGCGCCGGCTCCATCCCGCGCGGGCCAAGCAGCCCGTACCAGAAGGAATAGGTGAAGTTGATGCCGAGTTCGCGCGCCGTCGGCACATCGGGCAGCGCCGGGATGCGCCCGCCCTGCGTGCCGATGGCGATCGCCCGCGCGCGACCGTCACGGATCGCGCCCAGCACGGTGGGCGGGGCCGCGATCAGCAGGCCGATGCGCCCCGCCAGGAGGTCCGTGAAGGCGGGGCCCATGCCGCGATAGGGCACATGCGTCAGCCGGATGCCCGCGATGTCCTGCAGGTACTCGGTGTAGAGATGCGGCGAGGAACCCGCCCCCATGGAGCCGTAGAAATTCGCATCGGCCGGCTGGCCGCGCGCCGCCTCCACGAAATCACGCAGGCTGCGCACGGGCGAATTGCCCGGCACGACGAAGACCGTGGGATAGTCCACCAGCAGCGAGACCGGCGTGAAATCGGCCATGATGTCGAAGCCGAGATTGGCGTGCAGCGGCGGCGCGGTGGCGAGCGAATTGTCGGTCAGCAGCAGGGCCGTGCCGTCATTGGGGGAGCGCACCGCGGCCGTCCAGCCCACCACGCCGCCGCCGCCCGTTCTGTTCTCCACCACGAAGTTGGCGCCGGTCTGCTCGCCCAGGCGCTGCGCCACGACGCGGGCCACGAAATCCGTGGTGCCGCCGGGCGGATAGGTGATGATGATCCGCACCTGCCGACCGCCCGGCCAGGCCGAGGGCTGCGCGAGGGCGGGCGCGGCGAGGCCGGCGCCAGAGGCGATCAGCAGGTTGCGGCGTTTCATGTGGTTCCTCCCGGTGGCGGCGCAGATCCAGCACATGGCCTCACCCCGCGCCGAAAAGGCGGCCGGAGGCGATGCGCGCCCCTTCGGCCATGCTGGCGAGCTTCGCCCAGACCACATCCGCCGCGACGCGCCCGCGCCCGGCCGAGGTGTCGAAGCCGCAATCCGTGCCGGCCATCAGGCGCGCGGGGTCGCCCATGCTCTCGGCAATCCGCTCCAGCCTCTCGGCCACCACCTCGGGGTGTTCGACGAAATGGGTCAGCGTGTCGATCACGCCGGCCACCAGCACCTGGTCCCCGGCCAGCGGCAGGCGGCGGAAGACGCGGTGCTCATGCGCGTGGCGCGGATTGGCGAAGGGCAGCACGAAGCCGCCCACGCGCGCCTCGCGGATCACGGGCCAGATGTCCTCGAAGGGCACGTCGCTGTCGTGCGGCGCTTCGTAGTTGCCCCAGCAGACATGCATCCGGATGCGCTCGCGCGGGAGCCCTTCGATGGCGCCGTTGATGGCGGCGACGACGCGCTCGGAGAAAGCGAGAAACTCCGCCAGCGGCCTGTCCTGCCAGGCGCCGTGGCGCTCCAGCGCGAGATCGGGGCAGTCGATCTGCAGGGTGAATCCGGCGTCGAGGATGGCACGGTATTCGGCACCGAGCGCCTTCGCGAGCGCCGCCAGGTAGGCGTCGTCCGTCGCGTAGTGCTGGTTCTGCACGATGGCGGCGAGGATGCCGGGCGAAGGCGCGGCCATGAAGCCCTCCGCATCGCCCAGCGCGGCGCGGAACTGCGCGCATTCGGCGGCCATCGCCGCCTCCCCCACATAGGCCACGGGGCCGATCGCGGCCGGCAGGTTGGTGGTGACGCTGGCGGCCTCACGGCCCGCCATGCCGGCCTGCATCTCCGCCTTGAACTCGGGATAGGCCTCGATGTCCTGGAAGCCGCCGCGGCTGCTGCTGCCGCCCAGGCCGGTCAGGCGGTCGCGGAGATAGAGGACGAAGGATTCGCGCCCCTGCTCGCCGTCATTGGGGATGTCGATTCCCGCGGCGCGCTGCTTCGGCACGATGGCGGCGACGGCGGCCGCGGATGCCGCGGCGAGTTCGGCCGCATCCACCGCCTCGCCGCGGGCGCGGCGGGCATGCAGCCGGGTCAGCGCGCGCGGGCGCGGCAGGCTGCCGGTATGGGTCGTGCGGATTCGGCGCGCCGTGGGCGGCATGGTCCCCTCCCCTGATGCGGGCGGGGTTGGCCCCCGCCCGAGACGCCGCTCAGTGCGAGCCGGCGAAGGCCAGCATCATCGCATAGACCTCGCGCGTGACGCTGGAGAGGGTGCGGCCCAGCTCCTCCAGGTCGGCCACCTGGTCCACGCGCTTGGCGAATTTCTCCTGCTCGGCGGCGGAGAGGATGAAGGGGATGATGCCGGTGGAGCGCGCGAGGCCGATCATGAGCGAATCATGCGGCTCAGGGATCTCGTTGCTCAGCAGCACGGCGCGCAGGCGGGCGCGCACCTCCATCACGTCCAGTTCGCCCTCGGCGGCCTTGGGGTAGCGGCGGTCAGGGAAGACCCAGAGGAAGCGGCCCTCCTCCTTGCGCAGCACGCCCTTGGCGACGAGGTTCTCCAGCAGTTGGCCGCGGAAACGATCCGCCTTGCGACCGATCTCGACGATCCAGTGGCGGCTGTCGCGCTGGCCGGGCGTGGTCGCGATCATGGTCAGCGCTTCGTCCAGCACCGGATCGCCCGAAGGCTTGGTGCTGGTGACCATCAGCTTCTCGAGGTCGGTGTCGATGCTGCCGTTCAGCGAAAGCTGCATGAGGATGGCGCTGGCCACCGCATAGTCGCCGGCGGGCGCGGGCAGGCCGATCGGGCGGCCGGTCTTGTCGTCGAGGAGAAGGAGGATGATCTCCTCGGGCATGGTGAGCTTCATGGGCGGGGCCTCCGACTGGTTGCCGCGATGTTGTTCGCAGAGGCAGCGTCTGTCCAGGGTGACGCATGGCACATGAATTGCTGGCAATGCGGCAGGGCCGGGCGTTCCGGCCCCTCGGATCCCGAAAGGCACATCCCATGGATATCGGCGTCTTCATCCCCATCAACAACAATGGCTGGCTGATTTCGGAAAACGCGCCGCAATACATGCCAAGCTTCGAGCTCAACAAGACGGTGGTGCAGAAGGCCGAGGGCTACGGCCTCGACTTCGCGCTCTCGATGATCAAGCTGCATGGCTTCGGCGGCAAGACGGAGTTCTGGGACCATGGCCTGGAAAGCTTCACGCTGATGGCGGGCCTCGCCGCCGTGACCAGCAAGATCAAGCTCTTCGCCTCGACCGCCGTGCTCACCATCCCGCCGGCCATCGTGGCCCGCATGACGACGACGATCGACAGCATCTCGGGCGGCCGCTTCGGGATCAACATCGTCTCGGGCTGGCACAAGGTGGAATACAGCCAGATGGGGCTGTGGCCGGGCGATGCGCATTTCGGCAAGCGCTACGACTACAGCACCGAATATGTGCAGATCCTGAAGGAGCTGTGGGAGACGGGCGAGAGCGACTTCAAGGGCCAGTATTTCCAGATGGACAAGTGCAAGCTGAGCCCGCCGCCCAGCCAGCCGATCAAGATCGTCAGCGCCGGCCAGTCGGACCGCGGGATGGAGTTCGGCGCCACCTATTGCGACTACAATTTCTGCCTGGGCGAGGGCGTGAACGAGCCGACCAAGTCGGCCTCCGTCCCGGCCCGCGTGCTGGAGCATGCGAAGAAGACGGGCCGCGATGTCGGCGCCTACATGCTCTTCATGGTGATCTCGGACGAGACGGACGCGGCCGCCATGGCCAAGTGGGACAGCTATGAGCGTGGCGCCGACCGCGCGGCGCTGGCGCATCTGCTGGGCCATGCCGCACAGGACGTGAACACGCAGGACACCTCGATGGCGGCGGTGGTGCAGCGCAACCCCTCGCCCATCAACTTCAACATGGGCACCATCGTGGGCAGCCACGCCTCCTGCGCGCGCATGCTGGACGAGGTGGCGGCGATGCCGGGCGTCGCCGGCATCATGCTGTGCTTCGACGACTTCATCAAAGGCATGGATGACTTCGGCCAGAAGATCCAGCCGCTGATGAAGTGCCGCCAGGACCGGCTCCCGCTGGCCGCCTGAACGAAGAAAGGGCGGCCCGTCGGCGGGCCGCCCCCTGGAAGTGACGCGATGGGGCGGGGCGCCGAAGCACCCCGCCCCGTTTCGCTTCAGGCCGCGGCCTGGATGTTGTAGCGCTGCGCCACCTGGCGCGCCGCGGCCAGCTCGGTCGTGATGATGTTCACGAAATCCGCGCCGGTCGGCAGCGTCGCGCGCGGCATGGTCTGCAGCTCGGTCGTGCGGGTGACGATGGCGGGCGTCCGCATGATGCCCGGCATCTCGCGGATGATCCGCTCGGCGATCGGCGCGGGCAGGTTCTTCGGGCCCGAGATGCCGACCCACTGGGTCTGCACCAGGGAGGGGAAGCCCAGCTCCACGAAGGTCGGCACGTTCGGGAAGGCCGCGAGGCGCGTGGGGGTCGAGATCGCCAGCGCGCGCAGCGTGCCGTTCTGCATCGCCTCGACATTGGTCGTGATCGGGTCGATCAGGCTCTCGATGTGGCCGCCCAGCAGGTCGCGCATGGCCGGCGCGGAGCCGGCATAGGGCGCGTGGTCGAGCTGCGTGAGGTTCGCCTGGCCGGCCAGCATGGCGCCCAGCATGTGCGGCGCCGAGCCGATGCCCGAGGAGCCGTAGCGCGTCGGCCGCGTGCGGGCCGCCTGGAGGTAGTCCTGCATGGTGCGCAGCGGGCTGTCGCCGCGGACCAGCAGGACGCTCGGCGCCTCGACCAGATGGGCGAGATGGGTGAAGTCATTGATCGGGTCGAAGGGCAGGCGCGGCAGGGTGGCGGCGGAATAGACCATCACCGAGGCGTGCGTCATGAGGAAGGTGTAGCCATCGGCCGGCTGCTTCGCGACATAGTCGGTGCCGATCACGCCGCCCGCGCCCGCGCGGTTCTCCACCACCACATTCTGGCCGAGCGCGGCCGAGAGCGGCGGGGCGACCAGGCGGGTGATGGTGTCCACCAGGCCACCCGGGGGGAACTGGGCGACCAGGCGGACCGGCGCGCGGGTCGGCCAGGCGCCGGACTGGGCGCTGGCGATGGCGGGGGCGGCCAGCAGACCAGCCGTGGCGCCCAGGAGGTGGCGGCGATGCATCATGTGTAATCTCTCCGTCAGGCTCCCGCCGCGAGATTGCACAAAGACCATGCAATCAGGCGGTGGCGAGCGGTTCCGGAGAAGTGTTACGCAAGCGGCATGCCGCGCCGGGCCGTCAGCCGATCTTCACGATCCCCGGCGGCTGCCAGGCTCCCCTGCCGATCGGCAGCAGGGAGGGTGCCTCGGTCCTCGGCCAGTAGAGGCGCATGACCATGTAGATGGGCCCATCGGGCGCCGGCAGCCAGTTCGCGCGCAGCGCCTCGCCCGGGTCATCCTTCTGGATATGCAGCGTGACGCCGCCGTCAGGATTGCGCCGCATGCCGGCGAGCATGGGCGAATTGATCAGGTAGCGGTCAATCGGATTCTGCACGAGCAGCTGGTTGCCGCTGTGATACATGGTGACCGACCAGAAGGCGCTCACCGGCGGCAGCTGGCCCGGCCCGAAGGTCAGGGTGTAGCGCCCCTTGCTGCCATCCAGCGTCTCGCCCGTCGCGGTGGTGCGGGTGAATGGGTAGGTCGCCTCCTCCGTGCTGTTGCCGTAGATGCCGGCCTTGCTGACGACGGCGCGCGTCATCCAGTCGCCGTTGTAGGCCTCGGGGCTCCCCGGGATCGGCGTGACGTTCCAGCCATTCATCTTCACACCGGCGGCCGCAACCGCGGCTTCCACCTTGCGCTCGCCCGAGAAGGCGGCGGCCAGCAGTTCGAGCCGGTCCAGGAAGGAATGCGGCAGGGCGGCGCCGCGGCCATCCAGGCCAATGCTCGCCATCTGCGCGCGGATCGCCGCTTCATTCGCCTGTGGCGCGTTGAACTGGAGCGCGAAGGCCAGGTAGTCGAAGAAATGGTGCTTCGCGAGGTCGTTGTTGATCCGCGGCCAGCGGATCTCGACTGCCGGCGGCGGGGCGGGCTGGCGCAGGAAGGTGGAGAGCGGCTCGGACCGATAGCCGTGCTGCACGGCGACGACATTCGGCATGTCGTCCGGCCCCATGAGCTGCGTGCGGAAGATGGTCAGCGCGAATTGCGTGGTGGAGCGGATCACGCCCTTGATCCCAGGCGGCGTTGCACCCTGCCAGCCCGGCGCCACGACCATCCATGAGCCCGCTCCCTGGCCGGTCGCGCGGCTGCCGATATACCCGACATTGTAGGTGTTGCCGTCGCAGACCTGTACCGAGAAATAGCGCCCCGCCGGCACGTCGGGCACCGAGATCACCACCGGCTCCGCCCGCAGGTCGAGCCAGGACATGGAATAGGGGGTGTCGCTGTTGGGTGTCGGGATCGCGGTGTCGCGCCAGGTGAAGACCTGCGCATCGTTCCACATGGTGTTGAACGGCGCCTTGAACTGGCCGCTGTTCCGGTCGATCGCGAATTGGTACATGACCGCGTAATTCGTCACGATCGGCAGGCCGAAGATGAAGGCGGCTTCGGCGGCCTCGAAGGTGCCGACCAAGCCGGGGCGAGAGGGTTGCGCGATCAACGGCCGGGACAGGGCGAGGGCGCCGGCGGCGGCCGCACCGCCGAGGATGGTCCTGCGGGTCGTCATGGAAGCTGCCTCCGAAAGCTGTGTGCCAGGGTAACCTTGCCGCGGCGGCAGGGCGGCGGTGACGGCGCGCGGCGATCAGGCGTCGCCGCGCGCCGGACAGGTCGCTACCGCTGGCCGGGGTTGTGCTGGTAGTTGCCCTCGAACTGGTCGAGCACGATGGTGTTGGGCGGGTTCGCATCATAGGTCGACGACAGGATCAGCTGCTTGTCCAGCGTCCGGGTCCGGTACCGCCATCCCGGGGGCAAGGTCAGGCGCTCTCCCAGGGTTGCCAGACGCTCGATGGAATTGTTGGGATCCACCTTCAGCGAGAGGCTGAACAGCGTGTAAACTTCACCCGCGGGCGTGACCAACTCGTGGACCTGCTCGCCGGCGTTGAAGATGAAGCTGTTGGTGCGCCTGGAAACCAGCGGATGATAGGCCGGAATCGCCGTCGTCATCATCGCCTCGAGATTGGGAACTTCGAAGGTGCCGTAGACATAGAAGTGGATCCCGCCCATCTCCCGCCGCGCACAGTTGTTGTAGGCGATGCCGGTGACTCCGTTCGCCACGAAGCGCCGCGGCCCGTTGAAGAAGACCGCATCGCCGCCGAATTCACGCCGCAGCGCGTCGGCGTTCAGCGCCCGGAAGCGCGCATCCGTCACCTCGGCGGGCGCTTCGAGCGGGGTCCCGATCGAGTTGAAATAATTGCCGATCCCGGCCGGTCCGCCGGGCGCGCGGTTCATGAACAGGACTTCGTAGAAGGCCCTGCCCCGCCAGTTCAGGGACCGGACCTCGCAAGGCCCGGTCAGGGCGACTGATGGCGGAGGTGCCGCCGCAGTCTGCGCAATGGCTTCCGACGAGGGGGCAAAAGCCCCCGCGGCGACCAGCGCGGCAGCACCGAAAAACGCCTGCGAAATATTCGACCGTGACTTCATGGTCGGCGCTCTCCAAACCGAAGGGCAGTGGATCAGCCCCTGGTTACGAGATCAAGTTAAGGATTGGGTCATATTCGTCGCTGGACCGATGCCAAATCGGACCGATCGGGAAGTCTACATGGCCAATCTTCTATCCAGTTTGCCGGCGCGAAAGCGCTATCTGGAAGCATCCGCGCACAAAATTACCCGTTCGGGATAGTGTTCTCTCCCCCCTAGGCCGTGTCGCGGAAGCAGGCACGGTGCGAAACGGCACAGACAACACCGCAGGGATGGAGAGACTTCATGAGGATTGGCCCTGGATTGGTTGGTGCGGCCCTGGGCGCTCTCCTCGCCCTGCCCGCGACCGCACAAAGCGTCGGGCAGGAGCTTCGCGTCCTGCACAGCTGCTCCTGGGATGTTGTGCGGCTTTGCGGGAGAACCCTCCCTGGCGAAGGCCGCATCCGGAACTGCATGCGCGAGAACATGTCTCACATCTCGGCCGGCTGCGTGGACGCCATGCTGACCGCCGCCGCCGCCGCGCGCGAGACGCCAGCCACCCGCCCGGTGCCCATCCCCGCCCAGCCGGCGGACATGACCTATAACGGCCTGCGTGGCGTCATCTATTGCGAGATCTGGCTCTTCCGCCACACGCCGGAAAACCAGATCGCCGGCGTCTATTACAACACCTCCGCGCTGAACAACGCGGCCGCCCCCCGGAACACCTGCCCGGCGGCGCTGTGGGACCGCGTGACCGTCCCCTCGCTCCAGGCGCAGTTCGATGTGCTGGCCGCCTATCGCAACGGGCCGCGCGGCTGGACGATGGACACCATCACGCTGCCGGTCGGCCCGGTCGTGAACTTCGACGGGCTGGACACCCGCTGGATGGGCGAAGGCCGCCTGCCGGCCGGCGTCTCGCTGGCCTCCGCGCACATGGCGCCCTACAGCCCGCCGCAGTCGCATCGCCGCTCCTCCATGACGTTCCGGGCGGGGCAGCCGGCCTTCATCCTGGATGACCCCGAGGGCACGCCCTGGGTGATGCAGGCCTTCGGCCAGATCGTGAATCCGAGCCTGACCTACGCGACGTTGCCGAGCCTCGCGCGGAGCCTGCGCCCGCCGCCAGGGTGGCGCTTCCGAGTCCAGGTGCTGGACCGCGACCTGACGATCCCGACGCCGCGCGGCTACAACTGGATCATGCAGGACGAGCAGCAGAACACCTACGACGCCTGCAAGGAAGGCGCCTGCAACTTCCAGCCGTGAGGCGCCCGCGTCAGACCGAGCGGAGCCGGTAGAGGTAGAGATCCCCCACCGTCTCCGACACCGAGCGGTTCAGCGCCTCGATCCGGTTCAGCAGCATGATCCGCTCCTGCCGCGCCGCCAGAAGCTCGGGCGGCAGCAGCAGGGGCAGCAGCGCGGTGGCCCGGGCGAGGCCCAACAGCAGCGCCTCGCGCGGTTCGGGAATGTCGTCGGTCTCGATGCTGCGGAGCAGGCGCGCGCGCACCTCGCGCGGCTCCGGCCGGTCCTCGGGCTTGAGGTAGCGCCGCTCAGGGAAGACCAGCAGGACGCGCCCATCCACGCGATGGAGCAGCCCGCGCGCCAGGAGCGCGGAGAGGACGAGCGGGCGCAGGCCGGTCTCCTCGCGCGCCAGCAGCATGAGGGCGCCGCGGGAATCCGACGCCTCCCGCAGCAGGGGCAGGCCCGTATCCAGCACGGGGTCGCCGGTCGGGCTGTCGTCCAGCACCTCCAGCCGGTGCCGGTCCGTGTCCACCCGGCCGGCCAGGGCCAGCTCCATCATCACCGCGCCGGCCAGCGCGATGGAGGCGGCGATGCCCTGGCGGCCGATGGCACGCCCCGTCGCGTCATCGAGGGTGAGGAGGACGATCTCCTCCGGCAGGGAAAGCCCGGTCATGCGCGGCTCACTCCGCGACGGCGGCCGACCAGGGGGACATGGTGTCGGTGACGCCGACGCGCATGCCCGCCTTCTGCTGGATCATGTTGGGGCAGGCGAAGTTCACCGGCATCACCGCATGCTCCACCACCTCGACCGGGGAATCGGCGGCCAGCGCCGCGATCACCGCCTCGCCCAGGCGGCGATCGGCGGTGACGCCCTCGGGCCCGCTGACATCGAGGCGCGGGTGGTGCGAGGCGGCCTCGGCCTCCATCGCGAAGTCGAGCGCGTAGGAGAACACCTGGAAGACGGCCGCCATGATGCGCCGCCCGCCCGAGGCGCCGCCGGCGAATTCCGGCATGCCCTTCGCGTCCAGCGCGATCACCGGGCACATGTTGCAGAGCGGGCGCTTGCCGGGCGCGATGGCATTGGCGCTGCCCGGCGTCGGGTCGAACCACATGACGCCGTTGTTCATCAGCACGCCCGAGCCCGGGAGGACCATCCGTGATCCCATGGATGACAACAGCGTGGTCGTCATCGCGATCATCATGCCGTCCTTGTCGGCGACGGTCAGATGCGTGGTGCAGCTGTCCGCGCCCTTCGGCTCGGCATCGCCGAGGCCCGCAAGGCGCTCGGCGTAGGCGGCGCGCAGCGAGCGGGCGAGATGCGCATACCAGCCGGCATCGGGGATCGCCGCATAGGGCGCGCCTTCCATCAGCTCCATGAGGCGCGAGAGGGTGGGGGCGGCCGTCAGCCCATTGGCCAGCATCCAGGTGCGGCCGCGGAACTTGCGCTCCAGCGCGGGGCGCACCACGGCGGCGCAGGCAGCGAGGTCCTCGGCGGTGACGAAGCCGCCCATGGCCTTCATGTCGGCCGCGATCGAGGCGGCGACGTCGCCTGTGTAGAAATCCTGCAGGCCCGCATGCTGCAGCCGCTCCAGCGTGTCGGCGAGGCGCCCCTGCTGGAAGAAGCCGGGCGTGCCCTGGTAGGGCGGCACGGGCGGCAGGCCGCCCGGCAGGTAGATGCGGGCACTTTCCTCATACATCCGCAGCACCGCGGCGCTGTTGGCCACCTTCAGCGTGGTGAACCAGTCCTGGCTCAGCCCCCGCCTGGCCAGCGCCACCGCCGGCGCCATCACATCCTTGATCGGCATGCGGCCGTGCCGCTTGTGCAGCTCGGCATAGCCCGCCACGGCCGAGGGGATCAGCGCCGATTTCGGCCCATGGATGTTCACATCGCCCACCACCTCGGGCCAGGCGAAAAGGTCGTTCTTGAGCCTGCCCGTCAGCGGATAGGCCGAGGGGTCGAGGCCACGCGGCGCGACAGGGCCGAAATCAAAAGTCTCGGCCGGGCCGCCGGGCTTCATCACCTGGGTGAAGCCGATGCCGCCCAGGCCGCTGTTCCAGGGTTCCACCGTCGCCAGCGCGAAGGCGGCGCCGACCGCCGCATCCGCCGCCGTGCCGCCCGCGCGCAGGATCTCCGCCCCCGCCTCGGCCGCATCGCGCGATTGGCTGGCGACCATGCCGCCCTCGCCCCGCGCGGCGGGCTTGCGGACGATCCAATGCTGGGAGACATGCGGAGGGAGGGACATGGGCTATTCCTGCGGGTTTCCTCTCCGCATGCTCCAATGCGCCGGGCCGCGCCGCAAGACGGGCCCTACCCCTTCCGCATTGCACCATATCTGGCGTAAACCGCGCGCGACTGTTCACTTCGGAGTTTGGTGATGAGCCTTCATGTCGCGCCCGTCCTGAAAACCTTCATCGAGACCGAGGTGCTGCCCGGGACCGGCGTCGCCCCCGAGGCGTTCTGGACCGGCCTTTCCGGCCTTCTGGCCGATCTTGCGCCCCGCAACGCCGCCCTGCTCGCCAAGCGCGACGCGCTGCAGGCGAAGATTGACGCCTGGCACCGCGATCACGCGCAGAAGCCGATCGATGCCACCGCCTACGAAGCCTTCCTGCGCGAAATCGGCTACCTGCTGCCCGAGCCCGCGGATTTCGCCGTCACCACCCAGAATGTGGACCCCGAGATCGGCGCCGTGGCCGGCCCGCAGCTCGTCGTGCCCGTGAACAACGCCCGCTACGCGCTGAACGCCGCCAATGCCCGCTGGGGCAGCCTCTATGACGCGCTCTACGGCACGGATGCGATCCCCGAGGCCGATGGCGCCGAGCGCGGCCGCGGCTACAACCCCACGCGCGGCGCCAAGGTCGTGGCCTTCGCCCGCAAGGTGCTGGACCAGGCCGTGCCGCTGATGGGCGCCGGCCACTCCGAGGCGCTGAAGTACCAGGTGAAGGACGGCGCCCTCTCCGTCACGCTGCAGGGCGGCGGTGCCGTTCCGCTGCGCAACCCCGCGCAGCTCGTGGGCTATACGGGCGAGGCCAACTCCCCCACCGCGCTGCTCTTCGCGCATAACGGCCTGCACCTGGAACTTCGCATCGACCGCACGACCGAGGTGGGCAAGGCCGATCCGGCCGGCGTCGCCGACCTCGTGCTCGAAGCGGCGCTCTCGACCATCCAGGATTGCGAGGACAGCGTCGCCGCCGTGGATGCCGCCGACAAGGTGGATGTCTACCGCAACTGGCTCGGCCTGATGACGGGCCAGCTCTCGGCCGATCTCGAGAAGGGTGGCCGCACCATCACCCGCCGCCTGAACGAGGACCGCACCTATACGGCGGTGGCCGGCGGCACCGTCACCCTGCCCGGCCGCTCGGTCATGCTGGTGCGCAATGTCGGCCACCACATGATGACCGATTGCGTGACCTGGAACGGCGCCGAGGTGCCGGAGACCATCCTGGACGCGCTGATCACCTCCGCCATCGCGCTGCATGACATCAAGGGCAAGCGCCTGAACAGCCGCACCGGCAGCGTCTACATCGTGAAGCCCAAGATGCACGGCCCGGAGGAAGTGGCCTGGGCGGTCGAGCTCTTCGGCCGCGTCGAGAAGATCCTGGGCCTGCCGCATGCCACGCTGAAGATGGGCATCATGGACGAGGAGCGCCGCACGACGGTGAACCTCAAGGCCTGCATCAAGGAGGCGGCGGACCGCGTGGCCTTCATCAACACGGGCTTCCTGGACCGCACGGGCGACGAGATCCACACCTCGATGGAAGCCGGCGCCATGATCCGCAAGAACGACATGCGCGGCACGGCCTGGATCAAGGCCTATGAGGAGTGGAACGTGGATATCGGCCTGCTCTGCGGGCTGCGCGGCCGCGCGCAGATCGGCAAGGGCATGTGGGCCATGCCCGATGCCATGGCCGCGATGCTGGAGCAGAAGGTGGGCCACCCCAAGGCGGGGGCCAACACCGCCTGGGTCCCCTCGCCCACCGCCGCCACGCTGCATGCGCTGCATTACCACCAGGTGGACGTCGCCGCCCGCCAGGCCGAGATCGCCGCCGGCGGCCGCCGCGGCAAGCTCTCGGAGCTGCTGGACATCCCCGTCGCCAGCAACACCAACTGGCCGGCGAGCGACCTGCAGGCCGAGCTGGACAACAACGCGCAGGGCATCCTCGGCTACGTCGTGCGCTGGATCGACCAGGGTGTCGGCTGCTCCAAGGTGCCGGACATCCATGATGTCGGCCTGATGGAGGATCGCGCGACGCTGCGCATCTCCGCCCAGCACATCGCCAATTGGCTGCGCCACGGCATCGTGACCGAGGCGCAGGTGATGGAGACCATGAAGCGCATGGCCGCCATCGTGGACAAGCAGAATGCGGGCGACGCCGCCTATACGCCGATGGCGCCCAATTTCGACGGCGTGGCCTTCAAGGCCGCCTGCGCCCTGGTGCTGGAAGGGGCGGCGCAGCCCAATGGCTACACCGAGTTCCTGCTGACCCAGTATCGCCGGATGGCCAAGGCCGCCTGACGGCTTCCTTCCCGGCGACGGGCCTTTCTTGTTAGCCTCCCCGGAAACGGGGAGGCTTTCATGATTTTCCGGCAGCTCTTCGACAGCACCTCCAGCACCTACACCTACCTGCTGGCCAGTCGGCCGGGGGGCGAGGCGCTGATCATCGACCCCGTGCTGGAGCGCGTGGAGCGCTACCTCAAGCTCATCGAGGAACTGGACCTCAAGCTGGTCAAGGCGGTGGACACGCATGTCCATGCCGACCACATCACCGGCCTCGGCGCGCTGCGCGACCACACGAAATGCATCACCGTCATGGGCGAGCAGTCCGGCGTGGACGTGGTGTCCATGCGCGTCTCGGACGGGGACCGGCTCTCGATCGAAGGGATCAGCCTCGGCGTCATCTACACGCCCGGCCACACCGATGATTCCTACAGCTTCACCCTGCCCGACCGCGTCTTCACCGGCGACACGCTGCTGATCCGCGGCACCGGCCGCACCGATTTCCAGAATGGCGATGCGCGCCAGCAATATGACAGCATCTTCAACCGCCTGCTGAAGCTGCCGGAGGAGACGCTGGTCTTCCCCGCGCATGACTACAAGGGCGACACGGTGAGCACGATCGGCGAGGAGCGGCGCCACAATCCGCGCCTCCAGGTCCGGTCGGTCGAGGAATATGCGGCGCTGATGGCGGGCCTGAACCTGCCCAACCCCAAGATGATGGACGTGGCGGTGCCCGCCAATCTGCGCCAGGGCCTGCACCAGGAGGAGGTGGCCCGCCGCGGCTGGGCGGTCACGGCCGAGGCCGCGCAGGCCCTGGTGGGCCAGCCGGGCGCCGTGCTGATCGATCTTCGGGAGAAATCCGAGCGGGAGCGGCATGGCTGCATCCCGGGCGCCCTGCATGCCCCCTACCCTGACCTGGCGGAGAATATCGGCGCGGGCGGCGTGCTGCATGAGCTGGCAACCGCCACCGGCAAGCAGCTTGTCTTCTTCTGCGCCTATGGCGAACGCTCGGCCATGGCGGTGCAGGCGGCGCAGGATGCGGGCCTCGGGCAGGCCAGCCATATCGAGGGCGGCATGGCGGCCTGGAAGAAGGCGGGCGGCCGGCTGGCCTGATCTGCGCGTTCATCGGGTGCCATGGGCGGCGCGGCGTGGCATAAGCCCGCCGCAACCAGCCCAGGCCCCCTCATGATCCGCCTCGACAACATCAGCAAGCAGAACGGCAAGCAGCTTCTCTACATCGAGGCCTCGGCCAGCCTGCAGCGCGGCGAGAAGATCGGCCTGGTGGGCCCCAATGGCGCGGGCAAGTCCACGCTCTTCCGCATGATCACCGGCGAGGAACCGCCCGATGAGGGCCTGGTGCTGGTGGATCGCGGCGTCACCATCGGGTTCTTCAGCCAGGATGTGGGCGAGATGTCGGGCCGCAGCGCGGTGGCCGAGGTGATGGACGGCGCGGGCGATGTCAGCGCCGTCGCGGCCGAGCTGGCCGGGCTGGAAGCGGCGCTGGCCGACCCCGAGCAGGCGGACCGGCTGGACGAGATCCTGGAGCGCTTCGGCGAGGTGCAGGCCCGCTTCGAGGAGCTGGGCGGCTACGCCCTGGAGGGGAAGGCCCGCGAAGTCCTCGCCGGCCTCTCCTTCAGCCAGGAGATGATGGATGGCGATGTCGGCAAGCTCTCCGGCGGCTGGAAGATGCGCGTGGCACTCGCCCGCATCCTGCTGATGCGCCCCGACGTGATGCTGCTGGACGAGCCCTCCAACCACCTCGACCTCGAGAGCCTGATCTGGCTGGAGCAGTTCCTCCAGGGCTATGACGGTGCCCTGCTGATGACCTCGCACGACCGCGAGTTCATGAACCGCATCATCAACAAGGTCATCGAGATCGATGGCGGCGCGCTCACCAGCTACTCGGGCGACTACGAGTTCTACGAGCAGCAGCGCGCCATGGCCGAGAAGCAGCAGCAGGCGCAGTTCGAGCGCCAGCAGGCGATGCTGGCCAAGGAGATCAAGTTCATCGAACGCTTCAAGGCCCGCGCCTCCCACGCGGCCCAGGTGCAGAGCCGCGTGAAGAAGCTCGACAAGATCGAGCGCGTGGATCCGCCGAAGCGCCGCCAGGCCATGTCCTTCGAGTTCCAGCCGGCGCCGCGCTCGGGCGAGGACGTCGTGAACCTGCGCGGCGTCCACAAGCGCTACGGCAGCCGGGTGATCTATGAGGGGCTGGACCTCTTGATCCGCCGGCGGGAGCGCTGCGCGGTGCTGGGGGTGAACGGCGCGGGCAAGTCCACATTGCTGAAGCTCGTCACGGGTGCCACGGAGCCGGATGCGGGCAGCGTGGCGCTGGGCGGCAGCGTGAAGCTCGCCTATTTCGCGCAGCACGCGATGGAGCTGCTCGACGGCGAGCAGACGGTGCTGGAGGCGCTTGAGGCTGAATTCCCGCGCGCGCCCCAGGCCTCGCTGCGCGCCCTGGCCGGCGGCTTCGGCTTCTCGGGTGACGACATCGACAAGCGCTGCCGCGTGCTCTCGGGCGGCGAGAAGGCGCGCCTGGTGATGGCACGCATGCTCTATGATCCGCCCAATTTCCTGGTGCTGGACGAGCCGACCAACCACCTCGACATCGCCACCAAGGAGATGCTGATCGCCGCACTCGCGCAGTACGAAGGCACCATGCTCTTCGTCTCGCATGACCGCCACTTCCTGGCCGCCCTCTCCAACCGCGTGCTGGAGCTGACGCCCGAGGGCATCCATCAATATGGCGGTGGCTACACGGAATATGTGGCGCGCAGCGGCCATGAGGCGCCGGGGCTCAGGGCGGCATGAGGTTCAACCACACCGCGCATCGCCTGGACGCGGCGCATTTCGAGACGGTGGTCGAGCTCTTCGTCGGGCAGCTCGGCTTTGTCGTCCTGCGCCGGACGGAGCGCTCCATCTGGCTGCGCCAGCCCGGCAGCAATATCGACCTCCAGTTCAGCCGCAGCGAGACGGCGCACCGCGACGCCGACAAGCTGCGCTCCCAGGTCTCCTTCCTCAGCGATACGCCGGAAGCGGCGCTGAAGACGCTGGCCGCCTGGGCGGAGGCGCGCGGCCTCGCCGCCACGGTCGGCGCCTATTCCGACCGCGAATTCTACCTCGACCTGCCCGAGGCCTTCGTGGACTGGGTGCTGGAGGCGATGCGCCCCGAGCTGGCCGACTACCCGGTGAAGGCCTAGTTCACCGCCGCATTCCGGCCGTGCCACATCGAGAGGCTGAGCGGCGCGATCACGTCGCCATCGCGGCCGGCGTAATCATGCCTGGCCGCGTCGCGCAGCATCCGCGCCTGGGATTCGGCCAGGATTCCCGCCGCCTCCGCCACGTTCAGCCGCGTCGGCTTGCCATCCGCCCAGACCGTCTCGCCGCCCACGATCACGCGCCGCACCGCACGGTCGGCCGCGTGGAAGACGAGGCTCCGCACCGGGTCGCGCGGCGGCTGCATGAGCGGGTGGCCGAGATCCACCAGCGTCACATCCGCCGTCGCCCCAGGCGTCAGGCGCCCCAGATCGGGCCTTCCCACCGCATCCGCACCACCCACCGTGGCCGCGTGAAAGACGCTGCCCGCATCCGCCGCATGCAGGTTCCGGTCGGCGTTGCGCGCGAGGATGACGGCGAGGCGCATCTCCTCGATCAGGTTGTGCGGCGCGCAATCCGTGCCGAAGCCCATGTTGATGCCGCGCGCCCGATATTTCCCGAAATCCTGCAGGTGCTCGCCATAGCGCGCGAAGGGCGAAGGGCAATGCGCCACACTCGCCCCGCTGTCGGCGATCAGCCCGATATCGGTGCGGGTGTGCCAGCGGATGGAGGAATGCTCGTCCACGAAGATGGCGTGCCCCAGGATGCTGCGCGGGGTCAGCAGCCCGATGCGCGACGCCCATTGGATCGGCGTCTCGCCATGGCGGCGGATCATCTCATGGATCTCCACCACCGCCTGGGAGATATGGGTGGTGAAGGGCCGGCCGGTCTCCGCGGCATAGGCGATGCTCTCGCGCAGCATCTCCTCCTCCACGGTATCGATCTGCGCGGGGAAGACGATGCCCGTGAGCCGGCCGCAGGCATGCGCCTCGGCCTCCTTCATCACCGCCTTGGCGGCGGCGAATTGCCGCACGGCATCCTCGCGGTTCCACAGCCAGGTGACGGTCTGCGGCGCCTCCATCCCCCAGCGCGCGGCGGCGTAGCCAGGCCCCGCCCAGACGCGCATGCCGCTCTCGGCCATGATGCCGAGCCATTCGGGAAACGGGCGGGAGAGATCCACCACGCTGGTCACACCGGCCGCCAGCATCTCGGCATAGGCGAGGCGCATCGCCGCCGCTTGCCCCGCCTGGTCGAGCCGCATGCTTTGCGAACGCTCGAACAGGCCGCTCATGAACTGCTCGGGCACGCCGTGGTCGTCGCGCACGCCGCGATAGGCGGGCTCGGTCGTCGGGTGGGTGTGGATGTTCATGAGGCCCGGCATGACGAGCATGTGGCGCGCATCCACCACCTCCGCGCCTTCGGGCGGCGGCGCATCGCCCGCATGCGGCGCGACGCTGGCGATCTTGCCGCCCTCGATCAGGATATCGAGGTCGCGGCCGTAGGTCTGGCGCTGCTGCGCCGCGTCCCACAGCGCCGCCCAGGCGACGCCGCGCAGGAGGATGGGTTGCGGCATCAGACCTTCTCCAGGTTCCAGTAGAAGAGCGCCGGGCCAGGCAGCATGCCCCGGATGTTGCGGCGATGCGCGATCACGCCGCGATACTGGCCGAGCGGGATGTTCGTCACCGTCTCCACATGCAGCTTCTCGAGCTGGGTCAGGATCTCGCGCTGCCGGGCCGGGTCGGCCTCGAAGGTCCAGGCGTCGTTCAGCGCCTGCACGCGCGCATCGCAGGGCCAGCCGAACCAGCCGCCCTCGCAATGGCCGACGAAGACGTTGAGCAGCGGGTTCTGGATGCCCGTGATGGTGGCGTTGGTGCAGAAGATGTTCCAGCCGCCCTGGGCCGGCGGATTGCGGGAGGCACGGCGCTGCACCACGCCGCTCCAGTCGCTCGCGATCACATCGGCATTGGCGCCGAGCCGCCGCAACGCCTCGGCCGTCATCAACGCGAGCGGCGCGAGTGTCGCATTGTCGGCCGGGTTCATCACGACGATGGGGCGGCCGTCATAGCCCGCCGCGCGGAAGGCGGCGGCCGCCTCGGCATCGGTCATGCGCGGCCAGCCCAGCGCCTCGAAGCCCGCATCGGCGCCCGGCGCGCAGCCGAAATTGGCCCCGCATTCGCGCGACGGAATGTCCCGCCCGATGCTGGCCATGAGGAAGTCCGGCTGGCGGATCACCGCCATCAGCGCCCGACGCGCCGCCACATTGTTGAAGGGCGGGTGCAGGTGGTTCAGCGCCATGAAGAACTGGTAGCCCAGCGGGTCATTGGGCGCCACGACCACATCGCGCGTGCGGGAGAGGCGCGGCACCAGGTCCGGCGCGGGGCTCTCCAGCAGGTCGAATTCACCCGTCGTCAGGCCATTGGCGGCCGTCGCGACATCGGGCGTGTAGAGGCTCTCGATGCGGTCGATCTTCGCGACCTTGCCGCCCGCCGCCTGGCTCGGCGGCTCCGCGCGCGGCACATATTCGCGGAAGCGCTCATAGACCACGCGCGCCCCCGGGTTCCATTGCTCGCGGATGAAGCGGAAGGGCCCGGAGCCCACCACCTCCGTGATGGCGGTGTTGGGGTCGGTGCGGGCCAGGCGCTCGGGCATCATGAAGGGCACGTTGCTGTCGATCTTGCCCAGCGCCTCCAGCACGAAGCCCACGGGGCGCGAGAGCTTGAGCACGAAGACGCGATCATCCCGCGCCTCCAGGCTCTCGGTCACGCGCATCAGGGCGCGGCCCATGCCGTCCCTGGCCCCCCAGCGGCGGATCGAGGCCACGCAATCCGCCGCGCGCACCGGGGCACCATCATGCCAGCGCAGCCCCTCGCGCAGGCGGAAGGTCCATTCCCGCCGGTCACCTGACACGCCGAACTCGTCCACCATCTGCGGTTGCGGGCGGTTCTGCGCGTCCATCGCGAAGAGCGTGTCCCACACCAGATAGCCGTGGTTCCGCGTGAGGTAGGTGGTGGTCCAGATCGGGTCCAGCGCGCGCAGATCGCCGATCGGGACGGAGCGGATCACCCGCCGCGGGTCCTGCGCCATGGCCTGGCGCGTTTCGAGCGAGAGGAGCGCGGGGGCGGCGACGAGCGGCAGATGGCGGCGGCGGATGGCCATGCGGCAGAACCCTTTCCAGCTTCGGCACCGCAGCGTGAATTCCCGGGAGCCCGGCATGCAAGCGGAATCCGCCGATGCAGGCGATCGCACCCTTGCCGCGCGCCGCATCCGCCGCAATCCTGCGCAAGCATCTCCAGGAGCCATGCCATGCCGCGCCGCGTCACCCTCGCCGCCGCCCAGTTGGGCCCGATCCAGAAGGCCGAAGGCCGCGATGTCGCGGTGGGCCGCATGGTGCGGCTCATGGAGCACGCGCATCGCCGCGGCGTCGAGGTCGTGGTCTTCCCCGAACTGGCGCTCACCACCTTCTTCCCGCGCTGGTATGAGGAGGACATCGCCAAGGCGGACCATTGGTATGAGCACGCCATGCCCTCCAACGAGACGGCGCCGCTCTTCGAAGCCGCGAAGAAGTACGGCATCGGCTTTCACCTGGGCTATGCCGAGAAGACGCCCGATGGCCACCGCTACAACACCGCGATCTACGTGCACCCTTCGGGCCAGGTCGTGCTGAAATACCGCAAGGTCCACCTGCCCGGGCACAAGGAATACGACCCGATCCGCAAGGTGCAGCACCTGGAGAAGCGCTATTTCGAGGTGGGCGACCTGGGCTTCCCCGTCATCCGCGCGCCGGTCGGCCAGCAAGAGGCCAATATCGGCATGATGATCTGCAATGACCGCCGCTGGCCTGAGGCGTGGCGCGTCATGGGGCTGCAGCAGGTCGAGATCGTCATGCTCGGCTACAACACGCCTTCGCTCAACATGGACAATCGGGGCTTCGAGGCGCACCACCTGCGCGTCGAGCATTCGCACCTCTCCATCCGCGCCGGCTGCTACCAGAATGCCTGCTTCGGCGTGGCGACGGCCAAGGGCGGCACGGAGGATGGGCATGAGCTCTTCGGCCATTCCATCATCGTGAACCCGCAGGGCGAGATCATGGCCCAGGCGACGAGCTGGGGCGACGAACTCATCACCGCCGATTGCGACCTGGACGACTGCAAGCTGGGCCGCACCACCATCTTCAACTTCGCCGCCCATCGCCGGCCCGAAGCCTATGGCCGCATCCTGGAGCAGGTGGGCTCGGTCGAGCCACCGGTCTGGACGCCCGCCTGATGCCGAAGATCCAGCGCGACGGCGCCGAGATCTGGTGGGATGTGAGGGGCGCGCCGGATGCGCCACCCCTGGTGCTCGCCGCCGGGCTGGGCGGCACGCATGGCTGGTGGGCGCCGCAGCTCGATGCCTATGCGCGGGAATTCCGCGTGCTGGTCTTCGACCAGCGCGGCACCGGGAACTCGTCCCGCGTGCCGGTGGCCTCGGTCGGGCAGATGGCCGCCGACCTCGCCGCCGTGATGGATGCGGCGGGCATGCCGCGCGCCGCCTATCTCGGCCACTCCACCGGCGGCGCCATCGGCGTGGCCTTGGCGCTGGCCGAGCCCGCGCGCCTCTCCCGCATGGTGGTCTATGCCAGCACGACCCATGGCGACCGCTATCGCCACCGCGTCTTCGCGCTGCGCAAGATCCTGATGGAGCGCGCCGGGGCCGATGCCTATGCCCGCTACACCACGCTGCTGCTCCACCCGCCCTATTGGATCAACGCGAACGAGGCACGCATCGCGGCGGATGAGGCTGCCGCCGCCGGCGCGCTGGGCGACCCCGTGGTGCAGGGCAGCCGGCTGGACGCCATCCTCGCCTTCGACCCGCGCGCCGAACTGCCGCGCCTCAGGCCGCCGCTCATGGTGCTCTGCGCCGATGACGACATCCTGACCCCGCGCTATTTCTCCGAGGAGATGGCCGCTCTGGTTCCCGGCGCCTATGCCGTCTTCGTCCCGCGCGGCGGGCATGCGCTCTCCCGCACCGAACCCGCGCTGTTCGACAGCATCGTCCTGCCCTTCCTCCGCGAGGCCCCATGAAGCGACGCGCATTGCTGCTGACCCCGCTGGCCACGCCGGCCCTCGCGCAGGGCGAATGGCGGCCGGACCGGCCCTTGCGCATCATCGTGCCCTTCCCCGCCGGCGGCAGCGCCGATGTGCAGTCCCGCCTGATCGCCGAGCCCCTCTCCCAGGCGCTGGGCCAGCCCGTGGTGATCGAGAACCGGCCGGGCGCCGGCGGCACCATCGGCGCCACCGAGGCGGCGCGCACCGCACCCGATGGCCTCACGCTCTTCATGGCGACGACCGGCACCCATTCGGCCAATCCCTGGCTCTATCCGCGCCTCGCCTATGATCCCGTCGCCGATTTCGCGCCCGTCACCCTGGTCAGCGACTACGCGCAATGCATCGCGATCGGCCCCGACTGGCCCGCCCCACCCGCGCGCAATTTCGCGGGGCTGATCGCAGGGCTGCGCGCCGAGCCGGCGCGCAGCCTCTTTGGCTCCTCCGGCAATGGCTCGCCCACGCATCTGGCGGGCGAGATGTTCGCCCATGCCATGGGCCTGCGGCTGGAACACGTGCCCTATCGCGGCCAGGCGCCCGCGCTGAACGATCTGATCGGCGGGCGGCTCAGCCTGATGTTCCCCTCCATCTCGGATGTGCTGGGGCAGTTGCGTGGCGGGCGCGTCGCCGCCGTCGCCACCATGGCGCGGGCGCGGCATAGCGCCATCCCCGATGTGCCCACCACCGCGGAGCTCGGCCACCCCGACCTCGTCAGCTCGATCTGGAGCGGGCTCTACACCCGCGCCGGCTCGCCGCCCGCCGCCATCGCGCGGCTGAACCTCGAGATCGTCCGCATCCTGAACGCGCCGGCCACGCGGCAGCGCCTGGGCGATGCGGGCTTCGAGCTGCTGCCCGGCACGCCGGAGCAGCTGGCGCGCTTCCAGGCGGCAGAGACGGCGCGCTGGGGCGAGGTGATCCGCCGCGCCGGCATCCGTGCGGATTAGCCCGGCCGGAGGGCGGCGATGATCGGCCCGGCTGAAGCGCGTGATCGCCTCTGGCGATTGGTCCGCGGCGCGCGGGGCTGGCACTCTGCACCTGAGACAGAAGGAACCCTTCCCATGCGTGCCATCTTCGCCTCCAGCCTCCTCGCCGCCGGCCTCGGCCTCGCCGCCCTGCCCGCCCAGGCCCAGAGCGTCCATTGCGACGGCCGGCTCCAGGTGGACCCGGTGACGATGACGGAGATCGCGGCCTCGCGCGAGTTCAACGAGGCGCGGCGGCAATTCTCCGTGGGACTGCGCAACCTGACCCCCCAGCCCATGCTGGTGTTCATCCGCGTCGGCCAGCTGCCCGGCGCACCCGTGAATGCGAGCCGCGAGGTGGAGCTGGACGGGAATGCCTCGCGCCGCCAGGGGGTGTTGAACGTCGCAGCCGGCAGCACCCTGACGCCCGGCCAGGTCCAGGCCGTGCTGCAATACATCTGCCGCTGAGGGGCGGCGGCTATTCCGGCTGCACCCCCGCCGCGCGCAGGATCTGCGCGTTGAGCGCGATCTCGGCCAGCAGGAAGTCGCGGAACGCGGCGCGCGTCATCGGCAGCGTCACGGCACCCAGGCGGTCATGCGCGGCGATCACCTCGGGCTCGGCGAGGATGGCGTTCACCTCGCGATTCAGGCGGTCCAGCACGGGCTCGGGCGTGCCGGCGGGGGCCAGGATCCCGTTCCACAGGGCCGCCTGGAAGCCGGGCCAGGACTCGGCCAGCGTCGGCAGGTCGGGCAGCATGGCGGCGCGCTGCAGGCCCGTGGTGGCAATGCCGCGGATCTGCCCGCCCTGGATCAGCGGCGCCAGGGTGAAGGTCGCGTCGAAGAGCAGCTGGATCTGCCCGGCGATCAGCGCCGTCCGCCCCTCGGCATAGTTGCGGTAGGGCACGTGCTGCATCTCGATGCCCGCCTGGCTGCGCAGCCGCTCCATCGTCAGGTGCAGCGCGGCGCCCGTGCCGGAGGAGGCGTAGTTCAGCGCCCCGGGATGGGCCTTGGCATAGGCCACCAGCTCCGCCACCGAGCGCACGGGCAGGCTGTTGGTCACGGCCAGCGCGAAGGGGAAGCTGTCCATCATCGCGACGGGCGCGAGGTCGTTCATCAGCCGGAAGGGCCGGCGCAGCTGCTGCGTCTCGTTGATCGCCTGGTTGGTGGTGGCGACCACCAGCGTGTGGCCGTCCGGGGCGCTCTTGGCCACCGCATCCACGCCGATGCTGCCGGCCAGGCCGGGGCGGTTCTCCGCCACCACCGGCTGGCCCAGCGCGCGGGAAAGGCGCTCGGCCATCAGCCGCGCGACGGTGTCGGTCGAGCCGCCGGGCGAATAGGGAATGACGAGGCGCAGCGGCCGGCGCGGCCAGGCGTCCTGCGCCAGCGCGGGGGTTGCGAGCACAAGGCCGAGTGCGGTGCGGCGGGCGATCATGGGATGTCCTCCAGGGTGATGCTCCGTCCCTCGGCGAGCGCCTGCTCGATCCGGGTGGCGAGGCGGACGAGGCGCAGCCCATCCGCCCCCGTGCCGAGCCGCGTGCCGCCATCCGCAAGGTCCCGCGCGAAGCCGTCCATCTCGTCGCGATAAAGGTCGCAGGCGGGAACACGCTCCTCCGTGACGCCTTCCGCATGGGTGATGGTCATCACGAATTCCTCCACCCAGCGCAGCGGGCCGGTCCGGAGCATGCCCTTGGTGCCGATGACGACGAGGTCGCTGCCGGCATAGGGCGCCTCGCGCGAGGCGCGCAGGCTCACCTGCACATCGTTCATCGTGCGCAGCAGCAGGGTCACGGTGTCCGCCCCCTGCCCGCTGCCCGGCGGCGGATGGGCGAGGCCGCCGACCGAGGCGAGGCACCCACCGGCGAGCTTCGGCACCAGGTCCAATAGGTGCAGCGCGACATCATAGAGAATGCCGCCACCCTGCGCCGGGTCCTCGCGCCAGGGCGCGCGTTCGGAAAGCGGCGCCGCGCGCTCGATGGAAATGGCGCGGATGGTGCCGATGCGCCCCTCGGCCAGCACGGCGGCCACGCGGTCGAGGAATTTCTCGAAGCGCAGATGCAGGCCGAGGCGCAGCATGACGCCCGCGCTCTCGCAGGCCGCGATCATGGCCAGCGCATCGGCCTCCGTCATCGCGAGCGGCTTCTCGCAGAGCACGGGCTTGCCGGCCGCGGCGGCGGCGAGCACCACGGGCATATGCCTGTCATTCGGCGTCATGACGAAGACGGCGTCCACCTCGGGATCCGTCACGAGCGTCTCATGCGTGGCGTGGAAGTTCGGGATGCCGTGCATCGCGCAGAAGGCGCGGCCCTTGGCGGGGTCGCGCGTCGCGCCGGCCTGGATCACTGCATGCTCCGCGCGGCGCGAGGCGCCCATCACCGTGGTGGCGAGCGAACCCAGGCCCACCAGGCCCCAGCGCAATGTCCTGACCGCCATCCCGCATCCTTTCCCGATCGCGCGGGAAGGATAGGCGCGGCCTCAGCCATAGGGAAAGCCGCCGAGCCAGAGAACATCCTCGATGCGGCGCGCGCCGCTCGCCAGCATCGCCAGCCGGTCGAAGCCGAGCGCGATGCCGCTGCCCGCCGGCATGCCCTGCGCCAGGGCCGCCAGGAAATCCGCATCAACCGGCCAGGAGGCGGCGGCGCCGTAGAGGCGTTCGCGCTCGGCCACGTCATGGGCGAAGCGCGCGGCCTGTTCCGCCGCATCGGTCAGTTCGTCGAAGGCGTTGGCGAGTTCGATGCCGCCGGCAAACAGCTCGAAGCGCAACGCCACGCGCGGGTCGTCCGGATCGCGCCGGGCCAGCGCGGCCTGCGGGGCGGGCCAATGCGTCAGGAAGCTCGCGCGCGCGCGGCCCAGATGTGGCTCCACATGGTCGAGCAGGATACGGAAGAAGGCCTCCTCCCAGCTCTCATCCGCCCGCGCGCCCAGTGCGGCGCCATCGCCCGTGCCATCGGGCCGGATGCTGGCGAGAAGGTCGAGCCCCGCATGGCGCGCGAAGGCCTCGGCACAGGTGATGCGCTCGAAGGGGAGGGTCAGGTCCGTCGTCACCCCCTCATGCGCCACCATGGGCGGGCAGAGCGCGCGGACCAGCGCCTCCGTCTCCGCCATCAGTCCCTCCAGCATGAGGCCCGGGCGATACCATTCCAGCATGGTGAATTCGGGCGCGTGGCGCGCGCCGATCTCGCCATTGCGCCAGACGCGGGCGAGTTCGAAGACCGGCCCGGCACCGCCGACCAGCAGCCGCTTCAAGGCGAGTTCCGGCGAGGTGCGCAGCCAGAGCGCGCGCCGCTCCCCTTGACCCAGATGCGGCTCATAGGCGCTCTGGAAGCCGCGCAGATGCACCTCCATCCCCGGCGCGGGCACGAGGCAGGGCGTCTCCACCTCGCGATAGCCGCGCTGGGTGAGCCAGGCGCGCGTGGCGGCGGTCAGGCGCGCGCGGGCGTCGAGGAAGGGCAGGCGCGCGGCCAGGCTCTCGGGGTGCCATACGGGATGGGGCATTGCGCGGCAGCCCTTACCAGGGCAGAGCCTCGCCTGCCATGACCCGCACGCTGCGCACCCCCCAGGAGCTGGTTGACGCCGGCCTGATCGCGCCCGCCGCAGCCTCCGCGCTGGAGGCGGTGGCGGCCCGCTATTCCATCGCCGTCACCCCCGCCATGGCCGCCCTGATCCGCGAGGCCGGCGCGCCCATCGCCGCGCAATACCTGCCCGAGCCCGAGGAGCTCATCACGGCGCCGCATGAGCTGGAGGACCCGACGGCCGACGCGCCCTTCACCCCCATCAAGGGCGTGGTGCACCGCTATCCGGACCGCGCGCTGCTCAAGCCCCTGCTGGCCTGCCCGGTTTATTGTCGCTTCTGCTTCCGGCGCGAGGCCGTCGGCCCCGATGGCGGCCTGCTGAGCGAGGCGGAATTGGAGGCGGCGCTGGACTGGTTCGCCGAAACGCCCGCGGTGCGCGAGGTGATCCTGACCGGCGGTGACCCGCTGATGCTCTCACCGCGGCGCCTTGGGCGCATCCTGGCGCGGCTGGCCGCGATTCCCCACATCGAGACGCTGCGCATCCACAGCCGCGTGCCAGTGGCGGACCCTGGGCGCATCACGCCTGGCATGCTGGCGGCGCTGACCCTGGACCGGCCGCTCTATCTTTGCGTGCACGCCAATCATGCGGCGGAATTCACGCCCGAGGCGGCGGCCGGGCTGCGTGGGCTGCACGCGGCGGGGCTCGTGCTGCTCGGCCAATCCGTGCTGCTGCGCGGCGTCAATGACAGCGAGGCCGCGCTGGAGGCGCTGTTCCGCGCCATGCTGCGGCACCGCGTGAAGCCCTACTACCTGCACCAGCTCGACCCCGCGCCCGGCACGGCGCGCTTCCATGTGCCGGTGGAGGAGGGCCTCGCCCTGCTGCGGGCCTTGCGCGGCCGCGTCACCGGTCTCGCCTGGCCCAGCTATGTGCAGGAGCAGCCGGCGGGGGCGGGGAAAATGCCTCTTGGCATGGCCGGTATGCGTGGCGGGGCTGGACAAGCGCGCGAAGCCGTTTAGAACGCCCCGCACGGCGGGCGATTAGCTCAGTTGGTAGAGCAGCTGACTCTTAATCAGCGGGTCGTAGGTTCGAGCCCTACATCGCCCACCATTCCACCCACCGCCGCTCCTATTGTCGCCCAGATGACCCTGGGAGCATCCGCCGCAGCAGCCCGTTGCGCAGCCACAGCGCGTGCCGCAGCACCACCCCCAGATGCACGGCGACCGCCAGCCCAAGCAGGATCGCCATGCCGAGATGGACGAGGCGTGCGGCCTCGCCCAGCGTCGCCCATCGGCCGATCGGGTTCGGCAGGGGCCAGATGCTGGCGAATTGCACCCCATACCCCGCCGCCATGGTGAAGACGAAACCGCTCACCGGCATCAGGAACATGGCGGCATAGAGCGCCTGCTCCGCCCGGTGCACCAGCCGCTTCTCCAGATCCGTGAGGCTCGGCGCCCAATCGGGCAGCGTCCCGGCGCGCCGGGCCCAGAGCCGGCCCGCCGCCACCAGCAGCGCGACCAGCCCGAGCGTCTTGTGCCAGTTGTACCAGTCGCTCCCGCCCAGCCCGATCACGCGGCCATGCTCGTCGAGCCGGAGCATGATCTGGGCGGAGAGCAGCTGGAAGGCGAAGAGCAGCACCGTCAGCCAATGGAAGGCCTTGGCGAGCCCCCCATAGCCGGACGATGTGCTCAGCCAGGCCAAGCCTGGATCAGCCCGCCTTCAGCGCGGCGTCGAGCTTGGCCTCCTGCTCCTTGGTCAGGCTGGTCTGCAGCACATGGCCGCCGAAATGCGCCATCTCGGGGATCACCTTGTCCGCCGTCACCTTGCGCACGAGGATGCAGAGCGCGGCCCCGCCCGCCGGCAGCGCCGCCGCCGTGTCCTTCATGAACTGGTCGTTGATGCCAAGGTCGGTGAACTTGCCGCTCAGCGCGCCGGCGCCCGCGCCGACGGCGGCACCCAGCAGCGGGTTGAGGAAGAGCAGCCCGATCAGCGCACCCCACATGCCGCCCGATGCGGCGCCGACCGCCGTGAGGTTCACCGGCTGGTGCAGCTTCACCTGGCCATCGGCCTCGCGCTCGGCCACCACGGCGTCGCCGAGTTCGATCAGGTAGCGGCCCTGCAATTCGACGAGCTTGGCGCGCGCCGCCTGGGCAGTCGCGACATTGTCGTAGGCAATGATGATGAGATCGGCCATGGGGCTTGTCCTTCCTTGTTGTCAGCCTCGTTGCGGAAGAAGCCTAACACGCGGCGCGGCGGGGGACATGGCGAGATCGTATACCGGGCGTTCCAGCGCACCGCCGCGCACTCAAGCGGATTTTCCCCCAAGTGGATTTTCGTTGAGATTCAGCCGCGTCGTTCCCTAGCATGGCGGCAAATCCATCGGCCCGTCATCCCCATGAACCCCACCCGCCGCCTGCTCCTCGCCGCTCCCCTGCTCGCGCTGGCCCCGCCCGCCCGGGCCTTGCCGATGCCCGAGACGTTGCGGCGCGCCCGCGACGGCGAGGCCCATCCACGGGCCACCCAGGCGCTCGACCGCACGCTGGAGCGGCTGGCCGAGATGGATGTGGACTGGGCCGCGCCACGCCTGATCCTGGTGAACATCGCGGGCGCCGAGCTGGTGGCCTTCGAGGCGGGGCGCGAGGTGATGCGCTCGCGCGTCGTCGTCGGCACGCCGCGCCACCGCACGCCGCAGCTGATGACCTTCACCACCTCGGTGCGCTGCAACCCGCCCTGGCATGTGCCGCCCAGCATCATGGCCGAGGTGCGGGCCGGCGGCACGGCGGGCTTCCACGCGGTGGGCGGGCGCCTGATCCAGCCGCCCGGGCCGAACAACCCGCTCGGCCCGCTGCGGCTCGGGCTGCTCAACTCGGACGGCATCTTCCTGCATGGCACCAACCGCCCCGCCCTCTTCGCGCGGGAGACGCGCACCCTCTCGCATGGCTGCGTGCGGGTGGAGGCGATCCGCGAGCTCTGCGCCTGGGTGCTGGACATGCCGGTGGAGGATCTGAACGAACAGGTCGCGACCGGCCGCACCATCGAGCTGCACCCCCTGCAGGAGGTGCAGGTGGTCCTCGCCTACATGACCGCCTGGCCGGATGCCGAGGGGCGCATCCTGATCCACCCCGACCCCTATGGGCATGATGGCCGCCGCGCCAGCTTCCGCCGCGTCCCGCGCAACACGCCGGATGATCCGCTGGAGGTGGAGGCCGCTGCCCGCGCCACCCTCGCCGCCGCCGGGCGCATCTGAAAAAGAAAGGGCCGCCGCGGCTCTCGCCCCGGCGGCCCGCAAGGGAGGTCCGGGCCATGGCCCGGACCCCGTTCCCTCGCTCAGGCGAGGTCGAAGCGGTCCAGGTTCATCACCTTGGTCCAGGCCGCCACGAAGTCATGCACGAAGGCGGCATGGGCGCCGTCCACCGCGAAGACCTCGGCCAGCGCACGCAGCTGCGAGTTGGAGCCGAAGACCAGGTCCACCCGGCTCGCCGTCCACTTCACCTGACCCGACGCGCGGTCCCGCCCGATGTAGAGGCCGTGCATGTCCGCCGAAGGCGCCCAGGCCGTGCTCATGTCGAGCAGGTTCACGAAGAAGTCGTTGGTGAGCGCGCCCGGCCGCGTCGTGAACACGCCATGCGGCGCGCTGCCGTGATTGGCGCCCAGCACGCGCAGGCCACCCACCAGCACCGTCATCTCGGGTGCCGACAGCGTCAGCAGCTGCGCGCGGTCCACCAGGCGCTCCTCGGGGGTGAGGCCGTTCTCCTCGCCCACGAAGTTGCGGAAGCCATCCGCCTTCGGCTCGAGAACCGCGAAGGAGGCGACGTCCGTGTGCTCCGGCAGCGCATCGGCGCGGCCCGGGGTGAAGGGCACTTCCACCGCGACGCCGGCCGCCTTGGCCGCCTGCTCGATCGCCGCGCCACCGCCCAGCACGATCAGGTCCGCCATCGAGACCTTCTTGGCCCCCTTGGCGTTGAAGCCGGCCTGGATGCCCTCCAGCACGCCCAGCACGCGGGCGAGCTTGGCGGGCTCATTCACGGCCCAGTCCTTCTGCGGCGCGAGGCGGATGCGCGCGCCATTGGCGCCGCCCCGCTTGTCCGAGCCGCGGAAGGTGGAGGCCGAACCCCAGGCGACCGAGACGAGATCGGCGATCGAGAGGCCGGAGGCCAGGATCTGCCCCTTCAGCGCCGCGATGTCGGCCGCATCCACCAGCGGGTGGGTGACGGCCGGGATCGGGTCCTGCCAGACCAGCACCTCGGCCGGCACGAGCTTGCCGAGGTAGCGGGCGCGCGGCCCCATGTCGCGGTGGGTCAGCTTGAACCAGGCCCGCGCGAAGGCATCGGCGAACTGGTCCGGGTTGGCGTGGAA